>CAVSNF010000001.1:0-16554 GCA_963729195.1 uncultured Actinomycetes bacterium
ATCACGTCGCCGCCCTGCAGCTGCACCGTCGTCGGCGAGCTTCTTCAGCACCGAGGCGCCGCATGGCAGGTTGCCTTCCTTCTTGTAGATCAGGATCGAGTTGTCGGTCTTCTGCCACCACTTGATGAACGCCGCGGCGGCTTCGGGATGCTCGGCGGTGGTCGGGATCGACAGGCCTTCCGGCAGACCGAACGACGCGCCGGGGCCATCGATGCCGGGCACCAGGCCGGGGGCGACATCGCCTGCGACGCTCGACTGCTTGGGGTCGTTGGCGGTGGCGAGACTGCCGGGACTGCTGGCCAGGAGGATTGCGGTCTGACCGGCGTAGAACTTGTCAGAGGTGGGAGTGTCGTCCTGCGACACCGACCCGGGCGATACCCAACCCTTCTTGATCGCGTCGACCTCCCACTGCAGCGCCTGGTAGCCGGCCGAGCCGGGCTTGTCGAACTCGGCGTTGAAGTTCTCGTCAAACAGCTGGCCGCCGTGAGCGAGCGTCAACAGGTACCACGGAGTGACACCGCCCTCGGTGGCCGCCATGGGGATCCCGATCGGGTACTTCACTCCCGATGCCTTGAGCTTCTCCGCCGCCTGTCCCAGCTCGGCGAAGGTCTTCGGAAACTCTGTGATGCCGGCTGCCGCGAACATCTTCTTGTTGTAGAGCGACATCCGGAAGTCGTTGGAGAAGCAGGCTGCGTACGTCTTGCCGCCCGACTGGAAGGCCGCATCGATGGCCGACAGGTCAGTCATCAGTGCGGGAGGCAGCATGCCCTCGAGTGGCTGTACCCACTTGGCGCCGGCGAACTGCCCGGTGAACGACCAGTCGAACTCGGCCACGTCGGCGACGTAGGTCTGGGCGGTGTTGGCAACCACCAGCTTGTTGTGGGTCTGATCCCAGCCGGTGACGACGTATTTGACCTTCACACCGGTTGCTGCGGTGAACGAGTCGATCACGCTCTGCGGGATCGGGTATGGCACCAATACGGTGATGGTCTGGCCTTTGATCGAGCCGCTCGAGGCCGGAGCCGAGCTGTCTGAGCTGCTGCTCGAGCCGCAGGCCGCGGCGGTGGCCGCCAGGCAGGACGCAGCAGCGAGCACCGCAACGAGACGCTTGCTTCCATTCAACACGATGTACCTTCCGTCGGGCGCTCGACCCCACCGTCGGCCGCAGGTTTTACCAGGAGCGGTTCACTGTCGCCGCAACCAGCGATTTCGCGATACTAGGGAATCGATGGGAGGAATACAACCTTTCGGGCACCCGCTCGACCCGCTCTCGGCGACTGAGATCGCCACCGCCGCGGCCACGGTGCGCGCCCATCCGCAGTTCGCTGAGCTGTCCCCGGACACCCGCTTCATCACCATGGAACTGTCCGAACCGGACAAGGCGTCGGTGGTCGCGTGGAGCGCCGGCGGAAGCCGGCCGCCGCGAGTTGCCGAGGTGGTGATGCTGGATCGCGGCTCCGAGGCGGCGGTGGAGGTGACGGTGTCGCTCGACCCTGCGGCCGTGACCGGCTGGAGGGTGCGGACTGACATCCAGCCGATGGCGGTCATCAGCGAGCTGATGGAGGCCGAGGAGCTGGTGCGGCTGCATCCCGACTTCCAAGCGGCGATGGCCAAGCGTGGCATCACCGACTTCGAGACGGTGCAGGTCGACGCCTGGCCGGCGGGACACTTCGGAGACGAGGGCGAGGACGGCATCCGGCTGGGGCGGGCGGTCGCCTTCGTGCGCCCGCAGCCCGGCGACAGCGAGTGGGCCCACCCGGTGGACGGCGTGATCGCGCTGGTCGACCTGAACAAGCGCGAGGTGCTGCGCGTCGACGATCACGGGGTGGTGCCGATCCCGCCTGAGAGCGGCAACTTCGATGTCAAGCCGGTGCGCCGCTGCGCGACGACATCAAGCCGCTGGAGATCACCCAGCCGGAGGGCGCCGGGTTCACCGTCGAGGGGCGGGTCGTGCGCTGGCAGCGCTGGCAGGTGCACGTCGGTTTCACCCCCCGCGAGGGCTTGGTGCTGAACCAGCTCGGCTATGAGGACGGCGGCCGGCTGCGGACGATCCTGCACCGCGCGTCGCTGTCGGAGATGGTCGTGCCCTACGGCGATCCCAGCCCCACGCACTACTTCAAGAACGCGTTTGATGCGGGCGAGAACGGGGTCGGAATCGCCGCTTCGCCGCTGACCCGGGGGTGCGACTGCCTGGGGGAGATCGTCTACCTGGACGTGGACGTCTCCGACTCCGCCGGCGAGCCGGTGCACATCCCCAACGCCATCTGCCTGCACGAGGAGGACGTGGGGGTGCTGTGGCGGCACATCGAGTGGCGCGACGGCGGTGGCGAGGTGCGGCGTTCGCGGCGGATGGTGATCTCGTCGTTCTCAGCCATCGGCAACTACGACTACGGCTTCTTCTGGTACCTGTACCAGGACGGCACGATCGAGTTCGAGGTCAAGCTCACGGGCGTGCTTTCGACCGGGGCGGTGGCGCCGGGCGTGCGACCCGAACACGGTGTGTTGGTGGCCCCGGGGCTGAACGCGATGGTGCATCAGCATTTCTTCAACATGCGCCTCGACCTGGACGTCGACGGCACCGAGAATGCGGTCGACGAGGTGTGGACCGAGTCGCTTCCGCCCGGCCCGCAGAACCCGTACGGGAATGCGTTTTGGCCCCGTCGCCGGCGGCTCCAGACGGAGCTGGCCGCGCGCCGTCGCACCGATAGCGCGTCGGCCCGCTGGTGGGAGATCGTCAATCCGGCCGTCAAGCATCGCCTCGGGGAGCCGATCGCATTTCGGCTGGTGCCCGGTGAGAACACGGTGCCGTTTGCCCAGCCCGACGCGCCTGTGAGCAAGCGCGCCGGGTTCCTGCACGAGCATCTGTGGGTGACCCCGTATGCACCGCAGGAGCGCTACGCCGCCGGCGACTACCCCAACATGCACCCCGGCGGTGCGGGCCTGCCGGAGTGGACGAGCGCGGATCGCGACATCGATGGACGTGACATCGTGGTTTGGTATACGTTCGGCCACCATCACGTTCCGCGGCCGGAGGACTGGCCGGTGATGCCGGTGACCACGATCGGATTCAAGCTGAAGCCGGTGGGGTTCTTCGATCGCAACCCTGCCCTGGATGTGCCGCCCTCACAGCCGCACTCCGACCACTGCAACTGATGGAGAGCAGATCATGAGCACACTCGAGGGACGCGTTGCCCTGGTGACCGGGGCCAGTAGCGGCATCGGCGCCTCCACCTGCGTGCGACTGGTGGCGGCCGGGGCGAAGGTGGCGATGGCGTCTCGGCGGGGCTTCGACATGGGCATCCAGGGCGCACTCGCCCAGCCCTGCGATGTGCGCGACGCCGATCAGGCCGAGGCCATGGTGGCGGCCACGGTTGAGCGCTTCGGCCGACTGGACATCGTGGTCGCAAATGCCGGCGTGGGAGCCTACGGCGACTTCCTCGACCTCGATCCGTCGCACATCGAGGAGATGGTCGACGTCAACGTCAAGGGTCTTCTGTACACCGTTCGCGCCAGCCTTCCGCGGCTACTGGAGAGCGATGCCGCCGACCTGGTGGTGATCGCGTCGGTGGCCGGCCAGCGCGCACCCGAGGGTGAGTCGGTGTACGCCGCCACCAAGTTTGCCCAGGTCGGGTTCATGCGCTCGCTCGACCATGAGCTGTACCGGCGGGGCGTGCGGTGCTCGACCATCGCCCCGGGCGGGGTCGCCACCGCGTTTGCCATGGGTGAGAATCGCGGGCGCACTCCCGAGGACCCCGATCTGCCCGGCATGATGCGGGCCGAGGAGGTGGCCGACGCGGTGGTGCACGCCGTTACCCGGCCGCGCACCCACCGGGTGCTGGAGCAAACGATCTTGCCGATGACCGACGACTCGATGAACTAGGAGCCACGTACACATGGGGAAGAACATCACGATTGTGGGCGGAGGCAGCTCCAGTTTCGTGCCGCTGCTTCTGCGCCGCCTGATCCTGAGCGACTCGCTGGGAGACTCGAACGTCACGTTGATGGACGTGGACGAGGGCCGGGTGAAGGTGATGGAGTCGCTGGGCCGCAAGCTGATCAAGAGCGAGGGCAGCAAGCTGTCGGTACGAAGCTCGCTCGATCAGCGCGAGTCGCTGATCGGAGCCGACTTCGTGATCGCCGCCATCGCGGTCGGGGGGATGGATGCGTGGGCCAACGATCTGGAGATCCCGGGGCGTTACGGCATCGTCATGCACGTGGGCGACTCGATCGGCCCGGGCGGGATCATGCGCGCATTCCGGAACGCGCCGGTGCTGGCCGACGTGGCTCGAAACGTGGCCGAGGTGGCGCCCGACGCGTGGGTCTTCAACTACACCAACCCGGCGCCGATCGAGGCCCTGGCGATGCGGGCCGCGGCGCCTGCGGTGAAGTCGTATGCGCTGTGCTCGTGCACGGGACATCCGGCCAGCCCCGAGTGGCTTGCTCACGAGGCGGGGGTCAGCCCCGACCAGATCGCGATGCCGCCGGTGGTGGCCGGCATCAACCACTGCGCCTCGGTGCAGGAGCTGCGGCTCAAGGACGGCACCGACGCGATGCCGCTGGTGAAGGCGCGGGCGACCAACCCAGTGGTCAAGTGGGTGCTCGAGACCTACGGCGTGCTGCCGTACTGCTGGACGCACTGGACCGAGTTCTATCCGCAGATGCAGCGGCTGGAGGCTCCCTATTCCGGCACCGCCCAGGGGGTGGACATGCGCTACGGCATCGAGACGCATGACATGGCCTACGAGAAGGCTCGGGTGGCGGGGCTCGAAGAGCTGGCGGCCCAGTGGACGGCCGATGACACGCCGGTGACCCTGGCCGACCTGCCCAAGGGAGACGAGGACGAGGGCATCGAGGTGATCGACATGATCGAGGACATCGTCGAGAACCGAAACGCCACTCGGGTGGTGAATGCGCTCAACAATGGCGCCATCCCCAACCTGCCCGACGACGCGATCGTGGAGGTCAACGCCCAGATCAACGCCTACGGCATCCGGCCGGTGTACGCGGGGCCGCTGGACGACGCCTTGGCGGCGCATCTCAACCACTACTTCAACTTCCAAAAGCAGGTGGTCAAGGCCGCCCTCAGCGGGGATCGCAAGGCGGCGCTGCACGCCTTCGTGCTCGACCCGACCACTGCGTCGAACCTCGACCTCGATCAGACCCAGGCGCTGCTCGACGAGATGCTCGACGCCAACCGCAGCCACCTTCCGCTGTTCGGTGAATAACGGTGCCAGGCACCGTTATTCACCCCCTACGTGATGGTGAGGATACGGGCGGTCCAGGAGGTCTTGGGCGCTTCGATTGTGACCGTGTCGCCTTCGCCGGCGCCGTACAGGGCGCGGCCCATCGGTGACTCGGGCGAGACCGCGTTCTCGCCTCCGGCGCTCGAGATCACGACCTCCATGTGGTCGCCGAACTCGTCCTGCAGCTGCACCTTGGAGCCGACCGAGATGCGCCCGTCGGTGCGAAGGGTGGCCGGGTCGACCACCACGGCGTTCTCGATCTTGGCGCGCAGGATTGTGATCTGACGTTCGAGCAGTCCCTGCTCGTTTTTGGCAGCGTGGTACTCGAAGTTCTCGGACAGGTCTCCATGGCCGCGGGCCACCGCGATCGCATCCACGATCTCGGCGCGCTTGGGCCCTTCCAGCTCGGCCAGTTGGGCCTGGAGCCGGGCCATCTCTTCAGGGGTAAGCTCGATGTGATCCATTGAGGTGAACGCTACCGGAAGCGGTGAGGACGGCGGACGCTCAACCGCCGGCGGCGGCCGCGGCCTCGCGGTAGGGCCGCTGTTCGCGCCGGATCAGGTCGGGGTTGGTGCCGGCGGCGTGCGCTAACTCCAGCGTCAGCAGCTGCAGCGCGACCGCAGCTGAGATCAGGGCCTCGGCCGGCGAGGACGCCGCAGCCAATCCCAGCGGTGGGCCGAGCACGACCGTGGGGATGCCGATCACCGCGAGCGCCGCATCCACCTCGGCTTGCCGGGTGGTGTGGAGGTCACCGCCGCGAGGGTCGGTGGCGATTCGCACCACCGCTGTGCTGTCGGCGTCGCATCCGGCCAGATGGCCGTGCAGGAGCGTCTCCAGCTGGTGCGCGGTGGCCGGGATGCGGGCTCCCTCCTCGATCTTCAGCGCCAACTCGCGGGCCGAGACCTCATCGGTGCCCAGGCCGGTGGTGATGATACGGCGGCCGCCGTGGATGGTGCGCGCGGCCTCTGCCAGCACCGGCCGCAGGCTCAGTGCGGACTCGATCATTTTGGCCAGACCACTGCTCGTATCGCCGCTTTCCACCAGCGAAACGCCGGCCAGAATCGCACTGGTGTAGGCCACCGTATGACACCACGACAGATCCAGCATGGGAGTGACAACCACGTGATCGGCCGCACCGGCCACGCTCGATTCCGGCTTGGCGGTGACTGCCACGATCGTCGCTCCCGCCGCCCGCGCCGATTCCATCGCGGCCTGTGTCGCGGCGGTGCCGCCATCGTGGGAAATCGCCACGCACACGCCCCCGGACATGGGCGTGATCGCGGCATCCAGCGCCTGGCGGGACTCCACCCACGCGCCCGGCAGCGCATCGGCAACCAGCGCTGCAACCGCCATCGCCCCGTGCTCGGAGGTGCCACAGCCCGTGATCACGATCGGACGACCGCCGGCCGCGGCGTCGCGGATTGCCGCTCTGACCGCGGCCACTCCGGGCGAGGGCGAGTCGAGGATTGCGGCGGGGAGGCCCGTCTGGCCCTCGATCATCTCCTGCATCACCCACGGCGGGCCGTCGCGCAGGTCGGGATATTCGGACGTGTACCAGCTGCGGTCGTCACTCATGGAGAGCCTCCTCGGGTCTGTATCTACACCACCGCGGAGGATCGCCCCGCCTTGGCCCGATGCGAATCGGCGTAGGCGGCCAGCGTGTCAGAGATCACCTGGCATGCGGCCATCGCCGACTGGCCGTGGTCATAGGCGGGCGCGATCTCGGCGACGTCGAGTGCGATCAGGTCGGCGCGGCCGATGATCTTCATCATGGTCAGCGCCTCGCGAGAGGTCAGTCCACCCATCGTCGGCACACAGGTGCCCGGCGCCACCGATACGTCCAGCACGTCGATATCAAAGCTGACGTACACCCCGTCGGTGCCCTCGGAGGCGCGCGCGACCGCGTCCTGCGCGATCGAGGCGGCACCCTTGCGCTCCACGTCGGACACGTGGTGGACGGTGATGCCCTGCTCGCGCACGTACTCGTACTCGGCTTTGGGATTGAGCGCGCCGTGCGGGCCGATGATCACGCACCGGGAGGGATCGAACGCGTCCAGCTCCATCGCCCGGGTGATCGGGCAGCAGTGGTTGACCGACTCGCCGCCCACTTCGGCCGCGGTATCCAGATGGGTGTCGAGCAGGATCAGTCCGTAGCGTCCCTTGGGGGCGTGCCGATCGACCGCCAGCGAACCGGCGATGGTGGTGGAGTGCTCGCCACCGCACAGCACCGGCAGCCCGCCGGTCTTGATCACCTCTCCCATGGCCTCGGCGACCCGGTCGATCGTCTTGGGAGCATTGCCGGGAACGACCTCCACGTCTCCGGCGTCCACCAGCCCCAGCTCTTCGAACAGGTCGAGATCGTATTCGCCGTGATAGCTCAAAAGGTGGCTCGACCAGTTCCTGACCGCGCGCGGACCCAGCTGTGCGCCGGGTCGGGCGATCGTGGTCGAATCGAACGGCATCCCGATGAACGCGGCGCGGGCGCCGGCCGTTCGCAGTGCGTCGGCGTTCGGCTCCACCACCGGGGCTCCCATGAAGCTCGCGATACCCCCGCCCAGGATGCTGTGCCAGCCCTGCCGGGTGTGCTGCGACGCGATCGACGACATCGTGCCTCCTCGTGGAATTGCGGTAGCCGACGGCCGCCTGACTCGAACCGTAGCCGCTGGATAGGATGGGCCACTCTCCACCGCGAAAGGAGCTTCACGTGCCGCACCCGCAGAACGTCGACGTCACCGGCATGGCCGGCTTGCACTACAACGTCACTCAGATCTCGCTGGCGGTACGCGATCTGAAAGCCACCATGGAGCATTACCACCGGGCGTTCGGGTGGTCGGATTGGAAGGTGTACGACCATCACGAGCCGCTGCATCACGGCACCGAGTTGCACGGCCAGAGCGTCGCCTACAACCTGCGCGGCGCCGAGGTGATGGTGGGGTCGATGAACTTCGAGTTGCTCCAGCCGTTGGAGGGTCCCAGCCTGTGGAAGGAGTTCATCCAAAGCCGTGGCGAGGGGATCGCCTCGATCGCCGTCATGTTCGACACGCTGGAGGAGTCTGACGCGGTCAAGCAGGAGTTCCAAAAGCGCGGCATCGAGGTGACGATGCGCGCCCAGATCGGCGATCACATTGAGTACTACTACCTGGACACGCAGGATCGGTTCGGCTGTCTGATCGAGTCCGGCAGCGGCCATGCACTGGACTTCATGCAGCCCGCCGAGGTGTATCCCGATCCCGCCGGCGCAGCTCCGCTGGCGCCCGATCGAGGGTTTGCGATCACTCAGGTGTCGGTGGTGGTACGCGATCTGGATGCCACCATGAGGGCCTATCACGAGGCGTTCGGGTGGGGCCCGTGGAAGATCTTCGAGTCGGACGGCGACGTGATCATGCACGACTGCACGATCGACGGAGCGCCCTGCGAACCCTTCAACCTGCGCTGGGCCGAGGTGCAGGTGGGAGACCTCAACTTCGAGCTGCTGCAGCCGCTCGGGGGCGACAGCCCGTGGCAGCGAATGCTGGACGCCAACGGGGAGGGCATCGGCTCGATCGCGGTCATGTTCAAGACCGAGAGCGAGTCCGAGCGGGTCAAGCGCGAGTTCCGCGACGCCGGCATCGACGTCACCGCATCGGGCCGGATCGGCGATCACATCGAGTGGTATTACCTGGACACCGACCCGGCCTTCAAGTGCGTGATCGAGTCCGGCAGCGGCCATGCGATCGACTTCATGGAGCCGTCGGCGGTGTATCCCTAGGCACCGTCGTTTACGACAGGCGATGCCCCAGGAAGTGCTCCTCGAGTCCGGCCAGGTGGTCGTCGGCTGCGGCGCGCACGATCTCTGCGTCGCCTGAGCGGATCGCCTCCAGCGTGCGTCGCTGATAGCCGATCGCGGCCTCCATCGAGCCATAGCCGGTGGGGTAGCGGGTGCGGGCCGATGCCAGGTCGCGGAAGATCTCGGCCAGAAACGCCATCAGCGTCGGGTTTTGTGCGGTGGCCGCCACCCGCAGGTGGAAGCGCACGTCCAGCTCGATGAACGCCTGGGGGTCACCGGTCGCGGCCTCCAGGTCTGCCACCAACCCGGCCAGCGCGGCCAGATCGTCGGCAACCGCCCGCTCGCACGCCAGCAGGTGACAGCTGGTCTCGATCGTCCGCCGGGCCTCCAGCGCCTCGACCAGATCGCGGGGATCGTCGAGCGTTCGGTCGGTGAGCAGGTGGGTGGGCAGGGTGAGGCTGCGCACGAACACGCCGCCGCCGTTACCCCGGCGGCTCTCCAGCACACCCACCGCCTGCAGCTGTTCGATCGCTTCGCGCAGCACCGGGCGGCTGACGCCCATGCGCACGGCCAGTTCGCGGCCCGGCGGGAGCTGCTCGCCTACGCTCAGTTCGCCCCGCCGCAGCGCATCGATCAGGGCACGCGTGACGGCGTCGGCGGCACGGGGCAGCGCCAGCGGTTCAATTGTTCTAAGGTAAGAATCGTTGGCCACCATGGAGAACAGTTTAGACCTTCAGGCGCTGGCGGAGGTCGAGTCACGGGTGCTGTGGCTTGCCACCAGCATCGTTCACCATGCCAACCGCGTGCGCGAAACGGCCTCCGGCGTGAAAGTCGGCGGGCATCAGGCCTCGTCGGCGTCGATGGTCTCGATCATGACCGCGCTCTACTTCCACCACCTGCACGCAGCCGATCGGGTGTCGGTCAAGCCGCACGCCTCGCCGGTGCTGCATGCCGTCAACTATCTGTTCGGCCGGCTCGATCGCTCATACCTCACCGAGCTGCGCAGCTTCGGCGGGCTGCAGAGCTATCCCAGCCGCCTGAAAGATCCCGACCACACCGACTTCTCGACCGGCTCGGTCGGCATCGGCGCCACCGCCGCGGCCTGGAGTGCGGTCGCCCACCGGTACGTCGCCGGTCACTTCGAGGTCGAACAGGGCGGCCGTCAGATCGCATTGGTGGGCGACGCCGAGCTGGACGAGGGCGCCTGCTGGGAGGCGATCGTGGATCCGGTGGTGCCGCGCCTGGGCGAGCTTTTGTGGATCGTCGACCTCAACCGCCAGTCGCTCGACCGGGTCGTGCCCGACATCGCCGCGGGGCGGATCGCCGCGATGTTCGAGGCCGCCGGCTGGCACACCGTGACCGTCAAGTACGGCTGCCACCTGCACGAGCTGTTCAGCCGGCCCGGAGGCGAGTCGCTGCGCCGCCGAATCGACTCGATGACCAACGAGGAGTACCAGCGGCTGCTGCGCGCCACCCCGGAGCACCTGCGGGAGGGACTGCCCGGCTCCGGCGGAGGCCGGCATGAGGTCGCCCGGCTGATCTCGAGTCTCTCCGACGACGAGCTGCGACGCGCGGTGGGCGACCTGGGCGGGCACGACCTGTCGGCGCTGCTGGACGCCTATCGGCAAGCCGATGCGGTCGTCGACCGGCCGACGGTGATCTTCGCCTACACCATCAAGGCCTGGCGGCTGGCGACACAGGGCCATCCGGGGAACCACTCGGCCCTGCTCACGACCGACCAGTGGCGAGAACTCGCCGTCGAGCTGGGTGCCGACGCCGACGATCCCTGGCGCGGGTTCGAGCCCGACACCAGCGCCGGCCGCCTGTGCGCCGCCGCGGCCGAGCGTCTGCGCCGACCCGTGGTGGAGCCGCGACCGGCGCCTTCGCTCCCCACCGAGACCGGCCGCACCCATCGCGCCGGCGCATCCACCCAGCAGGCCTTCGGCCGGTTCTTCCTCGATCTGCTGCGGGTGGCGCCGGATGCCGCTCGGCACGTGGTCACCGTCAGCCCCGACGTGGCCTCGTCCACCAACCTCGGCGGCTGGATCAACAAGGTTGGGATCTGGAGTGTCGGTGACCGCATCGACTGGTTCGCCGACGATCCCGACCGGCTGGTGAGCTGGCGCGAAAGTGCCCACGGCCAGCACATCGAGCTGGGGATTGCCGAGGGGAATCTGGTCGGCGCGCTGAGCGAGCTGGGCGTGACCTGGTCGCGTGACGGCCAGCCGCTGTTTCCCATCGGCACGCTGTACGACCCGTTCGTCAACCGGGCCTTGGAGCCGTGGTCGTTCGGCATCTACGCCGGGGCGCAGTCGATTCTGGTCGGCACGCCCTCGGGGGTCACCCTGGCGTCGGAAGGCGGCGCGCACCAGTCGATCATCACCCCGTCGGTTGGCCTGGAGCAGCCCGGCTGTGTGGCCTGGGAGCCGGCCTTCGGACAGGATTTTGAGTGGACGTTCCTGCATGCCATGAGCCGGCTGGGGCGGGCAGGCGGCACCAGCTCGTACTTTCGGCTGACGACTCGGGCACTCGACCAGGCGCTGGCCGGGGTGCCTGAGGATCCGGCGGAGCGCGAGCAGCGGCGGCTGCAGGTGGTGGCGGGCGGCTATCGGATCCGCACCGCGACGGGGTCGCCCGCGGTCACCCTGGTGGGGGTGGGGGCGATCATGCCCGAGTGCCTTGCAGCGGCCGAGACGCTGACGGCCGCCGGTGTGGGCGTGGACGTCGTGTGTCTGACCTCCCCCGATCTGATCTTCCGCGCGCTGCAGGCCCGGCAAGGGTTTGGTGATGGGGACGTCGCCATCTTGGAGCAGGTGTTCCCCGCCGATCGAGCTGCACCGATGGTGACGGTGCTGGACGGGCACCCGCATACGCTCAGCTTCCTGGCGGGAGTGCACGGCGCCGGGATCGCCTCACTGGGCGTCTCGAGCTTCGGCCAGTCCGGCGATGTGGGCGATCTCTACCGGCACTTCGGCCTGGACAGCGAGACGATCGTTGGCTCCGCGCTGGAGCTGATCGACTCCTGATCGAGGGTCAGTCGGGGCCGTCTTCGGCGTCGCGCTTGTGGAGGTAGCGCTCGATCTCACGGGCGAGCTGGTCACCGGTGGGAAGCTGCTCGTCCTCGAGGTCACCGGCGGCCGCCTCCAGCCGTTTGACGGTCTCGCGCAACATCGCATCGCCGGCCATCGCATCGTCGTAGCGGGCATGCTGTTCGCGCTCGATCTCGAGCAGCGGGTCGAGATCAAACTCGACGTCCAGGTGCCGCGCCAGCCGCTCCAGCAGGGCGATGGTCGCCGCCGCATAGCCGATGCTGGCGTACGGCGGCACCTGTGCGAAGAATCCGACGGCCGGTGTGCCCGCGTCAGTGACCGCCATCTCGAACGTCGAAAGCGCGGCTGCCGGTACGCGTAGGAGCCCTTCGGGGCCGCGCGGCTCTCCCTCGGCCAGCACGCCGTCGTGTGATGCCGTGCTCATCAGCGGCACGGTGCGGGTGTGAGCGACCGCGCCGGGAACCGCTCCCAGGCTGATCCACTGCACCACTCCCAGCTCGTCGATCAGCGCCGCCACCTCCCGCCCGAGTTCCTGCCAGCGCAGGTCCGGCTCGGCGCCGGAGAACACCAGCAGGTCGCGCTCGCCGACGGCGACGTGGCGGATCGCCAGTTCCGGCCATCGCAGTTCGGTCAGCCGGCCATCCTCGACGTCCAGCACCGGGCGGCGGGAGCGGTAGTCGAAGATCGCGTCCCCGTCGAAGGTGGCGATCACCTTTCCGTCCTCGGCGATGTGGGCGACGGCGTCCGACGCAGCTTCGGCCGCGTCCACCCAGCCGTCGAACGATGCCACCATCACGGCGTCGCGGAACAGGGGCAGATCGTCGGAGAGATGCAGGAGCGTCATGGGCAGAGGATACGGAAATCCTCGCCGGCGGGGGCCGCAGTGGGCCCCCGCCGGCGTCTGCCACTCAGACGGGGGCGCCCATGCGGGCGTCGGCCAGCTTCACGATCTCGTTCCAGTTGCCCTTGCGAAATCGGCCGGCCCGTTCCAGGCCCTGCTCGCCGAGCTCCTTGATCCGAGGCGCCAGCGCGGGATCGTCACACTCGATCGCCGCGGTCAGAAGGACGTGCGATGCCTGTCCGTCCTTGCCCCGCTCCATCAGATCGACGGCCTCGTCGATCAAACCGGCGGTGTTCATGGGTTGGGTCTCCCTTCCTCGGGTGTTGCCGGGCGGGAGCCCACTGGGATTGTTGCAGACAACCCCATTTCGGGCAAGCTGAATAATTGGTGCCAGGCACCAATTATTCACCGAGGCTGGTCCGCGCTGGTTGTGAATAACGGTGCCAGGCACCGTTATTCAAGGGCGGCCAGGAGGGCGGTGCCGACCTCGCTGGTCGAGGCTGTGCCGCCCAGGTCGGACGTGCGCACGGCCCCGGCGCTGAGCACTGCCTCCACCGCTGCCATCACCCGGGCGGCAGCTTCGCCGAGTCCCAGCGCCTCCAGCATCATCGCCCCGGCCCACACCGCCCCGATCGGGTTGGCCTTGCCGGTACCGGCGATGTCTGGCGCCGAGCCGTGCACCGGTTCGAACAGTCCCGGCACGCCCGGCCCGTACGGCAGGTTGGCGCTGGCGGCGAGCCCCATGCCGCCCTGGATGGCGGCGCCGATATCGGTCAGAATGTCTCCGAACAGGTTGGACGCCACCATCACGTCGAAGCGCTGGGGCTGGGTCACCATGTAGGCGCAGGCAGCGTCCACCAAAAGCTGCTCGTAGGCGACGTCGGGGAACTCCGTCGCCACCTGGGCGCACACCTCGTCCCACATCACGAAGTGGTGGGGGCTGGCGTTGGACTTGGTGATGCTCGCCAGCCGCCGGCGGCGGGAGCGGGCCAGCTCGAACGCATACCGGGCGATCCGCTCGACCCCGTGGCGGGTGAAGACGTCCACTTGGATACCGACCTCTTGTGCGCCACCGCGATGTACCCGGCCGCCCACCCCGCCGTACTCGCCCTCGGTGTTCTCTCGCACGCACACCATGTCGATGTCGTCACTGGTGCGGCCGGCCAACGGCGAGGTCACACCTGGCAGGAGGCGTACCGGCCGGAGGTTGACATACAGGTCAAACACCTGGCGGATCGGCAGCAAAAGCCCCCACAGGGTGACGTGGTCAGGCACCTCGGGCGAGCCCACGGCACCCAGATAGATCGCGTCGTAGCTGCGCAGCTGATCGATGCCGTCGGCCGGCATCATCTCGCCGTGCTCGCGATACCAGGCGCTGCCCCAGTCGAGGTCGTCCCAGGCGAGCACACCCGGTCCGGCCGCGGCGTCCACAACCCGCTTGCCGACCGCCACCACCTCAGGGCCGACGCCGTCTCCCGCGATCACCGCGATCCGCTGCATCGCGGCAGACTACCGGCCGATGGCTGCTATTGCTGGTAGTGCTCGACCACGCCCTCCGATCGGGGCTGAGCCGACTCGGGATCGAGCCCGAACTCCGCGCGCGCCCGCCGCTGGCGCAGCAGATCCCACGCCCGGTCGAGCTGCACCTTGATCTCTTCGAGCCGCTTGCGGTCGTCCTCCGAGGGCGTGCCGTGGCTCTCGTGCTCCCACAGCAGGTTTTCCTCGTTTACCAACTCGTTGATCCTTGCCAGAATCTCGGTGTCGTCCATTTCGGTCACCTCCGACCGTCGACGTCATGAATGGTGCCCATCATCACAGTAGTCAAAACCCAGACGGTAGGCTTTTCCTATGAGTGAGCACCCGCGGCCGGCCATACGCGCCACGGATGCCGACCGTGAGCACACCGTCGGCCGGCTCAGCGATGCGTCGGTGAACGGCAGCCTGACCCTGGAAGAGCTGGCCGACCGGGCTGAGCTGGCCCATCGAGCCCGCACCCGCGATGAGCTGGCCACCCTGGTGCGCGACCTGCCCGCCGGCCACGGTCAGTCGCTGTACGTCGCCAACCGGCGGGAATGGGCGGTGTGTTCGCACCTGACCCGCGGAGGCCGCTGGTTGCCGGCCGAGCACAATCGCTATGTGAGCCTGTTTGGCACCATCGACATTGACCTGCGCGAAGCGGTGCTGCATGGCCCGGTGATCGACCTGGAGGTGCTCAGCTGGTTCGGGACGACCACCGTGCTGGTGCCCGAGGGGGCCGTGGTGGAGTTGGACGCCGGTGGCTTCTCGGCCACGCACGAGCTGCGGGTGGACGCTGCGCCGGCACCGGGCGCTCCGATCGTGCGGCTGCGCACCCGCGGCGGCTTCGGCACCATCCGGGTGCGCACGCAGCCGCGCCGGCGGGATGCCTTGAAGGCGGCCGTGCTCGGCTTTCTCGGCCGGTAGTTACAGCGCGGCGAAGGCCACGTCGGTTTCGGAGTCGGGCGCGAGCAGCTCGAGCAGCCGCATCGCCTCCTCGGCGATCGCCGTGCGCTCAGCCGCGGTCAGCTTGGCGAACGGCTGGACCACGAGCGTGGCGGTACGCTGACCGCGATCGAGCCTCCAGCGGGCTGCGGCGAACCCGTCCACCAGTACGGTCGCGTAGATCCCGTTTCCAGAGAAGATCAGCGGCCGATGCTCGGCGGCAATCACCCGGGTGCGGTCGGCGTGGGACAAAAGCACGTTGTCGTAGTCGGGCAGAAACCGCACCGGAGCCGGGCGATCGGCGTCGGGCATCAGGCCGTCCTGGACGTCCCACAGCTGGGCGCCGTGCTCGTCAGTGAACGATCGCAGCTGGGGCCGCAGCCGCGCGACCACCTCGTTCAGGCGGGTCAGACCCGACCACGTCTGGGCATCCTTGACAGTGGCGGGCCCAAACGCCCTCAGATACCGCAACAGCAGCTCATCGGCTGTCGTGTCGGTGCCCAGCGGCTGTCCCAGCCAGGCCTCCGCCGAGGTGTGCCGGGCGAGCCCTGACTCCCCCCACACGCCGCGGGGCGGCACCTGCACCAGCGCGACCGCGGCGCGCACGCCCATGGCCAGGGCGTGCGGGTCGCGTCCGCTGAACTGCGGGGAGAGTCGCTCTCCCAACTGGGCGAAGGTACACGGCTGCTCGTCCACCAGTGCCCGCCCGGCCGCCTCCAGCAGGGCGATGTCGACGCCCTCCAGCTGGCGGCGATAGTTGCCGCTCAACGAGCGCGTGATCACGGGCTGCAGCACCGGCCGAACCGCCAGGCAGTCGGCCGCCGACACCAGGTGGATGGTGGAGCGCTGGAGTGCAATCCGCACCGCCCGGCGGTCGCTGAGCAGCTGTCCCAGCGCCTGCGGCGAGAACTCGGCGACCCGCGACCACAGCGCCAGGTAGGGAGAGTTGGGTGTCTGACTCTGAAGGCCCACCAGCCGCTCGATCGTGTCGGGCAGCGGCGCCGCCGCGCGTTCCATCAGCATCTGGCGTGCCAGCAGGGCGCGGTTCAGTTGGCGGCGGCTGAGCTGCACGCGGGGAACGTAGCCGAGCGCGCAAGTGCGGATCGCGAAAAGTCAAAGCACCGGCTGGAAAACTCTCCCAAAACGGCGAGCAGGTCTCGGGCGGATGGTTGGAGATCATCAGCGGCCTCAAGA
>CAVSNF010000002.1:0-10381 GCA_963729195.1 uncultured Actinomycetes bacterium
GCGGTACCAAACATGGCGGTACGGTTCGGAGGTGTCCGACGATGCCCTCGTCACCATTCGCCGACACCGGCAGGGACATCTGCTGGAGGCTCGGCTGGTGCTGCCGCGGCCGATTGGCGAGGTGTTCGAGTTCTTCTCGGACGCGACCAATCTGGAGCGAATCACGCCCGGGTGGCTGCGGTTTGGGATTGTCACTCCCACTCCGATCGCACTCGGCCAGGGGTCGCTGATCGACTACCGCCTGCGCCTGCACGGGGTGCCGCTGCGATGGCGCACACTGATCAGTGCGTGGGAGCCGCCGCATCGCTTCGTCGACGAACAGGTGGCGGGGCCGTACGCGCGCTGGGTGCACGAGCATCGCTTCGCCGACCTGGGAGACGCGACGCTCTGCGCTGATCGCGTCTCCTACCGCCTGCACGGCGGCCGCGGCCCGCATGAGCTTCAGAACGCCGTTGTGGCCGGCCGCGATCTCCGCGCGATCTTCCGCCACCGCCAGCGAGAGCTGGCGATGCTGCTCGGCTAGCGCTGCCGCACCGGGCGGCTGGTCACCGGGCGCTCCCGGTGGGGCCGCACCGCGGGAGCCGGTCGTCGCGCAGGTCCGGGAGCGGTGTCGCGGCGGTCGTCGGCCACGATCCGGTGCAGTTGCCGATGTGACCGGCGCAGCTCGCCGAGCTGTCGGTGGCTGTGAAGTGCGAAGTACACGAGCGGGATGCTGGTGAGTCCGGCGAGGATGCCGGTGGCAAGTACCAGCAGGTTTTGGATATCGGTGGGCACGGCGGTCTCCTGTATTCTCAACTGATTTAGTGGAGTATCCAGGCTAGCGGTCGCCACCGAGATCGCGCAACCCGCTTAATGCCTCACCGCCTGGGCGTTAACACGCCCTGAACCTGTGGTTGCGCAGGCGGCATGTGTCAGCCAGTGTTGCGCAGCGCGGCCGCGATTCCCGCGATCGTGCGGGCCAGCGGCCGCTCCAGCTCGAGCCGGGCGCCGTCGTCCAGATCCGGGTCGCGCCAGCGCTGCAAGAGCTCCACCTGGAGCGCGTTGATGGGATCCACGTCGGGGTTTCGCAGCTGGATGATGCGCTGCACCGGCGGGTGGCGGTCGAGTAGCTCACGGGCCTGCGCGATCTCGAGCACCGTCACCCGGGCCAGCTCACACTCGTCCACCAGCCGCTCGAAGATGCGGTCGCCCTGGTCGTGGTGGACGAGCGTGCGGTAGAGGCCGGCAACGCGCATCGACGACTTGGCCAGCGCCATCTCGACGTTGTTTAGGAGACTGCGAAAGAAGGGCGAGCCGGCATAGAGGGCGCGCAGCTCCCGGCGGGTGTCGAGGTCGTGCAGCGCTGGGGCAAGCGCCGTGCCGACGCCGTACCAGGCGGGTACCAACATGCGCGTCTGTGTCCACGAGAACACCCACGGGATCGCCCGCAACGCGCGCAGGTCGGGATCCTGTGCCCGTCGCGCCGGGCGCGATCCGATCCGCACCAGTGCGAGTTCTTCCAGCGGTGTGAACTGGCGCACGAACGTGGGCAGCGCCGGATCGTCCAGCAGCTCCCGATACGCGCTGCCGGCCCGCAGCGACAGCTGTTCGAGCAACTCGCGCTGCTCGGGTGAGTGGCCGCCGGCCGTGGCAGGATGGGATGCCTCCAGCGTGGCCGCCATCACCGACTCCAGGTTGCGGGCGGCAAGCTCCTCCAGGCCGTAGGTGAACGAGATCGTCTCGCCCTGCTCGGTCAGCTCGATTCGCCCCGGCGGGAAGGCCGGCGGCTGGGCCAGGATGGCAGCGTGGGTGGGCCCGCCGCCGCGGCCGACCGAACCGCCGCGGCCGTGGAAGAAGCGGATCGGCACTCCCCGGCTGCGGCCCAGCTCGGCCAGCGCTTCCTGGGCCTTGGTGATCTCCCACTGGGCGGTCAGGATGCCGCCGTCCTTGCCCGAGTCGGAGTAGCCGACCATCACCGTGACCGCGCCCAAAAGGCCAACCGCGCGCTCGCCGAAGCGGGCATCGTCGATCGCCTCGCCCAGAATCGCCGGGGCCGCCCGCAGCGCGTCGATCGATTCGAACAGCGGCACCACCGCCAGCTGATACGGCTCGGTCGCGGCGGCCGCCGCGGCGATGTCGGCAGCCGACTCGACCCCAGACACCACCAACCGCCGGATCGCGTCCTCGCCAAAGCCGCGCTGGGCCTCGGCGATCGCCTCCAGCGTCACTGAGAGCTCCGGCGACTCAAGGTCGCGGGCGTGCACGCGCACGTCCAGCTGGGCCAGCTGCAGCCCGAACATCTGAGCCTGGCGGCGCATCCGCGCCAGCTTGGTGTCGGCGATACGGGTGCCCCGGTGCGCGCGCAGGCTGGCGTCGATCACATCCAGGTCACGGCGAAACCCGGCGGTGGTGTAGCCCGGTTCGTCGCGGCCCACCAGCTCGCTATCCAGCCGCCGGTGCATCGCGGTCAGCTTGCGCCGGTAGGGCTCATGCTTGTTGCGTTCGCCGACCTCGCGGGCAACCCAGGGAAGCTCCCGCTCATCCCGCTCGATCGAGTCGAGCAGCTCCTGTGAGGCGCCGGCCAGCCCCGATGACATGCCCAGCGCCCGGGTGAGGTCGCGAGCTTGCTCGCGGAACAGCTTCAGCGCCAGCTGGCGGGCCCGCCCCAGCGCCACCGCCAGATGCTCGTCCTTGACATAGGGGTTTCCGTCGCGGTCGCCGCCCACCCAGCTGCCGAACCGCAGCGGCAGCGGCAGCGACGGGAACTCCCGCTCCCAGGCCTCGGCCACGTCGGCGGCTGCGTCCATCAGGCTGGTCTCGAAGAACCACAGCGTGTGACGGATCTCGTCGTCGACCGAGGGCCGGGTCGATCGCACCTCGTCGGTCTGCCACAGAAGCTCGATGTCTCCGGCGATCTGGCTGTGGGCACGGTCGCGGTCGGCCTCGCTCAGCCACGGGTCGTCCAGCCGCTCGAGCTGGTCGGCCAGCCGCACCTGGGCGCCCAGCACCGTGCGCCGGGCGGCCTCGGTGGGGTGTGCGGTCAGCACCAGCAGCACCGACATCTGATCGGCCAGCGCCCGCAGCTGGTCGTCGTCCAGGCCGCGTGCGCGCAGGGTGGCGACGGCCTCCGACAACGTCTCTCGCGGCCGGGTCGACCGCCGCCGGCGGCGCAGCCGGTGATGCTGCTCGGCCAGGTTCATCAGCTGGAAGTGCAGGGTGAACGCGCGCAGCGCCAGGTCGCGCTGGTGGGGGTCGAGACCGGCCACCGCCGCCAGCAGCTCGACGTCGCCGCCCCGCCACCCGTGCTCACGGCCGCTGCGCGACAGCTCGCGCAGCTGATCGACCATGCTCACGGCCGGTTCGCCCTCCTGTTCCCGCAGTACTCGGGCGAGCAGGTCGTCGAACAGGGTCAGGTCGCGCACAAGGTCGGGATCGATGCTCGCGCCGAACCTCAGGGTGGTGTCCTGGCGGGTCACCGGGGGACCCTAGATCATCTACAGTTCAGGCATGCCGGCCGCATTGATTGCCCTGATTCTGGTCATCCTGTTCCTCGCCTTCGGAATCGGGGTGCTGGGCTTTACGCTGCACATCTTCTGGCTGCTGCTGTGGTACGGCGCGATGGGACTGATCATCGGTGGGCTGGCGCGGCTGTTCGTCCCCGGCCGCCAGGACCACCTCGGCCTGACCGCCACCGCGCTCTTCGGCATCGCCGGGTCGCTGCTGGGTGGCATCATCGGCCACGAGTGGCTGGGCGGCGGCTGGCTGATCCAGTTCCTGGCGTCGATTGCCATTGCGGCGATTCTGGTGCTGATCAGCGCCCGCGCGACCACCGACTGACCAGCCGTTCGACTACGGTGATCGGTATGGATGTCGCCACCAGGATGATCGATCGGGTCGGCCGGGGCCGGCCGGCGGGGGTCGCGGTCACCGTGGCGGCGATTGCAGCCGTCACCGCGCTGATAGCGCTGATCGACGACGTGGTTCCCGTGCTGGGGCTGGCGGTGCTCTACCTGCTGGCGGTCTTGCCGATCTCGGTGGTGTGGGGAACGGGGTTCGGGGTGGGGGCGGCGATCGCCTCGATGCTGGCGTTCAACTTCTTCTTCCTCGCTCCCGTGTATACGTTTCGCGTGTCCGACAGGGGCGACTGGGTCGCGCTGGCGGTGTTCATCCTCACCGCCGTGGTGGTCAGCGAGCTGGCCGCCCGCTCCCGTCGGCGAGCCAACGAGGCTGCCCTGCTGGCGGGCATGGCCACATCACTGCTTCAGGGCGGCGCGCGAGACGCCGAGCTGGAGCGGGTTGCGGAGGAAGTCGCCAGGGTATTGAAGGTCGACCGGGTCACGATCGATGTCGGCACCCGGCCGGCGGCCGCGCCGCCGAGCTTGGAGCCATACCGGCTGGTGGTCGGCGAGCGGGCCGTGGGAGTGATGTATCTGGACGGCCCGGAACCCGAGGGGGCGGCGGTACGCCGCCGGTTGCTGCCGGCGGTGGCCTCGCTGGTGGCGGTCGCGATCGACCGCGACCGGCTCACCCGTGAAGCGCTGGAGGCCGAGGCGCTGCGGCGCAGCGACGCGATCAAGACCGCCCTTTTGCGCACCGTCAGCCATGATCTGCGCTCCCCCCTGATGGCGATCCTGACGTCGTCCTCGGCGCTCGCCCAGCACGACTTCGAGCTGGATCGCGAGGATCGTCAAGAGTTGCTGGCCACGATCACCAGCGAGGCCGGTCGGCTCGACCGGCTGGTGGCCAACCTGCTCGACCTGTCCCGGCTGCAGGCGGGGGCAGCCGAGCCTCACACCGAGCTGTGGCCGATCGACGATCTGGTCGGTCAGGCGCTGGGCGAGCTGGGGGATGCTGCCGGCCGCGTTCAGGTGTCGCTGCCCGACCAGCCGGTGGCGGTGCGAGTCGATCCCAACCAGATCGAGCGAGTGCTGGCAAACCTGATCGAAAACGCGCTCAAATACTCGCCTGAGACCGTCCCGGTGCAAGTGGTCGTCACCACCGGGGACAGTGAAGTGACCGTGCAGGTGATCGACCGTGGGTCTGGCATCGCCGCAGCGGAGCTGGAGCAGATCTTCGCGCCCTTTCAGCGCGGGTCGGCCACCTCCGAAGCCCGCGGGGCGGGACTGGGGTTGGCGATTGCGCGGGGGTTCGCGGAGGCCAACGGTGGACGTGTATGGGCTGAGTCGATCGCCGGGCAGGGCGCCACATTTGTGCTCACGTTGCCGGCTGAAGCTCCCGTGGAGGCGGGCGTATGAGCGGCCGCCAGCGTGTGCTGGTGGTGGACGACGAGCCGCAGATCCTGCGGGCGCTGCGCACCAGCCTGCGGGCCGCCGGATACGACGTGGAGACGGCCGAGACGGCCGAGACAGCGCTGGCCGAGGCGGCCATGCGGCCGCCCGACGCGGTGATTCTCGACCTGGTGTTGCCAGACGGCAGCGGCACCGACGTCTGCCGCGAGCTGCGCAAATGGACAGCGGCGCCGGTGATCGTGCTGTCGGCGGTGGGGGACGAGAGCGAGAAGGTCGCCGCCCTGGACGCCGGGGCAGATGACTACGTCACCAAGCCGGTGGGCATCGATGAGCTGCTGGCGCGGCTGCGGGCCAGCCTGCGCAGAGTCACGCCCAGCGGCGATCCGGTGCTGACCATCGGAGAGCTGGTGGTCGATCTGGAGAAACGGGCGGTGACGATGGCGGGAACCGAGGTGCACCTGACGCCGCACCAGTTCGAGATCCTGCGGGTGCTGGCCAAGAACGAGGGCAAGCTGCTCACCCATCGCACGATCCTGCGGGAGGTGTGGGGCCCCGGCTACGGCAGCGAGTCCAACCTGCTGCACGTCCACATCTCGCAGCTGCGGCGCAAACTGGAGCCCGACCCCACCCGTCCCCGCTACATCCTGACCGCCGCCGGCGCCGGCTACCGGCTGGTCAACCCGGATGCGTAGCCTGCGACACCGGAGTCCGTCGGAGTGTGAGCGACAGCACCAGGGCGAACGACTCGATCAGCCGGGCGTCATCGTCGCCCAACGGCCGGTCACCCGAGTCGATCCCGAGCGCCCCCACCACGTCGTCGGCTGACCCGATCGGGATGGCCGACGCGCCGACGGCGCCGGTTGGCCGCGATGTGGCGGCGTCACCATAGCGAGCCTCGTGCGAGACCCGCTGGGCCACCCGCCGGGCGGTCTCATCGTCTCCGTAGCCCTCGTCGATCTCCCCCAGACCGGTGTCGATCGCAACCAGGTGGATGCCCTTGAGGCGGGTGACGGTGCGCAGGCCGTGCAGACCATCGAGGATGCTCACCAGTGGGTCAGAGCTGTGGGCGATCTCCTCTCCGCTGGCCAGCAGGAAGCGCGCGTCGTGGGCGCGGCGGCCGGCCAGCAGAACGGCGTCGCGCCGGCGGCTGGCGGAGATGGCCACGATCGCGGCCACCACGATGTAGATCACAAACGCCGCAATGCTGTCGCTGGACTCGATCCGAAACGAGTGGTACGGCACCGTGAAGAAGAAGTTGAACGCGCCGGCTCCCACAGCCGCAACGCCCAGCGCCGCCCACACTCCGCCCACGGTGGATACCAGCACCGGGACGAGCAGCACCAGCGCGATCGTGCCCGAGTGGAGGGTGTCGCGGAACGGATAGACGGCCACCGACAGTGCCGCCAGCAGCGCGATCCCGGGGATGATCCCGCTCAGCGCGCGGCTGAGGGCATCGGTGTCCTGGGCGGGCAGACGCTCGTCAAGGTGCTTCTCGCCCATCAGCTCACAGCTCCTCTCTCCGACCCCAGCAGCTCGCGAGGGTTGGACAGCAGCCGGTCAAGTCTGGCGGCCTCCGTCGCGATGGTTGTGGTCAGCTGCTCGCGCTCGTCCGGCTGGAGTTCGAAATCGCGGCGCTTCAGAGTCGAGGCCGCCATCATGATCGATGCAAGTGGTGAGCGAAGCTCGTGACCGACGCTCCGCAGCAAGGCCTCGGTGGTGGCGTCGGTGAGCCGTCTCGCCTCCGCTTCGAACCGGTCCTGGGCGGCACGTTGGCGTTCCCGCTCCAACTGTGCGAGTGACGTTGTGACGTCCGCCGCCGCCTCTCGGCGTCTCGATCGCGCCAGTCCGAGCAGTGTGGAGGTGAGCGTTGCCATAACCTCACGGTAGTCCACAAAAACGGCTCCAGAGGCCGTGTTGAGGCCGTTTTAAGGAAGACTCCCGGAATCTTCAGGGGATATTGAGACGGCCGGTTCGACCAGGCGGTAGCCGGCGCCGGGCTCGGTAATCAGGTATCGCGGCCGGGTCGGATCCGGTTCGATCTTCTGCCGCAGGCGGGACACGTACACGTGCAGGTAGTTTGCGTCGGTCTGGTAGGCGACACCCCAGACCCGTTCCAGGATCGTGTGGTGGGTGAGCAGCCGGCCCACGTTTTGGAGGAACAGCTTGAGTAGCTCGAACTCGGTGGGCGTCACGTGCACCGGTTCCCCGGACACGGTCACCAGCTGGGCGGTGAGGTCGATGGTGATCTCACCCACGGTGATCTGGGTGTCCGACGGCGAGGGCACGATCCTGCGCAGCAGCGCCCGCAGCCGGGCCAGCAGCTCCTCGATCCCGAAGGGCTTGGTGACATAGTCGTCGGCCCCGACGTCGAGCGCCTTCACCTTCTGGCGCTCCTCTCCGATCGCCGACAGGATCAGGATCGGGACGGTGCTGTATGTCCGGATCTCGCGGCAGACGTCGATCCCGCTGCCGTCGGGGAGCACCAGGTCGAGGATGATCGCGTCGGGGTTGCGGGTGGCCGCCAGCACCAGCGCCTGGGACGCGGTGGCCGCGCGGTCGACGTCGTACCCAGCTGCCCGCAGCGTGGTGGCCAGTGCATTCAGGATCGGCACCTCGTCATCAACGACGAGCACGCGGGTGTGTTCGGTCATCCCACCGGGAGGGCGAAGGCGAACGAGGCCCCTTGCCCGGGTTGCGACTCGGCCCACACCTGGCCGTCGTTGGCTTCCGCGAATCCACGAGCGATCGCGAGTCCCAGGCCTGCTCCACTCTGGGCCTGGCCGTTTGGATAGAACGGTTCGAAGATTCGCTCCAGATCGTCGGCGGCAATGCCCGGTCCGTGGTCGACCACCCTGAGAACGACCTCGCGACGCGTGCTGGTACCGCGCACGAGGATCGGCTCGGTGGGGTCGGAGTAGCGTAGTGCGTTCTCGACCAGGTTGACCAGCACCCGCTGGGCGTGAGTCGGGTCGACCCGCACCGGCGGGAGGTCGGGAGAGACGTCGATCTTGACCCGATCGGCATCGTGGCCCAAGGCAGCGATCGCCTGGGTGACCAGCGCCTCGGGCGGCCACAGCTCGGCGACAGGGGCTGCCGCTCCGGCCTGGATGCGGGACAGGTCGAGCAGGTTCGAGACCAGCCGGGTGAGCCGGTCGGTCTCGACCTCGATCGTGTCGAGCAGCTGGTGCCGGTCGTCTTCACTCAGGTGGTAGTGCGGGTTCTTGAGACCTTCGACCGCCATCCTGATCGCCGTCAACGGTGTCCGCAGGTCGTGGCTGACTGCGCGCAACACCGCCGTCTTTGCGGCGTCGCTTCGGCGCAGGCTGTCTGCCTGCACGGCCTGTGCGGTAAGCCGTTCGCGATCCGAGGCGACGGCCAGCAGCGACGCCAGAGCCGGGAGGAAGCGCCGGCGCACAGTGAGGCTCGGCGCGGCCCGGACATTGAGGTACACGGTGCCGATCTTGCGGTCGTCGACCGCCAGCGGCAGCGGCGACTCGCCGACCGGTGCCGGGTGGGGCGGACCGAGTTCGATCCGAGCGGAGTCCGCGCCGAGCACGGCAGCGGTGCTGCGTGACAGCTCGTCGAGCATGTCCGCGACCGTCCCGCCCTCCAGCAGCGATGTCGCCAGCCGCGCGATCACCGCGGCCTCGACCTCTCGCTGTTCGGCGTCCACCGCCCGCTGACGGGACCGGGCGGCCTGGAGGCTGACGATCACGGCGGTGACCAGGAACACCGCCAGCACCAGCCAGTTACGCGAGTCGGCGAGCGTGAACGAATGCACCGGGGGCAGGAAGAACCAGTTGAATGCCAGCATGCATGCCACCGAGACGATCACCGAGTACGCCAAGCCGAACGCCAGCGCGATCGGCAGCACCGCGAACACGTACAGGATGCCCAGGCTGATGACCGGCACGATCGGCTGGAGCAGCGCGATGGCGACGGTCACGACGGTCACGGCGGCGATGATCGAGAGCACCGCCACGACGTGTCGCCTGGGGCCGCGCAGAAGCGCCGCCCGATGGAAGCCGGTCTCGATCTCGGAAAGCACGTGGGTGGTCATTCAGGCGCCTCCGGTGACGGTCGCAGCACCACCATCTCGGTGGGAGCGTGGGTCAATGCCCAGGCCAGGTCGTGCTCGTCGAATCCGCGGGTGCCGTTGGTCGACGCGGGCAGGATGATGCGGTCGAACTGTTCCACCGACCACAGCTGTTTCAATGCGTCTCGAAGCGAGCGGCCTCGCTCCATCCGGGCGTCCACCGAGATGTTGGCCCGAGTGGCCTGGTTCTCGACGTCCTCCAGCGCGGGCAGAGCAGCCTCCACCTGATCGTGCATCGGGCTGTCGATCGGATAGCTGAGCGGGACGACGATCAGGTAGGCGGGCACGATCGTCGCATCCTCGGCCCGCGCGATCCGAAGGGCGGCGTCCAGCACGACCTGGTCAAGCCGGCCGTCGGAGAAGGCCACCAGGATCCGCCGTCCCGAGCCGGGATTCTCGTGGTGCTTGCGGGAGAGCCAGTTCATGGTTCCTGCCCCGCTCGCTTGCTGCGATCTGCGCACAGCCGGATATCGACTCCGGGAAGCGCCTCGACCAGGCGATGCAGCAGTGACCGCCCCAACATCAGATCGAGGCGCCGCTCGACGGGCGCCTCCAGGAAGACGTAGGTGGTACCGCGATCCGCCGTGACGCGCGCGACGGCGGCCACCGGGTCGGCGTCCTCCTCCTCGAGAAAGTGGATGCCGAGCAGCACCGCCAGGCGTCGCAGGGCGGCCAGCGCCACCCGCTCGTCATCGGTCAGGCGCGCACCCGGGGGGTGCGCCCAGAGCGCGTCGACGTCCACAGCGCCCAGCCGCTGGCCCGAGCGCCACGCTCTGCGCATCAGCCGCTGTGCGGCCGGCCTCGGCTCGACCAGCACCAGGATGCGGTCACGGATCAATGTGGATGACGCCTCGCCGATCAGCGGCGGCGCCTGCCGGGACTGGACATCCTCGGCCACCTCGCGCAGCGCCAGCTGGCGCAGCGACGACAGCTTCTCGGCAGCGAAGAAGTTGGAGAGGGCGGTGTCCACCCGATCCTTCGGGTACACCTTGCCCGCGCGGATACGGTCGCGCAGCTCTTCCGGAGTGAGGTCGACCAGCACCACCTCGTCAGCGTT
>CAVSNF010000003.1:0-8979 GCA_963729195.1 uncultured Actinomycetes bacterium
TTATCCAGCCCCACATAGGTGGACGGTAGGTATGGCGAGGTCGAGACGTTCTGCAGGCTGTAGCGAACCAGCTCAGCCATGGGATAGAAGTACACCGCGGCCACGGCGATGAGCATGGGCGCGGCGTACAGCGAGGGCTTGAGGAAACTGACTTTCATGTGGACTCTGCGCCTGTGGCTTGACGTGTTCGACGGCCAAAGCCAATCGGTCGGGCCAGTTCTTCTTGTCGGCCAGGTGGCGTAGTTCTGGAGATCCTGGGGCCACAGTTTTCTGGTACTTCTATATTACGGACCGAGGACGTCGAGGCTTCGTCATCCACTAAACGCGATGTCGCTGCTGAACAGACCCTGGAACACGACGAAGTTGCTGTTCACGTCTAGGTCTGTAATGTCAGTAGTCTGGTCAAAAGAGTTGATGTTGCCTCCAGCCAGCCAACTGAAGATCTCCTTGTCGGTGTCAAGATGCTGGCCTGGGCGCTATCTGTAGCGGTCTGTTCGGCGGGAGAAATGCCGGTGTCGGTGTAGAGCGGACTGGAGTTTCGCCGCGTCGTGCATGAACGTCAGGCATGAAGCTTGTCCGCGACCTGCTGGGGTCTGCGACGATCGGGCGACCTGGGAGCCGTTGCTGGTGTCGACGAGCGAATCGGCCCATGCGGCTGGACCGAGAACTGCTGAGCGACCACGCCGATGTCTTTGCTCTTCCTTCCGCACTGGCGATGATCGTCTGCCGCGTGCTTTGCGTGCCGAAGATGATGGCGGCCTTGCTGGGCCGGGCTGTCGCTGGGTGAGGCTGTTTTCTGAAGCTCACGGAGTCGACGTCTTTGTTCATGCAACGGCTTCGTAGCTCAGCAGCTCTGGTGATCCATGACTTCCAAAGCGGCGCTTCGAAGTTGCCGTTGACGGTCATCTGGATCAGGTCGTTGTAGTTGCTGAAGATCTGCTTCTGGAAGGTGGCTGATCCCAGGATCTCGCCACCGAAGCCGTCTTTGAGGCCCAGCTCGATCGGCTGGATGCCGGCTGCCTTGAGCTTCTTGTTGACGTTGATGAACTCGTCCCAGGTGGTCGGCGGCTTGGACGGATCCAGCCCGGCCTGGGTGGACAGCGCCTTGTTGTACATCAAGGGGTAGACGAACCGGTAGAGCGGATACAGCCACGACTTGCCGGAGTACTGGGTCTCGGACACGTTGGGGTCGTGGCTGATGTCGCTGGCCGACAACACGTCCTGGTTGGGACGGTGCAGCCCGGCCAGCCTGCTCCAGCGACCAGGTTCCGACCAGTTGACCAGAGTCAGGCCCGGACTGCCCTTGCACGCATCGACTGCGTCTCGGTCCAGTTGGCGGTCGACTGGATCACGGATTGACGGTGACATTGGGGTACTTGGCCTCGTAGGCGGCGATGATCTTCTTCATCCAGGCCTGGATACCGGCACCTCCTGATCACCACCACCACATCGTCAGCGTCACGTTCCCAGCCTTGGAAACGTCGTAGTCGCTTCCGAGGCCGGACGGCGCCCGGTGGACGATCCACCACCGCCCGATCCGCTGTCGATGAGGAGCTGCTTCGCACCGGCGGCCATCAGGCCGAGGGCGAGGGCTGCCAGGAGCAGCGCCACCAATGTCACCGATTTCAATCGCGTCATCTTCCCTCCCGTTCATTTCCAATGTGAAACTCGACTTTGCATCGGTGATAGAGTATCACGGAGCTGTTGCCTGAGTCAGGCGCCGGCGATCTGGTAGTATCGATGCCGTACGTCCTCCGGACCATCCCAGAGCGCGCGGGTGGCCGTGGTCACGGCGCGGCAAACGGCATCGGCGCGGCGATGGTTGCGGCTTCGCGACGACGCATGCTGGTTTTGGCCTCGACATGAACCATACGAGTTCGAGCCGTCGCTGACCTGCGATGTCTCCTGATCGAGGGCCACCAGGCTCTGATCGAGGGGATCGTCCGCGACCACGGCCGCTGTGGCACTGGTGAACGTCGCCGGCATCTTCATCCCCGAGGGCCTGAAGGAGCTAACCGTCGAGGCCTATCGCCGACAGCACGGGGTGATGCTGGACGGGCCGATCTGCTGGCCCGCGCCGCCGGGCTGGCGATGGCCAAAACCGGCGGTGGCAGGATCGTCAACATCACCTCGATCCACGCGACCAACAGCGAGCGGACGGCGCTCAGCTACGACTCGGCCAAGGGGGGCTGGATGCGGCCACCCGCACGCTGGCCTTGGAGCTGGGCAGCCACGGCGTGCTCGTCAACAGCCTCGCTCCCGGCTTCATCCGCACCCGCATGTCGGTCGTCGACGGCCAGAGCGAGCTGGAGACCGACCGGTTCGCGAGGGCGATGTGGCCAGCGGCCGGCTACCGCTGGGCCGGCGGCTGAGCCGTCCGAGGTGGCGTCGGTCGTCTCCCACCTGGTCTCGCGCGACAACACCTACGTGACCGGCGCTCGGATCACCGTGGACGGCGGAGTAGCCGTAGGGTTCTAGGTGGATAACGGTGCCAGGCACCGATCCACGGCGGCCGAGCATGGGTCCACCAAGAGCTGGAACGGCTTGCCCGCCCGCTGGACGACGATCCAGTTCGGTCGTGGCTGAGTCAGCGTTCCGTTCACCCTCGGTCCGTGGCCGGTGATGATGACGTGGTAGACGCCCGGCGGTACGTCGAAGGAGAACCGGCCGTGCTCGTCGGTGACCACCTTGAGGAACTCAGCGCCACCCGTCACATCGAACCGCAACCGCGTCAGCGGGCTCGGTGGGGCGCTTGTGCCCCCAATCACGATGACCTCACCTGTCACCTGGGTGTCACCGTGGGTAGCAGTACTGCCGCTGCATCCACAGAGCGTCAGTGCGACGACCACGACGAGGCACCTTGTGACGAATGTCATCTACCCAGCGTAGTAGACGGGTCCGCTGGTGTGAATACCCCCAACCGGGTTCGAACCGGTGTTACCAGCGTGAAAGGCTGGGGTCCTAGGCCACTAGACGATGGGGGCAGGGCATGGGCAGGATACCCGTCAGTTGAGGGTCAGCGGCGCGGGCGTGTCCAGGTGCCTCAGTGCCGCCTGCAGCTGTTCCCACGCTTCGTGCTCGACCTGCTCGTACTCGTCCCCGGTGAGTCCCTCGGTCTGCTCGAGGTAGCGGCGCCACACGACTTCCGCCGAGAGCGGGAATCTCGTGACGATGTCGGTGTGGCTGGTCAACGGGCTCACATTTCTACGACGGTCGGGACGGTCAAATGGTTCCCAAAATGGTGAACTTTCTATCTCGATCTGGAGTCCAGCCGGGGGGTGACAGGTCGGCCGCTGCGGCGCAGGCCAAGGCCCGAGAGGGCTTCGAGCACCAGCCGGTGGGCGTTCACCGCCGTGATCTGCGTGGGGTCATACGGCGGTGAGACCTCCACCAATTCGAATCCCACGACCGGAAGCTCGGCGGTGATGCGGCGCACCGCCGCGCCCAGCTCACGGGTCGTCAGACCCCCGATCTCGGGAGTTCCGGTGCCCGGCGCGTAGGCCGGGTCGAGCGAGTCGATGTCGACCGACAGGAACACGTGCTGCCACTCCTTGGCGGCCTCGATCACCTCATCCAGGCACGGCAGAAATCCCCGCTCGTCGAGCTCGTACATCGTGTACCAGCGAAAGCCGTTCTCACTCATCCAGGTGAATTCCTCGTCCTCGGGCCACCAGCCGCGCAGCCCGATCTGGATGAACTGGTCACCCCTGATGGCGCCGTTGTCGACCACCACGCGCATCGGTGAGCCGTGGGAGAGCTCGAAGCCGTGCAAGGCCGAGGCGGTGTCGGCGTGGGCGTCGAAGTGGATCACGCCGACGGTGCCGGGGCCATGGTGCTCGGCCACCGCGGTCATGTCGGGGATCGCCACCGAGTGGTCGCCTCCCAGCACCACCGGGATTGCCCCGGCGGCGCAGATCTCGGACACCAGTTGCTTGACCGCGGCGTGACTTTGGGCGGTGTCGCCCGAGACGGTCTCGGCGTCGCCGTAGTCGACCACGTTCAGCTCGACGAAGGGGTCGACGCCCAGCCCCATGTGCGGCCGGCGCGGCGGCACGCCGCCGGTGTCGTCGGCTCCACGGATCGCCCGGGGTCCGTACCGGGTGCCGGGTCGGTTGGACACCGCCTCGTCGAACGGCGCGCCCACGATGGCGACGTCGACGCCCTGCGAGCTCAGCCGGCGTGAGCGCGAGCGGCAGCTTCGAGAAGGTTGCGATGCCGGCATAGCTCGGCTCGCCCTCTCGGTTTACTCGAGTCAAAGGTTGCCTCCGAAAACCATGTTTTGCCTGGGTCGATGTGCCCACGACCCCCCACGGATGAACCTACCACCTTCGCCGGTCGCGGGCGCCGTTGGCATCTAGGATTGATGCAGGGCCGTTAGCTCAGTTGGTAGAGCAGGGGACTTTTAATCCCAAGGTCGTAGGTTCGATCCCTACACGGCCCATCGCGCGTATTCCCTGGTACCACGGCTTTTAGACACTCTGTGGTTGTCACCGTCAGCGGCCGGGTGGGAACCAAAGTGGGAACCCGCCGCCGAGTCCCCACCAACCTGTGATGACGCTTGGGAGACTCACAACGAGCGGGAAGACACCGAAGGCGTTGCCTGAGGCGAGGAGCAGCGCGCCGTCAAAAAGAACGCAGGCGCCGATTGCGAATATCAGAAGGTTCACCCATCGCGGTTGGGCGCGTAGATCCTTCCGATGGACCGAGTTCGGTTTGGAGTCTGGACTCATCTAACTGCCTCCGACACTCGTGGATTGCGCCTCGCGGATGGTGGTGGCGAGGTCGTCGTACATGGTGTCTTTTAGTAGGTAGGCGCTGGCTCCGGCTGTGAGGGCGGCGGTCTTGTAGGCGGGGTCGTCTTGGAGGCCGCCTGTTCGATCACGAAGCGTCCCGCGCCCGGATGGCGCACCTCGAGCGCGGAGTGGTAGAGGTCGTGCGTCGATCGGTGCTGTAGCCGCGCCGCAGCTGCCTCGAAGACGCGCCCGTTCAGCCGGACAGAGCTACCACCCGCGCCGAGTGGAGCCAGTACAGATCCACAGCCGCCGCACAGCTCTTGGATAATAACTGCCCTCGTTTGCCTGCCTCGCTCACTGTGCTCCAGCGAGAGGTGTTCGGCTCGGTCATCCCGGCGATGATTCGCGCGCGGGTTCCACTCGAGTCTCGACTCCGCCGGCCCACGGTTCGCCTATACCCTCACGCTGCCGAGTGCCACGTCGTCGCTCTGCGCTGGACGCGAGGCTTGCCGTCGGTCGGAGTTTCGGTCGGCGGGCAAGAAGCAGCGAGGCACCCATACCGGCGAACGCGGATTACGGACTCCCGCCGCCGCGGTTTGCGCGATCTCCGGTAGCACCGAGGACACCGCCACCAGGATGACACCCGCAATCAACGCCACTCCCGTCCATCGCGGCAGCACTCCGGTGCGGATCACCGCGACGCCGAAGGCCGACCCCGCGACCATCATCACGGCGCCGTGAATGGTTATCCACGGGCCGAACTGGGCAGCGAGCGCGTCCCAACCGCTCGTCCGGTTCGCCAGGGCAACCACCACCGTGCTCGTAAAGAAGACGAAGGCGTATGCGTAGCCGACGGCGCCGAAGAGGCCAAGCCGCCCGATCGCCGGTCGCTGCACCGCGTAGAGCCCGATCACGAACAGGGGAATCGCCGCCTCTGCCAGATACGTGAGCGCGAGCTGCGGCGTGGAGAATCCACCCTGAACCAGCTCGACCAGATCGGACACGAAGTACAACGCCGAGAACACAACCGTGGCCACCCCGACCAGGACGGCCAGCCCGGCCGGCGTCCCTCGGGCCAGTTCGCTTCGGAACGCCACGGGCAGGTTCACGAGGGTCGCCCGCTTTCCCGTTGCACAGTCGGGCTCTCTTGCAATCGGGCTGCGCGACGCTCGGCCCTGTCCCTTATGCCGCGCAGCGTCTTTCGGGTCATCACGAAGCTGATCGCCGCAGCGGGCTCGACCACCAGCGGCGCCCACCCGCGCGTATATTCGTATCGCTCCCGCACAAGCAGCCGCGTTGTCCCCTCTGACTGCTCTTGCAACACGAACGCCCACGTAAAATCGTAGGGAGGCGGGGTATTCCCCATCGCAACCCCGCCGCGAATCACGAGCGATCGCCCCACTTCCACCCCAACCACGTCGAGCGGGCCCTCCGGATAGAGCCTGACCTCGTCTCCAACGGCGACATCCTGCCATTCAGGCACGACCCGATCCGCGCTGTGATGTCGCAACCGACCAGGTTCTCGAAGAAGTCGTAGCTGTAGAACCCGCCCCGTCCCTGACCCAGCTGTGCGATCCACGGCCAAACCTCATCGACCGAGGCCCGAATGGTGATGGCACGAGTCGCGATGAGGTCGGGATTCGCGATCAACTCGTCGCCAGGGAGACCCAGGTCTCGTTCTCCATCAGTAACCCCCCAACAGAGCCAGCGTCGCCTCCCAAAACCGAGAAACGCGGCGGTAACCCCGATGCCAGTCACGCCGACCACATATCGGAGCCTCATTCGGGGGGGCCGGCTGAACACGGTGCAATCCCCGTGATCGCGCTTCGGTCGCCTCTGGCCTCGCGGCCTGCGCGCTGACTCCCTTGGTGCGGTGTAACTGACGCCATGAGCGCCTCCTTCGGCCGAGTTGTCGTCAGTGAAGGATCTCCGCTGGAGGCGTCAGCGTCATCAGCGTGAACCCTGCTTGCGATAGGGGAGTTCTACGGTTCTCGAAGGATCTGACGCAACCGAGCCCGCTCGCACAACAGAGTCCGCCTCCTGTCAGTTCGCATGCGAGTCGCGGTCCTGGGGATCGCAATACCGTCCAGCGACCGTCGCGGCTGCGGGCTAGCGGCGCCGCACACGTGCGGACATTGCGGCTGCTTACGTCGTCGATGTAGAGATGCCGGTAGCCGTCCCCTGGGCCACCTGGGGCCGGTACGACTGAAAGACTAAGATCGAAGGTGATGGAGACGCCAGGAGCCTCAGCCGTGGCTTGGTCGGCACGTGTGGCTAGTGAGTGGTGTCAGCTTCGTCGTGATCCTGCTGTGCGTCGGAATTGTCGTGGCCAAGTCACGAAGCGTGCAGCACCGTCAAAGGAACTCGTAGCCGGCACGCCGTTTGAGTTCGCAGATCGCGGCGTATAGGCACTCGCGGGAGTGAGCGAGTGGCACCTCCACCCGGTTCAAGAGCCGTCCGTGAAGGGTACGCCTGCAAACTGAGGTCGCCGCACCGTGGCGGAGTCTTCGCAGCAGCCCGTGCCAGCTAGGCTCGACCTGCGACGGACTGTCGGGGTCGTCGGTGTGGCGACCGTGGTGTCGAGGAGCGACTGATGAATCTCACGATTGAGCGTATGGGGGTCGCCACCGATGAGGTACGGCAGCTCATCGCCGAGCTGGACATCGCGCTCTTGGGCAACTACCTGCCGGAGCAGCATCATGCGGTGTCGCTCGAGCAGCTCTTCGGCGGGAACGTGAGGTTCTTCGTCGCACGAGTTGACGGCGTCGCAGTCGGCTGCGGCGGCGTCGCCTTCGACGACGGTTTCGCCGAAGTCAAGCGGATGTATACGCGGCCGACGGCTCGGCGGATGGGTGTCGCGGCGGGCGTTCTGCGGCGTCTGGAACGAGAAGCCAGGACGGCGGGTTACTCGATTCTCCGGCTCGAGACCGGCAGGTATCAAACCGAAGCCATCGCCTTCTATCTGCGCGAGGGCTTTGAGCGATGCGATCCCTTCGGCGACTACGCGAGCATGACTCCGCGCTCGATCGAGACGAGCGTCTTCTGCCAGAAGACGATCTGAAGCGATCGAGCCCGGCCGCTGGCCGTCGCACTCCGGCCGTCGCCCAGCGCGACCGCCCGAGCCGCCGCCAGCGCACGCCTGACACCCGGGATTTTCAGACACGTCGCACAGCATGCCAGACGCGGCGACCCCACAGTGACTCCGGGCTGCCGGGCACGTTGCCATCGCCGAGTCTGGGAGCCCTAGAGCGCCGGAAAAACGAGCTGAGCGTGGATACCGCGACCGTGCGGTGTTAGCTCGAAGCTCGCACTCTCATCCTGGTGATGGCAGAGGCAGGCACCCGCCACGCAGGCGCCTTGGCCCGGGCTCATCCGCCGGCGAGCAGACCCTCGGGATGAGGGCCGGAGGTGGTCTTGGGGGCGTCGGCGTATGCCACCTTGCCAGTAGTCGCCTCCTCGGTCACGCCTGCTCCGTGGCGCAGCGCCAACTCAGACACCGGATACACAAGACCGTCACCGGCATTGCGCGCGCCGACGCAGATGATCACACACGGCTCGTCACCGCTGCCCACAAACACGTGCTTCGTCCAGGGCGGACAATGCACGAAGTCCCACGCCCTGAGCGGGCGCTCCTCGCCCTCAACCAGGAGCAGGCACTCGCCCTGCAACACCAGGAAGTCCTCCTGGCCCTCCTCGGCGTGGTAGTAGCAGTTCGGCTGCCCCGGCCACATCACCTGGATGTTGATCCCGTACTGCTCGAAGTACGGATTGCCCTCGAACGTCACGCCGGCCCCAAACTTCTCGCTGTGGATCCACTGCGCCTCGCGGGCATTGACAACGAACCAGCCCTCGCCGACCGGCTTCAAACCGCCCGAAGCCTCCTCCATCAAAGCCTCTCGAACCATGCGTCCCTCCGTGCTGGATGCCCCGCTCCACAACGAGCACCATACCGCGGTGGCCAAATGTGCTCCCGACCGCACTGGGTTCAGATGATCACAACGCGATCACCCGCCTGGGCCAAGCCCACGCTGAGCGCAACACTCAAAACGGGCAGTCCGTACCCAGGATCAAGGCCGGATCCACCGTGCCCGTGCGCACTCTCGGCGGCACCCTGATCGCAGGCGGCTCATTCTAGTCATCCCCGCCGCAGGCGAGGTGAGGGACACCCTCACCCCGCCTCGCTCCCCACACGGCCAATCCAAGCATCATGAGATCAGACGTGCGAGGCCGTCCACAACGAGCGCCG
>CAVSNF010000004.1:0-214193 GCA_963729195.1 uncultured Actinomycetes bacterium
GCAGCCCCTCGACGTCGTGGGGGTCGGCCTCGATCACGGGATCCACCCCACCCCCCGCAGCGTCTCGCTGGTGATCGGCCCGATCGAGATCGCACGCAGCCGCGCCCGATCGGCCGGCTCCAGCCCGCTGAGCACGTTGGTGACGGTGGACGACGCCGTGAACGTGACCCAGTCACAGCCCATCACCGCCGCGGCATCGACCGGCTCGGCCACGCTGCGGTAGAGCTTGACCTCGGTCACCTCGGCCCCCCGGCGCGCAGCCCGTCCGCCAGCACGGTGCGGGCGCCCTCGGCGGTCGCGACCAGCACCCGCCTGCCGGCGACCGCCCGAGCGCCTCCACCAATCCCTCCTGGGTCGCGTGCTCAGGCATCACGTCGGGCTCGATCCCCCGCGCCCGGGCGGCGTCGGCGGTGGCGCGGCCGACCACCGCGACGGTCACCCCGGCCAGCCGGCGAACGTCGCCGGCCAGCAGCCGCTCCACCCCGTTGGCGCTGGTCAGGCACACGATGTCGAAGGCCGAGGTCGGGCGGCCGATGGTCGAGCGTCTCGATCCGGATCGCCGGGGCCTCCACCACCGCCGCGCCCAGCTCGGTCAGCTGGGTCGCCAGGCTGCTGGCCTGCGCCCGGGCGCGGGTGACCGCGATCCGGCGGCCGAACAGCGGCCGGCGCTCGAACCACGCCATCTGCTCGTGCAGCGCCGCCACCCGCCCCACGACGATGATCGCCGGCGCCGGTAGCTCCGCCGCTGCCTCGGCGATCTGCTCGAGCGGCGCGGTGACGGTGCGCTGCGAGGGCAGCGTGCCCTGCGAGATCACCGCGGCGGGGGTGCCGGCGTCCAGGCCGTGTCGATCAGCCGCTCGGCGATCCGCGGCAGCGAGCGCACGCCCATCAGGAACACGAGCGTGCCCGGCGTGGCGGCCAGCCCCGCCCAGTCGATACTCGACTCGGGCCGGTTGGGGTCCTCGTGGCCGGTCACGACCGTCACCTGGGCGGCGAGCCCGCGGTGGGTCACCGGGATCCCGGCGTAGGCGGGTACGGCGTGGGCCGAGGACACCCCCGGCACCACCTCGAACTCGACCCCGGCCGCGCGCAGCTCGAGCGCCTCCTCGCCGCCGCGGCCGAAGATGAACGGATCGCCGCCCTTGAGCCGCACCACGCACGCACAGCGGCCGCCGAGCTCGACCAGCAGCGCGTTGGTCTCCTCCTGGCTGAGCGCGTGTGAGCCCGCCCGCTTGCCGGCGTAGTGGCGCTCGGCGCCGGCGGCGGCCATCGCCACCACCCGGGGATCGACCAGCGCGTCGTACACCAGCGCGTCGCAGCGCTGCAGCAGCTCGCGCGCCCGCACCGTCACCAGCCCCGGGTCGCCCGGGCCGGCGCCGACCAGATACACGGTCACGACGCCGCCCACGATCGCAGCTGCAGAACGCCCCCGTCGTCGTGCCAGGCGTAGGCCGCCACCGGCGCGGTGCAGCCGCCGCCCAGCATCATCACCCGGGCCCGCTCCACGTCGAGCCGCGCGTGGCTCGGGGCGTGATCGATCGCCGCCACCCGCTGCTCGTCGCCGACCCGCACCTGCACCGCCAGCGCGCCCTGCCCGGCCTCGGGCACGAACGTGTGCGGGTCGAGCGTGAAGGCGATCCGCGATGCTCGAGTCCCAGCCGGTTCAGGCCGGCGGCGGCCAGCAGGATCACGTCGGCCTCGCCCGCGTCGAGCTTGCGCAGCCGGGTGTCGACGTTGCCGCGCAGCGGCACCACCCGCAGGTCGGGGCGGAGCTCGCGCAGCAGCCCGCCGCGGCGCGCCGACGACGTGCCGACCGTGGCGCCGGCGGGGATCGACTCGAGCGAGCCGTACGGCCCGCAGCAGGCGTCGCGGGGATCGCCCCGCTCGGGAACCGCCGCCACCACCAGCCCCTCGGGCATATCGCCGGTCAGATCCTTGGCGCTGTGCACGGCCGCATCGATCTCGCCGTCGAGCAGCGCCCGCTCGATCTCGCGCGTGAACACCCCGCGGCCGTCGCCGATCTGGTCGAACCGGGCGCCCTTGTCCCGATCGCCGGCGGTGGAGATCGGCACGATCTCGGCACCCCCGAGCAGTTCGGCCACCAGTCCGGCCTGCGCCAGCGCCAGCGCGCTGGCGCGGCTCCCGAGCCTCATGCCGAGGTTCGGTCGAGACCGAACAGCTCGGTCACCGCCTGCGCGTACGTCTCCGAATCGCTCTCGACGGCGGCCTGTTTCAATCGCACCGTGGGCCGATGCAGAAGCTTTGCGATCATCGAGCGCGTGACCGCGTCCAGGCGGGCGCGATCGGCCTCCGTCAGCCCCTCCCAGCGGCCCTCGGCGCGCTCCAGCTCGGCCACGCGAATCTGCTCGGCGAGCGCCCGCAGCGACGTGATCGCGGGCACCACCTCGAGCGCCGCGAGCCAGCGCCGGAACTCCGCCGACTGCTCGACCACGATCTCGCGAGCGGGGCCGTACTCGCCCTCGCGCAGCGCGATGGTGCGCCGCACCGCGTCCTCCAGCTCATCGATGTTGATCACGCTGGCGCCCTCGAGCTCGGCGATCGCCGGATCGATGTCGCGCGGCAGCGCGAGATCGATGAACACCCGCCGCCCCGCCGGCACGGCGTCGGCCGCGACCACCAGGCCCGGCGCCGAGGTCGAGCTGACGATCACGTCGGCGCGGGCGACCGCCGACGCCGAGATCGTCGAAGGCGACCGACTCACCGCCGAAGCGCGCCGCCAGCCCGGCCGCGGCGTCGCCGGTGCGATTGGCGAAGATGAAGCGCTTGACCCCTCGGGCCGAGAGGTTGGCCGCCGTCAGCTGGGCGATCTTGCCCGCGCCGATCACCAGCACCGTCGCATCGCCCAGGCCGTCCAGGTGCTGACGCGCGACCTCGGCGGCGACCGACGCCACCGAGGCACCGCCGGCGCCGATCGAGGTCTCGCTGCGGATCCGCTTACCGGCGACGATCGCCTCGTCGAACAGGCGGTTGGTCACCGCCCCGGTCGAGCCGCTGCCGGCCGCGGCCGCATGGGCGTCGCGGATCTGGGACAGGATCTGGGCCTCGCCCGGGCACCAGCGAGTCGAGCCCGCCGGCGACTGCGAACAGATGCTCGGCCACCCCGACGCCGGTGTGCACGTACAGCATCTCGTCGATCGGGTGGGGCGCGCCGGCGGCATAGGCGCCCAGCCGATCGATGGCCGCGGCCCGCATCGCCTGCTCGTCGGTGCCGACCATGTACAGCTCGCAGCGGTTGCAGGTCGAGAGCCCGACGGCCTCGGCCACGGCCTCGTGGCGCATCAACGACTCGACCAGGCCACCGCCGTGATCCTCGGAGGCCAGCTGCTCGCGCACCTCGATGGGGGCGTGGCGGTGGTTGGTACCGACCATCACCAGCCGCACGGGCACGCCGATCTCAGGCATCGTCACCCGCCTTGCGCCGTTCGAGCGTGCCGACGATGTCGTCCAGCTGCCGTTCCAGCCGGCCGAGCTTCGAATTCAGGATGACCACGTAGGCGAGAGTCACGATCCACACCAAACCGTACACCGCGGCGACGTATTTGATTGTGGTGATGTCGACCGTCTCGGCAAGGGTCACGCCGGCTCCTCGACCAGCCGCTTGATCCGGGCGACCCGCTCGTCCAGCCGCTTGCCGCGCAGCTCCACCTGATACATCGCGAACGCCAGCGACAGCATCGCGGCGAAGCTCACCAGGAAGGTGGCGAGCATCGAGTTGTCCATGTTGGCGCCGTTGTGAGTGAAGGTGATGGGGTGAATGATGTCCTGCCCGAGGTGAACCGCGAGCACGCTGACCGGCACCAGCCCGATGCCCAGCAGCGCGTACACCGCCGAGTACCGCGCCCGCCGCTCTCCCGGCTCGACCGAGAACCGCAGCATGAAGTACGCGCAGTAGTACAGGAAGATGATCATGAACGTGTTCAGCTCGGTGCTGCTCCAGTCCCACCAGGTGCCCCACGACGCCCGCGCCCAGATCGACCCGGTGACCAGCGTCAGCGAGCCGAAGACGGTGCCCAGGTGCATCGGCACGTAGCTGCGCAGGTCGAGCGACATGTCGCCGCTTCGCAGGTACCGAGCGGCGTTGACGGCCGCCCACATGAACAGCACGTAGGTGGTCATCGCGATCGGCACGTGGAAGTAGAAGATCCGCTGGGAGAAGCCCTGGTCGGCGTCGCTGGGGACGTAGAAGAAGATCATCGCCAGCGCCGCCACCATCAGCACCATCGCCACCACCGGGGCGATGGTCGCGCGGTCAAATCGGGCGCCGTTCGGCGTGGTCGCCTGGAGTTCCAAACCCACCTCAATCCTCCACGATGAACTCGAACAGTGCCCACCCCAGGAGCGCGAAGATCGTATCATAGAAGCCCAGAAATACGAGCCGTTTGACGATGTAAAAATCGTCTGTTTGCAGGGAAATTGTGTGCACGGTGAGCGTCGATGCCACGATCACAAGCGGGATCGCAAAGGGCAGGAAGAGCACCGGCACGAGCACCTCGCGGTTGCGCGCCGCGATTCCCAGGCCGGCCAGCAGCGAGCCCAGCGCGGCGATGCCGATGTCGGCCAGAACGAGGGCGGCGATCAGCACCGGCATCGACGGGCCGCGCCCCGACTGCAGGAAGAACAGCCAAAACGCCGGCACCGCCACCACCTGCACCGCCAGCATGAACACCAGGAACGAGATCGACCGTGCCGCCCACAGCGTGGCCCGGTCCACCGGCGAGGCCAAGAGCCCGTCCCAGACGCGGCCCTCGCGCTCGGCCGCGAACGATCGGGTCAGCCCCAGCATGGCGGTGAACACCGTGGCGATCCACAGCACGCCGACCGCCGCGCGGGTGCCTCCGGCCAGGGACTGACCGCCCAGGCCGAAACGAAACAGCACGAACGCGGCCAGCACGAACACCACCATCGCCAGCACCACCTCGCGGCCGCGCAGCTCCAGCACCAGGTCCTTGCGCACCAGCGCCACCAGCGCCCGCCGGTTCACGCCGCCACCTTCCCGCCCGCGACCGCGATCCGGCGGCTCGCGAACCGCTCGAACCGCTCCGGCTCGTGGGTGGCGATCACCGCTGTCCGCCCGCGGTGACGCTCCAGCAGCTGCCAGCAGCACGGCGTGGCCGTCGGCGTCGAGACCCGCGGTGGGCTCGTCCAGCAACAGCAGCTCGGGATCGTGCAGGGTGGCCCGCGCGATCGCCAGCCGGGCCAGCATCCCGCGCGAGAACTCGGCCGCCTGGTCGTCGCCGCGCTCGACCCAGCCCGACCAGCTCGAGCGCGTCGGCGATGCCGCCGGTGCCGACGTTGTAGAGGGCGGCGTACAGCTCCAGATTCTCGCGGGCCGAGAGCCCCGGGTAGACGAGCGGGTCATGCGCGATGTAGCCGATGCCTGGGCGGGCCAGCATCGCCTTGGACGGAAGCGGGTGGCCGGCCACCGACACCTCGCCCTCCGACGGTCGCAGCACCGTGGCCAGCACTCGCAGAAGCGTGGTCTTGCCGGCGCCGTTGGCGCCGGTGACGACCACCGTCTCTCCGGCGGCGACCTCCAGATCGACTCCCGCCAGCGCGCGGCGCTCCCCGAAGCGCCGCACCAGACCGGCGCAGCGGATCAGGGGCTCAGACGACGGCATCGAGCAGCACACCGGCCAGGAACACGACCGCGATCACGCCGTTCATGGTCAGAAAGGCCATGTCGACGCGACTGAGGTCGTCCTCGCTCACGATCGCGTTCTCGTAGGTGAGAAGCCCCGCGATCACCGCCACTCCCAGGTAGTAGAGGGGCCCGAGTCCCAGGCTCAGGCCGAGCCACACCAACAGCACCACCGAGATCAGATGCGCCGCCCGGGTGATCAGCAAGCGCCCGCCCCACGCCGAAGCGCAGCGGCACCGAGTTGAGTCCCTGAGCCCGATCGATCTCGAGATCCATGGTCGCATAGATGATGTCGAAGCCCGCGATCCACAGCGCGACCGCGCCGCCCAGCAGGAACGGGTCGAGGCCGAGGTGGTTGGTGACCGCGATCCACCCGCCCAGCGGCGCCAGCCCGTCCACCGCCCCCAGGAAGAAGTGGCAGGTCCACGTGAACCGCTTGAGATACGGGTAGATCACAAACCCGATCACCGGGATCGGCCACAGCACGTGGGTCAGCGACGGCAGCTGCCACACCGCGATCAGGAAGACGGCCAGCGAGACTGCCGCGAAGCCCAGCACCTGGCCGCGGTTGAGCAGCCCTGCGGGGATCTCGCGACGGGCGGTGCGCGGGTTGCGGGCGTCGATCTCGGCGTCGATCAGGCGGTTCAGCGCCATCGCCAGGCTGCGGGCGCCGACCATCGCCACGGTGATCCAAAAGAGCGTGGCAAACGGCGGGATGCCGGCCTCGGCCAGGATCGCCGCTGAGTAGGCGTAGGGCAGCGCGAACACCGAGTGCTCGATCTTGACCAGCGAGGCGAAGCGGCGGGCGTAGACGGCGGTGGCGGTCAATGGTCAGTCGGTTCCTGGGCCAGCAGCGCCAGCCCGTGGGCCAGCGCCGGGGCGATCACGTCGAAGCACTCGCCGCAGGCCCGAGGGCTGCCGGGCATGTTCACGATCAGCGTCGAGCCGACGATCCCGCTGCGGCCGCGGGCCAGCATGCCGTGGGGAGAGATCCCGATCGAGAACGCGCGCATGGCCTCGTCCAGACCGGGTGTCGGCCGCTCGACCACGTCGGCGGTGGCCTCGGGAGTCACGTCGCGGGGGGCGAAACCCGTCCCGCCGGTGGTCACCACCAGATCGGCCGCGGCGGCCAGCTCGCGCAGCGCTGCCGAGATCTGGTCGCGCTCGTCGGGCACGACCCGTCGCTCCACCAGCTCGAACCCTCCCGCTGCAAGCCGCTCGGCCAGCACCTCGCCGCTCTTGTCTTCACGCACGCCGTGGCTGACCCCGTCGGACACCGTCAGCACCGACGACCTCATGGCTGGTCGCGGCGCCAGTGGCCGCTCTTACCGCCGGTCTTTTCGACCAGCTCCGCCGAGGCGATCGAGATCGACGGATCGAGGCCCTTGGTCATGTCGTACACGGTCAGCGCAGCCGCCATCACGGCGGTCAGCGCCTCCATCTCGACCCCGGTCTGGGCGGTGGTCTCGGCGGTGGCGGTCACCACCACCCCGTCCTCTTCCAGCTCGAGCAGCACATCCACCTTGGAGAGCGGCAGCGGATGGCACAGCGGGACGATGTCGGGAGTGTGCTTGGCAGCCATGATCCCGGCCACCTGGGCGACCGCCAGCACGTCGCCTTTGGGCAGGGTGCGCGCGGCGATCCGCTCGAGCACGGCTGCGGGCACCAGCACACGCCCGCGTGCGGTGGCCGTGCGGCGGGTGACCGGCTTGTCGCCCACATCGATCATGCGGATCTCGCTCACGTGCGAGGGAAGTTACCGAAAACCGGTGTACGGCGGCCTCACGCCAGGTTCTTGAGGTCGGCCAGCTGGGTGTCGATCCAGCGCTTGATGTCGTGCTCACGCACCTGTGCGCGGATGCCCTCGATGCGCGTGTGACGCTCGTCGGCGGGCATCTCCAAGGCGGCATAGATGGCGTCGGCCTGCTCCTGGATGTCGAAGGGGTTGACCACCAACGCGTGATCCTTGAGCTCTCCGTAGGCGCCGGCGTTCTCGGACAGGATCAACACCCCGTCGCGCTCGTTCACCAGCGGCGCCTCCTTGGCGATCAGGTTCATGCCGTCGAAGATCGCGTTTACCAGCAGCACGTCGTAGTGCTTGTAGGCGGCCACGGCTTCGGGGAAGTTGTCCGACATGCGCAGGTCGATGGGCTGCCACATGCCGGTCATGTAGTGCCGATCGTTGACCTCACGCGACACCCGCTGGATCGCACCGACGTACTCGGCATACTCAGGAATCTCGGGCCGCGACGGGTCGAGCAGCGCCAGCATCGTCACCCGCCCGCGCCACTCGGGATGGTCGAGCAGAAACAGGTCGAACGCCCGGAATCCGCGCACGATGTTCTTGGACGGGTCGGTGCGATCGACCCGCAGCAAAAGCTTCTCAGGTCGCGCCTCCAGCACCCGCGGCTCGGACGGCGATCACGGCCGGGCTGGCCGCCAGCCGCTCGAACTCTGCCGGGTCGACCGAGATCGGATAGGCCCGCACCCGCACGGTGCGCCCCCGGTAGTGGACGGTGGCGGCTCGGCGATCGACCTCGGCATCGGTGAACGCCTCCACGCACTCCAGGAACGAGTGCACGTACCGAGGGGTGTGCATGCCGACGATGTCGCATGCCAGCAGCGACTCGTGGATGGCGGTGCGAATGTCCAGAGGCAGCACCCGCCAGTAGTCGGGCTGCGGCCAGGGGATGTGGGTGAAGTGCTGAAGCACCGCGCCGGGCACGTGCTCACGCACCCGCTGGGGCACCATGAACAGCTGGTAGTCGTGGATCATCACCGGCGCAGGCGCGCGCTCCAGCTCCTCAATCACGGCGTCGGCGAAGCGGTCGTTGACCGGCACGTATCCCGCCTCCCAGGCGAGCCGCACGTTGCGGTCGACCGACGGCTCCAGCGCGAGGCCCCACAGGTAGTGCTGGATGAACCAGAGCGTGGGGTTGGCAAAGACGTTGTAGTAGCGGTCGTACTCCTCCCGGTCGTGCTCGATCAGCCGCAGAGTGAGGTCGTCCAGATGAATCGGCCCGGCCGCCGCCGCCTCGGCGTCCTCGTCCGAGAGCGCGCTTGCGATCCAGGTCAGCGGATGGGTACCGGCCAGCGCCGAGAGCGCCGTCACCAGTCCTCCCCCACCGCGCTTGTGCACCAGCTCCCCGGCGGCATCTCGCAGGTATCGAACCGGCCCGCGATTGGAGACGATCAGAAGTGCGTCAGATTGCATTTCGCGATCGGCCTCATTTCGTCGGGGTCCTAGGCGCGACCCTCCACCACGTCCAGATCCACCTGCTCACCGTCCAGCAGGTGCATCAATGCGAGCCAGTCGCGCACGAGTCGGGGCGTCAGGAAGTGACGGCGCACATGCTCCTTACCCCGGCGGCCCATATCGCGTGCATGAGCCGGGTCGGCGAGCACCTCGAGGGTGCGCTCTGCGCACTCCCCGGACGAGGACACGAGATAGCCGGTCTCGCCGTCGACGATCTGGGTGACAATCCCGCCGACTGCGCCGCCGATCGTCGGCCGCCCCTTCCACAGGGCCTCCGACACGGTCAGGCCGAACCCTTCGCGAATCGACTTCTGGATGCACACATCCGACTGCACCTGGAAGGCGTTGACCTCGACTGCGCCCACGTTGTTCAAGTTCGAGAACATGTGGATGTCGGGATCGTCCTGGCAGTACTCCTGCGTCTGATTCCAGAACTCCCAGCCCTCGGGATCGTCATGCGCCATCGATCCGACCAGCGCAAGCTGCGCCCCTGGGTGCTCGCCCTTGACCTCGCGGTAGGCGTCGATCACGCCCTTGGGGTCCTTCCAGGGGTCGAACCGCGACACCTGCAACATCAACGGCCGGGCGGGATCGATCCCGAACTGGTCGACGATGTAGGCGGCATCTTCCTGGGCCAAGGCCATGTTCTTGGGCGCCAGCGGATCGATGGCAGGGGGCCACACCACCGCCCGGGTCAGGTGTGCCTGGGCCGGGATGTACTCGTGCATGTGAAAGATCGCAGCGTCGTAGTTGCCCAACGCGGGCGCCAGGAAGCCGAGCACGTCGGGGTTGGGCGACGACAGGTCGATATGGCAGCGCCACACCCACTTGGGGCGCGAACTCTGCACCATGTCGCGGATCATCGCCGGCTGCGGATCGTGCACCACGATCATGTCCCACTCGTCGGCATCTTCCAGCGCGTCGGCGTTCAGTTGGTTGTAGCGCACGAACACCTCGCGCTGCTCCTCGGTGAGGCCGCGGGGGTCTCCCTGGAGTCCGTTGTGGATCGTCTTGGTCACGTCGAAAAACTCGTCGCGGCCCTCGATCACCCGCCACTCGGCATCGATACCGACGTCGTTCAAGAGCGGCAGCAGCGTGTACTGGATCTCGGCCACGCCACCGCCGAAAGCAGTCGCCGACAGATGCAGCATCCGCCGGCCCCGCAGCGGCTCGGCCAGAGTCTTGATCTCGTCGGCCAGGCTGGCACCGATAAGCGAGCGATAGTCGGCAAGCGACTTGTGACCGACATTGATCCTCTGCATCCGGCGGAGGTTACCGCAGCGACGGCTCTGAGCCACCTGGAAGTGACAGGACAAACTCGGTGTGTCCCTCGGCCGACTCGACGCTGAGTGTCCCGTCCATGCGCTGCGCCAACTCGCGGGCGATGGCGAGGCCCAGCCCGGTGCCGGTCGCGGTGGTACCGGCACCCCGATAGAAGCGGTCGAACAGATGCGGGCGGGCGTCCTCGGAAATGCCCGGACCGTCGTCGGAGACGGTCAGCGTGACGAACCCGTTGTCGGCGCCGGTCAGCACCCGCACGTTGGTGCCACGGGGGTTGTGGCGGATCGCGTTATCGACCAGCACCCGGCCGATCTGCTGCACCCGCTGCTCGTCGCCGATGCCCTCGGCCGCGACGCTCTCACGGGCCAGCACCACCCGGCTGCCGTGGCGCGAGGCAAGGCCGCGGAATTCGCGCACCAGCGTGCGGGCGGTGGAGACCAGGTCGAGCGGCTCCTGCTCGATCGAGACGGCACCGGAATCGAGCCGAGAGAGGTCGAGCAGGTCGGTGGCGAGCTTGGTCAGCCGGGTCACCTGGGAGCGCATGGTGTCGAGGAACTCATCGCGGGTGGCGGCGTCGATGTCGTCGCTTTCCAGCAACTCGAGGAAGCCTGCCAGCGAGAACAGCGGCGTTCGCAGCTCGTGCGAGGCGTTGGCGATGAAGTCCTTGCGGGCGCGATCGACCTGCGCCAGCCTGCTCTGCATGAGGTCGAACGATCGCGCCAGCCGGCCCAGCTCGTCGGCCGCCTCATCGCCGATTGGCTGGTCGAACTGGCCCGAAGCGACCCGGCTGGCGGCGGCCTCGAGCCGTGCCAGCCGTCGCGAGATCGCAACTGCCGCCGTCCACCCGACCAGGCCGGCGACTCCGAGCGCCAGCAGGGTGGCGATCAGGAACTGGCGCTCGACCAGGGCGGCGGCGTCGTTAACGTCGGTGATCCGTTGGGACAAGAGCACCACCGCGAAGGTCGGCTTGCCGGCGGCGTCCGGCACCGAGGGCATGCGGTAGGCGACCCTGATGCGGCCGCCCGAGTTGCGGTCGGCGACAGGCGTCTCGGAGGCCAGCGCGGCACGGATGATCGGGCTCTTTGGCCCGATCGGGGCGGGGTTGTCGAGGTGGTTGTAAAAGAATTGTCGCTGGCCGTTGAAGTCGCAAAACACGCTCAGCTGTGCGCCCGCGAACCCCGACATCTGGCGCAACCCCGGCCCTGTGACGTTGAAACAACCCTTGGCGAACATCGCCAATCGCTTGGGACTCTGCTGTTGGTTCTTCGCAGTGCCCTGCAGCCGCGTTAACCGGTCGGAGATGAGGTCGGCGCGGAGGCTGGGGACAACGTACAGGAACAGCACACCCATGGCGGTCGCCACGACCGTCACGAACACGACGATCAGCCGCACCCGCAGCGAGCGCAGCGGGTTCACCTAGCCGTCCCGGAAGCGGTACCCGACTCCGCGCACCGTGAAGATGTAGGTGGGATCGCTGGGATCGGCTTCGATCTTCTCGCGCAGGTGGCGGATATGCACGTCGATCGTGCGCGGTTCGCGATAGGCCGAATCACCCCACACCGTCTCCAGCAGCGCCTGGCGGGTGTACACCCGGCCGGGATGGGTGGCCAGCGTGCGCAGCACCTCGAACTCGACATAGGTCAGCTGCACCGGTCGCCCGGCGACGGTCAGGCTGCGCTTGGCCGGATTGATCAGCAGGCCGTCGGCCTCAACCGTGGGTTCGGTACCGGAGCCCAGCTCGGCCAGCAGACTGGCCCGCCGCAACACCGCCCGGATGCGGCTGCGGAACTCGCGAATCGAGAACGGCTTGGTGATGTAGTCGTCGGCGCCCAGCTCCAGGCCGAGCACCTTGTCCACCTCGTCGTCGCGAGCCGTCAGCATGATGATCGGCACGGCCGAGGATGTGCGCAGCCGCCGGCACACCTCCAGGCCGTCCAACCGGGGCAGCATCACGTCCAGCACAACCAGGTCGACCGCGCGCTCGGCAAACCGCATCAGCGCCTCCTCGCCGTCACGCGCCTGCACCACCGTGTACCCCTCGCGCTCGAGCGGGTAGGTGAGCAGCTTCTGGATCGACTCTTCGTCGTCGACCAGCATGATGGTTGCGGACTCGGGCACTGTGCTTCACATGGTAATGCCGCCCGTTGCCGACCGCCTGCGGCAAGCGGCGTGTGCTATAACGGCCGCCGCCATGGCGACACCCAACCCGCACCCCAACCGTGGGCGGCGTGAACTGGTCTCCTGGCGGCTTTACCGGGCGCTCACCGGCGTGGCTTTGCTGGCCCTGGTACTCGCCGCGCTGGCGGTGCAGCACCCCGACGCCCCCTCACCACCCGACCAGCCGGTGACGGTCAGCGGCGGCTCCGTGATCGCCGCAGCCCAGGAGCAGAGCACCGCCGAGCACACCGCCGCGGGCGGGTGCTGCGCAGCCGGCAGCGCGGGTGAGCTGGCCGGCGCCACGGATATGTCCGAGAAGCTCTCCAACTTCGATTCCAAGCCAGAACTGGTGCAGTTCGCATCCAACCTGGCCTGGCGGTCACAGCCGGTGCCGATGATCAACGTGATCGCCTACAAGCCCGGCACTCAGGCCGGGATCATCGCCGTGATCGCCCATCGCGACGGGGGTGGCGTGCAACCGCCGATCGGATCCGGTCTGCTGTTGGAGCTGGGAAAGGCGCTCAATCCGCTGAAGCTGCGCCGGGGGGTGGTGCTGGTGTCGACGGACGGTGGCACCACCGGCGGTCAGGGAGCCGACCAGTTCGCCCGGACGTGGCCGCAGGCCGACCAAATCGTTAGTGCGATCACGATCGATTCGATCGCGGGGCCACCCGGTGCAACGCTCCGGGTGGCCACCCGCACGGTGACGCCGCGGGGCACCTCCCCGACGCTGGTCGCAGCGCTGCGCCAGTCGGCCTCGCTGGTGGGCGGCGCCGACCCCAACCTGCCCAGCACCATCAACCAGCTCACCGGGTATGCGATTCCCTATGCGCCCACCGAGCAGAGCCCGCTGCTGGCCCACCAGGTGCCCGCCATCAGCGTCAGCGCCGGCGGCGGGCCGACACCGCAACTGTTCAAACAGGTGAACTCCAAGCAGGTCGGCCAGGCGGCGTCGGCACTCGCGACCCTGGTGGTCACGCTCGATACCGCGCCCTCGATCGATCGCGGCGGACCGCCGGTGGTGTTTGCCGGCGTCAGCGTGGTTCGTGGATGGCTGCTGGAACTGGCGCTGATGCTGCTGCTGCTGCCCAGTCTGGCGTGCGTGCTGGTGCTGGTGGGTAAGGCCCGCCGCCGCCGGGTGTCCCTGGCGCCCGGATTGTGGGCGCTGGGCTGGCGGCTCAGCACGTGGCTGGTGGGGCTGCTCACCATCTGGCTGCTGACGCTGGCACCGGGAGACCTGCTGCCGTCGATCTCGGCACCTCCGCTGCCATATCGCACCGGCGTGGCCACATCCGGCATCGTGATCGTGATCCTGGTCACCGCCGCCTACTGGCGATTCGTGTCGAGGCCACGCCTGGCCGGTGGCGAGGCCTCGGGCGGAGACCGAACGATTGGTCTTACCACCGGTCTTTTGGGTCTGATGCTGGCGGGAGTGCTGCTCGCGGCCATCAACCCCTACATGCTGATCGTGATCCTGCCTGCAGCGCACGCCTGGTTGTGGATCGCAGTTGCGGCCCGGGCGGGGCGGCGCGGCATGGCGCTGCCGTACGTGCTCGGATTCCTGGGATTGCTGCTGGTGCTGGGTGAGTTGTGGTTCGGCCAGGATCTGGGATCGCAGACGCCGCGGGCGGTGCTGGCGATGACCGCCAGCGGATACCTGTCCCCGGCCGTCACCTTCTGCGTCGCCATCGCAGGCGCCGCGGCCTGCCAGATCGGCGCGCTGGTGCTGGGCCGCTACGCCCCGGTGAATAACGGTGCCAGGCACCGTTATTCACGGATCTAGTCTCACGCGCCGCGGAACTCGGCCCAGATCGTCTCGCGCTGCTGGAGGCCTGTGGGGGTGGTGCGCAGCACCTGATAGTTGGACAGGATGTCGTCGCCGAACACCACCAGCGGATCCTTGGCGAGCGATGCCGGCTTGACCAGCGGAAACGAGGCGGGCGTCCCCACCTCATAGGCGTTGTGCTCCATCTCGCGGGCGTTGACGGCGGGCGTCAGCATGTAGTTGATCCACGCGTGTGCGGCATGGGGATCGGGTGCAGATGCTGCGATCGCCCAGCTGTCGATCCAGATCTCTGAGGTGTCCGGGACGGCGATCTCGATGTCGCCCAAGGCCGAGCGTGCGGCCTGAATCCGCAGGGCATCACCGGAGTACGCGATGCCCAGGTCGATCTCGCCGTCCTCGAACTCGCGCAGATACTCACCCTTGATGGTCGAGACATACGGACGCACGTTGAGTAACAGCTGGCGGGCGTCCTCGAGATCGCCCGTGTCGTCCGAGTTGATCGAGTGGCCCAAAGCAATCAGGGCGACACCGATCACCTCCGAGGCACTGTCGATGAAATTCACGTTCAGGCCGCTGGAGTGGGCAAGAAAGTCGAAGAACTGGTCCCACTGCTGGAGATCGTCCGGCACCCGATCGGAGCGGCGGGCGAAGGTGGTGATGCCCGTGTCCTTGATCACCGAGTAGCGGTTGCCGGGGTCGTAGGAGAGCGTCGTCCAGTGCGGATCCAGGTGCTTCAGGTTGGGGATCAGGCTGTGGTCGAGTTCCGACAGTAGGCCGAGGCCCTTCTCGATGCCGACGTGGTCGGCATCGGGCACGATCACGTCGTGCGGCATGCGCCCGGTGGTGAGCTGCTCCAGCAGCTCTTCGTTGGACGTGTAGGAACTCTCGATCACGCGCACGCCTTTGGCCTTCGAGAAGGCCCGCACGTTGGCCGGATCGGAGTACCTGGGCCAGCTGGCGACGTGCAGGTTGGGCTCGATCTGGGCCTCCGGGATGACCGCGACGCTCGACGACGCGGCCGCGCCGCCGCCCGAGCCCGAGCACGCCGCGGCGGTCAGCGCGAGCGCCCCGGCACCCAGAAACTGTGCCCGGTTGACCCGCCTGGTCACAGCAGCACGTACTGCACCAGCTCGCCCGCGGGCACCTCGCCGTCACCGTGATCGATGAACGCGATCGCGTCGGCGTGGGCTGCGTGGGCGATCAGGTGAGACTCCTGGGCCGACTGAGGGTCGAGCTGCATGCCGTCCGGGCCGGGGGCGAGCGTGCAGCGCATGGCGTGATCGCGCTGGCGCAGGCGTTTGACCGGCCGCGCCAGGCGGGCCACCGCCCGGGCGGGCACCGGTGCGCCCTGCATCCGCATCAGCGCCGGCCGGATGAACAGTTCGAAGCACACCAGGCTCGAGACGGGGTTCCCGGGGACACCGAACACCAGCGCGCCCGAGTCCGCCACCCCGAACCACAACGGCTTGCCGGGCTTGTGCGCCACCCGCCAGAACACCTCCTCCACACCCAGGCCCAGCAGCGCCGGCTTGACGTAGTCGTGCGGACCGACCGAGACCCCGCCCGAGGAGATCACAACGTCGGCGGTGAGCGCTGAGGCGAGCGCGTCCGAGATCGCCTGGGGATCGTCGCGCACGACCTCGGCCATGGTCATCTCGGCACCGGCGCGAAGCGACTGGGCGGTGACCGCGGTCAGGTTCGACTCGTAGATCTGTCCGGGCTGGAGCGGCTCACCGGCTGCGACCAGCTCGCTTCCGGTGGCGATCGCCGCAACCCGCGGCCGGCGCGCCAGCTCGAGCTCCCACACTCCTGCCGATGCGAGCGCGGCCAGCGCCGCAGGTGAGAGCACCGCCCCGGCCTCGGCGATCACGTCGCCCGCCGAGACATCCTCGCCGGCTCGGCGGATGCACGCACCCACCACCGGTGGGGCAGCCACCAGGCCACCGTCGCGCTCCTCGGCAACCTCGATCGGCACGATCGCATCGGCTCCGTCGGGAACCGGCGCACCGGTCGCGATACCCGCCACCGTGCCGGGGCCGAGCGGGATCGGTGGATCGCCGGCCGCGATCCGCGCTGCGATCGGAACCGGGCCGTTGCCGAGCTCGGCAGCGCGCACCGCGTACCCGTCCATCGACGAGGTCGCAAACGGCGGCAGCGACACCACCGCGCGGGCCGGCTGGGACAACACCCGGCCGACCAGACCGGGGCCGACCGCCACCCGCTCAGTCGAAAGCGCAGGCGTCCGTTCGAGGATGATCTCGAGAGCTTCGGAAGGACTCAGCATCGCCCATAGAGTCTGCCAGAGTCCGGCAGGTCAGGCGCGGCCGGACTACTCACCCCAGCCGGTGGGCGGCTTGAGCGCGTTGAGTGCGCGAGCAAACGACACTGGAGTTCGACAATTGACGTATTGAGTGATGGTGGAGTCGGACAGCGTCACCGTCACCCCCAGCATGCGGTGTGTGGCTTTGCAGTTCGGCTGAGCACGCGGAGCAGGCAGCGGGAGCGGGATCAACCGCTCGGCCCGGATGACGGCTGCGTGTGAAGGCCAGCCAGGCGTGCCGTTGTACGTGTTCTCGTCGGCGACGACGGTCAGCCCGATGACATGCAAGTGTCCGTTTGGATCGCTCTCTGGGCTGTGCCATTCGTACCATCCGGAAACGTATGCCACCAGGAACAGCGCTACCAACACTGCCGCGAGCCCACCCCATCGGACGCTCATCCTGGCTCCTCTTCCTGAGACTTGACAGCGACTCCCACCTTGCGGGTGGTCGGCCATCCTCCGGCCGGTTTGAGTGCATTCACCACCGGAGCCATCGCCGGCGGCACCCCGCAGGGCGGGTACGACACGGTCGTCGTGTCGGACAGGACGACGGTGATCGCAACTCGCGGCGTGCCGCGACAGTCCGCCCCTCGGCGAGGGCGTGGAAGCGGAATGGGCAGAAGTGAAGTCGCTCGTCGAATTGCAGCATCGGTCGGCCAGCCCTCCGGCAGCGCATCGACGGGGCTCTGAGATGCTGAAAAGCCGATCACCCGAATCGGAGCGCGGTCCGATTGGTGGATCGCGACCCCACGCGCGCCCGTCAAGAGGTACGCGGCCGTGAAAGGTATGACCGCGGCAACCGAACCTGCGACCACCCGACGAAGAATCGCAGCGTCGCTTAGCATGCGCTCCACGGGCCGCCGCTCACCTTCTTGGTAAACCCGACCATATAACGAAACCCTCCGCCCACGCCGTTCCGCAACTTCTGAGACGAGAGGGCGTCGGCGGCCCGCGTGTTGCCCTCGTGCTCGCATCCGAGCCAGTGAACCGCGAAGCGCCCCTTGAATGGCGTATCAGGGTGAATCCTGTCTGGACACACCTGGACGGTTTTCGAGATGTTTGCACCGAATGCGTTGAGCCCGATTGTCTGTTGCGCGCATGCACTACCTGTCTGCATATCACCTAACGGCGCCCAACGGACCATCGCCCCGTTCGTGTAACTGTGGGCCGTTCCCATCTCCGTGATCGCGCAGTGGTTTAGTAACCCGTTGCATGCACTGTACCCCTGACCGCTCATCTCCGACAGGTCGTAGGTGTAGTGATTCGAAGCGTCCGAGTCACAGGTTGTGTATCTCGTGTAAGCCCCGTGCTGTGTGATGCTCTGCGTGTTGTTCACGAGCGTCCCGCTGTCATACACTGAGGATCGGCACGACGTCGAGGGGGTCGGCCGCGACTCGAGCGCGGCGATCTGCTTAGACGCGGCAATCTGGGAGGATGTCGGGGTTACACCGGCCGCCCGCAGATCAGCGACTGGCGTCCTGTGATTAGCAGCATAGAGGCGAGCCATCGCCCGGTAGCCGGCACTCGTCCCTGGGTCGGGCGGGGTGATTGATCCGGATCCGCCACTCTGCCCCGAGCGAACGTCGACAACGCTCCCGGGGGTGGCGACAGACACCGACCCGTTCGACCACACCTGCTTTAACGCACCATCTGGTAACAGCTTCGAGGAAACTACTTTCGGGGGCCCGAGACCCGACGTCCTTGGCGCGGCGGCAACCCCAAGCGCGATGGCGATGAGGCAAAGTGTTCCATACCCCACCCTCGCAAGAATTCTGCTAGGCATTCGTCCATGCTCCTTTGAGTCGTTACTTCATACGATCAGACTCGCGAAGCCGTCCCCACGCTTCCACGAAACGTCTCACCGGCATAGACCATCGCGCCGATTGCCGCAAGATACTGTTGGGCGATAGCGCTGGCAACCGGTTGTTACACCTCTGTTACAAAGTGCTCTTACGCCGCGCGCTCAGACATGTTCGTGAACACCGACGCGAGTGGATGAATAACGGTGCCTGGCACCGTTATTCACGACAGGCGCCCTGAGGCGCAGGACGCGGTGGTTCTGGCAAGGATCGAGCGGCGGGCGGAGCGGAGGCGTGGCAAAGCCACGTTGAGCACCGCACCGCCGCGTGGGACGCCGCCAGAACCGGCGCGGACCAGCCTCAGCTGGCACCGTTATTCACTAGGTCGTTGGGGGTGGCGGGTTGGTACCGCCGCCGCCACCGGTGCCTCCGCCGCCACCGGTGCCTCCGCCGCCACCGCCGGTGCCACCACCGCCACCACCGCCTGCGGCACCACCGCCGCCGGTCTGCTTGCCGCCGGGCTTGTTGTTCTTGCTCTTGTCAGGCTTGGTGGGCGGCGGGGCCGTGTACAGCGGGAACTGCGACGTGAACGGCTGATACCAATCGGACGGAGCGGGCAGCTCGTACGGCGTCTTGAACGGCGTCGGCGGGAACTCGCGACTGTGGCCGTCGAACGCCTTCGACATGAAGTCGTGCCAGATCTGGGTGGGATAGCCGCCGCCGAACGAGGCGTCGCTGCCGACCGCAGGGATCATCGAGTAGGCATCCGAGTCGCCCTCGGGGAAGCCCATCCACACGCAGGTGGTGAGCACCGGGGTGTAGCCGCAGAACCATGCGTCCTGGTGGCTCTCCACCGTGCCGGTCTTGCCCGCGGCCTCGCGGTCGCCCAGGTTGGCGGCACCGCCGGTGCAGATCCCCAGCGCACAGGTGACGTTGTCCTTCAGGATGGAGTTCATCTCGGCGGCGGCCCACGACGGAATCGCGCGCACGCCGGGGTTCTTGTCCGGGGGCGTGGACTCGAGTGTCTTGCCGGTGTAGGTCTTGATGCCGGTGATCGCCAGCGGGTTGTGGCGGATCCCGCCGGAGGCGAACGTGGCATATGCCCCAGCCATGTTCATCGGTGAGACCAGGCCGGTGCCCAGGATGTTGGACGGCACCGGGGGCAGATAGACCTTCTTGGGGATACCCAGCCGGTGGGCCATCTTGACGGTCTCCTCGGGGCCGATGTCGAGGTTGAGACGCGCGAACACGACGTTGATCGATCCGTCCATGGCGTAGTGCAGATTGACGTTGCCGCCGCCGCCGGACTCGGCGTTGTACACCGTCCACGTGCACGACGGCACCGACACGGTGCACAGGTTGTAGACGAGCGGCTGCTGGGTCGAGTACTGCATCGTCTCGGGGTCGATGTGCTGGTCCATCATCGCGGCCATCAACCCGAACGGCTTGAAGCTCGAGCCGGCCTGGCGCTGGGCGAAACCGGGGATGTCGAACTTGGCCACCTCGGGATCGGTGGTCGCGTCAAACGCCTTGATCGCCCCGGTGCGGGGGTCAATCGATACCAGCGCCGCCGCCGGCCAGCCGGGGTGACCGCCCAGAATGTCGTGCATGGCCACGTGGGCCGCGCGCTGCAGTCGCGGGTCGAGCGTGGTGTGGATCTCGAGCCCGCCCTGATGCAGCGCCTTCTTGCCGTACTGGTTCTTGACCAGCGTCTGCACGTACTGGGCCCAGTACGACTGCTTACCGGTCACGCGGCGTGCGCTGGGCGGGTTCAGCTCCAGCTTCTTGGCGATCGAGCCCACGTACTGGCGATGGCTGATGTCCTTGTTGTTGTACATCGCCAGCAGCACGTCGTTTCGGCGCAGCAGCGCCGCATACGGGTGGAGGTTGGGGTTGTAGGTGGTGGGCGACTGCGGCAGGCCGGCGATCATCGCCGCCTGGGTGATGCCGAGATCCTTGCAGTGCTCCGAGAAGTACACCTCGGCCGCGGCCTCGCAGCCGTAGGTGACCCCGCCGTAGGGGACGATGTTGAGATAGGTGGTGAGGATCTTGTCCTTCGACCACTCGTCCGCCATCTGCATCGCCAGCCACGCCTCCTTGATCTTGCGAGTGGCGGTGGGGTCGTTGTCGAGATAGAGGTTGCGCACGACCTGCTGCTCGAGCGTGGACGCGCCCTGGACGACATGCCCGGCGTTGATGTCGTCGACGGCGGCGCGGAAGATGCCCTCGTAATCCACCCCGCCGTGCTGGTAGAACCGCCGGTCCTCGATGTCCACGGTGGCCTTCTTCAGCCATGGCGAGATCTCTGCCGACGTCACCGGCGTGCGGTTCTCGGGCGAGGGGATCTTGAACAGCAGCGCCCCGTTGGAGGCGTAGATCTTGGAGTTGACACCCGGGTAGTCCGGCGTCATCTTGTTCAGGTCGAGCCCGTCGACGACGCTGTAGGCAGCCACGCCGGCTCCGGCCGCGCCGCCCACGGTGAGCGCCACGAACACGATCCCGAGCACGACCAGAAACGACGCGATCAGCGAACGATTGTGGCGCCGGCGATTGGCGGCACGGCGCTTGCGGCGGCGAGCGCTGACGATGCCGATGGCGTCGTCGTAGCTGCGGTCGAAGCGGTCACGGTTGCGGGGATCGTCAGGCGTCATCCGCTGGGACCATCGCCCTCAGTCAGCAGACCCTCGGCGTTCAGGCGAGCCAGGCAGCGTTCTCGCAGCCAGCCGGCGGTGCGACGCTCCAGGGTGGGGTCATCGACCCACACGCCGACGCTGTAGACGGCGCCGTCGACTCCCAGCTCGGCCACCCGCACGACCGGCTGGGGCCGGTCTTCCATGCGGTTGGGAGCGGCTGCGGCCTGCTCGGCCAGCAGTTCGCGCACGCGCGCAGGGTCGGCTGTCATCGGCAGGGTCAGGCGCACGGTCGCAAGACTCGTGGGGTCGACAATGGTGTTGTTGGTGACACGAGAATTGGCCAATTCATCGTTGGGAATGAGGATTCGTCGGTTGTCAGTCGTCCTCAGGCGGGTGTAACTGAGCCCGATGTCCTCGACAATCCCGTCCGCATCGGCCACCGAAACCTGATCGCCGAGCCGGATCGGCTGGTTGATCGCGATCATCACGCCCGCCACGAAGTTTGCCAGAGTTGACTTCGCCGCAAAACCAATTACCAATCCGAGCACCGCGGAGGATGCCAGTACCGCCTTAGCAGCGTCCTGCGTCCGCTCGTCGGTGAGCAGCACGATCATGAAGGCGACAAAGATCAGCACTGCAACCGCGACTCGCCGCAACAGGCGCAGCCGGGTGCGCAGCATGGGTTGATCCCCCGCCGGCAATTTGACCACCATCCGCTCGCCCCAGCGGCCGATCACGGCGTTGGCGATCCACACCAGCACCACGAGCACGGCAAAGCCCAGCCACAGCAGCTGTTCGGATTGCCTCACCGGTGCGATCTCACGTCGTGGGTCACGCTCCTTCGTGTTCGCCGCGGCGCTGCGGCTCCCTGCGCCCCGACCCCGAGGAGCACACAGCCTTCCTGCAACACCACAAACTACAATCGCGGGCGATATGCCCCGTCCCGCCTTGATCGCCGGCGCATTTGCGACGGTGGCACTCGTTATCGTCGCCGGCGGCTGCGGCTTCAAGTCCGAGCCCACCGGCGCCCTCAATCCGGCGCCGGTGACGGTCACCGACGCTGAGGGCGCCACCGTCTCGCTGGACGCCGTACCCAAGCGGATCGTGTCGCTGGATCCGGGCATGACCGAGCTGCTGTTCGAGATCGGCGCGGGCGACTCGGTGGTCGCCCGAAGCGCCGGAGACGCCTACCCCGCGGCCGCCGCTGATGTGCCGGTGGTCAGCCCTCGCCCCGCGGCGGTGCGACGCTACAAGCCGGATCTGGTGATCGCCGACGAGCACAGCGCGCAGGAGCTGCGCGCAGCCCTGAAGGTGCCCGTGTACGCCGTCGACGGCACCACCATCACCGGAGCCGAACGCGACCAGCTCAAGGTCGGCTTGCTGGCTGGGCGCGGCCCACAGGGCCGGACGATCGCCGAACAGGTACGCCGCGAGGATCGCCCGCACCCGGGCTGCGACCGGGCCGCTGTTCCCCGCCAAGGTCTATCTCGACCAAGGTGCGTTCGTGCCGCCGAGCAGGCTCGCCTCCCAGCTGATCGCCGCCGCGGGCGGGTTGGCGGTCACCGCCGCCTCACCCGGCGAGCTGAAGCGCACCGCCCCCACGGTGTACCTGTCCGAGCAGGGCCGCGGGGCTACCCCCAAGAGGTGCGCACCGATCCTGAGACCAAAACGCTGCCGGCCACGACCCGGGGACGGGTGCGAACCATCCCGCTGTGGTGGGTGACCACCGACGGGCCGCGCATGGCCCAGGCGGTCGGGCGCCTGGCCGCGGTGTTGCATCCGAGCCCCGGCTCGGGCCAGTGACCCAAACTGGTCGCCGCTACGACGCGCTGCTGCTGGACGCGTTCGGGACGCTGATCACGGTCGATACCCCCGCGGAGCGGCTGAAACAGGCCGTTGCCGACGGGCTCGAGATCGAGATCAGCCTGGACGACGCCCACCGCGCTTTCACCGCCGAGGTCACCTACTACGCCGATCGCTGTCATCTCGGCCGCGACGCCGAGAGCCTGGCCGCGCTGCACCAGGAGTGTGCGGCAATCGTGCTGGAAGAGCTCGACATCGACCTCGACCCCGGCCAGGCGGTCGAGCTGCTCGGCCACTCGATCCAGTATCGGGCATACGCCGACACCGGCCCGCTGCTGCTCGGAGCGGCCGAACGCCAGATGCCGGTCGCCGTCGTCTCCAACGCCGACTACAGCCTGCCCGACATGCTCGCGCGCGCCGGCGTGCGAGTCGCGACCGTGCTCAGCTCGGCCGCCACCGGCTCGAGCAAACCCGATACCGGCATCTTCGCGCAGGCCCTGGCCGCGCTGGACGTCCCCGCCGAGCGGGCGTTGCACGTCGGCGACACCCCGGCCACCGACGCGGTCGGCGCAGCGGCGATCGGCATCGACGTGCGCATCATCGATCGCGACGGCACCTACGCTTCCGAGCGCACCGATACCATCGCTTCGCTCACCGACATCCTGGAGCTGATCACCTGACCCGCCACAAACCAGCGACCTCCGCCGTCCACGCCGGCCGCGGCGAGCAGGTATCCGGCGACGCCATCGACAGCGTGCCCGTGGTCACCCCGGTGCACCGCGAGGCGATGACCGAGTTCGCGACGGCGGCCGACTTCACCGAGGTGATGGCCGACTCCAGCCGCGGCTACCTCTACAGCCGCATCCGCAGCCCCAACAGCGACGAGCTGGCCGCGGCGGTGGCCGAGCTGGAGGGCGCCGAGGCCGCTCACTGCTTCGCCTCGGGGATGGCGGCGATCGTTGCCGCCCTCGACCTGCTGGCTCCCGCCGGCACCCGCGTGGTCGCGCCCCGGCAGCTGTACGGCCAGACCTACGCGCTGCTGCGCCGCCGCGGCGACTCGACCTTCTGCGACATCACCGACCTGGACGGCATCGCCCGCGCGCTGGACGGAGCCGGCCTCTTGTACGTCGAGACGATCGCCAATCCCCAGATCGACGTGGCCGACCTGCCGGCGCTGGCCGCGCTGGCCAAGCAGGCCGGGGCGGCCATGCTGGTGGACAACACCGTGGCGACACCGCTGGGCTGCCGTCCGCTCGAGCACGGCGCCGACCTGGTCGCCCACTCGGCCACCAAGTACCTGAACGGCCACTCCGATGCGCTCGCGGGGGTCGTCGCCGGCAATGCCGAACTGATGGCCCAGATCGCCGCGCGGGCGCTCGACACCGGCGCCACCATCTCGCCCGACACCGCCTACCTGGTGCGGCGAGGGATGCGCACGCTCGACCTGCGGCTGGAGCGGGCCTCGGCCAACGCGCTCACGATCGCGCGCATGCTCGACCAGCATCCCAACGTCACCCGGGTGCGCTACCCCGGGCTGGAGCACGACCGCGCCCACGCAGGTCTCCCTGCGGGTGCTGAACTCCCACGGAGCGCTGGTGGCGTTCGACGTGAACGGTGGCGAGCGCGAGGCCGGTGCGATGATGGATGCCTGCCGGCTGTGCCTGCGGGCGACCAGCCTGGGCGGCGTCGAGACCACCATCTCCCACCCCGCCACCACCAGCCACCTCCAGCTCGACGAGGCCGAACTGGCCGCCGCCGGACTCACCCCGGGCACGTTGCGGCTGTCGGTCGGAATCGAGCACCCCGACGATCTGGTGGCCGACCTGGACGCGGCGCTGCGGGCGTGATCCCAGCTCACCGCTCACGCGTCTCGGCGTGGTGGCTGCTCGGCCCTGGGCTGCTGTTCGGGTTCAGCTTCCTGGCCGCAGTCCTGACCACAACCACCCCCGACAAGAACCTCGTCTACAACCTGCCGGCGATCCTGGTGACCGCCGTGGTGGACGTGGTGCTCGCCGCCTACGTGGTGTTCGCGGTGTGGATCTCGAAGGCGCCGATCGCCGACACGCTGGCGCTGCGGCGAACACCGCTGTGGCGAGCGGTCGGGCTGGGCACGCTGGCCTTGGTCGCGTTGATCGTGCTGGACAAGCTGGTCGACCCGATCACCCACGCCAGCAAGAAGCAGGGCATCGCCCCCGACCACACCCCGGACAACACCCACCAATGGATCGCGCTGGGGGTGGCGTTCGTGGCGCTGGCGGTGATCGCACCGGTGGCCGAGGAGCTGATGTTCCGCGGGCTCGCGTGGGAGATCATGGGCCGCTTCGCCCTGCCCGGCACGGCCGCCTTCTGGGCGATCGCCCACGCTCTGCCGGCGCTGCTTTTGCCCGTGTTTCTGGCGGGGCTGGTAATCGGTGAACTGCGCCGCCGCACCGACTCGCTGTGGCCCGGCCTGGCCGTGCACATGATCACCAACACCATCGCGCTTACGGTTGCGTTGCTGACCGCCTGACCGGTTTGTGGCTTTAGACTGCTGGGCAATGGACCAGGGCGATGACCCAACAGTCAGCGATATTCGGGCGAAGATCACCGCCGCCGACGAGCAGCTGGTGGCGCTCGTCAACAGCCGCATCGAACTGGTCGCCGGCCTGCATGCGCACAAGCGCGAGCAGGGCTACTCCACCGTCGATCCCGACCGGGAGCGGCGGCTGCTCGAACATCTCGAGGCGGCCAGCGACGGGCCGATCTCCGATGACGGCCTGAAGCAGCTGTACGCGACCGTGATCGCGCTCTGCACCGCCGAGGCTCGCCGTGTCAATGACAACTCCAGGGGTTCCCAATGAACGCCGAAGCACAGCCGCAGCACACCACCAACGGAAACGTCGTCATCGCCACCGACGTGCATCGTCGATACGGCAAGGGCGACGCCACGGTCGATGCTCTCAGAGGCGTCAGCCTCGAGATTCCCCAGGGCCAGTTCGCTGCCGTGATGGGGCCGTCGGGGTCGGGCAAGTCCACCCTGATGCACATCTTGGCGGGACTCGATCTGCCCACCAGCGGCACCGTCGTGATCGCCGGCCAGGAGATCGGCCATCTCAGCGACAAGGGCCTGACCCAGCTGCGGCGCGACCACATCGGCTTCATCTTCCAGTTCTTCAACCTGCTGCCGATGCTGACCGCCGAGGAGAACATCTTCCTGCCGCTGAGGCTGGCCGGCGAGAAGGTCGACGGCACCTGGGCGAACGAGATCATCGACAAGGTGGGGCTGGGCGACCGCCGCAAGCACCGGCCGTCCGAACTCTCCGGCGGGCAGCAGCAGCGGGTCGCGATCGCCCGCGCGCTGGCGTCACGGCCGACCGTGATGTTCGCCGACGAGCCGACCGGCAACCTCGACTCTCACACGAGCGCCGAGATCCTGACGCTGCTGCGCGAGATGGTGACCACCTACGGACAGACCACCGTGATGGTCACCCATGACGCCCACGCCGCGTCCATGGCCGATCGGCTGCTGTTCCTGGCCGACGGCAAGATCGTGCGAGATCAGGGCCGGGCAGAGCCGGGCGACGTGCTGGCGGCGATGGCGGAGGTCAGCGCACTGTGATGCAGGTCGCCCTCCGCGGGTTGTGGGGCCGCAAGCTGCGCACTGTCCTGACGGCGCTTTCGATCATCCTGGGCACGTCCATGATCACCGGCACCTTCATCCTCCGCGATCAGATCAACAACGCCTTCTCGAGCATCTTCCACGAAGGCAACCAGGGCATCGACGTGGTGCTCTCCAAGAAGACCGCCTTCACGTCGGACAACGGTGCGGTGCCGGGGCCGCTGCCCGAGCGGTGATCGCGACCGCGGCCGGCGTCGACGGCGTGAAGAAAGCCGAGGGGCAGATCCAGGCCACCGGTTCGATCGTGGTGGACGGCAAGTACGTGACCGGCAGCGGCGGCGCGCCGAACCTGGTGTTCTCGTACGTGACCGAGCCGTTCTCGAACTCTCAGTTCACCAGCGGCGGGCCGCCCACCGAGGGCTCGGTTGCCGTCAACCAGAAGCTCGCCAACGACGAGCATCTGAAGGTCGGCCAACAGCTCCAGATCGCCACCGACAAGGGCGTGGTGGCTGCCAGGTTGTCCGGCATCTTCAAGCTGTCGGGGGTGTCGTCGATCGGCGGCGCGACCCTGGTGGTGCCGACCTTCAAGGACGCTCAGCGCTGGTTCGACCGTATCGGCAGAACGTCGGTGGTGTATCTCCAGGCCGAGCCGGGAGTGACACCCACCGAGCTGAAAAAGCGCGTGGTGGCGGCGGTGCCGAGCGATGTCAAGGTGCAGACCGGCGAGCAGAACGCCGACGAGCAGACCCAAAACGTCGAGAGCTCCACCAGCTTCATCACCTATGCCTTGCTGGCGTTTGCCGGCGCAGCGGTGTTCGTCGGCCTCTTCATCATCTTCAACACCTTCTCGATCACCGTCGCCCAGCGCATCAGGGAGTTCGCCATGCTGCGCACCCTGGGCGCCAGCCGCCGGCAGGTGCTGCGATCGGTGCTGATCGAGGCCGGCCTGATGGGGCTGGTGGCGTCGGTGCTCGGAATCGGACTGGGCGTCCTGCTCGCCATCGGCCTCAACGCGCTCTTCAAGGCGATCGGTGTCGATCTGCCCACAGCTCCGATCTCGATCCCGCTGGTCAACGCGGTGCTGCTGCCGCTGGCAGTCGGCGTGGGCGCCGCGCTGATCGCATCGATAGCCCCCGCGATCCGCGCGACCAGGGTTCCGCCGATCGCCGCGCTGCGCGAAGGGTTCGTGCTGCCGCCGGGCCGGCTGGCGCCGTATGTGCCCTACATCGGGCTGGCCACAGCCCTGCTCGGAGTTGGGCTGATCGCCTATGCGATCAGTGCCGGCGGCGGCGGCAGCCGGGTGCTCTTGACGATGGCTGCGGGGGCGGTCATCGCGTTCCTCGGGGTCGCGATGCTCTCGCGGATCCTGATCACGCCGATGGCGGCGGTGCTGGGAATCGGCCTGCAGGGTCTGCTCTGGTTCTGGCGGCTGCTGGGCCGGTTGCGAGACAAGGTGCCTCTGCTGGGTCGCTTCGTCCGCTGGCTCGGGTATGTGCTCACCCTGGGGTGCGTATGGATCGGCATCATCACGATCGTGGTGATGGCGATCATTCTGATCAGCTCGGGCGCGAGCGCTGGTGGTGCGGTGGGGGCACTGGTGGTGCTCGCCATCGGGGGAGCGCTGACGGTGTTTCTGTGGATTCGACGGCCGCGGGATTGGCCGTGGGATCCCGCTTCGCCGACGGCAGGGCGCCTGGCCCGCGAGAACACCGCCCGCAACCCCGGTCGCACGGCGGTGACCTCCGCCGCACTCATGATCGGGGTGGCGCTGATCGTGTTCGTGGCGACCTTCGTGAACGGCTTCAAGGACTCGTTCCTGGGCGCGATCGATCGATCGATCACAAGCGATTTGATCATCCAGGGCCAGAACTTCGGATCAGTCCCCGCAGCTGCCGTGGAGGCCGCCAATCAGGTGCCGGGGGTGAAGACCGCCTCGGGCCTGCAGTTCACCGAGGCAAAGATCAACAATGGCGGCACGGACGTCGTCAACGGCGTCGATCCGGCGTCTTTCTCGCAGGTGTACAAGTTCGACTGGCTGAACGGCGGCTCAAACAGCCAGCTGACCAACCTGGGGTCGGATCAAGCGCTGATCGAGGAGCAGTTCGCCAAGTCCCACGACCTGTCGACGGGCGACTCGTTCACGCTCACCGGAATCGACGGCAACAAGCTCCACCTGGAAGTCGCCGGCGAGTACAAGGACCCCAATCTGATGACCGGCCTGATCATCCCGTCGACCACGTTCGACAAGTTCGCCCCCGGCAACAAGGATCCGGGGATCGTGCTGGTCGAGTTCGACCAAGGCCCTCAGGGCGACCACGCCAAACAGGCGATCACCCAGGCGCTCAAGTCGTTCCCCGGCGCCAAGGTGCAGACCAACGCCGAGTACAAGGCCGACGCTGAGAGCTTCGTCAACGGCCTTCTGCAACTCCTCTATGTCCTGCTCGCCATGTGCCTGATCATCTCGCTGATCGGCATCGTCAACACGCTTGCCCTCTCGGTGTTCGAGCGCACCCGCGAGATCGGCACCCTGCGGGCTGTCGGGATGACCCGCCGCCAGCTGCGCCGCGTGATCCGCTACGAGTCGACGATCACCGCCATCATCGGCGGAGTGTTCGGGATCGCTGTGGGGCTGCTGTTCGGGTGGATCGTCGCCCGGGGCCTGGCCGACCAGGGCCTGGTGTTCGTGGTGCCCTACACCCAGCTCTTCTGGTTCTTCGTCGTCGCCACCGTGTTCGGTGTGCTGGCGGCGATCCTGCCCGCCCGCCGAGCCGCCAAGCTGAACGTGCTCGACGCCCTCCAGTACGAGTAGGTGAATAACGGTGCCTGGCACCGTTATTCACCTCGGAGTACGACAGGCGGCCTCAATATGATCCGCGAGCATGATCGACTGGCTCCAGCAGTTGTGGGACACGCTCACCGCGATCTCCCTGCCGATCCTGATTCTGGGGATCACGTTTCAGACTGCGCAGACGCTTCTGGTGGCGCTCGCGTGGCGAAACATCCTGCGCGCCGCCTACCCTGACAGCAACGTCACCTACCGCCCGATCATGGGCTACTACGCCGGCGGGAACGGGCTGAACGCGATCCTGCCGGCATCGGCAGGCACCGTGGCGATGCTGGGGCTGTTTCGCACGTCGATCAAGGGATCGACCGTGGCCGGAGTGCTGGGCGCCACCGTGGTCGAAAACATCTTCTTCGGGATCATGGGCTTCATCGTGTACCTGTGGCTCTTCCTGGGCGTGGCCGGATCGTTCGACGTCAAGCTGGGATGGTTCTCGGAGCACTGGGGGCTCACGATCATCATCATCGTGGCCGGTGGCTTGCTGTGCTTCATCGTCGGCAAGATCCTGTGGCACAGGTTCCAAAAGACCTGGGAGAACGCCAAAGAGGGCGGCGCGATCGTCGCCGACCGCAAGAAGTTCATGACCCAGGTGGTCGGTGTGGAGGCGCTCTCCTACATCGCTCGGATGGGCGTGAACGCGACCTTCATGTACGCCTACGACATCCCGGTGTCGGTGACCAACGTGTTCCTGATCGTGGCCGCCTCCTCGATCTCGTCAACAGTGGCCGTGGCGCCGGGGGCGGTGGGCGCCCAGACCGCGCTCGCCCAGGTGGTGCTGGCGCCGGTGGCATCGGCAAGCGCCATCACCACCTATACGGTCGGCCAGGCGCTGATCACCACCGCCTGGAACGCCGCCTTCGGCCTCACCATGCTGGCCCGCACGATCGGCTGGAAGGACACCAAGGCACTGATTCATGTCAAGAAGAAGAAGGAGGGCGGGGATGTCCACGCCGCAGCCGGCGATGCCGGTGCCGTGCCGGTGACCAATCCCCCGCCCGACGCCAACCAGCCCCGCTGGCATGGGTTCCGCCGCCACCGCCACAAGGACGAGTGACGCGAGCCGACCGTTACAGGTAGTTGTGCTGGGTGAGCCAGCGCATGGCGAAGAATCCCCACAGCGGCGGCAGATAGAACGTGCACACGCGGTAGATCAGCGCCGTTGCCAGCGCCGCCTCCTCCGACATGCCCGCGCCGGTCAGCCCCACCGTGAGCCCAAACTCGGTCACGCCGATGCCGCCGGGCACCGGGATGAAGCTCGCAAACAGTGACACGCTGAGGTTGATCACCAGCAGGTCGGCGAGCGAGATGTCGGCTCCGAGTCCGCGCGCGATGCATCCCAGCGCGATCGCAAACAGCACCTCGGTGGCGAGGTTGCCGCCCATCAGCATCGCCAGCTTGTGCGAGCCGCGCAGCGACGAGAGGGTCGTTCGCACCTGCGGCCACCACTTGTGCACGCGGCTCGTGATCTGCCGCCGCAGTCGGGGCACCAGGGTGAATACGAGGATGTTGATGACCGCCAGCGCGACCAGGATGAACAGCAGCTTTTTGGCGCCTTCGGTGGGGATGTTGAAGTCGACCGACACGTCGGATTGCGAGAAGATCAGCAGCAGCACCAGCAGAATCGCCTGCAGCACGTTGCCGGCGAAGGAGTCGATCGCGCCGGAGGTGACGGCTGAGGCCGGCGGCACGCCCAGCCGCTGGAAGAAGCGGATGTTCACGGCCATGCGGGCGAAGTTGGACGGCAACGCCAGGTTCATGTAGCTGGTCGCCAGCTGCATCGCGTACACCGGCCCGAACGGGAGCTCGGCGGCCACCGAGCCCATGGTCGAAAGCGATTGGGTCAGGCGCGGGGTCTGGGCGATCACAAAGCCCAGCGCGATCCACGCCCAGGTGGCATCCTGCAGGCTCTCGCGCAGCTGATCCACGTCGACCCCGCTGACCGCCCCGATCACGGTGGTGGTGGCAAGCACCAACAGCGCCAGCTGGATCATCGACCCCCACGTCACTCGCCGCAGCTTGGCCAGCTGCGGCGGCTCGGCCCCCGCCAACTCGGTCGCGTCCTGCCGCAGCTTGTTGAGATCGACCTCCGCAGTCTTCAGCTGACGGCGCAGCGTCGTCCCGATGGCGGCGGCCTGGAGATAGGGCAGCAGAGTGGTGATGCCGTCGGCACCGAGCGACTGGTGGGCTGCCTGCAACGCCCGCTCGGGGGTGGTCAGAGCGGCTGTGGTCGCGAGCAGGCGGGCATGGTCGGTCGCGATCTGCTCCTCCGAAGGGCGCCACGCTGGCCGCCTCGAAGTCGATCAGCCCGACCACGCCGTCGCGCACGACCACGGTGCGGGGGCCGATGCGAACGTGAGCGATGCTCGCCCGGCCGAGCATGCTCACCGTCTGCCAGCACTCGCGCAGCAGTCCGTCGTCCAGCTCCTCGGCAGACAGATCACCGATGGGGCGACCGTTGCCGCGCAGTACCAGCAGCGCATCGTCATAGCCCGACGACCCCGCCGTCACCACCTGGCGGGTGGGCACGCCGGCGTTCTCGGCCAGCAGCGTGACGAAGGCCTCGTGCTCCACCGCCTGGGAACGGCTCGCCCGCAACCCGGGGCCAGAATCGCGGTACCACAGGGTGCGCCACAACTTCTCGACCAACTGGTTGTCGTAGGCGTCGCGGCCGTACACCTTGACCACCAGCGGCATGCCGTCGGGATCACGCCCACGGGCCACGAACGCTCCGGTGTCGCCGCGATCGACCCGCTCCAGGTCGCTCGCCGGGACGCCCAGCTGCTTGAGCCCGTCCGACACCTCGTCCAGCTCGGGGTAGCCGGCCGACGTGCCGAACGCGAGCCGGATCGCGGTGGCAGCGATGACCGCAATCAGCAGTGCCGCCACGGTGCCGCCGGGGTTGACGTTGTCGGCGAAGAACGCAGACAACGCCCCGAGCAAAAACAGCCAGCGGGTCAGCCGCTGCAGCGGGCGAGTCAGGTGAGGCGAGATCGCGAGCACCACCACCGCGCTTTGCACCACCCGCACCGCCGGCAGGTTCTTGCCGCTGAACTCGCCACCGATGACCGCGCTCAGCTCCGGCCAGCTGCCGGATGCGATCCGCGAGACGACGAACGCGAGCACCACCGCCAGTGCCAGCGAGGCCAGCGCCTGGCCGAGCACGATCCGCCTGCGACGGGCCAGCGCGGTGATCACGAGGATCACCGCCCACAGCGTCAGCAGGTCGAAGAAGAACGCCCACACCGGATCGAGGAACGACGGTGCGCTACTGAGAAACGTGGCCAGCGGGGTGGACGCGTCGCCTACCGGGAACGCGATCACGATCGCCGCCAGAGCGATCACCGACGGCGCCAGCAGCAGCACGTCGGATGCCCGGCGGGACCGTGGCTGTCCCGGCGACGAGGAGTACACGCGGATTCCGTGCCGGAATACTCCAGGGGTTACCAGAACACCGCGCGGTGCGCGTGCGGGGTCGGCAGAGCCGGCCTGGTCGGTCATGAGGTGGAGTATGCAGACCGGTCAAGACGGCGCCCCGAATGCCGAACGCCCCCGGACGCTGGTGCGGCCGGGGGCGTTCGACGGGGAAACGGCGGCGATTTAAGAGAGGAAGCCGATGACCGTCTGGATGGTGTTTTGAATCGAGCCGGTGAGCAGAAGCAGAGTGGCCAGCACAGCGAGCGTGATGACCGTCATCAGCACTGCGTATTCCGCAGTCGTCTGACCTGACTCCCGACCCGACCCAGCAACGGTGTGCGTTACCTGCTGCATGATGAAAGAACTCCTACCGGATTGGTGTACTTCGAACGTACGCCAAAATCGCAGCTCCGCAAGACCCGACGGGCGAAATGCTTGTCCCCGGTTACGGCGCCGGCGTGAGGCCGTGGCGCACCATCACCGCTGCCATGGCGGCGGGATCCGGCGGGCCGCCCGCTGCCCGCACCAGGTCGGCCAGCTCGCGGAAGTAGTCCGGGCCCGAGAATCCCGGGGGTCACGATCGCCAGTGCAGTTGCGTCGGAGTCGTGCGTGTTCTCGAAGTGGTGCACAGCTCCACGGGGGATGCACAGCACCTCACCTTGGGCGACGTCGGTGACGGTTCCCTCGACCGTCCAGGTGAGCACGCCCTCGAGCCCGTAGATGGTCTCCTCGTAGCCGTCGTGGCTGTGTGCGATCGGCACCCGTGCGCCGGCGGGCACGTCGAACTCGAATACCGCCACCGATTCCGCGGAGGCCGCGCCCTCGAGCAGGAATCGAATCGACAGCTGACCCAGATTGATCTCTTCGTGTGTTCCGGTGCTCATGGCGTCCCCTTCGTCCAGATGGTAAAGTCACTTGACTGTACATGACCGAAGACACTTCGTCAAGTCATTTTACTGAATCTGCGATCTCGAGCGAGCCCTTCGGCCCGCCGCTGATCGGCGCGCTGCTGCGGATACCGCTCGATGCCGTGCGACGACGGATGCTGGAGCGACTGCACGAGCACGGGTTCGACGACCTCGACCCGGCCCACCTGACCGTCCTGCAGTACCCCGGCCCCCAGGGCATGCGACCGTCCGACCTGGCGGTGCAGCTGCGCATCAGCAAGCAGGCACTCAACTACCTGCTGGGACAGCTCGAGAGCGGCGGATACCTCGAGCGCCGACCCGACCCCGACGATCTGCGCTCCAAGCGGATCGTGCTCACCAAACGCGGCACCAAGGTCGCCCACGTGATTCGCGAGGCGGTGGCCGAGATGGAAGCGACCTGGTCGAAGCAGCTCGGCCGGGAGCGCTTCGAGCGCCTGCGCGGGCTACTGCTCGAGCTCAACCAGCTCGTGTAGCGGCATCGCATGGGACGGCAAGTGGGCGCAACAGGGCTCGAACCTGTGACCTTCCGCGCGTGAAGCGGACGCTCTCCCAGCTGAGCTATGCGCCCTGGGGTGCGCACAGGATATCGCGACGGCCACCCCCGGGCGGAGGCACGAGCATTTGATCATGCACCGCTCTCCGGAAGGACGCGACTCGGGAGGACGAGCCGCCGACCGGGTTGGTCACCGTCCCCAGGATCAAGCAGCGCATTGGTGCGCGTGAGCAGGTCGATTGCTGTCTCCATCGTTGACCAATCCATCTCTGCCACAAACAGCTGGGCGTATTCGAGGACGCGCACGAATGGTTGCGGGTTCTGGTTTCGGCTGAGTGCTCGGAGCGCATCGAGGTAGTTGTCCCGATACCCGGTCGGGATAATCACTCGAGCCTGGTCGGCCGCCGCCAACTCCGCGTTCATCATCACCCGGGCGATCCGGCCGTTGCCGTCGTCAAACGGGTGGACCTCGGTCACGACGAACATCATCACGGCCGCTCGCGCGAACGGGTCTGTGAGAGGCGCCACGCGCTCAAACCCCTCGCGCAGGGTTCCCTCCACCATCGCCGGGGCCACAAACGCTGTCCCACCGGCCCGATTCGGGAGTTCCTTGAACTCTCCGGGGTGAGCTTCAGGGCGCCCACCCATCAGCGTTGCGTGTCGCTCGCGCAGCAGCTCGACAAACTCCTCGTACGAGGACGGCGTACGCCGCATCTCGATGGGATCCGCAACGATCTCGTAGGTGCCTGTGATGTCGTGGGCATCAGCCGGCCGATTTGGGGGGATCACACCGTCGAGGGCGATATGCGCGGCCTCCTCGATCGTAAACTCGGTTCCTTCGATGAAATTCGAGAAGTACGCCTCGAAGAAGGAGAGCAGGTGGGACGTGGCGGCGTCGATGTCGAGCGGTCGGGCGGTTGGAGAGAGCCCTGAGACATGGTGCGTCAGCAGTTCGAACAGCGCGATCCGCTCAGGGTCGTACGGGGCACCAGCTTGGCGGCTACGAAGCACCGATGTCCGGGCGCCGATCCGGCGCGTCCCAAGCGCGGCGCCGATGAGCGGGTCAAGCACCTCCAACTCGCGCTCCAACCCAAGTTGTGGGGCGATCTCTCGCGCCTGCTCACGGTAGGCGTGTAGCCGATCCTCCCCCTGCGTTCGCACGATCCGGTCGAGCCAGAGTTCAAGCTCCTCGCGGTTGAGCGTGCGTGCAAGCCCCTTGGTCGCCCGGGAGGGCCGCAGGTTCTCCAAGAGCGCTCGAGGTGTCGCGCTCATCCACGCGGCGTCAGCAAGCTGGATGTCCGTTGGGTGGTGGCCGTGCCCACGCCTGGGGCGGACCGTCACCCCGGCAAGATTGAGATCGCGCGAGCGGGTCGGGTGCTCCACGAAGAGTTGTCCGCGCTCTGGCACGCCGCCCAAGTACGCGGACCGATCCGAGACGACCGCGTCGGGTATCACCCGTCCGACAATCCTGTGCAGGTTGCGCCGCACCACCCGTTCCGGCTGCTCCGCGACGCGGTTCGTGTAGACCCCTGGCGCAAGGCGCATCAGCTCACCCCGGGCAGCCAGACGCGACACGGCGTTGTACTGGCCGACGGAGAAGACCAACTCGTCGTTATCACGCAGAATCTCAGCCATGCTGAGAGATTATGCCATATAAGACGGGGTTGCGGAGATATTTTGTGGTTTAGTGAGCCTCAGTCCGTCCGTCAGAGGCTTCCGCTGCGCCGAGAGCACGTGTCAACGGGAGGGCGGCTAACAGTTGAGCCGCCGCGGTCGATCGGTTGGGTCGCATGGGGGACTCAGCCGGATGACGACACGCAGGAATTTGCTGCTCGGCGCCTTGGGTGGCGTGGCGGCCAACGCCTCGTCGACTCCGGTGCTGGACGCCGCGGTCGCGGCGGCGAAGGTGGCGCCGTTTCTGACGGTCGACTTCACCCGCCGGCGCGACGACGATCACTGGTCGGGCGCGTCGGCGCGCTGGTTCACGCGGTTTGAGAAGCGGGTGCATATCGCCGCTGGACGCGGCCGGATCGTGCTGCCCGCCCCGCTGGCGTCGGCCGCGGACTCCCAGACGGTGCCGGTGTTCCTGCTGGATCACGACGGATCCACGCCGGTGCAGCGGATCGAGTTCACGATCGAGACACCGCAGGCGCGCCCGGGACTGATCATCGGTGCCACCAATCTCGAGTCGTACCTGGGCGTGACCGTCGAGGACACGTCGCTGGTGCTGTCGCGGTTTGAGCGCACCCGCCGGGTGGTGCTCCACCGCGCGGACGTACCGCCGCTCGCAGAGGGGCACGTACACGCACTCGAGGTGCGAGTGGAGCAGGACCGCATCCTTGCACGGGTGGGCCGAGCCGGCTCGCTGCCGGGCACGTATCAGCTCGACATTCGAATCCGGGTCTCCCAGGGGATGCCCGGAGTGTTGATGCTGGCCGAGCCGCCGATGGGCGCGAGCGAGCTGGCGCTTCTGCGCTACAAGCTGGGCGGCCCTCGCGGGTCGGCCACACCCGTCCGCGAGACGTACCTGCTCTCCGGGACGCCGCGGCCCGACGGTGGATGTCCGGGTCGGCACCGAGCGGGCGACCTCGGTGGTGGTGGAATGGTCGCGCGATCCAGGATTTCTGACCGGCGTCGAGCACGCCGCCGCGGTCACCACCGCCGCGCCCACGTTCACGACCAAAACGACGCTCGAGGTGCGCTCCGGGGTGTGGTGGCGAGCCGCGCTGACCGATCCCGTCACCGGCGTGAGCAACACCACCGCCATCCAGAGCGTGACGCCCGCCGACCTGTCCCGGCCGCTGGTGCTGGGAGCCGCCAGCTGCGCCCAGCTGTGGAACGCCGCCGGCTACCACGGCCTCACCCGGTTCACGCAGGAGGCCGCGCTGACGCAGCCGGCGATGCTCGTGTATCAGGGCGACTTCGGGTATCCGTCCAACTCCGTGAACAGCTGCCTGCGCCAGCAGCCGGACTTCTACCTCGATCGCATCACCCGCTTCCTGCGGTCCCCCGACTTCATCGCCCTGCGCGCCGCGATGCCGGTGGGGTTCACGATGGACGACCACGAGTACGGCCCCCAGAACAACGCCGATCGCACCACCCTCCACCCATGGACGATTGAACTCTGGAACTCGCTGCACGCCGATCCCAGCGCCACCGGGTACATGGACTGGCGGTTCGGCGACGTGCACTGCCTGACGCTCGACGGCCGCCGCTACTGCGACCCGGTCAACGCTCCCGAGTCGCCCGCCAAGACCAAGCTCGGCTCCGCCCAGAAGCAGTGGCTGCGCGGCATCCTCGAGCGCAGCGATGCGCGGCTGTTTGTGATCTTCTCGGCCGACATCTTTGCCTCGCGAGGGGAGGGCCGCCCCCAGGTCGACTGCTGGTGGTACGGCTGGAAGACGGAGTACGCCGAGCTGATGATGCTGTTCCACGACGTCCAGCTGGAGGGCCGGCGGGTGGTGATCCTCAGCGGCGACGCCCACGGTCAGCGCATCCACCACCACCCCGACCCGGCCCAGCGCGAGCGCGCCGGCTCGGTGGTCGAGTTCATCTGCGCCGGCCTGCGCGCCCGCTCGTGGTCGATGGAACATCAGCCCGACCCGACCATCGACCCCAAACGCCGAGTGGAGGGCAAGAGCGGCCTGGGCATGATCACCATCGATCCACCGCAGTCACCGGGGCGCACGATCACCCTGCGCAGCATCAACGGCGATGACGGCCCGCTCGACCTGTTCCCACCCCTGAGGCTCTCGTTCACCCCGTGAGATAACGTTGCCGGCCACGGTGACAATCGAGCGCGAGAAACAGGTGGCCGCCGAGGCGGCAGCAGAGGTCGTCGAGGACGGCATGATCGTCGGGCTGGGCACGGGCTCGACCGTCGCCTACCTGCTGCCCGCGCTGGCCCGCCGGCAGCTGCAAGATCACCTGCGTCGCCACCTCTCCGGCAACCGCCCAGATCGCAACCGGACTGGGGATGCAGGTGTTCCCGTTCGCCGGGCCGGATGCGCCGCGGCGGCTGGATATCGCCATCGACGGCGCCGACCAGGTCGATCCCGACGGCTGGGCGATCAAGGGCGGCGGGGCGGCCCACACCCGCGAGAAGACCGTCGCCGCCGCCGCCGACCGATTCGTCATCATCGCCTCCTCGGACAAGATGGTCGATCGGCTCGGACCACCCGTGCCACTGGAGCTGCTGGCGTTCGGATTGAACGCGACCCTGGCGCGGCTGGGCGCGGTCAAGCTGCGCGACGTGCCGCTCAGTCCCGACGGCGGGGTGATCGCCGACTACATCGGCCGCGTTCGACGACCCGGCCCTGCTCGCCGCCGAGCTGTCACAGGCGGTGGGCGTGGTCGATCACGGGCTGTTCCCGCGCGCGATGGTGTCCGAGGTATTCGTCGGCCGCTGCGATCAGGCCGAGCGGATCGTCGTCAGTCGCTGACCGCCGCGGCGTCGGCGATGATCAGCGCGTGCTCGGCTTCCACCCGCCCGCCGGGGATGGAGCGGTCGCCGGCGCGCAGCTTTGCCAGCGCCTCCACCTTGTCGGCGCCGGTCACCAGCCACATCACCTGCGCCGCCCGGTTCAGCACCGGATAGGTCAGCGTCATCCGCCGCCGGCCCATGTAGGGCTGGGTCACACCCACGTCGCGGTCGGTCACGTCCAGCACCGGATCGCCCGGCACCAGCGAGGCGGTGTGCCCGTCCGGCCCCAGCCCCAGGTGGATCAGGTCGAACCGCGGCGGCAGGCTCGCGGCATATTCGGCCGCGGCCTGATCGATGTCCTGCTCGCGCTCGACCGGCATCGCCCGCACGCCGCCATCCGCCTCCGCAGGCAGGCTGTCCATCAGGTGGGTGAGGTTGCGATCGGGATCACCGGCCGGGGCAACTCGCTCGTCCACTTGGTAGAAGACGCACTGCGCCCACGGCATCTCCTCGTCGGCCAGCTCGGCGAACATCGCCCAGGGAGTGTGACCGCCGCTGACCGCGAAGCTGAACCGGCCGTGCTCGGCCACCGCCGCCCGGGCCTTCCCGGCCACGAAGTCGGCAGCCCGGCGGGCCACCGCCGCTGGGTCGGCCTGCGCCTCGATCGCCGGCCCGACGCTCACGCCGGCTTCTCGTCGTGGCCGCCGAACTGCTTGCGCATCGCCGAAAGCACCTTGTCGGCGAAGTCGTCCGCTCCCCGCGAGGCAAACCGCGAATAGAGGGCGGTGGTCAGCACCGGCGAGGGTATGCCCTCCTCGATGGCCGCAATCGACGTCCATCGGCCCTCGCCCGAGTCGGACACTCGGCCGGCGAACTCCGCCAGCGTGGGCGACTCGAACAGAGCCTGGGCGGTGAGATCGAGTAGCCACGACCCGACCACGCTGCCGCGCCGCCACACCTCGGCCACCTCGGTGGTGTCGATCTCGTACTGGTAGTACTCGGGCCGCTCCAGCGGCGACGTCTCGGCATCCGCCTCACGGGTGCGCTTGCCCACATCGGCGTTCTTGATGATGTTGAGGCCCTCGGCATAGGCCGCCATCAAGCCGTACTCGATGCCGTTGTGCACCATCTTGACGAAGTGGCCCGCGCCGTTCGGCCCGCAGTGCAGGAAGCCCTGCTCGGCCTGGGTGGGCTCGCCGGATCGGCCGGGCGTACGCGGCGCGGAGTCGACACCGGGCGCAACCGAGGCGAAGATCGGGGAGAGCCGCTGGACGACCTCGTCCTCGCCGCCGATCATCAGGCAGTAGCCTCGCTCCCGGCCCCAGACTCCACCGCTGGTGCCGCAGTCGACGTGGTGGATACCCTTCTCCCTCAGCGCGTTCGCGTGCCGGATGTCGTCGTGGTAGTGGGTGTTGCCGCCGTCGATGATGACGTCGCCCGAGTCCAGGGCATCGGCCAGCATCGCGATCGTCTTGTCGGTGATGTCGCCCGCAGGCACCATCACCCACACCGCCCGCGGCCGCTCCAGCTTGGCCACGAACTGCTCGACGGTGGTGGCGCCGCCGGCCCCGTCGGCTTCCAGCGCGGCCACCGCATCGGCGCTCACGTCGTAGCCGACACAGCGATGCCCGTCGGCCATCAACCGGCGCACGATGTTCGATCCCATCCGCCCGAGTCCCACCATCCCCAGCTGCATCGGATTGTCCGTCATCTTGAGAGCTCCTGTTCGAGGTAGACACAGACATTAGTAGGATGCAGCGGTGCCGGCAGGGGAGACAGCAAGCGCACCACCCGTAGCCGACGCCCTGGTGGTGTTCGGGATCAGCGGCGACCTCGCGCGCAAGATGACGCTCAAGTCGCTCTACCTGCTGGAGCGGCGCGGGATGCTCGACTGCCCGGTGATCGGGGTCGCCCGTGAGCGATGGACGGACGACCAGCTGCGCCAGCACGCGCTGGAAGCCGTCAAAGCTTCCGGGGTGCCGTTCTCCAAGAAGGTGTTCGAGCGGTTTGCGGCGCGGCTCAGCTACGTCGCCGGCGACTTCTCCCGGGTGACGACCTATCGCAAGCTGAAGACCAAGCTGCGCGGCGTCTCGAATCCGGTGTTCTACCTCGAGATCCCGCCGTTTCTGTTTGCGGGAGTGGTCGAGCACCTGCACGAAGCCGGGCTGACCAAGGACGCTCGGGTGGTGGTGGAGAAGCCGTTCGGCCACGACTTCGCGTCGGCCTGCGCCCTCAACGACGACCTGCGCAAGCTGCTCACCGAGGATCAGCTGTACCGGATCGACCACTTCCTGGGAAAGATGTCGGTCGAGGACATCATGTACCTGCGGTTCGCCAACACCATGCTCGAGCCGATCTGGAACCGGCAGTTCGTCTCGTCCGTGCAGATCACGATGGCGGAGAGCTTCGGCGTGGACGATCGGGGCAGCTTCTACGAACCGGTCGGGGCGCTGCGCGACGTCGTCCAGAACCACCTGATGCAGGTGCTGGCGCTGGTGGCCATGGAGCCGCCGGCGGGCATCGGGCACGACGTGATCGCAGATCGCAAGCGCGACGTGTTCCTGGCCATGCCCAGCGCCGACCCCGGCAAGTACGTGCGCGGCCAGTACGACGGCTACCTCGAGGTCAAGGGGGTGGCTCCCAACTCGACCACCGAGACGTTTGCGGCGCTGCGGCTCGAGGTCGACAACTGGCGCTGGAACGGCGTGCCCTTCTACATCCGCGCCGGCAAGGCCATGGCCGAGACGGTGACCGAGGTGCGGGTGGTGTTCCGGCACGCGCCCAAGCTGGCCTTCGCCGGCAGCCGCTGGCGCCACCCCGACCCCAACAACCTGGTGCTGCGGGTCGGCCCCAAACCGGGCGCCAGCATCTGGCTGCAGAGCAAGCGGCCGTCGTCGCCGGGCCTTCACTCGGTGCACCTGGACATGGACTTCGCCGAAGAGGGCGGCGAGGGGCCGACACCGTACGAGCAGCTCCTGCACGGAGCCATGCACGGCGATCGCAGCCACTTCATCCGCGAGGACGCGGTCGAGGAGACATGGCGGATCGTGCAGCCCCTGATCGACGAGCCGCCGCCGGTGGACGGCTACAAGCCCGGCTCGTGGGGGCCGGCCTCCGCCGAGAAAATGCTGGCCCACCGCGGTGGCTGGCACGAGCCGTGGCTTCCCGAATGACGGTGGAGAGGACGACGTAGATGGGCATCACTCCGCGAGTCGGCGAAGAGGTCACGCTCAAGCTCCCCGGCACCGACCACCGCGTCGTGATCGTGGGATCGGGCTTCGGCGGGCTGTTCGCGGCGACGGTTCCTGCGCGGCGCGTCGATCGAGGTGACGCTGATCGATCGCACCAACCACCATCTGTTCCAGCCGCTCTTGTACCAGGTCGCCACCGGCATCCTGTCGGGCGGAGCGATCGCACCGGCGACCCGCGATGTCTTCCGAAACCACAAGAACATCGAGGTCGAGATGGGTGATGTGACCGCCTTTGACCTGGACGCCAAGCGGGTCACGGCCACCCGCCCCGACGGGCGCGTGGTCGTGCACGAGTACGACAGCCTGATCGTGAGCGCCGGTGCCGGCGGCTCGTACTTCGGGCACGACGAGTTCGCCGAGTTCGCGCCCGGCATGAAGACGCTGGCCGACGCGCTCGATCAGCGCGCCCGCATCTTTGGCGCGTTCGAGATGGCCGAGCTCGAGGAGGATCCCACGCGCCGCGCCGAGTGGCTGACATTCGTGGTGGTCGGCGGCGGCCCCACAGGAGTCGAGATCGCCGGGCAGATCGCCGAGCTCTCACGCCGCGCCCTCAAGAACAACTTCCAAAACTTCAACCCCAAGACCGACGTCCGGGTGCTGCTGTTCGACGGCGGCAAGGAGGTGCTGTCCACCTTCGGCGACAAGCTGTCGGGGATCGGCCGCAAGGAGCTGGAGGCCACCGGCGTGGAGGTGCACACAGAGTCGATCGTGACGCACGTGGACGGCGATCACGTCGAAGTCAAAGGCCCGAACGGCTCGGTCGATCGGTACGCCGCCAAGACCAAGATCTGGGCGGCCGGGGTGGCGGCGTCACCGCTGGCCAAGGCGCTGGCCGACGCGGCCGGGGCCGAGTGCGACCGCAGCGGCCGGATCAAGGTGCAGCCGGACTGTTCGGTGCCCGGCTACCCCGAGGTGTTTGCAGTCGGCGACATGATGAACTTCGAGGACCTGCCCGGAGTGGCCGAGGTGGCGATGCAGTCGGGCATCCATGCCGCCCGCACGATCAAACGGCGAGTGGCAAACAACGCCGAGCCGCAGCCGTTTGTCTACCGCGACCTCGGCACCATGGCCGCCATCTCGCGCCGACGGGCGATCGTGAGCTTCCGGGGCAGGCACTTCTCCGGGTGGTTCGGCTGGCTGATGTGGATGTTCGTGCACCTGACCTTCATGACCGGTTTCCGCGGGCGGTTCGCGGCCGCCTGGTCGTGGTTCTTCAGCTTCGTCGGCCACCGACGCGGCCAGCGAGCGCTGACGATCACCAGGATCGGCGACGCCCCGGCCGACACGCCCGACTCAGCACCGCCCGACGACCCCGGCGACGACGAAGAATCCCCCACCGAGGCGCCAACAAAAGACCTTGAATAACGGTGCCTGGCACCGTTATTCATCCGGGTAGCGCTCGAAGGATTCGAGCCAGCATTTGCGGATGATGGTGCGCAGCACGGACTCGTCGATGTCGGACAGGCGCTTGATGTAGAGGCAGGCCTTGCCGGTGGAGTGCTGGCCGAGCCGGGCGAGCAGCCGGTCGTAGTCGTCCGGCTGAAACATCGCGTAGACGGTGAGATTGCGTGCCCGATCGGCGAATCCGATGCGCATGGCGTCGCCCTCGCGGCCCGAGGCATACACGTAGTGGTAGCTGCCGAAGCCGACCATTCCACCGCGCCACTCGGCCGGTTGCACGCCGGTCTCCTGGCGCATGATCTGCTCCAGCCGCCGGGCGTCCTCGCTGCTCATCTGAGCGATCGGTAACGCCGGATCAGGGCGTTGGTGGAGCTGTCGTGATCCAGCTCCGGCTCGGTCTGGCTGAGCAGCTCGGGCACGATCCGCTTGGCCAGCACCTTGCCCAGCTCCACGCCCCACTGGTCGAACGAGTCGATCCCCCACACCGTCCCCTGGGTGAACACGCTGTGCTCGTACAGCGCAATCAGCGTCCCCAGCGAGTGAGGGCGTCAGCTCTTCCACCAGGATCACGTTGGTCGGCCGGTTTCCCTGCATCACCCGGTGGGGGATGACGTTCTCGGCAGTGCCCTCGGCCCGCACCTCGTCCTCGGTCTTGCCAAAGGCCAGCGCCTCGGCCTGGGCAAACACGTTCGACATCAGGATGTCGTGATGCTCGCCCAGCGGGTTGTGGGTCTTGCCAAACCCGATCAGGTCGACCGGGATCAGGGCCGTCCCCTGGTGGATCAGCTGGTAGAAGCTGTGCTGGCCGTTCGTCCCGGGCTCACCCCAGTAGACCGCGCCGGTGTCGTAGTCGACCTGCCGCCCATCCAGCGTCACGTGCTTGCCGTTGGACTCCATCGTCAGCTGCTGGAGGTATGCCGGGAATCGCTTCAGATACTGGTTGTAGGGCATCACTCCAACCGTCTGGGCGCCGAAGAAGTCCCGATACCACACCGCCAGAAGGCCCATCAACACCGGCAGGTTTCGCTCGAACGGCGCGGTGCGGAAGTGCTCGTCCATCGCGTGGAAGCCGTCCAGCAGCGCCCGGAAATTGTCGGGCCCGACCGCGATCATGGTCGAGAGTCCGATCGCCGAGTCCATCGAGTAGCGCCCGCCGACCCAGTCCCAGAAGCCGAACATGTTTTGGGTGTCGATCCCGAACTCGGCCACGCCGGCGGCGTTGGTGGAGACCGCCACGAAGTGCTTGGCCACCGCCTGCTCGTCGCCCAGTGCGGCCAGCGACCACTCCCGCGCCGAGTGGGCATTGGTCATCGTCTCGAGCGTGGTGAACGTCTTGGAGGACACGATGAACAGCGTCTCGTCCGCGTTCAGGTCACGGGTGGCCTCGGCGAAGTCGGTGGAGTCCACGTTGGACACAAACCGGAAGGTGAGCTCCCGCCGGCTGTAGTGCCGCAGCGCCTCATAGGCCATCACCGGGCCCAGGTCGGATCCGCCGATGCCGATGTTGACCACGTTTCGGATCGGCTTGCCGGTGTGTCCGCGCCACTCGCCCGATCGCACCCGCTGGGCGAACGCCGCCATGCGGTCAAGCACCTGGTGCACCTCGGCGACCACGTCCACACCGTCGACTGTCAAGCTGGCCGAGCGCGGCAGCCGAAGCGCCGTGTGCAGCACCGAGCGGTTCTCGGACACGTTGATGCGGTCGCCCCGAAACATCGCGTCGATGTGTTGGCGCAGGCCGGATTGCTCGGCGAGTGCGACCAGCAGCGGCACCGTGTCTGCGGTGATCCGGTTCTTGGAATAGTCCAGGTAGAGGCCCACGGCCTCGGCTGTCAGCCGCTCACCGCGGTCGGCATCGGCCGCAAACAGCTCGCGCAGGTGCTGCCCCGAGATCTGCTCGTGGTGGCGCTCGAGCGTCTTCCAGGCAGGTCGGTCGCGCAGCGGAGTCGGTACTTCGTCAGCCATCGGGAGGACACTAGTAGACTCGCAAGGGATGACGCTTGGATATTCGCAACCGCTGTACGTGCTGGCCTTCGATCACCGCGGCTCGTTCCAGTCAAAGCTGCTCGGCATCGCCGGGACGCCGACCGACGAGCAGCGTCGAGCAGATCCTCCGCGCCAAGCAGGTGATCTACGCCGGATTCCTGCGGGCATACGAAGGTGAGAGCGACCGCGAGGGCCTCGGCATCCTGGTCGACGAGCAGTTCGGCAGCGAGGTTGCGCGGGCCGGGCGAGAGCTGGGCGTGGCCGTTGCCGTGCCGGTCGAGAAGAGCGGGCAGGACGAGTTCGACTTCGAGTACGGCGAGCAGTTCGGCGAGCACATCGAGGCGCTCGACCCGACCTTCGCCAAGGTGCTCGTGCGCATGAACGTCGAGGGCGACCGCGAGATGAACCGGCGCCAGACCGAGCGGCTGGCCCGCCTCAGCGACTGGCTGCACGAGAACGACCGCAAGTTCCTGTTCGAGCTGATCGTGCCCGCCGAGCCGCACCAGCTGGCTCAGGTGGACGGCGACGCTGACCGCTACGACCGCGAGCTGCGGGCCGGCCTGATGGTCGACGCCATCCTCGCGCTCCAGGCCGGCGGGGTCGAGCCCGACATCTGGAAGATCGAGGGCTTGGACACGACCGACGACTGCGACCGGGTCGCCCGCGCGACCCGCGCCGGCGGCGCGCGCGATCACGTGCACTGCGTGGTGCTCGGCCGCGGCGGGAACGAGCAGAAGGTGATTCACTGGCTCCAGACCGGTGCGGTCACCACCGGCTACTCAGGCTTTGCGGTGGGGCGCACGATCTGGTGGGACGCGCTCACCGCGGTGGCTCGAGGACGGCGACGACGACGCCGCGGCGGAGGCCATCGGCGCCGATCTACCGGCGACTGCTGGATGCCTACCGCGCCGCCGCGCAGTAGCGATTAGCCCGAGTGCCGACGGCGGCCAAGGCCTCCTGAGCGCAGGCCTCGTCCTGCGCGCCGGTGCCCCCGCTGACCCCCACCGCTCCGCACAGTTGGCCGTCGGCGAACACCGGCAGCCCGCCGGCGTAGACGACCACTCGGCCGTCGGAGGTGGTGTTGAAGCCCCAATCGTCGCCGCCCGGCTGCGTACTCGACATGAACTCGCCGGTTGGGGTCTGCCACAGCACCGCGGTGTAGGCCTTGTCGACCGCCAGCTTCATGGCACCCAGGGCTGCGCCGTCCATGCGTGCGCTCGCGATCACGTGACCGCCGGGGTCGGTGACCGCCGCCGCCACGGCCAGTGATTGCGCTGCGGCGGCCTCCCGGACCGCCTCCAGCACCCGCAACGCCAGCTCCAAACCGATCTCCTGCCGATCCACAATTCCGTCGCTCATGCCACGCTCCTTGTCGTCAAGTGCCGGAATCAACGTACCAGCCGCACGTCGGATCAGGGGTGTGGAAGCGCCGCCCGAACCTGGGGCTAAACTTCTGCGGCAGCGGCAATCAACTCGGGTTAGAGTTACGCACAACGGGTTGGAGTACCTCGTGGGCGAGGGTCGTCGCAACAGTTGCTCCTAGGGAGGGTCGTAGTTTGAACACGCATCTCCGTGAGTCATTTCGCGACTCGATGAACAACCAGAGCCACCTGATCCTGCCGGTGGTACTGGCCGCGATCGCGCTGACAGGCATCGGATTTGCGATTGCAGCGCTGGTGGGAACCGGCTCAGAGGCCTCGAGTTCGCCGGCTCCTCAGACAATCACGATCCACTCGACCGTAACTGCGGCCGGCACAACGACGTCACCAAGGTATCCACGAAGAAGATGCTAAGGGCAAGGACGATCACCAGGCACGGGAAGGTCATCACGCTGCCCGGCACACTCCGTGAACGTTTACAACACCGTCACCACGCCGGGCCGAAACGTCACCAACACCCGCACGACCACGTCACACGCGTGACCGGTGCTCCGAGAACCGTCACCAGCCGACCTGTAACCGTCACTCTCGCCGGCGCCCGTCACGTGTTACAAGCCCGCCGATTACCGTAACATCACCCCCACGTGCACCGTGACCGCACACGGTCACCGTCCCAGTCACCTAGCGCAGCGCGCTCACCAGCGGTGTGAGGTCAGCTGGCCGGCGGCTCGCCGTCGTGATGCCGCGGCATGGTCGCGCGCACGAGATCGTACGCAGCTCGAGTCCCGGTGCCGAGATCTCCCACCCGTTCGCGCAGGTCGACCGCCTGCGCCGCGCAGTACATCTCGGTGGCGGCGATGTACCGGGCAAGCTCGGTCAGCTCGTGCAGCCGGCGGGCCGCCACGGGCGTTGGGATCACGCGATCCTCGATGCCTTCGGCGATCGAGCTGGTGGGCGACTCGAGCGTCGCCGGCATCGCCAACAGCCGCACCTCGGCGGCCGCGGCGGCGGCGCCGTAGACGACGATCGCAAGACCGTCGCCGCTCGAGCTGTCGTCGCTGCGAAGCCCGGTGGGAAGTCCGCTGAAGGCCGAGTGCACGAGCTTCTGGGAGCGCTCGCAGGACGCGGTTGCGACGTGCGCCAGCGCCAATCGCAGGTAGTCCAGCGCGACTCCGTACGGCACCGAGTCGAAGTTCCCGTTCGAGAGCGCCCGCCCGTCGGGAGTGATGCAGGGGTTGTCGTGCGAGGACACCAGCTCGGCCTCGACCAGCATCCGGGCGTGCCCGAACGCCACCCGCCCGGCGGCATGCGTCTGCGGCACCACGCGCATGGTGAGGGGATCCTGGAGCTCGCGATGCAGGCCGCCCTTGAGCAGCTTGCCGTTGGCCAGAAGCGCCCGCATCCGCTCGATCGATTGCTCCAGCCCCGGCACCGGCCGTGCCTCGGCCACCGCCGGATCGAGCGCTTGAACGTTTCCGAGCATTCCCTCGAACGTGAGCGCCGCCGCCTGATCGAAGCTGACCAGCAGGCGGTCGATCGCCGCCAATGCCAGCGCGGCAGAGCCCAGCGAGAAGGCGTTGGAGTTGACGAACGCAAGCGCCTCCTTGGCGTCGGGCCGCCACGGTTCGAGGCCCAGCCGGTGGAGCTCGGCAGCCCACTCCCCGGTGCCCGTGAGCGCCTCGGCGATGTCGGCCAACGGGCCCAGGTCTGACTGTCCCAGCGACCCCACCGTGCGTGCCCGCGGTGCCAGCCCGGCGTTCAGCGCCGCCACTAGCAGATCGGCCAGCGACTCGCGCACTCCCGAGCGGCCGCGGGCGAACCCGGCCAGCTGCGCCAGCAGGGTGGCCCGCACGACCGCTCCGCGCACGTTTGCGCCGGTGCCGGTGCGATGTGAGAGCAGCAGCAGCCGGTTGAAGTCGGCCTGCTCATCGGCCGCCACCGAGACGCGCTTCATCGCACCCACGCCGGTGGTCAGCCCGTACACCTGCGAGCCGTCGGCCAGCAGCCGCTCGGTGGCGGCGCGGCCCGCCGCGATCCGTTCGCGGGCTGCGGGCCGAGAGCTCCACCGGCCGCTGTTCGAGTGCGACCGCCGCCACCTGCTCGAGCGTGAGCGCTGTCGTCGAGCACCACCGTCTGATCGCCACCGGTGCTCAATCGCCCAGCTCCTTGCGGCGCACCGTCACGTACTCCTCCAGCTCGGCCTCGAGCGCCGCGTCGATCGGCGGCTTCTCATAGCTCTCGAGCGTGTCCCGCCAGATCTGCGACGCCCGCGCCGCGGCGTCCAGCCCACCGCGCTTCTGCCACCGCTCGTAGTTGTCGGTGGACGACAGCAGCGGACGATAGAAGCACTCTCGGAAGCGCTCCAGGGTGTGCACCGCGCCCAGGAAGTGGCCGCCGTGTCCGACCTCCTGGTGCGCGCCGTAGGCCAGGCTGTCCTCGTCCACCTCGAGCGGCTGGAACTCGGCCTGGAGCACCCGCAGCATCTCGATGTCGACGATGAACTTCTCGAACGACGCCACCAGCCCCGACTCGAGCCAGCCGGCCGCGTGGGGCACGTAGTTGGCGCCGGCCATGAACGCCGGCAGCATCGTGTTGAGTCCCTCGTAGGCGGCCTGGGCGTCAACCGTCTGGCTGGAGGTCAGAAAGCCGCCACCGGCCCGCCAGGGCAGCCCGAACCGGCGCGCGATCTGCCCCGAGCAGAACAGCCCTGTGGCCGACTCGGGGCCACCGAAACCGGGCGACCCGGACTGCATGTCGGTGTGCGACAGGAACGATCCCAGGATCACCGGCGCGCCCGGCCTGATCAGTTGGGTCAGCACCAGCCCCGCCAGCGACTCGGCCGTCTGCTGGACGAGCGCGGCCGGCACCGAGGCCGGAGCCATCGCCCCCATCAGCAGGAACGGCGTGATCACGGTCACCTGCCCGGCGGCGGCATAGATCATCATCGCGTCGAGCATGCGCGTGTCGTAGCGAAGCGGCGAGTTGACGTTGATCACGCCGTACACCGCGGGGCCGGCTTCCAGGCCGCCCCGCGAGCGCATCACCATGTCGGTCACCACCATCGAGTCGCGAGCCGCCTCGGAGGTGATCACCGCTCCCTGATACGTGCGGTCGGTCAGCGTCGTCACCGCCAGCAGCATGTCCAGGTGACGGGAGTCGAGCGGGATGTCGTTGGGCTCACAGCACAGCCCGCCGGGAGTGTCGAGCTGGTCGAAGCTCTGGCTGAGTTGGCACAGCTCGGTGAAGTCGGCCAACGTGCCCTCGCGCCGCTCGTCTCCCTTGCGCACGAACGGCGGCCCCTGGGTGGGGGCGAAGAACATGTGCCTGCCGCCGACGTGAACATTGCGAGCCGGGTTGCGCGCGGCCAGCTCGAACTCGCTGGGCGCCGCCGCCACCTGCTCGAGCACGAACTCGGGGTCGAGCTTGACCACCGAGTCCTCGACCCGCTGCCCGGCCCGGCGGAAATGCTCGAGCGCCTCCTCGTGCAGAAACTCCACTCCGATCTCGGAGATCAGCCGCCGCCAGCCCCGTTCGAGCACCTCCATCGCCTCGGGCGACAAGATGTCGTAGTGGGGCATCTGATTTTCGAGCACGGACCGAAGGTTGGCATGCCGTCGTCCCCCTGGCAACTTGTTACCGTGCACGGCGATGGACGAGCCGGTCGAACTGTGGACTGACGGCGCCTGTTCGGGGAATCCCGGGCCGGGCGGCTGGGCGGCGATCCTGCGCAAGGGCGATCGCGTCAAGGAGCTCTCGGGAGGCGAGCCGCAGACCACCAACAACCGCATGGAGCTGCAGTCGGTGATCGAAGGGCTGCGCGCGCTGAACCGGCCGGTGGACGTCGTCGTCCACCTCGACTCGAGCTATGTCGAGTCGGCGTTCACCAAGGGCTGGATCGATACGTGGCGGGCAAACGGCTGGCGCACGGCGGGCAAGCAGCCGGTCAAGAACCAGGATCTGTGGGAGCAGCTGATCGCCGAGGTGGCCAAGCACCAGGTCAGCTGGACGCTGGTGAAAGGCCATGACGGCGTCGAGCTGAACGAGCGGGCCGACGAGCTGGCTGTGGCCGCCCGCGATCTGGCGGCTGAGAGCGACGCATGAGCACCGAGGTGGCCGTCGAGGCAGACAACCTGGTGAAGACCTACAAGCCCGATGTGCGCGCCCTCAACGGGCTCAGCTTCAGCGTCGAGGCGGGCACCGTATTCGGCCTCTTGGGGCCGAACGGTGCGGGCAAGTCGACCGCGGTCAAGGTGCTGACCACGCTGGCCCGCCCGGATTCCGGCGGCGCCCGCGTGGCCGGGCTGGACGTCTTGTCCGACGCCGCCAAGGTGCGCCACCTGATCGGAGTGGTGGCCCAGCGCTCGGGGGTCGACCGGGAGCTGACGGGGCGCGAGAACCTCACGCTGCAGGCCCAGATATTTGGCATGGGCAAGGCCGCCGCGCGGCCGCGGATCGATGAGCTGCTGGGCCAGTTCGGGTTGGCGGACGCGGCCGACCGTGTCAGCCGCGGCTACTCGGGCGGCATGCAGCGGCGGCTCGACATCGCGACCGCGCTTGGTGCACCGGCCGCAGGTGCTGTTCCTGGACGAGCCCACCACCGGGCTCGATCCCGAGGTCCGCGCCGGCATGTGGGAGGAGATCGCCCGGCTTGCCAAGGATGAGGGCATCACGGTGCTGCTGACCACGCACTACCTCGAGGAGGCCGACAATCTGGCCGCCAACCTCGCGATCGTCGACCGCGGCACGGTGGTTGCCTCGGGCACGCCGGAGCAGCTCAAGGGAGAGCTGCACGGCGACGCCATCCACGCCGAGCTGGCCGAGTCGGCCACGAGGAGGCGGTTGCCAAGGCGCTGGTGCCGGTGGCAGGCGTGCAGGAAGTCAAGAGCGACGGCCGCCGTGTGCGCGCACGAGTCGCCCACGGGGCAACCGCGGTGCCGGCGGTGCTGGCGGCGCTGGAGGCGGGCGGGATGACGGTGGCGTCGGTGACGGTCTCGCGGCCGTCGCTGGACGACGTCTATCTGCGTCATACCGGCCGCGCATACGCCGAGGCCGACGCCGAGGGGAGGCCGCCGCATGACCGGCCTGCGCCACTCCCTGATCATGACCCACCGCGGATTGCTGTCGCTGCTGCGCCAGCCCTGGTGGATCGGAGTCAGCCTGATGCAGCCGGTGGTGTGGCTGGTGCTCTACGGCGCGCTGTTCAAGCGGGTGGTCGATATCCCCGGCTTCCACTCCACCTCCTACATCCAGTTCCTGGCGCCGGGCGTGGTGATGATGACCGCCCTGTTCGGCGCCGGCTGGGGCGGCATGAGCATGATCTCCGACATCGACCGCGGGCGTGGTCGACCGGTTCCTGATGTCGCCGGTGCACCGCGGGTCGATCATCGCCGGGCGGGTGCTCCAGAGCGTCTTTTCGATCGTGATCCAGTCGATCATCATCGTGGTGTTGGCGCTGATTCTGGGCGGGCGCTTCCCCAACGGCGTGTTCGGGATCGTGGTCTTGATCGTGGTGGCGTCACTGCTGGGTGCGTCCTTCGCCGCGATCTCGAACGGCATCGCACTGCTGGCGCGGCGGGAGGAGACGCTGATCGCCGTTATGAACTTCATCCTGCTGCCGTTGACGTTCCTGTCGGCCGCGTTCATGCAGCAGGATCTGATGCCCAGCTGGATGCAGTCGGTGGCAACGTTCAACCCGGTCAACTGGGCCGTCCAGGCCGGGCGGGCGGCGGTGCTTCCGCACACGGACTGGTCAATGGTGGCCCAGCGGACCGGGTTGCTGGTGGTGCTATTGGTGATCTGCAGCGCGTTTGCGACCAGGGCGTTTCGGTCGTATCAGCGCTCGGTCTAGTGATGTGACCGGTGACGTTGGTGGCGTCGCCGGCAAACGTTGCCGGTCACATCACTCGCTACTTGACCTCGCGCAGGTGCCCGGTCTCGACCTCGTACACGAAGCCGCGCACCGAGTCCTTCTTGGGGATGAACGGGCTGGCCTGGATGCGGGCGATCGACTGCTTGACGTCAGCATCGAGGTCCGAGAACGTCTCGCAGTCCCAGTCCGGCGTGACGCCGGTGTCCGCCTGGAGCGTGGCCTTGAACTCGGAGTCGGTGAACGTCAGCATGCCGCAATCGGTGTGGTGGATCAGCACGATCTCCTCGGTGCCGAGCAGTCGCTGGCTGATCGCAAGCGAACGGATCTCGTCGTCGGTGATCACGCCGCCGGCGTTTCGGATCACGTGTGCGTCGCCCTCCTGGAGCCCCAGGAGGCCGTACGGATTCAGGCGGGCGTCCATGCAGGCGACGACCGCAACCTTGCGGCCGGGAGGCATGGGCAGATCGCCCTTGTCGAACGACGCCTCGTAGCTCTTGGCGTTCTGAAGCAGGTCATCGGTGACTGACATCGCATCCTCCGGGGATCGGCGTTGTCGCGGAGGCCCCTAAGCCCCAGCAATTCACTGGGGTATATCACAGCCTGGATCCAAGCTGTGAGGGTTGGGACGCGGGCGAAACGCAGCGGAGAGGGCGGGATTCGAACCCGCGAACGAGGAAACCCCCGTTACGCGATTTCCAGTCGCGCTCCTTAAGCCAACTCGGACACCTCTCCAGGCCCAGCAAGTATGCCACCCACTTGCCAGGCGGTGCCCGGTTCGGGGAGACTATGGGCCCCATCACCGAAATAGAGGTGAGCATGCCCGACGAGCGAATCGACATTCTGCGCAAGGTGAGCCTGTTCGATGGTCTTTCCGACAAAGAGCTCGGCGCCATCGCCAAGGCCACCAAGGAGCGGCGCTTCGACACCGGCGACACGATCGTGAGCGAGGGCGACGCCGGCATCGGGTTCTTCGTGATCGCCGAAGGCACCGCCCGAGTCGAGGCTCATGGCCAGCGGGTCGCGACGTTGCTCTCCGGGAACTCGTTTGGCGAGGTGGCGCTGCTCGACGACGGTGTCGGCCGCCGCACCGCGTCGGTGATCGCCGAATCGCCGCTGCGGGTGTTTGGACTGACCGCCTGGCAGTTCACGCCGCTGCTGGATCAATATCCCGGGCTCGCGGTCAAGATCGCCCGCAGCCTGGCGCGGACTCTGCGCGAGACGCAGGAGCGGGCGGCAGCCGAAGGCTGAACATTGCTGCTAGCATGGCCCGCGACCGTGCTAAGCGGGGAGCTAGCGGTACCCTGTTTCCGGCAAGCCGCTCTAGCCGGGCCGAATTCCCACCCGAGGGGTGAAGGGTTCGGGAACGGGTTCGTGCGTTCGGTGTTGATCGCCAGGTCCCGCGCAACGGAGGCTTGCGAACCGCGTCAGGTCCGGAAGGAAGCAGCGCTAAGCAACGTCATCCGGGTGCCGCGGGCTAGCCTGGCAGGAGCCTGCGCCACGAGCACCACCCGAGTCCACCGCCACAGAGGTGGGTGCACGGTCACTACTCAACCCGTCCACCCCTCGCCAAGTAAGCTGCACCTCAAGTGTCTGCGCTCTACCGCACCCATCGGCCGCAGGACTTCGCCCAGTTCGAGCCGGCCCAGGCGCACGTCGTCCGCACCCTGCGAAACGCGATCGAGATGGACAGGGTGGCGCACGCGTACCTGTTCGCCGGTCCGCGCGGCACCGGCAAGACGTCGATGGCCAAGATCCTGGCCAAGTCGCTCAACTGCGAGCGCGGGCCGACCGTCTCGCCGTGCCTGGTGTGCGAGGCCTGCCGATCGATCCATGACGCCACCTCGATCGACGTGATCGAGCTCGACGCCGCCAGCAACCGCGGCATCGACGACATTCGAGAGATCGTGGACAAGGTCGCCCAGCGGCCGGCCGCCGGTCGCCGCAAGGTGTACATCGTGGACGAGGCCCACATGCTCACCAAGGAGGCGTCCAACGCCGTCCTGAAGACGCTCGAGGAGCCCCCCGAGCACGTCATCTTCGTGCTCTGCACCACCGAGATGCAGTCGATGCTGCCGACCATTCGCAGCCGCTGCCAGCGGTTCGTGTTCCAGCGCCCGGGGTTGCCGGAGATCGGCGCGGTGCTGCATCGCATCGCCGAGACCGAGTCGATCGACATCGACCCCGCCGCGATCGGACTGGTGGCGCGCGCCGCCGGCGGCAGCTTCCGCGACGCGGTGTCGACGCTCGACCAGCTCTCCACCGCCTGTGACGGGCGGATCGGCGTCGCCGACGTGCGCGAGCTGCTCGGCACCACCGACACCGAAGTGCTGTTCCAGACGCTCGACCTGGTCGCCGACGGCGATGCCGGCGGCTGCCTGCGGGTGATCGCAGCCCAGGTCGACGGCGGAGCCGACCTGGCGACGCTGGTGACCGACCTGCTGGGACACCTGCGCGCGCTGTTCCTGTGCCAGCAGCTGGGCGATCCGCCCGAGGAGGTGGCCGCCACCGACGACGAGCGGGCACGGCTGCTGACCCAGGCCGACCGGTTGCAGCCGGCCACGGTGCATCGCCTGGTCGATCTGCTGCGCGACGCCAATGATCAGGTGCGCGAAGGCGCCGACCCGCGGCTTCCGCTGGAGCTGGCGCTGGTGCGCATCTGCCGGCCGGCCGGTGAGCTCGAGCTGCAGGCCTTGGAGCAGCGGATCGCCCGCCTGGAGGCCGGCAGCCCCGCGCCCGCGCCGGCCCCTGCGAAGCCGGCGGCGGAACCGTCCGCCGGCCCGCCGACGGACGAGCCCCCGGCTGCGACGCCACCACCACCCCCCCGCCGATCGCCGCGTCGCAGACCAACCTGGACGTCGTCCCCGAGCAGTGGCGCGACACCATCCTGCCCGAACTCTCGCGCCGCTCCAAGCCGCTGGCGGCGCTGATGCAACACGCCAACGAGGTCGAGGTCAAGGGTGACCAGGTCGTGATCAGCTTCCCCCAGTCCAAGTCGTTTGCCCGCGCGGGGACGGACACGCCGGCGAACCGCAAGGTGCTCGCCCAGGTGCTGGCGATGGCCGCCGGCGGAACGGTCGACCTCAGTCTGAAGGTGTCGGACGACCCCGAGCCCGAGCCGGAGCACCAGGCCGAACCCGAGCACCAGCAGACCCTGTCCGAAGACGAGTTCTTGACCCACGTGAAGCACACGTTCGATGCCCGCGAGATCGAGGAGCCGAAGCGATGACGAAGATCGATCCCCAGAAGATGATGGCCCAGCTCGGGCAGATGCAGAAGCAGATGGAGGTCGCTCAGGAGGAGCTCAAGACCCAGTTCGTCGAGCACTCCGCCGGCGGCGGCGCGGTCACAGTGAAGGCCTCCGGAGCGCTCGAGATCGTGGAGATCACGATCAAGCCCGAGGCGATCGACCCCGACGACGCCGAGATGCTTCAGGATCTGCTCGTGAGTGCCGTCAACGGCGCCATCACCGCCGCCCAGGCATTGCAGCAGCAGCGAATGATGTCGGGCATGGGCGGTCTCGGGGGGCTCGGAATCCCGGGCATGTAGCCCGGGCTCGAAGTTGTGTACGCACCGTCAGTTGACAACCTGATCACCCAGCTCGCGCGGCTGCCCGGGATCGGCCAGCGGAGTGCCCAGAGGCTGGCGTTTCACCTGCTCAAAGCGACTCCCGAGGAGGCGGGCGCGCTGGCCGCAGCGATCACCGAGGTGAAGGAGCGGATCGGCTTCTGCGAGCGCTGCTACAACCTGGCCGAGGGGCCGCTGTGCACGATCTGCGCGGACACCCGGCGCGACGTGTCCCTGATCTGCGTGGTCGAGGATCCCTCGGATGTGATCGCGCTGGAACGCACGCACGAGTACCGCGGCACCTATCACGTGCTGGGCGGGGCGCTGTCACCGATCGACGGCGTCGATCCCGACCACCTGCGCATCGCCGAGCTGATGGCTCGGATCGAGAGCTGGCCAGCGTGACCGAGGTGCTGCTGGCCACCAACCCCACCATGACCGGCGAGGCGACCGCCAACTACATCGCCGACCGGCTGCGCGACCGCACCACCGTCACCCGGCTGGCCAGCGGCCTGCCGGTCGGCGGCGACCTGGAGTACGCCGACGAGGTCACCCTCGGCCGAGCACTCCAAGGCCGCCGCGCGATCTGAATAACGGTGCCAGGCACCGTTATTCACCACCGGCGCCCGCGTGAATAATCGGTGCCAGGCACCAATTATTCACGAGCAGTTGGCGCGCAGGTACTGTCGAACGAGCGTGAAGTCGCCGCGATGGGCGGCAGCGATCTCGCGGTCGGTCGCCCGCAGCGAGCTCTGGTCGTAGCCGCCGGCATCCTCGGACGCGCCGGCGGGGTGCAGCGGCATCATCCGCCGCAGCGTCAACGCCTCGGCGTATGAACTCCGACACGGCCGCGTCGTTGCCTGCGGCAGCAGCCGAATTCCAGTGCGCATACCACGCGCACTGCGCCTGGCCGATGGCCGCGATCAGCGCGAACTGCTGCCCGTAGAGCGCGTGCGGCCGGCAGGTGCAGCGGCCTCCAGTGCGCACCCGGCGGCAGATCGATCGTCTTGGTGATCGCGGCGAACTGGCGGTTCACGGTGGGTGCGTGGTCGTCGCCGGGAATCGAGGAGTACACGGTGGCAGCACCGGCCAGCACGGCAACGGCAACGGTCGCGGCCAGCAGCAGCGGCCGGCGGCGTCGCCGAGAACTCGTCCGCGAAACTGCCGAGCGGAGAATCCGGTCGCGCATCGCGGCGGCATCGGCGGACGGCAGCGGTCGCAGCTGGGTGGCGGGATCGTGCCGCCGGATGAGGGTGATGACGTCGTCAGGCATCGGTTCCAAGACCTCCATGGGCAATCACGCGTGTGTTGGCAACCGGCGGCGCGTCTGCCTCGGCAAGTTCGTGCGCCAGCCGGCGGCGGGCGCGCCTCAGCCGCACCGCCACGTTGGCGCGGGTACAGCCGATCACGACCGCGATCGCGTCACGGTCGAGCCGATCCCACGCGGTCAGCAGCAGCACCTCGCGGTCGCGCTCGCCGAGCCGTCCCAGCGCCGTCCAGAGCGCGTCGCGCTCACCGACCTGATGGGTGGGATCGGGCGTCGTCACCGGTTCGCGCACCAGCCGACGGGTGAGCTGGTCGCGGCGGCGATCGCCGCGGCGCTGATTCAGCCGGATCTTGCGAGCCACGCCGATCAGCCACGGCAGCGGCTCGGCGGGGATGTCGTCCAGCCGCCGCCATGCCACCAGAAACGTCTCGGCGGTGACGTCGTCTGCGAGCTCGGGGTCGCGGCGCCACAGGTAGGCGCGCACGGCCTCGCGGTGCGTGTCGAACAGTTGCTCGAACCATGCTTCTCGTTGGTCGGGGGGCAATCGCCTTCCTCCAGTTCGGGACAGTCTGCCATCACATGTCCGGCAGCCCGGCGGGCATTGCACCCAAGCGACGCGATTACGACCGGCATCTGGGAAACTGCGCTGGGTGATCGACGCCACCTCCATGCATCGCTACACCGACGTCACCGAGCGACTGGCCCAGTCGATCCTGGCCTACACGCGCGATCGGCTGCGGCTGAACCCGGTGCCGCTGGACGGTCCGCGCACGCCCGCCGAGCTGGCCGCTGCGGTCGGCGCGACGGTCACCGAGGAGGGCCTGGGCGGCCCCGAGGCGCTGCGAATCTTCGACGAAGTGCTCTCCAATGCGTGCGTCTCGGTCGACAACCCGCGCTATCTGGCGTTCATCCCCGCGGCTCCGACCGAGTCGGCAACGCTGTTCGACCTGGTCGTCGGCGCCTCCTCGATCTACGGCGGCAGCTGGCTGGAGGGCGCGGGGGCGGTGTACGCCGAAAACCAGGCACTGCGCTGGATCGCCGACCTGGCCGGCATGCCCGATCAGGCCGGCGGCTGCTTCGTCGCCGGCGGGACGATCGGCAATCTCTCGGCACTGGTCGCCGCCCGCTACACCTATCTGGCCGAGCGCGGCGGCGAGCGGCCGGCCCGGCTGCGGATCGCCGCCACATACGAAGCCCACTCCTCCATCAACTCGGCCGCCCAGGTGATGGACGTCGACGTGCTCCCGGTCGAGGCCGACGCAGACGGGCGGCTGACCGGCAAGAACCTGGAAGCCGCCATCGCCGAGCACGGCGACGACGGCCTGTTCGCCGCTGTCGCAACCTCAGGCACCACCAACCTCGGCATCGTCGACGACCTCGCCGGTGTGGCCGAGGTGTGCGACCGCCGCGACCTGTGGATGCACGTCGACGGCGCCTACGGCGGCGCCGCGCTGGCAGCGCCCTCCGTGCGGGCAAAGTTTCAGGGGATCGAGCGAGCCGACAGCTTCATCGTCGACCCACACAAGTGGCTGTTCGCGCCGTTTGACTGCTGCGCGCTTCTGTACCGCCGCCCACACCTGGCCCGCGCCGCGCACACGCAGCACGCCGGCTATCTCGACGCGATCCAGTCCGAGACGGAATGGAACCCATCCGACTACGCCGTGCACCTGTCTCGCCGAGCGCGGGGATTGCCGTTCTGGTTCTCGCTGGCGGTGCACGGCACCGCCGCCTACTCGATCGCGATCGAGTCCACCCTGGCGCTGACCCAGGCCGCCGCCAAGGAGATCCGCGACCGTCCCGAGCTCGAACTCCTCACCGAGCCGGAGCTGTCGGTGCTGTGCTTCAAACGAACCGGATGGACACCCGAGGACTACAACCGCTGGAGCGCCGACATGCTCGAGCGGGGGTTTGCGTTCGTCACGCCGACGGTCCACAAAGGCGAGATCGTCACCCGGTTTGCGATCGTCAACCCACGCACCACCCTCACCGACATCAAAGCCATCCTGGATACGATGCGGTGAATGGCGGCCTCACACCCTTCCACTGAGCCATCCAGCCAGCGCGTGCTGGTGATGAAGTTCGGCGGCTCGTCGGTGGCCGACGCCGACAAGATCCGCCGGGTGGCGGCAGCGGCTCGTCTCCGCCCACGAGGGCGGCCGGCGGGTGGTCGGCGTGGTGTCGGCGATGGGCACGACCACCGATCAGCTGGTGGCGCTGGCCGCAGACGTCTCGCCGCGCCCGCACCCGCGCGAGATGGACATGCTGCTCTCCACCGGCGAGCGCATCTCGGCTGCGCTGTGTGCGATGGCGATCGAGGATCTCGGTCACCGGGCCGTGTCGCTGACCGGTTCACAGGCGGGGATCGTGACCGACACCGTCCACACCAAGGCCAAGATCGTCGAGATCCGGCCGCGCCGCATCGAAGAGGCCTTGGCCCGCGACGAGATCGTGCTGGTGGCCGGCTTCCAGGGCGTGTCAACCGCCTACGACGTGACCACGCTGGGCCGCGGCGGCTCCGACACCACCGCCGTCGCCCTGGCCGCCGCGCTGGGGGGCGACTGCGAGATCTACACCGACGTCGACGGCGTCTTCAGCGCCGATCCCCGGATCGTCCCCAGCGCGGTCAAGCTGTCGGAGGTATCGGCCACCGAGATGCTCGAGATGGCCGGATCGGGCGCCCGGGTGCTGCAGCTGCGGTCGGTCGAGTTTGCCCGCAACCACGCGGTCGCCATCCATGTACGGTCAACGTTCTCCGACGCAGAGGGAACCTGGATTCGAGAGGACGGAACGATGGAAGACGCCATCATCTCCGGTATCACCCACACCACCGACGAGGCCTACGTCACGCTCACCGACGTGCCCGACAAGCCCGGCACCGCCGCCAGCATCTTCAATGCGGTCGCGGCCGCCCACATCAACGTCGACACGATCATCCAAAACGCCGTCACCCACGGCGACGCCGACGTCACCTTCTCGATCCCGACCGACGACCTGCCGCTGATGACCGACACCATCGAGCACCTGTGCCGCGACCTCGGCCTGCATTGGCGGGTGGACGACACCGCCGCCAAGGTGAGCCTGATCGGTGCCGGCATGAAGAGCCACCCGGGCGTGGCCGCCAAGATGTTCCAGACGCTGGCCGAGCACGACATCAACGTGCGCATGATCGCGACCTCGCCGATCAAGGTGTCCTGCGTGATCCCCCGCGACAAGGTCAGCCAAGCCGTGTCGGAGCTGCACGAGGCGTTCCGAGCGGAGATCGAACTCAGCCACGGAGCGCCCAGTGCCTGATCTCAAAGTCGCTGTCGTAGGCGCGACCGGCGCCGTCGGACCAGAAGTGCTGCGGCTGCTGGAGGAGCGCAAGTTTCCGGCGACCGAGGTGGGTGGCGTTCGCGTCCGCCCGCTCGGCCGGCAAGCGGGTGGCCTTCGCAGGCTCGCAGCTGGAGGTGCAGGAGCTGACCGCCGACGCCCTCGAAGGCTTCGACCTGGCGCTGTTCTCGGCGGGTGCCGGCACGGCTCGCGCGTTCGCGCCCGAGGCGGTCGCGCGCGGCTGCGTGGTGATCGACAAGTCCAGCGGCTTTCGGATGGATCCCCAGGTGCCGCTGGTGGTGCCCGAGGTCAACCCCGAGGCGACCGACTCCCACAACGGCATCGTGGCCAACCCCAACTGCTCCACGATCCAGTTCGTGGCGGTGCTCAAGCCGCTGCTCGACGCCGTCGGCCTCGAGCATGTCACCGTGTCCACCTACCAGGCTGTCAGCGGCACAGGTACCAAGGCCATGGACGAACTCAGCGCCCAGACCCGCGCAGTGGCTGCCGGCGAGCCCGTGGAGGTGAACGTCTACCCGCATCAGATCGCGTTCAACGTGCTCCCGCACTGCGACGTGTTCGACGACGACGGGAACACCCAGGAGGAGACCAAGCTGGTTCGCGAGACCCGCAAGATCCTGGGTCAGGCCGACCTGCCCATCTCCGCCACCTGCGTGCGAGTGCCGGTCTGGCGCGGCCACTCCGAAGCCGTCTGGATCGAGACCGCCGAGCCGCTTTCGCCAGAGGACGCCCGCCGGCTGCTGGCGGCGGCGCCGGGAGTGACGGTGGTCGACGATCCGGCGACCAACAGCTATCCCACGCCGCTGGCTGCCGACGGCCAGGATCAGGTGTTCGTCGGCCGCATCCGTCGTGACGAGTCGCGCCGCAACGGCCTCGCGCTGTGGGTGGTGGCCGACAATCTCCGCAAGGGCGCCGCCACCAACGGCGTGCAGATCGCCGAGCTGCTGGTCGAGCGCCAGCTGGTACGGGTTCCGGGGGCGGCAGCGGCGTAGGTATGCAGCATCGACGCGGCACCCTGTGCCCCGTGTGCCTGGGGGAGGTACGACGGGGCGTATGTGATCACCACGGCCTGTGGTCTCCCCGCCAGCTCCTGACGATGCTCGACCGCCGCCACGCGATCCGGCATACGTGGCATCCGTTCACCCCGATCCTCCACGCCTGTCCCCGCTGCCTGGGCGAGGTGGCTGAGAGCCGCTCCGGCGACTACGGCTGCATCGACCACGACGGGCATGGGCCGTTCCAGCTGGACGAGCTGCTCGGCCCGAGCGCCCAGCGCGACGGCGCCATCGAGCGCGAACGGCTCGCGCGGGCACGCGAGCGCAAGCGAGACGCCGCCCCAACCGTGACTCTGCCCAAGCTCCACATCCCCAACCTCACGCACGTGACCCGCATCGCCGCCGCCGGTGCGGTGATCGTCACGACCCTCTTCTTCCTCGCAAGGTGACGGGTGAATAACGGTGCCAGGCACCGTTATTCACCTAGGCAACCTTGGTGGCGGCGATCGGCTGGGTGGTGGGCTGCTGTGAGCCGCCGGCCGGCTCCACGGTGACAGCGACGGTGTCGCCGGGATGGGCTTTGGTTTCGAGGTCGACGCTGGTGCGACCGCCGGCGAACACTCCCGCTGAGATCGGTTTTCCGCCTGGAGGAATCACCCAGGCCTGATAGGTCTTGCCGCTGGGAGCCGCGGACGCGTTCGCGACCAGGGTGGCTTGGCCGTCGGCGTCGACGAACACTGTGCCGACGTGCGGAAGCGCGGCGCTGGTCTGGCTGCCATAGACGATGTCCTGGGTGTTGGTGAGCGAGTTGCGGAGAGAGACGTTCCAGGCCACCAACCCGATCACGACAACCGCCAGCACCGGAGCGGCGATCCGCGCAAACCGCGGCCACCAGCCGGGTGAGCGGTCGGAACGACGCTCGGCTGGTGCCTCGGGCTGAGGCACCGGCGGCGGGCTCAATCGCGGCCATCAGTCGGTCGCGCAACTCGGGCGGCGGCGCCACCTCGGGGGTGGCCAGCGCCAGCAGCGCGGTGGTCGACTCGGCCTCGCGCAGGCGAGCCATGCAGGCAGAGCACTCGGACACGTGCGATTCGACCTGCGCAGCCTCCTCCGGCGTGAGTGCTCCCAGCACGTGGGCGGGAATCAGCTCGTCGACGTGGTCGTCCACTGATCCCCCCCTCTGAACCCCGCCTCGTCCAACGCTTCCTGCAGCGCCTTCAGCGCCGCGAACGTGCGGCTCTTGATCGTCCCCACCGGCACCGACAGCATCTCTGCCAGCTCCGACTGCGAGTAGCCGCCGAAATACGCCAGCTCGATCACCTCTCGATGGGTGGCGGGCAGACCGGCCATGGCCTCGCGGATCTGCCCGCGAGCCGCCGACATCCAGGCGAGCTGATCGGGGCCCGGCTCCGTGCTGGGCACCTCGGGCCGGTCATCATCGAGCTGGTCCGCGCGGCGTCGCTGCTCTCTGCGCACGAGATCCACTGCCTTGTTATGTGTCATCGTCAGAATCCATGTCGATGCCTGTCCTCGTGCCGGATCAAATGCCGCGGCCTTTCTCCACACCGCGAGAAACGCGTCCTGCACCACATCGGCCGCGAGATCGCGGTCGCGCACAATCCGTACAGCCAGCGAGTACGCCGCCTCGCCGTACCTGTCGTACACCTGTGCGAACGCCTCCCGGTCGCCCTGGCGCACACGCTCCAGCAGTTCGCGATCCGGTGGGGTGTTCGGTGAGAGCTCCTTCGTGACGTTGGTTGTCTGGCATTCGTTCCTGGGCCTTGACCGGTTCAACGCACCGGCGCGGGAGTCGGTTGGAGCACCGCCAGCCGCGACTTGATCCGCTCCAGCCGGCTTGCCTCCGGGGAGGATTCGAGTGTACGCAGGTCGAGTCTCATCAGCTGCACTCTGCCCGAAACGCGCATCGGCACAAACCCGAAGTCGGCCAGGAAGTCGTGAGGGAAGATCGTTCGATGGCGGAGAAACCGGGTCGGGAACGGCTCTCCCGGGGCGTACCGATAGCCAAATCCCTCCAGGGCCGGCCAGCCGCGGTCGTTGCACTCGCCGATCGCAGCGAGCACCAGGCTCTGCAGCACCCAGGGGCTGTTGACGTCGGTCAGGTACGCGCAGGTGATCACCACCGCATCCCGGGCCGGTGGCCCGGCGGGCATCGTCGCCGCCCGCGGGAAGGCCGCGGCAGGGCCGTACTGGATCAGCCCGATCACGCGGTCGTCCTCGCGGTAGATCTTGCCCCACGGGCCAAAATCATCCTCTGTTTCGGCGATGAACCGGTCGCGCTCGGCGGGCTGGCGGCCGGGTCGGGTCTGCCACCACATGCAGCGTGCGGCAGGGCGGCGGCGCGGTGTCCACGGTGGCGCCGGTGAGGTGATCGACTCGCGGCATCGCCCTCAGCCGCTGGGGGATTCGACGTCGTCGATCACAACGGAGACGTCGCCCACATCCAGCTCGGTGGTGGCGATCAACGACGCGCGCACCGCCTGCCGCACGCGCATTGCCAGGTCTGGCAGAAGCGTGCCCCACTCGGCCACCAACCGCAGCTCCACCTTGATCCGATCGCCGTCGGAGGACACCTTCACACCGCGGGGCGGGCGCTCCTCGCTGATGCGACGGTCAAGTCCGCCCAGCAGGCCGTCGGAAATGCCCGCGACGCCGTCCACTTCGCGCGCGGCGGCGGCCGCGTAGGTGGCAATCACTGAATGCGAGATATGTGCCGACGCTGACGGCGAGTGAACCGACTCGACCGGGTCGGCGGAGGTGTCTGCCATCGCGATCGAGTATACGGATCGATCACACCGGGCGGAGGCGCAAGAGGCAGGCCTCGGGACGGGCCAGAAAGCGGAACGGCAGGAGCGTGGTACCGGTACCTCGGGAGACCACCACGGTGGTGGTGCCGTGCTGGATCACCCCCTCCTCGAAGAGCCAGCGGTTGTGCGACAGCCGGCGTTTCCCAGAGAGAGTCGGGATGCAGATCTGGCCGCCGTGCAGATGCCCGGCCAGTACCAACGAGCAGGTGCCCATGGGAATTCTGCGCGGCGACGTCGGGGAAGTGAGCAAGCAGGATCCGAAACGCGCCGGACTCCTGAAAGAGCGTCTCGGCCGGCTTGCCGCCTTCGCCCAACCAGGTGTCGGCGTCTGAACCAGCGATCTCGATGGCGACACCTCCATGACGTACCGTCGCCGACTCGTCACGCAGCAGCCGGACCTGCGCCGGGCTCCAGTCCTCGATCACCACCGGCTGCGAAAAGGGGTCGTTGGTCGAGGCCACCTCGTGGTTGCCGGTGACGGCGAAGGTGCCCAGCGGTGGGCTCAGCCGAGCCAGCTCGGCGGTCACCTGCCGGATTGCTCGGGGATGGCTGACGATGTCACCGGTCACGGCCACCAGATCGGGGCGGGCAAGCACTCCGAAGTCGATCGCCTTGCGCAGCGCGCGCATGTTCAGCGAGGGCGTCCCTGCATGGAAGTCGGACAGATGCAGGATGCTGAGGCCGTCCAGCGCAGGTGGGAGCCCGGCAACCGGCACCTCCAGAGTTCGCTCACGCAGCCACTGGGCCTCGAACAGCCCCCAGGCTCCGAGTCCGACTGCAGCGGCGGTGGCGGCCGACGAAAGTCGGGCAGCCCTAGTCGCCACGCACGCTGTCGAGTTCGTCTCGCAGCCGCCGGCGGGCGGCTGCGATCCGCTCCTTCAGCACGGCTGTGCGGTCGGCGTCGCTGGAGTGCCCGTTGCCCGATGCCGGCACGGCCTCGTCACGGTCGTACAGGTAGTGGGCGACCGCGGCGGCCGCGACTGCCAGCACTGCAATTTTCACCAAGCGCGACATCCCGGCCAAGTCTAGTGAGCGCAGTTCACCGGCATGCGCTCCAGAGGCCGCGGCCGGCCAGCGCGGCCGCCCGCTCGATTGCGGCGTACTCCGACGCGTGGGCGGTGTTCGGCGGGATCGCGAGCGTGCGTGCGTAGCCCAGCCGCAGCAGCCGCTGCTCGACCGACACCGGTCGTTTCCCGTCGACGTAGACATACGCCAGGAAGCGTCCGTACTTGTCGTGGGTCTCGCGGTCGTACACCAGCTTGACCGACCGCCCGGTCAGCCAGTGCTTCACAAACGCCGAGGCCTGGGGGCCGTAGCAGCCAACCGGCCGATCGGGGTCGACCGTCTCGGGCGTATCAATGCCGATCAGGCGAACGTCCTGGGAATGCCCGCCGGAGGACACGTAGATGGTGTCGCCGTCGACCACGCGCGAGACGGTGCCGTGCGAGATCGGCGGGCTGTCGCTGCTGGAGGCGATGCCACACCACCGTGACGGCCAGGACCGCCACCACCGCGAGTACCGGGAAGGCTCGTTTCATGCAGACGACGGTAGCGCCGGTGACCGTCACGCGTGTGTGCCGACCTGTGCCGGTATCGCGCGTCCAAGGCCCCGCCGCCGGCGACGTCTTCCGGGCGCGGAGGTACGACCGACCCACCACATACAATTCTTGGCCCCATGAAGCTCCTCCACATCGCCGACGTCCATCTCGACCGCGTGTTTCGAGGCGCCGAGACGCGGCACCACGCCGACCGTCGCCGAGCCGAGCTGCGCGATGCTCTGACGCGCGCGTTGACGCTCGGTCGTGACCAGGGCGTGGATGCCGTCTGCATCGCCGGAGACACCTACGAGCACGACTTCGTGCGGGAGGACACCGTCGAGTTCCTGCGCAACGCGCTGGCCGACGCCCGCGTGCCCGTGCTGATCACACCGGGAAACCACGACCCCTACATGCCCGGCTCGGTGTGGCAGCGCACCAGCTGGCCTCACAACGTCCACGTGTTCACGCACGACCGGATCGAGCCGTTTCCACTCGATCTCGAGGTGACGGTGTGGGGAGCGGCGTTCACCGCCAAGCATTGCTCCACCAACGCGGTCACGGATTGGCGCGCGCCGCAGGACGGCGGCAACCATCTGCTCCTGATCCATGGAGCCCTCACCGGCGAGCAGTGGGCTGACGAGCCCGGGCACCGTCCGCTGACGCGCGAGCAGCTGGTCGCCACGGGCGCGCGGTTCGTGATGCTCGGCCATTTTCACGACGGCCGCAGCGACGCCTTCCTGGCCTACCCCGGTTCGCTCGAGCCGCTGGGCTGGGGCGAGCGGTTCGGCACCCACGGGGCGGCGGTGCTCGAGACGCACAGCGACGGCACGGTCACCTGGGAGTTCCACGAGATCGCCCGGCGGCGCTACGCCGAGACCACCCTCGACGTCTCCGGCGCGGGAACGTCCACCCAGATCGAGGGCGCCCTGGCGGCGGCAGCCGCGGAGTTCGCCGGCAGCTCCCTGCGAGCAATCCTCACCGGACTGGTGGAGCCCTCCTGCGAGATCGATCCCCGGTTGCTGGCCGAGCGCTGCTGGCCAGGGCCTGGCCGAGCTGGTGGTGATCGACCACACCCGACCCGCCTATGACCTCGCGGCGATCGCTCACGAAGGCTCGGTGCGAGGCCGGTTCGTGGCCCGACTGCTGGCGACCGACGATCCGCTGGCAACCGATGCGGCGATCGCCGGCCTGCGGGCGATGGACGGGCACACGGAGCTGGTCGCATGAGGATCACCACGCTTCGCCTGCACGGGTTCGGGCGGTTCCGCGAGCGGGAATTCGAGTTTGGGCCCGGCCTCACGATCGTGCACGGGCCGAACGAGGCCGGCAAGTCGACTCTGCACGCGGCGCTGTCTGCATCCACCTTCGGGCTCGCTCCCAGCGGTCGCCGGCTGGCCAAGCACACCGCGGTGATCGAGCGTCACCGACCTTGGCAGAGCGACCGCTACGCCGCCACGGTCGAGCTCGAGCACAGCAGCGGGCGCCGCCTGCGGATCGATTGGGACTACGATCGGCAACAGTTTGCCGTGATCGATTCGGCGACCGGCGACGACCTCTCATCCGCGCACGGTGCCGGCACCAACACCGACGTTCTGGCCGAGACGCTGCACGGCGTCGGGCGCGACGTGTACCTGCGGGTGGGGTCGATCGGTCAGGACGAGCTGGCCCAGATCGTGACCGGTGCGACCGACGTGCGCGAGGCGATCGAGCGCGCCGCCGGCCAGTCCCAGTCGGATTCGAGCAGCCAGACTGCGGTCGACCGCCTGCGGGCGCGCCGCAAGCAGCTGGTCGGCCTCAACCGCAAACCAGAGCAACCCGCTGCCTCGCGCGGAGGCACAGGTCGCCGAGCTTCGAGCACAGCTCTCCGACGCCGTCGGCACCCGAGCCGAGGCCGAACAGCTGTCGGCCGAACGCGATCAGGCCGCCGAGCAGGCCGGCGCACTCGAGCGCCGCATCCGCGAGCTCGAGTTCGCGCTCGAAGGGGCGCGCTGGCGATCGCTGCAGGCCACCGTCAACCGAGCCGAGGGGCTCAATCGCGAGCTGCAGGCGGCCACCGCCGCAGTGCAAGGGTCGGTGGCGCTGGCGGAGTTCGCCCCGATCCCCGGGGTTGCCGGAGCGCGGGAACGATACGAGCATCTGATGGCGGAGCGCGACCGCACCCGCCCGCGCCAGGCGGCGGTCGCAGGGAAGTTGGAGGAGCTGCGAATCCCCGCGGTCGAGTCCTGCCAACGCTCCCGGACCGTCTCGGGCCGGCTGGGCGGTTGCCGCCGTGGGGGCGGTGGCCGCGGCCGTAGGCCTGGTGCTCTCGACGCTGCTGGTGGTGTTGGGTGTGCTGGTGCTGGTGGCCGGAGTTGCGGCGGCGACCGTCACCCGCCGAGCCTACGATGCCCGCCGCGAAGCGGCCCGCGAGCAGCGCGACCGTGAGGCTGCCGATCGCCGCGATCGCGCAAAAGGTCTCGAGATCGAGTTGGCCAAGATCGCAACTGTTGACGCTGAGTACGAGGCCACCGCCGAGCGTCTGGCCGAGATGCTCGAGAGCGACGACACAAGCCCCCAGGGGATCTCCCAGGCGCTGGCCACCTACGACGAGCATGTGCGGGCCCACACGTCCAGGATCGATGCCGAGCGTCGCCGCAAGCAGGCCGAGGCCGAACTCGACACGCTGCTCAACGGTGGCAGCCTGGAACAGGTGCAGCAGCGCTGCGCCGAGCTGGAGCGGTCACTCAACGGGCACCGCAACGCGGCCGGTGCAGAACGCGACCCCGACGACATCGAGGCGGAGCTTCACCGGCTGCGGTCGTCGGCCCGGCAGACTGCAGTCGACGCGAGCGGCCTGCGAGCCACCGCCGCCGAACGGCTGCGGCTGGTACCGGACACGGGGGCGCTGCAGGAGCAGCTGGATGCGGCCGAGGACGAGCTGACCCGCCTGCAGCGGCTGGAAGGCGTGCTGAAGCTGGCCGAGAACGAGCTGCAGGAGACGGTGGCGGAGACGTACCGCGACTTCGCCCCGCGGCTGAACGCTGCGCTCGAGCGAAACCTGGTGCGAGCCACGGGCGGCCGCTACAGCAGGGCGTTCGTGGCCGACGACCTGTCGGTGCGCCTGGAAGCCCCCGAGACCGGTGCGGTAATCGACCTGGCGCAGGTCTCAGCCGGCACCCAACGGCTGGTGTACCTGATGCAGCGACTCGAGCTGGTGCAGCTGATCGCCCCCAGCAGCGAACCGCTGCCGGTGCTGCTGGACGAGCCGTTCGCCCATCTCGACCGAGAACGTATGCGCGCGGCACTGGAGGTGCTGACCGACCTGGCCGGCGACCGCCAGATCGTCGTCTTCACCACCCAGCGCGACGCCGCCGAACTCGCCCCCGACTCCACCACCCTGCTCGAGTTGTGAATAACGGTGCCAGGCACCGTTATTCACCACCGACGATCGCGAGTGAATAATCGGTGCCTGGCACCAATTATTCAAGCGCCAAGTCAACCGTCAGCTGCAAGGATCGAGCGAGCGGGCGGAGCGGAGGCGTGGCAAAGCCACGTTGAGCACCGCACCGCCGCGTGGGACGCCGCCAGAACCGGCGCGGACCAGCCTCAGAGCTTGCGCACCAGCGGATACGGCCCCTCGGTCTTTCGCAGCGTCCCGGCCGCGATCATCCCGTCGATGGCCGCCATCACGTCGTCCTGGGTCATGTGTACCAGCGCGCCGTGGCTGTCCAGCCGGTCGTGGCCGGCGCCCTTGAGCGCCTTGGCGCCGGAGCCACGCAGGATCGCCGTGAGCCGGGAGCGGCCGACCGCGCCGTTGGTCTCGTCCACCGCCTGCAGCACCGCCGCTGAGACGTCCACCCCCGGGATCGCAGGCGCGACCGTCGACGCGTGCCCGTCACAGCAGACCTCGTCGGGCCGCGGCGACGGCTCGTCACCGAAGTACTCCAGCAGCACCTTGCGGCGGCAGCCCGCCGTGGTGGCATAGGCATCGATCGCCTTCAACCGGTCCCACCGCTGCCGCTCCACCCGGCGACCGGCGATCATCCCAGCCGCAACATGCTTGGGCGACAGCCGCGGCGCCGCCAGCCGCCCCGAGACATGTCCGGAGGGAGCCGGAAACAGCTCCAACGCGCCCGCCCGCTCCAGCACCGCCAGCGCCACCCGCGGCTCGTCACCGGGAAGCTCGCGATCGGCCGACGCGAACAGGCCCTCGGGCGAGGCCACGGTCGCCAGCGCTCGGTGCATCCCGTTGAGATCACCCGCTGAGAGCTTGGCGCGATTGATGAAGTACACGATCAGACCCTTGTCGGCGGGGCTGTACAGGAGCGTGCAGCGAGCCGGGAGCCCGTCTCGTCCCGCGCGACCGGCCTGCTGGTAGTACTCCTCCGGCGATGCCGGCAGCGTCCAATGCACCACCGAGCGCACATCGGCCTTGTCGATGCCCATGCCGAACGCGGTGGTGGCCGCAACCACTTCCAGATCGCCGGCCAGGAACCCGCGCAGCGTCTGTGATCGCGCATCCTGGGTGAGGCCGGCGTGGTAGGGCTCGGCCCTCACCCCGGCGGCTCGGAGCCGGTCGGCGACCTCCACACAGGTCTTTCGGCGGCCGCAGTAGACCACCGCCGGCAGCCGGTCGGGGACGCGCAGAAGCGATGCCAGCACCTTGGTCTTGCCGGCATCACCGGCCACCCGGATCACCTCGAAGAACAGGTTGGCGCGATCGAAGCCGGTGGTCGGCGTGGCCGGATCCCGCAGACCGAGTGCGGCCACGATGTCCTTGGCCACGCGCGGGGTGGCGGTGGCCGTCAGTGCAATCGTGGGCGGCGAGCCCAACCGCTCGCGCACGTCGGCCAGCCGGCGGTAGTCCGGCCGGAAGTCGTGACCCCACTCCGAAAGGCAATGGGCCTCGTCCACCGCCAGCCGCGAGACGTTGGTGGCCGCCAACGTGTCGAGAAATCTTCGACTCGAGAACCGCTCCGGGGCGACGTACACCAGTCGCGTACCACCCTCGCCGATCCGCTCCAGCGTGGCGGTGACGTCCTCGCGCGACATGCTCGAGGCGAGCATCTCGATGCCGTCGAACCCGCGCGCGACCAGCGCCGCGTGCTGATCCTGCATCAACGCGATCAGTGGCGAGACGACCACCGTCAGACCTGCTCCGACCACCGCCGGCAGCTGGTAACAGAGCGACTTGCCCGACCCGGTGGGCATGATCGCGAGCACGTCTCGACCCGCCAGCACGGCCTCCACCGCCTCGCGTTGGCCCGCTCGAAACTCCTCGAAGCCGAACCGGCTTCGCAGCTCCTGATCGATGTCGATGGTCGTTGCGCCCACGGTTCGCAGTGTGGCAGACGCGCAGGACCACACCGCCCATCCCGGCCGCGGAGTTACACGATCGTCATTGCCCCGTCGACAACCAGCGCATGTCCGGTGATGTAGGAAGCCTCGTCCGAGCACAGGAACGCCACCGCCGCGGCCACCTCATCGGCCGTCCCCTGACGCCCCAGCGGCACCGCCGCCCGCACCGCTTCACCCACCTCCTGCTCGCTCATCCCCTCGAGGATGGGATCGCTGAATGCGGTATCGATCCAGCCCGGACAGACGGCGTTCACCCGCACCCCCTCGCCGGCGCAGTCCAGCGCGAGCTGACGGGCCATGTGGTTCACCGCCGCCTTCGAGGTGCAGTAGCCGAGGAAGTTGCGCTCGGCCACCATCCCCGCGGTCGAGCCGGTCAAGACGATCGCCCCGCGGCGACGCTCGCGCATGCCTGGAAGTACCGCTCGCACGGTCACGAAGATGCCCCGGACATTCACCGCGAAGGTGCGATCGAAGCGCTCGACGGTCTCATCCCACGCCGCCGCGGGCAGCAGCACGCCGGCGTGGGCATGCAGCACGTCAATCGCTCCCAGCACCTCGGTGACCTCGTCGATCGCCTGAGTCACCTGCGCCTCCTCCGACGCGTCGGCGACCCAGGCGCGGGCATCGATCCCCTCACCCCTGAGCCGCTCAGCCGCGGCCTCCACCTCGGGTTGGTTGATATCGATCAGCGCCACCCGCGCCCCCTGGCGCCCCAGCGTCGCTGCCGACGCAAGGCCGATCCCCTGAGCCGCTCCGGTCACAACCGCGACCCGACCGGTAAAGCGCTGCTGATGCATCGAAAACCACCCCCGTCCGAAGTGGGATCACACAGGCACGTGGTCGGGCTCGACCCCGACCGGAGCCCGACCGGGCCGATCGTCGTACAGCCAGCGGGTGGCGATCACGCCCACCAGGCCGACACCCGCGACCGCCACATATGTCAGCCGCACCGTGTCCACCACCGCCGGCACGAACGCGCCGACATGCTCTGACGCGGAGATCTGGTGCGCCGAAAGCGTGGCGGCAAAGACGATTCCTGCCACCGCAGCACCCACACCCGAGCCGATCTGGCGGGTCAGCGGAATGGTGGACGTGGCCTGGCCCTCACGGCCTTCCACCTTGTCGGCGAGCACCGCGGCAAACAGCGCCGGGCTGGCGATGCCCATGCCCAAACCAGCGATGGAATAGGCGAGGATCACGAGCGCCGCGCCGCCGATCGGCAGCGCCATCAATCCCGTCGCGCCGACCGTCAGCGAGGTTCCGAGTAGCACCTGCGACCTGGTCGACATGTTGAGCCGGGCCGACGCCATCGAACCGGTCGACCATCCCAGCGTGCACAACACCAACGCCAGGCCGACGATCGCGACACCGTGATGGAAGCCCACCTGCAGCTGCAGCGGCAGATAGGTCTCGGCGCCCAGGAACACCACACCGGTGGCGAACCCGGCCACGTTTGCAGCGATGGCGTTGGCAGAGTGGGTGAACACCGGGGTGGACGTGCGCCGCTCCCACCACACGAATCCGACCGCGGCGGCCACCGCCACCGGGATCAGCAGCGTCACCGGCATCGAGTGATGCGATGCGGCCAGTAGCGCAGCCACGATCACTCCCAAGCAGCAGCGGCCCCAAGATATTCAGCGGCGTGCGCGCCCCCACCCGCTCAAACGGCACTTGGCGACCGAGTGCCAGCTTGGCCGCCCAGGCAACAATCGCGATCAGCGGAAGGTTGATCCAAAACACCCAGCGCCAGCCGACCGTCGATGTCAGCACCGCGCCCAGCAGCGGCCCGACCAGAGCAGAGACTCCCCACATCGCCGCGTTGATGCCAAACGCCCGCGGCCGCAGCTCATCGGGCACCCGCGTCGCGAACAGACCAAGCGGCACCGCGAACATGAAGCCCGCGCCCAGCCCCAGGATCGCGCGTGACAGCGTCACCACCGGCATCGACTGCGCCAGCCCGCCGACCACGTTGGCGACCACGAACAGCACACACGCGATCGTGAACGCAACGCCGGCACCGGAGCGGTCGATGACCGTGCCGGCGATCGGAAAGATGATCGCCACGGTCACGCTGGTCGCCCCGACGGTCGCGGCGATCAGCCCCACGCCGCCGATGTCCTCGGCCGCCGTCGGCAACGCGGTGGTGACCATCAGCGCGTCCAGCGACCCCAGGAAGGTCGCCCCCAGGGCGGCCACCATCAGCGCGCGATACGGCGACCTGAACAGCGCGGCATAGCTCGGTGTCATCGCACGCGTGGGGATCTACTGAGCGGCGTAGATCTTGTCGGTCGCCGGATGGGCCTTGGTGATGTGCCGCTTGAACTGCAGCTCGTCATAGCTCAGGCCCGCCGCCGCGCCCACCAGCTGCGCCAGATGGAAGATCGGCATATCGAACTGGATGTCGGCCTCCTTGGACGCCTTGCCCTGCCAGGCATCGAGCGACAGGTGGCACAGCGGACACGGCGTCACCATGGCATCGGCGCCGGCGGCCTTGGCCTCGGCCAGCGGCTGGATCAGCTCACCCAGCGCGACCTCCTCGCGGGCCAGCACGATCGGGAAGCCGCAGCACTTGATCTTGGAGGGGTAGTCCACCGGGATCGCACCACAGGCCTCGATGATGCGCTCCAGCGACTGCGGCCGATCGGGATCCTCAAAGCCCAGGAGCTTGGAGGGACGCAGGATCTGGCAGCCGTAGAAGGGCGCGATCTTGACGCCTTCCAGCGGCCGCTGGGCGATCTCCTTGAGCCGCTCGTAGCCCTCGCCCTCGGCGATCTCCCACAGCAGGTGGCGAACCTCGACCGTGCCGTTGTAGGTGGCCGCACCGACTTCGCGCAGGTTCTTGTTGATCCGCTCGCGCAGGTCGGGGTCGGCTTTGAGCTTGATGTCGGCCTGGCGCAGGTTGAGCGTGCACACGTTGCAGATCGTCAGCAGCGTCTTCTGCTCGAGCTGCTCGGCCTGGCCCAGGATGCGCGCGTTGAGGTGCAGGTAGTACTCCGGCCGGGCCTCGTGGATGTCGCCGGCGCCGCAGCAGGTGAACCCGGGGATGTCGACCAATGAGAACCCGAGCTTGGCCGAGACCGCTCGGGTAGAGGTGTCCAGCTCCTTCTGCGACAGGCTCGCAAGGCAACCGGGGTAGTAGGCGTAACTCGAGTTCACGACTCCTGCTCTCTGTCGATGGTGACTCCCTGGCGCTTGGCGTCGCGGTCGGCCTCTTCGATCGGCTGCAACAGCTTGTGCAGCTTGCGGACCTCGTCGAGCTTCTTGGCTCGGTGGGGCTTGAGTGGATTGGGCACCTTGCCCGATTTGGCCATCTGCATCGCGAACTTGATGTCCATCGCCTGCTTGGGCGAGGTGTACGGGACCAGCGCGGTCTCGAGCAGATATCCGGTCATGCGGCTGGAGACATCGAACACCTGGGCGTGGCGGGCACCGCCGTCGGAGAGCATCCCCTCCGAGTAGATCTCGGCGCCCAGCTTGGCGATCGCGTCGCGCGGGTCGACCCCTTTGGGACAGCGCTGTTGGCAGAAGTAGCAGCGGGTGCAATCCCACACTCCGTGAGGGCCGTTGAGCGCGCGCAGCCGCTCCTTGCGCCCGCGGTCGCGCACATCACCGACGAAGCGGGCGGCCTTGGCCAGCGCCGCGGGGCCGATGAAGTCGGGATCGACCTCCATCGAGTTGCACTCCGAGACGCAGCATCCGCACTGGATGCACAGCGCTTCCTTGAAGATCCGGTCGAGTTCCTCCTGCTGGATTCGCCACTCCTTGACGGGAGGATCGTCGTCCTCCACCAAGTAGGGCTGGATCGAGCGGAACTTCTCCCAGAACGGCTCCATGTCGACGACCAGATCCTTGACCACAGGGAGGTTTCCCATGGGCGAGATCACCGGCACCTCGCCGGCTTCGACCACCGGCGCCATGGGCGTCTTGCAGGCCAGCACCGCGGCGCCGTCCATGCGCATTCCGCACGACCCGCACACCGCCATCCGGCAGCTCTTGCGGTAGGTGAGTGACCCGTCCTGCTCGTCCTTGATCTGGTCGAGGCAGTCCAGCAGCGTGGCCGTCTCGGGGGCGTCGATGGTGAACTCGTCGACGCCGGATTCTCCGGTGTCGGGGTTGTGACGCTGGACTCTGAGGGTGACTTGCATGACGCTCCTAGTAGCTGCGAACAGCCGGCTGGTGCTCGGTGATGGTGACGGGCTTATAGTCGAGCCTGACCTGGCCGCCCGGATCGTGCCAGGTGAGCGTGTGTCGCAGCCAGTTGTCGTCGTCGCGCTCGGGATAGTCGAGACGGCTGTGTGCCCCCCGGCTCTCGGTCCGCGCGATCGCTCCGGTAACCAGGCAGTCGGCCATCTCGAGCATGGAGCCCAGCTCAATCGCCTGGATCAGGTCGCTGTTGAAGGTGGTGCCCTTGTCCTGCACGATCACCCCGGCGTCGTAGCGTTCGCGCAGCGCCGTGACCGTGTCCTTGCAGGCCTCGAGCTTCTCGGCGTTTCGGAAGATGCCGGCGTTCTCGTACATCACATCGGCCAGCTCCTGGCGGATCGCCCGCGGTCGCTCGCCGTCGAAGTTGTAGAGCATCTCCCGAATCCGCTTGTCGGTGACCCGCACCGCTGAGGGTGAGAACACCCCGCCGAGTCCGTTCTGGCGCACCTCCTGAGCTGCTGCGGCGCCGGATCGGCGGCCGAACACGATCGTCTCCAGAAGCGAGTTGCCGCCCAGCCGGTTGGCGCCGTGCACCGACACACAGGCACACTCGCCGGCGGCGTAGAGCCCCGGCATGATGGTGCGTCCGTCCACGTCGGTATCGATGCCGCCCATGTGGTAGTGGCTGCCCGGCCGCACCGGGATCGGCTCCTCGATCGGATCGACACCGGCGTAGTCCATCGCCAATTCGCGGGAGCCGTGCAACCGCTCCATGATCCGCTTGGCGCCCAGATGGGTGAGATCCAAAAGCACGCAGCCGTCGACTCCCCGACCCTCGTCGATCTCGGTCTGCTCCGACCGCGAGACAACGTCGCGGGAGGCCAGCTCGACCGCGTTGGGGGCGTAGTTGAACATGAACCGCTCGCCCTCGCCGTTGCGCAGGTACCCGCCCTCGCCGCGGCAGCCCTCGGTGATCAGCACCCCGTTGGCCTTGAGCGTGGTGGGGTGAAACTGCATGAACTCCATGTCCTTCAGCGGGACACCCGCGCGCCAGGCCATCGACATGCCGTCGCCGGTGCAGGCATAGGCGTTGGTGGTGCCGCGGTAGATCCGCCCCAGCCCGCCGGTGGCGAGCACCACCGCGCCGGCCTCGACGCCCTGGACGCCGCCGTGCAGCAGGTCCCAGGCGGTGACGCCGACACAGCGCTCACCGTCGGTTACCAGGTCGAGCGCGAACCACTCCTCGTACACGGTCACGCCACTCTTGACCAGCTGCTCGTAGAGCACGTGCAGCAGCACGTGCCCGGTGATGTCCGCGGCGTAACAGGTGCGCGGCGCGCCGCCGGCACCGAACGGGCGCTGGGCGATCCGGCCGTCCTCGGTGCGCGAGAAAATCGCACCCATGTGCTCGAGCTCGTAGATGTCGCCCGGGCCCTCGGCGCACATCACCGCGATCGCGTCTTGATCGCCCAGGTAGTCCGAACCCTTGACCGTGAAGAAGGTGTGATTCTCGGGGCTGTCTTCGCCGGCGTTTCCGAGCGCGGCATTGATGCCGCCCTCGGCCGCTCCAGAGTGGCTGCGGGTGGGATGCAGCTTGGACACAACACCGACGTCGGCGCCGTACCTGGCCGCCTCAATCGCAGCGCGCATGCCCGCAAGCCCCGCGCCGACCACCACCACGTCGTGTCGAACCATTCCACCTCCGCGAAGTACCGCGCCATCGGCGCCCAAAAGCAGCCTACCAAGCGGGGTCATGGGTCGCCGCAGCTGAGACTTTGTGACACAGCATGTGAGCGCAAGTTCTCACGGTTCTGGGGTAGACTGGCAAGACGTTCGTGGGTCCGCAGAAGTCGTTTAACGGGGGAGATCCCTTGGCGAAGATGGTGTTTGCACTGCCCGAGGCGCGCAGCGTGCTGCGCGACCTCACGCAGCCGGAGCTGCACGCCTTGGCCGCTCAACAGGCAACGGCCCGCTCCACCGACTACGGGGCGGTGAACGTCCACACCGAGGTGCTGGCACGCTCCAAGGCGTCCACCTACATCGTGTCCGACGAGCCTGATTCAGAGCCGCACCAGGCCATCACCCGCGACGAGTGGGAGCGCATCTCCGCCGAACAGGACGCCTTCATCGGCGAGCACGAGATGGTGCAGGTCGACGGCTACATCGGCAACGACCCCGACCGGCGAGTGCCCGCCCGGCTGTACGTCGAGCGCCGCAACATCAACATCGCCGCCATGCAGGACGTGCTCTATTTCCACAATTCCGACACCGAGCATGAACCGGAGCTGCTGGTCATCTACACGCCGAATCTGGCCATGCCCGGCTACCCGGACGACCGGCTGATCGCGGTCAACCTGGATCTCAACGTCACCCGCGTCTTCAACTCCGACTACTTCGGCGAGTCGAAGAAGGGCGGGCTGCGGATGTGGAACAAGCTCGTCTACGATCGCGGCGGGCTGGCGCTGCACGCAGGATGCAAGGTGATTCCGACCGCCTCCGGGGCCAAGACCGGGCTGATCGTGGGCCTCTCCGGCACGGGCAAGACGACCACCACATTCACCCGCCAGAACGGCTCGCTGCCGGTGCAGGACGACTTCGTCGCGTGGTGGCCGGACGGGCGCGTGTCGGCGACCGAGGCCGGCTGCTTCGCCAAGACGTTTGCGCTCAACCCTCGGGACGAGCCGACCATCCACGGGGCGGTCACCAAGGCCGACGCCTACCTCGAGAACGTGTCGATGGATGACGACGGGGCGGTCGACTTCTTCGACGAGAGCTACACCAAGAACGGCCGCGCGGTGTTCTCGTTCAACGCCATCGACGCCGCCGACGCAACCGTGATCGAGGCGGCCGACTTCCTGCTGGTGCTGAACAAGAACGAGAACGTAATCCCGGCCGTGGCCAAGATGAAGGGCCCGCAGGCGGCCGCCTTCTTCATGCTGGGCGAGACCACCGGCACCGCTGCCGGCGGTAGCGACGAGGAGGGCAAGTTCCTGCGCGTTCCGGGCACCAACCCGTTCTTCCCCATGCACCACGACAACCAGGGCAACCGCTTCCTGGAGCTGCTCGAGCGCAATCCCATCGACGTGTACGTCATGAACACCGGACGGGTGGGCGGCAAGGAGGGCGTGGCGGGGTCGAAGAAGGTCAAGATCCCGCACTCGTCGGCAATCGTCGAGGCGATCGCCGAAGGCACCATCGAGTGGGAAACCGACCCCGACTTCGGCTATCTGGTCGCGGCCCGGGTGCCCGGCATCGACGCGGAGGACATCGACATCCTGCAGCCCCGGCGGTTGTACGAGGCGACCGGGCGATCCGACGAGTACGCCCAGCGGGTGGGGCAGCTGAAGACCGAGCGGGCCGAGTTCCTGGCCCAGTTCCCAAGCTTGTCGCGCGAGATCGTGGACTCGGTCGGGTAGCGGAGCGTTTGCCACCGTCCGAGACCAAGGTCGAGGTCCAGCGCACCGCCCGTGGCTTCGAGAACGCCGTCAACGAGCACGACTCCGCGCGCCAGCGCGACCACTTCTCGGCCGAGTTCGCCGAGCGCGACAACGACCTGGGACCGCTGCTCGCCCAAACGACCCGGGCCGAGCTGATCGGCACGGTGGCCAACCGCACGCTGTTCCAGCTGCACCTGGACGACGGCGACACCAACGTGGTGGAACTCTTGTGGCGCGACCACGACGGCCCCTGGAAGATCCATGACTGCCGCGTGTTCACCCTCCTGCCGGGAATCTGAGCATAACCGGGAAAGCCGGTAAATAGGAGGATTTTCTCGGGTTTCGGGGTATCGTTTAAGCCCCAAGACAGGCGAGGAACTCACGCGATGGCACCACCACGAGCGATCTGGACCGGCAGCATCTCCTTCGGACTGGTCAATGCCCCAGTGCGCATGTACACGGCCACCACCGAGAAGACGCTTCGGTTCAACCAGCTACACCAGCCCGACGGCGGCCGCATCGGCTACCAGAAGGTGTGCAAGATCGACAACGAGGTCGTGCCCGCCGAAGAGATCGTGCGCGCCTACGACGTCGGCGGCGGCGAGTTCGTCGAGGTCACCGACGAGGACTTTGCGGCCGCCGCGGAGGCCGCCCACCGGGTGATCACGATCCACGATTTCGTCCCGGCCACCGAGATCGACCCGATCTACTTCGAGAAGACCTACTACCTGGGGCCTCAGGAGGGAGCGGGCGAGTCGATCTACGCCCTGCTCGCCGAGGCGATGGAGAAATCCGGCCTGTCGGCGGTTGCCACCTACGTGCACCACGACCGCGAGCACCTCGTCTGCCTGCGCATCCGCGACGGCGTGATCACGCTGGAGCGCATGTTCTTCTCCGACGAGATCCGCGCGCCGGAGGGGATCGTCCCCGCAGGCGCCAAGGTGGACAAGCGCCAGCTGGCGATGGCCAACGACCTGATCAAGGCCTACACCGGGACGTTCGACCCCACCCAGTACGTCGATACCTATCGGGAGCGGCTGCTGGCCGTGATCGAGGCCAAGCGCGGCGGAACCACGGTCAAGGCCAAGGCGGCTGAGAAGGCGACCGCTCCGCCCGACCTGATGGCGGCGCTGACCGCATCGCTCGACCAGGCCCGGGATGCCCGCGAGGCCCGCACGAAGCAGGCCAAGGCAGCTCCCAAGCGGACTAAAGCCGGGGCAGGCGCTGGCGGTTCGAAAGCACCGGCGCGTAAACGTCGCAGCGCCTGAGCCGGTCGCGCACGCGATCCATCGTGAAACTGGCAAGGTCGAGCTGCGGCTCGACCTCGTCCCACTCCAGCGGAGCCGACACCAGCGCCGCGGGCACCGGCCGCACCGAGTACACCGTCGCGGTGGTGCGGCCGTAGCCGTTCTGGTTGGCGTCGATCAGCACGCCGTGCCGGCGTGAGCGCTGCCACTCGGTGGTGACCAGCTCGGGCGCGGTGTGTGCCAGCGCCCGTGCGATCGCGTGGGCGAAGTCGCGCACGGTGTCCTGGTCGTAGCGGCGGGCGATCGGGACGAGCACGTGGATCCCGCGTGAGCCGGAGGTCTTGGGATAGCCCTCCAGGTCGAGCGCGTGCAGTGCTGTGCGAAGCAGCAGGGCGACCTCGACCACCGCGCCGAACTCGGTGCCCTCGGCCGGGTCGAGGTCGAACACCACCCAGTCGGGCCGGTCGGGGCGGTCTGCCCGAGCGCTCCACGCGTTCATGTCGATGCAGCCCATGTTCACCATCCAGGCCAGCGCGTCGGGCGAGTCGACGATCGGGAATCCGATTCCCTCCTGGTCAGAGCGGGTGATCCAGTCGGGCATGTGCGAGGGCGCGTCCTTCTGGAAGAAGTGCTTGCCGTGGATGCCGTCGGGATACCGCTTCATCGTGAACGGCCTGGCCCGCAGGTGCTCGACCAGCGCCGGGGCCACGTCCAGGTAGTAGGAGATCAGCTCGCCCTTGGTGATCCCGAGCTCGGGGAAGAACACCTTGTCGGGATTGGTCGGCGTGAACCGAGTCGGTGCCGGTGGCGGCGCCTGGCCGGTGTCGAGGCCGATGTAGACCGGCGCGCGCAGACGCCCCTGCGCCGTTCGCTCGGCGTACTCCACCTCGCAGCGAAGCGTCGGCTGTACCCAGGTGACCCGCCCGGGACGGGTGCGGACGACCTGCGCGGTGTCGGTCTCCAGCGGCTTCAGCAGCGCCGTCAGGCGGTCGAGCTCGTCGTCGGAGAAGCCCGTGCCCACATCTCCGCGCCACTCGAGTGCCCCCGCCACCGACTCGGCCAGCACCAGCGCGCCGAATCCGGCACGCGAGCCGGTGCCCGCGGTGTAGCCGGCGATGGTGAAGGTGTCGCGCTGCTTCAGCTTCAGCTTGAGCCAGTCGCGGGTGCGGCTGCCGGGGCGGTACAGCGAGCCCGATCGCTTGATCATGACCCCCTCCAGGCCGCGGCGCTGAGCCTCGGCCAGAAGCGCCGGACCGTCGTCGTAGCTGTGGGAGATCCGCACCACCGGCCCCGGCGTGACCAGCCGGCTGAGCAGCTCTCGCCGCTCCTCCAGCGGCAGCCGGGTGACATCGCGGCCGTCGAGTTCCAACAGGTCGAAGCAGAAGGCCGCCAGCGTGCCCTCGCCGGCCTGGAGCAGGGAGAAGCTGGAGTGGCCCTGCGCGTCCAGCGCACACACCTCGGTGTCGATCACGCAGGGCGCGCGCCACCGCCGCGGGAAGCGCCTCGGCCACCGGCTCGAACCTGGCGGCGTAGTCGTGCCCGCCGCGGCTCCAGAGCCGTACTTCGGACTCGCGCAGATCGGCGATCATGCGGTACCCGTCGAGCTTCAGCTCGTACACCCAGCCGCTGCCGGGGGGCAACGCTTTGGTGGTGGAGGCGAGCATCGGCAGTGGGTGTGTCGACGGCATCGGCGTCTGCGATGCTAATCCTTCGCCGATGACGATCCGCGACCGCATCAATGGGCAACTGGTGGTTCTGGCCCCGCTCAACGTCGCGGACGCCCCCGCCTGGGCGCGCTGGCTGAACGATCCCGACACGACCCGCTACCTGTACGGCAGGCGGGGCGCCCCCGAGGAGCAGCCCACCGTCGACCAGATGCTCGAGTGGGGGCGGCGGATGCTGGCCGACCCGTGGCGGATGGCCGTGGGGCTGGAGGTACGAGGCGGCGGCACGGTGATCGGAAACGCACGCCTGACCCCGCACGGGCCGCGCCGGGCGCGGTTCTCGATCGTGATCGGCGAGGCCGAGCATCGCGGCCGCGGCATCGGCACCGAGGCCACCCGGATGATGGCCCAGCTCGGATTCGAGCGGCTCGACCTGCGCGAGATCGTGCTGGACGTCGACCCCCGCAACGAAGCCGGCCGGCGCGCCTACCTGACCGCCGGCTTCACCCCCGGCCGCGGCGACTCCATGACCCTCCGCCGTGAATAACGGTGCCAGGCACCGTTATTCACCTCACGCTACAGCAGGCTCGTCCGTGCGCTCTTCGATCGGCTGGTAGGGGCGCACCGGCGGGGCCGACGTACTCTGAACTCGGCCGGATCAGCCGGTTGTCGGCGTGCTGCTCCATCACGTGCGCGGCCCAGCCCACCACCCGGCTCATGGCGAAGATGGGCGTGAACAGCCCGGTCTCGATGCCGAGGTAGTGGTAGGTCGACGCTGAGTAGAAGTCGACGTTGGGATAGAGGCCCTTCTGCTCGAGCACGACGTGCTCGATGTGGTCGGACATGTTGAACCACTGCGGCTCGTCGGACTCCTCCGACAAGCCCTTGGAGAACCGCTTGAGGATCACCGCCCGGGGATCGAAGGTCTTGTACACCCGATGCCCGAAGCCCATGATCCGCTCGCGCCGTTCCAGCCGGGCGCGGATCTCCTCGTCCACGCGGTCGTCGCCGCCGATCGCCTGCAGCAGCTTCATCACCTGCTCGTTGGCGCCGCCGTGCAGCGGCCCCTTGAGCGCGCCGATGGCGCCGGTGATGGCGGAGTGCATGTCCGACAGCGTGGAGGCGATCACACGGGCGGTGAAGGTGGACGCGTTCATCTCGTGGTCGGCGTGCAGAATCAGGGCAACGTCAAACGTCTTTGCGGCGGCCGGGCTGGGCTGCTCACCGGCCAGCATGTGCAGGAAGTTGGCCGCATGCGACAGCCCCGGGTCGGGCGCCACCGGATCCAGTCCGCGACGGCGACGGTCGTACCGCGCCACCATCGTCGGCATCTTCGCGATCAGGCGGGTGGCCTTGGCGAAGTTGGCGTCCACGGCGTTCGAATTCTTGTCGGGATCGTCGAACGAGTCCGACGACACGGCAGTTCGCAGCATCTCCATCGGCTCGGCGTGATCGGCCAGCATGTCGACCACCGAGGCGGTCTCGGGCGACAGCTCGCGGGCGTCGGCCAGAGCCGAGGTGAACGCCTTCAGCTCGGCCACGGTGGGCAGATGCCCGCGCAGAATCAGGAAACACACCTCTTCGTAGGTGGAATGCTCCGCGAGGTCGCCGACGTCGTACCCGCCGTAGATCAGAACGCCGTTCTGACCGTCGATCGAGCACAGGCGGCTGCGCGCAACCACCACACCTTCGAGTCCACCTTTGTCTGCCATGCGCGACCCTCCGCCGTGTCCTTGAGTGCTCTTGCGACTTCGACCCAATCCTAGCGTTCGTGCAAGAATCGCCCGGCCAGCCACCCTCAACCTTGTGGGAGTTTTCACGTGAGTCATCGAGTCACCCTGATACCCGGAGATGGAACCGGGCCCGAGATCGCTGAAGCTACTCGCCGAGTGATCGACGCAACCGGTGTCCGGATTGAATGGGATGTCCAGGATGCGGGCGCCGATGTGATGGACAGGTTCGGCGGAAATCCGCTCCCCGATCACGTGCTCGACTCGATCAGGCAGAACGGCGTGGCCATCAAAGGGCCGATCACGACGCCGGTCGGCACCGGATTCCGATCGGTCAACGTGGCGCTCCGCAAGGAGCTCGACATGTACGCCCAGGTGCGGCCCTGCAAGATCTACCCAGGCGTGCGCACCCGCTACGCCGATACGCCCGTCGACCTGGTGATCGTGCGCGAGAACACCGAGGATCTGTACGCCGGGATCGAGTTCGAGCGCGGCTCGCTGGGCGCCCGCGAGGTGGCCGCCGCGATCGAGAGCGCAAGCGGCGCGCACATTCGCGACGACGCCGGCATCTCGATCAAGCCGATCTCGGAGTTCGGCACCCGCCGGGTGGTGCAGTTCGCGTTCGATTACGCCCGTGCCCGCGGCCGCAAGAAGGTCACCTCGGTGCACAAGGCCAACATCATGAAACACACCGACGGCCTGTGGCTGGAGGTGTCCCGCGAGGTGGCGGAGAAGAACACCGACATCGAGTTCGAAGACCGGATCGTCGACAACATGTGCATGCAGCTGGTGCAAAAGCCCGAGCTGTACGACGTGCTGGTGCTGCCCAACCTCTACGGCGACATCGTCTCCGACCTCTGCGCCGGCCTGATCGGCGGCCTGGGGGTGGCGCCGGGCGCGAACTTCGGCACCCACGCCGCGGTGTTCGAGCCGACCCACGGCTCGGCTCCCAAGTACGCGGGCCAGAACAAGGTCAATCCGATTGCGATGATGCTCTCCGGTGTACTCATGCTCCAGCACCTCGAGGAGCGCGCCGCCGCCGACCGGCTGGAGTCTGCGATCGCGGCGGTGATCGCCGAAGGCAAAAACGTCACCTACGACATGAAGCCACCGGGTGCGGCCGACACCGCAGTCGGCACCTCTCAGGTGGCAGATGCAATCATCGAGCAGTTGGGGGAAGTGGCATGAGGCGAGAGAAGATCACCGTGGTCGGAGCCGGCAACGTCGGCGCCACCACCGCACAGCGACTGGCCGAGCGCGACTACGCCGACGTGGTGTTGGTGGACATCGTGGAGGGGCTGCCGCAGGGCAAGGCACTGGACATGAACGAGGCCGGCCCGGTGGTGGGCTACGAGCCCAACGTGGTCGGCTCCAACGGCTACGAGGAGACCGCCGGATCAGCGATCTGCGTGATCACCTCCGGCCGCGCGCGCACGCCGGGCATGAGCCGCGACGACCTGCTCAAGACCAATCAGGCGATCGTGTCGGACGTGACCAAGAATCTGGTGGAGCGCTCACCGGACACCATCCTGATCGTCGTCACCAACCCGCTGGACGCGATGTGTCAGGTGGCGTTCCAGCAGGCCGGGTTTCCCCGCGAGCGGGTGATCGGCATGGCCGGCGTGCTCGACACCGCCCGGTTTCGCACCTTCCTGGCCTGGGAGCTGGGCGTGTCGGTCAAGGATGTCACCGGGTTCGTGCTCGGCGGGCATGGCGATCAGATGGTGCCGGTGACGTCCAACACCAATGTGGCCGGCATCCCCATCACCGACCTGATCGAGCCGGAGCGGCTTGCCGAGATCGTGCAGCGCACCCGCGACGGCGGCGCCGAGGTGGTCAAGCTGCTGAAGTCCGGCTCGGCCTACTACGCGCCGTCGGCCTCGATCTGCGAGATGGTCGACTCGATCGTGCTCGACCAGCAGCGGGTACTGCCCGCTGCGGCACTGCTGCAGGGCGAATACGGACTCAACGGGCTGTACATGGGTGTGCCCTGTCGGTTGGGTTCCCGCGGACTGGAGCACGTCTACGAGGTCGAGCTGACCACCGAGGAGCAGTCCGAGCTGAATCGCTCAGCGGACGCGGTTCGCGAGCTCATCGATGTGATGGGCCTCTGAGCACCACGGCCACATGAATCGATCGGCCCGACTGAAGCAGCTGGCGGGCCAATCGTTCGTGTACGGCCTCGGCGGGCTGGTCTCGCGGGCTGTCGGGATCGTGCTTCTGCCGGTGTATTTCCGGCACGTCTCGCGCGTCCAGTTCGGCGATGTCGAGCTGATCATGTCGACCATCACGCTGGCGGCGATCGTCTTTCGGTTGGGTCTGACGAACGCGATGTTCCGCTTCTCGTTCGATAACCCGGGCGACGGAAACCGCGAGAAGACGGTGCAGACCACGTTCACCTCGGTGATGATCCTATCCACCCTGGCGGTGATCCTGGGCCTGATCTTCCTCGATCCCCTGGCTCACGTTCTGGGCGGCCGGGCGCTCACGATCATCGGCCTGACCGGCCTTTGGGTGACGATGAACTTCGACATCGTCACCGGCATCTACCGGATCGAGCGGCGGCCCACCGCGTTCGTCGTGTACTCGCTGACGAACGTCGCAATCACGGTGGTGATGACGGTGCTTCTGGTGGTGCATTGGCACCACGAGGCCGCCGGGCTGATGATCGGCAACTTCTCCGGCACCTACGTCACCTACTTCCTGATGCTGATCGCCCGCCGCGACGTGATTGGGTTTCGGCTGTTCAATCGTGAGCTGTTACGCCGGATGCTGCACTTCTCGGTGCCCCTGATCCCCGCCGGCCTGGCCCTGTGGGCGCTGAACGTCGCCGATCGCTTCCAGGTCAAGTACCTGGGCTCGCCGGCGCTTCTAGGCTCGTACTCGGCGGCCTCCAAGATCGCGCTTTCGATCATGCTGCTGATCGCGGCGTTCCAGACCGCCTGGCCGGCCTTCGCCAACTCGATGCCGTCGGAGGACGAGACCCGCAAGGTGTATGCGGTGGTGCTGACGTACTGGTCGATGGTGATGGCCTGGGCGGTGGTGGCGATCAGCCTGGCGACCCCGACGTATGTGCACGTGGCGCTGCCCAAGTCGGTGTGGGACGCAGCGCCGGTGGTGCCGCTGCTGATGTTCGGGTCGGTGCTGTTCGGCGCCTACCTGATTCTCAACGCCGGGGTCAACCGCTCCAAGAAGACTCGCTTCACGCCGGTGGTGGCGACCACCGCGGCGCTCGTCAACGTCGGCATCAACTTCGCGCTGATCCCGTGGATCGGTATCGTCGGCGCAGGCGTCTCGACCGTGATCGGGTATGTGGTGCTGGTCTACCTGGGCTGGCGCAACGCCCAGCACTCCTACCCGGTGGATTACGAATGGAGCCGGGTGATCCGTACGGCCCTGGTAGCCGCGGCGTTCGTCCTGCTGTCGATGCTGGTGATTCCCGCCACCGGCTGGGTGGGAGTGCCGCTGCGGATCATCCTCGCGGTGCTCTTCCCGGTCGGATTGGTGGCGACCGGAGTGGTTCACCGGGGCGAGGTCGGCCGGGTGCGCGACAACCTCAAGGCGATGGGCAAGCGCCGCAGCAAGGCAGCCGTGCTCGAAGCCGAAGAAGAGGAAGCGATCGAGGAAGAGCCCGTCGCCTGAATAACGGTGCCAGGCACCGTTATTCACCGAACGTCGATGTACGACTGACGCCCTGAGGCGAAGGCCGCCTCAGTCTGTGGCAAGGATCGAGCGGCGGGCGGAGCGGAGGCGTGGTAAAGCCACATGGAGCACCGCACCGCCGCGTGGGACGCCGCCACGGGCCCAACGGCCAGCCTCAGTAGGCGTCGGTTTTCATGGATTTGGTGATGGCGGCCCAGCGGCGGCGTTCCTCCGAGCGGGCACCCTTGTCGTCGCGGGTGGCTTGGAAGTGCAGCTCTCGCTGGAGCTTTCGGTAGCTCTCCAGCCGCTCCGCCGGCAGCGTGCCGGCGGCGATCGCAGCCCGCACCGCGCAGCCCGGTTCGGTCTCGTGCATGCAGTCGCGAAACTTGCACTGGGCCGCCAGCTCCTCCACGTCGTCGAAGGTCTGGGCGACGCCCTCGTCGGCCTCCCACAGCTGCATCACCCGCATCCCGGGGGTGTCGATGATGCACCCGCCGCCGGGGAGTGCAATCAGCTCGCGATGAGTGGTCGTGTGACGCCCGCGGCCGTCGTCGCGGATCTCGCGCGTGGCCAGCCGCTCCTCGTCGATCAGCCGGTTGATCAGCGTCGACTTGCCCACGCCTGACGACCCCACCGCGGCCGCGGTGCCGCTGCGTCCAACCAGCTCGCGCAGCTCATCGATGCCCTCACCTGTGACCGAGGAGATCACCTGAATCGGCACCCCGGCTGCGACAGCGTCGACCGTGCGCACCGCCGCCGGCACGTCGTCGCAGACGTCGGCCTTGGTCAGGACGATCACCGGATTGGCTCCGCTCTCCCAGGCCACGGCCAGGTACCGCTCGATCCGGCGCGGATTGAGATCCTGGTTCAGCGACGACACCAGCAGGGCGAGATCCACGTTGGCCGCCACCACCTGCTCGGTGGTGACCTCGCCGGCCGCGTTTCGCACAAACGCCGACCGCCGGGGCAGCATGGCGGATACCTGGACGCGCTCGCTGGTCGGATCGCCGTCGTGCACGACCCAGTCTCCGACCGCCGGCCGGTCGATCGGTGAACTGGTTGCTTTGCGCATCGCGCCGGTCATCTCGGCCCAGCGATCGCCGCCGGTGACCGCGAGCACGTACGCCCCGCGGTGTTGGATGATCACGCGGCCCGGCTCGAGGCCGGCCGCTGCGTATGGTTCGAAGGCGGATGCCCAATCGGCATCCCACCCATAGCGTTCGAGATTCACTCGGGACTCCTGAGTCATGGGAAACGACAGTGCCGGCTCTCAGGCGGCAGTTGGCTCAGGAGACGAACGCTCGAGCTCAGACAGGCGGCCTGGAGGCGGGGGAACACAGATCGGTTTTCATGGCCGCCTCCTTTCGTAACTGGCGTCGTCTGAACGGTTCGTGCACTCAGACTAGTCCACCGCGATGACGTTCGTCAATCGGCAGTGCCACGTACCGCCAGCGCCTTCAGCGACAGCATCTCGTGGCAGGCGCTCGCCGCCAGCCAGGAGGTGATCCCCGCCGGATCGTACGCAGGCGCCACCTCGACGCAATCGAATCCTCGGAAATCGATGCCCTCGAGCGCCCGCAGATAGGCCATCGCCTGGGCGCTGGTAGGGCCTCCCACCTCGGGCGTGCCGGTACCCGGCGCAAACGCCGGATCGACAAAATCGATATCGAAGCTGAGGAAGGCGCGCCGGTCGCCGACGCGGGCGCGAACCCGGTCGCCGTACTCGGCGGGGGTCAGCTCAGCCATCTCCAGCCACGGGATCGCGTCGTAGCCGAGGTCGGCTGAGGCCGTCTCGTCCGCGGCCCCGTAGAGCGTTCCGCGCATCCCCGCCTGCACCGACGCGGTTGGGTCCACCAGGCCCTCCTCCACCGCCCGCTTGAACACCGTGCCGTGGAAATAGCGAACGCCGTAGTACTGCTCCCACACATCGGCGTGGGCATCCAGGTGCACCAGCGCCAGCGGGCCGTGCACCGCCGCGGCCGCCCGCAACTCCCCGAGCACCATCGAGTGGTCACCGCCCAGGCACAGCGGGGTCACCCCGGCGGCATGCACAGGGGCCAGAAACTCCTCGATCTGGGTGAGCGTCAGCTCGTGATAGCCGGGAACCGTAGGCGCGTCGCCGTAATCCACCATCGACAACACCTCGTGCACGTCCACGTGCAAGTTGGGGTTGTACGGACGCAGCAGGGCCGATGCCGAGCGAATCCCCTCCGGGCCGAAGCGCGCACCCGACTTGAACGAGACGGCGTCGTCGGTGGGAATCCCGATCACCACCACATCGACATCCTCGAGCGTCTGGACGTGGGGCAGGCGCATGAATGTGCGCGGCCCGCTGAAGCGGGGCATGATCGAGGCATCGATCGGGCGGTAGTGCATCGGCCGATCGTATAGCGTTCGGCCGTGGATCTGGGATTGAACGGCACGGTCGCGATCGTGGGCGGCGCCTCCTCCGGGATGGGCCTTGCGATCGCACGCGCTCTGGCCGCCGAGGGCACCGCCGTGACGATGCTGGCCCGCGACCCCGATCGCCTGGCCACCGCGGCCGACTCGGTACCCGGCGCGATCACCGTGGCCGGCGACGTGCGCGACCGTGACGTACTGGTGCGGACGGTCGACCAGACGGTTGCCCAGCACGGCCAACTCGACATCGTCATCAACAACGCCGGCGGTCCATCGCCGGGGACGTTCGATTCGACTCCCGAGGACGCCTGGCTGGACGCCTTCGAGCTGTCGCTGCACGCCACCATCCGCCTGACCAAACTGGCATTGCCGCACCTGCGCGCCAGCGGCCGCGGCAGAGTCGTCAACATCACCTCGTGGTCGGTGCGCGAGCCGATTCCCAACCTGATCCTCTCCAACACGATCCGCCCGGGCGTGATCGGCTGGGCCAAGACCATCGCCCACGAGCTCGGCCCCGAGGGCATCACCGTCAACACCGTGGCGCCGGGAATGATCGACACACCGCGAGTCCACGAACTCGGCTCACAGGCGGCAGACGTCAGCTGGGTACCGGCCCGCCGCAGAGGCACACCGGAAGAGATCGCCGCGGCGGTCGTCTTCCTCTGCTCAGCGCCCGCGGCCTACATCACGGGGGTTGTGCTGCCGGTCGACGGCGGTGCGCTGAGGGGCGTTTGGTGACCGCAAAACCCGGCTCAACCTGATCGCAATCGCCGCCACGTAGAATTATTGCGATGGCACCCGAAACGTGTTACCGGCACCCCGACCGCGAGACCGCGCTGAGCTGCTCGAATTGCGGCCGGTACGTGTGCCCCGAGTGCATGACCCACGCAGCGGTGGGAGTGCGCTGCCCGGAATGCTCCGGCAAGCCCAAGGTGATGCGCCGCGCCGCCTTCGGCCAGCCGAACGAGCCGTGGGTGACACGGTTTCTGATCGCCGCCAACGTGGTCGTGTTCGTGCTCACCAATAACATCGGCGGCGGCCTGGGGCTCTCCTCTGCCCAGCTGACGCCGCTGGGAACCCATTTGGCGCTGTTTGGTCCCTACGTCGCCGACGGTGACTACTGGCGGCTTCTCACGGCAGGGTTCGTGCACTTCGGGTTGCTGCACCTGGCGTTCAACATGTATGCGCTGTACCTGATCGGGCAGCCTCTGGAGCGCTACCTCGGTTCGATCCGGTTCACGGTCATCTACCTGGTGTCGTGTCTGGCCGGGAGCTTCGGCGCGCTGCTGGTCAGCCCGAATGCGCTCACCGCAGGCGCCTCAGGCGCGATCTTCGGGTTGATGGGCGCCATGTTCGTGCTCGAGCGCCAGCGGGGGATCGCACTCCTGGGCGGCTCGATCGGCGGCCTGATCGTGATCAACCTCGCGATCACCTTCCTGCCCGGAACCAACATCTCGATCGGGGGCCACCTGGGCGGCCTGATCGCAGGAGCGGCGTCGGCGTTCGTGCTCTCCGGCTACGGCCGTGGCCACATCGCCTCCACGCCGATCTCGGTCGCCTCCTACATCGGGCTGGTCGCCATCGGCGCCGGCGCGGTGATAGGTTCACTGGCGGTGGTGGGATGAGAGATTTGCGCAGACCTCGAGGGCGGTGGATTGCAGCGATCGTGTTGGCTGTGATCGCCGCAGGCCTGGTGTACGGCTGGGAGAGCCAGTCGGGCTACTACGCGATCTGGCCGGACAAGGCGCATCCCGCCGCGCAGTATGTGCACGTACCCGATGGCAAGGCGCCCGCACCCGACTCCGGGTTTTACTTCGTGGACGTGCACGTGCTCGAGGCCAACCGGATCGAAGCCCAATACTTCAAGCACCTGGTCAGCGGTGCAGAGCTGATCCCGGTGAAGTACCAGCGCGCCCCCGGTCAGACCCAGCAGCAGTGGCAGGCCGCAGATATGCGCGCGATGGACAGCTCCCAGCGGGTCGCTCAGGCGGTGGCCGAGCAGGCACTGGGAATGAAGGTCGGGATCAAGCGGCTGGGACTGACTGTGACCTACGTCGACCCCCGGTACCCCGCGGCCAAGGCCGGTGTCGAGGCCGGTGAGGTGCTCCGCGAGGTCGACGGGCATCGGGTGTTATCCGATCAGGATCTGCGCCAGGCAACGGCCGGGGTCGAGGCCGGCGACACCGCCTCCTACACATTCACTCACCTGGGCACGCGCCAAATTCGAACGGTTGCCGAGCCCGGCACCGGACGCGGCATCATCGGCATCGGCATCGCCGACGCGGCCAGGATCACCCACATACCGGTACACGTCCGCTTCAGCACCCAGGACATCGGCGGCCCCTCGGCGGGGTTGGCCTTCACCCTCGAGATCTATGACAGCCTCAGCGGCCGGCATCTGCTGGACGGTCACCGCATCGCCGTCACCGGCGAGATTGGACTGGACGGCAGCGTGCAGCCCATCGGCGGCGTCACTCAGAAGACTCAGGGCGCCATCGATGCCGGCGCCGACACGTTCCTGGTGCCCAAGGGCGACAACTATCGAGACGCCAAGGCCGCCGCGAAGGGGCGAATCCGCATCATCGGTGTGTCCTCATTTGCACAGGCGCTGCGAGTGATCCGGCACCTGCCGCCGGTCGCGACGACGGCGTAAGAGGTTCAAAACAGGATCTGCCGCTATTAGCGGCTTTTCCTTTTGCGCAAGCCTGGATTCGGTCGCAAGACACCCGTACACTCTCCGCTCGCCTCTGTTCCCCGACCCCCCCGGAGCTCCCCACGTGACACCCAAAGCGCGCTGCGTTACCTGTAACGACTGCTACTTTCACCAACGTAACCTGTGCGCGCTGCGGCTCGCCGAGCCGTGTCCCACCTTCCGGCCGATGCTCAAAGGTACGATGGTCGCCCCCCGCCAGCCTCAGCTGGTCGCCCCACAGCCGATCAGGCTGCAACCGGCAGTGGCCTGACCAATATCCTAGGCTGAGACGGGGATCCGAGCGAGGATGTCTCCGAGCCGCCGAACGCCCTCGTCGATCTGGGCGGGAGTCACCGCGCTGAATGCCAGCCGCAACGAGCGGGCGCCGACAGGGCGTGAGGTGAAGTCCGCGCCGGGCACGAACGGCACGCCGGCCTCGGTCGCGGCGGCGAGCACCGCAGCGGTCTCGTATCCCTCGGGCAACTCGATCCAGTAGAAGTAGCCGCCGGCCGGGGTCGTCCACACCGTCCCCTCCGGGAACGAGTCTCGCAGCGCCAACTCCATGGCATCGCGACGGGTCTTGAGCGCGACGGTGGCAGAGGCCACGTTGGGTTCGAACCGACCGCCACGGCAGTAAGCCGCGAGTGTCGCTTCGGCAAAGGCGTTGGGTGCGATGTAGGTGTTGGTGGAGAGCTTGGCGATCGGCGCCACCAGCCGCTCGGGCAGCACCAGGTACCCGGTGCGCAGCCCCGGGGCGACGGTCTTGGTGAACGATGACGAGTAGACGACGTTCTCGCCGCCGTCGAGCTCGAACAGGGTCGGATCGGCTTCGCCCTCGAACCGCAGCAGGCCGTAGGGGTCGTCCTCGACCAGCAGCACTCCCCGCTCCTGGGCGAGTGCCACCAGCGCGGAGCGCTTGTCGCGCGAGAGGGTCACGCCGGCAGGGTTCTGGAAGGTCGGGATCACGTAGATCATGCGGGCGTCGGGATGCTGGTCGAGCGCAGATCGAACGCCGTCCACGTCCACCCCGTCGTGCTCGAGCGGTACCGGCACCACCTCGGCGCCGTGGTGACGCAGGGCGATCAGGCTGCGGTCGTAGGTCGGATCCTCCACCACGGCCACCCCGCCCTCGCCTGCAAACGTCTGCTCGATCAGCATGCCCACGCCCTCCAGTGAGCCGTTGAACAGCACGATCCGAGTGGGGGCAACGCCGTGGCGCTCGCCGATCCATTCCCGCAAGCCGAGGTATCCGCTGGGCGCGTAGGCCAGGGCACCGGCCGCGTCCAGCTCGAGCGCCTCGGCCACGGCCCGCTTGAGATCGTCGACCGGCAGCAGGTCGGCTGAGGGAACTCCACGGGTGAACGCAATCGTGCTCATGACTTCAACTCCTCAAACGCGGCGACCGCCAGCTGGGCGGCCTCGGTGGGACTCGATCCGACCCGCACCCCGCGGCTCTCGAGGGCATCCTTCTTCGCCTGCGCGGTCCCGGCAGAGCCGGAGATGATCGCGCCGGCGTGGCCCATCGTCTTGCCGGGAGGCGCCTGGAATCCGGCGATGTATGCCACCACCGGGGTCTTCATGTGGGTGGCGATGTACTCCGCCGCCTTCTCCTCCTCGTCGCCGCCGATCTCACCGACCATCACCACCAGCTCGGTGTCCGGGTCGGCCTCGAATCGCTCCAGCACGTCGATGAACGACATGCCCACGATCGGGTCGCCGCCGATACCGACAATGGTCGAGTTGCCGAGCCCGGCGTCGGCCAGCTCCTTGCCGATCTGGTAGGTGAGCGTGCCGGAGCGCGACACCAGGCCGATCGATCCCGCAGCGAACACCTGGGCCGGGATGATGCCGACGTTGGCAACGCCCGGCGAGAGCGCGCCGGGGCAGTTGGGGCCAAGCAGCGTCACCCCGCGCGGCCGCACGTGGTGGTAGATGCGAAGCATGTCGTGGGCAGGAATGCCCTCCGTGATGCACACCACCGTGTCCACGCCCGCGTCCGCGGCCTCGTAGATTGCGTCGGCGGCGAACCTCGGCGGCACGAACACCATGGCGGTGTTGGCAGCCTGCTGGCGCACGGCCTGGGCGACGGTGTCGTACACGGGGACGCCGTCCACCGACTGTCCGCCCTTTCCGGGCGTGACGCCGGCCACCACCGCCGTGCCGTACTCACGGTTTCGCCCGGCATGGAAGCTGCCCTCGCGGCCGGTGATCCCTTGCACCACCAGGCGGGTGTTGGCGTCGACCAGGATGGCCATCAGGCGGCCGCCCCGGCCAGCTCGACCACGCGCTTGGCGGCACCGAGCATGGTTGATTCCACGAACACATTGGCGGGAGCGGCGTCGCTGAGGATCTTGCGCCCCTGCTCGTCATTGGTGCCGTCCAGGCGCACCACGATCGGCACCTTCACATCCAGCTGCTCCAGCGCGGTGAGAATTCCTTGCGCGACCTCGTCGCAGCGGGTGATCCCGCCGAAGACGTTGAACAGGACGGCCCGAACCTTGTCGTCGGAGAGCAGCACCTCGAGCGCGGTCACGATCTCGTCGGCCTGGGCGCCGCCGCCGACATCCAGGAAGTTGGCCGGAGTGCCGCCGGCACCGGCGACCACGTCGAGCGTCGACATCACCAGGCCGGCGCCGTTGCCGAGGATCCCCACCGTGCCGTCCAGCTTGACGTAGGTGACGCCCCGTTCACGGGCCATCCGCTCCTGCAGGTCGAGCGCGTCCAGGTCGCGCATCGCAGCGATGTCGGGATGGCGATAGAGGGCGTTGTCGTCGACCGTGTACTTGGAGTCGAGCGCGTGCAGATTGCCCTCAGGTGTGACGATCAGCGGGTTGATCTCGACCAGCATGGCGTCGGTGTCGATGAAGGCGCGATAGCAGTTGGCCATGATTTCGGAGGCTTGCTTCATCTGCTCGGGAGGCAGGCTCGCCGCGAAGCACAGCTCGCGGGCGTGATGCGGCTGGAATCCCTCCAGCGGATCCACGTGCAGCCGCGCCAGCTTCTCGGGCGTCTCGGCAGCGACCTGCTCGATGTCGATGCCACCTTGGGTGGTGAGCATCAGCAGCGGGCGCTTGGCTCCCCGGTCAAACGTGATCGAGAAGTAGTACTCGAGCTCGATGTCCGAGCCGCGTTCGACCCACAGCGTGCGCACGGTGTGACCGCGGATGTCCATCCCCAGGATGTCGCGGGCGTGCTGCTCCGCCTCGTCTGGCGTCATCGCCAGCTTGATGCCGCCGGCTTTCCCGCGGCCGCCGACCAGCACCTGGGCCTTGACCACGACCATCCCGCCGAGCCGCTCAGCCGCCGCCCGGGCCTCCTCGGGAGTGGTCGCGACCTCGCCGTCGGACACCGGAATGCCGTAGCGCGCGAAGAGCTGTTTACCCTGGTACTCGTAGAGATCCACGGTGGCGGGACTCTAATCGCGGCCACCGCGCCGCCGCGCCGATGGCCGCTAAGGAGCACCAAATGAAATTTGGTTAGCCAAAATGGCCTGTGTTTACAAAGGTCTAACGTTTGCCCCACGGGTTTCTTACCTCCCGCGGAAAGACTCACCCTCGGACGCTGCGACCGAACGTGCCCACACTTCGCAGCTACCTGCCTCCTCCGACGGCCCGCCAAGCGGGTCGTCGGGCTTTAACGGCTACGAGTCGTTCCCGGGCGCCCTGAGGCGCAGGATGCGGTGGTTCTGGCAAGGATCGAGCCGCGAGCGGAGCGCAGGCGTGGTAAAGCCACGTCGAGCACCGCACGCGGCGTGGGACGCCGCCAGAACCGGCGCGAACCAGCCTCAGGTGAATAACGGTGCCTGGCACCGTTATTCACCAATTATTCAGGGGCAGAGGTGCCGTTCTCTTTCTGCTGCTCTTTGGCCAGGTCGACGCCCGCGACCGAGGCGACGTAGGCCGAGACGTCGGCGGCGTCGCTGCCGGTGACCACGTCCTTGGGCATGGCGCCGAACGGATCGGGCTCGGCGATCTGCTGGCGCACCAGCGCCTCGAACGAGCTCTGCTCGAACCCGCTCAGGCGCGGGCCGACATAGGCCTCGTCCAGATTCGGCCCGACCGTACCCACCGTGCCGGCCTCGGACATCGTGTGGCAGCCGCCGCACTTGCTGACGAACAGCGACTTGCCGTTCGCCAGGTCGACATCGCTGGCGGGGGCGACGCCGCTCGAGGTTCCACACCCCGAAGCGAACACCGTCAACGCCAGCAACACAATCGCCGAGACACTCCGAATCACGCGGCAGACATTAGCAAGATCACCCGTGTGCGCTCACGGGGTACGCGCCACGCCACGTCAAACACTCGGCCGCGTGGGTGGCCGCGAACCTCAGCGTCTCGGGCATCGGCCAGCCTGATGCCATGCCGAACAGCACTCCCGCAACGAAGGTGTCGCCTGCGCCGTACGTGTCCCTGACCGGCCCCGGCGGCTCGACCGCGGAGTATCCCGTGCCGCCCTGCGACCCGTTGGTGACGATCACGTGGTCGGGCTGCACCTGGAGCGCGCCCAGGTCGTACTGCTCACCGCGATCACTGCCGCTGCCGACCAGTGCGTCGGCACGGATCCCACTCAAGCGCAACGCCTCGAACCGCCGTGCGGTCACCACCACCACCGGTGCCGCTCGGGCGAGCTGCAGCGTGCGCGGATCCTGGCCGGTGAAATACACGCCGTCCATCTCCGCCAGCCGCTCCCACGGGAGTGGATCGTCGGCGGTCGGATGATCGTTCTGGCCGATCACAAACAGCGTGCGATCGTGATTCGGGTCGACCACGGCCAGCACTCGCGTCTGCGGTTTTGCCCGCGCCGACCGCCTCGACCCGCACACCGAGTCCCTCGAGAATGGCCGCGGGAGTCGGTGTCGCCGCCGAGCGCGGTGAAGAAGGTCACGTCGGCGCCCATCCGAGCCAGCGCCGTCGGCGGAGACGGCACCGCCCGCGCCCGGCTGCTCGATCGGGTCGGTGAGATGCACGATCTCGCCGGTCGCCGGCATGAACGGGGCCAGCGTGAAGGTGACCCATTCGACGTGTCCGATTACCGCCAGCCGCATGGGCCCAAGTATGACCGAGTCACCCGTCACGATCACGCCGAGACCTACCCAGACTGGGTCATCTGGGGCGAGCGCTCCGGCACCGCCGAAATCTCAGCCGACGTCGCATTGGTGCACTCGGTCAGCCAAATCAGCCGCTCGATCCGCAGCGCCTCCCATTGAGCCGACGTCGGAGATCCTTGGTAGAGGATGCCCGTGGGGTCGCACACAAACTTGATCACACCTGTCAGTGTGGGCTGATCAATCGCGACTTGGGGATCGCGCAGCGCCGCGCCGATCGCCTTGAGCGATTCGCGGGCTGCCTGCAAGTTCGGCTCGGGTACGCGCAGCCGACCCCGTCCGGACACCCCGAGCCGAGGCAGCCAACAAGTCGTCGATGCAGTTGGCCCACCGCCGCCGGCGGCTTGACGTGGGCACCCTGCGACCAAGGGATCTCAGGCGCTGTAGAGCCATCGATCTCGGGGGATGTCGGGTGCAGAAGCCACCATTCGAGGCTAGGCATCCTGCAGCTCACACGCCACCTTGGTGGCACGTCAGTTGGCCCCCGGCTACCACCCCTCCGCTGCTGCTGCTACCACCTCAAGAGTCCAACCACCGGGCCACCTCGACATGCTCCGGCTCGGCGCCGTTCTCGTCCAGTCCCCAGGCGAGCGTCTGGGCAAGGCACCAACCGCGGGCGCGATCACGATCGATGCCAAGGTCGGCAGTCAGCCGATCCAGCCGGCGAAGCACCTGGGCACGGCTATGGCCCAGCTCGCTCCCGCGAACGAGCGCGGCGATCCCGAAGGCGCGCTCGCCGACCAGCGGCTTGGGGTCGATCACCAGCCACGGCTCCCGCTCGGCCGCGAGGATGTTGAGCGCGTGCAGATCCTGATTGACGAGCACCGCTTCGGGTTGGGAGGGAGACAGCGCACGGATGGCATCCAGCGCGGCATCCAGCAGCGGGCGGGGAAACGGCCGGCCGGTTGCCTCCCAGTCGACCTGGAGTGCCTCAGACCACCGCTGTGCCTCGTCCGTCAGGGTCGTGAACGGCGGCCCCGCCGGCACCCACAGACGAGGGAGCAGCTCGCAGGCGACGTCCAGGGCAGCGTCCAACTCGAGATCCGCCAGCGGCGTACCCGGACGGCAGCGCTCGATCAGCAGCGCCGATCGAACCGGATCGTGCTCGAGCAGACGAACGGCGCCGTCACCGTCCCACAACGCGAGCGCATCGGCCTCATGACGGCCCTCGCGACCGGGAAACTGCACCTTCAAGACGGCGTCGGCACCGTCGGGGGCTCTGACCGGCATCGCCAGCGACGCAAACGCGTAGCGCGAACGGCTCGCCCACCTCGCTGAGCGACCACTCCTGCACACACGCGGCAACGATCCCCGGGAGGGCGGCCAGCCACTCGCGCCCTTCGGCGGAGCCGGCCAGCCACCCCAGTCCCGGATGAACGTCTACGGCACGTACACCAGCTTGCCCTGGACCTTCAGGTCCTCCATCAGCTGCTGGGCCTTGCCGACCTCGCTGAGCGCGAACACATGGTCGATCACCGGCTTGATGGCACCGGCCTCGACGGCCTTCAACGCCGCTGCCAGCTCGGCCTTGGTGGACAGGTGCGACCCCATCAGGTTCTGCTGCTTGTTCCACAGGAAACGCAGATCGGTGACGGCGGCGAATCCGGTGGAGGCGCCACACACCACGATCCGGCCGCCCCAGCGCAACGCTGCCATCGAGGTCGGCCAGGTCTCCTCGCCGGAGTGCTCGAAGACGACGTCCACACCCACCTTGCCGGTCAGCTCCTTGACCCGGGCGACGACGTCCTCCGACTTGCGGTCGATCACATCCTGCGCGCCCAGCTCCTGCGCCCGCGCGACCTTCTCGGCACCGCCGACCACGGGGATCGGGTTGGCGCCGAACAGGCGGCAGATCTGGATCGCCATCACACCCAGGCCACCCACACCGCCCCAGATCAGCACGTTCTCGCCGGCCTGGATCTTGGCCCGGGTGACCAGCATCCGCCACGCCGTCTCGAGCACCAACGGCATCGAGGCGGCCTCCTCGAACGTGAGGTTGGCGGGCTTCGGCAGCACGTTTGCCGCCGGCATGGTCACCAGCTCCGAGTGTCCACCGTCATTGGGGCCGGTCTGAAAACCCCAGATCATGAACTGCCGGCAGAAGTACTCCTGGCCGGCGGTGCACATGTCACACACGCGACACGACAGGCCGGGATGGACGACCACCTCGTCGCCCACCTGCACGGGCGACGAGCCGAAGCCCTTGCCCGCCACCGCCGAGCCGACCTCCCGCACGACGCCGGCGACATCCGAGCCGGCCACGTGCGGGAAGATCACCTTCATGCCCGGCATACCCCGCCGAGCCCAGATGTCGTTGAAGTTGGCTCCGGCCGCCTTGACCTCGATCAGGACCTCGAACGGGCGCGGCTCCGGATCGGGGATATCGGTGTAGCTGAGGACCTCGGGACCGCCGTGCTCCTCGAACACGACCGCCTTCATACGCCGAGTGCCTTTCCGAGCTCGTCGAAGTTGTTGATGTACCGGCGCACGTCCTCCTCGGAGTGCTGCACCGACAACGTCCAGTTCTCGGACTTGCCCCACGGCGCCATGAACACTCCGCGGTTGAACTGGAAGAGCCAGTTGACGTAGGCCAGCTCATCGGAGACCTCGAGGTACTCGCGGTAGTTGCGCACCCGCTCGTCGCGATAGGTGACCGCGCCGCGGGCCGCCATCACGGTGGTGTACCCACCGATGCCGGTGCGCGAGATCACGTCGTCGCAGCCCTCCTGCAGGATCACGGCCAGCCGCTCGAACTCGGTGTACGCCTCGGGCACCAGGATCTCGGTCAGCGTCGCGTGCATGGCCGCCATGGTCAGCGGATTGCCGTTGAACGTGCCGACCTGATCGATCTTGCCTTCGGCGATCCAGCCCATCACCTCGGCGCTTCCGCCGATGGCACCACAGGGCACGCCGCCGCCGACCGACTTGGCCAGAGCCAGCAGATCGGGCACGACGCCGAACGCCTTGGTGGCGCCGCCGTAGTTGATGGTGGCGCCGGTCTTGACCTCGTCGAAGGTCAGAAGCGCACCGTGGGCGTGGAGCAGGTCCTTGACGCCCTGCAGATAGCCGTCGTCGGGCAGCACGAAGCCGGCGTTCATCATGCACGGCTCCACGATCATGCCCGCGACCTGGCCCTTGTAGCGCTCGAGCGTCCGCTCCAGCGCATCCAGATCGTTGAACGGCACGACCTTGGTCAGTGCCACGTAGTCGGCCGGCAGGCCAAGCGTCTGGGGCACGCTGACGGGATCGTCGTAGTCGCCGATCTTGTCGCCCGGAGGCGCCACCGACACCATCACGGCGTCGTGATGGCCGTGGTAGGAGCCCTCGATCTTGAGCAGGATGTCGCGACCGGTGTAGGCCCGCATCACCCGCACGCACTCGAGCGTGGACTCGGTGCCGGAGTTCGAGAACCGCCACAGCGGCAACCCGAAGCGCTGCTTCAGATGCTCGGCGTTGGCGACGCCCATCTCGGTCGGCTGGGCGAAGTGGGTGCCCTTGCGAACGACGTCCGACACCGCCTCGACGATCTTGGGGTGGGCATGGCCAACGGCGACCGCGCCGTAGCCGTTGTGGAAGTCGACGTACTCGTTGCCGTCCAGGTCGATGACCTTGGAGCCGTGGCCCTCAGCCAGATAGATCGGATGCGGATCGGTGGCCTGCCAGCTGGAGGCAACTCCGCCTGCCAACGACGCCGTCGCGCGCTCAGTCATCGCGCGGGATTTGTGATGACGGCCGTTGAATTCGGCCTCTTCGACCTCGATCAGCTTGGCAAGCCGTGCGGGATCGATGCTTGACTCGGTCGTGCTCATTGCGATGCACCTCCTAGAACCTCGCCGTAGCGGTTGTCGCGCCATGCAAGGGCGGCCTTCAGGCCTTGGCTCCTGACGATCTCCATGAACTCCAGCTGCTCGGGTGTATCAGCCGAGTTGAGCATGGAGGAGAGATCCAGATTCATATTCACCGCTTCTCGTAGCCCCATCGCCTCGTACGCACGCACAAGCGCGATCTTGGTCAACCGCAGTACCGGCAGCGGCGTCGGAGCAATCTTACGCACTAGCTCCTCAACCGTCGACTCGAGCTCCTCGTCGGCCACCACGCGGTTGATCATCCCCACCCGCTCTGCAGTCTCGGCGTCGATCATATCGCCGGTGAACAGCAGCTCGTTGGTCTTCTTCTGGCCGAGGATGAACGGCATCAACAGGGTCACCGGCCCCGACCCGTAGCGAATCTCCGGCTCGCCGAAGCGACCCGACTCGGTCGAGATGATGATGTCGCAGGCCATCGCCAGCTCACAGCCTCCCGCCAGGCAATATCCGCGCACGGCGCAGATGGTCGGCTTGGGTAGCGACCACAGCTTCATGGTGGCGTCGATGTCGACACCCAGCACGTGGTGCCACTGGTGGGCGCGACCGTACGCGCCGGTGGCCTCCGCTCCCAGGTCGTAGCCGGCCGAGAAGGCACGGTCACCGGCGCCGGTGACGACCACCACCTTGACCTCGTCGTCGGCCACGGCGGCATCGAAGTACTCGTGCAAGAGCTTGAGCACGTCGCCGTCGAGCGCGTTCAGCTTCTCCGGCCGGTTGAGGGTGATCCACGCGGCGGGGCCGCGCTTCTCGTACAGACATACGGGTTCGCACATCAGCTCTCCTCCGCTGGGTCGATCACGATTAGACAGTCGAGCGCAACCGCACGCTCGGCCGAGACCAAGAGCGGGTTGATATCGATTTCGGCGATCTCGGGGTGCTCCGCCGCCAGCCGCGAGACGGCCACCACGGTCTCGATCAGCCCGGCCGGCAGTGGGTCGGGTAGCAACCGGCGCAGTACCGGCAGGCTCTCGATCAGGCGCACAGCCCCGGCCTCGTCCAGCGGCGCGAGGCTGGCAGTGACCAGGTCGAGCGCCTCGGCCAGGCCGCCGCCGAGCCCGACGACCACGGTCGCGCCGTAGTCGGAGTCGCGCACCGCGCCGACCAGCACCTCAACGCCTCCGGAGGCCTGCTCGGCCACGATCACACGGCCGCCCATCCGCTCCGCCGCCTCGCGCACGGTGGCGGCGTCGATCAGGTTGAGCGCGACCCCGCCGACGCGGGCTTTGTGGGCGACGTTGTCGACCTTGACCACCACCGGGTAGCCGATCCGCTCGGCCGCCGCAGCGGCCTGCGTCGGGGTCGGCACAGCGCTCGGCCCGGACGTAGGGAATGTTGTACTCGCGGGCAATCTCAGCCGAATCCAGCTCGGCCAGGGCGCCGCGACCGGTCAGCGGCTCGGCGGGCGGGATCGAACGGGACTCGGGCGCAAACGAGGTGTGATCGATCCTGGAGGCGAGCGCTCGCAGCCCGGGCAGCGTCCCCTTGAGCAGCGGAATGTCGTGCTCGCGCGCCCACTCGAGATCCTCCAGCGGCGGATCGGCGCTGGTGACGGTGATCACGCACGGGAACAGATTGCTGTCGGCGCAGGCCGCCTGCAGGTCGCCGGCGATGTTGGTGGCCAGCTCGCGCTCACCGCCGTGCAGCCACGCGCTGTGGTCGATCGCGCTCACCAGCACGTCGAACTCACCGGACTCGGCCATCAGCTCGAACACCCGCGGGAACACCACCCGGTCGTCGTCGATCGCCCAGCAGTCCGCCGGGTTGCCGACGTGGGAGAAGTTGGGAAACTCGGCCTTGATCCGGGCGGTCAGGTCGTCCGAGAAGAGCGACAGGGGGACACCCGCCTGCTCGGCCTTGTCGGCGAAGTACTCACCCTCGCCGCCGGAGTTGGTGACCGCGCCGATGCGCCGTCCGCGGGGCGGCTTCACCCGCGAGAACACCTCGAGCTGCTCGATCCACTCGCTGAAGTCATCCACCCTGATGGCGTTGTAGTAGCGCAGCATGGCCGAGAAGGTGCGGTCGGAGCCGACCAGCGCTCCGGTATGCGCCAGCGCTGCCTGGGCGCCCAGCTCGGACGTCCCCACCTTCAGCACGATCGCCACCTTGCCGGCCTCGGCCAGCATCCGCAGCGCCTCCTCGAAGGCCGCCGGGCGGCGCACTCCCTCCAGGAACAGCCCCACCACGCGAGTGGCCGGATCCTGGGCGAAGTAGGCCACGAAATCGGCCACGTCGGTGACCGTCTCGTTGCCGGCCGAGATCACGGTGCGAAAGCCGATGCGGGGGCCGAGCGAGACCAGAATCTCGCCGATCGAGCCGGAGTGGGCCAGCGTGGCCACCGGACCGCCGACGAACTCCGGGTGGAGGCTTCCGATCCATGGCGACGGAGCCCCGGGGGTGGCGATGCCCATGCAGTTGGGGCCGAGCATGGGGATGCCGGCCGCCAGCGATCTTGGCGCTGATGCGGGCACTCACCTCGGGGCCTTCGTGGCCGGCCTCGTTGCCGAGCCCGGGGGTGATGATCGCCTTGACGCCGTCCACGCTGAGCACGTCGTCCAGCGCGGTTTCGATGCGCCCGTGGCCGACGCCCATCACCACCATCTCGGGGACGGTCGGGCAGTCGCCGATGCTGGGGTAGCAGGGGATTCCGCACGCCTGATCCCGGGTGGGGTTGATGCCGTAGAAGGGCACGCCCTCGACGGTCATGTTCTGGGCGATGCGCTGCGAGGTGCGGTCGGAGATGCCGTAGATCGCGACCGAAGCGGGGTTGAAGATGCCGTCGAGCCCGGTGTCGACGAGGGGACGGGTGGAGCTCATGCGTTGCGGTCTCCCTGCTCGACGAAGAACCGCCCGCTCTCACCGGAGGAGAAGTAGCGCGAGGTGATCGTCTTCTTGCGCGTGTAGAAGTCGACGGCGTCGGTGCCATGGGCGTGCAGGTCGCCGAAGAACGAGCCCTTCCAGCCCGAGAACGGGAAGAACGCAACCGGCGCGGCCACGCCGATGTTGACCCCGATCATGCCCACCTCGACGTCGTGGCGGTAGTGGCGAACGGCGGCGCCGGACTCGGTGAAGATGGAGGTGCCGTTGCCAAACCGGCTGGAGTTCACGATCTCGATTGCCTGCTCCAGCGAGTCGGCGTGGATGACCGCGAGCACCGGCCCGAACACCTCTTCCTGGGCGATCTCCATGTCCGGCGTCACGCCCGTGAGGATCGTTGGCCCGACGAACGACGAGTGCTCCGGCCGGCCCTGCGGGCTGGAACGGCCGTCGACCAGCAGTGTGGCGCCGTCGGCGACGCCCTTGTCGATCCAGCCGGTGATGCGCTGGCAGGAGGCTTCGCTGATCACGGGCCCCATGTCGTTGGAGCTGTCGAGACCGTCGCCCACGTTCAGCTCACGAGTGCGGCGCTCGAGCTCGTCCAAGAGCGGCGGAGCGGCGTCGCCGACGGTGATCACGACCGAGCCGGCCATACACCGCTGTCCGGCTGCGCCGAAGGCCGAGCCGAGAATGTTTCCGACGGTCTTGGGGATGACCGCGTCGGGCATCACCACCATGAAGTTCTTGGCACCGCCGAGGGCCTGCACGCGTTTGCCGTTTGCGGCGGCACGCTCGTACACGTACTGGGCGACCTTGGCCGATCCGACGAAGGAGATGGCGTCGACCTGAGGGTGGTCCAGCAGGCCGTTGACCACGTCCACCGAGCCGTTGACGAGGTTGACCACGCCGTCGGGCAGGCCGCCGTGCTCGTGGATCAGGTTGAACACCAGCTCCTGGGTGAGCGGCACCTGCTCGGACGGCTTCAGCACGAAGGTGTTGCCGCACGCGATCGCGAAGGGCAGGAACCAGAACGGCACCATCGCCGGGAAGTTGAAGGGACAGATCGCCGCGCACACCCCGACCGGCTGGCGGATCGTCTCGCAGTCGACGGCGGTGGCCACGTTTTCGAGCACACGGCCCTGCATCGTCTGAGGGACGGCGGTGGCCGCCTCGATCATCTCGATGGCGCGGCCGACCTCGGCTCGGGCATCGGCGAAGGTCTTCCCCATCTCGCGGGTGACCGAGCGGGCAACCTCGTCCTGGTGGGCCTCGAGCACCTGGCGAAAGCCGAACAGCCAGCGGGCGCGCTCGATCACCGAGCGCTTGCGCCAATCGGGAAAGGCAGCCCGTGCGGCGGCCACGGCGGCGTCGACGTCGGCGCTGCCCGAAAGCGGCACGCGGGCGAGGATCTCGCCGGTGGCCGGGTTGCGGACATCGAGGTTGTCCTGGGAGATGGCCGGGATCCACGCCCCGTTGACGTAGTTGCCCAGCAGTCGAGTTTCGGTCGTGGTTGCAGACATGCGCGTCGCCCCTTCGGTCGCTGGGACGTATTCAAGCTCGCCGCGCGACCGTCCGCCACCGTACACTGTGTCTCGAATGATCGGAGATTCCGGACACTCTGTCCTGACAATCCAGGATCTGCTCAGCCTGGAGCCGCTTGCGGGACGCCGACGTGACGGTGGCCGCCGGCATCCACCACCTCGACAACCAGGTGGAGTGGGTGCACGTGTTCGAGACACCGTTCGTGCGGGACGTCTTACGCGGCGGGGAGTTCCTGCTGACCACGGGAATTGGTCTGGCCGGTATGAGCCCGCCGGAGGTGGATGCATTGGTGGCGTCGCTGGCCCGGGCCGGAGCGGCGGGAATCGGGTTCGAGCCCAGCCACGCACCGCCTGAGACGCTGATCGATCCCTGCCGCCACCACGATCTGCCGCTGGTCATCTTCGGCCGCGACGTGCGGTTCGTCGACATCACCCACGCGGTGCACGAGCGGCTCGTGTCCCGCGAGCTGGGGATGCTGCGGCGGGCAGTAGCGCTGCAGACGCAGCTGCGCGATGCCGCCCGGGAGGGGCTGGGACCGGCCGGACTGGTCGCGGCTCTGAGCGATGTACTGGGCGCTCAGGTGCTGCTGGAGCGAAGCGATCGCACGCCCATCGCGAGCGCTCCGGAGGGTGGCCTGGACGTGACCTTCATGGATGCGCTTGACCGCTACCGCCAGCGGCTGCCCACGCCGCTGCAATCGCGGCCGGTGGCGCCGAGCGCCCGCCTGCACCTGCTGACACGCGCCGAGGACGAGCTGGACGTGCTGGCGGTGGACGAGGCGGCGCTGCTGCTGTCGGTGGCCCTGGCCGCGCAGCCGCCCACCGACGAGGTGCCGTCCGCCGAGCGGGCGCGGCTCCTGGCAGCGCTCGCGGAGGGCCGCGCCGGAAGCGCCCAGGATGTCGTTCGACGAGGGCGCTCTGTGGGCGTCGATCTCAGCCGCGCGACTCTGTGGGCGGTGCACGGCCACGGTTCGCTGGAGCGGCTGGAGCAGCTCGGCCTGGACGCCCTGGTGGAAGGCGAGCGGGCCTTGATCGCGGTACGCGGGGACACCGACGTGCGGTCGATCGTGCGCGATCTGGTGCGGCGAGGGACGGATCACGGCGGCGGGTATCGACAGCCGTGGGGGCGAGCCGTGGCAGATCAAGGAGGCGCTTGGCGGCCGCCGAGCGCGCCTGCCTGGTGGCCGGAGCGGCGGGGCCGGTGGTGCGCAGCGGCTCCGATCTCGGCCCGCTGGGTCTGCTGGCCCGCGACGTACTGGCCGGCGACCGCTTCGAGTCGCGGTTCGAGCCGGCGGGACGCCGCACTGTGGAGGCGCTGGTCGACAGCGGCTGGTCGAAGGCTGCTGCCGCGCGACGCCTGGGAATCGCCCGCCAGCGGGTGTACGAGCGCCTCGCGGCGCTCTCCACCCGCCACAACCTGGACTTCGACCTGCCCCAGACCCGGATCGAGCTCGCCCTCGAAACCTGGGCCGTCCGCATGTCCGAGCAGGCCGGGTGAATAACGGTGCCTGGCACCGTTATTCACCCGACGCCTGAGTGACCATTGGTGCCTGGCACAATATTCACTCCCGCCGGTGCACTAGGCTTCCGGCTGTGAGCTGGGCTGATTGATTCGGGGTGGGCGGCGTGGTTGCCGGTGGAGCTCGCGGACGCGTATGCGAGCCTCAACACCAACTCCGCCGGCCGGCGGGATTTCGCTCGGCGGTTGGCGGCCGGGCCGGACGATGCCGCTCGAGAGCGGTGGGAGCGGTTTCGGCTGGTGGCGCCGTCGCGGGTCGACGTCCCCGAGACCGCCGACGGACTCACGGCCGACGACTGCTTTGCCATCCTCGACCAGCTCGGGCTGGTCGCCGGCAGCCCTCCGCAAGCGATCGAACCCGAGCCGGTGGAGCTGGTTCTGACGCTCGATCACGAGGACGTGCGGGAGTTGGAGAACGTGCGCATGGCGCGCACCCTGGGCGAGCCGGCGTCGACACCGATCGACGCTCTTCCCAGTCTGGATCAGCGATTCGGCGGTGCCGACGTGGGTCGCAACGATCCCTGCCCGTGCGGCTCAGGCAAGAAATTCAAGCGCTGCCACGGAGGGTAGATTGGTCAGACCAGGCGGACGAGGGCCTGTCCGCTGGAAACCTGATCGCCGGCGGTGATCTCGACCGCCTCGACCGTGCCCGGATGATGGGCGACGATCTCGTTCTCCATCTTCATGGCCTCGACCACCACCAGCACGTCCCCCGCGGCCACCTCGGCACCGGCCTCGACCGCCACCTTCAGCACCGTCCCCTGCATCGGGCTCGCGATCACGTCCATCGCACCGTGCGCAGCCTTCTCACGCTCTGCCACCTCTGCCCGGCGCTGCCGCAGCCGCGTGCGCCCGGGATGCTCCGGCTGGATCACGTTGACCTCGAAGCGCTTGCCGTCCACCTCGGTGACGACCGTCTGCACCTCATGCTCAGTCGCGACCGCCACCTCGCCCGAGGTTGAGGCCGGTTCGGCCGGCAGGCCGGCCGCGTACCCGCCGCCCTCGACGAAGTCGTGCAGTGACCCGCCGTCGATGAACGCCTGATGCTCGAGGATGGCGATGTGGATCGGAATCAGCGTCTGGACGCCACCGACCTCGAACTCACCCAGCGCCCGCAGCATCCGCCGCCGGGCCAGCTCACGCGTCTGATCCCACACGACCAGCTTGGCCACCATCGGGTCGTACAGCTCGGAGATGGTCGACCCCTCCACCACACCCGAATCCACCCGCACCCCCGGGCCGGACGGCTCCCGGTAGCGGGTGATCAGCCCCGGGGTGGGAACGAACCCGCGGGCCGGATCCTCAGCGTTGATGCGGCACTGGATCGAGTGGCCGGTGAGTCGCACATCCTGCTGGCCGTACCCGAGCGGTTCTCCCGCTGCGATCCGCAGCTGCTCGCGCACGAGATCGAGCCCCGTCACCTCCTCGGTGATGGTGTGCTCGACCTGCAGCCGCGTGTTCATCTCGAGGAAGTAGTAGGTGCCGTCGGCCGCCAGCAGGCCCTCGACGGTGCCCGCGTTGGTGTATCCGACCGCCCGCGCGGCGTCCACGCCGATCCGCCCGATCGCCTCACGCAGCTCCGGCGTGACCACCGGCGAGGGCGTCTCCTCCACGATCTTCTGATGGCGGCGCTGGATCGAGCAGTCCCGCTCGCCCAGATGCACGACCGTCCCGTGCTGATCGGCCAGCACCTGCACCTCGATGTGCCGGGGATCGTCCAGGTACCGCTCGAGATACACCGTGTCGTCGGCAAAGTAGGCGGCACCCTCGCGCCGGGCCGACTCGTATCCCGGCCTCCAGCTCCTCCGGCGCGCGCACAACCTTGATGCCCTTGCCGCCGCCACCGGCAGCGGCCTTGATCGCCACCGGGTATCCGATCTCGGCGGCGATCCGAGCGGCCTCCTCGGCGCTCTCCACCGGATCGGTCACGCCCGGCACGATCGGCACACCCGCCGCGGCCATCACCTGCCGAGCGCTGGTCTTCGATGCCATGGCGTCCATCGCCTCGGGCGGGGGCCCGATGAAGGTCACGCCGGCAGCGGCGCAAGCGCGCGCAAACCCGGAGTTCTCGGCCAGGAACCCGAAACCGGGGTGGATGGCGTCGGCGCCGGCGCGGGTCGCCACCTCGACGATCACCTCGCCCTGCAGGTAGCTCTGGGCCGCGGGTCCGGGCCCGATCAGATACGCCTCGTCGGCGTAGCCCACGAAGGGGGCGTCACGATCGGCCTCGCTGTAGACCGCCACCGAGCCGATCCCCATCTCCCGCAGTGTGCGAAAGACGCGGATCGCGATCTCGCCGCGGTTGGCTACCAGAACCTTTGTGAACATCCGGGCGATTCTACGGGTCGGGCGTGGCGGGCCGGTCGGCAGCGTGTTCGCCGGAGCCGTCGGCGGGGTCGGCTTCGATCATGCCGATCGCCTCGAGTGCACGGCGGATGGCCGCGGCCTCGGCCGGGGTCGGCTCGGGAGTGGCCTCCAGCCTGCTCACAGCGGGATGTTGCCGTGCTTGCGGGAGGGCACGTCGACCCGCTTGCCTCGGCAGGTCTCGAGCGCGGTGATCAGCATCGGCCGGGTGCGGCGCGGCGCGATCACGTCGTCCACGTACCCGCGCTCCGCGGCGGTGAACGGATTGGCGAACCGCTCGCGGTACTCCTCCACCAGCTCGGCCCGGCGGGTGACCGGGTCGTCGGCCTGTTCCAGCTCCTTGCGAAAGACGATGTTGACCGCCCCGTCTGAGCCCATCACCGCGACCTCCGCCGTCGGCCAGGCGAAGTTGAAGTCGGCACCGACGTGCTTTGAACTCATCACGTCGTAGGCGCCGCCGTAGGCCTTGCGCGTGATCACCGCCAGCTTGGGCACCGTGGCCTCGCAGTAGGCGTACAGCAGCTTGGCGCCGTGGCGGATGATCCCGCCCCACTCCTGCTCGGTGCCCGGCAGGAACCCTGGCACGTCCACAAAGGTGACCACCGGAATCGAGAAGGCGTCGCAGGTACGGACAAACCGGGCGCCCTTGGTCGAGCTGGCGATGTCGAGCACGCCGGCCAGCGCCCGCGGCTGGTTTGCGACCACGCCGACCGGAGTGCCGCCCAGCCGGGCAAAGCCGCAGATCAGGTTCTCGGCCCATCGCGGCTGCACCTCGAGGAACTCGCCGTCGTCCATCACCCGGCGGATCACCTCGTGCATGTCATACGGCCGGGTGGGCTCGTCGGGGATCAGCCGATCGAGTTCGACATCCTCACGATCGGCGGGATCGGAGGGCGGCTCCCACGGCGGCGGCTCGGCGTTCGACTGGGGCAGGAACGACAACAGGTAGCGGCAGTCCGAGATCAGCGAATGCTCATCGGGTGCGGTGAAATGCGCGACTCCGGATCGCGTTGCGTGCGCGGTGGCGCCGCCGAGGTCTTCGAAGCTGACGTCCTCGCCGGTGACGGTCTTGACCACCTCGGGGCCGGTGATGAACATGTGCGAGGTCTCCTCGACCATCATCACGAAGTCGGTAATTGCAGGGGAATACACCGCCCCGCCGGCGCACGGCCCCATCACCAGCGAGATCTGGGGGATCACGCCGGAGGCTCGAACATTGCGGGTGAAGATGTCGGCGTATCCGGCCAGGGAGACGACTCCCTCCTGAATTCGCGCGCCTCCCGAGTCGTTAATTCCGACGATGGGGCAGCCGTATTTCATCGCCATGTCCATGACCTTGACGATCTTCTCCGCAAAGGCTTCTCCCAGGGAGCCGCCGAAGACAGTGAAATCTTGCGAGAACACAAACACCCGACGACCTTCCACGGTGCCGTGCCCGGTGACCACGCCGTCGCCGTACGGCCGGTTCTCCATCATCCCGAAGTTGGGGCTGCGATGCTGGACAAAGGCATCCAGCTCGACGAACGTCCCCGGGTCGAGCAGCGCCTCGATGCGCTCGCGCGCGAGCAGCTTGCCCTTCGATCGCTGGCGTTCCACGGCGGCCGGAGCGGCGGCGTGCAGTGCCTGCTCACGCAGCGTCTCCAGGGCCTCGAGGAGTTCGCGGGTTGTGTGCTCGGTCACGGCGTGGGAGCGTACTCGAAACCCGACCGCCGGAAGCTGTAGGATGCGTCTCTCAGCGAGACTGGCAAAGCCGTGCACCCTGGCAGGGGGGCGTGTGACGGGGTTCAGGTGGAGTGGCAAATGACGCAAAGCCCGCTTGACGAATCCCCTATCTGGGAGTACGTTCGAGAGTGCGTGAAGGCGGACCAAAGGTGGCTGAACAGGTGGGCGAGCAACCGAGTGGAGATCAGGCGGCCGCGGCAGCGGTGGACAGGAGTCTGGCCGCCGTCGTAAGCGCTCCCGCCCCCGCCTCTCCTCCAGTCGCCGACGCGCCCATCCAGCGGTCGGAACGCGCCCGCCGTTCTTTCGTCAAGGTCGCGCTGGCCACAGCCGACCTGCTCGCACTGGTCACCGCCATCGGCGTGGTGTCGTTCCTGGTCAAACACCCCAGCCCAGCTCACGCCGCTGTTCCTGGTGCTGCCCATGTGGGCGATGCTGACGGGCTTCTACGGCCTCTACCGGCGCGATCGGGTGGGAGCCGACAACGCGACCCTGGACGAGATCTGGCCGATCTTCCACTGCGTCACCGTGGCCACCTGGCTGGTGTTCGTGCTGACCCAGCTGAGTCCCATTCAACGACCTCCACGGCGGCCACATGGCCGGCTTCTGGTTGGTCGCGATCGTGGCGGTGCCGATCTACCGAAGCGTCGTGCGCGCAGGGCTGAGGAGCCGCACCACGCTCAAGCAGAACGCCGTCATCGTCGGCGCCGGGCTGGTCGGTCAGGAGATCGCGCGGAAAGTGATGCGACAGCCCAACTACGGCCTCGACCTGGTCGGGTTCGTCGATGCCGACCCGCTGCCGCTGCACCAGGAGTTGACCGACGTGCCGGTGCTGGGATCGACCGACGACCTCGCCCAGATCCTGGAGGAGCACCACGTCGAGCACGTCGTGCTCGCGTTCACCGCAGACCACGAGGCAGGCCTGGGTGTCGTACGCGTGTGCAACGAGCTGGGAGTCCAGGTCGACATCGTGCCGCGCCTGTTCGAGGTCGTGGGCAGTCGCGCTGCGGTGTACTCGCTGGAGGGCACGCCGCTGCTGGGTCTGACCCCGCCGGTGCTGGGTATGAGCCATCGCCTGGCCAAGCGCACCATGGACGTGGTCGGCGCGGCCGTCGGCCTGGTGCTGCTTTCGCCGATGTTCCTGGCGGCCGCGCTCGCGATCAAGTTCGACTCCAAGGGCGGCGTGTTCTTCCGGCAGGAACGCATCGGCCGCGGCCAGAAGCCGTTCACGATCGTCAAGTTCCGCACCATGGACGCCGACGCCGACTCGCGCAAGGCCGAGGTGGAGCACCTCAACAAGCATCGTGGCCTGGGCGACGACCGGATGTTCAAGATCCCCGATGATCCGCGCGTCACCCGAGTCGGGCGGTTCCTGCGGCGGACATCGATCGACGAGTTTCCGCAGCTGTGGAACGTGCTGCGCGGCGAGATGAGCCTGGTCGGGCCGAGACCGCTGATTCCCCATGAGCACAAGTTCGTGAATGACTGGGGGCTGCGGAGACTCGACCTGACCCCCGGACTGACCGGCCTGTGGCAGGTGTGCGGCCGCAGCGAGGTGACGTTCTCCCAGATGCTGGTGCTCGACTACCTGTACGTCACCAACTGGAGCCTGTGGGGCGACATCACGCTGATCCTGCGCACCGTCCCCGCGCTGCTCGGCAAGACCCGCGGGGCGTCTTAACCTCGCCGAGGACTAGGGGCGCGTGCGCGAGCTGTCGTACGTGCCCCATTCGCGCCTGAGTTCGGTACACACCTCACCCACGGTCGCGTAGGCCCGCAGCGCCTCGCGCATCGGCGGCAGCAGATTGTCCTTCGCAGTGGCGGCCTCGCGCACCGCGGCGAGCGCCGACTCGACCGCCGCCGCGTCGCGCCCGGCGCGCACGTCGGCGGTACGCCGGCACTGGCGCTGCTCGGACTCCGGATCGATTCGCTGCAGCTCAATCTCCTCGTCGGCGTCGGTCGTCCAGCGGTTGACGCCGACGATCACCTCGTCACCCGACTGCACCCGCTGGTGGTGCGTGAACGCGGCCTGCTCGATCTGCTCCTGCACCCAGCCCGACTCGACCGCGGCGACCGCGCCGCCCAGCTCGTCGATCTCGGTGATCAGCTCTCGCGCCAGCGTGGCCAGCTCATCGGTCAGCGCCTCGATGTAATAGCTGCCGGCGAGCGGATCTGTGGTCTGGGTCGCGCCGGCCTCGGTCGCGAGGATCTGCTGCGTGCGCAGGGCAATCGTGGCGCTACGCTCGGTGGGCAGCGCCAGCGCCTCGTCGAACCCGTTGGTGTGCAGGCTCTGCGCTCCTCCGCAGACCGCCGAGAACGCCTGCACCGCCACCCGCACGATGTTGTTCTCCGCCTGCTGGGCGGTCAGCGTCGAGCCGCCGGTCTGGGCGTGAAACCGCAGCATCAGCGAACGCTCGTCGGTCGCCCCGAAGCGTGAGCGCATGATCTCTGCCCACAGCATCCGGGCGGCGCGAAACTTGGCGACCTCCTGGAAGAAGTCGTTGTGCGCGTTGAAGAAGAACGACAGCCGCCGCGCGAACGTGTCCACCTCCAACCCGGCCTCGATCGCCGCCGACACGTATGCGATCCCGTTGGCGATCGTGAACGCCAGCTCCTGCGCCGCCGTCGAGCCGGCCTCGCGGATGTGGTACCCGGAGATCGAGATGGTGTTGAACCGCGGCAGCCGCTCGGTGCAGTAGCGAAACGTGTCCACCGTCAGCCGCATGCTTGGCCGGGCGGGGAAGATGTAGTTGCCGCGAGCGATGTACTCCTTGAGGATGTCGTTTTGGATCGTCCCCGAGAGCTGTTCGGGCGCGACACCCTGCTTCTCGCCGACCAGCTCGTACAGCAGCAGCAGCAGCGAGCCGGGGGCGTTGATGGTCATCGAGGTCGAGACCTCGGCCAGGGGAATGTCGCTCAGCATCAGCTCCATATCGGCCAGCGAGTCGATCGCAACTCCGGTACGCCCCACCTCACCGAGCGCCAGCGGGTCATCGGAGTCGAGTCCCAGCTGGGTGGGCAGGTCAAAGGCCACCGAGAGTCCGGTCTGGCCACGCTCCAGCAGCAGTCGGAACCGCCGGTTGGTGTCCTCCGCGGACGAGAACCCGGCGTACTGGCGCATCGTCCACGGACGCTTGCGGTAGCCCTCGGCCCGCGCTCCGCGGGTGTACGGGTACACGCCCGGATCGGCCCGCGGCTCACCCGCATCCTGCACGCGGTAGACGGGCTTGACCGGGATACCCGAATCGGTGTGACGGTCGCTGTCGGACACGGCCATCCGCAAACTCTATGCGACCATGCAAAACGGAGCCCCGGCTGTCGCAGGGCGGCCGTCTTCGGCCGGGATCGTACGCGTCCGAACCAGCGGCCTCAGGCAACCCGTGCCAACCTCCGGGGCTCCCTGTCGAGCGTAGCGGATACTGTCCGCATGTGCAGGTTTCGGTCAAATTATTCGCCGTCGTGCGAGAACGCGCCGGGTGGTCACAGCGGGCATTCGACCTCCCCGACGGCGCGGTTGCATCCGACGTCTGGGCAGCACTGGAACTCGGCGAGGAGCCCTCGGGAATCACCTATGCCCGCAACCGCGAGTACGTCGAGCGCGACCAGCCCCTGACGGCCGGCGACGAGGTTGCGGTGATCCCGCCGGTCTCGGGTGGTGGCTTTCGGGTGCAGTCCCAGCCGCTCGACCTGAACGCCCTTGTGGCCGAGGTGTCACGCCCCGACGCCGGGGCGATCGCGACCTTCATCGGCACCACCCGCGACCACGCGCGGGGGCGCACCGTGACCCAGCTCGAGTACGACGCCTACCCCGAGATGGCCGAGACCGAGATGGAGCGGATCGCGGAGCATCTCAAGGCCACCCACGGGATTCACGCGGTGGCCATGGCCCACCGAGTCGGCCCGGTGCCGATCGGCGAGGCGAGTGTGATCATCGCCGTCTCGGCGGCCCACCGAGGACCGGCGATGGACGCCTGCCGTGAGGCCATCGACACGCTCAAGGAGACGGTGCCGGTGTGGAAGAAAGAGATCTTCGAGGGCGGCGAGGAGTGGATCGGCAGGGAGGGCACAGACGAATCCCACCGAACCCGGCTACCCTGACTCTATGACGCCCGATCCGTGGACGCCGGTGCCGCCTCCCAGCGAGCAGCTGGAAGAGTCTCCGCTGCCCGCGCCGCCAGAGCCTGATCCCGAGTTTCGCAGTCCCATCTCCAAGGACCGCGGCATCTTCCAGCGGATCGGCGGCGGCATCGTCGCGGCGGTGCTGGCGCTGGTCAAGTTCGGAGGATTCATCCTGATCGGCCTGAGCAAGGGAGCCTTCCTGTTCAGCTTCCTGATCGCGATCGGTGCCTACGCGCTGCTGTGGGGGTGGAAATTCGGCCTCGGATTCGCACTGCTGCTACTGGTGCACGAGATGGGGCACGTGATCCAGCTGCGACGGGAGGGCGTGAAGGCCACCGCCCCCATCTTCATCCCGTTCATGGGAGCGTTCGTGGGTATGAAGGAACTCCCCAAGAACGCCTACGTCGAGGCCAAGGTCGGGCTGGCCGGGCCGGTGCTGGGGACTTTGGGAGCGTTTGCCGTGTACGCGGTCGGCGTGCACATCGACTCCGACCTGCTCAAGGCGCTGGCCTACTTCGGCTTCTTCCTGAACCTGTTCAACCTGATTCCGGTGGTGCCGCTGGACGGTGGACGGGCGCTGTCGGCGCTGCATCCCGCGCTCTGGTTCGTCGGCCTGTTCATCGTGGCGGTGCTGGCGTTCCACTACGAGAACCCGTTCATCTTCTTCATCCTGATCATGGTTGCCTTCGAGGTGTACCAGCGCTGGGGAAATCGCAATGACCCGGCGAACCGTGCGTATAACTCCATCCCCTGGACACAGCGGCTGATCATCTTCACGACCTACATGGCGCTGGTGGTGGTGCTCGTGTGGGGCATGCACGCCGCGTATGTGACGCACACCTAGGTGAGACCGTTCGCTGGGGTACGAGCCGACCACGGCGGCCGCTGTTTCGATGCACTCCCCGGGCTGATGCAGCGGTCGGTGCTCGAACAGGCCGATTCCCGCGTGGTGCTGGTATGGATCGACGCGTTCGGGTGGCGCTTCGCGCAGCGGTACGCCGATCATCCGTGGCTGCGCCGGGTGGCCGACACCGGCACCATCGAGAGGTGGACGAGTCAGTTCCCCTCGACCACCACAGCCCACTACGTGACGCTTCACTCGACGCTGCCGGTGGCCGAGCACGGGATGTACGAGTGGTTCGTGTACGAGCCTGACCCTGGATCGCATGATCTGCCCGTTGATGTACTCGTTCGCGGGCGACCACGAGCGCGGGACGCTGGCCAGGGCGGGCGTCTCACCCGCAGCGCTGCTTCCTCGCGTAACGCCGCTGATGGCGGGGATGGCGATGCGCGGCGTGGAGTGTCACGTGTTCCAGGACGCCGAGTATGCCTCGGGACCGGCCAGCGACCTGGCATTTCACGGGTCGACCGTCCACCCGTTTGAGGATCCCGTCGCCGGAATCGCCGACGTGGCAACCGTGCTCGACCGTCCCGGCCCGCTGTTCGCATTCATCTATCTCGACACCGTCGACAGCATCGGCCACGTGCTGGGACCCGATTCGCCGGAGTTCGATGCGGCTGCGATCGAGTTGCTGGACGGATTGGAGCGACTCTGCCGGCAGCGAGTTCGACGCCCGCATGATTGTCACCGCCGACCACGGCATGACCGCCATCGATCCGGCCGCCACCATGTATGTGAACCAGCTGTGGCCGGAACTGTCCGACCACCTGGAACGGGGATCCGACGGCAATGTGCTGGCGCCGGGCGGCTCGGCCCGCGACCTGTTTCTGCACGTCAAGCCTGATGCCGCCGAAGGGGTGGTTGCGCAGCTCGAGCAGATGATCGGCGACCGCGCCGACGTCCATCTCACCGATCGGCTGATGGACGACGGCGTGTTCGGGCCTGAGCCGGGGGCGCGGCTGCGCGAGCGAATCGGCAATGTGCTGGTGCTGCCCCATGCAGGTGAGAGCGTGTGGTGGTACGAGCGGGGCCGCTACGAGCAGCGGTTCCGTGGGCACCACGGCGGGGCCAGCGCGGATGAGATGGAGATCCCGCTGATCACCGTGCCACTGGGGTAGCTGCGCCCCGCAGGCGAAGAGGGGTTCGCTCCCGCACGCCGAATTGCACGGCCATGAGTAGCATCGATCTCAGCCAAGCCGCCGACATGCCTGTCCTGGCGAGAATCGTGGTGCCGGTCACCGCGGTTCAGAAGGAAGCAGTCGGCGATGTCCGGGGAATGACCCGGGAACACTGCGAAGTACCACTACCCCCAACGGCGCGAGTGGTCAGCGCGGAGCGAACGGAAGGCGCGTGGGTCGTCTGGTACGTCGAGAAAGTCGACGCGATCTAGTCACGAGTTGGGGTTGGCGCCGGCGTTGGCCGGCAGCGGCTTCAGCTTCACCGGAGTTACGGCGCTCACCAGATGGTGCGTGCCGATGTACTGCCCGCTCCCAGGCCCCGAGCCCCCGTTCCCGTTGCCGTTGCCCGGGTGCGGCTGCGAAGGACCGCCGCCGGGCTCTTGGATCAGTCCCACCGTCGGAAGGTTGTCCGTGATCAGCCCCGGAATCGCCAGAACCGAGCCGGCGCCGAGCTGTGACAGCGTCACCGCGGCGATACCGCCGTACGCCACCACCAGCGTGATCACGAGCGCGACGAACGCCAACCCGCCGCGCGAACGAGGTAATCGCGACCCCGAGGATGCTCCTGGATTGACCGTCGTTACCGTCCTTCGTTTGCCCCAACCTGTTATAGCAGCATCGCAGATTGGTCGGTTGAACCCGGGTGCCTGACCGCCGGACCGAGTTGTGGCAGCGAATCAGCAGCGGCTGCGGCATCGCCGCGGTGATCGCGATCGTGATCGGCTCCACGCTTCCCGGCCAGTCGCCGGCAGCCCTGCACGGATCCGACTCGGCTGCGATCGCGCTGTTCTATGCCGCTCACCCGAACGAGCTGACAGCCGGCGGATACCTCTTGGGACTGGGCGCGGCGCTTCTGATCGTGTTCTTCGGCGGCCTGCGTACCCGACTCGTCCGACGGCGACGGCACCACCGCAATCGCGACCATCGGATTCGCGGCCGCGGTGGCCGGAGCGACTCTCCAGATCGGCGGCGCCGCGGTCGTGACCGCACTGGCGGAACGCTCCGACAGCGCCCCCGACCCGGCCACCGCAGTGGCCATGGCCGAGACGGCCGAGCGCAATCGGCGGCTTTGCCTGGTTCGGCTTTGCGGTGGCGTTCGCTGTCACCGCCTACCTGGTCGGCACCGGGGACGCGCTGCCGCGCTTCATCGCCTGGCTGTCGGCGGGGCTGATACCGCTGGCGCTCGTCAGCGCCCCCATCCCGGGAACCACCGTCGACAGCGCCACCTCGGGCGTGATGCTGGTGTGGGTCGTGGCGGTGTCGGTCACGCTTGTTCGTCGGCGGTCGCAACCCCGGCGACCATCCACCGGCGCCCCTGCCACCTGACCAGCCCGGCCACCAGGCGTACTGCCACAAACGCTGTCAGCCCGGCCCAGATGCCTCCCAGGCCGAGGTCGAGCCGCCAGGTCAGGAGCGTCAGCGGCACGAACGCAAGCAACGCACCGGCGACCGTCACGTTGCGCATGAACCGCAGGTCGCCGGCGCCGAAGAAGACACCGTCCAGCGCGAACAGCACTCCTGCCATCGGCATCATCCCGGCAAGCCACGGCCACAGCACGGCGGCCTGATGCAGCACCGCCGGGTCGGACGTGAAGATCCTGGGGATCACCGTGTGCCCGAGGGCCAGCACCGCGGCGAACACCAGCCCGAGGATCGCCCCTGCTCCCATCAGCCTGCGGGCGAGCGCCGCTGCCACTTCCAGCGCGGAGCTCCCCAGAAGCCGTCCGATCAGAGCCTGGGCGGCGATCGCAGTGGCGTCCAGGAAGAGCGCACAGAACGTCCACAGCTGCAAGCCGATCTGCTGTGCGGCCAGTTGGGCGTCGCCCATGCGGGCGGCCACTCCGGTGGCGATCGTGAAGGCGGCGAAGAACGCGAGCGTGCGCACGCTCAGGTCGCGGGCCGCCGCGAACTGGGTGCGGATTCTCGGCCAACTGGGCCGAAGCGGCGCTCCGGTGCGCCGCAGCAGCTCCAAGAACACGAGCCCTGAGGCCGCCTGGGCGATCACGTTGGCGATCGCCGAGCCTTCGATACCCATGCCGAAGCCGACGATCAGAAGCGCAGACATCCCGATCGAGAGCACGTTGGCGACTCCGATCACGATCAGGGGCGTGATCGTGTCCTGAAATGCGCGCATCCAGCCTTGGGCGGCAGCCACGATCAGGACCAGCGGCGCGCCGAACGCTGCGATTCTGATCCACTCGATCGCCTCGCGGGCCGCGGCAGTGTCGCCACCGCCGAGCAGGTGCACCGCGGGCACCGCCGCCAGCTCGATCAGGACGATCAGCACCACTCCCAGGCCCGCCGCCAGCCACGTCGCCTGCACGCCCACGTCCAGGGCCTCCATGCGCCGCTCGGCGCCGTACAGACGCGCCGCACGGGCGGTGGTGCCGTACTCCAGGAACGTGCAGAACCCGAAGATCTCGGACAGCAGCAGGCCACCCAGCGCGAGACCGGCCAGCGGCACGGTGCCCAGGTGGCCGACGATGGCGGTGTCGCCCAGCACGTACAGTGGCTCGGCGATCAACGCCCCCAAAGCCGGCAGCGGCAAGTCGCAGCACCTCGCGGTCACTGGGGAGAGAGATGGTCACGGGGTGAGTGATAGCGGTCAGGCGGGAGTTGGAGGGTACGATGTGGCTTCGATGGCCGAGTACCAAGTCACCTATTGGCGAGACATCCCGTCGATGGTCGCCGCCCGCGACAGCGGCGGCGCCGTGTCCAAAGTCGCCGCTTCCCGATCGCTTCCAGGAGGCGATCGACGAGGCGGCCATGCGCGCCGGGGCCAGCGATGCAGACGCCTACCTGGCCGACTGGCGCCGGGAAGAGTGGCAGCAGCGCGACGGCGACCCGGGTGAGGTGGCTGCTGCGGTTGCCAAGGAGCTCGACGAGGGATTCCCGGTGGAGCATTCTCAACCAACTCGTGGAAGCGTCTGGGTGAGCGTTGTGACCTCGTCGCTCCGTGATCTGCGCACCTCCCGAAGCGTCGTCATCGGCGACGGCGCGTACGGCACCGCGCTGCAGGACGCCGGCCTGGGGGCCGGGGAGTGCGGCGAACTGTGGAACCTCGAGGCACCGGAGAAGGTCGAGGCGATCCACCGCGGCTATGCCGAGGCGGGCTGCATGTTCCTCACCACAAACACCTTTGGCGGCACGGCTCCGCGGCTGGCGATGCATGGGTTGGACGGGCAGGTCGCGGAGATCAACCGCGCCGGAGCCGAGATCGCCCGCAAGGTGGCCGACGACTTCCCGGGCCTGCTGGTCGCCGGCAACATCGGGCCCAGCGGCGAGTTGATCGCCCCGCTCGGGCTGCTCTCGAGTGATGAGGCCGCTGACATCTTCGCCGAGCAGGCTGCGGCGCTGGCCGCGGGTGGGGTCGACTTCTTCCTGATCGAGACGATGAGCGACATGGCCGAGGTCGAGGCCGCGATCGCCGGAGCGAAGCGCGCAGCGCCCGATCTCGAGATCATCGCGACCATGAGCTTCGACACCAATCTGCACACCATGATGGGTGTCAGCCCGGCCGCCGCCATCAGCCGGATCGCCGACCTCGGTATCGCCGGCGCCGGCGGGAACTGCGGTCGCGGGCCGGAGGAGATGGAGGCGATCATGACCGAGATGGCCACCGGCCGCCCGGACGGGCCGCTGCTGGTCGCCCAGTCCAACGCCGGTCTGCCCCACCTCCACGGCGATTCATTCGTCTACGACGTCGAGCCCGAGCAGATGGCCGATCACGCCCGCCGGCTGCGCGACATGGGCGTCGATGTGATCGGCGGGTGCTGCGGATCGACCCCGCGGCACGTCGCCGCCATGGTTACCGCCCTCTCCGACTGACGTGAATAACGGTGCCTGGCACCGTTATTCACGTCAGGTCGAGGACGGCGCGTACCGCTTCGCCGGTGCGGACCAGCCCGACGGCCGTATCGACCTCGTCCAGATCGAGCCGGTGGGAGATCAGCCGGTCGAGCGGCAGCCGGCCGGCGCGGTAGGCATCGAGCATCAGCGGGATGTCGCGGTCGGGGCGGGCGGAGCCGTAGATCGACCCCAGGATCCGCCGCTCCATCCGCGGAATCGAAAGCGCCGGGAGCACCAGCTCGGCGTCTGCACGCGGGATGCCCAGGAGCACTGTCGCCCCGCGCGGCCGCGTGGAGAGAAACGCGGTTCGCACCGCACCCGACTTGGCCGTCGTCTCGAATGCGTAGTCGACCCCGCCGCCGCTGGCGCGCGTCACCTCAGTCGGCAGTGCCGATCGGGGTCGTCCCCCAGCAGGATCCCGGCGGTGGCGCCCAGCTCCAGCGCCCGCGCCAGCCGATGCTCTCGCCCATCCACCGCGATCACGTGGGACGCACCCACTCCGACGGCGCCCATCACCGCGGCCAGTCCGGTGCCGCCCAGACCCACCACAGCCACCCGGTCGCCCGGTCGAACGCCCGCGGTGCGCCACACGGCGCCGACTCCGCTGGTGACCGCACAGCCCATCAGCGCGCCGACCTCGAACGGGACATCGTCGGGGATGCGGATGCATGACCGCTCGGGCACCACCGCGCTCTGGGCGAACGAGGAGAGGAAGCAGTAGTGATGCACCACCGCTCCCCCGAACCGCAGCCGGGTGGTGCCGTCCAGCAGGCCGCCGGTGAGCATCTTCGGCCAGGCGGTGGCGCACAGATGGGGCAGGTCGCGCAGGCACTCCGCGCAGTGACCGCAGTACGGCGCCCACGACAGCGCCACGTGATCTCCCACGGCCAGGCCGGCCACGCCGTCGCCCAGCTGCTCGATCACTCCGGCGCCCTCGTGGCCCGGCACCAGCGGGCAGGGCACCTCGACCGTGCCGTCGAGCACGTTCAGGTCGTCGCTGCACACACCGGCGGCGTGCAATCGCACCCGCACCTCTCCCGGCCCAGGGTCGGCCAGATCGAGATCGACCACTCGCAGGGCCGTGCCGGGAGCCGGCAGCAGTGCCGCGCGGATGCTCACACCCGCAGCCGCTCGCCGCGCGGATCGAACAGCGGCTCGTCGGTCACGGTCGCGCCGATCCGCTGGTCGAAGATCTGGACGTCGACCTTGGCTCCGGTCTCGGCGATGCCCACCGGCAGATAGCCGTAGACGATGCTGTGCCCCACCGAGTAGCCAAAGTCGGCGCTGGTGACATAGCCCACCGCGTGCTCGCCGGCGAGCAGCGGCTCATACCCCAGCGCGGTCACATTGGGGTCGTCCAGCACCATGCAGCACAGCTTTCGCGACGGCCCCGACTCGCGCTCGCGCAGCGCCGCCTCGCGGCCGATGAACGAGCTCTTGGAGAGGTTCACGGTGAAGCCCAGCCCGGCCTCGACCGGCGAGTACTCGGTGTGCATGTCGACTCCGGCAAAGCGATACCCCTTCTCGACCCGCAGGGAGTTGAAGGCCGACGTCCCCACCGGCACCACCCCGAACTCCTCGCCGGCGGCGAACAGTGCGTCCCACAGCCAGCGGCCGTGCTCGGTGGCCACATACAGCTCGTAGCCCATCTCACCGACATACGAGATCCGCAGCGCCAGCGCCGGCACCGGCCCGATCTCCACCGCCCGGGCGGCCATATAGCCGAACGCCTCGGTGGAAAGATCAGCGTTGGTGATCTTGGCCAGCAGGTCACGCGCCCGCGGGCCCCACACACCCAGGACCGCCATCGACGAGGTCACGTCGCGCATGCGCACGCCGCCGCCCTCGGGCAGGTGGTAGCGCATCCAGGCGACATCGCGCGGGCCGGAGCCTCCTCCGGTCACGACCAGGAAGCGGTCGTCCTGCAGCCGGGTCACGGTCAGGTCGCAGACGGTGCCGCCGGCGTGGTCGAGCACGGTGGTGTAGACGATCCGCCCCACCGGACGGTCGATCTCCGATGCGCACACCCGGTTCAGCCAGTCGGCCGATCCCAGCCCCTTCGACCTCGACCTTGGTGAACGGGGTCAGGTCGAACACGCCCACACCCGCGCGGGTGGCGGCGTGCTCGCGGCCGATGGTGGGCGACCAATGCCGGGCAGCCCAGGCCGAGCGGGTCTGTGCATGCTCGGGGGCGGGCAGCGAGGCGTTCGACTCGAACCACTGGGCACGCTCCCAGCCGGCGCTTTCGATCAGCTCGGCGCCGGCCTGCTCGAAACGCTGGTGGTAGGGCGTGGTGCGCAGTCCTCGGGGATGCAGCAGCTGCTGCAGCGGGTGGATGATGTCGTACACCTCGCGGTACTGCTGCGCGCCGCGCGCCTTGACGTAGGAATCCGTGGTCGCGAACGGATGGAAGCGATCCGGATGGGCCTGGCGCAGATCGATCTCGCTGCGGCCGGTGGTGAGCAGGTCGACAACGGCCTTGGCCGATCCGCCGGCGTGCGTCACCCAGATGCCCTCGGCCAGCCACAGGCCGCGCACCCGCGACGACTCTCCCAACATCGGGTAGCCGTCGGGCGTGAACGAGAAGTGCCCGTTGAGGCGGTCGGTCAGTTCGATATCGCGCAGCGGCGGAAGCACGCTGTTGGTGGCATCGCGGGCGTCTGCGAAATGCTCCTCGGTGAACTCCAGCTGGGCGGTGGTGTGGCCGTCGGCCTCGCGCGCGAACTCGTACGGCTCGATCGTCAACGGCTCATGCCGGTAGGCGCCGATGCCGTAGGCATCGCCCCGCTGGCGGAAGTACATCGAGCGGTCCTGGTGGCGCAGGATGGGGTGCTGACACTCGACCTCGGTGCCCGCCAGCTCGGCGCACGGGAACGGTGTAGGCCAGCAGGTGCTGCATCGGCTGAAGCGGCATCGGCACTCCGGTCATGGCCTGCAGGTTCTTGCTCCAGATCCCGGCGCAGGCGATCACGGTGGTGGTGGCGATCGAGCCGGCGGAGGTCTCGACCCCGCGCACCCGGCCGTCGCGAATGTCGAAGCCGACCACCTCGGTCAGCTCGTTGATCTCGGCGCCGCGCGACACGGCGTCGGCCTGCAGCAGGTGGCAGACATTGCCGGCCTTGCACAGGCCGTCGCGGGAGATGTAGAGGCCGCCGAGAATCGCCGCGGGGTCGACCAGCGGAACCCGGTCGACAACCTCGGCCGGCGACAGCACCGACGCCTCCACCCCGACCGCCGCGGCGTAGGCCTGGCGGCGGTGACACTCGGCCAGCCGCTCGGGCGTGGTCGCCAGCTCGATCCCGCCGACCTCCAGCCAGGCAGGCGATTCGGGCGTGTGCAGCGAGCGGTAGAGATCGGTCGAGCGCATCGCCAGGAGCGCCAGCGAGCGGCTGGCGTTGGCGTGAAACACCAGCCCGGGGGCGTGGAAGCTCGACCCGCCGGTGTTCTCGATCGGCCCCTGATCGACCACCACCACGTTTCGGATACCCGCCCTGGTGAGGTAGTGGGCGACCGCCGAACCGACGATTCCCGCCCCCACCACCACAACGTCAGCCCGCTTGCGCATACACCCCTCCGATGATCTGTTCGAGCTCCCGTTCCAGCCCGGTATCTCCCACCTCTCGCACCTCCAGCGGCAGGCCCATGCGGGCCGCGCGCCTCGCCGGCGGCTCGCTCGAGCTCGGGCGAGCGCCGCTGGGCCAGCCACACAACCCGCGTGTAATTGCCGAAATAGGCATCGCGCAGCTCGGGATGGCGGTCGAGTCCCAGCCCCGCCCACACGGTGCGCTCGAAGCTGCGAGCGAGAAAGTCGGTGAGGAAGTAGGTGCCAGGCTCGGCGGCGGCCGCCTCGGCCACCTGCTGCTTTCCGAACACGTCGTAGCAGTGGTCGCCGCCCAGCCGGCGGATGCCGCGCTCGGCCAGCACCCGGTCGAGCGCGCCGTAGGTGCCGCAGTCGGCGTAGGCGACCGCCACCTGCCGGTAGCGACCTGACAGCCGGTCGGCGAGGTCGGCGACAGCCGGGGCGATCTTCTCCGGCCGGTTGTGGAGTGCCGGCGGCAGCGGGTGGATGTCGACCTCCCAGCCGCGACGGCCGGCGATCTGCTCCACGTGCACGGCCAGGGCACCGCATGCGATCACGGCCACGTCGCTCATCCCGGGAATGCCAGCTGGTCGATGAACAGGTCGTTGAAGTCCTCGCGGCCGCTCAACTCGACGTACTCGACCTCGTCCGGGAATCGCCCGCGCGGCGGCTCGCTCGTTGATGGAGAGCGCCGCCATCTTGGCACCTTCGCCGGCGACGTTGCCGGCGCTGATGATCCGCGGCAGCGCCATCTTGGGCACCAGGCCGATCCGGATCGCGCTCGACGGAGATAGGTAGGAGCCGAAGCTCCCGGCCAGCAGCACCTGCGAGATGTCGGCGATATCGACGCCCAGGTCGCGCACCAGGATGTTCCAGCCGGTCGCGATCGAGGCCTTGGCGAACTGCAACTCGCGCACGTCGCGCTGAGACAGGTAGACGGCGTTGGCGGGATCGTCGCCACGCCACGCCAGCACGAACACCCGCTCCTCACCGACCTTGACCAGACGAGTGGCCAGGCCAGGCCACAGCTCGGCCGCGGCCTCGTCGGGAATGAACTTGCCGGAGTGGTCGATCAGGCCGACGCCGACCAGCTGGGCGACCGCGTCCACCAGCCCCGATCCGCACATGCCGATCGGGTCGGTGTCGCCGATCACCTCCAGCCCCATCTCGTCATCGGCGATCTTGACGCCCTCGATGGCTCCCTCGGCGGCCCGCATCCCGCACCGGATCTGGGCAGCCTCGAAGGCGGGTCCGGCGGGTGCGGCGGTGGTCAACACCCGCTCACTGGAGCCCAGCGCGATCTCGGAGTTGGTGCCGACGTCGATGAACAACCGCAGGCGCTTGTCACGGGTCAGGCCGGTGGCCAGCATGCCGGCCACGATGTCGCCACCGACGTAGGCGCCCAGCGCCGGGAACGCCATGGCCGGAGCGCGGGGATGCACGCGAATGCCGAAATCCGCAGCCGTGGCCGGCGGCAGATTGCGGGCGGCGATGATGAACGGCGCCACCGCCAGCGGCTCGGGGTCGATCCCCAGCGCCAGCTGGGTCATCGTCTGGTTGCCGCACAGCACCACCTCGTACACCTCGGTGGGATCGACACCCGCCTCGGTGCAGACCTCTCCCGTGAGCAGGCTGAGCGTTTCCTGGGCGCGGGCCTGAAGGGCGTCCAAGCGCGTCGGTGTCCATCATCGTGGCCGACACCCGCGAGATCACGTCGGCGCCGTAGGGCTGCTGGCGGTTCAGCACCGAACGCACCGCCAGCGGCTGGCCGGTGTTCAGATCCAGCAGCGTGGCCACCACCGTGGTCGTGCCCAGGTCGTAGGCGATCGCAAATCGGCGGTCGGTGGTATCGCCGGCCTCGACGTCGATCAGGGTGTCGTCCACCACCACCGCGGTGACCTTGAAGTTGGCGCTGCGAAGCAGGGTCGGGAGTTTGGTGACCGCGCCCAGCAGCACCTTCAGCTCGAGATCGGACACCGCCGCCAGCAGCCGCTCCAGGTCGGAGACCTGATCCTCCAGCGTCGGCTCCTCCAACTCCACGTAGCGCTTCTGCACCGCCGGACGCAGGATCACGTGCCTGCCGACCCCGACCAGGGCCGCCTTGGGCCGCGTTTGCAGCGGCGGCACCTCGGCCTCGATGTCGACGACCGCTGCGGCCCGGCAGGCCAGGCGCCAGCCCGACCGCATCTCGTCGGGCGAGAACGCCCGCGGATCGACACTGGAGATGGGGACGTTGCCGGAGAGGATCTTGATCTTGCACTTCTTGCAGGTGCCGTGGCCGCCGCAGGTGGAGTCGATCGCAACCCCGTTCCAGGAGGCCGCGTCGAAGATCGTGGTTCCCGCCGGAACCCGCGTCTCGGTGCCGTCGGGCAGGAACTTGATGCGTACCCGCCCGGTGCCCTCGACCACGAGCTCCTCGGCAGCGCTCACGCTGATGCAGCCGCCTTCCGCGCGCGGTGAGCCGCGATCCAGCGAGAGCCCCACTCATCATGTCCGAGCAGGAAGTCGGCGGCCCGCACCCCGTCGATGCACTGCTGGGAGCGAGCGTCCATGATCGCGGAGGTGAGCCCGTGTGATTCGGCAATCGCCAGGAAGGTGGCACCGAGCGTGGGCCGGTCGGGCAAGCCGAACGCGGTGTTGGAGGCACCGCAGGTCATGTTCACTCCGAGGTCGTCGCGAATCAGCCGCACCGTGTCGTTGAACAGGTTGACCGCGCGCGGCTCGGCGCCCACCGGCATCGCCAGCGGGTCGATCACCACATCCTCGGGCTTGATGCCGTAATCACCCGCCCGCGAGACGATCTTGCGGGCAACCTCGAGCCGGCGCTGCGGCTCCATCGGGATCTCGTCATCATTGGCCAGACCAATAACTGCGGCTCCATGCTTGGCCACGAGCGGCAGAATCGCGTCCATGCGCTCGTCTTCGCCGGTGACCGAGTTGACCAGGGCCTTGCCCTGGTAAGCGGCCAGACCAGCCTCGAGCGCCTCGATCACCGAGGAGTCGATGCACAGCGGGATGTCGGTCATGCCCTGGATCATCCGCACCGCCTGATCCATCAGCGCCACCTCGTCGGCCAGAGGGTCGCCCACGTTCACATCGAGCATGTCGCGGCGCCGGCGAGCTGCTCCTCCACGTCGATCTCGATCTGACTCAGGTCACCGGATTGGAGCTGCGCCTGGAAGGCCTTGCGCCCGGTCGGGTTGATCCGCTCACCGATGATGCAGAACGGGCGGCCCGCACCGATCACAACGGTCTTTGTCTGCGACTCCAAAACGGTGTCCATAGATTCCTTTCGAAGGATCCAGCCGCGCTTATCCAGACAGGGTCGCCCGCGCGGCCCGGTGCTCGGCCAGCCATTCCGCCGAGGCCTCCAGGCCGCCGAACGGGAACACGTGCAGACCGGTAATCAGACTCGCAGGATCACGGGCGACCGATTGGGCGATGGTCGAGACGACCTCGTCGGGCTTCCAGGAACGGGTGGTGGCCAGCTTCAGCAGCCCGCCGGACTGCTTTCGCAGCACCTCGATGGACGGGCCGATGCCACACGCCAGCGCGAACTTCAAAAGCCGCGGCGGTGACGTCACTCCCGGAATCCCGGCGATCACCGGCAGCCGATTTCCGGCGGCGCGGATGCCGCGCTCCCACTCCACGTAGGCATCGCCGGCGAGGGCAAACTGGGTGACGATGCGAAACTCGAACGGCAACGTGGCCGCCAGCTCGTTCTTGCGGGCGAGTGCTTCCGCCGTCTGGGCGGCGCCGATGTCGGGGCTGCCCTCCGGATGGCCGGCGACCCCGACCCGCCGGATGCCGTGTCGCTCCAGCAACCCCGATTCGAGCACGTCGAATGAGCTACTGAGGCCGCCCACCGGCGTCTTCAGCCCTCCGGCCACGACCAGCACATCGTCGACCTGTGCTTGCGTGACGAGCGCGCCCACGACGCTGTCGACATGCTCGAGGTCGGTGTACCCGCGCGCTGCGATGTGCGGCACCGGGATATGCCCGGCAGCGCGAACCGCCGCGGCGGCCGGGGCGAGGTTGTCGGGATCGGCTCCCGGCAGCGCGGTGATGTAGACCAGCGTGCCCTGAGGCAGCAGATCGCCCAACGCGCGCAGGTTCCCGGCATCGCGAGGAGTCACCTCGATGCTGGCGGACGCGATCAGCTCCGCCACCTGCTCGCGGGCCGCCGCGGTCATGCCGGGGTCAGAGCTCGCCGCTTCTCGATCAGATCCTTGGCCAGGCGCACGGCGGTGCTGGCGTCGGCGGCGTAGCCATCGGCACCGACGGCATCGGCGTACTCCTGGGTCACAGGTGCGCCGCCGACCATCACGATCACCTTGTCGCGGATGCCGGCCTTCTCGATCGAGTTGATGTTGGCCTTGAACATCGGCATCGTGGTCGTGAGGAAGGCCGAGAAGCCGACGATGTCGGGCTCGTGCTCGTTGATGTTGGCGACGAACGTCTCGGGCGCGACGTTCACGCCCAGATCGATCACGGTGAAGCCGGCACCCTCGAGCATGATGTTCACGAGGTTCTTGCCGATGTCGTGCACGTCGCCCTTGACCGTCCCCATCAGGAACGTCCCGATCGGCTTCGCACCGGTCTCGGCCAGCAGCGGGCGCAGGATGTTGAGCGCGCCCTGCATCGCCCGCGCGGCGATCAGCATCTCGGGCACGAAGTAGTCGCCTCGCTCGAAGCGGGCTCCCACCTCTTCCAGCGAGGGGATCAGCGAGTCGTAGAGCAGCGACTCGGGGCCGATGCCCTCCTCCAGTCCCAGCTCGGTCAGCTCCTTCACTCTGGGGGCGTTCCCGACCAACGTCGCCTCGTACATCTCTTGGAGAATCTCGTCGTGTGTCATGCAGCTCCTTGGGTCGTACCTTCGTGACCGAGGCGGATCGACAACGACCCCGCCTCCCGCACGATAATTCCTCCGAACTCCAAAAGCCGCGCCTGTGGCAGCCTGTGGTCGGGGCCGGAGATCGAGATCGCCGCCATCACGGTGCCGCCGGCGTCGTACACAGGGGCCGCAACTGCGGCCAGGTTGGGTTCTAGTTCGTCCACCACCACGGCAAACCCTTGCGCTCGAATCTGCTGCAGCTGGCCGTCGAGCACCAGCCGATCGGTCACGGTCGCGGGCGTCAGCCGCTCCAGCGGACCCCGGGGGAGTCGGGCGGCGCCGAACGCGAGAAAGACCTTGCCCAGCGCATTGGTATGCAGCGGAACCCGCCGCCCCAGCCAGTTGGTGGCGCCGATGAAGTGTGACGAGTCGACCTGCGCCAGATGCTCGACACCCATCGAGGTGGGCACTCCCAGGTTGATCGTCTCGCCGCTGACCTCGGCCAGCTGCGCGAGCGTGGGCTCGCACAGCTCGACCAGATCGCGGTCGGACACACCGCGATGGGCAAGTCGCATCAGCACCGGGCCGGCGCGCAGCGGGCCGCGCGAGCTGGCGCGCTGCACCAGCGACTGGCGCTCCAGCGCCGATACCAACCGAGACACGGTGCTCTTGGGCAGCTCGGCGCGGTCTGCCAGCTCGCCGATCGACACGGGCTCGTCGCTTTCGACGACCATCACCAGCAGCTGGGCGGCCCGATCGATCGATTGTGTGCCTGTGGGTGCCGGCATTGAAATAGTCTCCATGATGTGGAACACTAGTTCCACCATACGGATCATAATGGGGTCGCGCGAGGTTCGTCAAGCGGCCCCGCAACCGCCGGAGGGAGCATGTTCCAAAACACAATGCCGCGCTACGAGATCCTGTCGCCCGACGCGATGGACGTACTCGACCGCGGCTGGCGCCGGATCGTCTCTGAGATCGGCGTGGAGTTCATCCTCCCCGAGGCTGTCGAGATCTTTCGCGCGGCCGGGTGCAAGACCGAAGGCGCCAACGTGTGGTTCGATCCCGATTTCATCCTCGAGCAGGTGGCCAAGGTGCCGCGTGAGTTCGAGCTGCAGGCGCGCAACCCGGAGAAGAGCGTCACCATCGGCGGCGACAACATGGTGTTCTCGGCGGTGTACGGGCCGCCGTTCGCGCGCGAGGGAGATGTCCGGCGGGAAGCCACCAAGGCCGACTTCGAGAACTTCGTGCGCCTGGCCCAGAGCTTCGACGAGCTCGACTCACCCGGCGGCACCATCTGCGAGCCCAACGACATCCCACTCGACTCGCGCCACCTGGACATGGTGTACGCGCTGATGACCCTCTCAGACAAGCCGCATATGGGCTCGGTCACCTCCGGTCCCAACGCCGCTGACACGGTCGCGATGAGTGAGATCCTGTTCGGCGGGCGCGACGCGATCGAAGCCAGCCCGGCCTCGCTTTCCCTGATCAACGTCAACTCACCGCTGCGGTTCGACGACCGCATGCTGTCGGCGATGCTGACCTACAACCGAGCCAACCAAGCGGTGATCGTCACGCCGTTTCTGCTGATGGGTGCGATGTCACCGGTGACGATCCCGGCGACGCTGGTGCAGCAGATGGCCGAGGCATTGGCCGGGATCGCGCTCACCCAGCTGGTACGGCCGGGCTGCCCGGTGGTGTTCGGGTCGTTTCTCTCCAACACCGACCTGCAGTCAGGATCCCCGGCCTTCGGCACGCCCGAGTCGGGTATCGGCCTGCTTTGCACCGGCCAGATCGCACGGCACTTCGGTCTGCCCTGGCGGGCCGGAGGCGGCGGGCTGACCTCCAGCCAGACGGTTGATGCCCAGGCTGCCTACGAAGCACTGATGACGATGCTGCCGGCGTTCCTGGCGGGAGCCAACTACGTGATGCACTCCGCCGGCTGGCTGGAGTCAGGGCTGGTCTCCTGCTACGAGAAGTTCATCGTCGATATCGAGATCCTGCGAATGCTGAAAGAAGAGTTCACGCCGCTTGAGATCGACGAGGACAGCCTGGCCTGGGGCGCCCACGTGGAGGTCGGCGCGGGCGGACACTTCCTCGGCGCCGAGCACACGCTGGAGCGGTTTCGCACCTGCTTCTACCGGCCGCTACTGTCATCCACCGAGAACTTCGAACGGTGGCAGCGCAAGGGCGGGGCAGACGCCACCGCCCGTGCCTCCACCATCTGGCGCGAGACGCTGGAAAACTACGAACAGCCGCCGCTGGACGAAGGCATCCGGCAGGAACTCGAGGAGTACGTCAATCGCCGCCGAACCGAACTCGGCGACTGAAGGGGAGCGAAGCGAATCATGGGTGAGAAGGTCGACGCGATCATCATCGGGGCGGGCGTGATTGGCGCTGCCACCGCTTTCGAGCTGTGCAAACGGGGATACAAGACGCTGAATATCGACAAGCTGCCGTCGGCCAGCTATGGGCCGACGTCGAACTCGTGCGCCATCGTGCGGGCGCACTACTCGTCGCTGGACGGCGTGGCGATGGCATATGAGGGCTTCAAGTACTGGGAGGACTGGGCCGCGTATCTGGAGGCCCCGGATGAGAGCGGATTGTCCAAGTACATGCAGTGCGGCACGATTTTGTTGAAGAGCTCGACCGCACATCACCACAAGGTGCTACCCCACTACGACGCGCTGGGCGTGACCTACGAGGACTGGGACACCGAGACGACCAAGCAGCGCATGCCGATCTTCGACATGCACGAGTTCTGGCCACCCACGCGCCCATCCGAGGATCCTGACTTCACGGCGCCGCGTGGCGGTGAGCTGCCCGGCGCGATCTTTACTCCGGAATCGGGGTATGTGTCTGATCCCGCGCTTGCGTCCCACAATCTGCAGCGGGCCGCCGAGGCCAAGGGCGGACGGTTCGAGTTCCGCACCAAGGTCACCGCGATCAGGCGCGAGAACGGCCGCGTGGCGGGAGTGACGCTCGAGGACGGCACCGACATCGACGCCCGGATCGTGGTCAACGTGGCCGGGCCGCACTCGTTTGTGATCAACCGCATGGCCGGCGTCGAGGACGGCATGAACATCAAGACCAAGGCGCTTCGTCACGAGGTCCACCACGTACCCGCACCCGAGGACTTCGACTACGACCACGAGGGCCGGCATGTCTCCGACGGCGACAACGCCATCTACTTCCGCCCCGAGACCGGAAACAACATCCTGATCGGCTCTGAGGATCCCGACTGCGACCCGCAGGAGTGGATCGAAAACCCCGACGACTTCAACCGGTCGATCACCCGCGATCAGTGGGAAGCGCAGGTCTACCGGTGCGCACGCCGGATCCCGTCGCTGCCGATCCCACACGACATGAAGGGCGTCGTCGATCTGTACGACTGCTCGGACGACTGGATCCCGCTGTATGACAAGAGCGACCTGCCGGGGTTCTACATGGCGATCGGCACCAGCGGCAACCAGTTCAAGAACGGGCCGGTCGCAGGTCACTGCATGGCCGAGCTGATCGACGCCGTGGAGAAGGGCCACGACCACGACAGCGACCCGCTCAAGGTGACCACGCGCTACACCGGCGTGGAGCTGGACATGGGCTTCTACTCACGCCTGCGCGAGATCAACGAAAACTCGAGCTTCTCGGTCAATGGCTAGCGCCGCAGGCCCGAGGATCGTGGTCACTCGCCGGATCCCCGATCCCGCGCTGGAGCTCCTGCATGAGGCCGGGGGCGAGGTGTGGGTCTCACCCCACGATCGCCCCATGACCACTGAGGAGCTGCACGAGGCGATCGCCGGAGCCGACGCGATCGTGACGCTGCTGCACGACCGGGTCGACGACGCGTTTCTGGACGCGGCCGGAAACCAGCTGGCCGTGATCGCAAACGTGGCGGTCGGGTACGACAACGTGGACGTGCCCGCGGTGATCGACCGCGGCATCATCTTCACCAACACGCCGGGAGTCCTGACTGAGGCCACCGCCGACATCGCATTCGCGTTGATTCTGATGTCGACCCGTCGGCTGGCCGAGGGCGAACGGCTGATCCGATCGGGCGGCACCTGGTCGTGGAACATGTTCTTCATGCTTGGCACCGGCCTGCAGGGAAAGACGCTGGGAATCGTCGGCTTGGGCAAGATCGGCGCCGCGACCGCCCGCCGGGCAAAGGCGTTTGGGATGGAGATCGCCTACACCGGCCGACGGCGAGCCGCGCCCGCGCTCGACGCGGAGCTGGGCGCCAAGTACATCGGGTCGCTGGATGACCTGCTGGCGAGCGCAGACGTGGTGTCGCTGCACTGCCCGCTGTCGGATGAGACGCGGCATCTGATCGACGCCCGCCGGCTGACGATGATGAAGCCCACCGCCCACCTGATCAACACCACCCGCGGCCCGGTGGTGGACGAGGCAGCGTTGGCCGAGGCACTCGCTGCCGGCACGATCGCCGGGGCCGGGTTGGACGTGTTCGAGCGCGAACCGGAGGTGTACCCCGGCCTGATCCCGCTCGACAACGTCACCATGATCCCGCACCTGGGTTCGGCCACGATCGAGACGCGCACCGCGATGGGCGTGCTGGCCGCACGCAACACGGTGGCGGTGCTGCGTGGCCAGGCGCCTCTCACACCGGTGACCTGACCGCCGATTACGCGGCGGTGGCATACGATTTCGACCTGCTGGTGATCGGCTCCGGCCCCGCTGGGCAGAAAGCGGCGATCCAGGCGGCGAAACTCGGCAAGCGGGCGGTGGTGGTCGACCGCGGACACATGATCGGCGGCGTCTGCGTCAACACCGGCACGATCCCCTCCAAGACGTTGCGCGAGGCGGTGCTGTATCTCACCGGCACCAGCCAGCGCGGCATCTACGGACATAGCCACCGGGTCAAGGACCCGATCACGAGCGGCGATCTGGTGTGGCGGATCGACAGCGTGATTCAGCGTGAGGTGGACGTCGTCCGCCACCAGCTCAGCCGAAACGGCATTTCGATCGTGACCGGCAACGCCCGCTTCGCCGATCCGCACGCCGTGCTGGTGACCGGCGATCATGGAGAGCAGCGTCGCATCACTGCTTCCAGGATCGTGATCGCCGTGGGCACCCGGCCGGCGCGGCCGAGCACGATCGAGTTCGACGGACGGACGGTGATCGACTCCGACGACGTGCTCACGCTCGACTGGGTGCCGTCATCGCTGCTGGTGGTCGGAGCAGGAGTGATTGGCATCGAGTACGCCTCCATGTTTGCCGCCCTCGGCACCAAGGTCACGGTGGTGGAACGCCGCCCCCAGCTGCTCGAGTTCTGCGACTCGCAGATCGTCGAGGCGCTGCAATACCATCTGCGCGACATGGGGGTGGTGTTTCGCTTCGGCGAGGAGGTGACCGCGGTGGAGAAGCGCCCCAGCGGCGCCATCGCAACGCTTGCAAGCGGAAAGCGAATCCCCGCCGAAGCGGTGCTCTACTCAGCCGGTCGCCAGGGTGCGACGGACGGCTTGGAGCTGCAGCACGCCGGAATCGAGGCCGATCGGCGCGGCCGCATCGCCGTCTCGCGAAGCTATCGCACCCGCACCCGGCACATCTACGCCGTGGGCGACGTGATCGGGTTCCCCAGCCTGGCGGCCACCTCGATGGAGCAGGGACGGCTGGCGGCGTGTCACGCCTTCGGCGTGGATACGCGCATCCCCATCGAGCCGCTGCCGATCGGCATCTACACGATCCCCGAGATCAGTTTTGTGGGCCGCACCGAGGAGGAGTTGACAGCCGCCGCGGTTCCCTACGAAATCGGCATCTCGCGCCATCGAGAGCTCGCCCGCGGGCAGATCATGGGCGACTGGCAGGGGATGCTGAAGCTGCTGGTGTCGCCCGAGGACGGCCGGCTCTTGGGGGTGCACGTGTTCGGCTCCGGCGCCACCGAGCTGGTCCACATCGGCCAGATGTTGATGGTCACCGGGGGCACCGTCACCACCCTGGTCGAGTCGGTATTCAACTACCCCACGCTGGCCGAGTCTTACCGCGTTGCCGCCCTGGACGCCCTCAACCGTGTGCAGGACGAACGCCGCATGGCCGCATGAATAACGGTGCCTGGCACCGTTATTCACCGTTATTCACGGCTAGGCTGCCGGGATGGCGGCTGACGAAACCACAGTGCGGGAGGGTGGCTGCCTGTGTGGTGCCGTGCGCTATCGGATCGACGGTCCGGTGCGGGACGTGATCGTGTGCCACTGCAGCATCTGCCGTCGATACCACGGTGGCCCGGCTCCGCACGCCGCCTGCCCCCGCGGGCAACTCACGATCGCCGACGAAGCTGAGCTTCGCTGGCACGAACTCGAGGGCACCCGCAGAGGCTTCTGCGCACAATGCGGCAGCCGGCTGTTCTGGGATCGCCCCGACCTGGAGACGATCTCGATCGCGGCCGGCAGCCTGGACGAGCCCACCGGCCTGCACACAATCCGGCACATCTTTCTCGACTCGGCCGGCGACTGGGAGGACGTCGCCCGCTGAGCCGTACCACCCGGAGGGCTCTGCTGGCGGGCGGTGGCGTCGCGCTGGTCGCGGCTGCCGGTGTCGGCTGGGAGCGACGCGCGCCCCTGCATCGGTGGTACCTGAACGAGACCGGGGCATGCGGCCCGGCGGCACCCTCACCTCCAGCGTCAAACTGGCCCGTCCACGCGGGATCGTTTCGCTCCGACACCGTCAGCGGGCGGGTCGGCTACGCCGTCGCCATTCCGCCGGGGCACCCCGACCACTTAACCCTCCCGGTCGTCTTCTGCCTGCCGGGCCGCGGCGGCGCGGCGGATTCGAGCATGACGGCCCTACGTCTTCCTGACTACGCCGCCCAGGCGCCCTCACCGATCGCCCTCGCCGTTGTCGACAGCGGGGTCAGCTACTGGCATCCGCGCCGCAGCGGCGAGGACCGGATGGCGATGCTGGTCGACGAGTTCGTGCCGCTGATCGAGCGGAGGTTCGGATTGGGTGGAGGCGGGCGGGCGACGTTCGGCTGGTCGATGGGCGGGTACGGCGCACTCCTGGCGGCCCAACTCCACCCGCGGCTGTTCACCGCGGTGGCGGCACTCAGCGCCGCGGTCTGGCCGAACCACGCGGCCCAGGCGTCGGCGGTGCCGGATGCATTCGACGGCGGCGGTGACTACCAACGATATGACCCATTCACCCACGCCGGCCGATTGGCACACACACCGGTATTCATCGCCTGCGGCACCAGCGATCCGTTCCACGGCGCGGACGTGGCGCTCGCCGCCAAACTGTCACCCGCGCCGCATACCCTCTTCACCAGCGGCTGCCACGACGGGAACTTCTGGCAGAACGCCGCAGGCCCAGCGTTCACCTTCCTCAGCCGCGCACTCGCCCGGCAAGCGTACTAGGTGAATAACGGTGCCTGGCACCGTTATTCACCACAGCCGCCCTGAGTACGAAAATTGTGCCTGGCACCAATTCACCGCGACGTCGATGTACGACAGGCGCCCTGAGCGCGGACCAGCCTCAGGTGCGAGTGAGGGGCTTGTACTTGATGCGGTGGGGCTGGTCGGCCTCGGCGCCGAGCCGGGCGCGGCGGTTCTCCTCGTACTCCTCGTGCGTGCCTTCGAACCACACCACCTGCGAGTCGCCCTCGAAGGCGAGCATGTGGGTCGCGACGCGATCCAGGAACCAGCGATCGTGGGTGATCACCACCGCGCAGCCGGCGAACGAGACGAGCGCGTCCTCGAGCGCCCGCAGCGTATCCACGTCCAGATCGTTGGTGGGCTCGTCCAGCAGCAACAGATTGCCGCCGCTGCGCAGCAGCTTGGCCAGATGCAGGCGGTTGCGCTCTCCGCCGGAGAGGTCACCGACCCGCTTCTGCTGATCGCCGCCTCTGAAGTTGAATGACGCGACGTACGCGCGCGACTGCATCTCGCGCTTGCCCAGCGTGATCAGGTCGCGCCCACCCGAGATCTCCTTCCACACCGTGCTGGCCGGGTCGAGATCGGCACGGGCCTGATCGACGTAGGCGATCTGGACGGTGTCACCGATCCGAAGCGTGCCGGAGTCGGGCTGTTCCTGACCGGCGATCATGCGAAAGAGCGTGGTCTTACCCGCGCCGTTTGCCCCGATCACACCCACGATGCCGCCCGGCGGCAGCGAGAAGTTGAGATCCTCGATCAGCAGCCGGTCGCCGAAGCCCTTGGACAGGTCGCGAGCCTCCACCACCACGTCGCCGAGCCGTTCTCCGGCGGGGATGTGGATCTCGACGGTATCGAGCTTGACCGCTGCCTCGTCGGCCAGCATCTGCTCGTAGGCGGCCACCCGCGCCTTGGACTTGGCCTGGCGGGCGCGCGGCGACATCCGCACCCATTCCAGCTCGCGGGCCAGCGTGCGCCGGCGGGCCGATTCCTGCTTCTCCTCGACCGCCAGCCGCGCCTGCTTCTGCTCCAGCCACGAGGTGTAGTTGCCCTGGAAGGGGATGCCGTGGCCACGGTCGAGCTCCAAGATCCAGCCGGCCACGTTGTCCAGGAAGTAGCGATCGTGGGTGACAGCCAGCACTGTGCCGGAAAACTCCTCCAGGAACCGCTCCAGCCAGGCCACCGAATCGGCGTCGAGATGGTTGGTCGGCTCATCCAGCAGCAGCAGGTCGGGCGACGACAAAAGCAGCCGGGCAAGCGCCACCCGGCGCCGCTCACCACCCGACAGGTTGGTCACCTCGGCATCGCCCGGCGGTGTCCGCAAGGCGTCCATGGCGGTGTCGATCATGCGATCGAGGTTCCACGAGTCGGTGCGCTCGATCCGGTCCTGCACCTCACCCTGCTCCTCCAGGAGCGCGGTCATCTCGTCGTCGGACATCGGCTCAGAGAACTGCAGCGCGATCTCGTTGAAGCGATCCAGCAGCGCGCGCTTCTCGGCCACTCCGTCCTCGACGTTGCCGCGAACGTCCTTGGCCGGGTCGAGTTGGGGTTCCTGCGGCAGATACCCCACCGTCGCCCCGGGCGCGATCTGGGCGGTGCCGTTGGACGGCTCGTCCAGCCCGGCCATGATCTTCAGCAGCGTGGACTTGCCGGCGCCGTTAGGGCCGAGCACGCCGATCTTCGCCCCCGGCAGGAACGACAGGGAGATATCGCGCAGCACCTGGCGCTCCGGACCGAAGAACTTGTTGCACCGATGCATCGAGTAGACGTACTGGGCACTCATCGGTGCGGGATCCTAGATGGTCGACTCCGAATTGACGCGCACGTCGAAGCGATCAGGAGCGCGCGTCGCGCTTGCGGCTGCCCCACATGACGCCCAGGGCACAGGCCGCTGCGAAGCCCACCGCACCCGAGAGAATCGCGACGATCATACCGCCGCCGAGGTTGTGCACCCCGATCAGGCCGGGGCCGGCGATCAGGAACACGGGAATCAGCACCATCATGCGATCGCGCATCAGCTCGCGCGGACCCGAGGCCCACCACCACACGCAGAACACCGACACGACCACCGCCACTGCCACCTCGGCGCGGCCCGCCGTGATCTTCGAGAGCGTGCCGAAGGCAACCGCCACCACCAGGCTGTATGTCCAGATCGCGATCAGGGTTGCCGAAGCCGACCACGACCACATCTCGGCGGACGAGCTTACGCAGGCGTTCCGGTTCCATTGTCATGACTTCCATTGTCACACAGTCTCCCCGCATGAATAGGGGCGGGCCGCCCAGACGGACGGCCCGCCCTGTCACCTGGTCAGATCACGGTCCGCCGTGGATCGGAGGTTGGGTGACCTCCGCCATGGCTTCGGCGGTACTGCCCGCGCGATGCTCGGGCAGGACTTCCATCTTGTCCTTCTGGTGCGCGTAGTACAGGATCAGCCCCGCACCCATCGCGATGATGACACCCAGCAGCACTCCGTACTGCTGATAGAACTTGGTGCCGTAGAAGTAATCGCGCGGCCACATCAGGTTGATCGACATGGCGATGCCGTATGCGATGGCGATGCCGTTGGTCACCATCGCCCACGGACCGAGGCTGAACAGCCCCCTGTTGCCCGTCGGCAGGTTGCTCGGCCAGCCCTCGCGACGCCGCTGGAACAGCGGAATCGTCACACCGAGGTAGGCGATGTACATGTACACGATCCCCAGACCCAGAACGATTGTGACGGCGTACGGGTTGAAGATGTTCAGCGCCAGCACGGCAATCGCGATCGCTCCCACCATCACGGCTGGGAAGACCGGCACCCGGCGTTTACCGGACACCGACGCCAACTTGGATCCGCCAGGGAGGTTGTTATCCCGCCCCATGGCAAACAGGATCCGCACCGACATCGCGTGAATCGCAAGACAGCATACGAAGATCGCAAGCGCGCAGTCCCACAGGAACACATCGCCCCAGAAGTCCCCGAGCACATCCTTCGTGATCACAGCCAATCCGAGGCTGGTGGGATCCTTGTAGAGGGCGTCACTCACTGCCATCGTGCCGAACAGGATGAGCAGGAAGCCCATCGTTCCGGCCGTCGCCAGTGCCTGGATAATCGCCTTGGGCGCCTTGCGACGGGGATCATCGGTCTCCTCGGCCAATGACCCTGCCGAGTCGAAGCCGTACATCACGTACAACGGCATGATCGCACCCACCAGCAGCGCTCCCAGATATCCCCAAGCGTGACCGGTACCAGTACCGGCCGTGTTGGTGAGAACGTCGGTGGGCGAACGGGTGGTGTGAATCAGGAACAGAATCACCAAGCCGGCGGCGCCGACCAGCTCCGAGGCAACGCCGATGTTGTTGATCTTCGACAGGAGGCTCACTCCCATCACGTTGATGATGGTCGTGCCGATGATCATGACGATGCCGAGGATGATCGCGTTCTTGGCAAACGCGGGGTTGTCGAATGCTGGGAAGCTCGGATCCGGACAGGTGTCGCTGGGCGAGCACTTGACGAACTGGAACCGAGTCGAGATCTGCGGCAGGATCACCTGCCACGCCAACGCCACCGCGGGCACGGTCACGATCTGGGCGCACATGTAGATCCAGCCCGTGTTCCACGCCCATGACTTATTGGCGACCTGCTTCGACCACTGGTACACCGAGCCGGCCAGGGGATAGTGCGCAGCAAGTTCGGAGAACTGCAACGCCACCATCATCTGCCCGAAGAGAACGAACAACCATGCCCAGATAAACGCCGGCCCGGCGAAGAGGAAGCCGAGGTACGACGTCTGGAACATCCCTGTCAAAATCGAGATGTAGCTGAAGCCTGCAGCGAACGAGGAGAAGCTCCCAAGCGTTCGATGCAGCTCCTGTTTGTAGCCGAACTCAGCGAGATCGCTGGAGTCGGTCCGTACCTGTTCCTCCATGGACGCTCCTTCTGACCAGAGGGGGATAATGGCCTATACCGGTGCGATGATCTCGGAACCTGGCGCAAATGTCAACGATTTGTTTGCAACCCGGCAATGCACGAGGGCGGCCGTGGTATCCACGACCGCCCTCGATGCTCCCCGCTCCACCCCCCGCGAGGTCTGTTAGGACGCGGAAACGAACAGTGCGCGTCCACTCCAGTCTCCGGTGCCGGTCACCAGGCTCGGCGATCCGGAGGTCACGCCGTTGGCAAAGGCGATGCTGGAAAGCCCTGCCGCCGTCGTGTAGTAGAGCTTCCCGCCGGCGATGGTCATGCTCGTGACCGCGCTCGGCAGCGTGCCGGCGGTAAAGGTCTGACCACCGATCACGTTGTTCTCGGGCTCGAAGTAGCGGTAGTACAGCGTGCTGCTGCCGCTGACCGTGTAGTACAGACGGCCCGAGGAGGGCACATACGCCATCCCGGTCAACGACGCGATCGGGAAGTTGGTGTTGGTGAGGCCGTTGAGCGCCACCGAGGACGCGGCGCCGAAGGTGGAGCCGTCGAACGAGCGCGCATACAGATGCCCGTCGTCCTGTCCGTTGAACAGCGTGCCGTTGATCATGAAGGCGCCGCGAACGTGCGACCAGTCAACGGCGGTGGAGGAGCTCGGCGAGCCCACCGTGGTGCCGTCGAAGGTGCGGCTGATCAGTCCGGTTGTGCCGAGGCTGTCGAGATTGCCGGGGAGCACACCCGAGTTCCAAGTGGGGATCGTCTCGCCACCGGCGGTCGGCATGAACGCGATCCGGTTGCGATAGACACCGCCGATGTAGGCGGTGTCGGAGCCGACCCACAGGCCGGTGGCCGTGGACAGAAGCGCCCACACGCCGGATCCGCGGGGATTGCGGCCGGGGTTCCACGAGAACGGCATGCCGTTGACCGGGTCGAGCGCGGCGATACCCATCCGCCCCACTCCGCCGGCGCCGAGGGCGTCACTGGCGTTGGGGTTGTTCATCCAGCGCTGGTGCCCGCCCGCGTAGATCGCGGTTCCGGTGACGGCCACGTAGGTGATGCTGTCTCCACCGGTGTAGTCGGCCCAGAGGGGCTTCTGACCGGGGCCGGTGGCATTGGCATCCCACTTGGTCACCGAGTCGCACAGAACGCCGGCAGCGGGGCCGCCGGTGTAGGCGCCGGTGTTGCCGAGCACGAAGTAGCTGCCGTCCGGCGAGAACTCGACATCACGGACATACGTGTCGAACTTGGGATTGCAGTTCGGCTTGAGCGCGTCGGACTCCCACGAGGAGACCGAGACCGGCGTGGTGGTCAGGTCGAGCATCGCGATCTGTGCCCGATCCAGGCCGCCGGCGGTCAGGAAGGTGCCGGTGGCAACCAGCTTGGTGCCGTCGGGCGAGATGTCGAAGTGCGCCACTCGCAGCGTTCCGTCGCGCTTGTTCGCGAACGGAATGTTGACGTTGGGGTCGGCCAGTCCGGTGTTGACGTCGACTGCGCCGAAGCGCTCGCGGGGCTGTCCACCCAACGAGGTGAACGCGCCACCCACGTACAGGTCGCTGCCGAGCACCTGGATGTCCTCGACCCAGCTGCCGCTGACGTTGGGCTTGAAGCTGGTGTCGATCGAGCCGTCGGACAGGTTGATCTTGACCAGTCGCTTCTGGGTGGCGCCGTTGACGGTCTGGAACTTGCCGCCGACAAAGACCGCCGTTCCACCCGGCGCGGCGGTCACGGTCGTGACCTCACCACCGGCGAATACGGGCGCAAAATTGGTATCGACCACACCTGTGGCCGGATCGAACGACAGCAACTCGCTGCGATTGAGCGTGGTGCCGTCGGAAGACTTGACGGATGTGAACGTGCCGCCCACCACGATCCTGTTGCCGACAGTGGCGATGCCGTTGACCACCCCGTTGAGAATGTTGGGGGTCTTGGATGCCGGCGTCGCCGATACGACAACAGATTGGGCTGCATTGACCTGTGCGCCGGCGGCCGAAACCGCGGCCAGAGCAGCCAGGGGGGCAAACACGAGCGCAGCCAAGCGGACGCGTCGGAACACGGGAGATCTCCTTGTGCGATTGGAACCAGAGCCTGTGGCTTGAGCATACGAGCGCTTCTGGTACCCCGCTAGGGTGATCTTTGGCGTCGGATTGACGGCGCCGCCGTGGCCGGCCGCGGGTAGGTGATCCCCACCCGCGGCCCAGCCGCTGGGTCAAGCCGGCCGCACGAACATCCCGCGCGCTCCGCTCCAGTTGCGCCGATCGACCGACGGGCCCGAGACGCGCACCGGCCTGCCGGTGATCGTGCGACCGTTGAAGGCGATCCGATACAGGTCGGCGCCCTGATTGAAGTACACGAATGAGCCGATCCGCGTCATCGTCGTCGGCTGGATGTACGAACCGCCGACCTTGAACATGGCGACGTGCTGGACGGCGGCGCCGAGCAGACCACTCTGAGGCTCGAACGGGCTCGAGTACAGCGCCGAGTCTCCGGTCTTGATGTAGAACAGCCGACCCGAGGCCGGGTCGTAGAAGGCTCCGGCGATGCGCAGGCTCCCCGAGAGGCCGTACAGCGGCAGATCCCGAGGCGCTCCCACGGCGGCTGCCGTTGAACGACCGCGCGATCAGATGGTCTGCGACGGTGAACGTGAAGAGCGTCTGTCCGACCATGAACGCCCCCCGCGACCGCGACCAGTCCACACCCGACCTGACCGCTTGTGGATTCACCGCCTTGCGTACGCCACTGAAGCCCGTGCGTACCAGGCCCTTGCCGATCGTGTAGAGAGGGCCCGGCGCGGTGCCCACCGTGCCCGCAGCGATCGCGGTGCCGCCGGCGGTCGGGAACATGGCCAGGCGAGGCCGGTACTGCCCGTTGGTGTAGCCGGTGTCGGAACCCATCCACAGCCCCTCCGGGGTCACCAGGAAGGCGTACACGCCGGTGCCGCGTGGCTTGCGGCCGGGATTCCACGAGAACGGCATGCCGTTGATCGGGTCGAGCGCGGCGATACCCGAGCGCGGCACCGCACCGGCGGCCGGCTGGGCGCCGCGGCCGCGCGGGTCGGCGACGGTGTTCTCCATCCAGCGCTGGTGCCCACCGGCGTAAATCGCGGTTCCGGTGACCGCGATCTGGGTGATGCTGTCGCCGCCGCTCGGGTCGTCCCAGGTCTCGAACCGATGCGCGCCCACCGCCCGCGCGTTCCATCGAGCTGATCGAATCGCACAGGCCGATGCCCCCGCCGGTGGCGCCCAGCACGAAGTAGCTGCTGTCGGGCGAGAAAGCGACGTCGCGAATGATGCCGCCGGCCTTCAGCTTGCAGGCCGTCTTGAACCGATCGGTCTCCCAGTTGGCGACCGATACGGAACCGCCCTGGAGGTTGAGCATCGCGATCTGCGCGCGATCAAGGCCGTTGACGGTGGTGAACGATCCCACGGCGACCAGGCGGCTGCCGTCCGGCGCGATGTCGAAGTGGGTGACTTCGAGCGTGCCCACCGTGGGGGCGGCGAAGGTCACGTTCACATCCGGGACGACGGTGCCCGAACCGGCTTCCACCGCGGCAAATCCTGTGCGGGGCTGTCCCCCGACGGTCGCAAATGCCCCGCTGATATAGAGCCGGCCGGCGATCACGGCCGAGTCGTCCACGATGCCCGCCCCCACCGCGGGGTGGAAGGACGGGTCGACCGAACCGTCGGCAAGGCGCAACCGGACGACCCCGTGGCGGTTGTCGCCGTCGACCTTGGTGAAGCGCCCGCCCACAAACACTCCCTTGCCTCCCGGTGCGGGGCTGAGCGTGAACACGCTGCCGCCGGCAATCGTCGGGGCAAACTGCGGGTCGATCGCCCCGGTGGCAGCGTCAAACGCGAACAGGTCGGTGCGCTCGACCACGGCTCCACCGGGAGCTCGCACCTTGGTGAACGACCCGCCCACCACGATCGTGTTGCCGACCCGCACCAGCGCCTGTACCCGGCCGTCGAGCACCTGCGGGCTCCAGTCGACCGGCCTCTGTGCGACCACCACCGGCTGCGCCCCGGTCGCAGCCAGAGCGGTGGAGGCGCACCCCAGCACGGCGGCAACCGCGACCGCCACTCCCCCGACAATCATCTTGATATATTGCAACAATCGCTCCCTTAAATAAAACAAAACTGATAAGATGCAGTTCAACTCTACCCCCGTACCACTTAGAGTCAATACCCGCAAGGGCAACGCTGCGCGGTATCCTGGGGCGATGGGGACCGCCGCCAACACTCAGCGCGGCATCGGGCGGCGCGAGACGTTGTTGGACGCTGCCTGCGCGGTCATCGCACGGTCGGGGACGCGGACACTGCGGATCGAGGACGTCGCACGCGAGGCGGGCGTCTCGATCGGACTCGTCTACTACTACTTCGAAGGCCGCGAGGAGCTGATCTCGCTGGCATTCGAGTACGTCAACCAGCGCACCGAAGCCGCGTTCGCCCGGCGCGGGCAGCCCACCGGCACCGGTCTCGAGCGCGCGGTGGCACGACTGCTTCGCGAGCTCACCGAAGAGCCTGAATCGCACGAGGCCTGGATGATCTGGATCGAGATGACGTCCGGCTCGTTCACTCAGCCGCGGCTGCGGACGCTTCTGAGCGACGCGTACGAGGGCTGGACGACGGAAGTGGCCGAGCTGCTCGCCGACGGTCAGGCAGACGGATCCGTCCCCGGCGACGTCGACCCAGTCGCCTCCTCCATTCGGCTGACGGCAAGCATGGAGGGCCTGGGCACCCGCTGGATGACCGGTTCGATCCCCAACGCCGAGGCGCGGCTGCTGGCGCTCGGCGGAATCGAGCGCGAACTCGGCGTCAAGCTTCCCCCGGCCTGAGCCTCACCCTCCGGAGGCACGCACAACAGGGGGTCTGCACTTCCCCCCGCCCGGGGATGCTGTTTCGCCCCCGACCCCGCAAAGTGAGTCTGGGTGTGCCGAGCCTTGCTCGGAATTGGGGCTGGTCGACTATGGAGGGGAACGATGGATCCTCGCTGCGCGCCGTCGTCAAACGAGAGCGGCCAGGCGCTGCCGCTGGTAGTGGCGTTCGTGCTGGTGTTGATGATCATGTGCGGCGCAGTGATCGACATCGGAAACGCCTATCGCGTGCACCAGCAGCTGCAGGCGTCGGCCGATGCCGCTGCCGCCGCCGGCGCGAGCAACCTCCCGTCCACCGCCGCGGCAATCACCGCGGCCACGAAGTTCAGCGCGGGATCGGGCGGCAAGAACCCGATCGCCGGCGCAGGCACCGTGGCGGTATCCGCCACCACCGACTGCTCGACCAGTCCGGACTTCTGTAGCCCCGCCAACACGGTGCACGTGACCCAGGACGCGGACGTACCCACGACGTTCCTGCGTGTGATCGGGATCGACACGATTCCCGAGACGGTGCACGCGCAAGCCTGCTCCCCGTGTGGCGGGCTGCCGCTGGACGTGATGATCGTGCTCGACCGGTCAGGATCGATGTCGGGCACCAAGCTGACCTCGGCCAAGGATGGCATCCTGGCCTTCCTGGGCTCGATGGACCCGGCCCAGGACAACGTCGGTCTGGCGGTGCTGCCGCCGGCTGCGAACACCGGCAGCGCCTGCGCCGCCTCCGCCTCGGGGAACTACAACCTCGTCGGCAGCTCGTATGTGCTGGTGCCGCTGAACAACACCTATGCCTTCTCGGCCGGCAATCTCAATCCCAGCTCACAGCTTCTGTCCACGCTCAGCTGCGTGCAGGCGGGCGGCCAGACCGCGTATGCAAACGCGCTCGATGCTGCCCAGGCGGAACTCGACGCGCACGCACGAGCAGGCACCCAGAAGGTGATCATCATCCTCTCTGACGGCGCCGCCAACTCGGGGCCGAGCTATCTGCCCAACACGTCGCCGTACCGAACCCGTCCATGCGGTCAGGCGGTGAACGTGGCGACGGGGAGCAAGGCGCAGGGCGTGCTGGTGTATTCCATCGCCTACGACATCTCCGGAGCGGGGGCCGACCCGTGCTACGCGGCCCAGGGGGCGATCGTGAACGGTCGCCCGGCCGGATCGAGCAACACACCCGAGGTGCCGGCGATCCAGTCGAACGAGGCGCTGCAGCAGATCGCAAGCCCCGGCAACTACTACGCCCAGCCGCAACCGACGCAACTGACGACGATCTTCCTCGCCATCAGCGCCGACATCGCATTGGGCACCAGCCGCATCAACGGCTGAGAAGTAAGCATGGAGGGGGCGGTAGCGGGGGCGCACGGCCCCCTCCATGCGGATCAAGATGGGTGATCCTTCCAGGCTTTACGCTTTGTCCACGAACTGCTGCCGGGGTGCTTACACCTACTGCCGATGACTACTGCGCCCCATCATCGACACCCTGATCCGATCCCACGGGGCCACCGGCCACACCTCCCGGCCGGGTCATACCTCCCCCACCCGCCCGGCGCTCAATGCCGACTCTGAGCGCCGGGAGTGGGGAGTGTGTAGCGTGCGGAGGATGGTCGACCGAGACTTCGGTGGGGTGGGCCCGCCGGTTGCCTTGCTGCACGGCCTGGCGGGATATGCCGGCGAGTGGGCCGAGACCGCGTCCTGGCTCTCCGAGAGCCACCACGTGGTGGCACTGGAGCAGCGTGGCCACGGCCGCGACGGCCGCGCGAGCACCGATGTCTCGCGGGCCGCATTCGTCGCCGACGCCGAGAAGTGGTTGGAGCGGCTCGGACAGGCCGTGGTGGTGGGGCAATCGCTGGGAGGGCACACAGCCTTTCTCGTGGCGGCCGAACGCCCCGACCTTGTGCGTGCGCTGGTTGTCCTCGAGGCGACACCGGCAGCCGATCCCGATGCGCCCGCGATCGTACGCAGCTGGCTGGAGTCGTGGCCGGTGCCCTTCCGCGATCAGGAGCACGCGCGCCAATTCTTCGGCGGCGCTACGACGTGGTCACAGACGTGGGTGGGTGGTCTGGAACAGCGCGACGACGGGCTATGGCCGGCATTCGACATCGACCTGATGGTCGCCGCGCTGGAAGAGGTCAGCCGCACGTCGTACTGGGATGCGTGGGCGGCTGTGCGCTGCCCGATCTTGATCGTGCGCGCAGCCGGCGGGGACGGGTCGGCCGACTACCGGCGGATGGTCGAGTTGCAGCCGAACGCGCAGCTGGTCGAGATCGCCGACGCCGGACACGACGTCCATCTCGACCAGCCGCAACGCTGGCGGGAAGCGCTCGAGCGCTTCCTCGACGAGCTAGACCGCTGAGGCGACTGTCGGCTGTGCCGAAGGCTGTGTGCCGCCCTGCTCCTACGCCGCCGCCGTTGCCCATCGGCGGGCCACCCCACGAGTGGTGAAACTCGAACCCGTGGGTGATCAGCTGGTCGATCCGCTGAGACAGGAACTTCTCGATCTTGGCGGCCTGAGTCTTGGTGATCCGGCCGGACTTGACCGCATCGTTGAGCGGCTTCTTGGCCGACTGCAGCAGCTCCTGCTCCAAGCCGGCGACGGTCTTGCCGTGCGCCTTGGCGATGGCAGCCGGGGTCTTGCCGCTGCGAAGCTCCTTCAGCAGCTGCTGATCGGAGATGCCCAGGTAGGTGGCCGCGGTGTGCAGCCAGATCATCGGCCCGCCGTGCGGCGGACCGCCGGGGCCGGCGAACATGTGGTGGCGCGGCCCACCGAAGCCGCGACCGTCGAACCCGGGGCCGCCCATGCCGAACCCGGGGCCGTCATGGTCCTTGAGGTGCTGCTTGATGCGCTCCGCCTGTGCCTTGGTCAGCTTGCCGTCCTTGACCAACTGGTCGAGGCGATCGGCCATCGCGCCCTGATAGGCAGTGCGCACCTTGGCCGGTGAGACACCCAGACGCCGCGCGAAATCGTTGAGGAACGACGGGGATGAGCCCGCGCCTGCTCCCAGGGCCGTACCGGCGATGCCCACCACACCGACCGCGATGGCACCGATGATCGCTATCCGCTTCCTGTGTGCACCCACGTCAAGCTCCTTTGGCACGCCGAGTTATCTACTCGGAATATGCGCGCGCAGAAGCCGACCCGCAAGCGAATTCGCGTGATTCTGGGGAAACTCTCAGGAAGCGACAGCCGCCCGCAGCGACTCGACGACCTGGTCGCTGGTCATCGGCTGCGAGAACATCGGGTAGTCGCGAGCGGTGGCAACGCGCTGTTCCTCGTCACTTGTGGCCGCCGTGCAGTCGGTCAGGGTGACCACGTCGTAGCCCTTTTCATAGGCGGTGCGCATGGTCGACTCCACACAGCAGTTTGTCAGGAACCCCGCCAGGATGACCGTCTCCACCTCACGGCTACGCAGCACGAAATCGAGGTTGGTGGAGGCGAATGTATCCAGCCCCCGCTTGCCCTCGATCACGATGTCGTTCTCCTCGGGCGCGAGCTGATCACAGATCTCAGCACCCCAGGTGCCCTTGACGAACGCGCCCGAGTCGATCACGCCCTTGAGAATTCCGTAGACCTTGTCGGGGTCGCCGAGCTCGCCGTAGCCGGGAGCGAACGTGATCGGTGCGTGCAGCACCGTCACTCCGGCAGCACGCGCCTCAGCAACCACCTTGCGGGTGTTCTCGATCATCTGGCTGTCGTCCATCACGCCTTTGACGGCGTCATGCAGCGCACCGCCCTCCGAGGTGAAGTCGTTCTGATACTCGATCAGCACCACCGCGGTCTTGTCGGGATCCATCTCCATCACACACCTCCTGAAGGGTCGGGAACTCCAGCCTCGGCCTTCTCCCGAAGCCGCATCCGCGCGTCACCGATCTGCTCCCGCATGGCGTCGATAGCGGGATCCTTCGGGGGCGGTGGCACCACGGCCTCGGTGACATCATCGATCTCTTCCACGGTCACGGCCGCGACCTCGCTCACACTGTCGTCGTCGCGGTGGCGGCGGGAGCGCACCGCAGCTCCGGCAGCAACTGCTCCAGCGGCGGACGCCACTCCGGCAACGAACCATCCAACGCGCTTCATGTGCACCTCCGTGTGGGAGACCGCCGAGTATACTGCCGTCTCCAATCGAGCAGCTTCCTGTCTCGGCGTGGTGCCGCACTCCTGATCGTGGCACCGAAGTGGCGGTTCTGCCGCCAAGCACGCCGAGGCCGCTTTCAGTCCAGAGGAGGTGATCAGGATCAACCAATACGAGATCATGCTGATGATCGACCCGGAAGTCGCTGAAGAGCGGCAGACCGAGATCATCGATCGAGTCAAGGCCGACATCACCGGGCGTGGCGGCACCTGGGTGTCCATCGACCCATGGGGCAAGCGCAAGCTGGCCTACGAAATCGACCACCAGACCGACGCGTGGTACTACGTGCTCAACTTCGACAGCAGCCCCGAGGCGCTGGACGAGGCCACACGAGTGCTCGCCATCACCGACGGCGTCATGCGCCATATGGCCGTCACCCGCATCAAACCGAGCGGACAGCCGGCCGCGTCGCCGGAGCCGGCCGAAGTCGCCGGCTGACAGCCGACCGCGTGCCTACCATTATCGAACGCACGTTCGCAAAAGCACGCTAGAGGAGGTATCCCCAAATGGCAAACATCAACCGTGTAGTCCTCACCGGAAACCTGACCGCAGACCCAGAACTGTCCACGCTCCCCAGCGGCACCTCGGTGTGCAAGCTGCGCCTGGCTGTGAATCGCCGCTACAAGGACAGCGCCAGCGGTGAATGGGTCGAGAAGCCCAACTACTTCGACATCAAGGTCTGGGGAGCGCAGGGCGAGAACTGCGCCACCTACCTGAGCAAGGGCCGCCCCGTGGCGGTCGACGGACGACTGGAGTGGCGCGAGTGGGAGTCCCAGGACGGTGGCAAGCGATCGGCCGTCGAGGTGGTCGCCGACACCGTGCAGTTCCTCGGCTCACGCGGCGACGGTGAGGGCGGAGGCGGCGGCGGCGGACAGGCCCGCCCCAGCTTCACCCAGACTGCCGAGCTCAAGCCCGAGCCGGTCGAGACGTTCGCCGGCTCAGGCTCAGACGACGACATCCCGTTTTAGGAAGGTAACGAATGGCATCCAAGCCCAAACGCCGCACCGCGCCCAAGCGCGGCGCCGGCACCGGCCCCCAGACTCGCCGAAAGCCCTGCTACTTCTGCAAGGACAAGGTCGAGGAGATCGACTACAAGAACTTCAATCAGCTGCGGCGCTACACGTCCGAGAAGGGCAAGATCCGGTCCCGCCGGATCTCCGGGGCGTGCCGCCGACATCAACGCCAGGTGGCGACAGCGGTCAAGCGGGCGCGTGAGATGGCGCTGCTGCCGTACGCCGTCAACTAAGCAGGGTTCAACCCTCGGTAGAGCACGGTTTCTCGCTCGCTGCGGGTGTTTCGGAAGCGCGGGGGTGGCCAACGCCGCCCCGGCATGCGACCATCGACGCGGCCACGCCGCCCGAACATCGAGGATGGGATGACACAGAGAGGTACACAGGCGATCCTGTTGCAGGACGTCGAGAAGTTGGGACGCAAGGGCGACGTCGTCCAGGTGGCCCCCGGCTACTTCCGCAACTATCTCGGTCCGCGCCGTCTGGCCGAAGCCGCCAGCGACGCTCGCGTGGCCGAGGCGCAGCACCAGGAGGAGATGCGCCGGCGGCACGAGGCGCAGTCCGAAGAGCAGGCCCACGACGTGGCCCACACGCTCAACCGCACCGTGCTCACGATCAAGGAGCGGGCCGGAGTCGGCGACAAGCTGTACGGCTCCGTGACCAACTCCGACGTGGCCGACGCCATCTGGAAGGCGCGCAAGATCCGCATCGACCGGCGCAAGGTGCACATGGAAGACCCGATCAAGACGCTCGGCAGCCACCTCGTCAGCGTGACCGTGTGGGGTGAGGTCAAGGCCACCATCAAGGTCATGGTCGTGCCCGGCGCCGCCGGCGAAGAGGGTTCCGTCGAGGCCTTCGAGGGCGAGCCCTCCGAGCCGCTCGACTACTAGACGACAAAGGCAAAACTCGATGGCAGTCGCTCCCCAGCCGGTACCCAATCTCCCGCCCCAGGACCTGGACGCGGAAGAGTCGGTGCTGGGAGCGATGCTGGTCTCGCCCACCGCCGTGGCCGTCGTCTCGGAGCTGCTCCAGCCCGAGGACTTCTACCGCGGATCCCACGCCCACATCTACCGCACCATCCTGGACATGTACGGCGGCGGCGAGACGATCGACTCGATCACGCTGACCAACGCTCTGGGTAGCCGCGGACTGCTCGACCAGGTCGGCGGCAAAGCGGTGGTGCACACGCTGGCCGCGACGGTACCGGCGGCCGCCAACGCCCGCCACTACGCCCAGATCGTGCGCGACGCCGCCACCTACCGCTCGCTGATCCGGGCGGGCACCGAGATCGCGACGCTCGGCTACGAGCATCTGGGTGAGCCCGGAGAGGTCGTGGACAAGGCCGAGCAGATCGTGTTCGGGATCGCCGATCAGCGCATCAGCGGAGACTTCGCCGCGATCAAGACGCTCCTGAACGAGTCGTTCGAGCGGCTCGCGGCGCTGGCCGAATCGGGCAGCGACCTGACCGGGGTGCCCTCGGGTCTGCGTGACCTCGACCGCATCACCGCCGGCTTCCAGGACTCCAACCTGGTGGTGATGGCCGCCCGCCCCGGCATGGGCAAGACCTCGCTGGCACTCAACATCGCCGCCCACTTGGGCGTGCGCGAAAACGTGCCGGTGGCGATCTTCTCGCTGGAGATGTCGCAGGAGGAGGTGACCCAGCGGCTGATGTGCGCCGAGGCCCGGGTCGACTCCAAGCGGCTGCGCACCGGCTCGCTGGACGACGCCGACTGGGCCAAGCTGACCAACGCCTGCGACAAGCTCTCGCGCGCGCCGATCTACATCGACGACACCGCCGGGGTGACGCCGATCGAGATCAAAGCCAAGACCCGCCGGCTGCAGTCGCGACTGAAGGAAGAGGGCGGCCTGGGATTGGTGGTGGTCGACTACCTGCAGCTGATGGGCGGGCAGGCGCGGGTCGAGAACCGGGTGCAGGAGATCTCGCAGATCTCACGCTCGCTGAAGCTGATCGCCCGCGACCTGAACGTGCCGGTGATCGCCATCTCGCAGCTGTCGCGAGCAGTCGAAGCCCGGTCGGACAAGCGACCCCAGCTGTCCGACCTGCGCGAGTCCGGCTCGATCGAGCAGGACGCCGACCTGGTCATGTTCGTCTACCGCGACGACTACTACAACAAGGACTCCGAGGACATGGGAACTGCCGAGCTGATCGTCGCCAAGCACCGCAACGGGCCGCTGGACACGGTGCGCCTGTCCTACGTCGGCCGCTACACCCGATTCGACAACCTGGGGCGATCGTGAGCGGCCTGTCGGTGGTGGTCGGCGCCCAGTGGGGCGACGAGGGCAAGGGCAAGATCGTCGACATGCTGGCCCGAGACGCCGACGTTGTGGCGCGCTACCAGGGTGGTAACAACGCCGGCCACACGCTGGTGATCGGCGATGAGACCTACAAGCTGCGGCTGGTACCGAGCGGGATTCTCTATCCCGGGACGATCTGCGTGCTGGGCCAGGGCTGTGTGATCGATCCCGAGATCCTGATCGAGGAGCTCGACGGGCTGGAAGAGCGCGGCGTCGACACCTCCGGCCTGCGCATCTCCGGCAATGCCCATCTGATCATGCCGTGGCACAAGATCATCGATGCCGACTCGGAGCTGGCCCTGGGCCGGCTGGCGATCGGCACCACCCGCCGCGGCATCGGCCCGGCCTACGCCGACAAGGCGTTTCGGGTCGGCATCCGGATACAGGATCTGCTGGACGAGAAGATCCTGCGGCTGAAGATCCAGACCGCCCTCTCGGTCAAGAACGAGCTGCTCAAGAAGGTGCACCACCACCGTCCGCTGGACAAAGACGTCCTGACCGAGGCGATGATGCGCCACGCCAAGCGCATCAAGCCCTACATCGCCGATACCGCGCTGCTGGTGCATGAGGCGTTGGAGCAGGACAAGGTGGTGCTGTGCGAGGGCGCCCAGGCCACCCTGCTGGACATCGACTCGGGCACCTACCCGTTCGTCACCTCGTCCAACCCGACGGCCGGAGGGGCGTGTACCGGCCTCGGCATCGGGCCCACCCGCGTGAGCGCGGTGCTGGGAGTGACCAAGGCATATCTCACCCGCGTCGGCGCTGGACCGTTCCCCAGTGAGGCTGACCCGGAGCGGTGTGACCGGATCCGCACGGTCGGCGGAGAGTACGGCACAGTTACCGGCCGCGACCGGCGCTGCGGCTGGCTCGACCTGGTGGGGCTGCGGTATGCCGCCCGGGTAAACGGGATGACCGAGCTGGCGGTGACCAAGCTGGACGTGCTGTCGGTGTTCGACACGATCCCGGTGTGTGTGTCCTACCGCCTGCAGGACGGCAGCATCACCAACGAGTTTCCCAGCCACCAGTCCGACTTCCACCACGCCCAGCCGGTGTACGAGGAGCTGCCCGGCTGGGGCGGCGACATCTCCGGAATCACCGAGCTGTCACAGCTGCCGGCAACCGCCCAGGACTATCTGCGCTTCATCGAAGAGCAGGTGGGTGTCCCGGTCGCGATCGTCGGAGTCGGCCAGCGGCGCGACCAGACGGTGAAACTGCGCGAGTTCCTCAGCGCGGCCTAGCTAGGTGAATAACGGTGCCAGGCACCGTTATTCACCATGATCCCCTCAGCTGCGGATCCGCTCGCCCTTGGGGTCGAACAGGGGCTCCGCGGCCACCTCTGCCGCAACCCACTCGCCGAACACCTCGATGTCGACGGCGGTACCGACTTCGGCGTGCGCGACCGGCAGGTAGGCAAGCGCAATCGAGCGCCCAACCGCGTAGCCGAAGCCGCCGGTGGTGACCCGGCCGACCACCTCGCCGCCCACCCGCACCGGCTCTGAGCCGAGCGTAACCGCGCGCGGGTCGGACAGCACCAGGCAGGCCATGCGCCGCTCGAGCCCACGCTCGCGGGCGGCCACCACGGCGTCTCGGCCGATGAACCCGCCGGGCTTGTCGATCTTGACGGCAAACCCGAGTCCGGCCTCATCGGGGCCGTCCTCGGGAGTGATGTCTGACCCCCACACGCGGTAGCCCTTCTCGATCCGAAGCGCATCGATGGCGCGATACCCGCACGCCGTCAGGCCGTGGTCGGCCCCGGCCTGCCACAGCAGATCCCACAACCCGGCGCCGTACTCGGCCGGGCAGTAGAGCTCCCAGCCGAGCTCGCCCACGTACGTCACCCGAGCGGCCACGGCCGGCACGTCGCCGATCGAGAGCTCGCGGGCGGTCATGTACCGGAAGCCCTCGTGGGAGAGGTCTGCCTTGGTCAGCGGCTGGAGGATGTCGCGTGCCCGCGGGCCCCACAGGCAGAAGCAGGCATAGGCGGAGCTGACGTCGTTGAGCACCACCGAGCCGTCGTCGGGCAGGTGCTTTCGCAGCCAGCCGAGATCATGGTTACCGAAGGCGGTGCCGGTGACGATCCGAAATCGCGATTCGCCCAGGCGGGTGACGGTGAAATCGGATTCGATCCCGCCGGCCTGGTTCAGCATCTGGGTGTACACGAGCGTTCCCACCGGCCGGTCGATGTCGTTTGCGCACATCCGCTGGAGGAAGCCGAGTGCGCCCTGCCCCTGCACCTCGATCTTGGCGAACGAGCTTTGGTCGAACAGTCCCGCCCGCTCACGGGTGGCCATCGCCTCGGCGGCGATCGCCGGCGACCAGTTCTCTCCAGCCCATCCACGTGGGCGCAGGCTCTCGTCGCCGGCGGCGGCGTTGGGATCAAACCAGTTGGCCCGCTCCCATCCCGACTTCTCGCCGAAGCTCGCTCCCAGAGCCTGGAGCCGGGTATAGGCCGGCGACAGCCGCAGTGGCCGTCCCGCCTTGCGCTCGTAGTTGGGGTACTTGATGTCGTAGTAGGTGGCGTACACCTCGGTGGCACGGGCCAGCGTGTAGCGCTGACTGCGGTACTGGCCGCCGAAGCGGCGGATGTCCATGTGCCACAGGTCGAGGCTGGGTTCGCCCTCGGTGATCCACTCGCCCATCATCCAGCCGATGCCGCCGGCGCCGGCCAGACCGTGCGCGCAGAAGCCGGCGGCCACCCAGAATCCCGGCACCTCGGACTCGCCCAGGATGAACTCGCCGTCGGGGGTGAACGCCTCGGGGCCGTTGTAGAGCTTCTTGACCTCCGCCGCTTCCATCGCCGGCACTCGCATGATCGAGTTCTGGAGGATCTCGTCGAACCGGTCCCAGTCCTCAGGCAGAAGCTCTGCCTCGAACCCGTCGGGAACCCCATCGAGCGCCCATGGATCGGGGTTTCGCTCATACCCGCCCATGATCAGGCCACCGACCTCGGTGCGGTAGTAGATCAGGTTGTCGGGGTCGCGCAGGGTCGGCAGCGGATCGAGCGCAGGGCTGAAGGTCTCGGTCACCAGAAACTCGTGGGCGTAGGGGATGATCGGCACGTTCACGCCCACCAGCCGAGCGATCTGCGGCGCGTACATGCCGCCGGCGCACACGACCACGTCGGTGCGGATCGTGCCCTTGTCGGTCACCACCTCGTGCACCCGGCCGTTCTTGAGCGTGATGTCGAGCACCTTGGTGCGCTGCTCGATCTCGGCACCGCGCAGGCGGGCGCCGTCTGCCAGCGCGAACGTCAGCTGACTGGGATCGAGGTATCCGTCGTGGGGCAGAAACGCCGCCGCCAGCACGCCGTCGGTGGACATCAGCGGGAACATCTCCTGTGCCTCCTGGGCCGACACGATCTCGATCGGCAGCCCGAAGCTCTTGGCCCAGCCGGCCTGACGCTGAATCTCCTCGTAGCGGGCCTGCGACGAGGCCAGCCGCAGCCCACCCAGCTCGTGCCAGCCGGGATCCTTGCCGGTCTCCTTGGCCAGCTCTGCGTAGAGGCCGACCGAGTACTGCATCATCTTGGTCAGGCTGACGGTGGATCGCAGCTGGCCGACCAGGCCGGCGGAGTGCCAGGTCGAGCCGTGGGTGAGCCCGTACTGCTCAACCAGCACCACGTCGTCCCAGCCCATTTTGGCCAGGTGGTACAGGATGCTGCATCCACCGACACCGCCTCCGATGACGACTGCTCGTGCCTCACTGCGCATGCTCGTTCCACCCTTCGACCAGTGGTATAGACCAGTTCAGGGCTGACACTACCGCATCGGCCTGGTCGAGGTGCTCGGGAGCCATCGTGCCCTCCACCACCACGCAGCGCATTCCGGCCGCGTGGGCCGACTCGAGTCCCATGATCGAATCCTCGAAGACGAGCACGTCGGCGGCGGTGACCGGCTCGCGCAGCCCGGCGTTGACCAGCTCGAGCGCCCGCAGATAGCCCTCGGGGTCGGGCTTGCCGCGAGTCACGTCCTCGGCTGCCACGATCACGTCGAACAGCTCCCGCAGATCGCTGGCCACCAGCACGGCGGCGATCTCGTCGCCGGCCGCACCGGAGGCGATCGCCACCGGCACCCGCGCCGCCACCTCGCGCACGAACTGGGCCGCCTGGGGACGCACCGGCGACCGCACCGCGATCTCCTCGAGGTAGAGCTCGGCCCGGCGATCGATCAGGCGCTGGTCGAGACCATCCTCATCCACCTGGAACCGCGTCAGCATCCGCTCGACGATCTCGGGGTCGCTGTAGCCGGCGAACTCGGCGAAGTAGAGCTGCTCCGAGACATCGATGCCGATCTCCGAAAACATCCGCGCAAAGATCCGCGCCAGGATCGGCTCGTCGTCGGAGATCGTGCCGTTGAAGTCGAACAGCACCACCCGCGGAGGTGTCAGTAGCGCCACACGATCTACGATACGGCATCGACACCGCGACGCTCGCAACCCACCGCACCGACCGCTGGCTGGTGCTCCCAAGCGACGCTCCGGATCCCTTCGGGCGACTGGAGACGTTCCTGGCCGACTCCGGATTCGCGGTCACACCCGGCGCATCGGCCGAGGCCGGCACGATGGTCGCCGACCTCTATCTGGGCTACGGACTGGCCGCCACGCTGGCTGGGGTGACCGCCGCCCAGCCGCCCGAGCCGTGTCCACTCCCCAGCCTTGCCTGTCACATCCACGCGCGCTCCCATCAGCCGGATCCGGGAGCGGCGTCGGTCGGGAAGTTCCAGTCGACCTGGTCACCGGCCGAGTACCGCTCGGCGATCGAGGCCGCCCAGGCCGCCATCGGCCGCGGCGACGTCTACCAGGTCAACCTCGTCCAGCATATGAAGGCGCCGTTCTCGGGCGATCCGCGGGGGGTGTTGCCGCTGCTCGCGCCGGTGGCCGGGGCGTGGGCGATGGACATGCACGGCGACGGATGGTCAGTGGTGTCGGCCTCGCCCGAGCTGTTTCTGCGCACGCAGGGTCGCTGGGTCGAGACGATGCCGATCAAGGGCACGCGCCCGGCCGAGGGCGGCGGCGCGATCGCCGACAGCGCCAAGGACCGCGCCGAGCACATCATGATCGTCGACCTCGAGCGCAACGATCTCGGTCGCGTGTGTGAGCCGGGCAGCGTGCACGTGCCGTCGCTGATGACCGAGTCGCCGATGGCAGGCGTACGTCATCTGATCTCGACCGTTGCCGGCACGCTCCGACCGGAGGTCGGCCTGGCCGAGCTGCTGCGGGCGACCTTCCCCGGCGGGTCGGTGACGGGTGCCCCCAAGATCTCTGCGATCAACCACATCGCCCAGCTGGAGCCGGTCGGTCGGGGCGCGTCGATGGCGGCGCTCGGCACGGTGTCGGCCAACGGCGATCTCGACCTGGGACTGACGATCCGCACGTTCGCGATCGCCGACTCCGAGATTCACCTGTGGGTCGGCGGCGGCATCGTGTGGGACTCCGATTCCGAGGCCGAGGTCGAGGAGTCGCTGGTCAAGGCACGACCGCTGCTAGCGCTGCTCTAGCCTCGCGGCCGGCGGGTGACTGCCACCACCGGGCGTGGCCGAGCACGTAGGTGTCCCACGCCCAGTCGGCCTTGGGCCGGTCGCGCTCGACGCCCCAGTAGTAGTCGAGGAACGAGATGCCGTACTGGAACTGGCACACCGCGACCACGTCGGCGAGCGCGCCGCGTTCGGCCGGGGTGAGCGGCTCGGCGCGGTGGTAGGCGGCCATCAGCGCCTGGGCGTGGACGATGTCGTAGGCGGCATCGTCGCCATCGGAGATCCGGTTCCAGAAGAAGCAGTTGCGCTCGATCGCAACCGCCAGGTCGAGCAGCCGCGGTCCGCAGTCGGCCTGATGGAAGTCGATGATGCCGGCCACGGCGTCGCCCGAGAAGAACAGGTTGTTGGTCTGCCAGTCGCCGTGCAGTGGAGCGACCGGGAGATCAGCCGCGATCGGCGCCAGCCGCTCGAACAGCGCGGAGTACGCCTCATCAACCGGTGACAGGTCGCGGCCGGAGAGGTAATCGGCGACGGCCGGGCGCTCTCGCGAGATCTCGGCCGCGACCTGCGACGGCGGCCTGTCGAGCGGGCCCCAGCTGCACCACGAACCCGGCCTGGGGCTGCGGCGTGGTCGGCTCGAAGTCGGCACCCGCCTGATGAAACCGCGCCAACATGGTGCCGGCCGCCTCCACGTGGACGATCGAGCGGAACGGCTCCCAGGTGTCGGTGTCGGTGTAGGCGTCCACCCCGCCGGCCGGCGCCCACAGCTCGTACCACAGCTCGCCTCGGTCGATCAGGCCGAGCGGGCGAGTCGCCGGCACCCCACGCTCAGCCACGTGGGCGGCCACCGCATGCTGCCACTCAACCTGGGCGAGAGCGCGGCCCATGGCGGGCTGACGCTTGAGGTAGACGACGCCCTGTGGCGTCTCGCACCGGGATACCGCAAACAGCCAGCGGCGATGCCGCTCGGTGACCCGCACGTCGGCGCCGAGCACGTCCTCAGCCTCGGCCTGCTCGATCGGATCCCAGTAGCGGTCGTCGACTCCCACCGGGAGACGGTACAGGTGAATAACGGTGCCTGGCACCGTTATTCACCCACTAGCATCCGGTGATGGGATTGGGGCTGCTGGTAACGGCTGAGTGGTTGCACGACAACCTCGACCGAGTGCGGGTGCTGGACGTGCGCGGCGAGGTGGCAAACGACGAGCCCCGCTACCGCGCCTACGTCGAGCGCTACCGCGAGGGCCACATCCCCGGGGCGGTGTTCGCCGACTGGCGCACCGACTTCACCGACCGTGACGCCGACTGTGCCCGTGACGCTCGCGCCGCCGGCCGTGTTCGAGGCCGACGCCGCCCGGCTGGGGATCGGAGCCGACACGGTGGTGGTCGCCTACGACGACTACCGAAACGCGCTCGCCGGGCGGATCGCGTGGGTGCTTCGAAGCGTCGGACACGAGGCCACCCACATCCTCGACGGCGGCCTGGCAGCATGGGTCGGCGCCGGATTCCCACTCGAATCGGGTGAGCACCACCCCGACCCACCCGAACCCCCGCTGCGTGTGACTTCGGTCGACGGGCTGATCGATATCGACGCCGTGCGCGGCGCGCTGGCCGCCGGCCTCCAGGTCGTGGACGCGCGCTCGACCGCCCAGTACACCGGTGCCGAAACTCACTCTCGCCGCGCCGGCCACATCCCCGGGGCGATCTCGATGCCGTACACCGACCTACTGGCGTCCGACGGCCGGTTCCTCGAGCCCGAGCAGCTCGCCGCACGGCTCGCCAAGGCCGGTGTCGACACCGGCCGCGCCCGTGGTCGCCTACTGCAACGGCGGCGTCTCGGCGACCGTCGTCGCGCACGCCGTCGAGCTCGCCGGCGGGCCGCGGCCGCAGATCTACGACGGCTCCTGGAACGAGTGGGGCAACCGCGACGACACCCCTGTCGCCACCGGCGACTAGCGTCCGCCACATGTCCGGTCGCATGCTCGCGCGCGCGCCTGAGTGGTTAAGATCGCCATTGCGCGGGTGTGGAACCGCCGCATAGCCTTGGTCGCCGGCGATGACGCCGCGACCTGTGGAAGCAGTCACTGCGAAGGAGGAGTTCGTGCCGACCGACCTTGAACGGTTCGTCGCGGCCGATGGCCGGGACGACGCGATCGCGAACGTGCGCAGGCGTATCGACGCCGAAGGCGTGACCTATATCTACTACCAGTTCATCTCCGTCACCGGACGGATCATGGGCAAAGGCGTACCTGCGCCGCACTGGGAGTCGATGGCCAAGAAGGGCTTCCAGCTCGTGTACGGCTCCACCGCCAACCTCTTCACCGACCGCCACGGCGAGTACATCGGGTACGGGCCGGAGGCGTGGGAGCTGGTCGGCATCCCCGAGCCGGAGACGTTCCAGGTGCTGCCGTGGGACAAGAAGGTGGCGCGGGTGTGGTGCACCTGCTTCCGCGGCCGTGAGGACGAGAAGGACGGCGGCGCCTTCCTGACCTCGGACTGTCGCAGCAACCTCAAGCAGATCCAGGCGGCGTTTGAGAAGAGCACCGGCCTGCACCTGCGCGCCGGCACCGAGCCGGAGATGATGTGGCTGAGGATGAAGGACGACGGCACGCCCGACGTCCAGGGCGCAACCAAGCCCTACTGCTACCACATCGACCAGTTCTCGGAGCTGCAGCCGGTCATCCACAAGGTGATCGAGTACGGCCAGGCGATGGGCCTGGACATGATCCAGGGCGACCACGAGGACGCGCCGGGTCAGATCGAGCTCAACTTCAACTTCGACCGAGCCGAGCAGACCGCCGACAACCTCTCCACCTTCCGCCAGATCTGCAAGCAGGTCGGGCGCGAGCTGAACGTCTTCCCGTGCTTCATGCCCAAGCCGTTCATGGGCGTGTCGGCCAACGGCTGCCACCACAACATCTCGCTGTGGGAGGGCGAGACCAACGCCTTCATGCCCGAGGGTGAGGATCAGCGCCTGCCCAGCCAGATCGGCCTGTACGCGATCGGCGGGGTGCTCGAGCACCTGTCCGCGCTGACGGCGGTGACCGCATCGACGGTGAACTCCTACCGGCGGTTGTGGGACACCGGCTTCTGGGCGCCGGTGTTTGCCGACTGGGGCTTCCAGAACCGCACCACCGCGCTGCGCGTGTCGGCGCCGGGACGGTTCGAGTACCGCTCGGTCGACTCGGCGGTCAACCCGTACCTGTCGCTGGCGGCGCTTGATCAAGGCGATGGAGGACGGGATCGAGCGCAAGATCGACCCAGGCGCCCCCGAGGAGCGAAACATCTACGACGCCATGGCCGGGGGCAAGGAGGTCAAGAAGATCCCGATGACCTTCGGCGACGCCCTCGATGCCCTGGACGAGGACGAGGTGATCCAGTCGGCCCTGCCCGACGAGATGTTCAAGGTGTTCCGCCACTACAAGCGCGACGAGTGGGAGCGCTACTGCGCCGAGGTGACCGAGTGGGACGTCAAGGAGTACCTCGACATCCTGCCGTAAACCCGCCGGGCTGATTTGGCCGCTGGGCACCGGGCGACCGGTGCCCAGCGCCGTTAACGGCGCCGCCAGTATGGAGGATCGGCCATACCGACGAAGCATCTCCGGCCGGTACGATTGCTGTCCTACCTCCGGTCTACAAGCGGGATCGGGCCCGCCTTGCCAAGGCCATCCGAAAGGCGATCAGTATGTGTGGAATCGCAGGAATCATCTATCGAGACGGCGCCCGCGGAGTCGGGCAGGACATGACTCGCATGCTTCAGTCGATGAAGCATCGCGGCCCTGATTCGACCGGCTACGCGCTGTTCGCGCCGCCCTCGCCGAACATCGTCATGCGCTACACGCTGGCCGACACCGGCGACGCGCGCGACTTCGAGTTCGCCGACCGGCTCGAACGCCACCGCTTCGAAGTCGAGGCCAGGCTGCGCGACATCGGCGCCACCGTCCACAGCGTGGAGGCCGAGACCGAGTACGCCTTCCGCGCCACCATCGCCTATGACGGCGACCTCAAGAAGCTCGCCGACTACGTCGAGGACGTGCCGGCCGTCGAGGTGCTCTCGCTCGGGCACTCGCTCGAGATCGTGAAGGACCTGGGCGACGCCGAGACCGTCTCCGACCAGTACGGCCTGGGCGAGTTCAACGGCACCCACGCCATCGGCCACGTGCGCATGGCGACCGAATCCGACGTCGACATCTCCGGCGCGCACCCCTACTGGGCGTATCCGTTCTCGGACGTCGCGGTGGTGCACAACGGACAGCTGACCAACTACTTCTACTGGCGCCGGCGGCTGGAGCGAAGCGGCCATCGGTTCCAGTCCGAGTGTGACTCCGAGATCATCGCGGTGTACCTGGCCGAGAAGATGAGCGAGGGCGAGACGCTGGAGCAGGCGATGCACTCCAGCCTGGACGAGCTGGACGGAGTCTTCACCTACATGTGCGTCACCGCCGACGCGCTGGGAGTGGCCAAGGACGAGATGGCCGCCAAGCCGCTGGTGCTGTACGAAGGCGAGGACATGGTCGCACTCGCATCCGAAGAGATCGCGATCCGTGCGGTGATCGATCACGAGATCGACACCTACGATCCGTATGAGGGGGAGGTGCTGGTATGGACGCGGTAGGCGAAAGCCGCATCAACTACGACGCGCGCGGCCTGGCCGAGCCGGACGCGGCGGTACCCAACGTGTCCGAGATCGACGGCGACTCGGCCGTGTTCGACGCCGCCGACCTGACCACCCGCCAGATCAACCTCGAGATCCGCGATCTCGTGTACGAGCGCGGGATCAAGAACGTGACCGTGCAGAACCCCGGCTCCAAGCATTCGCTGGGAGTCGGCATCCTGACCCGCTGCAAGATCACCTTCCAAGGCAGCCTCGGCTACTTCGGCTGCGGCGTGATCGACGGCCCCGAGGTGCACATCACCGGCCGCGTCGGCTGGTCGGTGTGCGAGAACATGATGTCGGGCACGGTCGTGATCGAGGGCAACGCGGGATCGCTCACCGGCGCGGCACTGCGCGGCGGCGACCTGGTGATCAAGGGCCGCTGCGGCGCACGCTCGGGCATCGACCAGAAGGGCGGGCTGATCTTCACGATGGGCTCGGTCGGCTCGATGACCGGATTCATGATGCAGCGCGGCCGCCAGATCATCTGCGGCGACGCCGGCCCCGGCCTGGGCGACTCCATGTACGACGGCACCATCTACGTCGGCGGCAAGGTCAAGGCGCTGGGGATCGACTGCGTCCCCGGCGAGTGGACCGACGCCGACACCGAATACATCAATCGCAAGTTCTCGATCTATGACCTGGGCACGCCGCCGGAGTTCCAGAAGTTCGTGTGCGGCAAGAAGCTCTACAACTACGACAACCTCGAGCCTTCCGAGCGGAAGCTCGTCCTCTAGGAGGGACGATGTCGACTGACAAATCCTCCGCACAGCAGAACGTGCTCGGCCACAGCCGGATCTTCACGCCCGAGGTCATCAACGACATCCACGTGAAGTCCGAGCTGGGCCGCTACCGCATGCGCGGATTCTCGATGTTCAAGCCGATCCCGCACTGGGACGAGCTGATGTTCATGCCCGGCACCCTGACCCGGTTCGTGATCGAGGGGTACCGCGAGAAGTGCGAGACCAAGACGGTTCTGGGCGCACGCTTCGCCAAGAAGCCGATCGAGCTGGACATTCCGGTGTACATCACCGGCATGAGCTTCGGCGCGCTGTCGCTGGAGGCCAAGATGGCTCTCGCCCGCGGCGCGTCGATGGCCGGCACCGCGACCTGTTCCGGCGAGGGCGGCATGATCCCGCCCGAGCGCGACCACAGCACGAAATGGTATTACCAGTGCATCCAAAGCCGGTACGGGTTCAACCCGCACCATCTGATGCTCGCCGATGCCTGTGAGTTCTTCATCGGCCAGGGCTGCAAGGTCGGCCTGGGAGGCCACCTGATGGGCCAGAAGGTGACCGAGCAGGTGGCCGAGATGCGGTCACTGCCGGCCGGAATCGACCAGCGCTCACCGGCGCGGCATCCCGATTGGCTGGGTCCCGACGACCTCTCGCTGAAGATCCAGGAGGTGCGTGAGGCCACCGACTACCAGATCCCGATCCAGCTCAAGCTGGGCGCGTCGCGGGTGTACGACGACGTGCGGATGGCGGCCAAGTGCGGCCCCGACATCATCTATCTGGACGGCGCCGAGGGCGGCACCGGTGCCGGCCCGCACATCGCCACCGAGGAGACCGGGATTCCGCTGATGGCGGCGATCCCCGAGGCTCGCCGAGCGCTCGAGGACGTCGGCCTGGCCGACCAGATCGATCTGGTCGTGGCCGGCGGCATCCGAAACGGCGGCGACGTCGCCAAGGCGCTGGCCCTGGGCGCGAAGGCGATCGCCATCGGCCACTCGGCGCTGATGGCGCTGAACTGCAACAAGGAGATCCCCGGGGTCACCGACTACGAGGGCACCGTGGGAGTGCCGGCGGGCAAGTGCTACCACTGCCACACCGGCCGCTGCCCGGTCGGCGTTGCCACCCAGGATCCCGAGCTGCGCAAGCGGCTGGTGGTGGAGGACGCCTCCGAGCGGGTCTACAACTTCCTGCACACGCTCACGCTCGAGGTGCAGATGCTGGCCCGCGCGTGCGGCAAGACCAACATCCACAGCCTCGAGCCCGAGGATCTGTGCGCGCTCACCACCGAGGCGTCGGCCATGGCCCGCGTGCCGCTGGCCGGGAACGACCTACATCCCGGGTGTGACCGAGCAGGAGACGCTGTCTGAGATCAAGCGGCTGCTGGAGAAGAAGCACGAGGAAGAGGCTGTCCGCGAGGCCCACCTGGAAGCGACCGGAGACTGACCATGAGCTACATCCTAGAACCCGAGAAGCACACCTCGATCGATGCCGAGTTCATGGCCGGCAAGCGATTCCCCTACCAGGAGGACATCTCCCTGGTTGACGGACATCGACCTGATGGCCGCGACGCCCGGCAAGGACATCAACTGGCTCGAGGACATCGAGCTGCTGGAGGAGGACGGCACGCCGGCCGTGTTCGATCGCTACTCCAACTGCTTCATCAAGATCTACTTCGATATCCCCGAGGGCCGCGAGAACGAGCTCGCCCGCAAGGTGCTGATCAAGCACCTGACCTCGGGCAACTCCTACGGCATCCAGATGAAGGAAAAGCACTGCAAGTTCCCGCAGCCCGAGCTGGGGCCGTGGGTGGAGAACTCTCGCACCGTCGGCACCGACTGGAAGCCGCCGGTGCTCGAGGGCTGGGAAGCGCCGCTGCATTGAGAACGGGGTGACGCTCGCCGTCGTGGCAGTCATCGGGTGCTATGCACTCGGCTGCCTGACGGCGGGCTACTACCTCGTGCGGCTGACGCGCCGGCGCCGACGTGCGCGCGGGCGGCACCGGCTCCACCGGCGCCCGCAACGTCGGCCGTGTGGCGGGCGTGCGCCTGGCCGCGCTGACGCTGGCGCTCGACTGCGCCAAGGGAGCGATCGCGGTGGCCGCGGCGGGCGCGCTGACCGACTCGACCGCGGTGGCAGCGGCCGGCATGGTGGCGGTGGTCGCCGGCCACGTGTATCCGGCCCAGCTGCGCTTCCGCGGCGGCCGTGGCCTGGCGACCGCGCTGGGGGCGATGGCGGTGCTCGACTGGCGGGTGGCGCTGGTCGGCGTGGTGGCGGCGCTGCTCGCCACGGCGGCTACCCGCACGCCGACGGTGGGCGGACTGGTCGGGGCGGCCTCAGCCCCGGCCGGCGCCGCAGTGCTGGGCGCCGGCCGGGCTGTGATCCTGGGGACGCTGGCGACCCTCGCCATCATCCTGGCAGCTCATCGCCGGTGAATAACGGTGCCTGGCACCGTTATTCACCGACGTCGAGCGGTCTGGCCGGTCCGATTATTCATCACGCCGTGCCTGACGCTCGAGGCGCAGGCCGTTGAGCCTGTCAGGACGCCGCAGCCAGGGGTAGGGGCTGTTGGAGACCGGGTGGAGGGCTCCGGTGGTGAAGCGCTCGTAGGTGAACGGCTCGAGCACGCGGGATTCGCCGCCGGTCATGACCCGAGCGACCTCGCGGCCCACGCCGATCATCTTGTAGCCGTGGTTGGAGTCGGCGATCACGTACACGTTGGGCAGCATGTAGTCGAACACCGGGAAGCTGTCGACGGTGAAGCAGCCGACTCCGCCGGAGCGGATGTTCTTGTAGGTGGGGCGCTTGCCCTCGAACCGGGCCATGCAGTGTGACAGCGAGGCGCACCACATGTCGGCGAAATCCGACTCGACCGAGGCGGTCGGGATACGGATCGACCTCGTACTCGTGGCCGACCACGACCGGCGCGGCTCCACCCTGCACGCCGTGCAGGTCCTGCTTGAAGTAGTTGCCCCAGAACTCGTCGGTGACCAGCTTGCCCTCGTCGTCGTACAGCGGGCGCGTCGGAGTCGACATGCAGCACCGGCGGCATCGAGCCGTCCTCCAGCGACAGCAGCTTGGGGTCGACGCCGATCTCGCCCTCCTGCAGATACCAGTACGTCCACATGTCCTGGTCGCGGTGCACCTGCCCGTCGGGCGTGTGCACGTCAAGCGTGTTGGGGAGGCCCAGCATCGTCCAGATGCTCTCGATCCAGGGGCCGACGCCGACCACGACCTGCTCGACCTCGATGTCGCCCTGGTCGGTGTTGACCTTGGTGACCGCCCCACTCGAGTCGGTCTCGAATCCGGTGACGCGGACGCCGTCGATCAGGCGGGCGCCGGCCTCCTTGGCCTTAGCGGCGAGACCGTGCAGCGAGGCCATGTTGTTGGCGAAGCCGCCCTTCTGCTCGTGCAGGCAGACATGCACTCCCTGGGCGCGCCAGTCGGGGAACATCGTCTTCATGTGGTCGCGCACCTCGGCCTCGCCGACGATCAGCTGCGACGGGTACCCGATCCGGGCCTGCCGCTCGTGCACCTCGGTGAGATCCGTGATCTGGCGCTCGGCGCCGAGTGCGACGTACCCCACCTCGTGGTAGCTGAAGGCCTGCGGATCCTGCTCCCACACCTCGACGTTGGCGGCCATCAGCTCGCTCATCGCGGGCTGGTAGTAGTTGTTGCGCACAACCCCGCAGGCGATGCCCGAGGCTCCGGCGCCGACTCCGGTCTTGTCGATCACCAGCACGTCGGGCTCCTCCCCGCGCGCGGTCTGTTCCTTGGCGAGGTGCCAGGCCGAGGAGAGGCCGTGGATCCCGGCTCCGATGACGAGGTACTTGGCGCGCGACGGCAGGCTCATGAACACCCTTTCCAGTTGATTGCCACTATGGCAATGCCATTTCCATTTGTACTGTGATCGTAGTTCGCGACCAGCCATGGACGTCAAACCGCCACCGGAGTATCCAAGCGCCCGCGACATGTCGGCAGCGTGGCGCCAGCAGCGCCGGAAGCGCTGCCGCCTGAGCCGCCTGGTCAAAGCGACCCGGCCGGGCCCTGCAGCCCCAGCACCGCCGCCAGCTCGCCGGCCGCCCCGAACACCGGGGCGGCGATCGCGTTCAGGTCAGGTTCCCGCTCGCCCTCGGCGCGCGCCCAGCCCTGCGACCGCACGTCGGCGAGCTCACGCTCGAGCGCAGCCGGGTCGATCACGGTGCGATCGGTGTAGCGCTCGAGCGGCCCGGCGGCCGGCGCGGGCGAGCCGAAGGCCAGCCCCACCTTGCCGGTGGCGGTGGCATGGGCGATGCTCGGCCGGCCGACCCTGGCGACACTCGCCACCGACGCCCGGCTGGGCACGAAGTCGACGGTGACCGCATCCCGCTCGCCCGGAATCGAGAGCGTCACCGTCTCGCCGGTCTCCTCGCCCAGCTCCACCAAGTGGCGGCGGGCGATCCCGCGCAGATCGAGCCCGGCCAGCACGTGGTTGGAGAGCTCCAGCAGGTGGGTGCCGAGCCGGTAGCGTCCGGTCTCCGGCAGATGCTCCACGTAGCCGGCGTCGACCAGCGTCGAGAGCGTGCGCGAGACCGTGGAGGCGTTGATGCCGGTGATCCGCACCAGATCGGTGTTGCGGACGTCACCGGACACCTGCATGAAGGCGTCCAGGACGCGCAACGCGCGCTCGACTGCCGCAAGGCGGCGTTCTGCGGGTCGACCGGTGGGCGGCATCAGCCTATTATGGACGGGAGATGGCAACCCACAGCGATCCAACCCGGCGCGTCGACTTCCGCGATGTGGTCGGCGCGTTCGCCACCGGGGTGACCGTGGTCACCGCCCGCTACGGGGATTCGCGGGCCGGCATGACCCTCAACTCGTTCACGTCGGTGTCACTCGATCCGCTGCTGGTGCTGGTATCCCTGGCCCACGGCACCCGCACGCTGGAGAAGATCCGCCAGAGCGAGCGCTACGCCGTCAACGTGCTGCACCGCCGCCAACGCGACGTGGCACTGGCGTTCGCCAAGCCGGGCGCGCCGTTTCCCGACGGGCACACCGTGCTCGACCCCACCGGTTTCGTGGTCGTACGCCACTCGCTGGCGATCCTGCGATGCGAGGTTTCGCACGTCTTCACCGCCGGCGATCACGACCTGGTGGTGGGTGAGGTGTTCGACTTCGAGGGGTCGGGCGGCGAGCCGCTGATCTTCCATCGGGGAGCGTTCGGAGGGCTGGACGAAGACGCGCTGGTGCCGCGGGGTCGCGTGATCGGCATCGCCGGCGGCTGGTAGACACGTTCCGGAACGTCTGAAAACCGGCTTCAACGCTCAAGATCGGGATCGAAACAGTCGATGCAATCTCGTCTGCACAGACACCTCCTCCCGTGCGTTCAATCCCCCGCCCCCACTTCCGCTTCGGCCTGCTCGGTACCTTCGCGCTGATCAGCGCAGTGCCGGTGCTGCTGCTGGGCCTGGTGCTGGCGAACGTGCTGGGGAATCAGATCCGCGATCGCAGCATCAACGCAGACCGTCCAGGGGATCGAGTTTGCGACCGCAGGTCGGGCATCGGTCGAACCGTCAGCGCCGGCCAACTGATCAACGGAAAGACCACCCCGCGACGCCCGGCGAAGCCCTGACAGACGAGCGGTCCAAAGGTCCGACGTTCGCGCGGGTGAACATCTGGTCACGAGACAAGAAGCTGTTGTACTCGAGCGACAAGAAGCTGCTCAAGGAAGACGATCGAGCCCTCGGACGAGCTGCTCGAAGCCCTCGACGGGAACGAGACCGACCACCGAGATCCTGCACGCCTCGCAGCCGCTCAAGACCGAGAAGGACAACCGCGACATCCTCAAGACGCACGGCGATCTGCTCGAGGTGTACGTGCCGTTCCACCTGAACACGCCAGCACAAGCCGCTGGGAGCGTTCGAGGTGTATCTCCCCTACACACCCCTCGCCCAGACGCATCCAGGCGGACACCAACCGCCTCTACCTGATCCTGATCGTCGGGCCTGTCGCTGCTGTATGCGATCGTCTTTCGGGTGGTCGCGCGGGCGTCGCGCAAGCTGCGCACCCACGGCAAGGAGATGAGCGCCCACCTGGAGCGCACCAAGTACGAGTCCGAGCACGACCCGCTCACCCACCTGCCCAACCGCACGCTCTTTCGCAGCCGCGCGGTGGATGCGATCGTGGCCGCCCGCCGCACCGGCGAGCAGGCCGCCCTGCTGCTGATCGACCTCGATCGGTTCAAGGAGATCAACGACACCCTCGGCCACCACTCCGGCGACCTGCTGCTCCAGGCGATCGGACCGCGGCTGGAGAAGATCCTGCACCCCTCCGACTTGCTCGCTCGCTTCGGCGGCGACGAGTTCGGCATCCTGCTGCCCCAGATCCCCGACACCGAGACGGCGCTGGTGGTGGCCCGAAGCGCCCACAAGATGCTGGAGCAGCCGTTCGCCATCCAGGGTCTGACGCTGGACGTGGAGGCCTCGATCGGGATCGCCCTGTTCCCCGATCACGCCCAGGACTTCGAGGAGCTGATGCAGCACGCCGACGTGGCCATGTACCTGGCCAAGGGCAAGCGCACCGGCTACGAGGTGTACCAGCCCAGCGACGACGACGCCGACGCCGGCCGGCTCAAGCTCGCCGGTGACCTGCGCGACGCGGTCGACCGCCACGAGCTGGTGCTGCACTACCAGCCCAAGGTCAACCTGCGCTCAGGGCGGGTGATCGGAGCCGAGGCGCTGATGCGCTGGCACCACCCCGGCCAGGGGCTGCTGATGCCCGACCGGTTCATTCCGCTGGCCGAACGCAGCGGACTGATCCGATCGCTGACGGTGTTCGCGATCGAGACGGCGGTGCGGGAGTGCCGCCGCTGGATCGACGCCGGCGCGGCCCTGACCGTCTCGGTCAACCTCTCCACCCGCGACCTGATCGATATCCAGCTGCCCGAAGACGTCGACAAGCTGCTGAAGCAGTGGCGGGTGCCGGCCAGCAGCCTCGAGCTCGAGATCACCGAGAGCGTGCTGATGGCCGACCCCACCCGCGCGCGCGAGGTGGTGTCACGGCTGGGCGCGCTGGGCGTGAAGGTCTCGATCGACGACTTCGGCTCGGGTTACTCGTCGCTGGGGTATCTCAACCGGCTGGCAGTCAACGACCTCAAGATCGACAAGTCGTTCGTGCTCAACATGATCGAGGACGCCGGCGACGCGGTGATCGTGCAGTCGACGATCGACCTCGCCCACAACCTCGGGCTCGAGGTGGTGGCCGAGGGCGTCGAGACCCAGCAGGCCTATGACCGCCTCCGATCGATGGGCTGCGACACCGCCCAGGGCTACTTCATCAGCCGCCCGATGCCCGGTGCCGAGCTGGTCGACTGGGTCGGCGCCCACGGCGCCGGCCGCCTCCGCGCCGCCTAGACCTGCAGCGGCGCTCAGGCGGCCCTTCGCCGGCGACCCAGAGAAGACAGGGGGCGCGCTTGCGGACGCGTCGGGAGATGCGTGCGAACAGGCGCGGGCGAAACCTCGAACGGTCGGGGCCCAGCACCAGCAGGCCCGCCTGATACTCACCCGCCAGATCCAGCAAGGCATCGACCGGCCTCGCCGAAGGTACCCGCAGATGTTCCACCTCGAGCCCGAGGCCGGCCATCTGCGCCACCAGCTCCCGGATCTGAGCGCGATCCTCGTCCAGCTCCAGCTCGGCGTAGCGCATCGTCAGCGCCTGCGGCCACCACGGCCGCTCGACAGCGTCGACCACGATCAGCCGGGCGTTGGTCTCCAACGCCGCCTGGGCCGCCACCCGCACCGCCTCGGGATCGAACGGCACAGCCAGCGTGGCCAGAATCACCACGCTACTTCGTGAGTGGCTCCCCCGTTCCGCAACCGGCGGTTCGACGGTGGTCGAATCGCGAACGTTCACGCCGCCTATCTTCGCCGATGAACGGCCGCACGGCAAGGATCTGGCCGACAGAACCGCTGGGGGCGGGCCATCCGCCCGCCCCCGGTAGATTCGTCAGCTCAGTGCTGGTCGGTCGCGACGCCGGCCGGGGGTACGTCATCCGGCATTGTCGGCGCCCACAGACGGAATGCCAGCTTCTGCTTGTCCTGGAACACGACCCGGATGATGTACAGCACCGCGGCGATGCACGAGCACGCCGATGCCCTCGAACACGATCGTCTTACTCGTGTTGCCGTAGGCTAGGCCCGAGTTCCAACCACCCCAGACCAGCAGCAGCAGGTCGAACGCCGCCAGGGCGCCGGCGATCGGGAGCCACATCGAGTTGACCTTGATCGGCCGTGGCCAGTTGGGACGATCCCTGCGGAGCAGCAGGAAGCCCGACATGGCAAACACATGGCATGTCACGTACCCGAGGTTGGAGAAGATCAGGATCTTGATCGCCCCCGACGGGTCGTATGCGTAGGTGAACAACAGCACGATATTCAGCAGCTGCGTCGAGCGTCATCGCGTTAGCCGGCACGTGTCTCCCGTTGAGTTTGCCGAACCACTTGATCGTCATGCCGTCCTGGGCGATCCCGTACAGCGCCCGGGACCCGTCCGCTGTGGCGGTGTTCATGGCCAGCACGATTCCCGCGCACAGCGAGAACACCGCGATGCGTCGTGAGGATGCTGCCGAGCAGTATGTGCAGCGTGTCGGGCATGAACGTGTAGATGTTGCTGATGTCGATGTTCTGGTCGCCGAACGTGCCGATCGCGCCCATCGGCAGCAGGCCGTAGGTGATCACGCCGAAGATGGCCGCAACCCGCAGCGCCTTGGGCGTGTCCTTGGCGGTGTCGTGGTACTCAGGCGCGAAGGTCGCACAACACTCCATCCCGTACGACGACCAGCACATCGTGTACAGCCACACGATGATCAATGTGAAGCTGGTCACCCCCAGCGAGCCTGCGGTGGCGCTGATGTTGTTGTGCAGGTTCGCGCTGTCCCACTTGCCGTCCAGATAGGGCAGGAACATCATCGACCGCAAGCGGGATCATCAGCAGCGCGCCGGTGACGTACCCGACCCAAACGGCCGGACGCATCCCCAACACGTTGAAGACCCAGATGACAACGATGATCAACGTGGTCAGCGCGATCGGGAAGCTGAAGTAGATCGTCTGACCCAGGATCTGCCAGCTGTGATTCCAGCTGGTCGACGTCGCCGAGGAGGGGTACCACTCGTTCTGGACGAGGAAACCGACGACCACGCCGGTCGCCGAAAGCACAACCGACCAGCCGATCCAGTACCCGAAGGCCGAAATCGGCCCCACGAACGAGAAGTATTTCTTCCACGCTTCGTGGGCGTAGATCGCAATGCCACCGGACAGCTTCGGGAACATCGCCGCGGTCTCGGAATAGATGTAGTTATGACCGGCACCGAGAACCACTGACACAGTCCACAGAATGACGGCTCCCCAACCGCCCAGGCTGAGCACCGACGCGCCCAGGGCTGTGATCAGGAAGCTCGGGTTCGCGAGAGCGACCACAAACCCGTCGAACCAGCTGATCGATTTGAGGAGTTCTCGTTCCTCGACTGCAACGGTCGCCATGGAACCTCCTGGAAACTAGGACAAGGAAAAATGCTTGATCTGAGAATCAAACAGGATCGGGAGGGGGCGGTCAAGACTTCGCCCCAACCGATTTTCAGGCGCACTTGCGGCGCCGCCATGACTTGAGGAAGATACGCAGGTGAAACTCCCTCTCCCACACGCGTTCTCACCCCCGCGGTTGACGCTTCGCTGCGAGTGCGGCACCGAAGGACTGGTGGGCTACGGCGACCAGTGGACGTGCCCGAACTGCGGCCGAAACTACGACACGTCGCACATACCCACCGAGGACTACGACCGCATCCTCTCCCTCAATCGCCGATACACGCTCGGCGCGGTGGCAGTGGTGGCCGTGCTCGCCGTGCTCGTGTTGGTGATTGCGATCACGGGGCAGATCGTCACGATCTTTGCCGGATTGGCCCTGACCCTGCTCAGCTGGTTTCTCTTCCTCAAGCCCATCATCCATCGGCGCCACAAGAACGCCGTCAGCGATCTCGTCCGCAACCTGGGATCTGGAGGCCGAGTGACCCGGACGGTGGACTCCGGCCCGCGCGTACCCGACGCCCCACTGCTCGAGGGCGACTCGCGTGGCCAGCCGGTGGTACTTGCCACCTTCGCGGTGCCGTTCGAGCCCGAGTCAGCCCGGGTCGCGATCCAGGCGGCGCTGGAAAGTCACGCCAAGCTGGTGGTCGTGGATGCGGTCGAGATGCCGCTCTGGCACCAGTGCCTGACTACCCGCCGAGCGGAGCTCGAGCTGGACGAGGACAGGCAGGAGATCCGGCGGCTGGTCGGAGATGCGCACGGCCTGGGATTGCAGGTCGAGCACCTGCGGGTGCGCAGCCCGCGACCGGTGGACGCGCTCCTGGAGGTCGTGGAAGAATGCAACGCCGGCCTGCTGGTGCTTGGCCCCGATCCCGCAAGGCTCACCAAGCGGCTGTTCGCACGCGCGGTGCGCAAGATCCGCAAGCGGGCGTTGTGCCTGACCTGGATCGCCGGCGAAGGCCCCTGAAAGCTGGTGGTGAGTAACGGTGCCTGGCACCGTTATTCAAGCCGCGCGCTGCCCCAGGCCGAGGTTCTGCAGCAGCGCCTCGACCGAGGCGATGCGGGGCATGAACAGGAACGAGAACCGGGCGTCGGTGGCGTCGACGCTCATCACCGAGCGCATCATCACCACCGGATCTCCGGGGTCGACGCCGGCCAGGCACCGCTCGACCAGCGAGCCGAGCACGTCCACGTCCACCACCGGCGGCTCGGGATCGAGCGTCATCCCGGTCATTTCCACGATCGCGTTCAGGTACGAGCTGGCCAGGATGTTTCCGACCTCGCCCAAGGCAGACCGGCCCACCTCGTCGTCGATGTCCGTCCCCAGCAGCCGGCAGACGCTTCCGCCCGACCCCTCGGGGAACATCAGCAGCACCCGGCCGGCGTCGCGCCGCACCGCTGTCTCGATCACGGCCGACGCGGCGGCCGACGAGCCGATCTTGTCGGCTGCCTCGGCCACCGTCACCAGGGCCGCATCGGGATAGCTGATCTCGACGGGACGGCCCAGCAGGGCTGACAAGCGAGGTGGCGGCATTCCCCGAACCGATGTTGGCGACCTCGAACAGTGCGCTTCGCTGCATCTCGGTGAACCCGAAGGCATCGCCGGTCAGCGGCGCCCAGGCACCTGCGACCACGCCCGGCTCGATCACCGGCACCACCTCACCGCCGTCGATCACCACGATCCCGGCCACATACGGGCCCTGGGCGACCGCCGGCACATCGACGCGCTCCAGCCACATCTGGCCGATCAGCTCGTCCACGGCGAACGCTCTGCGGCGGCCGCCGGCCCACACGATCACGGCCGACCGGCGATCGGCGTGCTCGCCCGACACCCAGCACATCGGCGATGTCGACCACCTCCAGCGCCGTGGAACGGAACATGACCATCGGCACGCCGGCCACCTGATGCACGCTGCGCCCCGTCAGCTCGAGGGTCTGATCGACGTTGTCGATCGGCAACGCCCACAGCATGCCCCCCGCCTTGACGACGAGCACGTGGACCGGTTCGGACATGCAAAGACTCCTTGATCGGCGAGGGCTTCGCCGAGTAATCGGCCTTCGCCCTCGCCGATCAAGAACCAGAGCTATCCGGCGTTTGCCTCCGCCAGAAGCTTTTCGGCCAGCTCCCGCTTCTCGTCAGAGGTCATCTTCTTGAGCTCATTGGAGAGCGCGCGCTGGTTGATGACGACGTTCCAGTAGTCGAGCGACTCCATTCCCAGGAGGGCGGTCTTGCCGACGAACTGGCGCAGCACCTCGTTGGTCGGGCCCATCACCCAGCCGGCCTTGCCGTCGCGCAGATAGCGCTCGAGCTGCAGCGGCTCCTTCTTGTACGCAGTTCCACCGCAGCAGTGCAGCATCTTGTCGACCACGTGGGCGACGTTCTTGGCGGCGGTGAACTTGATCTGCCAGCACCAGGGGAGGTAGTTGCCGCGGGCCAGCTCGTTGGTGATCTTGGCCTGCGCCCCATCGGTCACCAGGTCGAGGGCATGGGCCACGCCGAACGTCATCAGACGGGAGGCGTTGGTGTCCATGATGCGCCTCGCCGACCGCGTCCTGGATCGTCGGATAGTCGCAAACGCGCAGGCCCACGTCCTTGTGGGTCTTGCGAGTGGTGTGCCGAATGGCGATGTCGATCGCGCCCAGGGCGATCCCGTTCCAGGTACCGGATGACCCGATCAGGAAGTTGGGATCAACCGACTCGTCGTTGGAGAAGGCGCCGTCGCCGATCTCCCCGACCAGCTGCTCATCGGGCACGAACTTCCAGTCGAGCAGCAGCGTGCCGGACTGGTTGCCGCGCAGACCCATGGCATCCCACTCCTCCGGCTTGGCCTCGATCTCGCTCTTGTCGACGACAAACACCGACAGGTTCGAGTAGTCGCCGTTGTACTCCGGTGATGTGGTCTGGAGCACATAGAAGTCGGCAAAGCCGGCGGACGTCGTCCACGACGCCTTCTTCAGCACCTCGTAGCCGCCGTCGACGCTGCGCGCGCCCGAGGCGATCGGGTACCAGAAGTGCGAGCCGGTCTCGGGGTCGGAGTAGGACAGCGTGCCGATCAGGCCCTCGCGTACCTTCGACAGGTAGTTCTCGACCAGGTAGTCGGTGGCGCGCAGCTTGAGCGTCTCCACCGCACCGATGTGCATCACGTAACACATCGCGCACGAGGCGTCGCCGTAGCGGGCGATCGTCTCGGTCACGTTCGCATACATCACATGGTTCTGACCGAGGCCGCCCCATTCCTTGGGCAGCATCAAGCCGAGAAACCCGTCGGGTCCAAGCGCCTCGAGGCTCTTGCGCGGGAACGTCAGCGTGCGGTCGTTCTCCGCCGCCAGCGGCCGAATGGTCTCTTCGCAGATCTCCTTCAACCGCTCCAGCAGCTTGAGCTGCTCGTCATCGAGATACCAATCGGGCTGGAACATCGGGTCCAGCCCGTTCATCGCGGACTCGGCGACCGTTGCCATCCGGGTCTCCCTTCGTCGTCAATAGGCAGCGATATCCTACTGGTCCCGCAGACTCCCGGTCTATGGTGGTTACTCCACCTGATGGCGAGATGTCCATGCCGAGGTGGACATGAAAGCCTGCAACGAGCGCCAAGACAGGTCGGCTCGGCGGGCAACCGGCTCCCGGCGGTACCATCTGGATGTGTCCGTTTCGCACACATCCGCTGATGCCGCGGAGGCGCCCACGCCGATCGCGCCGCAACGCGGCGTCGACAGCCGCTATCTCCACCAGATCATCAACACGGTGTCGTCGACGCTCGACCTCGACCGAGTGCTGCGGGCGATCGTCGAGGTGATCTCCGACGCGATCGACTGCCACGCCTGCTTCATCTACTTCGTCGACCCCGACGACGGCTCGCTCACGCTGCGGTCGGTGTCCGAGCCCTACGGCGGCCTGGTCGGCAGGCTCCGGTTCGAGCACGGCGAGGGCCTGGCCGGATGGGTGGCGGCCAACAACCAGCCGGTGTTCCTCGACGACAACGCGCTGGCCGATCCGCGCGTGAAGATCGTGCCCGAGGCCGAGGAGGAGGACTACCAGTCGCTGGTCGCGGTGCCGCTGAACGACAAGTCGGGCACCGTCATCGGCGTGATCGCGCTGCACGCCGAGGCGCCGCGCGAGTTCACCCAGGCCGACTCGGACTTTCTCATGCATTCGGCCACCCTGGTGGCCGGCGCGATCGAAAACGCGCGGCTGTACCAGGACACCCGCCGCCGGCTGGCGTTGGTGGAGGGCCTGGCCGACCTCGCCCGGGCAGTGGCCGACGCGGCCCGCCTGGACGACCTGCTGCCGGCCGTGGCCAAGCGGGCACACCGGCTGCTGACCGTCGATGCCTGCCAGCTGTATGTGGTCGACCCCGCCGGCGGAAGCGCAGCTTCTGTGCAGCGCCTGGCCGCCCGAGGCCGGGCCCCCGACGCCGATCACCGCGCAGGAGATGGGGGTCGAGATCGCCCGCCGCACCGCCGGCAGCGGGCGCCTGGCCGCGCGCCTGTGGGACCGCGACACGCAGGGGTCGGCGGCGGTGCTGTCGCTGGTGGCCGCCGATGAGCTGGTGGGATTCCTCGCGCTGCGGATCCCCGAGGGCCGCCGGATGGACGCCGAGGAGCGCGAGATCGCCGCCTCGATCGCCGGGCAGACGGCCGTTGCCATCAAGAAGGTCGAGCTGATCGACCGGCTCACGGAGCGAAACGCGATCAAGGATCTGCTCGAGGATCTGGCCCACGCCACCGCCACCGCCGGAGGAGCTCGGCGCCCGCGCCCGGGCACTGGGCACGGATCTCGACCGGCCGCATCTGGTGATGCAGGCGGTGCCCCGTCCGGGGACGGCCTCACGCACGTGGGACGAAGTCGCAACCGCGCTGGAGAGCACCGCCACCCGATCGTTTCCCGGGCTCGCTGTTCGACCGCCGCGACGCCGCTCTGCGCGGGCTGATCCGGCTCGACACCGGCGGCGAGAAGGCCGCCGTGGCGAAGCTGCGCGAGCTGCACGCCACCCTCAACGCCCGCCACCCACTGGCAATCGGGCTGTCGCAGCGCTGCGAGGGGCCGGCCAGCTTCCGCACCGGGTTCGAGGAGGCCGAGCAGGCCGTCGCCGCCGCGGCCATCGTCAGTCCCGAGCCGAGCGTGGTCGGCTTCGACGACCTGGGTGCCTACAAGTACCTGCTGCGGGTGGGCCAGGACGGCCGGGTGCGCGACCCTCGCGGAGACGCGCTGAAGGTGCTGGTCGAGTACGACCGGCGCCACCGCTCGCAGCTTCTGTCGACGCTGGAGGAGTACCTCAAGCGCCGCGGAAACATCGCCGCGGCGGCGCAGACGCTGTACGTGCATCCCAACACGCTGCGGCAGCGCCTGCGCCGAATTCAGGATCTCACCGGGCTGGACGTCGCCAACGAAGATTGGCTCATGATCGAGATCGAACTGAAGCTGCTGCGGCTCGAGCACACGCTGGGACGCCCAAGTCTAGCCGGTGGAGGACCGCACACAAGGGTGCAATGAATTGTTCTCCCCCTGGCACTGACCGCAGGGGCCTATCTGCCTTAGGATCTGAGCTGGTCCCGGGAAAGGATGCCGCTGTGCGCCGTGTGTGTGGGTTTCTCTATAAGCGTGAATCAGGCCACACCAGCCACAACCGCTCATGCTGACCCGAATCGTCTGAACCTGAAGGGATCTGCTGACCCGCGATGAGTTTTCTCCTAGCTTGCCCCAACTGCGGCCGCCGGCCGGTCGACGAGTTCTCCTACGGAGGCGAAATCACCTTCCGGCCGGACTCCTCTGAAGACGAGCATGCGCTCTTCAGCTACATGTACTTCCGCCGCAACACCGCCGGCGAGCAGACCGAGTGGTGGTTTCACTCCTCCGGGTGCCGCGAGTGGTTCCAGGCGCGCCGTATCACCTCCGACAACACGGTGATCGAGACCGCCAAGCCGGGAGCGCTCAGTGCCTAACCCCCGCTTGCTGGAACACAACGGCGAGCTGATCGACCGCTCGCGCGAGATCGCATTCTCCTGGCAGGGCGAGCCGTACACCGGCTATGCGGGCGACACGGTCGCCTCGGCCTTGTACGCCTCTGGCGTGCGCGTCTTCTCACGCTCGTTCAAATACCACCGGCCGCGCGGCCTTCTGTGCTGCAGCGGCCAGTGCCCCAACTGCCTGGTGCAGGTGGACGGCGTGCCCACGGTGCGCGCCTGCATGACCCCGATCAGGGGTGGCATGCAGGTGCAGCACATCAACGCCTGGCCCTCGCTGGAGCGGGATGCGCTGCATGCGCTGACGAAGGTCACACCGGGCTTCGGCATGCAGGTCGGCTTCTACTACAAGACTTTCATCCGGCCGCGGTGGGCGTGGAAGTACTACGAGAAGTTTCTGCGCACCGCCGCCGGCCTGGGCAGCTCGACCCCGAGCATCGCCGCACCCGCCGGTTCGAGAAGGTGCACCGGCACGTGGATGTGCTCGTGATCGGCGGAGGCCCGGCCGGCCTCGAGGCCGCCATCGCCGCCGCCGGCGAAGGCCGCGATGTGGCGCTGGTGGACGAGGGCCTGGCTCTCGGTGGGCACCTCGCCTACTCCGGCCACAAGGCCGCCACGGCTGCTCAGGAACTGGCCGATCGCGCCCGCGATCTGGGTGTCCACATCCTCCAGCCGGCCTACGCCGGCGGCATGTACGAAGGCAACCTCGTGCCCGTCTACCAGGGTGACACCATGCACCGCTTCCGCGCCGAGGAGGTGGTGCTGGCCAGCGGCACCATCGAGCAGCCGCTGGTGTTCGCCGGCAACGATCGCCCCGGCGTGATGCTGGGAAGCGCCGCCCGCCGCCTGGTGAATCAGTTTCGGATCCCGCCCGGCGAACAGGCCGTGGTGGTGTGCGCTGACGATGCCGGCATCGATGCCGCGCTGGATCTGGCCCACGCCGGGATGGTCGTCTCGGCGGTAGCCGATACCCGCGAGGGCGCGCGCGATGAGCGCCTCGCCCAAGCCGGAATCGAGCATCTGACGGGCTTTGCGCCGGTGCGCACCAAGGGTCGCAAGTCGGTCACCGGCGTTGAGGTGGCCCGCGGCTCGGAGACGCGCAGCCTGAGCGGCGACGTGGTGCTGATGTCCGGCGGCCAGGTCGGCCAGCTGGGCTTCCTCACCCAGGCCGGCGGCAGCATCCGCTACGACCGCGAGAAGCGGGTGTACGTCCCCGACCACGTCCCCAACGGCGTGCGCGTGGAGGTCGAGCCGGTCGGCTCGAGCGAGGCCATCCCGGCCAAGTGCGCAGACGCATCCGGCAAGCAGTTCGTGTGTTACTGCGAGGACGTCACCACCAAGGACGTGCACCAGTCGATCGAGGAAGGCTTCGCGTCGCTGGAGCTCAGCAAGCGCTACACCACTGTCACCATGGGCCCCTGCCAGGGACGCATGTGCCACCGCAACTCGGGCCTGCTGATCGCCTCCGAGCTGGGGATCGATCCCGACGGCCAGCAGGCCGGTGTGACCACCGCCCGGCCGCCGCATCACCCGACCAGCTTCTCGCTGTTGGCCGGACGCGGCTATGAGCCGGTCAAGCGCACCACCATGCACCACTGGCACGAGGAGCACGGCGGCCGGATGCTGTGGGCCGGCGACTGGAAGCGGCCGTACGACTACGGCTCACCGGACGACGAGACCGCGGCGGTGCACGACTCGCTGGGCCTGATCGACGTGTCCACCCTGGGCAAGCTGATCGTGCGCGGCCCCGACGCCGCCGAGTTCCTGGAGCGGCTCTACCCCAACCGGTTCGGCGACATGAAGCTGGCCCGGGTGCGGTACGCGGTGGTCTGCGGCGACGACGGCTCGATCATCGACGACGGCACCGTCGCCCGCCTGTCGGAGACCGAGTACTACGTCACCACCACCTCGTCGGGCGCCGGCGGGATGGAGCAGTGGTTCACATGGTGGAACGCCGTGTGGAACATGGACGTGCAGGTGATCAACGTCACCAGCGCGATCGCCGCGGTCAACGTGGCCGGGCCGAACGCCCGCACCGCGCTCAGCAAGCTGACCCAGTTCGACCTCTCCAACGAGGCCTTCCCCTACCTGGGAGCCGGCCACGCCACCATCGCCGGCGTCCCCGGCCTGGTGCTGCGGATCGGCTTCGTCGGTGAGCTCGGCTACGAGATTCACTATCCCAGCGCCGCCGGTGAGTACCTGTGGGAGCAGCTGATGGAGGCCGGCGCCGAGTTCTCGGTGAAGCCGTTCGGGCTCGAGCCTCAGCGCGTGCTGCGGCTGGAGAAGATGCACGTGATCGTCGGCCAGGACACCAACGCCGAGTCCAGCCCGCTGGAGGCGGCGATGCCGTGGATCGTGAAGCTGGACAAGGAGTCGCCCTGGATCGGCCGCTACGCGCTGGAGTACTTCAAGCGCCGCGGAGACCGGTTCGCGCTGATCGGATTCACCGTCGACAACGGCAAGACCCCGATCGAGGGAACCCAGGTGATCGGGCCCAACGGCCGGCCGATCGGCCGCATCACCAGCTCCCGCTTCTCCAAGCGGCTGGGCAAGGCGATCGGAATCGCCTGGGTGCCGATCGACTTCGCCGAGGAGGGCAACGCGATCACCATCTCGGATCCCTCCGGGGCCAAGATCCCCGCGACCGTGACGCACAAAGCGTTCTACGACCCCGACGGAGAGAAGCTGCGCTCATGACGGTTACCGACCCCTACGCCTTCCTGTCGCCGGCCGCCGTGGCCGCCGTCGGGATCGCACACACCCAGCCTGCGCACTCCGATGGAGCGGGCGCACATCAACGCCGGGGCGGCACTCACCGACCACCAGGGCTGGCGGATCGCCACGTATCCGGCCGAGTCGGCCGAGCTCTGGATCGCCGATCGCTCGCATCTGGGCAAGCTCGACCTGCGCGGCACCGCCGAAGAGCTGGACACGCTCACCGGCGGGCTCGAGCCCGGCCACGCCCGCGACGACGGGGGCGTGTGGACGCTGCGGCTGACCGCGACCCACGGCTACGTGATCTGCGGATTCGACCGGGTGGCCGAGCTGCGCGAACGGATCGGCGCGGCCGGGATCGACATCACCTGTGCCATGGCGGCGGTCGAGATCGGCGGAGAGCAGTGGCGCGAGGTGTTCATGCGCTCATCCGGCTCGGATGTGCGCACGAGCCGGTTCCCCCACAACACCTGCGTCGCCGGATCGGTGATGCGCTGCCCGGCGCTGATCCTGAACGCCGGTGACCGGGTGCTGATGCTGATCGGGTGGGAGTTCGGCGAGTACTTCTGGGAGGCCATCCTGGACGCCGGAGTCAACCTCGGCATCACTCCCATCAACCCACTTGGCAACCCGACCCAGCAGGAGGAGCAGGCATGATCGGGCTGCTCAAGAAGCACCGGTACTTCAAGGCGCACGAGCTCAAGTCGTCCTACGACGTGATCATCATCGGCGCCGGCGCGCACGGCCTCGCCACCGCCTACTACCTGGCCAAGAACCACGGCGTCAAGAACATCGCCGTGCTGGACAAGTCGTACATGGGCGCGGGCGGATCGGGCCGCAACACCACCATCATCCGCTCCAACTACCTCACGCCCGAGGGAGCGCTGTTCTACGAGGCCAGCGTGAAGCTGTACGAGAACCTGTCCAAGGAACTCAACTTCAACACCATGTTCTCCCAGCACGGCCACCTGACGCTGGCCCACTCCGACCGCTCGGTCAACACCATGATGGAGCGGGCCGAGGTCAACCGGCTGGTGGGCGTCGACTCGCGGGTCGTGTATCCGGACGAGATCAAGGAGCTGTGCCCGCAGCTGGACACCACCGAGCACCCCACCTTCCCGATCCTGGCCGCGCTCTACCACCCGCCCGGCGGCATCATCCGCCACGACGCGGTGGTGTGGGGCTACGGCAAGGAGTCGGTGCGGATGGGCGCCGAGATCCACCCCTACACCGAGGTCACCGCCATCAACACCGCGGGCGGCAAGGTCACCGGGGTGGAGACCAACCGCGGCACCATCAACGCGGGCACGGTGATCTCGTGCACCGCCGGGTGGAGCAGCGGCATCTGCGACATGGTCAACATCCCGCTGCCGCTCACCACGCACATCCTCCAGGCCTGCGTGACCGAGCCGGTCAAGCCGCTGCTGGACAAGATCATCGTGTCGGGCACGCTGCACATCTACATCAGCCAGTCCGACCGCGGCGAGTTCGTGATGGGCTCGGAGATCGAGCCGTACTCGGGCTACTCCACCAAGGGCACGTTCCGGTTCATCGAGGATCTGGCGATGCACATGATCGAGCTCCTGCCGATGCTCGGCGAAGCCCGCATCCTGCGCCAGTGGACGGGGCTGTGCGACGTCTCGCCCGACTACTCGCCGATCATGGGCGAGACCGAGGTGGACGGATTCGTGGTCGATGCCGGCTGGGGCACGTACGGCTTCAAGGCCTCGCCGATCGTGGGCCACACCATCGCCGAGCTGGTGGCGTCGAAGAAGACGCCGCAGCTGATCGAGCCGTTCAAGCTGTCGCGGTTCTACGAGGACCGGCTGGTATCAGAGCGCGGCGCCGCCGCGGTTTCACACTGAACGATACGCATACGACGAACCGAAAGGGAGCACTTCGTTGAAGTCAAGCCTCGAGATTGCGCAGGAAGCGGTCCTCCGACCGATCATGGATGTCGCCCTGGAGATGGGGCTCGAGGAAGACGAGGTCGATCTCTACGGCAAGTACAAGGCCAAGATCAGCCTGAGCGCGATCGATCGGCTGCAGGGCGCTCCCGACGCCAAGATCGTGTGCGTCTCGGCGATCACGCCGACCAAGGCGGGCGAGGGCAAGACGACCACGTCGGTGTCGCTCACCCAGGGCCTGGGCGCGATCGGCAAGAAGCCGGTGCTGTGCTTGCGCGAGCCGTCGCTGGGGCCGATCTTCGGCATCAAGGGCGGGGCCGCCGGCGGCGGGCTCACCCAGGTCGTGCCGATGGAGGATCTCAACCTCCACTTCACCGGCGACTTCCACGCCGTGGCCGCGGCCAACAACATGTTGGCCGCGTTCGTCGATCGCCACATCTTCTACGGCAACGAGTGCCGGATCGCGCCGCACGGCGTGTCCTGGCGGCGAGCGGTCGACATGAACGACCGCAACCTGCGAAACATCGTCACCGGCCTGGGCGGCCCCACCCACGGGATCCCGCGCGAGACCGGCTTCGACATCGTTGCCGCCTCCGAGATCATGGCGATCATGGGCATGGCCACCTCGCTGCAGGATCTGCGGCGGCGGGTGGGTGCGATCACGGTCGGCTACAACGTCGACGGAGCACCGGTCACGGCCGAGCAGATGGGCTGCGCGGGTGCGATGACGGTGCTGCTCAAGGATGCGCTCAAGCCCAACCTGATCCAGACGCTGGAGGGCCAGCCGTGCTTCATGCACATCGGCCCGTTCGGCAACATCGCCCACGGCAACAGCTCGGTGATCGCCGACCTGGCCGGCAAGAAGCTGGGTGACTACCTGATCACCGAGGCCGGGTTCGGCTCGGATCTGGGTATGGAGAAGTTCATGGACATCGTCTGCCGGGCAGGCGGGTTCGGCCCCAACGCCGTGGTGATCGTGGCCACCGCCAAGGCGCTCAAGCACCACGCCGGCATGACCGATCAGAACGCCTCGGCGGCCGACAACCTGAAGGCGATCGAGGAGGGTTCGAAGAACCTCGAGCGCCACATCCTGAACGCCAAGGAGTTCGGCGTTCCGTGTGTGGTCGCAGCCAACCGCTTCCCCGGCGACACCGACGACGAGGTGGCGCTGGTGCAGAAGCTGGGGTTGGAGTACGGCGCCCACGCTGCGGTGCTGAACGAGGGCTTCACCAAGGGCGGAGCGGGTGCAGCCGAGATGGCCGAGGCCGTGGCCGACGCCGCCGATCAGCCCAACTCGTTCAACTTCATGTACGAGGACTCGGATCCGATCGACCAGAAGATCGAGAAGATCGCCAAGCGCATCTACCGGGCCGACGGGGTCGACTTCCTGCCGGCCGCCCGGCAGAAGATCGAGCAGTTCACCCGCGACGGACTCACGGGGCTCTCGATCTGCATGGCCAAGACCCACCTCTCGCTGTCCGCCGATGCCGCGCTGGCGAATGCGCCCACGGGGTATCGGATTCCGGTGCGAGACATCCGGCCCTACACGGGCGCCGGGTTCCTGACGGCGCTGTGCGGCGACATCATGCAGATGCCCGGCCTGGGGGTTTCCCCCGCCGGCTTCAACGTCGACATCGATGAGAATGGAAAAACAGTCGGACTCTTCTAACAGCGACGATCCCTACCTGTCCTCGACCGTCGAGGAGTTCCTCGATTCGCTGGCCGGTCGCACCCCCGCTCCCGGTGGGGGTGGAGCGGCTGCTGTGACCTGTGCGATGGCCGCCGCGCTCGTTGAGATGGCGACGTCGTTCGGGTCGGCCCGCGGCTTGGAGCGCACGCACGAGCGCGCGCATCAGCTGCGGCTGACCGTCCAGCAGCTGGCCCACGCCGACGGCGAGGCCTACGGCGCGGTGATCGCGGCGTTGCGCCTGCCGCTGGGCGAAGACCGCCAGCACCAGCTCGATGCGGCGGTGGCAGGGGCGATCGCATCACCGATGGCGATCCTGGAGATCGCCTCCGAGGTGGCCACGCTGGCCGCCGACGTGGCCGAGACCGGCAACCGCAACCTCGAGGGCGACGCCCTCACCGGCGCACTGCTGGCCGAGGCCGCATCCCGCTCAGCGGCGACCCTCGCCCAGCTGAACGTGACCATGCTCTCGCGCCACGCCATGATCGACGCCCACCTCGAGGATCTGCGACCCGCACTGGCCCGCGCCACCCGCGCCCGCGAGCGCGCGGTCAGCGCCTACGCCGCGATGTGAATAACGGTGCCAGGCACCGTTATTCACGGACAGTCAGCGTAAAAGTGGTGATCGTGTGCCGCGCGGGCACAGAGAAGCGCCGAGTAGCGCTGTTCCGCCTCGTAGTGGGTGGCACCGACGTGGTAGTGAAGGACCACGTCGCGGAAGAAGTAGCGACCTGGACGCTTGTCGGGAAACACCACCACTAACTCAAACCGGCTGCCATCCCCCGGGATGATGTAACCGTCGGCAGGTTGGGAGTGTTTCGGCAGAATCGGCGGCTTGTCGCGGATCGAGTACACCCCGGTAAGGTCGGGTGCCAGGTAGACCTTGGCGCGAAAGTTCGCGTCCACCAGTTCCACACGATCGATCACAGCGTCCGACCCAGACCGATTGGTGAGTACGATGTCTCCAGCCTCAGCGGGACGCCCCGCTTGCACCGGCGCCGATACCGCTATGCGAGCGCAGTGCGCGGGGAGGCATGCCAAAGGACCGGGACCTGCGGGACCTCGAGACCAGACGAAGACGATGCCGGTGACGACAGTGACTACCAGGACCGCCGCTATTCCGAGGAGGCCGCGCCGTCTGCGAATCGTCACGTGCCCTCAAAGATGCGAGAGGACACCTTCATCCCGCCGTTATCGCCACACAGGTAATGCTGCGGGGCGTTGTGGCCTGCCTGCCAGTGCTGGACCACGTACTTGCTCATCCCGCTCTGGCTGGAGAGCCCAAGCTTTGCGGTCGACCCCAGCCCGGTCGGTAGCCGCGGGCATAGCACTGGCGGTGGTAGCGGTACTCGTGAACGTCCATATCGATATCGATGCGATGCGACCAGCGACCCTCCGGATACGGCCGCAGGTCGCCCGCCGATGAGCCGTGTCCAACCGAGAGTTCGGCCGTACCATTGACTCCCCAGCCGCCGAAACCCGAGTCACTTTCGGTGAATCCCACCGAGATCGAACTGTCGGCGGTGTTGCCGTATTTGAAGTACGTATTCGTGGTCATGTCGTGGGGGTTGTGCATCTCGCCGACGTCATCTGGCTGACGCTGGTGGCCGATGTCCTGACGGCTGACGATCATGCATCCGTTGGCGATCGCCCCCACATGCGGCTGGACATCGAGCGGCATCTGAAGCGTCGCCCGCCGCGCGATGGGTGTCACAGCATTTGATCGGGCCACCTTGGGAAATCGAACGGCCGCCGGCGTGGCGGCCGAACCTGACATCGGTGTGCCTTGATCATCGAACCACTGGCCGCCCTTGAAAATACGAGAGAACGTGGTCGTGAACGTCGCGGTGTCCGTCATCGCCATCAGCTGAAAGCTGGCATAGCCCGAGTTCCAATCGTCGGATCCCTGGATCACCGAATCGTTGGCCGCCGTGAGCACATACGAACCATCAGCGTTCGCGGTGGTTGTGGCAACGATCGGCAAAGGCCCAGACGATGCTGACGGCGGAGGGGTGAGATAGAGCACTACGGCGGCATTCGCGAACGGCAGCCGTCTGGAGCCTCCAGTGTCCCGCTGGCGATGATTGGTGTAGAGCCAGTCACGTCGGAGGGCTTGGCCGCCCCGGTGGTGACAAGGAACATGGCCAGGCCACACGCTGCGAGGCCGAGCGTCGTCAGTGTGCGGATCGATCGAGTGCGTCTCATGGTCAGGGTCTCCTTCGTTGCCAACAGATGGAGCCCGTCACCACTGCCCTAAAGCTACCCATCACTTGCGTACTTACCAAGATAATGTGACACTTTTGGCACATCTCCACTCCGTAGGACACGTCTCCCTACAACGTGAAGGTGCCAGCTGAATAACGGTGCCTGGCACCGTTATTCACCGTGACGCGGCCTCCCACATGGGGCGTCGATGTAGACTCGCAGCCATGCGCGTTTTGGTGGTCGGATCTGGGGCACGCGAGCATGCGCTTGCCTGGAAACTGAGCTCGTCGCCCGAGCTCACGTCGCTGCACGCCGCGCCGGGGAATCCCGGCATCGGCACGCTGGCGGAGCTGCACGATGTGGCCGTCACCGATCTCGAAGGTTTGACGTCGCTGGCCCAGCGAATCGAGGTCGACCTGGTGGTGGTCGGACCCGAGGTGCCGCTGGTCGCCGGACTGGTCGACCGGCTCACGGCCGCGGGCATCCCGGCCTTCGGCCCGGATATGGCCGCGGCCGAGCTGGAGGGTTCCAAGGCGTTTTCGAAGCAGCTGATGTCCGACATCGGCGTCCCCACCGCGCGCTACTCGGTGTGCGACACGATGGCTGCGGTCGAGGCCGCGATCGCCGAGTCGGACGGGCAGGTGGTGATCAAGGCCGACGGGCTCGCCGCCGGCAAGGGCGTGGTCGTGTGCTCGTCGGCGCGTGAGGCCAACGCTGCCGCGCGCGCGTGTCTGGTTAACGGGCGCTTCGGCACCGCCGGCGGCCGGGTGGTGGTGGAGGAGCGGATGTGGGGGCCGGAGATCTCACTGCTGGCGCTGTGCGACGGCGAGCGGGTGCTGCCGCTGGCGCCGGCCCGCGATTTCAAACCCGCCTACGACGGCGACGAGGGCCCCAACACCGGCGGCATGGGCTGCATCTCGCCGCTGCCGGATCTCGACGCGGAGCTGATCGAGCAGATCCTGGCCACCGTGCACCGGCCGGTCGTGTACGAGATGGCCCGCCGCGGAAAGCCCTTCCGCGGCTGTCTCTACGCCGGGCTGATGCTGACCGCAGACGGCCCCCGCGTGATCGAGTTCAACGCCCGCTTCGGCGATCCCGAGACCCAGGTGATCCTGCCGCGGCTGGAAGGCGACCTGCTGCCGGCGCTGCACGCCTCCGCCACCGGCTCGCTCGAGCACACCATCTTGGCGGCCGACCGACAACGCCTGCGTGACGGTCGTGATGGCAGCCCGCGGATATCCCGACGCGCCCGAGGCCGGCGCCGTGATCGAGGGCATCGACGACGCCGAGGCGATCGAAGGCGTCCAGGTATTCCATGCCGGCACGGCGATCCGCGACGGCGCTCTGGTCGCCGCCGGCGGCCGGGTTCTGAACGTGACCGCGCTCGCCCCCGATCTCGCCGCCGCCCGCGAACGCGCGTATGCAGCGGTCGATCGGATCACGATCGCGGGATCTCACCACCGAAGCGACATAGGAGCCGAAGCAGTGGCAAAGGAACACAATCATGTCTGATCCCGCACCAATGGCCGAGGTCAAGCACCTCTGGGATCAGCTCGAAGGAGACGGACCGCAGGTGGGCATCCTGATGGGCTCGGAGTCGGACAAGGAGGTGATGCAGAAGGCGGCCGATGAGCTGCTGGAACGGGGCATCACCTTCGAGATGAACGTGCTGTCAGCCCACCGCAACCCTCACGGCGTGGCCGACTACGCCACCGGCGCGGCGCTTCGCGGGATGCGGGTGCTGATCGCCGGGGCCGGCAAGGCAGCCGCGCTCCCGGGAGTGGTCGCCGCCTACAGCGACCTGCCGGTGATCGGCGTGCCGATCAAGACGTCGGATCTGGGCGGCATGGACTCGCTGCTTTCGATCGTGCAGATGCCGCCCGGCGTGCCGGTGGCGTGCATGGCGATCAACGGCGCCCGCAACGCCGCCATCTTCGCCGCCAAGATCATCGCCCAGGGAGCGCAGCCACCTCCCAGCGAATAGTGGTGAATAACGGTGCCTGGCACCGTTATTCACCGGGGGGCTCCGAGGGGTGCGGTTGATAAACTTCATCACGTTCCGTTGACCTCGTCGAAAGGCAGCGACGCCGGCTTGATCTCGCGCTACACCCGCCCCGCAATGGGTACCGTCTGGTCGGACGAGCGCAAATTCCAGCGGTGGCTGGATGTCGAGATCGCAGCGATGGCGGCCTGGGCCGAGTTGGACGTGGTTCCGCAGTCGGCCGTGGACGCTGTCCGCGACCGCGCTCGTATCGACGTCGCCCGCATCCGCGAGATCGAGGATCGCACCCATCACGACGTGCTGGCTTTCACCGAGTCGGTGGCCGAGCAGGTGGGCGACCCCGAGCACTCACGCTGGTTTCACTACGGATTGACCTCATCGGATGTGGGCGACACAGCCCTCGCCCTGCAACTGCGCGACGCCGGCGAGCTGATCGTCGCGGCCATCACCGAGGTCGAGCACGCGGCGCTGCGACGGGCCGAGGAGTACCGGCATACGCCGATGATCGGGCGCACCCACGGCGTGCATGCCGAGCCCACCACCTTCGGCCTCAAGCTGCTGGGCTGGGTGACCGAGCTGCGCCGCCAGCGCGAGCGCCTGCAAACCGCGTTCGACGGGGTGGCGGTGGGCAAGCTCTCAGGTGCGGTGGGGGCGTACGCCAACACCGATCCGCGAGTCGAAGAGATCGCGCTCGAGGCCCTCGGCCTGCAGCGCGAGGACGTCGCCACCCAGGTGATTCCACGCGACCGCCACGCCGCGCTCTTGGCAGCGATCGCCGGCGCCGGCGCGAGCCTGGAGCGCTACGCCCTGGAGGTGCGCCACCTGCAGCGCACCGAGGTGCGCGAGGCCCGCGAGCCGTTCGCCAAAGGCCAGAAGGGCTCCTCGGCGATGCCGCACAAGCAGAACCCGATCGTGTGCGAGCGGATCTGCGGCCTGGCCCGCGTGCTGCGCGGAAACGCGATCGTGGGATTCGAGGACATCGCCCTGTGGCACGAGCGCGACATCTCCCACTCATCGGCCGAGCGAGTGGTGCTGCCCGACTCCACCATCGCGCTGGACTACATGCTGGAGAAGAGCCGGTGGCTGATCGACGGGCTGGTGGTGTTTCCCGATCGCATGCTCAAGAACCTGGAGGACTCCCACGGCCTGGTGTTCTCAGGTCGGGTGCTGCTGCAGCTGGTCGAGTCGGGGCTGTCGCGCGAGGCGGCCTACGAGATCGTCCAGCGAAACGCTCTGGCGGCGTGGGACAACGGCTCGCAGCTGCGCGAACTGCTGGAAGCCGACCCCGACGCGGTGGCCGCACTCGGCCCCGCGGCGCTCGATGCCGCATTTGACCTGGACTCGTTCCTTCGCCACGTGGACGAGATCTTCAACCGCACGCTCATGACGCTCGAGGTGACTCATGTCTGAACAAAACACGCTCGCCGGCCTGCACGAGATGTCCGGCAAGGTACGCGAGATGTACGGCTTCGGCGACCAGATCCTGATGGTCGCATCCGACCGCATCTCCGCATTCGACGTCGTCCTGCCCACGCCGATCCCGCACAAGGGCCGGGTGCTCACGGGGATGTCGCTGTTCTGGTTCGAGCACTTCAAGGATGTCGCTCGCAACCACCTGATCTCGGCCGAGCCCAAAGACTTCCCGATCCAGGCCCAGAACGACCCCGAGCTGGCCGGCCGTTCGATGGTGGTGCAGCGGCTGACGATGCTGCCGATCGAGTGCGTCGTGCGCGGCTACCTGGTCGGCTCGGGCTGGAAGGACTACCAGGCCACCGGCACCGTGTGCGGCCACGCGCTTCCCGCCGGGATGCAGGAGGCCGAGAAGCTGCCCAAGCCGATCTTCACCCCGGCCACCAAGGCCACCGACGGGCATGACATCAACATCGACAGAGCCGCCGGCAAGATCCTGGTGGGCGATGACCGCTTCGACGAGATCGAGCGGATCTCGATCGAGCTGTACGAGGCGGCCTCTGACTACGCCGCCACCCGCGGCATCATCATCGCCGACACCAAGTTCGAGTTCGGCCTCGACAACACCAACCAGGTGGTGCTGGGCGACGAGGTGCTCACGCCCGACTCGTCGCGGTTCTGGCCGGCCGACACCTACAAGCCCGGCAGCTCCCCGCAGTCGTTCGACAAGCAGTACGTGCGCGAACTGGCTGGAGACGCTCGACTGGGACAAGCAGCCCCCCGGCCCCGAGGTGCCCGAGGACGTGGTCGCCGGCACCCAGAAGCGCTACATCGAGGCCTACGAAGTGGTCACCGGTGGATCGTTCGACGCGTACCTGACCAGCATGGGAGTGACGCCGTGAAGATCACCGTCACCGTGCGACCGCGAGACGGCATCCTCGACCCCCAGGGCGAGACGCTGCGGCGGTCGCTGGCGGGGCTGGGATACGCCGCCTCCGCGGTGCACGCGGGCAAGGTGTTCGACCTCGAGCTGGACGTCGATGACCCGGCAGAGGCCCATCGCCTGGCCGACGAGATCGCCGACCGGCTACTGGCCAACCCGCTGATCGAGCAGTACGAGATCGAGTCACCGGCGGAGGCTCCCGCGTGAGCGAAACGGTCGGCATCGTCACCTTCCCCGGCGCATGCGATGACCGCGACGCGGCTCATGCGGTGGAGCTGATGGGTGGCGAGCCGGTGGTGCTGTGGCACGCCGACGACGACCTCAAGGGCGTCGACGCGGTGCTGATCCCGGGCGGCTTCTCCTACGGCGACCATCTGCGCCCCGGCGCGATCGCGGCACTCTCGCCGGTGATGGCGGCCGTCGGTCGGCACGCCGGTGCGGGCGGTAGGGTGCTGGGTATCTGCAACGGCTTTCAGGTGCTGACCGAGGCCCACCTCCTTCCCGGAGCCCTGCGACCCAACTCGACACTGCAGTTTCGCTGCCACGACGCGGTGCTGCGCGTCGAGCACGCGTCACCGTGGCTGCCCGGGTGCGCTGAGGGCGACACCCTGACGATCCCGATGAAGCATCACGACGGCTGCTTCTTCGCCACTGCCGACGAGGTGCGCAGGCTGGAGCACGAGCGGCCAGGTGCTGGTGCGCTATGAGCCAAATCCCAACGGATCGGTGGACAGCATCGCGGGGGTCACCAACGCCGGCGGCAACGTGGCCGGCTTGATGCCCCACCCCGAGCACGCCGTTGACGAGCTGCTGGGCTCGACCGACGGCCGGGTGCTGCTGGCCGGGCTGATGGGACGGTCGCACGCCGATCCCGAAATCGCGGACGTCACGCGAGGCGCTGCCCGCAGCATGAACGCCGTCACGCCACAGCCGCTGCATCGCAGCCTCGGCCTCACCGACGCCGAGCTGGAGAGCATCCAGGAGCTGCTGGGACGCGATCCCAACGACTTCGAGCTGGCCGTGTTCTCGCTGCTGTGGAGCGAGCACTGCGGCTACAAGCACTCGCGGCTGCTGCTGAAGCGACTGCCCAGCGCCGGCGCAGCGGTACTGCAGGGCCCGGGCGAGAACGCCGGCGTGATCGCCGCCGGAGACGGCTTGGGAGTGGCGCTGAAGGTCGAGAGCCACAACCATCCCTCGGCCGTGGAGCCGTTCCAGGGCGCCGCCACCGGCGTGGGCGGCATCCTCCGCGACATCTTCGCGATGGGTGCGCGGCCGATCGCGATTCTGGATTCGCTTCGCTTCGGCGAGCTGGAAGCCGACGGCCAGAAGCGGCTGTTTCAGGGCGTGGTCGAAGGCGTCGGCCACTACGGCAACTGCGTCGGCGTGGCCAACGTCGGCGGCGAGGTCGTGTTCGAGCAGGCCTATCACCACAACTGCCTGGTGAACGCGATGTGCGTCGGGGTGCTGCCGGTCGAGCGGATCCAGTCCGCCGCCGCGGCCGGGTCGGGCAACCTGGTGGTGCTGTACGGCGCCCGCACCGGCCGCGACGGGATCGGCGGGGCCAGCGTGCTCGCATCCCAAGGATTTGACGAGGGCTCGGGGGCAAAGCGGCCGTCGGTGCAGATCGGCGACCCGTTCACCGGCAAGAAGCTGATCGAGTGCACACTGGCGCTGCTGGACGCCGGGCTGGTGGTGTCGCTGCAGGATCTGGGTGCGGCCGGGCTGGCCTCGTCCACGGCCGAGATGGCGTCATCCGGCGGGGTGGGCCTGGACGTCGACCTCAGCCGCGTGCCGCTGCGCGAAGCGGGTATGGAGCCGTTCGAGATCATGATCTCGGAGTCGCAGGAGCGGATGGCGGCGATCGTCACCCCCGAGCGCTGGCCCGAGGTGGAGGCGCTGTGCGCCCACTGGGACATCGACGCCACCGTGATCGGCGAGGTCACCGATCGCGGCCGCCTGCGCGCCTTCCACGACGGCACCGAGGTCGGCGACATCCCCGTGTCCGCGCTGGTGGAGGACTGTCCCCGGTACCCGCTCTCGCCCGAGCGGCCGGCGCGGCTGCGCGACCGGCCGGTCGATCCCCCGGCTCCGCCGGCGGACGCCACCGCAACGCTGCGGGCGCTGCTGGCCTCGCCCAACATCGCCAGCCGCCGCTGGATCACGCGTCAGTACGACCAGCTGGTGGGATCGGGCACCGTCATCCGACCCGGAGGCGACGCGGGCGTGGTGCGGCTGACGCCGTCGCAGCGCGCGATCGCGATCGCACTCGACGGCAACGGCCGCCGCACCTGGCTCGACCCGCGCCGCGGAGGCGCCGCGGCGGTATGCGAGGCTGCCCGCAACGTGGCCTGCACCGGCGCTCGGCCGGCGGCGGTCACCAACTGCCTCAACTTCGGAAATCCCGAGACTCCCGACGTCGCCTACGAGCTGGGCGAGGCGATCGAGGGCATGGCGCTGGCGTGCGAGGCGCTGGGTCTGCCGGTGGTGTCGGGCAACGTCTCGCTCTATAACGAGCACATGGGAAACCCGATCTACCCCACCCCGGTGGTGGGTGTGGTGGGCCTGCTGGACGACGCCTCGCTGGCGGTCGGTGCGGGCTTCCGCAACGAGGGCGACCATGTGTATCTGGTGGGCGGCGGCGCCGCGGCGGTCGACGGGTCGGAGTATCAGAAGCTGGTGCTGGGGACGGTCGAGGGGCGGATCCCCGAGCCCGACCTGGAGAACGAGCGCAAGCTGCACGAACTGTTGGCCGCGGCCGCAGAAGCGCGGCTGCTCTCAAGCGCCCACGACGTGTCCGACGGCGGCCTGGCCGTGTGCCTGGCCGAGTCGGCGATCGCCGGGCGCGATCGGCGTCACCGCCGAGGCAGACGAGCTGTTCTGGGAAGGTGAAGGCCGGGCCGTGATTTCGGTGGCCCCCACAGCACGCCGAGGCGGTAATCGAGCTGGCCGGAGATCTTCCGATCCGGCGGCTGGGTACGGTCGGTGGCGACCTGATCTCCGTCGGTCAGGCACAATTACGTGTGAGCGACGCAGCCGAGATCCATTCCTCGGCGATACCCGACGCGATGGGAGACCCTGAGTAGACCATGTGTGGCGTCTTTGGCATCTACGATCCCGCCGGTGCACCCGACCGTGACGTCGCACGACTGACGTTCTTCGGCCTCTACGCACTCCAGCACCGAGGGCAGGAATCGGCCGGGATCGCGGTCTCCGACGGAGTGCGAGTGACCGCCATGAAGGACATGGGGCTGGTCAGTCAGGTGTTCGACGAGCCCAAGCTCTCGGGCCTTCCCGGGCGGATGGCGATCGGCCACGCCCGCTACTCGACCACCGGCTCGACGGTGTGGCAGAACGCCCAGCCGGTCGTCCGCCACGGCCACGGCCACACCATCGCCCTGGGCCACAACGGCAATCTCACCAACACCGTCGAGCTGCGCGACCAGCTGCAGTCAGACGGCGTGCGGCTGCACTCGAGTTCCGACACCGAAGCCATCGCCGCGCTGATCGCCCAGCACCCGTCGAGCGACCTGGAAGAGTCGATCGCGGCCACCATGGGCCGGATCGAAGGCGCGTTTGCGGCGGTCGTCCTGACCGAGACCGCCATCGCCGGTTTCCGCGACCCGGACGGCATCCGACCGCTCGTGGTCGGGCCGGCTGGACGATGCCTGGGTGCTGGCCTCCGAGACGTGCGCACTGGATCTGATCGGCGCCACCCTGGAACGCGAGCTCGGCCCCGGCGAGCTGGTCGTAATCGACGAGCAGGGCCCCCGCTACCGGCAGGCGGTGGAGCGCCGCAGCGGCGCGCTCTGCATCTTCGAGTACATCTACTTCGCCCGACCCGACTCGTCGATGCAGGGCGAGATGCTGCACGACGTGCGCCGCCGGATGGGCGAGCGGCTGGCGGCCGAAGCACCGGCCGACGCCGACGTAGTGATCGGCGTGCCCGACTCGGGCACACCCGCCGCGATCGGCTATGCCAACGCCAGCGGCATCCCCTACGGCGAGGGCCTGGTCAAGAACCGCTACGTCGGCCGCACCTTCATCCAGCCCGACCAGGAGCTGCGCGAACGCGGCGTCCGGCTGAAGTTCAACGTGCTGAGCACAGTGCTCGAGGGCAAGCGGGTGGTGGTGGTCGACGATTCGATCGTGCGCGGCTCGACCACGCGCAAGCTGGTGGCGATGCTGTTCGACGCCGGGGCGCTGGAGGTGCACCTGCGGGTGTCGTCGCCACCGATCATCTCGCCCTGCTTCTACGGCATCGACATGGCCGACCAGGATCAGCTGATCGCCGCCGGACGCGAGCTCGATCAGATCCGCGAGAAGCTGGGCGCGACCTCGCTCGCCTACCTGTCACTGGACGGGCTCCAGACCGCCGCCGGACAGCCCGCGTCGAGATTCTGCCGCGCCTGCCTGACCGGCGACTACCCCACCGAGATCCCCGCCGACGTGCGCCTGGCCAAACTGCGCTTCGAGTCGCGGCCGGTTCCGGTGGAGATTCGGTGACCGACCCCGAGCCGCTCACCTACGCGGACGCGGGGGTCAGCCTGGACGCCGCCGATGCGGTCGTCGACCGGATCCGATCGGCGGTCACCTCGACCCACTCGCGCGAGGTGCTGGAGAGCCACGGCGGCTTCGCCGGCCTGTTCACCCCCAGCGTGGGCGACCCGCTGATCTCGGCCGGCTGTGACGGCGTCGGCACCAAGGTGCTGTTGGGCGTCGCCGCCAAGCGGCTGCACGGGCTGGGAGTCGACCTGGTGGCGATGAGCGTCAACGACGTGATCACCTCCGGCGGCCGGCCGGCATTCTTCCTCGATGTGATCACCTGCGGGCGGATCGACCCCGACACGATCGCCGAGCTGGTCGAGGGCATCGCCGACGGCTGCAAGCAGGCCCGCTGTGCCCTTCTGGGCGGCGAGACCGCCGAGCACCCCGACATGATGCGGCCCGAGGATCTCGATCTGGCCGGATTCTGCGTGGCCCTCTCGGAACGCCGCGAGCTGGTCTCGGGTGCCCGTGTCGAACCCGGCGATGCCATCATCGCGCTGCCCTCCAGCGGCCCCCATTCCAACGGCTTCTCGCTGATTCGCCGGTTGCTGGAACGGGCCAAGGTCGACCTCGACTCCACCCCGGCCGAGCTGGGCGGGAGTGTCGGTCGCCGATGCGCTTTTGGAGCCGACCAGGATCTACGCAACGCCGGTGCAGGAGCTGACCCGCACCGTCGATGTCCGCGGCATGGCGCACATCACCGGCGGCGGCATCCCCGGAAACCTCACCCGCCAGTTCCCCGAGGGTACCGGCGCAAAGATTGACCTGAGCTCGTGGACGCGGCCGGCGGTGTTCGACTGGCTGGCGGGGCTGGGAGTGGAAGAGCAGGAGATGCGCTCGGTGTTCAACCTCGGCGTCGGCTTCGCCGCGGTCGTCGAGCAGGAGTCGGTGGACACTGCACTGACCGCCCTGGAGCGGGGCGGCTGTCCCGGCTGGGTGGCGGGCACGGTGACCACCTCTGCGGGGGTGGAGCTGACCTGAGGATCGGGGTCCTGATCTCGGGCAACGGCACCAACCTGCAGGCGCTGATCGATGCCGGCGACATCGAGATCGCGTGTGTCGTCTCGAGCCGCGCCGATGCACCGGGAATTGGGCGTGCCGAACGAGCCGCGATTCCCGTGCTCGCCACCGCAGACGAGCAGGACACCGCGGCCTTCCTGGAGCAGCACGAGGTCGAGCTGGTGGTGCTCGCGGGATACATGCAGATCCTCACCCCGGCGTTCCTCGCCCGATTCCCGCGAGGGGTGATCAACGTCCACCCGTCACTGCTGCCGGCATTCCCCGGGCGCACCGCGATCGCCGACGCGCTCGCCCACGGCGTGCGTGTCACCGGAGTCACGGTGCACCGGGTCGACGCCGGCATCGACACCGGCCCCATCCTGCTGCAGGAGGCCGTGACGGTTCCGTATGATGACGACGCCTTGGATCTCGAGGATCGCATCCACCAGGTTGAGCATCGGCTGCTGGTACAGGCGGTGCGCGACATCCGAACTCAGGGACGGTGACCATGAAGATCGCACGCGCTCTGATATCGGTTTCGGACAAGAACGGGCTCTCGACCTTCGCTCAGGGGCTGCACAAGCTCGGAGTGGAGCTGATCTCGACGTCGGGGACTGCGGATTTCCTGGAGTCCGCAGGGCTCCCGGTCACCCGGGTGGAGACGCTCACCGAACAGGCCGAGCTGCTCGACGGCCGGGTAAAGACGCTTCACCCCGTGGTGTTCGCCGGGATCCTGGCGCGACGCGACAACGTCGAGGACATGGCGTCGCTGCGCGAGCAGGGGATCCAGCCGATCGACATGGTGGTCTCGAACCTGTACCCGTTCCGATCGGTGGCCGGGCGGCGGGGGGTGCCCGATCACGAGGTGCTCGAGAACATCGACATCGGCGGCCCGGCGATGGTGCGAGCTGCCGCCAAGAACCATGTCGCAGTCGCGGTCGTGACCGAGCCCGAGCGCTACGGATTCGTGCTGGACGAGCTGCGGTCGCGCGACGGCGAGCTGTCGGCCGAGACCCGCCGGGAACTGGCGGGCGACGCCTTCTCGCACACCGCCTCGTATGACGCGGCGATCGCGACCTGGTTCACCGACACCGAGCCGTTCCCCGAGCGGCTCACGCTCGACTACCTCAAGGTCACCGACCTGGCCTACGGCGAGAACCCGCACCAGCGCGCTGCCTTCTACCGCGACGCCGGCGCCCGCCGCAACCTGTTGTCACGCGTCGAGCAGCACGGCGGCCCGCAGCTTTCGTTCAACAATCTCGGCGATCTCCAGGCGGCGCGGATGCTGGCTGCAGCCTTCCAGGTGCCGGCGGTGGTCATCATCAAGCACGCGATCCCCTCGGGCGTGGCGGTCGGCGCAAGCTTGACCGAGGCCTTCGACCAGCGCGCTCGCATGTGATCCTGCCGCGGCGTTCGGCGGCGTGATCGCGGTCAACCGGCCGGTGTCGGCCGACCTGGCAGCGGCCATGACGGAGCGCAAGCTGGACGTGCTGTTCGCGCCTGGGTACGAGGACGGGGCGCTGGAAGTGCTGCAGCGCAAGGAGAGCCTTCGCATCCTCGAGGACAAGGAGCGGCGCAAGGCCTCGCCCGGCGAACGCGACGTGCGCAGGGTGCTGGGCGGGCTGCTGGTGCAGGACCGCGACATGGAGCTGGACGAGCGCGAGACGATGACGGTGGTGACCGAGGCCTCGCCCACCAAGCGGCAGTGGGACGACCTGCTGTTCGCCTGGCGGGTGGCGCATTTCGTCCGCTCCAACGCGATCGTGCTGGCCCGCGACCTGGCCACCGTCGGCATCGGGGCCGGTCAGGTCAGCCGAGTGGACGCGGTGCGGCTTGCGGTCGACAAGGCCGGCGAGCGCGCCGGCGAGTCGGTGCTGGCCTCAGACGCCTTCTTCCCGTTCGACGACGGCCCCAAGGCGGCGTTCGACGCCGGCGTAACCGCGGTGATTCAGCCGGGCGGTTCGGTGCGCGACGACGAGATCGTCGCCGCCGCCAACGCCGCCGGCGTGGCAATGGTCTTTACCGGCCGCCGCCATTTCGTGCACTGAGGGTGGTCCAGTTGCGTCGTGGCGCGTCCCACGCGGCGTGCGTGAATAACGGTGCCTGGCACCGTTATTCACCCAGGAGCAGGGAGTAGGCGGCTTCGTAGTCGGTGACCATGCGCTCGGCGGAGAAGCGCTCGTGGGCCGCTCGGGAGGTGTCGGCGCGGTCGCAGGCGACCGCTTCGGGGAAGCGGGCGATCAGCGCCTCGACGGTGTCGTCGACGATGCCGCTGCGACCGTCCTCGACCACCTCGGGCACCGCTCCCAGGCCGATCGCGGCCACCGGGGTGCCGCAGGCCATCGACTCCACCATCACCAGGCCGAACGGCTCCGGCCACTGGATCGGGAAGAGGGTCACCATCGCCCGCTGGAGCAGCTCGACCTTCTCGTCGTGTGAGACCTCGCCGAGGTACTCGATGTTGCCGTCCAGGTGCGGGCGCACCGCCGCCTCGAAGTGGGCCTTCTCCTCGACGTCGTGGATCTTTCCCACCAGCTTCAGCGGCAGGCCGGTCGCCCGCGCGATCTCGACCGCGTTGTGGGCGCCCTTGTCAGGTGACATCCGCCCCACGAACAGCAGGTAGCCGTCGTGCTCGGCGCTGAACGGATAGGCATCGAGGTCGATGGCGTTGTGGCAGGTCGCCAGCCAGTTCAGCTCGGGTCGCGGCGTGCGCTGATCCTCGGACAGCGAGATCAGCCGCACGTCCGGTGCGATCGCTCTGATCTGCGCGTACACCAAGCCCGGCTCGCCGGTGAGCGGTCCGTGGGTGGTGTGGCAGAACGGCGAGTTGATGGTCGCCCCCAGGGCGCAGGCCAGCGGGCCGGAGTGATCGTTGACGAGATCGAACTCGTCCGCCCGCTCGAGGCAGGTGAGCGTGTGGTGCAGGTCTGGCAGCGACATCCCGATGCGATACGACGGTGGATCGTCGTACGCGGTGACCAGATGGGCCTTGGTGCGTGACTCGCCGGCTGCGAACAGCGTCACGTCGTGGCCGCGGTCGACCAGCCCGTCGGCGAGAATCGACACCACCCATTCGATGCCGCCGTAGCGCACCGGCGGCACGGCGAACCAGGCGGGCGCCAGCAACGCGATCTTCACGGACGCTCGGCCTTGGGAATCACAAACTTCTCGGCGGTGTGCGTGTCGGAGAAGCGCACCACCTTGACATCGAGCAGTCCGGTTGCCCGCCCGGCGGCGCGCACGTCCGACTCGCTCACCCTGAGCGTCCTTGCCCTTGCGCCGGATCGTCCACAGGCCGCCGTCGGGTGCCAGCCGCGCTCTCAGCCGGGCGAGCTTGGCAAGGTCGTCCTGGCTCTCGGCGGCGGCGAACAGGTGGTCGAGGTCGACGCCGGAGTCGACCAGGTCGGCGCCGCGATCGGTCAGCAGCGCCCGGAAGCCGGGATCGTCGAGACCCTCCAGGGCGACCCGCTGGCCCGGCTTGACGCCGAGCTTCTCGATCACGGTCTTTGGGTGCAGGACGGCGTGGGCCCACCGCTCGGCCCGATCTCCCAACTCCAGCTCGAGCGGCCCACCGGGGTAGTCCAGCACCAGCGTGCCGGCGTCCGCTTTGGCGGACGTGACATCACGGTAGGCGACGGTCACCCGGAACTCCCCGCGAAACCGGATCTCGTCGGTCTCGAGCTGCGCGCGCCCCTCAGAGGTGGCGCCCGCGTGGCGGGCTGTGCAGGTGATTTCCTGACCCATGAGCCAAGTCTAATCACCTGCGGCTTCTCCCAGGGTTAAGCCTGAGAGAAGCCGCAGTCGGCACGTCTACGAGGTAACCGTGAACACCTGCGGGGACGTGCGCCACCGCGTTCGCCTGAATGCCACACCTGCACCGTGTCGGTGGTCGCGCCGACAGGTACGGTCGCGGTGATCTTGGTGTTCGAGTTGACCGTGAAGGTCGCGTCGACGCCGTTGAACGTCACCTCCGTCGCGCCGGTGAACCCGGCGCCGGTAATCACCACCTGCGTCCCGACAGGTCCGTGATCAGGGCTCAACGAGGTGATGAAGAAGGGAATCACCGTGAAGTCCGAGGCTGTCTGCCAGGAATCTCCGGGCGCGGTAACCGTGACCGGCCCTGTCTGGGCGCCCGATGGAACGGTGACCCAGATGCTGTTGGCTCCCCCCACCGTGAACGACGTCGCCGGGACTCCGCCGAACGAAACGCTGGTCGCGTCGGCCACACCGGTGCCATCGATGCGCACCTGGATGCCCGGCTGGGCGCTCGACGGGGTGACCGTGATCAACGCCGGCGTTCCGCCGCCTCCGGTGTTGCACTGACAATCGCCCTTGATCCACGCGGTGGCGGACTTGACGCTGCCGGCGGGCGTGGTCACCTTGATCTTGGTCTTGGCCGGGGCCGTGAGCGGCACGATCGCGGTGATCTGGGTGTCGGAATCCACGGTGAATGTCGCGCGGCGGTGTCCGAACGCGACGTCCGTGGCGCCGGTGAAATGCGTGCCAGTGATCACCACGGCACTGCCCGTGCCGCTGGTTGTTGGGCTGAACGAGGTGATCGTCGGGTTGGCCGCGACAGACCTCATGAACGCGGTGGCGCTGGTGGCCGTGCCGGCGGGCGTGGTCACCTTGATCTTGCCCTTGGCAGGGGCGCCCGCGGGCACCGTCGCGGTGATCTGGGTATCCGAATCGACGTGGAAGGTCGCAGCGACACCGCCGAACGTGACGCCGGTGGCGCCGGTGAAGTGGGTGCCGGTGATCACCACCGATGTCCCGGTGCTGACGCTTGTCGGGTTAAACGACGTGATCGCCGGCTTGGCCACAACCGGTCGCGTGAACGGGTCGAACAGGTGGCCTTGCCCACCGGCGTGGTCACCGAGATCTTGCCCTTGGCAGGTGCGGTCGCCGGAACCGTGGTGGTGATCTGGGTGTCCGAGACGACATGGTAAACACCGCCGCGGCGGTCCCGAACTTAACGCTGGTCGTCCCGGTAAATCCGCTCCCGGTGATCACCACCGATGTGCCGGCACTGCCGGACCCCGGGGTGAAGGACGTGATCGTAAGACGCCGCCCCCAACACCACCGAGGTGCTCACCACCATCGTCGCCGCGACCAATGCGACCACGAGGGCAACTCTCTTGGTATGTCTTCTCACTGCATCTCCTTGAATACTGGGAAGGTCGGCACGTCTAGGACGTGACCCAGAACGTGTTCGGGGCCTGCGCGATCGCCGTGAACCCGGACCACACCGACACCACGTGCGGGCCGACGGCCACACCGCTGGGAACGGTCGCGGTGATCTTGGTGTCCGAGTTGACGGTGAACGTCGCTGTTTCCGAGCCGATGTAGACAATCGTGGCACTGGTGAACCCGGAACCGGTGATGACCACCTGCGACCCCGCAGCTCCGTGGTCGGTGCCCAACGAGGTGATCATGAACGGAATCACCGTGTAGTCCGACGCTGTTTGCCAGGCACGCCCCGGCGCGCTCGACCGTGACCGCACCCGACCGGGCACCGTCAGGAATGACGACCTCGACACTATCGGCCGTGCGGTCCCTGAACCGGGTCACCAGAACTCCGCCGAACGCAACGCTGGTTGCACTGCCGACACCCGGACCTTGAACAACCACCAGGCTGTTCATCTGGGCGCTCGAGGGGGTGACCGTGATCACGGCCGGCCCCACGTGTGCTCTTGACCCACGCGGTGGCGGACTTGACGCTGCCGCCGGGAGTGGTCACCTGGATCACGGTCTTAGCAGGCGCGCTGCTGCGGGACGGTGGTGGTGATCTGGGTAGTCCGAATCGACATGGAACGTCGCCGCTGCCGATCCAAACGCGACAGCAGTCGCACCGGTGAGGTGGGTGCCGGTGATCACCACGGCACTGCCAACGCCACTGGTCGTGGGAGTAAACGAGGTAATCGTCGGCTTGGCGACCGTCGACCGAGGAAACGCAGCGGCGCTGGTGGCCGAGCCCGCGGCGGTGCTGACCTTGATCTTGCCCTTCGCCGGCACACCCACGGGCACCGTGGCGGTGATCTGCGAATCCGAATCGACCTGGAAGCTCGCAGCGACCCCACCAAACGTGACCGCGTTTGCATCCGTGAAATGCGAGCCGGTGATCACCACAGACGTCCCGACATCACCACTCGCGGGAGAAAACGACGTGATCTGCGGCTTGGCCGCAACCGCCAACGTAAACGCCGAGTCGCTCTTGGCCTTACCCGAGGGCGACGTCACCGAGATCTTGCCCTTCGCAGGCGCCGCCGCCGGCACAATCGCAGAGATCTGAGAATCCGAATCGACCGCAAACGCCGCCTCAGCAGCCCCAAACCTCACACTGGTCGCCCCACTAAACCCACTCCCAGTGATCACCACCGACGAACCAACAAAACCAGACCCCGGAGTGAACGACGAGATCTGAACACCCGCCCCCAGCACCACCGAGGTACTCATCACCATCATCGCCGCCACCAACGAGATGACCAGGCCAAATCTCTTCGTACGTCTTGTCACTGCTCTCTCCTTCGAGTGCTGGAAGTTCGCAGTGACCATATGTCTTTAAACCACGATCTGCAAATTCTCTAAATCATATTAAGTTACGGATCACCCCGACCGCTTCAGCCGCCCATGGCGCTTGGCGTACCGCTCCCCGCGGCTGAAGATGAAGAGCCCCGCCGGGATCGAGAGCACGCCGATCAGCATCAACGGCCACAGATCGCCCCACAGCGCGGACACCCCCGCGCCCGCCAGAATCGCGTGCCGACAGCCCTCCAGGGTGTAGGTGGCGGGCGAGAACTTGGCCAGCCACTGCATCCAATCCGGAAGCACGCTGACCGGGTAGTACACGCCCGAGACCACCAGCAGCATGCCCTGGGCGATGAACCCCAGCTGGGTGCCCTTCTCGGGCGAGATCAGCGGCAGCACCGCGGTCATCATGCCGATGCCGACGAACGAGATCGAGGAGAAGGCCAGCACCACCATGGCCGACACGAAGTTGGCATCGGTGAACTGGACGCCGAGGATGTAGGCCACCAGCGCGAACAGGAAGATCGTGCGGATGATGCCGTAGCAGACCGCGAACGCGCCCATGCCGAGCAGGTGGGCCGGCCGCGACAGCGGCGCCATGAAGGTGTACTCGATCGTGCCCTCCCACCGCTCCCAGGCGACCGTCTCGGTGACGATCTCGAACACCAGCCCGAGATACGACCACAGCACCGCACCGATCAGCAGCACGATCTCGGTGTCGTTGACGTTGATGTTGCCGCCGGCCGCCTCGACGCCCTTGGCGATGAAGACGATCGTGAGCGTGTTGGCGATCGTGTAGACGAACCAGGCCACCTCCCACCACACGAACCGGCGGATCAGGTAGGTATTTCGCTCGACGATGCCGGCGAAGCCGACCGCCTCGCGCCGCAAGCCCTCGATCATTTGGTCACCACCTCCTCCAGTGGGTCGCCCTCATCCTCAAACGACGTGCCGGTGGCCTCCAGGAAGGCCTGCTCCAACGAACCGCCGCCATACCGGGCGATGATCTCGGCGGGCGTGTCCAGGCACAGCAGCCGGCCGTGGTGCAGGATCCCGACCCGATCGGCCATCGTCTCGGCCTCGGCCATGTCGTGCGTGCACAGGAGGATCGGTGACGTCGGTGGTCTGCCGGATCGACGCCACAAACTCCTGCACCTCCCGCTTCGAGCGGGGGTCGAGGCCGGTGGTGGGCTCGTCCAGCAGCAGCAGCACCGGCGAGGTCAGAAGCGCCCGCGCCAGCGCGATCTTCTGCTGCATCCCGCGCGAGAGATCCTCCATCGGCTCGGTCGCCCGGCGCCACCGGAAACCCGACCCGCTCGAGAATCTCGGGGATCAGGCCACGCGTCTGGGCCGGCGTGAGCCCGTAGAAGCGGGCGGCGTAGCTGAGGTTCTCCATCGGCGACATGCGCTTGAAGAACGACGCCTCCACCGACACCCGGTTGACCAGCCGCTGCACCTTGCGGGGGTGATCGAACACATCGATGCCGAACACCTCGGCGGTGCCGCCGTCGTTCAGAAGCAGCGTCGACGAGCAGCCGCACCAAGGTCGACTTGCCCGACCCGTTCTGACCCAGGATGGCCACGCACTCGCCCCGCTCGATCGTGAACGACACCGCATCCAGGGCGACCGCCCAGCGTTTGGGTCCACGCCGCTTGGAGCCGTCTCGGCGCACGAACTTCTTGGTCAGATCACGTACTTCGACTGCAACTGGAGCGGGCACGAGCCCCCTTCCCGGATCACGATGAGGCCCAGCCGACTGCGCGCACAAGGCGGCGCAGGGCGGGCGAACGATGATTTGGCGGCGGCGCGGCGGGCGCCATGTCCTCGGAAACAGACCGGCGCAACCGCGCACTCTAGCACCGCCTGCGGGCGGTCCGGAGAACTCGGAATCAGTGCATGATCACGCGGCGCGCACCGTCACCGGCGCGCATGCGCGCGAAGGCGTCGTTGACCTGGTCGAGCCCGATCCGCTCGGACACGAGCCGATCGATCGGGAGCTTGCCCGGCCAGGTGCAACCGTGCCAGCCGGGGAAAGTCGAACAACGGCTGGGTGAAGCCGTAGTTCGAGCCCAGCAGCCGCTGGCTGCCATCCGCCAGCTTGACGACATCGAAGCTGGCCCGCGTGTTGTCGGGAGTCAGCCCCACCAGCACGCACGTCCCGCCGCGGGGCAGAAGCCCGATCGCGGACTCGATGGTGGCCACCAAGCCCAGCGCCTCGAACACGTAGTCAGGGCCGCCCGGGAGGATGCGCGCGACCTCGGCGGCCATGCCGTCGCCGCCGCGCACACCGTGGGTCGCGCCCACATCGGCCGCCAGCGCCAGCTTCTCGTCGCTGAGGTCGACGGCCACGATCGGATCGGCGCCGGCCAGCGCCGCGCCCATCACGATCGAGAGGCCGACGCCGCCGCAGCCGATCACCACCACCCCGGCGCCCGGCTCCACCTCCGCCGTGTTCACCACCGCGCCCACGCCGGTCGAAACCGCGCAGCCGATCAGCGCTCCCACCTCCGCCGGCAGCTCGGCCGGCATCGCCACCGCCGCCGATTCGGGCACCACCGTGCGCTCCCCGAACGTGCCCACGCCGAGATACGAGAACACCGGCGTGCCGTCCTCACGGCGAAGCCGGGTCGATACCGTCGCTCATCAGGCTCTCCAGCGAGCGGGTGCCCTCGCACAGCCACGGCTTTCCCTGGTGCGCAGCGGCGGCAGGCATTGCACGGCGCCAGCCACGCCAGCGTCACCCGATCGCCGGGCGCCAGCGCGGTCACACCGGCGCCGACCGCCTCGACCTGCGCCGTAGCCCTCGTGGCCCAGCACCACCGGCGGTTCGGTCGCCCAGTCGCCGTCGACCACGTGCAGATCCGACCGGCACACGCCCGATGCCAGCATCGTGATCGCCACCTCCCCGGCGTGGGGAGGTTCGATCTCGAGCTGCTCGATTGCCATCGGCTCGTGAGCACCGGTGAAGACCGCCGCGCGCATGGGCGCAAGCATAGGGCTTCTACTTGGAGTTGGCCCAGACCACGCGGCGACCCGACTCGGGTGCCGCCCGCCGGCGCCTGGCTCTGCGCACCAGCCGCCACACCACGATCACGGCGACCACCCACACCAGCACGCGCCAGCAGATTCCACGGCACGATCAGGACGTTCTTGGGCGAGTCGAAGCTGAGCGCGGCGGTGTCGTTGTAGAACAGGTGGGTCTGCAGGTGCGTCCAGCCGATGAACGGCGGGTTCGTCCAGACCGCCTGGATGTAGCGCACCGATCCCGGCAGAATCGTGTAGCGGGGCGCGGCAACCTCGCTGCCGGAGCCGCCCACGGCCCAGCCCGGATGCGAACGTGGTCGAGCCGTGCAGGATGTTGAAGAAGGTGTTGCCGCGGTTGACCACCGCCACCTGGGCGGTGACCGTGGGATTGAACAGCGCGTCCCACAGGTCGCTGGGGGAGCGCACCGACGACAGCGACTTCCAGTGCACGTCGACCGACTGCACCACGGCGGCGCCGCGCATCACCAGCCCGGAGCCGTCCGCAGCGGTGACGCCCGCCGCCAGCAGTGACGCGACGGCGGGCTGGTAGCGCACGCCGCTGGAGCTGGTGCTGGCGGTGCGCGAGCGGAAGATCACGGCCAGCGTGTGCGTGCCCGGGGGGATGCCCGCGGGCACCTTGACGGTCACGCCCAGCGCGCGCGACGAGTGCGCGCCGACCCGCAGGACGTGGTTGGAGAGGGTCGTCCAGGTCGCCGCCGATCCGGGCAGCGTGCCCGGCCGCCTTTGGCCGGCACCGGCCAGCCCGGCGTGTCGGCCAGGGTCAGCACCGCGCCGGAGTTGATCAGGATGAACCGGATCCCGCCGATGTCCACGAACTGGTCGGTCAGGGGAATCCCGCGCTGCTTGTCGATCCAGCCGCCGTCGGTGGTCGTCAGCGTTCCTCGCGACTCGTTGTAGTCGAGCCAGGCCTGCACGTCGGGATACCGCCCCCCGGGACCGTTTGTGTGGTTGCCGGGAGTCATCACGGTGCGTCCAGGCGAGATGTTGGGCTGATCCAGGAAGGAGTCGTAGTGCCGCACGGTGTCTCGCGTGCAGAACGGCGAGTACTCGTCGCCGCCGACGATCAGCCAGCACGCCGAGCTGTCCCCGAACCGCCCGAAGGCCGCGTCGATCGGCGTTGGCCACCCTCGGTGTGCGGCTGCCGTGGCCGCCGCCGGTGTCGGAGGCGAACGCGACCCGCGCCACCGCCCGCGCCATCTACACCGCCCCGATCAGCCGGCGCACCAGCTCGCGCTGGCGCCGGTCGTCGAGCGGGTCGCCGTACAGGCGGATCGCGCGGAGGGCGTCCAGCACCAGCACCACGGCCGGGTACAGACCCAGCACACCGGCGGGCTCCTGCTCGCGATCGTCCGCTCACCGCCGACTCGATCACGTCGGCGATGTCCGCGAACACCTCGCCGTCGGAGTTGCCGTCGGCGGCGTACCGGCGCAACCGCTCGACCGTCTCCTCCCACGACGAGGCGTGATCGAGATAGGCCCACAGGTTGTGGGCGACATCGTCGTGGGCGGGCGCGCCCTCGGTCTCCAGGCCGTGGAGCTCAGCCCGCGCCGAGCGCGCCCCACCCACGAACCAAACAACGGCGGCGCCACCCACACACCGATGAACTTTCGCCGCTTCATCATCACTCCACCCCCGAACGGATCCTGGACGTAGCACCTCACATCTATCCCGGAGCCGATCAGAGCATAGACACACGAGTGCCAGGACGATTCGCATCAATAGGCACTCGCGGTCAGTGGCGCGTGGTCAGCCGATCCCCGTCAGCTTCCAGAGCGCCGGATCCTCCTCTCCCAGATGCCAGAAGCCCACGCTCAAGCCGTGGCTGCGGGCGAACGAGATGCGCAGGTTCAGCGACCGCGCGGTCGCAAACCAGACGTCGTGGTGGACGCCGGCCTCGGTGTAGGAGAAATGCGGCGAGCCGTTGGTCGCATCCCACACCGGCTTGACCTTGATGCGGTGCGCCAGCGCGATGATGGACGAGTACTCCAGTGCCTTGGCGATGTGCGACGGCCCCCCTCCGGCCGGCCAGTCCATGCCGTACATGCCCAGACCGAGCACGAACCTGGAGGCGTTCGGCAAGCTGTGCACGTAGGTGACGATCTGGCGATCCCACGCGATCGGGTCCATCGACCCGGGCGCCGAGGCCGCCCAGTGCAGGCCCCAACCCATCACGAAGATGTAGTCGGAGGCTGCCGCCAGGGCGGTGTAGTCGTAGAAGCCCGCGCGGCCCACGGTCTGGTTGTAGGTGGTGGGAGCCACGCACACCGACAGCTTCTTTCCGGCAGCGTGCAACCGGGTGCCGAGCATCTGGATGAAGGTCGTGAGCGCCGCCCGGTCCTTGTCGGATCCGCTCTCGAAGTCGATGTTGAGTCCGTCGTAGTTATTGGTGGTGACGATCGACATCAGCTGGTTGAGCACGTTGGTGCGTCGCGTCGGATCGGTCAGGAAGGCGTGCAGCACCGCCGTCGCCTGGCAGTTGATCCGCGGCAGCAGCTTGACCTTGCGGGCCTGCGCCCAGTCGCTGATCAGCTTGTCGTTGGTGCCCGCGATGGTGTAGTCGGCCCGGCAGCCGTAGTAGGTCGGGTACACCACCCCGATCCGCCGGTAGTGCGAACGGAAGTCCTCGAAGCTGCGATCGGTGCTGGCCAGCAGGAACGCGTGGGCTGTACCCGTACTCGCGATCGGGGCGAGCGTGGCCGTCTTCACCGTCGGCGCGCGCCGACGCTGAGGATCCCGGCCGAGTCGACCGCACGCACGGTGATCGTGTAGCTGGTGGACGCCCGCAGGTTCCGCAGCGTGTAGACGCGTCCGTGCGTTTGCCCCACGACCACGCCGTTTCGCAGCACCCGGTAGCCGGCCAGGCCGCCGTCACCGCGGATGGCCTGCCGGCCATTTGACGGTGATCTGGACGGCCGAGCGCTTGGCCAGCGTGAGCTTGGCCGGCGCCACCGGCTTGAAGTACCGCACGGTTTGGCGGATCGCCGCCCGGCAGGGTGACACCGCGCCGGCATGCGACACCACTCTGACGGCGAACACGTAGGTGCGCCGCGGCGTGACCTTGATCGCGATCTTGTTGCTCGGTGGTCTGGCCGATCACGACCCCGTCGCGAAAGGCCCGATAGGAGACCGCTTCGGGGTGAGAGGCAGGTGGAGTCCAGTGCAGCACGCCGGCGGCGTGCCCCGCCTGTCTCGTCCACCCGAGTTTTGTCGGAACCTTGCCGGTACAGGTGCCGGCCAAGGCGAGCTGGGCGCCGTATGCACCCGTGACCACCGCCATCATTGCGGCGGCCGCCATCACGGTTGCGAGTCGTTTCATTATTCCACCGTCACTGTCTTTGCGAGATTACGAGGCTGGTCGACGTTCAGGCCGCGGGCTTCGGCCACCTCGAGGGCCAGGAGTTGCAGCGGCACCGCGGCCAGCACCGGCTGCAGATCGGGATGCACGGGAGGAAGCCAACACACCGCGTCCGCGTATTCACGGACGCGGTGTTGGCCTGCAGATGCGACGACCAGAGTGGTCGCGCCTCGCGCCCGCGCTTCGGAGAGGTTGGAAAGGAGCTTCTCGAGCACCGCTGGAATCGGTCGCGACACACACCACCGGCGTGCCCTCCGACAGCAGCGCCAGCGGCCCGTGCTTCATCTCCCCGGCCGGATACGCGTCGGCCGGGATGTAGGAGATCTCCTTCATCTTGAGAGCGCCCTCGCACGCCACCGGGTAGGCGAGATCGCGCCCCAGATACATGAACAGCTCGCGGTCGGCATGGCGCGCGGCGGCCGCGGCGACCGAGTCGGACACGTCGGCGATCGTCTCGGTGACGAGGCCGGGCAGCCGGCACAGCTCGGACTCGAAGTGATCGAGATCCTGAGCCGAGCGCGTATCCCCGCACGCGCGCCAGATGGAGCGCGAGCAGTGCGAAGGCGACCACCTGGCTGGTGAACGTCTTGGTGGCCGCGACCCCCACCTCGAGGCCCGCATGCGTGCGCAGCACCGAGTCTGCCTCGCGCGTCGCCTGGCTGAGACCGGCGTTGGTGAGGGCGATGGTGGGCGCTCCCAGATTCCCGGGCCAGGCGGAGCGCCGCAACCGTGTCGCGGGTCTCTCCCGACTGGGTCACGCCCACCACCAGCTCACCCCGGTCGAGCAGCGGCGCCGAGCCGCACCATTCCGACGCGATCGCGGTGGTGGTCGGGATCCCGGCCCAGCGCTGCAGCAGCAGCCTGCCGACCATGGCGGCATTGTGGGAGGTGCCGCAGCCGGTGATGGTGATCCGTGAGATGTCGGCGAGCTGCTGTTGAGTGACCGCGCCGAACACCGGGTTTCGGCCCACGTGGGCCGCCACGGTACGCCGCAGCGCGTCGGGCTGCTCGGTGATCTCCTTGCGCATGAACGAGCTGTGGGCGCCCCGATTCGAGCTGCCCGCGTCGCGCTCGACCGTCTCGGCGATGCGTTCCACCGGCACCCCGGAGCGAGTGGTCACGGTCAGCTCGCCGGCCCGCACCGTGACGATCTCGTCGTCGCCGATGAAGGCCACCTCGGTCATCTCCATCGGCAGCGCGGCGATCGCCGAGGCCACGTACGTCTCGCCGGCGGCGCAGCCGATCACCATCGGGCAGTCGCGGCGGGCACCGACCAGCGTGTCACGGTCGGCGGCGCGCATCGCCAGAAACGCGAAGTGCCCGCGCAAGAGCTCGCAGGTCAGCCGTACCGCCGCGGTCAGGTCGACTCCGGCAAAGCGGCAGCCGAGCAGGTGGGCGACCACCTCAGCGTCGGTCTCCGACGTGAATGTGCAGCCCCGCCGGATCAGCTCGTCGCGCAGCTGCTCGTGGTTTTCGACGATGCCGTTGAGCACGATATGGGTGGCCCCGTCACAGCTGGTATGCGGATGTGCGTTGGCTGCGGTCACGTCGCCGTGAGTCGCCCAGCGCGTGTGTGCGATCCCCGTGCGGGCAGTCGACGCGCGGCTCCAGGCCTCGCTGAGCGACGTGCGCAGCGCGTCCAGATTCCCGACCGAGCGCACCGACCGCACGCCCGACTCGTCGATCACGCTCACTCCCGCCGAGTCATACCCGCGGTATTCGAGCCGCGCGAGCCCGTCGACCAGAAGCGGCAGCGCCTCCCGGTGACCAACGTATCCGACGATTCCACACATGTAATTCCTCCAGCGGTGATGCTGTTGACGTTCAGCCGGCCCGCGACGCGAGCAGCTGGGAGACGGTGACCATCTGGTAGCCGCGCCTGCGCAGCTCCGCGACGATCCTGGGGAGGGCCTGGACGGTGGCCCAGCGCGGGCCGCCGCCGTCGTGCAGGACGACGATCGCTCCCGGTTTGGCGGCCTTCAGCACGCGCTCGGGCGATCACGCCCGGCTTGGTCGTGCGAAAGTCGCTGGGGTCGACCGACCACAGCGCCGTGCCGAGCCCCATCGATGCTGCGATCCGGGCGAACCGCGGGCGGTCGAGCCCGTACGGTGGCCGGGCCAGGCACGGTGTGATGGGCACCGCCGCCCGGATCGCAGATTGGGCCTCGGAGATCGACGCGCGCACCTGCGAGTCGTCGGCGCCGTCCAGCGCCGTGCCCTCCCAGGTGCCGTTGCCGATCTCGTCGCCCGACAGCACCATCCGCGCCATCAGGCGCGACACGCCGTCGAGCTGGGCCCCATTGACGAAGAAGGTGGCGTTGTCGCCGTGCGTGCGCAGCACGTCCAGCACCTGCGCGGTGTACGCCGACGGCCCTCCGTCGAAGGTCAGCGCGATCTGCTTGACGATGGGTGTCCACAGACGAGATCGGCTCGGAGGACACCGGTGCGCACCGGTACGCGGCGGCGGCCGCGACCAGCTGGGTGTTGGTGTAGCGCACGTCCAGGCCACGCTGCTCGTAGGTGGTGCGGGCCAGCGTCATGGCCGCCCGCAGCCGCGTGATCAACTCCGCACCGGTCCAGTCCATGGCCTGCAGGCGATGGATGTGCATGGGCATGTCACCGGGGAGCGCCGGGCGCCAGCCCGACTCTCCGTCCTGGTCGAATGCCAGCTGGAAGCGTTGCCGCAGCACGTGGTTGAGCGCGGCGGCAACTCCCGGCGCGGCCACCTGGCCCCAGTCGCCGTACGGATAGGCGAACGCGATCGGGTGGTCGGGCGAGTTCTGGTCGATCAGCGACTCGGCCTCGTCCAGGTCATCGCCGATGCGTTGCTCGTAGTGGGAGATCGACTCGCCCGGCTCCAGTCGCACCAGGTCGGATGTCGGGCGGCCGTTGACATCCTCGATGTGGTGCAGCTCGTCGGTGTGGTTGGCCAGCTCCCAGCGGCCGTTGGAGGCGTAGTTGGAGAGCGCGCTCCAGGTGGCGTAGTAGAAGCTCGAGAGGCCCGGGTCGTTGCCGATCACGAACATGGTGGCCTTCATGCCGGTGGCCTTGAGGATCGGATCGGCCTGGAGCATTGCGTCCTCGCGGCCGTCGTCGAACGTGAGCAGGATCGGGCGGGCGGGCAGCAGCGACGGATTGGCAGTCTGCAGATACTCGGCCAGCTGGGAGGTGGTGATGGCGTGGTAGCCGGCCGCGTGCAGCGCCCGCATCTGCTCGGCAAAATTGGTGCGGCTGATCACGTACTTGGCGTCGGCGGTGTCGGTCGTGTTGCGGCCGATGCCGTGGTAGACCAGCACCGGCACGCCGTAGTTGGGATGCGACTGATCGGCGATCGCCACCCGCATCTGATCGGGCGGAAGCTGCGGGGTGGACGGCGCCCACAGGCTGTACCGGGCCTTCAGG
>CAVSNF010000005.1:0-44991 GCA_963729195.1 uncultured Actinomycetes bacterium
AGGGTCGCCTATCGCATGCCCTCGGGCCTGGACACTGCGGGCAATCAGACATTCGCGGTGGTGCTCCTGTCCCAGCGGATCACCGACGTCAACGAGGCCGCGGCACTGGTCGAGCGCCAGTTCCTGATCGCGACGCTGCTGGCGCTCGGCGTCGCGGGCTTGGTCGGCTGGACGGCCGCGGTCGCGATCTCGCGCCGGCTCGCGCGGCTCGAGGCCGCCGCCAGCCGCGTGGCCTCGGTCAGTTCGACCAGCCGATCGGCGATGAGGCGGCCGACGAGCTGGGCCGGCTCGCCCGCTCGTTCGACCTGATGCAGAGCCGGCTTGCCCAGGTCGATCGCGCCCGCAAGGACTTCATCGCCAACGCCTCGCACGAGCTGCGCACGCCGCTGTTCTCGCTCGCCGGCTTCCTCGAGCTGCTGGAGAGCGACGACATCGACGCGGCCACCCGGGATGAGTTCCTCGACACCATGCGCTCACAGGTGACCCGGCTCACCAAGCTCGCCACCGACCTGCTCGACCTGTCGCGGCTCGACTCCGGCGCGGTCTCGATCGAGCAGGAGCCGCTCGACCTCGCATCCACCGCGCGCACGCTGGTGCGTGAGTTCCGCGGGCTCGCCTCGCGACACGGAAGCAGGGTGGTGCTGGCCCGTGAAAGCGTCCCGGCCGAGGGCATCGGCGACGAGCAGCGGGTGCAGCAGATCGGCCGGGTGCTGGTCGACAACGCGATCCGCCACAACCCTCGTGGCACCAACGTGCGGGTGCTAACCGGCGCCGACAACGGGCTCGTCACGCTGACCGTCTCCGACGACGGTCCGGGCATCTCCGAGGAGGCCCGACCGCACCTGTTCGACCGCTTCTACCGCGGTGCCGGCACACCGCGACGGGGACCGGGCTGGGGCTTGCGATCGCCCGCGAGCTGGCCCAGCGCATGGACGGGACACTCAGCGTCGAGTCGGCCGAGGGACACACCGAGTTCGTCCTCTCACTACCTGCTGGGTCAGAGCCTTCACTGCGGTAACCTCCCCCGGATGCAGCGGATCAATGTCGGTCACAAGTCGCTCGCCGACTATCGCTCGCTCATCGGCGCCACCATGGCCGACGAGATCAAGACGCTGGCCGAGCCGCTGCGCGGCCGCCGGATGCTGCACCTGTCGGCGACGGCCTTCGGCGGCGGCGTCGCCGAGATCCAGTACACGCTGCTGCCGCTTCTGAACGACGTCGGCATCGACGCCGAGTGGCGGGTGATCGAGGGCCGGGACGAGTTCTTCGACGTCACCAAGACGATCCACAACGGGCTCCAGGGCGACCCCCGCGGCCTGACCGAGGAGCAGCGCGAGGTGTTCGTGCGCTACAACCAGCTGAACGCCGACGCGCTCGAGGACGCCGACGAGTGGGACATGATCGTGGTGCACGACCCCCAGCCGGCGATGATCCGCGACATGGTGCAGAGTTCGCGCCCCAAGTGGGTGTGGCGCTGCCACATCGACCTGTCGTCGCCCAACCCCGACGTGCTCGGCTTCCTGGCGCCGGCGCTCGGCAACTACGACGCCGCGATCTTCCACATGCACGAGTACATCCCGGCCGAGGCGCACCTGCCCGGGCGGTGGTGTGGCCGCCGGCGATCGATCCGCTGGCGCCCAAGAACATGGCGCTGGCCCAGGAGGACGCCGCCTACATCGTCGATCAGTTCGGGATCGATCCCGCCCGGCCGCTGATGCTGCAGGTGTCGCGGTTCGACCCCTGGAAGGACCCCAAGGGCGTGATCGACGCCTACCGCGAGGTCAAGCGCGAGCACACAGGGGCGCAGCTCGCGCTGGTCGGATCGATGGCCCACGACGATCCCGAGGGCTGGGAGTTCTGGAACCAGACGCAGGAGTACTGCCAGGACGATCCCGACATCCACATGTTCTCGAACCTGAACAACGTGGGCGCGGTCGAGGTCAACGCCTTCCAGGTGCAGTCGGATGTGTGCATCCAGAAGTCGATTCGCGAAGGGTTCGGCCTGACCGTGTCGGAGGCGCTGTGGAAGGGGCGGCCGACCATCGGCGGCGCGGTCGGCGGGATCGTCACCCAGATCGTCGACGGCGAGACCGGCTATCTCGTATCCTCCGTCCGGGGAGTGCGCGGAGCGCACCCTCGAGGTGCTCGCCGACCCGGCTCATGCTCGCGAAATGGGCCGCCGGGGTAAGGAGCATGTGCGCCGCCACTTCCTGACGCCCCGACTCGTGCGCGACTGGCTCGCATTGATGCACCTGCTGGACGGTGAGCAGGTGGATCTGGACGTGGTGGAGGGTCGCGCCTAGGACCCCGACGAAATGAGGCTGATCGCGAAATGCAATCTGACGCACTTCTGATCGTCTCCAATCGCGGGCCGGTTCGATACCTGCGGGATGCCGCCGGCGGAGCTGGTGTACAAGCGCGGCGGGGGAGGGCTGGTGACGGCGCTCTCGGCGCTGGCCGGCACCCATCCGCTGACCTGGATCGCCAGCGCGCTCTCGGACGAGGACGCCGAGGCGGCGGCCGCCGGGCCGATTCAGCTGGACGACCTCACGCTGCGGCTGGTCGAGCACGACCGGGAGGAGTACGACCGCTACTACAACGTCTTTGCCAACCCGACGCTCTGGTTCATCCAGCACTACCTGTGGGGGCTCGCGCTGGAGCCGTCGGTCGACCGCAACGTGCGGCTGGCCTGGGAGGCCGGATACGTGCCGGTCAACGACCGCTTCGCCGACGCCGTGATCGAGGAGCTGGAGCGCGCGCCCGCGCCGGTGATGATCCACGACTACCAGCTGTTCATGGTGCCCCAGCGGGTGCGTGAGCACGTGCCCGACGCGGTGCTTCAGCACTTCACGCACATCCCCTGGCCGCAGCCCGACTACTGGCGGGTGCTGCCGCTGGACATCCGCACCGCCATCCACGAGTCGCTGCTGGCCTGCGACATCGTCGGCATGCACACCCCTCGGTACGTGCACTCGTTCCTGGAGTGCGTGGAGGCATTCACCGATGCCGAGGTCGATCGCCGCGCCGCCACCGTCCACTACCGCGGTCGCACCGTGCAGGTGCGGGCCTATCCGATCTCGGTCGACCCGGCGGAGTTCGAGCGGCTGGCGGCCAGCCCGGCGGTGATCGCCGTCCGAGCCGCGGGTGCTGGAGGCGCGACCCGAGAAGCTGTTGCTGCGGGTCGATCGCACCGACCCGTCCAAGAACATCGTGCGCGGATTCCGGGCGTTCGACCTGTTCCTGCTCGACCACCCCGAGTGGCGCGGGCGGGTGACGATGCTGGCGCTGCTCGACCCGTCGCGGCCCGAGATCCCCGAGTATGCCGAGTACGTCGGTGCGATCCAGCGGGTGTCGCGTGAGGTCAACGATCGCCACTACATGACCGGCATGTGGCAGCCCATCGACCTGCGCGTGTCGGACAACTTCCCCGAGGCCGTGGCCGCCTACAAGCACTACGACGTGCTGCTGGTGAACGCGATCTTCGACGGCATGAACCTGATCGCCAAGGAGGCGCCGCTGGTGAACGAGCGCGACGGGGTGTTGATCCTGTCCGAGAACGCCGGCGCCTACGGAGAGCTGAAGGATCACGCGCTTGGTGGTCAACCCCTTCGACATCCAGGAGCAGGCCGACGCCATCTATGCCGCCTTGGAGATGCCCGCCGACGAGCGCCACACGCGCATCGAGGGCATCCGCGCACAGGTGCGCGAGCACGACATCAAGCGCTGGATCGACACCCAGCTGGCCGACCTCAAGAACCTGGCGTGAGGCCGCCGTACACCGGTTTTCGGTAACTTCCCTCGCACGTGAGCGAGATCCGCATGATCGACGTGGGCGACAAGCCGGTCACCCGCCGCACGGCCACCGCGCGCGGGCGTGTGCTGGTGCCCGCAGCCGTGCTCGAGCGGATCGCCGCGCGCACGCTGCCCAAGGGCGACGTGCTGGCGGTCGCCCAGGTGGCCGGGATCATGGCGGCCAAGCACACTCCCGACATCGTCCCGCTGTGCCATCCGCTGCCGCTCTCCAAGGTGGATGTGCTGCTCGAGCTGGAAGACGACGGGGTGGTGGTGACCGCCACCGCCGAGACCACCGCCCAGACCGGGGTCGAGATGGAGGCGCTGACCGCCGTGATGGCGGCTGCGCTGACCGTGTACGACATGACCAAGGGCCTCGATCCGTCGATCTCGATCGCCTCGGCGGAGCTGGTCGAAAAGACCGGCGGCAAGAGCGGCCACTGGCGCCGCGACCAGCCATGAGGTCGTCGGTGCTGACGGTGTCGGACGGGGTCAGCGCCGGCGTGCGCGAAGACAAGAGCGGCGAGGTGCTGGCCGAGCGGCTTGCAGCGGGAGGGTTCGAGCTGGTGGAGCGACGGGTCGTGCCCGACGAGCGCGACCAGATCTCGGCAGCGCTGCGCGAGCTGGCCGCCGCGGCCGATCTGGTGGTGACCACCGGCGGCACCGGGTTCGCGCCCCGCGACGTGACCCCCGAGGCCACCGCCGACGTGGTCGAGCGGCCGACGCCCGGTCTGGACGAGGCCATGCGCGCGTTCTCGACCGGGATCTCGCCCCACGGCATGCTGGCCCGTGGCCGCAGCGGGATCGTCGGCTCGACGCTGATCGTGAACATGCCCGGCAGCCCACGGGCCTGCGGCGAGTGCTTCGACGTGATCGCCCCGGCACTGGCCCACGGGCTGGCGCTGCTGGCCCAGGAACCGACTGACCATTGACCGCCACCGCCGTCTACGCCCGCCGCTTCGCCTCGCTGGTCAAGATCGAGCACTCGGTGTTCGCGCTGCCCTACGCCTACTCCGCGGCGATCCTGGCCGAGGCCGGCATCCCGCCGTTTGCCACGCTGTTTTGGATCACCGTGGCGATGGTCGGCGCCCGCAGCCTGGCGATGGCGCTGAACCGGCTGATCGACGCCGAGATCGATGCCCGCAACCCGCGCACCGCCCGTCGCGAGATCCCCGCGGGGCTGCTCAACCGCGGCCAGGTGCTGGGCTTCGCGGCGGTCTCGCTGGCCGTCTTTCTGATCGCGGTGTGGCAGCTGCCGTCGCTGACCCACGTGCTGTGGCCGATCCCGGTGATCGGGTTTGTGATCTACCCGTACCTCAAGCGGTTCACCTGGACCTGCCACTTCTTCCTGGGGGCGGTGGACGGGCTGGCGCCGCTGGGCGGGTGGATCGCGGTCACCAACCACCTCGGCCTCGACCCGTTCCTGCTGGGCGGCGCGGTCGCGCTGTGGATCGCGGGCTTCGACATCATCTATGCGACCATGGATCTCGAGATCGATCGCGCTCAGGGACTCAACTCGGTGCCGCTGCGCTTCGGCGTGGGGCGGGCGCTTGCTGATCACCCGGGCAGCGCATCTGATCTCGGTGGTGCTGTTGGTGTGGCTCGGCCTGAGCCTGGGACTCGGGCCCCTCTACTACCTGGGAGTGGCGGTGATCGCGGGGCTTCTCACCTACGAGAACGCGATCGTGAGCGAGGACGACCTGAGTCGCGTCGACATGGCCTTTCTGACCATGAACGGCGTGATCGCGGTCGTGTTCCTGGCCGGTGTGCTGCTCGATGCCGTCGTCTGAGCCCCTGATCCGCTGCGCCGGCCTGGTGCGGCGCTTCGGGGAGCGCCGCGCGCTGGCGGGAGTCGATCTGGAGGTCGCCGCCGGAGAGACGGTGGTCGTCACCGGCGCCAACGGCGCGGGCAAGACCACGCTTCTGCGAGTGCTGGCCACGGTGCTGCGACCGTCGGAGGGCGAGGTGTCGGTGGCCGGCCATCCGCTTCCGTCCAAGGCGATGCTGGCCCGCCCAGGCATCGGCTACATCGCACACGACCCGCTCGTCTACCCGGGGCTCTCGGCCCGCGAGAATCTGGAGCTGTACGCCGCCCTCTACAACGTCGGCACCGGCGGTATCGCCGACGCGCTCGAGCTGGTCGGGCTGGGTCGAGCGGGGCGACGATCAGGCGGCCGAGTTCTCGCGCGGGATGCTGGCCCGGCTGGCGATCGCGCGGGCCACCCTGCACGATCCCGAGCTGCTGTTGCTGGACGAGCCCACCGCGGGTCTCGACGCCGACGGTCACGCCGTGCTGATGGAGCTGCTGGAGCGTCACCGCGGGCGGACCGCGGTGATCGCCACCCACGAGCCGGAGCGGTTCGAGCGGTTCGCGAGCCGCCGGATCGCGGTCGCGGGCGGGAAGGTGGCGGCGTGAACCGGCGGGCGCTGGTGGCGCTGGTGCGCAAGGACCTGGTGCTGGAGCTGCGCGGCCGCGAGGTGGTGCTGGCGATGGTGGTGTTCGTGCTGGCCGCGTTCGTGCTGTTTCGTTTCGGCCTGGGCGGTCAGTCCCTGGCCGGAGGCACCCGCGCGGCGGTGGGCGTGCTGTGGATCGCCACGGTGTTCACCGCCATGCTGGGGCTGACCCGATCGTTTGCGGCCGAGCGCGAGGGCCGCGTGTGGGACGGGCTCTTGGCCTCGCCGGTGGATCGAGCCACTCTCTGGGCGGCGCGGTCGATCTCGTTTCTGGTGTTCATGCTGGCGGTGCAGGTGGTGGCGGTGCCGGCGTTTTGGCTGTTCTTCCTGCAGTCGGGGCGGGGTCCATCGATGCCGGTGCTGATCGCCGCGCTCGTTCTGGCCGACATCGGCATCGCCGCGCTGGGCTCACTGCTGGCCGGCCTGGGAATCGCGGCGCGCAACCGCGAGGTGCTCGTGCCGGTGCTCTTCCTGCCCTTCGCGATCCCGCTTGTGATCGTGGCATCGACGCTCACCGTGCACACAATTTCCCTGCAAACCGACGATTTTTACATCGTCAAACGGCTCGTATTTCTGGGCTTCTATGATACGATCTTCGCGCTCTTGGGGTGGGCACTGTTCGAGTTCATCGTGGAGGATTGAGGTGGGTTTGGAACTCCAGGCGACCACGCCGAACGGCGCCCGATTTGACCGCGCGACAATCGCCCCGGTGGTGGCGATGGTGCTGATGGTGGCGGCGCTCGCGATGATCTTCTTCTACGTCCCCAGCGACGCCGATCAGGGCTTCTCCCAGCGGATCTTCTACTTCCACGTGCCGATCGCGCATGACCACCTACGTGCTGTTCGTGTGGGCAGCCGTCAACGCCGCTCGGTACCTGCGAAGCGGCGACATGTCGCTCGACCTGCGGAGCTACGTGCCTATGCACCTGGGCACCGTCTTCGGGTCGCTGACGCTGGTCACCGGCTCGATCTGGGCGCGCGCGTCGTGGGGCACTTGGTGGGACTGGAGCAGCACCGAGCTGAACACGTTCATGATCATCTTCCTGTACTACTGCGCGTACTTCATGCTGCGATTCTCGGTCGAGCCGGGAGAGCGGCGGGCGCGGTACTCGGCGGTGTATGCGCTGCTGGGCATCGGGCTGGTGCCGGTCAGCGTGCTCGCCGTCCACCTCGGGCAGGACATCATTCACCCCATCACCTTCACTCACAACGGCGCCAATATGGACAACTCGATGCTCGCCACGTTCCTGGTGAGCTTCGCCGCGATGCTGTCGCTGGCGTTCGCCATGTATCAGGTGGAGCTGCGCGGCAAGCGGCTGGACGAGCGGGTCGCCCGGATCAAGCGGCTGGTCGAGGAGCCGGCGTGACACTTGCCGAGACGGTCGACATCACCACAATCAAATACGTCGCGGCCGTGTACGGTTTGGTGTGGATCGTGACCCTCGCCTACGTTGTCATCTTGAATTCGAAGCTCGGACGGCTGGAACGGCAGCTGGACGACATCGTCGGCACGCTCGAACGGCGCAAGGCGGGTGACGATGCCTGAGATCGGCGTACCCGTACGACTGGTGATGGTGGGCACCAATCACCGCCACGCCCCCATCGAGGTGCGCGAGCAGCTGGCCTCCGAGGATCACGGCGGCGGGCTGGTCGAGTCGTTGATGCGGCACGAGGCGGTGGCCGAGGCGGTCGGGCTCTCGACCTGTAACCGCTGCGAGCTGTACATGGTCGGCACCGACGAGCAGGCGATGCGGGCCGCTGCGATGGAGCGGCTGGGCGCCTATGCCGCCGGCGCGCCCCACCCGATCGACGAGATGCTGTACGTGCACACCGGCGTGGGTGTGGCCGAGCATCTGTTCGCAGTCGCCGGCGGGCTCGACTCGCTGGTACCCGGCGAAGCCCAGATCCTGTCCCAGATTCGCGAGGCCCACGCCGGCGCAGCCGGTAGCGGGTCGACCGGCGCCGTGACCAACCGCTTGTTCGACGAGGCGATCGTTGCCGGCAAGCGGATCCGCAGCGAGACCTCGATCGGCGCCGGCGGCGCGTCGGTGGCGTCGGTCGCCGCCGACGTCGCCCGCCAGCGGCTGGACGGCCTGGGAGATGTCACCGCGCTCGTGATCGGGGCCGGCAAGATCGCGCAGCTGACGGCCGTCAACCTCTCCGCCCGAGGGGTGCAGCGTTTCATCTTTGCCAACCGCACCGGCGAGGGCGCGGCCGGCCTGGCGGCTCGATTCGGCGGCGAGTCGGTGGCGTTCGAGGATCTCGCCTCGGCCGTGGCCCGCGCCGACGTGGTCGTCAGCTCCACCTCGGCGCCCGACCTGGTGCTGGTGGCCGACGGTGTTCCGGCCGGGCGGCGGGTGTTCATCGACCTCGCCCTGCCCCGCGACATCGATCCGCGGATCGCCGAGGTGGAGGGCGCGAGCGTCATCAACATCGACGAGCTCGAGGAGGCGGTGCGGCGAAACATCGCGCTGCGCGAGGGCGAGTACGCGCCCGCCCGGGAGATCGTGCTGGAGCAGTCGGGCGAGTTCAGGCGGTGGCTGGCGGCGCTCGAAGTGGTGCCCGCGATCACCTCGCTGCGGGCCCTCGCCGAGCAGATCCGGGTGGCCGAGCTGGAGCGCGCCGAGGGCCGCTGGGAAGGCCTGACGCCGGCCGATCGGGCGCGGCTCGACGCTGTCACCCGCTCGATGCTGGCAAAGCTGCTGCATCGACCGACGATGCGCCTGAAGCAGGCCGCTGCCGAGAGCGACTCAGAGACGTACGCGCAGGCGGTGACCGAGCTGTTCGGTCTCGACCGAACCTCGGCATGAGGCTGGGCAGCCGCGCCAGCGCGTTGGCGCTGGCGCAGGCCCGACTGGTGGCCGACCTGCTCGGCGGCGCCGAGATCGTTCCGATCTCCACGGCCGGCGATCGCGACAAGGACGCCCGCTTCGACCAGATCGGCGACGGCCGCGGCGTGTTTACCCGCGAGATCGAGCGGGCACTGCTGGACGGCGAGATCGACGCCGCCGTGCACAGTGCCAAGGACCTGACCGGGGAGATGCCCGAGCGGGCTGGTGCTGGCGGCGGTGCCCGAGCGGGGCGATCCCCGCGACGCCTGCTGCGGGCCGTACGCCTCGCTGGACGCGGTACCCGCGGGCGCCAGGGTGGGCACGTCCTCGGCGCGCCGCTCCGGACTGCTGCGGGAGCTGCGTCCCGACCTGCGAGGTGGTGCCGCTGCGCGGCAACGTCGACACGCGCCTTCGAAAACTCGACGCCGGCGAGGCCGATGTGATCTTGCTCGCCGCGGCCGGCCTGATCCGGTTGGGCGAGGAAGCGCGGATCGGGTTCACGCTCGACCCGCACACGTTCGTGCCCGAGGCCGGGCAGGGAGCGCTGGCGGTGCAGGTGCGCGCGGGCGATGAAGCAGCTGGTTGCGGCAATCGACCACGCGCCCAGTCACGCTCGGCTCGATATGGAGCGAGCCCGGGTGTTGATGCTCGGCGGCGGCTGCACCGTGCCGGTGGCGGCCTACGCCTGGTATGACGACGGGGGCGCTTTGCAGCTGCGCTCGTGGGTGGGGTCGTGACCGTCTATCTGGTCGGAGCCGGGCCGGGCGATCCCGGCCTGGTCACCGTGCGCGCGCGCGAGCTGCTGCAGCGCTGCGATGCGCTGGTGTACGACGCGCTGGTGGATCCCCGAGTGGTGGCGACCGCCCGGCCGGACGCCGAACTCCACTACGCCGGTAAACGCGCGGGATCACACGCCCTCAGCCAGGAACAGATCAACGCGCTCTTGGTCGAGCTGGGCGGCCGGCTGTGAGTGCGTGGTGCGGTTGAAGGGCGGCGACCCGTTCATCTTCGGCCGCGGCGGCGAGGAGGCGCTGGCGCTGCGCGCCGCCGGAGTCGAGTTCGAGGTGGTGCCGGGAGTGTCGTCGGCCCACGCGGTGCCGGCCTACGCCGGGATTCCGGTGACCCATCGCGGCCTGGCCGCCCAGGTGACGGTTGTGACCGGCCACGAGGATCCCAACCGGCCCGAGTCCAGCATCGACTGGGCGGGGTTGGCGGCGACTCCGGGCACGCTCGTGTTTCTGATGGGCGTGCGCTCGCTCGGCCGGATTGCAGAGCGGCTGATCGAAAGCGGCCTCCCGGCCGCCACACCTGCGGCGGTCGTGTCGCAGGGGACGCTGCCCACCCAGCGCACCGTGGTCGCACCACTGGAGGGGATCGCCGAAGCCGCGGCCGAGCTGCCGGCGCCGGCGATCATCGTGGTCGGCGCTGTGGCGGGGCTGCACGACCAGATCGCCTGGTTCGAGCGCCGTCCGCTGTTCGGCCGCCGGATCGCCGTCACCCGTGCCCGCGCCCAGGCCTCGAGCCTGGCTGCCGCGCTGACCGAGCTGGGTGCGGCGGTGGTCGAGGCCCCGGCGATTCGGATCGAGACGATCGACACATCCGCCGCTCGACCCTTCGGGCTTCGACATCGTCTGCCTGACCAGCGCCAACGGAGTCGAGCGGCTGCTGGCCGGAGATGTGCGGCGGTCTGGCCGGCGTGAAGGTGGCGGTGGTCGGTCGAGCCACCGCAGAGGCCGCACGGGCGCGGGGGATCGAGCCGGATGTGGTGCCCAAGGCGGCCACCCAGGAGGGGCTGGTAGAGGCGCTCGGTGATGTGTCCGGCGCGCGGGTACTGGTGGCGACCGCCGAGGGCGCCCGCACGGTGCTGGCCGAGGGATTGCGGGCGGGCGGCGCCGAGGTGACCGAGATCGCGCTCTACCGAAGCGTGGCCGAGCCGGTGGACGCGGCCGCGGTGATGAGTTGCGACTGGGTCACGTTCACGGCATCGTCCACGGTCACCAACGTGCTCGGCGGACTCGCGCCGGAAGAGCGGGCCCGGCTGCAGGCGATCTCGATCGGCCCGATCACGAGCGACACGCTGCGCCAGGGCGGCGTCGAGCCCCTGATCGAGGCCGACCCCCACGACGTCGACGGCCTGCTCGCCGCCGTCCTCAGCGTCGGTCGTGAATAACGGTGCCAGGCTGAGGCTGGCCCGCGGCGGTTCTGGCGGCGTCCCACGCGGCGGTGCGGTGCTCAACGTGGCTTTGCCACGCCTCCGCTCCGCCCGCCGCTCGATCCTTGCCAGAACCACCGCGTTCTGCGCCTCAGGGCGTCGGTCGTGAATAACGGTGCCAGGCACCGTTATTCACCCCGGTAGAGTGGGGCTGTGAGCAGCGAGCCAGCCACCGTACCGTTCGTCACGTTCCTGTCGGATTTTGGGTTGACCGACGACTTCGTGGGGACCTGCCATGGGGTGATCAACTCGATCTGCCCGGACGCGCGCGTGATCCACATCACCCACGGCATCCGGCCTCAGGCCGTCGGCCAGGGCGCACGGCTGCTGGCCGGCGCGATCCGCTACCTGCCGGTGGGGGTGCACCTGGCGGTGGTCGATCCCGGCGTGGGCTCGCAGCGGCGGGCGGTCGCTCTGCGAAGCGGCGACGGACGGCTGTTCGTCGGGCCCGACAACGGCCTGCTGGTGCCGGCCGCGGAGGCATCTGGTGGAGTGGCGCAGGCGGTCGACATCCAAAGCCAGGCGCACATGCTGCACCCGGTCTCGCGCACCTTCCACGGGCGCGACGTGTTCGCGCCGGCAGCGGCGCATCTGGCGGCGGGTGTCGCGCTGAGCGACCTGGGGCCGACACTTGATCCCGACGACCTCGTCCGCCGCGACGACCCCGGGCATAAGTTGATGGGATCCCTGCTCGAAGCCGAAGTGCAGTACATCGATCAGTACGGCAATATCCAGCTGGCGGTCTCGCCGGCCGAGCTGGGCGGGCTGTTCGTGCCCGGCGCTCTGGCCGAGATCGTGGACGGCGACGATCGCTACTACGCGCGCTGCGCCGAGACCTTCGCCGACGTCGACCACGGTGAGATCGTGATGTACCAGGACGCTGCGGGGCTGCTGTCGGTTGCCATCAACCGGGGCAACGCGGCAGAGCTCACGGCGGTCAACGTCGGTGATCGGCTGGGGGTTGAGCTGGAACCCGAGGTCGACGAAGAATCGCTTGATTTGTAGGCTCGGAAGTGCTGTACTTCGAACCACGAAAGCGGTCTTCGCGGAGCGGTATCACCGTCCCGGAGGCCGCTTTTCCTGCGTGAATAAATGGTGCCTGGCACCATTTATTCACTGCCGGGTAGACTGTCGCCGCGGGCGAGGTAGCTCAGTTGGTAGAGCACGCGACTGAAAATCGCGGTGTCGCTGGTTCGATTCCTGCCCTCGCCATTCTTGGAGCCCGCATCGTTGCGCCCAACCTCGGGGGGAAGGTTCGGATGAGCGGGTGCGGGTGTCACACAAAGTGTCACACGAGTGATCCCGCTTCAGACCCCGGCGGTGCAGTTAGCAACTTGCTTGGAGGCGGTTGGTGGTAGCACGCTCTCACTTCCAGGTCTAGACCACTCTGGCTGGGGATGAGGCGGTGGTTTCTGGTTGAGCCTGAGATTGCCTGCCTAGATTTCAGGTAACACGTCGTTTTCTACGGATGTGGCTGAGACTCTTTCTGTCGACCTGAATTCGAGAGAAGGAAATTCAGGTTAGTACACGTAAACTACGAATATGGATTTCGCCCGATTTGAGAACTCCCCCGTCGGAAGCTTGGTGCCCACTGAGGTAGTCGAGGGCACAGCCAGATGGCAGTACAAGGCTTTTCTTCCACATCCACTCCCGGTGGATCTGAGCCTTGCAGGCGCGACTTGGCGATGCGCGGTCGACGCCACGGCTGCACTCGCCAGGCTGGACGGAGCGGCGGGGAAGTTCCCAAATCCGCATCTCTTCGTGCTGCCCGCCCTAATCGAGGAGGCGGTGAGTACGTCCGCGCTGGAAGGGACACACGCCGCCATTGAGGATGTCTACCAAGCCACGTTGTTCGACCCAACCGATGTATCGGACGCGACCGCCGAGGTCCGGAACTACGTTCGGGCGGCCGAACTCGGGGTCGAGATGATCCGGTCGATGCCGGTGGTTCTCCGGGTCGTTCGCGAGACCCATCGCGCCCTGATGCAAGATGGCCGCGGTGGTTATGCCGAGGCCGGGAGCTTCCGACGTCGCCAGAACTGGATTGGGCCGCGCCGGCGCAGCCCAATCACCGAATCGTTCTTCGTACCGCCACCCGGGGACAGGGTTGAGGGTCTCATGAATGACTGGGAAGCGTGGGTGAATAGCGCCGAATCTCCGTTTCCACCGGTGGTTCAGGTGGCGCTCGCTCACTACCAGTTCGAAACCGTCCATCCCTTTATCGACGGGAACGGGCGAGTCGGCCGACTGGCCGCTGTGCTCACGTTCATTTCACAGGGGCAGCTCCAGACACCGCTGCTGAACCTTTCGCCGTATTTTGAGGACAACAAACAGGAATACGTCGACCGACTGCGAGAAGCGAGCGCTTCTGGCGATTTCGACGGCTGGGTCCAGTTCTTCTCTGACGCGGTGCGGGTTCAGTCCACGCGCGCTCTTGCGAAGGCCGAACGCCTGATGGTCGCGCAGCAAGAAATAGTCGGGCATCTTCGCGAGGTGCCCCTGCGGGGGGTCGCGATCAGGATCGCTGAGGACTTGATCCGATCCCCGTTTGTCACGCCGACCAGGGCTGCGAAGGATTATGGGGTCACCTACGAGACCGCTAACGCAGCGATCGGGAGATTGGTCGAGATGCATGTCTTGGAAGAGATCACGGGGAAGTCCTACGGGAGGGTCTTTTCGTCGCCCCGAATCGTCGCTCAACTCTATGAAGATGGGCCGCGGGACAGCGGCGCCTGACTCGTGGACGTAGCGTTCGTCGCCCCTCGCCAGAAACAAAGCAGTGTTCTGGGGTGTCCACCGACCTCACCGTTCGTTTGCGCGAGAAGTTCCGATCGAAGCCGCCGATCGAGCCGGGCGACACCTGACGTACCGAGACACCCCGAGTTCGCTATCCTCTCGGCGAGCACTGACCGGCTGTCAGGCCACATTTCTCCAGACACCGCGAGGCGAGCCGAGAACCCTGCCGGGAACTGAAGGTCGCGGTGTCGCTGGTTCGATTCCTGCCCTCGCCATCTCCGCAAGCCGCGCCCTCATGCCTTGTCTTTGCTGCCTCGCAGCCAAAGGCTCGCCTGACTTGGCTGGAGCGTGTCGGTGACCACGGCCAGCACCTCGATGTGAAGCGCATCGAGATCGACCTGCTCCCGCAAGCGGCTGCTGAACCCCTGGAGAGCTTGGGCGGCGTCGTACTTGCGGCGATAGAAACGCTGATCGACAGTGCGCTGGATGCGGGTTCGCAGGGGTTGGAACGCGGCTGCGACGGCGAGCGTTGAGAGCGTCACCGCAAGGGCGCTGGATTGGCCGGTGACGGAGCGAAATGCCCATGAGGTGAGCGAGATGCCACCCAGGTAGACCACCGCCAGCGTTGCGGCCAGCGCCGCGTAGACGAGTGTCTTTCGGATGATTACGTCGATCTCATAAAGCCGATAGCGCATCACCGCAACACCCGTGGCAACAGGAATGGAGGTGGCCGCCACGAGAAACAGCCCCGTCCAAAGGTTGTTCGACCAGGACGTGTTGATGACCCACAGGGCAGGGCCGCAGGCAAACGCGATGACGAACAGGCCGCACGCCGACGCCAGCCACTTGAGCTGCTGCCGAGGTACGCCGCTGGCACGTCGGAAACGCCGGAAAAGGCCGATCGCAGACACCCCCATGAGCCCGAGCAAGGTCACGAACGACAGTCCTTGAACCGCCGACGCCACTGTTCCCAGGAAGCCACCGAGTCCGAGAGGGTTTTGGATGGAGACGGAGGCGCTGGTGTTCAGCGTGCCGGGGGCAAACATCGATCCCACCGCGAAGAGCGAGCCGGCGAGCACTTCGACCCGGGCCACGAGCCGCCACTTGCCCGGTTGCACCCCACCGTCGGGGAAGATCAGCAGCAAGGCCGCGATCGGTACGAGCACAATCGGCCCTTCGAGCACGCTGGCCGCCAGCCCAACCGCACTGGCTCCGGCGATCTCTGACCCTGCGCTGTGCTGCTGGGACACATACGAGTCGGCACCACCGCCGATGGTAGCCACCACCGCGAAGCCCAAAAACAGCCAGCCGATCGGATTCCCCGACACCCGCGCGGCAAGGATCGCCCCTACCGTCGCAAACGCCAACACCCAGATCCCATAGAGCACAGCGGTGAACAGGTCAGTGTTCTCCGGCGCCCCCCAGACAAGCTGAAATACCACCATCGACGCCACCACGAAGATCCATCCCGCCCAGGCCAGACGCAATCTCATTCGAGCACTCATACCGGACAGTCTCACCGATCCCCGTTCCGACAACGTTACGGCAGCCATGCGGCCGTCCACGCCGGCATGGACGGCGGTGCCACCAGACGATCGTTGCCGGTGCAATCAGCGGGGAAGCCGACGCCGTCCGATCCACACACGAAGCTTCCCTGAGTACGTCGCGATTGCCGCAGTCGCCATCTGCCGGCGATTCATGCCGTTGGTTCTAGTGGGCTTGCGCATATCGGTGTTCGAGTGGATAACTGGTGAAGTGCTCGACTCCCGGTCGAGCGGGGTATAGCCAAAGGGAGGCTCCCGGTGAGAGGCTTTAGCAGGAGACGGTCGCTGCTCGCAGCGACAGTAATTGCGAGTTTGGCCGTTGCGGCTGTCGCTGATGCGGCGGTGGTCCGTAATGCGCCGTTGGTGGGCTATCAGCCCAACGGAACGGTACGGAAGATCATCATCGTCGGTGACACCGCCTACATGGGCGGCCAGTTCACCGCCATGAATCCAGCTGGTGGTGGAACGTCGGTAACGCGCAACCATGTGGCAGCGGTGAGTATGACCACCGGTGCGCTGCTGCCGTGGAATCCGAATGTGAACGGCAACGTGTACGCGCTGGTCGCAAACGGCGGAAACATCTATATCGGCGGGACTTTTACGACGGTCGGCGGCGCGACCCACAAGAACCTGGCAGAGGTCAACGGTAGTAACGGCCAGCCGATCACCGGGTTCGGCAACTCGCTTCGCCCGAACAAAGCGGTGCGAGGACTGACCATCTCCGGCAGCAGCCTGTATGTGGGCGGTGCGTTCACGACGCCTCGACGGTATGCCGCGAAAGTGGACGCCGGTTCCGGCGTACTCATCCCCGGGTGGGCACCCGTGATTGCGAACTCGCTGGGGACGAGCCCGGAGGTACGCACCATCGCCGTCAACGCCAGTGGCACCCGGGTCATCCTGGGTGGCTTCTTCAACCGTCTCAATAGCGGGGCGCCGGGCGACCCCGACGCCACCAACCTGGGTATCGGCGCGGTTGATTCCGTCACCGGAGCGTCAGTCCCGTGGGCCTGGCACACCAGTGACCTCCAGACGTTCCGGCAGTTCCAACTGCTCACGTTCCTTCAGGACGGCTCGACGCTGTACGGTGCCGCCACGGGCAACGGCGGAGAGGCCGTGTCCTGGAACATCGAGACCGGCGCGATCAACTACGTGGCGGGCTTCAACGGCAATGTGACAGCCCTCGGAATCACCGATGGTGTCCTCTACATTGGCGGCCACTACCAGAACTACTGCGGCCCCATCCCCGGCAGCAACTTCGTTTGTGCCGGCATCCCAGGCTCGGCTGCACGCGACAAGTTGACCGCTATCGATGCGGCCACCGGTCAGCCCCTCTACCCCTGGGCTCCCTCCGTCAACACCAACCTCGGGATGGAGGCGATGGACGCCGCTAACAACCGAGTCGCAATCGGTGGTGAGTTCACCAGAGTCGCCGGCGTCAGCGTCGCGCACTTCGCACGATTCGCTCAGTAAGCGACTGCGAGCCGATCACGCTGTTGTGTCCGCTCCCTTCGGGGGGCGGACACAACAGATAGGCTGGCGCGGGTGGACTTCGGCGCCCATCTGCCGCTGATCGACTTCGGCACGCGAGCCTCGCTCCCGGGACTCAAGGCCTACGCCCAAAACGCAGCGGGTCTCGGCTTCCGCTATCTGTGCGCGAACGATCATCTGCTCTTCTCGAGGCCGTGGCTCGACGGCCCAACCGCACTCGCCGCGGTGATCGAGGAGTCGCAGGACATGACGCTCGCCACCACCGTGAGCCTGCCCGTGATCCGTGGTCCGGCGCAGCTCGCAAAGACGCTTACCACGATCGATATCCTTTCGTACGGTCGTTTGGTGATCGGCGTGGGCCCGGGATCGTCGGCCCGCGACTATGCGGCGGCCGGCATCTCCTTCGACGAGCGATGGCCCCGCTTCGGTGAGGCCATTCCCATGCTGCGGGCCGTGCTCGCAGGCGATCAGGCCTTCGAGGGCGCGTTCTACTCCTCTCAGGGGATCGACCTCGAGCCACATCCGGCGCAGCGGCCGACGCCGCCGATCTGGGTCGCCACGTGGGGCTCGCCGGCCGGCCTGCGGCGGGTTGCGAGCACCGGAGACGGCTGGCTTGCGTCCGCCTACAACACCACCCCCGAGCGGTTCAGCGAAGGCCTCACACGTCTGGCCAAAGCGCTGGTCAGGGAGGGCAGGAAACCCGTCCCAAACGCCATCGCGACGGCGTGGATGTACATCACCGAAGACACTCGCCACGCCGAGCAGATGCTCGTCGACGTGCTCGCTCCGCTGCTCAACCGGCCGGTGGAGGAGCTGCGTTCACTGTCGTTACCGATTGGGCCGGCTGAGGTCTGCGCCGAGCGACTCACGGCGTTCGCAGAGGCGGGCGCGCAGCGGTTCTTTGTCTGGCCGTTGCGCGACGAGCTGAGGCAACTCGAACTGTTTCGCGAACAAGTGATACCGATGGTTCGCTGAAAGCGGGCGTCGACCCGCGAGATTGGCGAGCCGCCACGACCGGGTCAGCTTGCGTGCAGTACGTGGTCGATCGAGCAGTGAGCGATGTTGGCGACGGTGACCAGATCGGTGTAGCTAACAGCCCGATCTTCATCGATCGGGATGCCCAGGTCGCGCGCCCGCTTCTCCAGCCGCAGGCAGTCGCGCATGAACCCCAGCACCTCTTCGGGCTCGGAGCGGATCACGCCGTGGCCAACATCGGTGTCGAGCACCAACCGACGCAGACTCGCGCTTTCTCGCAGCATCGCCCGGAGTTCGAACGCGACATCCGCCGTGCCTGTTTCCTGCCATCCCATTCCACGCCCCCAACAGCCCGGCGCGCCTCCTACGGCTGGGCGTCCCAGATACTATGCCCGGCTGCAATAAACGGTCAAGTCCCGGTGTTGACTTGTCGGTCGCGCGTATATCCTCGCTGCGCCTCCCAGACTTTGTGGTTGCGGGCGCCTTCTGCTCCGATATACCGTCGCAGTGCCGGCCGGTTTCGGCTGGCAGGACTTGGAACGAGGGGGTGTGTTATGCGAGCACGTTTCGTGTTGTTGGCGAGCCTTGCTCTCATCATCAGTGTGGTGCTCGGGGGATCGGCCGGAGCGGCGGTATCGCCGAGCGTGGCGGCGTCAAAGCAGATCGTCGTATCGGGTCTTGATAATCCCCGTGATCTCGCGTTTGGCAACGGGAAGTTGTACGTGGCTGAAGCCGGCCACGGCGGGACGGCCTGCTTCACGATCCCGCAGCAGGGCAAGCAGTGCGTCGGGTTCACGAGCGGCGTAAGCCGGATCAACATCGCCGGCAAGAGCGCGACGCGGGTCGTTTCGGGACTGTTCTCGATCGCCGGCGCTGACGGCACGTTTGCCACCGGCGTCGATGGAATCTCGATCGCGCGGCTCCAAGATCTACGGGATCGAGACGGGTGCCAGCCTGTCGGTTCCTCCGGGGATCGTGCCGGCGGGTGTCGAGGCCAGGGTGAAGAAGCAGATCGGCCGGGTGATCGTTGCCAGCACCGGCGGCGGCTGGAAGGCGACCGCCAACGTCGGCGATCGCGACTACATCTGGAGCAGCCCATCACAAGCGGTTCGTGCCCGGGCAGTTCCCCGACGCGAATCCCTACGGCATTCTCAGGACAGGGAGTTCGACGCTGGTGGTCGATGCGGGCTCGAATACGATCGATCGGGTCACGCCCGCCAACCGGGTGCATGTGCTGCGGTTCATCCCCAATCCGCCGGCTTCCGACTGCGGTGCCCACGTGTCTGGACAAGGGGCCGGATGGGGCGATCTACATCGGTGAGCTGACCGGCGGCGGGAATGCGCCGGGATCATCGGTGGTGTGGCGATTCGCGCCCGGGACCAACACGCTCACCAAATGGGCGACCGGGCTGACCACTGTCACCGGCTGCGGGTTCGGACCCGACGGCAAGTTCTACGCCACCGAGTTCTCGACCGCTTGGTCTCGACAACGCGGCGCCGGGTACGGGCCGGGTGGTTCAAGTGCCGGCGCACAGCACCAACCCGATCACGATCATCGGTGGGCTCTCCTTCCCCGGCGGGTTCGCCGCGGGATCGGACGGCTCGCTGTATGTCTCCAACTGGAGCGTTGCGCCCGCAACCGGGCCTGCCGGAGCACCAACCGGCTCAGTGGTTCGGATCACGCTTCCCTCCTAGGGGGTGGCGAGTGCGCGCGGGGCGGGCCGGTCGGCCCGCCCCGCCGGGCTCAGGCGGTTCGGCGCAGCGGGGCCGGCCGCAGCGCAGACAGCGTGCCCGCCAACTCATCGACCGCCGCCGGGTCGAGCGAGTAACAGATCTGCGTGCCTCGGCGCTCGGTCACGACCAGGCCGGCCTCACGCAATACCCGGAGATGTTCGGAGACGGTGGGCTGGGAGACGCCGAACACCTCGGCAAAGTCGCATGCGCACGTCTCTGGCTGTTCGGCCAGCGAGCTGGCGATGCCCAGGCGCACGGGGTGTCCCAGCGCCTTCATGCGGCGGGCGGTGAGGGCGAGATCGGTGGTCACCGGCACAGTCTAGTTGAATCTATCGTATTTTGCCTATATAGTCGTTAGGCGATGGAACTGGATCCACGAGAACGGATTCTGCGGCTCGCCTCCCACGCCACCGGCGATGAGAAGCACGAGCCTTCCAGCCACTCCACCCTGGACGTGCTCACGGTGCTCTACCACCGCATCCTCAACGTGAGGCCAGAGCAGCCCGACTGGGACGACCGCGACCGCTTCATCCTCTCCAAGGGCCACGGCTGCGCGGCGTTCTATGCGGTGCTGTGTGACCGGGGCTTCTTTCCCGAGTCCTGGCTCAGCGGATTCATGGTTCGCGGCGGCCGACTGGGTGGGCATCCCGATCGATTGCTGGTGCCGGGCGCGGAGGCGTCGACCGGATCGCTCGGGCACGGCCTGCCGATGGCAATCGGCGTGGCGCTGGCGCTGCGCGCGAAGGGCAAGTCCGCCCCGCGGGTGGTGGTGCTCACCGGTGACGCCGAGTTGAACGAGGGATCGAACTGGGAGGCGATCCTGCTGGCGCCCCATCTCCGGCTCACCAACCTCACGCTGGTGGTCGTCGACAACCACTCCACCACGCCTCCGCTGGTGCCGCTGGACGGCAAGCTCGAGAGCTTCGGATGGGAGACGGTGGTGGTCGGCGGCCGCGACCACGCTGCCCTCGAGCAGGCCTTCAGCCGTCCTCGCAGCGATCGGCCGCAGGCGGTCGTGGCAAACATCGAGGAGGGAGCGTGACCGCTCCCACCATGCGCGCTCAGGCCGGGGCGACGGTGTCGGAGCTGTTCGAGCAGGACCCGCGCCTGGCCGTCGTGCTGGCCGAGATCAGCCTCGAGCACTTCCGGCAAGCGTTCGCGCATGACCCGGCCCGCGCGGTCAACGTCGGGATCATGGAGCAAACGATGATCGGGGTGGCGGCAGGCTTCGCACTGGAAGGGTTTCTTCCGGTCGCTCACACGATCACACCCTTCATGGCCGAGCGGGCGCTGGAGCAGATCAAAGACGACCTGGGAAACCAGGAGCTGGGCGCGATCCTGATCGGCACCGGCGGATCGTTTGACTACGGCGCGGAGGGCACCACCCACCATTCGCCCGGAGACGTACAGGCCTTGACCACGGTGCCCGGGCTGCGCGTGTTCGTGCCCGGCCACCCGGCTGAGGTGGATCAGCACGTGCGCGCCGCCCACGCCGATCGCGGCCTCACCTACATCCGCACCGAGGTACTGCAGAACAGCCGCGGGCGCGATCTGCCCGAGTCGGGGGTGACGGTCGAGCGACGGGGGAGCCGGGCGACGGTGATTGCCGTGGGGCCGATGCTCGATCCCACGCTCGCGGCGGTGGAGGGGATGGACGTGACGGTGCTCTACCTCACCACCGTTTCACCGATCGACACCCAGGCGCTGGCGGCGGATGCCGCAGATGCCCCCGACGTGATCACGGTGGAGCCGTTTCACGAGGGCACGCTGGCTGCGGGAATCACCTCGGCGTTCTCACACCGTCCCACGCGATTTCAGTTCATCGGGTTTCCCCGGCGGGTGGTGCGGGAGTACGGCGAGCCGGCTGACCACTATGCCGACGCAGAGCTGGACGCGGCCGGTATCCGGCGCCGTGTCGCCACGGTTCTCTCAACCGCGGGGTGAGGCCCAACTCGGAATCGTGACGCCCCTGACGTGGTGCGCGCCGATGTCCGGCTAGCGTCCGGTCAGGGGGAACATGAAGCGCATGTTCGTGAAAGCCGGCATCATCCTGGCCTGTGTCCTGGCTCTGATCGCGCCTGCATCCACGGCCTTCGCGGTCGCCGGCTCCTCCAACGACTCGCCGGCTGCGGGCCTGGCACGAACGACCACCAAGAAGGTGCACCGGTGGGGCCCCTACTTCGTCGATGCCCCGCCGCCCAAGCTGGAGCATCCGCTTCCGTTTCGGGTCAACGCGGGCGCGTTGGCTGCCGTCGGCGTCTGTGTGCTGGCGCTGTCGCTGTGGGGCGGGTGGCAGACCCGCCACCGTTGCTCCAGCTGCGGCTATTGCCCTGTCTACTGCCGCTGTGACGAGATCCAATCGCGGTAGGTGAATAAAAGGTGCCTGGCACCTTTTATTCACCGGGTGATTGGAGACGAGGCGGCGGGCGGCGATGACCGCAGCGCCGATCTGCGCATGGAGAACAGCGGCTGCTCTGGCCGGGGGATCTCCTGGGCGATGTCGGCGACCAGTTCTCCCAGCGCCGGCCCGAACTTGAATGCGTGTCCCGAGCAGCCGCAGGCGACGACCACCGGGCCGTCACGGTCGATCACGAAATCGCTGTCGGGCGTCATCGTCCAGGGATGCCGCTCGCTTTGCAGCACCGTCGCAGCTCGCAGCCGGAAACCGGCGTTCGACCCAGCTCACCAGTGCCTCCTGCTCGCCGGGGTCAGGCGCCCATGCGGTGGTCGCCGGGCTCCACGGCTCACTGCCGGCGGCGTCGAATGCGAACTTGTAGCCCACACCCGGGACCGGGTGTCCGTACACACCGCGGCCGTCTGCATCGACCGACCACTCCGCGAGCCCGGACCGTGTCACCAGGCCGGGAATGTCGAAGTAGGTCACCTGGGCGACTGCCGGCGCCAGCGGCAGGCCCAATCCCAGCGGCGTCAAGAGCTCGTTCGCCCACGGCCCAGTGGCCACCACCGCCACCCCGGCGTCGATGCGACGGCCGGTCGTGACCAGGCGGACGCCGTCACCGGTCCTCTCCACGCTGACCACGCGCTCGGGCGAGATCAGGCTGGCACCAAGTCGGATTGCTGCGCGGGCCATCGCCTGCATCCCCTCTCGGGCAAGCACGGTGCCGCCCTCACGGTGGTGAAGCGCGCGCTCGTCCCGCCCCAGGCGAAGCTCAGGCAGGACAGCTCGGACATCGCGTTCGTCCAGCCCACGGCAGGCGACGCCCTCAGCCGACATCGCCCGTTCCAAGTCGGTCAGCAGACTCTCGGGTCCGAGGTCGACATGGCCGGTGAGATCCAGGATCTGGCGGCCCTGCTCCTGCTCCAGCTGGGTCCAACGCTCGATCGCCTCGCGTGCCAGCCGGATGTACTCCGGCAGCGCGTATGCGACCCGAATCGAGCGCGATACCCCGGTCGACGAGGTCAGCGGGTGTCCTGCACCCAGCGCATCGACGGCCGCCACCCGCACGCCGCGCCGAGCCAGGGCGAGGGTGGTCGCCAACCCGATCACGCCCTGTCCCACCACCGCCACGTCGAATGTCTGGAGTTGGGTGGCCACTGAGCGCAGTATGAGCCGGTGGCGACGGTGTTGGCGTCGATCGTCTGTCGCTGGTTCCTGGCTACCATCATGAGCGGATGCCAACCACGAGCCCGATCACGACGCCGTTCGGATTCGAATCGACCGCCGCCGAGGTGGCGGCCGGAATCGACCTGAGCGGCACGCGCGCGATCGTCACCGGCGCCTCGTCGGGCATCGGCGTGGAAACGGCGCGGGCGCTGGCAGCAGCCGGGGCCGAGGTCACGCTGGCCGTGCGGGATACCGACGCCGGCCGGCGCACAGCTGCGGCCATCACCGCCGAAACCGGTAACGCTTTGGTCTCCGTCAGGGGCCTCGACCTCGCCGATCGCTCGTCCGTCGCGGAGTTCGTCGCCGGCTGGAGCGGCTCGCTCGACTGCCTCGTGAACAACGCGGGAGTGATGGCGCTGCCCGAGCTTCAGCTGACTGCCGACGGGTGGGAGCGTCAGTTCGCCACCAATCACCTGGGGCACTTTGCACTCGCGGTCGGCCTCCACCGGGCGCTGTCTGCGGCCGGCGATGCGCGGATCGTCTCGCTCAGCTCCCGTGGCCACCTGTGCTCGCCCGTGATCTTCGAGGACATCGACTTCGCCTCCCGGCCGTACGATCAGTGGCTCGCCTACGGACAGTCCAAGACCGCCAACGTCCTGTTCGCTGTCGAGGCAACGCGGCGCTGGGCCGGTGACGGAATCACCGCCAACGCCGTCCATCCCGGTGCGATTGCCGACACCAACTTGTCACGGCACATGGATCCCGACGTCCTGGCTGGGCTGCGCACGTCAGGCGCCTACACCTATAAGACGATCGAGCAAGGCGCCGCCACCAGCGTCTTGGTCGCGACGTCGCCCCAGCTCGAGGGCATCGGCGGCCGCTACTTCGAGGATTGCAACGAGGCCACGGTGGTGCACCCCGACGGCATTCAGGAGTTTGCCTCAGGCGTCGCGGACTACGCGGTCGATCTCGCCAATGCCGAGCGGCTCTGGGACGTGTCGCTGGGGCGCGTGGGCTGAGCTCAGGGTGCCTTGGCCATCAAGGCCGCCAGCTTGGCGCTGGAGGCCTTGGGCCCGTTCACCTCGAGCCAGGTGACACGGCGGCCTGAGCTGGTGACTCCCACCAGCGCAGGCGAGGCCATGTGGCACGCGCACGCGGCCAGCGTGATCGCCCAGCCGTGGCGACCATTCGAAACCAGCGCCGCCTGCATGGGGGGCGCGCCGAACACGTCGGTGGGGTGCTCGTGCACAAACTTCACGTACGCGGTGGCACCCGCGGGCTTACTGAACAGCAGCGTGCGTGACTCGACCACCTTGAGCACATTGGAGTGCCCCTGGAACAGCCGCTCGGCTCCGACCTGGAATCCCCAGCGGGAGAGGCTGTCCGCCATCCCGGGGCCGGAGGTCTCTTTCAGCAGCTCGTCGGCGGTGAGCATGCGCAGGGAACTGGGGAGGTACGAAACGGCTTTCGCCGGGAGCACCGGGGGTGGAGGCGGGGTCGCGGCCGAGGATGACTGGCCACACGCAGCAGTAGTGAGCATCACCGCTACGGCGAGCAGAGCCCAACAATGTGTGAGGCTTCTCCGTCTCATCACCTGGACTCTAGGTCAGATTCCCGATACATTCATCCCCACGCTTGGCCGACGAACGGAGGACGCATGACACGATCGCTGGATCGGAAAGACTTCTTAATGGGTGCCGCGGGTGTTGGTGGTGCAGCGCTTCTGGCAGCTTGCGGAAGCTCATCGAGCTCAGGTGGATCAACTGCCACGTCCACCAGTCGACCACCGATCAGCAAGGAGTCGGGCAAGCTCAGCATCCTCGAGTGGGACGGATACCAGGCGGCCGGCACGCCGACCAATGCCAAGGGTGATCTGTGGTCTGGCACCGACTACACCAAGAAGTACGGCGCCGACGGCATCACCTACAAGCTGATTACGAATGACAGCTCGGCGTTGAATGAGGTTCGGCTGGGGCAGAAGTTCGACATCATCCATCCCTGCATCGAGAACCTGCAGGATTACGTCAATGACGGACTGGTCCAGCCGTGGGATACCAAGCTGATCCCCAGCTTCAAGAATCTCAACCCGGCGCTGGTCAAGGGCGGCCAGGTCAACGGACAGCAGTACTTCATCCCCTGGGACTGGGGATACGGCAGCGTTATCTATCGCACCGACAAGGTCGATCCCGCCGACGCCAAGGGTTGGGAGTTGCTCTGGAATCCCAAGTACAGCGGCCGCATCTCGATGTGGAACGGCAACACCACCAACTTCGAGATCGCCGCGCTCAAGCTCGGCTACGGCGGCGCCGCCATGGACAATCTCAGTCCGAGCAGCTGACCAACGCCAAGAACGCGCTGATCGAGCAGTACCCGTTGAACAAGAAGCTGTGGAGCAGTGAGTACACCGACCTCCAGCCGTCGCTCGAAAACGGCGACGTGTGGATCGCCTACAGCTGGCAGGACCAGTGGGTGAACATGCGCGCCAAGGGCATTCCGTTCGACTACATGGAGCCCAGCCAGGGACGGCTCGGCTGGTACTGCGGATTCATGCTCGGCAAGGACAGCGCGAACTACTACCACGCCCACGACTACGTGGAATCGTTCGTCAACCACAAGTCGTGTGTGAGCCTGACCAACTACTTCTACTACGGCAGCGCCGATGCGACGGTCAAGCCCAGTGAGGTGCAGGACAAGACTGTCGCCAAGTCACTCGACATCGGCAACCCGGCTGTACTGCAGTCCGCCAATGTGCATCTGCAGAGCTGGGAGCCGAACGAGGCACAGGTACAGCAGGCCTGGGAAGAAGTGATCGCGTCTCAGGGCTGACGATCCGATCCACTGATCGTCGGTAGCCGTGGCTGAATCCACGATAGGCGAGCCGGCGCCGCGACAACATCGCAGGCGCCGGCTCAAGCCTGGGCGGGGGCTTTTGATCATCCCGCCGGTGGGGTTCGTGCTGGCGGTGATGGTGGCGCCGATCGTGCTGATCGCGCTCTACAGCGTCAACCTCCAGACCAACCTGCCGTTCGTCCCCACCAGCTTCACCTGGTCGATGTGGAAGGACTTCCTGCCGCCGCCGTTCTCGGGCAAGTACCAGAACCCGTTCTTCCATCGCTTCGAGATCTCGATGGTGATCACGTTGGTGGTGTCGGTGGTGGCGGTGGCCGCGGCCTACCCGCTGGCCTACTTCCTGGCGTTCATTCCCCGCAAGTCGCGGTACACGTTGCTGATCTTGGTACTGGCTCCGTTCTTCACCAGCTATCTGCTGCGCGTGATCGCCTGGAAAGTGATGTTGGCCAACAGCGGTGTGATCAACTACGCCATCTGGGAGCTTCACCTGCGGCCGCACGGTGACGGCATCCCCTGGCTGATCTACTCGAAGTTCTCGGTGGGACTGGTGCTGTTCTACTCGTGGGTGCCGTTCGTGGCGGTGCCGATCTTCGTGCTCTTGGACAACCTCGATAAGCATCTGCTGGAGGCCGCACAGGATCTGGGCGCCGGCAGGATCGCGGCTTTTTGGAAGGTCACCTTCCCGCTGAGTGTTCCCGGTGTGATCGCGGGATTCGTGTTCGTGTTGATCCCCACCACCGGCGAGTTCATCACTCCGCTGTTCGTGGGCGGGCCGGGCAGCCAGATGTTCGGCAACTCGGTGCAGTCATTCTTCCAGGACACCCCGAACTGGAACTACGGGGCGGTGCTGGCGCTCTGGCTGGTGATGGTGGTGTTCGTGATGCTGCTCGTGTGCGGGCGCTACCTGGCCGCCGATCTCCAGGAGACCACCGAATGAACCCCGCCGCAGGTCGCGTGGGCAAGGTGCTGCTCAGCGGCTACTTCGTGTTCATGGTGATCTTCCTGTACATCCCCTTGGTGGTGCTGGTGGTGTTCGCGTTCAACGACGCGTATATCCCCAGCCTGCCGTTCTCCGGGTTCACGACGCAGTGGTTCAGCGCCGCCTTCGACAACATCGACCTCACCGGCGCGCTCAAGCGCAGTGCCTGGCTGGCGCTCGTGAACGGATTGGCCGCCACCTTCCTGGGAGTGTTTGCCGCCCTGGCGCTGACCGGCAGGAAGCTCTACCTACGGTCGGTGTGGACAACGCTGCTGCTGCTGCCGTTGGTGGTTCCCTACATCGTGCTGGCAATCGGCATGGTGATCGTGCTGCATCAGCTCGGCTACCAGGCCTCGCTGACCGCGGTGCTGGTCGGACACATCGTGATCTCGCTGCCGTATGCGATCCTGGTGATCGTCCCCCGCCTGCGGACGTTGGACGACTCGATCGTGGAGGCGGCGCGCGACCTGGGAGCCGATCAGGCGCGAGCGTTCACCCACGTCACCCTGCCGCTGCTCACTCCGGCGCTGGTCGCAAGCGTCTTGATCTGCTTCACGATCTCCTTCGACGAGTTCGCGATTGCGTCGTTCTTGGCGCCGCCGGCCTCGCCCACCTATCCCGTGTTCCTCTACTCCGGCACCCGCACCCCCACGCTGCAACCGCAGGTGATCGCGCTGGGGGCGATCGTGATCGTGTTCTCGCTGCTCTTGGTCGGGGTGGCCGAGCTGCTGCGGCGCGTGTTGGAGCGGCGACTGGCGACCTGAATAACGGTGCCTGGCACCGTTATTCACCCTCTGCGTCGTGCCGCTGGGAATCCCATCGGCTTGGGGCTTGCGGCGGTTGGACGCCCGGCGTACATCACCCTCGGGCGTGACCTCGATCTCGGTGACCGGCGCAGCCGTGCCGATCTCGAGGCCCGTGCTCATGCGGTGCTGGACGCTGCTTGGGAGGGCGGCGTCAGCTATGTGGATGCCGCGCGATCCTACGGCGCTGCCGAGGACTTCCTGGCATCGTGGCTGGCTCTGCGCGATCCCGCCGACGACCTCCCGGTGATCGGATCGAAGTGGGGCTACACCTACACCGGCCAATGGGACATGACCGCGCCGGTGCACGAGCGCAAAGACCTCAGCGCATCCACGTTTCGCCGCCAGCTGGCAGAGACCCGGGAGCGGCTGGGAGACCATCTTGCGCTCTACCAGATCCACTCGGCCACGATCGAGAGTGGCGTGCTGGACGACTCGGCGCTGCTCGCTGATCTGGCCGCTCTGGGGGCAACGGGCGTCGCCATCGGGGTCACGGTGACCGGCCCTCGCCAGGCCGAAACGATCGACCGAGCGCTGGAGGTGGGGATCTTCGACGCGGTCCAGGCCACCTGGAATCTGATCGAACGATCGGCCGAGCAGGCGCTCATGCGAGCGCACAAAGCCGGGCTGTTTGTGATCGTGAAGGAGGCGATGGCCAACGGCCGGCTGGCGGCTCCCGCCGTCGACCCTGCCCTGCTCGCGTATGCCCGTGAGCGCGGCGTCGGGCCGGACGCCGTCGCCATCGCTGCCGCCGTGATCCAGCCGTGGTCGGATGTGGTGCTGAGCGGCGCGGTCAGCCCCGACATGTTCGCCGCCAACCGGCGGGCGCTGGAGCTGCTAGGCGACGGCGACGACCCTGCGGTTGAGCTGGCCCAGTTGCGCACCCAGCCCGACGTCTACTGGCATCAACGCAGCCTGCTTCCATGGCAGTAGGCTGGCGGGTATGACCGATCCCGACGCGCTTGCCGAGGCGCTCCTGGAACTGACCACCGCGCTCACCGTGGAGCTGCACCCGGCGATTGCGGAGCTGGCCATGCCCGGCCACTTCGAGCCGGCCGGGCCGGCTGCCGCGGCGGTCTTCCAACAGCCCCGGGAGGGCGAACCCACCCATCGCAGCGGCGCCGCCTCCGAGCCGGTGGCCGCTCTGGTCGAGCAGGCCGCCGCGGAGTCTGCGGAGCGGCTGGCGTACGGCCGTCGTGACGGCAATCCGTTTCTGCCGTCGCTCGCGCTTGCGGCCTTCTACCTGGTGGAAGCTCGTCGCACCGGCGCGTTCGGGTTGGCGGAGCTGGCACGCGGCCGCGTGCGCGCATTTGCACTGACGCCCGACGACGCCAAGCACGATCCGCTGCTGCTGCCCGGCACGGCAGCCATCAGGGCGTGGTATCCGGTGCTGGGAGCGGCGGATGCCTGTGTCGAGCTGCGGCTGAGCCCGTCCACGTGACCGTCTTCCTGGATGGGCAGAGTCTCACGGTGGCCGATCTCGTGGCTGTCGCCCGCGACGGACGGCCGGTCGAGCTGACCGCCGCGGCGCGTGCGCACATGCTCGCCTGCCGGGCAATTGTGGACGAGGTGCTGGAGCCGCCGGCCGGATCGATCTACGGCTTCACGACGGGAGTGGGCGTTCGCCGAGGTGTCACGGTCGCCCCGTCTGAGCAAGCTGACTACGCCCGCCGGATGATCTCAGACCATCGCGTGGCCACCGGTGATACCGCACCGGCCGAGGTTGTCCGCGCCACCCTGCTGCGGCTCGCCAACGGATTGGCCAACGGCACCCCCGGGGTGCGCCCGGAGCTCGCCGATCTCGTCGTCGCGACGCTCAACCGCGGTCAGCTCCCGATCGTGCGCATGCTGGGATCGGCCGGGCAGAGCGACCTGGCGCCGATGGCCGACCTGGCCGCAGGTCTGGTCGGCGAGTTCGCGCCGGAACCCGGCGAGGTGCATGCGCTGATCAGCAACAGCGCGTTTTCGACGGCGCTGGCGGGGCTGGCGATGTTCGACGCCGAGCGGCTGCTGGACGCCGCCACCGTGTCCACTGCGCTCGACTACGAGGCGTTTGCCGCCAATCCGGCGCCGCTCGCCCCGGCCATCGGCAGGGAACGGCCGTACTCCGGCCTGGTGCGCGCCCAGCACGACCTGCGCGCTGCACTGGCCGGCAGCTTCCTGTGGGAGGGGCCGCCGCGAAATCACCACGACCCGTTGTCGTTTCGCAATGCACCGGCGATCCTGGGTGCGGCTCGAGAGCGTGCTCGAGTTCGCTGGGGGGCGGGTGGCGATCGAACTCAACGCATCGCAGGAAAACCCGATGGTGGACACCGAGTCTCGCCAGATCATCCCCACCGCCAACTACGAGATGATCGCGCTCTCCCAGGCGCTCGACCTTGTCCGGATCGCTCTGGCACCGGTGTTGACCAGCGCCAACGAGCGGCTGGTGAAGCTCCTGCAAGCGTCGTTGAGCGGCCTTTCTCACGGTCTCGAGGCGCCCGGATCGAGCTACGGAACGGCGCTCTCGGAGCTGGCCTGGACAGCCCAGGCGCTCACACCCGAGGCGCGACTCCTGGCGCAGCCGGTGTCCACCGAGATCGCGAGTACGTCGCAGACCGAGGGCACCGAGGATCGCATCTCGCTCGCCCCTCTGTCAGCGCGGCGCACGACCGAGATGGTGGCGCTGGGAGAGCAGCTGATCACCATCGGGTTGGTCGTTGCAGCTCAGGCGGTTGACCTTCGAGCCGCCGCCCCACTGGGCGAGGCCACCGGCCGGTGCCTGGCGGCGGTGCGCGAGCGGGTGCCGTTCACCGGCGCCGATGACTCGATCCCGAGCGATCTCTCGGCGGTACGAGATCTGGTGCGGTCAGGCGCTGTCGGCGCGTGGCTGCCCGGTCGGCGCGGAGGCGTCGGACGGTGAGGCCTCGCTCTCGGGCTGATCGTCGCCCTCGTAGTCCTGCGGGTTGACCCGGCCGGTGATCACGTTGCGGCCCCACCGAAGCCACCCCGTGCGCCCTTCCGGCATCGGGCCCCAGGCTGTGATGCGGTTGTGCATGAGACGAACGATACCGGCACCTGCCGCTGCTAGCTTGTCGGGATGCGATCGGCGTTCCCGAGAGTGTTCGGCGCGATGACCGCCGCCTACGGCGTCAGCGCCCTGTGGACGGCCGCGCCGCTGACGCGTCACGCCGAGCTCGGCGACCCCGCGAATCCCCCGGCGGCCGCGCGGCTGCTGTCGGCGACGTTCGGCGTGCGCGACCTGATCAGCGGTATGACCATCGTGGCGGCCCCGTCCGGACGGCCGATGCGGGTGGCGCTGGCGGCGCGGGTCGTGATCGATGCCGGCGATGCGGTTGGCTTTGCGGTGCTCGCGCCGACCCGCACGGCGCGCGTCAAGATCGGCGCGATCGCCGGCGTCTGGGCGGTCGTCGGGGCGCTGGCGCTGGTGGCCGAGCGAGGGGTCGGGCGATGACTGACGGCGACCTGTGGGCGGCCGGCCCGCATCGACCACCCGGCGGTGGGCCGGCGCGGCATGGTGTCGACCTCCAGCCCGCTGGCGGCGATGGCCGGCATGCGCGCCTTCGAGCGGGGAGGGAATGCCGCCGACGCTGCGCTGGCGGCCGCCGCGGTGCTGGCGGTGGTCGAGCCCAACCAGTCCGGGCTGGGCGGTGATCTGTTCGCACTGGTCGTGAGCGATGATGCGCCCGCCGATCGGCCTCAACGCCAGCGGCCGCGCGCCGGCCGATCCCGGCGGCCTGCTGCCGGCGGAGTTCGGGCCGACCAGCGTCACCGTTCCCGGGTGCGTGTCGGGATGGACGGAGCTGGCCGCGCGCTACGCGCGACTGGGGCTGGCCGCAGCGGTCGAGCCCGCCGTCGAGCTGGCGCAGCGCGGCTTCACGGTTGCGCCCCGAAACCTGGAGGAGTGGAGCACCGACTGGGCCGACCTGGAGGGCGCCGCCGCCGCCCACTTCGCCGCCCGCGACCCGTTCCACAATCCCGAGATTGCCCAAAGCCTGCAGGCTGCCGCCGACGGGTCGTTCTACTCCGGCCGCTGCGGCGATGCGATCGTGGCCGGGTCGTGGCTGTCGCGATCCGACCTGGAGGCGCACACCAACGATTGGGTGCAGCCGCTCGAGTTCGGGTTCCGCGGGCACACGCTGCTCGAGCTTCCGCCCAACGGGCAGGGCTCGATTGCGGGCTGGGCGCTCGAGGCGCTCACCGACGATCTCTCGCCCGCGGCGCAGGTCGAGGCACTGGCGGCCGCGTACGCGCGTGGCTACGCCTCCATCGGCGGCACGTCGTACGTGTGCGCCGCCGACGGAGACGGCCTGGGCGTCTCGCTGATCCAGAGCATCTACTACGGCTTCGGGTCGCAGGTGATCGCCGACGGCTGCGGCTTCATGCTGCAAAACCGGGGAGCGGGGTTCGTGCTCGATGACGGGCATCCCAACCAGTTCCAACCTGGCAAGCGGCCGTTTCACACGATCATGCCCGGCGCGATCCTCGACTCCGATCGCCGCTGGCGCACCGTGCTGGGAGTCACCGGCGGCCAGTATCAGCCGCAGGGCCACCTGCAGGTGGCCGTCAACCTGATCGGGCACGGGCTCGACCCTCAGGCCACGCTCGACCGCCCCCGCTACCGGCTCGAGGAGGACTGGACGGTGTCGCTCGAGCCGCCGCTGGCCGGGCTCGTGTCCAGCTTCGGTGAGCGCGCCGCCCGAGTGGTGGACGACATTCACAACTACGGCAACGGCCACGTCATCGACCGCTCGTCCGGCGGGCTCATGCGGGGTGGCACCGAGCCGCGCCGCGACGGCGTCGCGCTCGGGTTCTAGATCGCCTCAGGCCGCTTCGGCGTCGAGGTGGCCGGCTCGCTCGCACGCGGTCGCGGCCGGATTCCTTGGCGTGGTAGAGCGCCTTGTCGGCGCGGTCCATCAGCTCGAGTCCGATCGTCGGCGTCGTCGGGGTAGACGGCCCAGCCGATCGAGGCTGAGGTGCGGGTGCCGGGCGTGGGCTCGACGCCAAGCGCCTTGACCGCCTCGCGCGCGCGATTGAGCAGATCGTCCACTCCGGCGTCGTCGGTGGTCTCGAGCAGCAGCGCGAACTCCTCGCCGCCCAGCCGGAAGATCCGATCGGAGCCGCGCAGTGACAGCCGGATGGCCTCGCCCGGCGCGCCGCAGCACGGCGTCGCCCTCGGGGTGCCCGAACGAGTCGTTGACCGCCTTGAAGTGATCGAGATCGACCATCGCCAGGGTGAAGCCGAGCCCGCGGCGCTTGGACAGGCCCACTCGGCGGCGCAGCTCCGACTCGAAGGTGCGGCGGTTGGGCAGCCCCGTGAGTGCGTCGTGGCCGGCGGCCCGCTCCAGATCCTCCTGCCGCAGCACCGTCCGCCACAGCGCGGCCAGGTGGCCGAGCATCAGGTCGAGCGTGTGGTGATCGAGTTCGTCGCCGCGGCCGGGAGCGAAGCACACCGAAACGTGCAGTCCCTCGCCGGCGTCGTCGACCAGCATCGAGATCCGGGCCAGGCCGTGCGAGTTGTGTCGCGGCGGGGCGCCCTCGGCAACGCTCAGGCAGCTCACGCCCATCGCCTCGCGCGGCGCCATGTGGGCATAGCCGATCAGCTGGCTGCGAGTGGTCGCGGCCTTGGCTCGGCTGCTCCACGCCAGGATCGCTTCGATCTGCTGGTTGAAGCGGGATTCGCGCTCGCGCCGGCCGTCGGCCTCGACCGCCAGCCGCCACGCCTTCTGCAGCACCAGGGCGCCACCGACCAGCAGCACCAGCAGGCCGATCACGGTCGAAACGAGCCGGAGGGCATCGCCCAGCCACGCTCGATGTGACACCTCGGCCCGGGCAGCGTCGGCATTGGCATTGAAACCGTTGGTAAGACCATTGAGCCGGCGCTGCAGTGCGAACCCGGCGCAGAGCCGTCGGCCGCTTGGCCTGCATCCAGGTGCTCACCGTGACCGGCGACGTTCTGTGCGCGACCGGCGAGGGTGCGGGGCAGGCCGGGCTCGCTCGCGTTGAATGCCGCCAGTGCCACGGCGGTGGCGTTGCGGTCGGCGCGTAACGGCGGCTCGGTACTTCGGATCGTGGGTCTGCCGCCACGCGATCTGATCGTTGGCCTGCTGCTGGACGGCGTCGCTCAGTTCTTGCTGCGCGCGGGCGCCGGCGATGGCGGTGGTGGACGCCGCGCGGGCCTGGTCGCGGTAGTGGTTGGTCGCCCAGCGGGTGCCCACGATGCCCGCCAAGACGATCATGGCGGCGACCGCCCAGGCCATGCCGAAGCGACGGATCTGGGACGAAATGCGGAGTTGGGAGGGCACGCCGGGACGGCTTGCACGCACAGGGGGAAGCGAGTGCATGGTCACACTAAAGCGATTCCGGGCCCGTACGGGTATCACCCCGTCGGGTGGGAAGCACACAAAAACTTTACGATTGCTCGGGGGTGAATAACGGTGCCTGGCACCGTTATTCACCGACCGACGCCTCCGAGCTGAAGATCGGCGCCTGGCAGCCGACTACTCAGGGGCGCGGCGCTCGTTAGCGACGAAAGCCTCGTAGGTGACCGGCATCTCGAGTGCGAACAGTTGCTCCAGCGCGGCGGCGTATGCGCGGATCTCGCGCTGGGCGGTCTCGGAGTTTCGCAGCGACAGGAAGTTCATCAGGCTGCGGGCGTTGAGCGTCCAGTAGAACTGGGTGTAGATCGCGACCGGCAGCACGTTTCGGGCCAGCTCCTTGGCCACGCCCTGCTCGAGCTGCTCCAGATACGTGCGCGTAGGCGTGCTCGTAGACCTGCTGCTGCGCGGCGCGGGTGGCCTCGGCCAGCTCGGGCGTGCACCTGCTCGAACGAGTAGGAGCCCGGCTTGCCCACCTGGGTGCGCACGTCCTCGGCGGCGGGGATGTAGAACTCCGGCTCGAGCTGGGAGTACCGCCCCGACCACTCGTTGAACGACCCCACCCGGTGGCGCATCCACTCGCGGCACACGAAGATCGGCGTCTTGATGTGGAACCGGAAGGCGTTGTGCTCAAACGGCGTGCCGTGCCGCTCGCGCATCAGAAACCGGATCAGGCCCTCTTCTCGCGACGTCATCTCGTCCACCTGCTGGGCGAACGACACCCGTGCGGCGTTGACCACCGAGAGATCGTCGGCCATGGCGTTGTCGAGGCGCACGAATCCGTGATCGAGCACGGGGATCTGCCGGGTGGACTCCACAGTCGCCATCATGCCACCCTAGCAGCGTCGCCGGATCGAAGCTCAGCCGGTGGGGATGTGGATCGTGCCGTCGTCGTGCAGCTCCCAGAACGGGTTGTGGGCGACTTCCCAGGGATGTCCGTCGGGGTCGTGGAAGTAGCCCGAGTACCCGCCCCAGTCGGTCGCCGCCGGCGGATGCGGGATCGTCGCTCCGGCCGCTCGCGCCACCTCGATGGCGGCGTCGACCGCCTCGCGCGATTCCGCGTTGTGGGCCAGTGCCACCCCGCCCGACCCGCCGGCGTCGGCGGCGTCGCTGTCGGCGGCGAGCTTGTCGCGGCCCCACAGCGCCAGGCCCATGCCGCCCATCTGGAAGAAGGCCACGTCGCCCTCGATCACCCGCGCCGGCTGCCAGCCCAGGCGGCGGTAGAAGTCGACCGCCCGCTCGAGATCCGAGACTCCCAGGGTCACCAGCGTGATCCGTGGCTCGATGCTCACGGGCGCAGCAGCCTCCCGCCGTCGACGATCACGTTCTGGCCGGTGGCGAACTCGGATTCGAGGCAGAACCGCACCGCGTGGCAGACGTCGGCGGGGGTGCCGTGGCGGCCCAGCGCGGTCTCCTCGGCGTTCCCGGCGACGCCGTCGGGCATCAACACCGGCCCGGGGGCGACTCCGCACACGCGGATGCCGTCGCGGCCCCAGGCCAGGGCGAGCGTCTTGACCAGGTGGATCAGTGCGGCCTTGGCCGCGCCGTGGGCGCGCGAACATCGGCCACGGCTGGAGCCCGGCCACGTCGGTGATGGCGACGATCACGCCGCCGCCGGGCAGCATCCGCTCGCGGGCGGCCTGGGCGGCGAAGAAGAATCCCTTGGCGGTGGAGTCGAGCGCCAAGTCCCACAGCTCCTCGTCGGCGTCCTCGGGCCGTACCGGCACGAACCCGCCGGAGGGGCAGTGGACGTAGGCGTCCAGTCCTTCGAGTTCGGCCGCCGCCCAGTCCACCAGCGCCGCCATCTCGCCGCCTGCGGTGGCATCGGCCGCGTGTGCGCCGGAGCGCCGTCCCAGCGCCTCGATCATCGCCACCGTCTTGCGGGCGGCGGCGTCGGAGGAGTGGTAGCTGATGACCACGTCGGCGCCGCGCTCGGCCAGGTCGAGCGCGATCGCCCGGCCGACGCGATCCGCGCCGCCGGCGACCAGCACCCGCATGCCGTCGATCTCCGTCACCGGTAGATATGCTAGTGCGAGTCGATTCAGACGAACCTCGAAGCCTCCCGGAAGGAGCAGATATGGCGTACTCAGTACCCGACCTGCCTTACGACTACAACGCGCTCGAGCCGCATATTGACGAGCAGACGATGCGGATTCACCATGACAAGCATCATCAGGCGTATGTGGATAAGGCCAACGCTGCGCTCGAAGGCACCGAATGGGCCGACAAGCCGGTTGAGGATGTGCTCAAGAACCTCTCGTCGCTGCCGGCCGACAAGCAGGGGCCGGTGCGAAACAATGCGGGTGGCCATGCCAACCACTCACTGTTTTGGACGGTGCTCGGCCCCGGTGGCGGGGGAGCGCCCAGCGGTGAGCTGGGCGAGGCCATCGACGCGGCCTTCGGCAGCTTCGACGAGCTCAAAAAGCAGCTCAGTGATGCTGGTGTGAACCGGTTTGGTTCGGGCTGGTCGTGGCTGGTGGTCGACGGTGGCGCACTCAAGGTCGTCTCGACCGCCAATCAGGACTCGCCGCTCTCCGACGGGCAGACGCCGATTCTCGGCATCGACGTGTGGGAGCACGCCTACTACCTCAAGTACCAAAACCGGCGACCCGACTACCTCGCCGCGATCTTCAACGTGATCGACTGGTCGAAGGTCGCAGAGCGCTACGCCGAAGCGCATTCGGCCGCAGCGGTCTGACCAATTGACACGCCGAATTTCGGGGCGGGCGGCCCAGGCTGCCCGCCCCGTGGCATCCCAGGAGGGCATCGTTGAGCGGTAAAACAGTCGTGTTCTTCCCGGAGGGCGCGTACGGCCCGACCAACAACTGCGTCGGCATCGGCGACGTCCTGCGCGCCCACGGCCACCGGGTCGTCTTCATCATCGAGGAGTCGTTTGCGGGCACGCTCGAGGCTCGCGGCTTCGAGGAGCGGCTGATGCGACTGGGCCCTCCGCCGGAGGAGCCGGAGGTGCCCGGGCAGTTCTGGAAGGACTTCATCCGCGACACCGCACCGGTCTTTCGCACTCCCACCATCGACCAGCTGGAGAGCTTCATCCAGCCCACCTACGAGGCGCTGATCGACGGCTCGCGGTTCGTCAATCCTCGGCTGGAGGAGATCATCGCCGAGGCTGCGGCCCGACGTGATCGTCGAGGACAACGTGGTCGCGTTCGCCGCGCTCCCGGCCAGCGGCGTGCCGTGGGTGCGGATCGTCTCCTGCAACCCGCTGGAGGTGCGCGATCCCGAGATCGCACCGGTGTTCTCGGGGCTGCCGCAGGACGACCGCTCGCAGTGGGGCGCGTTCCGCGACGAGTTTCGGCGCACGCACCTGGAGACGTGGCAGGGGTTCAACGAGTTCATGCAGGAGGCCGGCGCGCCTGCCGCTGCCCGAGCTCGAGTTCATGCTCGAATCGCCCCACCTGAATCTGTACGTCTACCCGCGCGAGGTCGACTACACCCGCGCCCACGCGCTGGGAGACGACCTGGCATCGGCTCGACTCGTGCGTGCGCAGCTCGGATGCCGCGTTCGAGCTGCCCGACTCGCTGCGCGACGGCGACGGGGCGCTGGTGTACCTGTCGCTCGGCTCGCTCGGCTCGGCCGACGTGTCGCTGATGAAGCGGCTGGTCGAGGTGCTGGGACGAGACGCCGCACCGCTACATCGTCTCGAAGGGGCCGTGCCACGACGAGTTCGAGCTGGCCGGCAACATGTGGGGCGAGGAGTTTCTGCCCCAGCCGTCGATCCTGCCGCTGGTCGATGTGGTGATCACCCACGGGGGCAACAACACCACCACCGAGTGCTTCCACCACGGCAAGCCGATGATCGTGCTGCCGCTCTTCTGGGATCAGCACGACAACGCCCAGCGGGTCGACGAGACCGGCTTTGGGGTGCGGCTGCCGACCTACGCGTTCGAGCCCGATCAGCTGGCCGGCGCGATCGACCGGTTGGTCGCCGACCAGCCGCTGCGCGCGGGCATGTCTGCGATCGCGGGGCGATTGCAGGCGGCGCCCGGCACGGTCAAGGCGGCTGATCTGATTGAACGCGTCGCCGCCCAGCGCTGAGCTGATCGCGTCCGCCCGCTGGTACGGCGGCAAGGGCGGGGAGATCACCGCGGTGGCCGAGCTCGACCGGCTCGAGCTCGCCGCCGGCGCATGCCTGCGGGTGCTGGAGGTCGAGACCCGAGACGGCGCCGCGCGAGCGCTATCTGTGGCTGGAGGGTGAGGTCGGGGCCGCCCTGGTGGCGCTGGTGGCTGCCGGCGCCGAGCGGGGTGCGTTCCGGTTCGAGCCGGCGGCGGGGATCGAGCCGGTCTCCGGGGAGCGGCCGATCGGCCACGACCAGTCGAACACCTCGATCGTCGTCGGCGAGCGGCTGGTGGCCAAGATGTACCGGCGGATCGAGCGCGGCGTCGCACCCCGAGATCGAGCTGGGATCGCTGCTGACCGAGATGGGGCTCGATTGCATTCCGGCCTTCCGCGGCGCCGGATACTGGGACGGCCATCCGCTGGTGTTGGTGCAGGACTACGTTGGCTGGCGTCGGTGGACGGCTGGACGTTGGGCACCGCCGCGCTGCGGCGGGGCGATGCCGGTATCGCAGGCGCAGCTGGGCGCCGTCGTTCGCCGGCTGGAGGACGCGCTCGTCCAGTCTGGGTGCGGCCGCGGCCGGCGACGCGCAGCTGCGACGCCTGGGCCGATGCCGCGCAGGCCCAGCTGACCCGCGCCACCGAGCTCGCGTCCGGCTCTGCCCACCGGCTGCTGGAGACCAACGCCGAGCCGATCCGCGCCCAGCTGGAGCGGCTGCGGCGGCCGCAGCCGCCACCGCTGGTCACGCGGGTGCACGGCGACCTGCACGTCGGCCAGGTGCTGCGGGCCGCCGACGGCCGGCTGCTGGTGGTCGACTTCGAGGGCGAGCCGGCCAAGTCGCTGGCCGAGCGGGCGGCGCCCGGGCCGCCGCTGCGCGACGTGGCCGCGATGCTGCGATCGTTCGATCACCTCGCCCGCTACGTGGTGCAGGACTCCTGGCCCGGTCACACCGCCGATGCCGACGCCTGGATCGCCGAGCGCGAGAGCCGCCTTCCTCGCCGAGTACGGCCCGGTGGACTCCGGCTTGCTGCACGCCTTCGAAGTCGAGAAGGAGTGCTACGAGTTCACCTACGCCGCCACCTACCTGCCCGAGTGGATGCCGGTCGCCGAGGGCGGCATGCGCTGGCTGTTGGAGCACGCCCATGAGTGACATGCACCCCGATCGGTTCCTGGACGACGTGCTGGGGGCGCCCGCGTCGCTGCGGGCGCTGGCCGCCGCCTACCCGCAGGGGCCGGGGGTGGACATCGAGGGCCGCCGGGTGGTGTTCCTGGGCATGGGCTCATCGCGGTTTGCCGCGCTGACGGTGGCCGCAGGACTGCGCGCGCGGGGTGTCGATGCGCACGCCGAGATGGCATCCACCGGCGCTCCCCAGCCGCCGTCGACCGACACGGCCGCGATCGCGATCTCGGCCACGCGGAGGCTCCGCGGAAACGCTCGCGGCGGTGCGCGCACATGCCGGTATGAGCACGACAATCGGTATTACCAATAGGCCGGAAAGCGCACTGGGATTGGCGGTCGACCGCTGCCTGGAGCTGCACGCCGGCGAGGAGGTCTCCGGCATCGCCTGCCGCTCCTACCAGTCCACCCTCGCGCTCCTGCACATGATTTCGGGGGTGCCGGCCGAGCGGATCATGGCCGCGGCGGACGCCTCCGAGGCGCTGCTGGAGGGCCGCGAGCAGTGGCTCGACCAGGCGTCGGCCTGCTCGAGGGCAAGGCGGTGCACGTGCTCGCCCCGGCCGAGCGGTTCGGGTCGGCCGAGCAGGGGGCGCTGATGCTGCGCGAGGTGCCGCGGGTGGCCGCGGACGCGTGCGAGACCGGCGACTGGTCGCACGTGGACGTCTATCTGAGCAAGCGGCCGGGACTGGGCGGTGATCATGCTGCGCGGCTCGGCGTGGGAGTCGGAGGTGCTCGAATGGGCCGGTCAGCGGCGGTTCCCGGTGATCACCGTGGGCGGCCCGCTGCCCGGCGCGGCGCTGGACGTGCCGCTCGGCGACGGCGGCGACCCGGTGGTCCGCTCGCTGGTCGAGCACCACGTGGCCGAGCTGATCGCCGCCGAGCTGTGGCGCCGCCACCCGATCTAGATCGGCCGAAAGGCCGTATGCTCTGCCGGGTGAGTCTTCCCAACTGGATCTCGATCGGCCGGATCATGCTGATCCCCGTGTTCATGGTGGTTCTGCTCGGCCGGCTGCCCGGCGGTGACTACCTGGCCGTGGCGGTGTTCGCGCTGGCGGCGCTGACCGACTCGCTGGACGGCTACCTGGCGCGATCGCGAAACGCGACCACCACCATGGGCATCTTCCTCGACCCCCTGGCCGACAAGCTCTTGGTGTCGGCGGCGCTGATCTCGCTGGTCGAGCTGGGCCGGGTGGCGGCCTGGGTGACGATGGTGATCATCGCCCGTGAGTTCATGGTCAGCGGCCTGCGGATGGTGGCCGCCAGCCAGAACGTGGTGATCGCCGCCTCCAACTGGGGCAAGTTCAAGACCGTGACCCAGGTGGTGGCGATTGCGGCCCTGATCCTCGACTCGCCGCCCCATACCGCGACCACGGTGCTGGTCGCGGTGGCGGTCGCGGTGACCGTGTGGTCGGGGGTGGAGTACTTCATCGACGCCAGAGATGTCTTGAGGGCGCCTGCGTGAACTGGTCGCTCCTGGCCGTGCCGGCGGCCTATCTGATGGGATCGATCCCGTTCGGGTATCTGGCGGGGCGTCTGCGCGGAGTCGACCTGCGGCGAGCACGGCTCCAAGAACACCGGTGGCACCAACGCGGTGCGGGTGCTGGGGCCAAAGTACGGCATTCCGGTGATGGTGCTGGACGTGCTCAAGGGCGTGGCCGCGGTGTGGCTGGCCTCGGAGGTGGGCGGGGTGGGGCTCGAGGTGATCGCGGCCACCGCGGTGCTGCTGGGCCATACCTTCCCGGTGTTCCTGGGCTTCGGCGGCGGCAAGGGTGTGGCCACCGGCGCCGGCACGACGCTCGCGCTGGCACCGCCGGTCGGCTTTCTGATCGTGCCGATCTGGATCATCGTGGTGTTTGCCACCGGCTACGTCTCGGTCGGGTCACTGGTGGCGGCGGTGGCCATCCCCACCATGTCGATCGCATTCGGCGAGCCGTGGCAGGTGAGCGCCTTCTTCATCGCCGGCGGCCTGCTGGTGATCTACCGGCACCGCGTCAACATCCAGCGGCTACGAGCCGGTACCGAGAACCGCACCGACGTGCGCGGCTGGTGGGCCCGCCGCGCCGCCAAAGCCCGCGGGTGAATAAAAGGTGCCTGGCACCTTTTATTCACAGGAGCTCTCGAGCCAGGCGCGGGCGGTGGTGTGACCGGCGTCCCCGGGGTTGCCCTCGAGGTCGGCCCGCAGCTCTGAGACGATGCCGTGGCGCTCGGCCAGGACATCGTGGTTGTGGATCGTCTCGAAGTTGATCTGACGCGACAGCACGAAGCATCCGTCCGAGAGATCGGGGTAGTGCTCCAGCGTGCCCGCCACCATCAGCCGCACCGAGTCCTCCACGAAGCGCGGGTGCAGGTGGGCCTGCTCGACCACGTACAGCTCGTCGGGGCGCTTCAGCAGCTCGAACACCGGCGCGCTCATCGACCGCTCGGCGATCCCGATCAGGTCGCGCGCATCCACCTCGCGCTTGGTGCCGATCATGAGCGTGGCCTCGGCCCGCTGGTTGTGCGTGGCCGCGGGCAGCAGCTCGAAGATCTCGTCGATCTGGCCCTGGTCGTAGCCGGCGTCGGTCAGCTTGCCCTGCGCCCGCTCGCGCACCAGGCCCTGCGCGCACGGGCAGGCGTTCAGCCCGCGCACCTCGACGCCGACCATCCGCCGTGAGCTGGAGCCGTTGACCAGCGCGTGGCCGAGCAGGTGGTAGATCTCCTGCGTCGGCAGGTCGGTCACCGGCGTGCGCCGGGTGACCGGGAACTTCGCGCGGATCATGACCTCTGACCGCACCGCTTTCTGGCGCTCGACCACGCCGGCGGCGATGTGCTCGGCCAGATCCTCCACGTGCAGGGCCTCGCCGATCACGACCGAGTCGATGGCCTCGGCCACCATCTCGGGGAAGCGTGACATGTGCACGCCCTTCTGGCTGGGGTCGAGGTCGACGTAGCAGTCGACGTCGGCGTAGTACAGCAGCTCGGTGCCGGCGTGCGCGATGCGGATCACCTTCTGGACGCCGGTGACGCCCGCGCGGGTGAGTCCCAGCTGCACCTCGGGAGCGGCCGACTGCAGATCTTCTTTGAATGTGGTGGTGGGATTCATCGTCACGGGATGGTAGGTCAGTCGCGCAGAAGACGCGACATGCGCCGGTCGGCCAGCACCCGCCCGCCGGTCTGGCAGGTGGCGCAGTAGTACACCGTGTATTCGTCGAACGACACCGTTCGGATTCGATCGCCGCAGCGCGGGCACAGCGCCCCCTCGCGATCGTGCACCACGTAGCCGCGGTCGGCCTTGGTGGTGAGACCCTTGGTCGAGAGCGGCACCAGCCGCTCCACGGCCGCGCCCAGCACGCCGACGATGGCGGTGTGCAGCCGCTCCAGCTCGGCCCGGTCGAGCTTGGCCGAGCGGGTGTTGGGCGAGAGCATGGCCGCGTGCAGGATCTCGTTGGCAAACGCCCGGCCGATCCCGGCGATCGCCCGCTGGTCGCGCAGGAACCCGTGCAGCAGGTGGGGATGCTCCTGGGCGGCCCGGGCGAGCACCTCGACCGTGAACGATGGGTCGAGCGGCTCGGGGCCGATGTGGGCGAGTTCCTGTTCCAGCGCCTGCGGTGACAAGAGCCAGGCGCCGGCGCGGCGCTTCGATCCGCCCTCGGTCATCACCAGCTCGGTGCCGGAATCGAACCCGACCACCAGCACCGCCGAGCGCGTGTGCTTCTGGGCGATCGCGAGCTTTCCGGCCGACATCAGGTGCACCATCAGCGTGTTCTGATCCTCGGCCTCGAAACAGCAGCCGTTTGGCCCGCCGGCCGATCAGCGTCGAAGCGCTGCCCGACCAGCGAGCGCAGCGGCGGATCGATCGTCTTTACGGTCGCAAAATGCGCGACCGGAATGGCGGCGATCGGCTCGCGCGTGAGGGTCTCGCGTTGGGCCCTCACGAACGCCTCCAATTCGGGCAACTCGGGCATTCAGGAAGGCTAGCGGTTGACGCAGTTTGGGCACTGGCGCGGGGGCAGACGTTTGCGTTCCGCTCGTCCAATTTGTCCGATTCTGGAAGGCTTTTTCCAAACGGAAACTTTCGAATCCCCCAAACCGGGGCTATACTCACCGCGTCTGCGTTCTTCTCTCACCTACCGCCACAAAGCGGGTGCCGCTGCGTACTCGTATACGGGTGAGATACCTCGTCAACCCCCGATGCAATGAGGGCGCCCAATGCTGACTGTCGAGATCTCGCTCCCGGATATCGAAGAGCTCAAAGCGCTCGTTCAGGAGGGCCACGACAAGGGCTACCTGACCTACGACGAAGTTGCCGCGGCGCTCGAGGAGATCGAGCTGACGAAAGAGCAACTCGAAGACTTCTACACCTACCTGCTGGAGCACAACATCGAGCTCCTGGATGCGGAATCACGGCAGACGGCGCAGGCCGATGCGGCGTTCCACGGCGAGAAGGCGCCCGAGCTCGACCTGACCGTCGAGCCCAGCCTGGATTCGCTGCGGCTGTACCTGCGCGAGATCGGCAAGGTCAATCTCTTGACCGCCGATCAGGAGGTCAGCCTGGCCAAGCGGATCGAGCGCGGCGACATGACCGCCAAGCAGCAGATGATCGAGGCCAACCTGCGCCTGGTGGTGTCGATCGCCAAGGGATATCTCGGCCGCGGCCTCAGTTTTCTCGACCTAATTCAAGAGGGAAGCCTCGGTTTGATCCGCGCCGTGGAGAAATTTGATTACCGCAAGGGCTACAAGTTCTCGACGTATGCGACGTGGTGGATCCGGCAGGCCGTGACCCGCGCGATCGCCGACAAGGCCCGCACGATCCGGATCCCGGTGCACATGGTCGAGAAGCTCAACCGGGTGGTGCACATCGAGCGCCAGCTGGTGCAGCGGCTCGGGCGCGAGCCGCGCCCCGAGGAGATCGCCTTCGAGCTCGAGATGACCGCCGACGAGGTGCGCGACATCCTGCGGATGGCGCAGCTTCCGGTCAGCCTGGAGAAGCCGATCGGCGAGGAGGAGGAGTCCGAGCTGGGCGACTTCGTCCAGGACGAGCAGGCGGTCAGCCCGTTCGACTCGGCCACGATGACGCTGCGGCGCGAGGACATCGAGCGGGCGCTCGACTCGCTGCCCGAGCGCGAGCGCAAGGTGATCGAGCTGCGGTTCGGCCTCAAGGGCGAGCAGCCCTACACGCTGGAGGAGGTCGGTCGCACGTTTGGGGTCACCCGCGAGCGGATCCGCCAGATCGAGAACAACACGCTCAAGAAGCTCGAGGGCCTGCCCGAGGCACAGGCGCTGCGAAACGCCGAGTAGCGGCGGGGTTCAGCGCGACGTGGATTAGACTGGTCCGCGCCCGGGAGGGTGTCCGAGTGGTTAAAGGAGACGGGCTGTAAACCCGTTGGCTCTGCCTACACAGGTTCGAATCCTGTCCCT
>CAVSNF010000006.1:0-109981 GCA_963729195.1 uncultured Actinomycetes bacterium
ACTTCGATGATCTCAGCACCAAGCTGCAGTCGCCCCAGGCCAACACGCTGAACGGGGTGCACTACGGCGTCTCCTTCCTGTGGGGCGCCGACCCGCTGATGTATCGAACCGATCTGGTGAGCCCCGCGCCCGACAGCTGGGAGGTGGTCTTCGACGGCGTCAGCTACCCGGGCAGAGTGACGGCGCCCGACACTCCGATGTACATCGCCGATGCCGCCCTCTACCTCAAGTCGGCGCAGCCGTCGCTGGATATCAGTGACCCCTACGAGCTGACCCGGCCACAGTTCGACGCGGCCCTGCAGGTGCTCCATCAGCAGCGGGCGCAGATCGGCAGCTACTGGTCGTCGAGCGCAGGGCTGGTGCGGGACTTCACCAGCGGCGAGGTGGTGCTGGGGCAGGCCGGAGAGCAACCGTACGTCTCGCTCGTGGCCGCCGGGGAGCCGGTCGCGACGGTGATCCCCGACGAGGGCGTAACCGGCTGGATCGAGTCGTGGATGATGAGCTCCCAAGCGCTGCATCCCGACTGCATGCTCAAGTGGATGGCCTACACCGCCACCCCGGTCGTGCAGGCCGCGGTCGCGCGCTCGACCGATTCGGCGCCGGCCAACCCGGCCGCCTGCGTTGCCCTCGATCGAGCGCCGGCCGGTTACTGCAGCGGACAGCCGGGAACCGAGCCGTCCTACCTGGACAAGGTGAGCTTCGCGAAATCGCCGCTCACCACCTGTGACAACGGCAAGACCGAGTGTGTCGGCTACCCCGAGTGGGTGCGGGCCTGGGAGTCGATCGCCGGTTAGCTGACGATGCGGCTGGTGCCGGCAGCCATGTCCGAGGCAATCTGCTGGAAGATCGCAGTCAGGTTGTCTGGGTTCGGATCGGGGTAGTAGTTGTTCGGGCTGGCGATCGCCTGCATTGCTGTCCAGGGCTGCTGGGCCGGCACTTCGTCGTCGCCGGTGTAGTCCTGGCAGGGAGGGCCGGTGGACTGGTCGCCGTAGAGGATGGTGTAGATCAGGATGCCCTGCGCCTTGTAGGTAGCGGCATCGTTGACCGCCGACTGGCACGGCTGCATGCAGTGCGGATCGGTATCCTTGACGTCCCGGCCACGCCTGTCCTGCGTGGTGACGCAGTTCTGGCCGTTGTTGGCGGCACCGTCGGACAGCAGCACAATGATCTTTTGGACGCCGCGGCCGTGTGCCTGCAGCTCGTTGTAGGCGGCCTCCATGGCGTCGGCGTAGTCGGTCGCGCCGCCGGGCCGCATGCAGTTGATGTCAGACACCAGCGGCGAGCTTGAGATCAGGTTGCCCGAGCTGTCCATGTAGGAGTTCGACAGCGGCACCACGGTGTAGGTGGGGTGGGTGCTGTCGTAGTTTGAGCTTGACGCGGCCTGGCACACGTCACTGGTGCCGTTTACGTCCGGCGGGAGGGTGGTGAGGCCCACGTAGTCGAGGCCGGAATCGAGACCGGGCAGGAAGCCGTTGAGCAGGCCGTCCTGGAGGTTTTGCCACTTGTTCTGGCCGTTGGTCGAGCCGCCGCTGGCGGACATCGATCCGGTGCGGTCAACCACAAGTTGGATGTCGAGCGGCACCGAGTTACACGGCGAGCACGCCTTTGCGGTGGCCGACACGTTGATGGTGTTGAACCCGAGCACGCGCAGGAAGTAGGTGGGCACCGACGCGGACTGCGTGACGGTCACGGTGTTGGCGTTGTTGCACGGGAGGTTCGAGTTCGATCCCACGCAGCTGGTGCCGACGGTGACGTTGACGCCCGACGACGGAACACCGGTGATCGGCGTTTCGACCGGCGGTTCCCGACGAGAAGTTCTTGGCCTGATCGATCGCGTTGGCGGTGCTCGGCGGGTACTGCAGGGTCAGCTGCCCGGCGCCGGCGGCGGCCGCGGCATCGGTGGACGCCTGCAGGGCCTGCTGGACGCGGTAGACGTTACCGACGTCGATCACCAGTCCGGCGAACGCGATCACGATCAGCATGAACACCGCCACCAACGGCAGCGTCTGTCCGGCTTCGCTGTTGCGCAGTCGGGAGCGCAGGGAGCTCATGAGTGAGCCCCGGGGGTCAGGGGAGGGGGAGTCCACCGTTTCTGTATCGACAGCGGGCGCGGCGGGTCCATCCCCCGAAAGAGCGTTTGTAAACTTTTCCTAAAGATCGCCCAGTGACACGCTCGAGCTGCTCGGGCATACTCCGCGAATGCCGCCAATTCCCTCTCTGCAACTGGATCCCGACACTGAGCGCTCGCTCGCCGGAGCGCTCTACAACTACGTGTGGGAGCTGATGGAGCTTCCCGCCCGTGACACCGACCAGGACGATCGGATGCTGCATGCCGCTCACGCGTCCCGGCACCACTGGGGCGTGGTCGGCGAGGCCCGCCACCGGGCCCGCGGGGAGTGGCTGTGCTCTCGCGTGTATGTGCTGTTGGGGCGGGGCGAGCCGGCGCTGCACCACGCCGAGCGCTGCCTGGCGATCTGCACTGAGCACGCGGATCAGCTCGACGACTGGGATGTTCCCTACGCCCACGAAGCGCTGGCGCGCGCCCACGCGCTGGTCGGCAACGAGCGGCAAGGCGGCCCGTCATCGCCGCACGGCTCGGGAGCTGGCGGCGGCGGTCACCGACCCGCAGGACAAAGAGCAGCTCGAGCGCGACATCTCCACGCTCCCCCATGAATAACGGTGCCAGGCACCGTTATTCACGCACTAGTTCAGATACTTGCGGACGGTCAGCGTGGCGGCTCGGCCGTGGAAGGGGAAGCTGCCGGTATCGAACAGCGCCGTCAGCGGTTGGGAAGAGACCGGGCTCATGCCGCCGCCGTATCGGTAGCCGCGGTAGTGATGCACATGGCGCTCCCACACGCATGCCTGAACGCTCGAGACGCGCGGAGCGTGGTGTGAGAAGAACACCGCGTCTCCGCTGAACATCGGGTTGCCGGTGGTGTTGATCCGCGCCGTGGCGCCGCGAGTGGACACGGCTGCGCGCTGGAGACCGGATCCCCGCTGGAGCGCCACGGCGACGTGGTTGACTGCCTCGGTCTGGCTGCTGCTGCCGTGGGTGGCGAGCACCAGCGCCTTGCCGCCCTCGAAGCCGACGGCCATGTCCCAGGCCGAGCTGCCGAAGAGCGAACCGGCCTGGATCGTCTCGCGGCCCTGACAGGGCTGGAGCGGCTGCGGGCCACCGAAGATGATCTGGCCGCCGCCCCCGCCGATGAAGCTGCATCCGGGATCCGAGAAGGCCGCTGCCGTCTTGGGCGCGGTGGTGATGGTGCCGAAGAACGGCGAGGTGCCGGTGGCGATCCGAAACGTGTGTGAACTGAGCGTGCCGTTGGCCTGGATGGCCGTGCCGTGGCCGCCGCCGATCAGACGGCAGGGATAGGTCGCCTTCGAGAACTGCGTGAACCGGGTGTCAACCGCCGTGGGGGAGAACAGGTTGCCGGTGTCGAGGTGCAGCCGAGTCAGACCGGAGTTCGCGGTCAGCGTCATTCCCGAAGCGGAATAGCCGTACACGTGATCCTGCTCGGCCGTGGGGCGGCCCTTCGACCTCACCACCCTGCTCAGTCCGACCTCCATCTGCGGCGGCTGGCCGAACGCGTTCTGCTGTCCAAAGGCGCCGATCGACATCTGATAGGTGACGCCATGCGTTTTCACCGCCACCGGATTGGTGAACAGCTGAAGCGCGGTCTGCGACGTGGCTGCCGAGGCGATCGCCTGTGGCAGGATCGACGTGGTGATCCCGGGCGGGAGCGTCCGTGCGAACAGCCGAAACGCGCCTCGGGTGGCGCGGACATGGGCGGGTGTCGCCGCACGTGCTCCGGAGGCCCCCGCCGTTACCACCACAGCGGCCATCGCCAGCGGCCCGAACACGCGCAGCACGCCAAGTGCCTTCACGGTAATCCTCCAGATCAGATGCGACGCTGCCCACAACGAACGCAGCCCCGGAAGGATACAGACGTCTGACCCGCGCGCGCCACCCTGGCGGTGTCTAGCCGGTGATGCGGCTGGTGCCGGCGGCCATGTCGGCCGAGATCTGCTGGAAGATGCCGGTCAGATCGGTGGGTCGGGTTCCTCGAAGAATATCGAGCCGCCGGTCACTTTGTTCGATCCCCGCGATGTTCTCCATCGCGGTCTGCGGGGTGATCTGCGGCGACTCGTTGTCGCCGTCGTAGTCCTGGCAGTACGGAGCATTGGACTGGTCGCCGTAGAGGATCGAGTACACGAGCACGCCGGCGGCGGTGTATGAGTTGGCGTCGTTCACCGCCGTCTGGCACGGCTGCATGCAGTGCACGTCCGGATCCTTGGTCGTGGCTGTGTGCCTGTTTCGGCCGCTGCCGGTGGTGGTGTCGTGACCACGTCCTCGACAGTTCTGGCCGATGTTGGCTGCGCCGTCGGAGAGCAGCACGATCACTTTCTGCACCCCGGTTCGGCCCTGCGCCTGGAGCGCTGCGTAGCCGGCCTCGAGCGCATCCGCGTAGTCGGTGGCACCGCCGGGCTTGAGGCACTTGATGTCCTTGACCAGCGTGGATGTGGTGTCCAGCGTGCCCGGGGAACGTCATGTAGTCGTCGTTCAGCGGCACCACGGTGTAGGTCGGATTGGTGCTGTCGTAGTTACTGTTATCCGCCGCCTGACACACATCACTGGTGCCGTTGACGTCGGGTGGCAGCACCGTCAGGCCGACGCTGTCGTTGGTGGCGTCGAGTCCCGGCAGGAAGCCGTTCAGGAGCCCGTTGCGCATGTTGGTCATCTTGTTGTCGTCGGCCATGGAGCCGGTGCGGTCGATCACGAGTTCGATGTCGAGCGGCAGCTCGTTGCACGGTGAGCACGCCTGCGCGTTGGCCGTCATGGTGAGGGTGTTGAACCCCAGCAGCGACAGGAAGTAGGTGGGGACGCTGGCGGTCTCGGTGACGGTCACCGTGTTGGCGGTGGTGCAGGGAACCGCGGTTGTGGACTGGACGCAGCTGGTGTCGATAGTCTGGGCCACGCTCGCGGCGGGTACGCCCTTGATCGAGTTCTTGCCGCCCGTGGCCGACGTGTAGCCCTTGGCGGCGGCGACCGCGTTGGCCGTGCTGGCCGGATAGGTCATCGTCAGCGTGCCTGCTCCGGCGGCGGCGGCAGCGTCGGCGGAAGCCTGCAGCGCGTCCTTCACGCGGTAGGCGTTGCCGACGTCGATCACGAGGCCCAGGAAACAGAGCAGCGTGAGCATCATCACGGCGATCAGCGGCAGGGTCTGACCGCGTTCGCGGGAGCGGGAGCATATGGGGGCCTTCAGGGGGGTCATTCCGGGGGGTTCCCTCTGTTGTCGGCGCAAACCACCCCGTCACCTTTAGCCCGATCGAAATCGGACACCCCGGCTCAGGCGTCGCCAGGCCCCAAAAACTCCCGCATCTGGGTCGCAGCCGCGGTGTTTCCCTTGAGCTCGTAGCAACCGCAGCGCGTCGGCCGCTGCCGTGGTGGTGGCCGGCCGGTCGCCGGCGAGCCGAAGCACCTTGGCGCGGGCGCGGTGGGCGTCGGCTCGAAACACGAGCATTGTGGTGGCGTCGGCGTGCCGGTTGCGGCAGCGGCCTCGGCGATCGCGATCGAGAACTCCCCGCTCCCGGCCGCGAGCAGCGCCCGGGCCGAGTGCCGCTTGATCGCCCATTCGGGATCCTGCGGCGCGGGCACGTCGTCGATCGCCTCCACCGCTGCGACGGCGGCGGCCGACGCGCCGCCGCCCGCCAGCAGCGCGTGGGCGAGATCGACCCGGACAGTCGATTGGAACCAGCGGTCGTGGGTCTCCTCGGTGATCTGCGCGGCATCTCGGACGGCGCGCTCGGCCGCCTCCGGCTGTCCGGCAAGCGTCTCGAGCTGGCAGTCGAAGAGCGCCATGTAGGCCGACGCCTGGGTCAGGCCGAGCTCGCCATTCCCGCGCGGGAATCGGCCATCTCCGGCGGGCCTCGTCGAAACGGCCGGCCATCGCGAGCAGTACCGCTCGCAGCCCGGCGACCTCGAGACGCGCGACCCGGTCGTCGGCGAATTCGGCCTCGAGCTCGATGCAGCGGGCGAGGGCCAGCGGGGCGGGAGTGGGGCCGAGAGCGAGCCCCCAGGCCATGAATCCGGCCGCCGACGAAGCCTCGAATCCGCTCCCCGCGCGGCGCGCGCACCCCAGCATGCGCTCGGCCGACGCATAGCCGCCGTTGACGTCGCCGTCCATCCATGCCAGGTCGGCGCGCAGGAAGTGGGCGCGGGCCTGCCCGAGATCGTCGTCCAGCCGTTCAGCGTCGCGAGGGCGCCGCTCGACGACCCGAATCGATCTGGCGACGTCGATCGTGGCCTGGTGCTGGTACACCCGTAGGCGTTCGCGTTCGACCACCGCACGGGCGTTGAGCAGCGGAGTCTCGTGTGGCTCGGCTGCTGCTCACTGCCGCGGTCGGCGATCGCGCTCGCACGCTCGAACGACCCGGCGGCAAACAGCGCCGCCGCGAGCGCGGGCAGGAGTCGGCCGCGCTCGCCCGGGCGTCCGCGCCCGGAGTCGATCGCGCGTTCCAGCAGCCCGACCTCGCCCGGGAGGTTTCCGCTCCGGTGGGCGGCTCGGCGGCCACCGCGAGCGCGCCGCGGGCGCGGATCGCCGAGCTGCCGGCGCCGTTGACGCCGAGCTCGGCCGGCGAATCGGTGGGCGGACTCGAGCTGGAATCCGATCAGCGCAGCGGTGTCGGGCGACGGATCGTCGGCGGCTGCGAGCCGGTCGGCTTCGCGCTCGTGCAGTCGCGCGCGGTCACGCTTGGAGAGCCAGTCGTAGGCGGCGTCGCGAATCAGAGCGTGCCGGAACCGCAAGGGGTCGGTCGCGGTCAGAAGCTCGCGGCCAACGAGTGCGTCGCAGGCCTGCTCGATGCTCGGCGGGCGGCGCGACCGTCCGCGAGCGCGTGACGCGAGCCCGGCGTGAACTCGGCGCCCTGGACGGCGCCGTGACAGAGCACCGCGCGCTCGGCCGGTGTGAGCAGGTCGAGCCGTGCGGCCAGCAGGCCCCGCAACGCGGGTGGAAGCTCGCCGTCGGCGCGGCGCGTCATCGACGTAGGTGGCAAGCTGCTCGAGGAACAGCGGGTTACCCGCGGCGGTCTCGGTGATCCGACCACGGTGGTCGCGCCGAGGCGGTGCCGGCCGATCTCGGCGAGCAGCTCGCGGCTCTCGGCGGACGAGAGCGGTTCAGCTCGATCACACCCGCACGCGGCCAGCCCGGGCGGCTGAAACTCGGGGCGGGCCAGGCACACCAGCAGCCCCGGCTGGCGCGTCGCTCTGGCGGATCACGTCGGAGAGCAGATCGAGCAGCCCCGGCTCGGCCCAGTGGGCATCGTCGATCACGACCACCACGGGCTGCTCCCGCGCGAGGCGCGGCGAAGAACCGGCGAAACGCCCATGGCGCCTCCTCACCCACCGAGCCCGTGCGTCAGGCCGACCGTGGCCGCCACCCGGTCGATCACGTCGCGCTCGAGCCCAAGCGCTGCGGCCGCGTCGGACCAGGGGCGGGTCCGGCGCACGCCTGCAACACGACATCGCGCAGTGGACGGTAGGTGGTGCCCTCGCCGTACGGTGGACATCGACCCTGCGAGCACGGTGCGTCCCGGCGGGCAGCAGCCTGGGGAGCTCGGCGGCGAGTCGTGACTTGCCGATTCCGGCCTCGCCCACCACCGGTCACGACCACGCCGGCCCTGGTGCTGGGCCAGCTCGTAGCAGGCCCGCAGCGCGCTCGATCTGGCGGGTGCGGCCCACCAGCGGCCGGTCGAGTCGGCGGCCGATGGACGGCACATCGTCGATCGTGGCGTCCAGCCGATACGAGCCTCGGCGCGGGCGGTCAGCGGCGCCGCGTGCTCGACCAGCGTGCGCGTGGATTCCGGCATTCGGATCTCGCGCCCGCGATCGGGCCAGCCCTTCGGAGACCGTCACCGGCTCCCCGAACAGCGCCGCTCGGCAGCGGCGGGGAGCGACCACAACTCCGGTGCTGATGCCCGACCGCCGACGCCAGCGCCATCGCCCAGGGTCGCTGCGGCGTCGCGCACCTCCACCGCGCGCGCAGTGCCCGCAGGGGGTCGTCTTCGTGGGCGACCGGCAGCCCGAACGACGCCAGCGCGCCATCGGCTCGCAGCTCGAGCGGGCGCCGCCGTGACGCTGACAGCTCGTCCCCACCAGCGCGTGGTAGCGCGCCCGCGAGCGCTGCAGCCGCTCGGGGTCGGCCACCGTCGGCTCCCTCCGGGTGCGATCAGCCGGGCGTACAGGCACGTGACCCGGCGCCGTTCGGGCTTCGTCCGGCGGCCGCGGTGGCCGGTCGGCGCCGGAACGTCGTGGCGCAGGATCGGCGGCTCGAGGGCGCGCAGCGCCGGCCCGGGCTCGAGGCCCGAGCCCGTCGAGGAGCGCCCGGCGGGCGTGCGCGGTAGGCGGCCAGCGCGTCGGTCTGGCGGCCCCGCGGTAGAGCGCGAGCATCTGCAGCTCGCGCAGCCGCTCGTCGAGCGGATGTTCCAGCGACGAGCGCCTCGAGCTCGGCGATCAGTCGGCGCCGGCCCCCGACTCCAGGTCGGCCGCGATCCGCTCGGCCGTGCACTGCCAGCTGGAGCGCTCTCCAGCCGGGCGATCTCGGGCTGGGCGAACGCGCGCGACGGACGTCGGCCAGCGCCGGGCCGCGCCACAGGCGCAGCGCCGATCCGCAGCGTGGCGGCCGCTTCGCTGCGGCCGGCCGGCGGCCAGCTCGCCGCGGCCCCGGGCGAGCAGCGATTCGAACCGGCCGGCGTCGAGCTCGCCCGGCCGACACCGCATGCGTAACCCCGCTGGCCGAGAACGACGCACTCCGCGCCCACCGCCGACCGCAGCCGCGATACCACCACCTGCACGGCGTTTCGGGCGTTGGCCGGCGGCGACTCCTCCCACAGGGCGTCCACGATCGTCGTCCGCTGCGACCATCTCGCCGCGGTGGATCAGGAGCAGGCAGAGCAGGTCCCGCGCCTTTCCGCTCGGCGCGCTCCCGGGCCGCCGACACCGACCTCCAAAGGCCCAAGGATTCGGAAGGTGGCTGACACCCGAAGCCCAGGATATCCGCAACCGTGAAAGCGATCTGAAAGTGGCTGCGGGCAAAGCTCGCACACATGTCTGCAAACGCCGCTGGAGCAGAAGTCCCGGCTGCGCCGCGAACTGGGCCGGTTCGACACCGTGCTGTTCCTGATGTCGGCGATGGTGGTGGTCGACACCCTCGGCGCGATCGCCATCGGCGGCGAGCAGGCGTTCACCTGGCTCGCGGTGCTGTTCGTGACGTTCTTCATTCCGTCGGCGCTGGCCAGTGCCGAGCTGGGCGCGGCGATCCCGGAGGAGGGCGGCGCGTACGTGTGGGTGCGGATGGCGTTCGGCCGGCTGACCGGCGCGCTGACCTCGCTGCTCTACTGGGCGGGGACTCCGGTGTGGCTGGGCGGCTCGGTCACGGTCGTCGCGATCGCGGTGTGGGAGCGGTTCTTCGTCGACTTCGAGGCGGGCATGCTGCGTCTTCGGGACGGTCTTCGTGCTGGGTGCGACGGTGGCGGCGGTGGCACCGCTGCGGTACGGCAAGTGGGTGCCGTCGAGCGGGGCGATCGGGCAGATCGTGCTGCTGGTCGTGTTCACGTGTCGGTCGGGGTTACGGCGTCGAGCACGGAGTCCACGGCCTCGCCTTGGGCGATTTCACACCCGACGCGACCATCTTCATCGCCGTCGCGCCGGTGCGCTCTACAGCTTCGTCGGCATCGAGCTACCGGCGGCGGCCGGGCGAGGAGATGGTCAATCCCGCGCCGCGACATCCCCGTCGCGATCCTGCGCGCGGGCATCGCCCAGGCGCTGATGTACGGCGATCCCGATCTCGCGATCCTGTTCGTGCTGCCCAGAGGCAGATCTCGTCGCTGCACGGTCTGATCGACGCATGAGCCGGTCTTCACGGTGTACGGTGCCGCGGCCGGCGGACGCGCTGGGGCGTGGTCATGGCCGGCGCTCTTCATCTGGGTGCTGCTGGCCAGCGGCTCGGCCTGGATCATGGGCGCGGGCCGGGCGCAGGCGGCCGCCTGCCTGGACGGGGGCGGGCCACCGGTGCTCGGCCGCATCAGCGAGCGCACGGGTGTCCCGGTGGTCATGGCGCTGGTGTCCGGGGCGGCCGCGCTGGCCACGATGCTGGCTGCGATGTGCGGTCACCCGCGGCGATGGCCAGCGGTACTTCTCGGCGGCGCTACGGTGTCGATCGCGCTGATCGTGCTGGCCTATCTGTTCATCTTCCCGGCGTTCGTGCGGCTGCGGTACACGCACCCGGGCTCGATCGGCCTTCCGCGTACCGGGCGGGATGGCGGGTGCCTGGGTCGGTGACGCGCCCCGACCGGATGGTCGCTGCTGGCCGCGATCAACCTGCTGTGGCCGGGGATCGGCACGGCGGATCCCGACGCGAAGCTGCCCGCGGGTTTCGAGGGCGACCGGGTGGCGTTCGAGCTGATCGTGCTCTCGCCGGTCGCGATCCTGCTGGTGGTGTGTGTCGTCTTCTTCGCGCTGGGCGCCCGCACCGCAGGGTGAATAACGGTGCCAGGCACCGATATTCACCAATCAGCTAAGCGTGGGATCGGAGGGGGGCTGGTAGATCCACTCGACGGAGTTTTCTCCCACGATGCCGGCGATGTCCCAGCAACCCGGGCTCGAGACGTGATCGCGGGTTGGCACCACCTGGCCGTTGGGGCTGGGGGTGCGGTCGGCGATCGACGCGCGGAATCCGCCGGGAACGTCCATCCAGGCGCTTGCCGATGATCCGAAACTCTCCCGGGCCGGCGACGAACCACGGGATCGTCGCCGAACGCGCGTCGTGAACCGCTGCGAACTGGCCGAGTGTGGCGGTCGCACCCACGACTTGCCGTGCCCGAACCACGTCCGCAGCGCGAGGCCCTCGGTGTCGCTCAACTCGAGCGGGAAGGGGCCGCTGCCGTTCGGGTGGGTGACCGGGCAGGCCGCCCCCGGCGCCAGCCGGCGGTGGGTGAGATGGGGGGCAGGGCCGGTTGGGACATCCGGCTGTGCGGGTGACGGAGCCGGACGGGGGTGCGGCCCGCTCGCTCCTCCAGCCGACGATGACCATGGCGGCCACAAAGATCGCGCCGGCAGTCAGTACGCGCAGCATGGCGTCGATGATAGGTTATGATCGGCCCGTGAGTGTCGCGCTCGTCACAGGGACATCGTCAGGGTTTGGCCGGGAATCGCCGAGCGGCTCGTGAGGCTGGGCTGGACGTGGTGGGGACGTCACGCAACCCGGCCAGAGCGACCGCACCCGCCGGGTGCAAGATGATCGCGCTGGATCTGCGCGATCCCGCGTCGATCGCCGCGGCGGCCGACGCCGTGGTGCGGTCTCACGGACGCCTCGACGCGCTGGTCTCAAACGCCGGGATCGCGGTCTTGGGGCCGCTCGAGCAGCTCTCGATGGCCGAGATCCGCGAGCAGCTCGAGGTCAACCTGGTCGGCACCCTCGACCTGTGCCGTGCCTGCCTGCCGGCCCTGCGTGAGTCCAGGGAGTGATCGTGCAGATCTCGAGCATCTCCGGCCGTTTCGCGACGAGGCCTTCGGGGCCTACGGTGCGTCAAAGTTCGGCCTTGGCGGGGTCAGCGAGGCCCTGGCCGACGAGCTCGCCAGCAGGGTGTGCGGGTCGTGGTGGTTGAGCCCGGGCCATTTCGCAGGCCGATCACGGCGAACATTCAGCTGGCCGCGGCCCGAGACTAACCGGTCGGTATCCCGATCAGTGGAAGGAGCTGGACGAGTGGCTCGAGTGGTTCCCCTACGGTGCGGAGGACCCCGAGATCGCGGTGGACGCGATCGTCGCCGCCGTCACGGTAGCGGGCGCGCCGCGGCGGCTGCCGGTGGGCAAGGACACTCCGGAAGGCTGCGCGAGCAGGCGGCGGATATGCTTGCCGATTCGACAAGGCGGTCGAGTTTCTCGCTGCCAATCCGCGCTCGGGCGGGCTGAATAAAAGCTGACCCGTATCTGCGGTGTGCCAGGATGACCGCGATCTAGGCCGCTCAGCGCGGCTCCCGCGATTGCACAGCAGCATCGATGCGCGGGGCCCCGAGTGGGTGATCAGTTTGCCGCCGAGCGCGGTACCGAAGGCGATCCCGACGATCACCGCGGTGCTCAGCCAGCCGAACACCTCGGCCTGTGTCCCGGGCACCGCCGCGTCTTGCACCATGCCGTAGGTAATCGCAAAGCCGGCGCGATCGGCAGCCCCACAACCAACATGATCACGGCCAGGCTCGGCAGTGACCAGGCCAGCAGCGGCAACGTCAGCGCGAGCACGAACAGGCTGCTGATCAGCCTCAGCCGCCGGCGGGGGTCGCCGGCGGGCGGCCGGCGGCAAGTAGTCCGCCGATGAGGCTGCCCGCCGACCAGGCTGCGAGCGCGACCGCCGCCAACGAGCGGCCGCCGTGGGCCTCTGCGAATGCGGGGATCGCGACCTCCATGCCGCCGAACGCGACCCCATGGCTGCCGTAAACAACACGATCCGCGGACCGTGGTTGGTGACAGTGCCGCGAGCAGACGGCGGGGCCGCGGGTCGTTACGGGGCATCGCGGACCTGCGCATTGGAGATGAACCCAGCACGCCGAAGAAGCAGAAGATACCGGAGGCCGCGACTGCGGCGTTCGCCGAAAACAGCGCGGTCAGAAGGCCGACGATCAGCGGGCAGATCACGAAGATCAACTCCTGCAGCGTGGCCTCGAGTGCAAAGGCCGTCGGCAGCTGCCGCCGTCGCTGACCATCGAAGGCCACAGCATCCGCACGGTCGGCCCGATCGGAGGGAGCATGGCGCCGGCGGCCGCGGCCGCGACGATCAGCGCCGCCAGGGGGGCCGACCGGGCGTGAACAGCAGCAGTAGCAACAGCCCGATGGGGAACAAGCTGCCGAAGACGAGCAGCACGGTGGCCGGCCGGTGCCGGTCGATCAGCCGGCCAGCGATGGGTGCGCCGGCGGCTGCGGCCAGCGCCTCGGCGGCCGACACCACGCCGGCCTCGGCGTAGCTGCCGCCGTGGCCGCGGATCAGCAGAATGAACGCCAGCGCGGTCATGCCGATGGGCATGCGGGCGATCAGCCCGGTGGACACCACCCGTGCCACGGTGGGGTCGCTGAACAGCTCGCGGTAGTTCCGCAGTCCGTGGGTCACTGTCGTTCCGGTCACGCGCCGCATCATGCCGCGCAGGTGAATAAAAGGTGCCAGGCACCCTTTATTCATCCCTGAACTTCTAGGCTTGGGTGGTCGTCCAATGCCTATCCGCCGTCTTCTCCCACGCGATCGCACTGTCGTTGCCCTGATGCTCGCGTTCTCGCTGGGCATGTCGCTCGGCGTGGGGGCGACGCTCAAGGAGGACTGCTTCGGGTCGCACCTCGATGACTGGCGATCACGGCTCTGTTACAGCGACATCCAGCCGCTCTACTTCGACCGCGGAATCGACCACCACGTCTTCCCCTACATCCACGCGACGCTCAACTACGGGCAGGGTGCTCACGGCTTCAACGAGTACCCGGTGCTCACCGGCGTGTTCATGTGGTTGGTGGGGTGGGTGTCGTGGGACAGCTCGTCGTATCTGACCGCGACCATCATCCTGCTGGCGCTGGCCGCCGGGGCGGCGGCCTGGCTGCTTTGGCGGATGGTCGGCGTGCCACGCGATCTACTGGACTGCCTCGCCGGTGCTGGCGCTGTATGCCTTTCACAACTGGGATCTGCTGGCGGTGGCGGCGAGCATGGCGGGCATCTACCTGTGGTGGTCAGGACGCTCGCCGGCCGCGGCGTTCTTGTTTGCAGTCGGAGGTGCGTTCAAGCTCTACCCGGCGCTCTTCATCATCCCGCTCGTGTGCGACCAGCTGGTACGCGGGCGGCGCAGACAGGCGGTGGAGGTGGGGGCGGTGGGGTTTGGATCACTGGCATTGATCAACCTGCCGTTCGTGCTGATCAACGCCTCGGGGTGGTGGACGACGTACCGTTTCCACGCCGATCGCCCTCCCCAGATCAACGGCACAGTCTGGGGGCTGCTGGACGAGAGTTTCTCGACCGCCACCGAGAACCGGCTGAGTCTGCTCGCGCTGGTGGCGGTGATCGCGATCGTTACGGTGGTCCTCTATCTGCGGCGGACTGCTGTCGGCTATCCCGTGGTGGAGTGGTGCGCCGTGGCCACAGCCGCGGTGATCGTGCTCGACAAGGTCAACTCGCCGCAGTACCTGCTGTGGCTCCTGCCGTTCCTCGCGCTGCTACCGCGGCGATCGATCTGGTGGGCGCTGGCCGCGGTCGCGGTGGTGCACTACGTGGCGCTCTTCGGGGTGGACGTCTTCCCGATCGGGCTGGCGTCGGCGGACAGGCTGGCGGACGCCACCTCCCTGATGCAAGCGGGACTGGTGGTGGTGTTCGCGCTCACCGTGCTGATCCCGTGGGGCTTGGGATCACGGGAACCGGTGGCGCCGCGGATTGCCGGCCCGGGCAGAGCGCCTCTGCCCGGGCCGAATACGTGATCCGCTACGGCGAGGGGACGATCCGGATGTACGGCTTGGGTGCCTTCCAGCCGTCCGGATAGGTCTCGCGGGCCTGGTCGTCGGTGACCGAACCGGCGATCACCACATCCTCGCCGGCCTTCCAGTTCACCGGCGTTGCCACCTTGTGGTTGGCGGTCAGTTGCAGCGAGTCGATCACTCGCAGCACCTCGTCGAAGTTCCGGCCGGTCGTCATCGGGTAGACCAGGATCAGCTTGATCGTCTTGTCCGGCCCGATCACAAACACGTTTCGCACCGTCTGGTTCATGGCGGGCGTGCGCACCAGCGGGTCACCCTCGACGTCGGCGCCGAGCATGCCGTAGGCCTTCGAGACCTCGAAGTCGGAGTCGGCGATCATCGGGTAGTTGGGCGCGAAGCCCTGGGTCTCCTCGATGTCCTTCGCCCACTCCGCGTGGCGGTCGAGCGGATCGACCGAGATCGCGATGATCTTGACGCCGCGGCGATCGAACTCCGGCTTGATCTTGGCCATGTAGCCAAGCTCGGTGGTGCAGATCGGGGTGAAGTCCTTGGGGTGCGAGAACAGCACCACCCACGAATCCCCGGCCCATTCGTGGAAATTAATCCGCCCTTCCGTCGTGTCTGCGGTGAAGTCTGGAGCGGTGTCCCCGAGTGCAAGAGCCATCATCAACCTCCTGTGAAAACAACGTTTGGATCCAGAAGCATCGCAAACAGCGACGGAGTCGGCAACTGCCACCCGTCGTTCCCCGGGGCCGGTCGTGAATAACGGTGCCAGGCACCGTTATTCACCGCTACCGTTGGGGAGGTGGCACAACCGCAAACCCACCGGCCGTGGCCGGCGCCGCGCGAGCCGTGGGCGCTTCGGATGCGCTGGCACGACCTCGGTTTTCTGCACTGGCGGGTCGCTGCCTCCGAGCTGCAGGCCCAGCTTCCGGCCGGCCTCGAACTGGACACCTTCGAGGGCGAGGCATGGATCGGGGTGGTGCCGTTTCACATGACCGACGTGAGCCTGCGCGGCACCCCCCGGGTTCGCCGGTTCGCGGACTTCTCCGAACTCAACGTGCGCACCTACGTCACCGCTGGGGGCAAGCCCGGAGTGTGGTTCTTCTCGCTGGACGCGACCCAGCCGACAGCGGTGCGGCTGGCCCGCGGCCTGCTCAACCTCGCCTATCTGGACGCTCGCATCGACACCCGCCGTGACGGCGACTGGGTGGACTACACCAGCCGGCGCACCGACCCGACCGCCGGTGCGGCAGAGCTGGTGGCGCGCTACCGGCCGACCGGGCCACCGTCCCGAAGCCTGCCGGGCTCGCTCGAGCATTTCCTGACCGAGCGCTACTGCCTGTACGCGGCACGCGGGCGGGTGCGCCGGATCGAGATCGATCACGAGCCCTGGCCGCTGCAGCCCGCCGAGGCGGTGATCGAGCGTTGCACCATGACCGAACCGCTCGGTATCGGCCTCGGCGACCAGCCGCCGCTCGTGCATTTCGCCAAGCGACTCGACGTGGTGGCCTGGCTGCCCACCATCCGAAGCTTGTGACATCGTGTACCAGTGCACTGGTGCCTCCTGACGGTCTCGTCGTTGGTGGTTGTGCTCTGCGCCCGCGGCTCGATTGCGGCGGCGGATCCGGTCAGCCCCTGGGTACACATCCAGGGAACGCAGTTCGTGGACGCCGCCGATAGCCCGGTCATCCTCCGCGGGCTGAGCGCAAAACCCGGACTCGTGTCTCCCCAGGTGAGCGCGATGGGCGCCAACTTCGTGCGGGTTGAATGTCTCTGGAATCAGATCGAGACGGCGCCGGGCGTCTTCAGCGCCACGGCGCTCAGCAAGATCGACGCGCAGGTCGCGGCCTACCAGGCACAGGGGTTGAACGTGCTGATTGATTTCCACCAGGCGGGGCTCTCGCCCTACTTCGGAGGAGCCTCGGGAGTCCCATCGTGGTACTACGCCGACGGGCGGTTCAACGCCAAGACCGGTAAGGGCGCGGCCTTCGCCGCGTGGTGGACGACCGAGTCGGCCCAGTCACTCGCGGCCTACATCCCGTTCGTCCAGATGATGGTGGCCCGCTACTCGCAGTATCCGAGCGTGATCGGGTAGGAGGTGTTCAACGAGCCGCAGGCGGGGGCGCTCGGCGACACGGCCGTCGCGACCCAGGACGTCCTGGCCTGGCAGGCCCAGGTGCGGGCGGCGGCGGTGGCGGTGGATCCCAGCCGGGCGATGTTCGTGATGGCTCGAGCCGGAGGGCTGCTGGGCTTGCGTGACGCCGACTTCTCGGTGTTCGGCGACCTCTCCGGACTGGCGCTCGACATCCACAGCTACTCGACCGGGGTGAACGGCAACGACCTCTCGGCCGACGGCCAGGCGTGGGCGCCCTCCTACGATGCCACCCACAACCAGAGCTCCACCGCCTACCACGGGTCGGCCGAAGCACAGCAGCAGGTGCTGCAGACCGGGATCGACAAGGCAACCGCGCTGGGGATCCCACTGCTGGTGGGTGAGTGGGGCGCCCTCAACGCCGACTCGGGTCTTGCCACCTACCAGGCCCAGATGCTCGATCTGTTCGCCCGCAACGGCCTCTCCTGGGCACGCTGGCAGCTGCAGGACAACACCTTTGCGCTGATCAACAGCGACGGGTCGCTGGACGCCGCCGGACAGCAGATCGCACGCACATTGCTCTCCACACCGGGTGCCGACCACCTCGCCTTCGGCCAGGAGCCGACCGCCCCGGCGGCGGGCGCCGCGATCGACCCGCCGGTAACCGTGGTGGTGCGCGACGCCGGTGGCACTCCGGTGGGCGATGCGGCCGTGGCGGTCACGCTTGCGACCATCGGCGGCGGCACCTCGATGACGGTCACGTCGGTGGGCGGGGTCGCGACCTTCACTGGGTTCACCCCGGCGGGGTCGGGCACCGAGCAGCTGCAGGCCACCGCTCCAGGCCTGATCGCTGCCACCAGCTCGGTGTTCTCGGTGGCGCCGTTTGGCGCCGACGTGGGTGTCTCGGCGACTGCGGCCCCCGCATCCATAGCGGCAGACGGGCTGGTCACCGTGACCTCGACTGTCACCAACGCCGGGCCTGACGATGCGCTCGCAGCCGGAGTGTCACAGACCGTGCCCGCGAACACCGTCGTTGTGGCCGCCGGCGACGTCGCAAGGAAGCTGTTCGCTCGGATCGCCGGTGGTGTGCGCGCTGGTATCGCTTCCCACCGGCGGTACCGCAACGGTCACCGTGCTCCTGCAACCGTTGCAGCCGGGGGCCGGTTCGAGCGTGGTGAGTGCCTCGACCGCCTCGGCGGATCCCTCCTCCGCCAACAACTCTACCGTTGTGGCCTGGACGACCACGGCCGCCCCGGGTGTTACCTATGTCACGCTCACCGGCGGGAAGTTCGCGCCGACACCGGTGACGGTGGCCCAGAGCACCACCGTGCAGTGGAACGTGACTGCCGGCACTCCGGTCACCGTGGCAGACAACTCCGGCCTGGGACTGTTCACGAGCGCGCCGATACCAGCGCCGGTGGGGGACTTCAGCTACCGCTACACCGGAGCCGGCCAGTTCGGCGTGAAGGCGGGAAGCGCGACCAGCCAAGTGATGGTGCCGCTGCAGGCGCCGCGCCACGGCGGCCCGAAACCATGCGTTCACGGTCGCCTGGGCAGCCGCAGCCTTGCCGACCGGAGTGGTCGAGGATGTGCAGCTGACCAAACCAGGCGGCTCGTTTGCGAACTGGAAGACCGGGCAGAGCAGACTCTCGGCCACCTACTCGGCGACGGCCAAGGGCAAGTATCAGTTCCGCGAGCGGATGCGCCGGACATCGAGCGGCAAGGTCGGCGGCTGGTCGCCGGTGACGAACGGTGACCGTGTCGTAGCCGGCCAGCTAGACGATCAGCGCGACACCGACGGCGATCAGCCACAGCGACCAGGCGATATAGGCGATCGGCGTCAGCAGGGCAGCGGCTCTCCAGCCGTTGCCCTCGAGGCGCCCCACGAACTCCAATGCGCAGGCCATCAGCAGCGGGCCGATCACGATCCCGGCCACGCCCAGCCACTGGGGAACCTGGGTCGTCTGGGTCAGCGCCGCCCCCATCAAGAACGTCCATGCTCCGGTCAGCGCATAGCCCAGGTGCTCACCGACGGCCACGCCCAGATACAGGTTGAACGACTGGAACACCACATCGACGGCCTCGCGCCGGGCCGGGGTGACATTGGGGTCGGCCACCACGCGCGCGAGGTAGGGCACCAGAAACGGCCATCGGATCAGGCCGAGGAACTGCACCACGGCGGCGAGCACACCGATCGTGGTCGCGACCGCCAGCAGCGCGGTGTCGGCGTCGCGGATGCTCACAGACAGCAGCACCACCACCGGGGCCAGCAGCACCGCCGTCAGTGCAAACGCCCACCACAGCAGCACCAGCGACGAGCCGCCTTCCCGGAACTTTGCCAGCACCTCGTCGGTTGGCCGGCGCAGGATGTCGGGGTACTCGAAGCGCGCGGCCAAAAGCGCGAAGGCCACGTTGAAGGCAACCGGCAGCGCGATCAGCAAAAGGCCGGTCAGGGTCACACTGCTCATGCGCCGGCCTCGACCACCGGTGCGACTGCTGGGAGGTGACCGCCGGTGCCGAGCAATCGCCGAAGCGCGAGACCAGTGAGGATTGTGACCACCACCGCACCGCTCGAGCCGAACACGGCGTAGCCGCGTTCGACGTCGACGCCGATCGCCCAGGTGGTCAGCCATCCCAGGCACCAGCTGACGCTCACTGCGGCGGTCCACACTGCGGCAGTCTTCGGGCCGCGGTCGAGACAAAAGGCCCTGCGCCGGCGCCGATGGCCGCGCCGGCGATGAGCCCGCCCACGGCGAGGTCGCCACCGTCGGTTCCGGCGTCGGTCACGACGTTTGTGAGCGCGCTGCCGACTGCGAGCGCGGCGCTGGTGGCCGCCACCCACCATGCCCGGATGCCGCTCGAGCGCAGCGCCAGCCATTGTGCGGCGCCGATCACCGCGCCGGCCAGCGCTCCGGCCACCGCGGCTGACAGCGGGCTATCGATCGAGCCGACTGTCTGAATCGCGAGCAGGCCGCCCAGCGGGAACCCCAGGAACGTTGGAAGCCAGCGTTTGAACGACATGTCTGCTCCTTGTGTACGGTGCGGCGTGAAGGTCAACCGTACCCCTGACGGGAGGGCGAGTGGAGACGAACGAGCTGGAACGGCGGCGGTGGAACGACCAGCAGTGGGCCACGCTTTGGCCGAAGCGCGAGCGGCTGACCGACCAGGTCACGGCGTACCTGATGGACGCGGCCGCGCCGGCGCCCGGCGAGCAGGTGCTGGATGTGGGCTGCGGTGGCGGCAGGACCTCGATTGCGACCGCTCGGTTGGTGGGCGCCGACGGCGCGGTGGTGGGAGCAGACGTGTCCGCCCCGCTGCTCGAGCTGGCAACCCGGCGAGCCGGTGAGGCCGGTGCCACCAACCTGAGCTTCGCAGTCGTCGACATGCAGACCGACACCGTCGGGGGCGCGCCCTTCGATCTGGCGTTGAGCCAGTTCGGGGTGATGTTCTTCGACGAGCCGCAGACCGCGTTTGCCAATATCCGAGCGCATCTCAAGCCCGGCGGACGGCTGGCGTTTGCCTGCTGGCAGGAGCCGGAGAAGAACCCGTGGTTCTTCGCCCCCGCCCTGGCCGAGCTGCTGCCCCCGCCGCCGCAACCGGGGCCGGGCAAGAGCCCCACCGGCCCATTTGCCCTGGCGGATCCGAAACGCACCGAAGGCATCCTCACCGCAGCCGGCTTCACCGATGTGCTGCGCACCACCCAGGAGCTGTCGGTGGAGACGCCTCAGGACTCAGTCGTAGACGACGCTCAGCTGACGTTCATGGGCGTGCCGCCGGAGCAGCTCGGCGAGATCCGCGCAGCCGTCGACGCGCATATGCAGCAGTTCCTGGTCGGCCCCGGGACGTCGCGCTTCCCGCTGGCGTTCCAGATCTTCCAGGCGCGCAACCCCTAGAACCCGGGCCACCCTAGGTGAGGGCAACCTCGTTGCGTTCCTGATCGAGCAGCCTGGTGTCCGCCACGTCGAAGCCGAAGCCCTCGACGATGCCGTGCACGCAGAACATCGCGACCAGGGACGTCTTGGCGGCGAATTCCACCTCGAACTCGTCACCGAGAACCAGGATGTAGCGCGTCGGCTCCTCGGTGAACTTGAACACGAGATCGAATCTACTCCGGCCGTGACGGCTATGCAACAGACCTCACATAATGCTTACGAGGTGCTCCTGAATTTCGGGTCCATGACCCGGCGATAACGGTCGGGGTCGGTCGGGCCCTCGGTCACGATCACGAGCGCCGAACGCGGAACTCCCACGTGTGCGAGCAGCGGCGCGCAGGCAGGATCTCGCAGCACCGCCCGTAACCCGGCGAGCCCGGCAGCACCTGACTCGCCCGACTCGATTCCCACCGTCGCAAGCGAGCGCATGGCTCGGTCAGCCTCCTCGTCGCCGACCACGACGGCGCCGGACAACCCCACCCGAAGCGAATGCCAGGCGGTCGCCGAAGGGGTACCCGCATCCAGCCCGGCCATCGCGGTCGGAGTCGTCTCGACAGTAACCACCCGGTCTGCCGCCAGTGACGCTGCAACGCACGCAGCGCCGGCGGGATCGACAGCTACCGCCGCGGTCGTATGGCGGGCGGCCCAGCGCGCTCCGCACGCGGCCAATGCACCCACTCCGGTCTGCAGCATCACCAGATCGATGTCAGCTCCGCCGGTCTGCTCGTCGATCTCGGAGAACAGCGTCGAATACCCCTCGATGACCCAGGCCGCAACCGGGCTCGAGCCGTCTAGGTCGGCGTCGTTGACGGCTCGGCAGGAGGCGTCACCGGCGGCGTCCGCGGCGGCCACGCGAACCGCCTCGTCGTAGCCGGCGGCGACATCGATAACGACCGCGCCCTCGTCGGCGATCGCCGCGCGCCTGGCCTTCGCCATCCCGGCCGGCACATAGATGGTTGCATCCAGATCAAGTGCGGCGGCCATCCGGGCAACCGCACGGCCGTGGTTTCCGTCCGTGGCGGTGGTCAGGCGCGTGATCCCTCGTTCGCCGGCGATCCGTCGAAGTGCAGTCAGGTCAGAGCCGCCGCCCAACAGCTGGGCGATCGCCCACGACGCCCCCAGGAACTTGAACGCCGGTAGTCCAAAGCGAGACGACTCATCCTTGATCAGGAGTCGCTCCAGCCCCAACTCGCGGGCGATCGACCCGCCCTCGATGAGCGGTGTCGGCTGGTAGCCCGCGAGCCCGCGGTGAAATCCCAGCGTGTCTGGCAGCCGTTCGAGGTGCGCGGGGCTGGGAGAGCCGGTGACGATCCTGATGTCGTCTGCGCTCACGCCTCGGCGAGTCCCAGCGTACGCGCGAGCAGCTCGGTGCTCACAGCGATCGCCCGCAGGCTGGGCACAGCGACACCGGTGAGGTCTGCCAGCTCGATCACCGCGGTCACGATCGCATCCAGCTCGAGCGTCTTTCCCGCCTCCAGATCGAGCAGCGTCGAGGTCTTGTGCGCTCCCACCCGCTCGGCACCCTGCAACCGGCGCTCGATCTCGACGGCGGGCTCACAGCCGACCGCGCGGGCCACGTCGCGGGCCTCGGTCATGATCGTTCGCACCAGCTCGCGGGTGGGCGGGTAGCCGGTGATGTCAGACATGGTGGCGCGGGTCAGCGCGCTCAACGGGTTGAACACGACGTTTCCGAGGAGCTTCACCCAGATGTCGTTTCGGATGTCAGTTTCGACTGGGCATTTGAGGCCGCCGGCGACCATGGCGTCCGCGAACTCGGTACAGCGGTCGGAGATGGTGCCGTCGGGCTCGCCGATTGAGAATCGGGTGCCCTCGATGTGGCGGATCACGCCCGGCGCCTCGATCTCTGCGGCGCAGTAGACGACACAGCCGATCGCACGCCGGGGCTCGATCGTGCGGCTGGTGGCTCCGCCGGGGTCGACAGCCTCGATCCGATGCCCCTTGAAGGGGCCGTCCAGCTCGTGGAAGTACCACCAGGGGATCCCATTTTGGGCTGCCACAACGGCCGTGTGCTCATGCATCAACGGTTCCAGGAGCGGCGCCGCCGAGGCGTAGGAGTAGGCCTTGAGGCCGAGGAAGACGACGTCGACGGGGCCGATCTCACTCGGATCCGAGGTCGCGGGCGGATTCGCCTGGAAGTCCCCTCGCGACGACAGCACCCGTACCCCGTCGCGCTTGATCGCTTCCAGATGGGGCCCGCGGGCGATCAGCGACACGTCCGCGCCGCCTCGATCGAGCGCCGCGCCCACGTAGGCACCGATCGCCCCCGCACCCAGCACCGCGATCTTCACAGCGAGCCGATCTGCTCGGCCAGCAACCGGCGCTGGACCTTGCCGGTCGGCCCCTTGGGGATCGCATCCATCACCACGATCCGGGTCGGCACCTTGAACGACGCCAGCCGCTCGGCAGAGTGGGCTGCGAGTACCGAGTGGTCGACCTCGCCGTCTGCAACCACGACCGCGCCGACCACCTCGCCGTACTTTGTGTCGGGCAACGCGAAGGCAACCGCCTCGCGCACCGATGGGTGGCGCAGCAGCACCTCCTCGACCTCATGCGGGCTGATCTTCTCGCCTCCGCGGTTGATCAGCTCCTTGATGCGGCCGGCGAGGTGGAGATAGCCGTCGCTATCGAGCGTGCCGGAGTCGCCGGTGCGAAACCACCCGTCCTGGAAGGCTGCGGCATTGGCCTCGGGGTTGTCCCGGTAGCCTTCCACGACTCCCGGCCCGCGGACGGCCACCTCGCCGTCGGGCATGATCGTCAGCTCCGCACCGGTGGCGACTCCGACTGAGCCGGCTCGCCGCTCTCCCGGCGGCAGCGGGTTGGAAGCCATCTGGTGGGCGGCCTCGGTCATGCCGTAGGCCTCGACCAGCGGCACCTGGAAGAGCGTCTCGAACCGTTGCAGCAACGCGGGGGCAAGCGACGAGGAGCACGACCGCGCGAACCGCAGCCCGTGCGGTGGGGGCGGTGCGGTCTCGGCTCGATCCGCCAGGATCCCGTGGATCGTCGGCACGGCCGAAAACCAGGTGACGCCGTGGCGATGGCTGTGTTCCCAAAACGCGCCGGCCGAGAACCGCCGCGGCACCAACACGGCGCCGCCCGCGTGCAGCTGGGCGAGGGTCGAGGCGACCAGGCCATGCACGTGAAACAGCGGCATCACGCAGTGCGAGACGTCGTCGGGGCCGAGGTTGTAGGTCGCGGCGATGGTCGCGGCCGAGGCCGCCAGGTTGCGCTGACGGATGGGCACGCCCTTGGGCCGCGAGGTCGTCCCGCTGGTGTGCAGCATCAGCGCGCACCGCCTCGGGATCCCGGTCAGGCAACTCGCCGGGGGCCCGCAGGCCGGTCAGCTCCAGCCGTTCGATGCCAAGCTCAGCGCACGCAGGCAGCGCCGCCTCGGCTGCATCGTCTTGCCACAGCATCGCGCGGGGTGTGAGGTCGGCCAGGTACGCGTGGAACTCACCCTCGGTGTAGGCGGGGTTGAGCGGCGCCGCTGCGGCGCCGGCCCGCACCACCGCCAGGAACGCGGCCACGATCTCCGGCCCATTGGGCAGCGAGAACGCCACCGTGTCGCCCGCCCCGACTCCGTGGCCGACCAGCTCGCCGGCCAGGGCGTCCACCCGGTCGCGCAACTCTCCGAACGTCCACGAGCGGCCCGATTCGGGCTCCACCAGCGCCGGTGCCGAGTCGGGATGGTTGCCGAGGACGTCGAGTGGGCGATGGTCGGTCAAAGATTGCTCCATGGTGAAGTATTGCCGCCCCGTCTCAAAGGGTGCGGGGCCACCCGTGCGGTTCACGTATTGTCTCGAAACATGGGTGATCTCAGCGACGTATGGATCGATCGGGATGTCAGCTGGTTGGAGTTCAACCGGCGCGTGTTGCAGGAGGCGTTCGACGAGCGAACCCCGCTGCTGGAGCGGGTCAAGTTCCTCGCGATCTTCTCGTCGAATCTGGATGAGTTCTTCCAGAAGCGGATGGGCATTGTCCGGCCGGCGCCTGAGGACGACAGTCTGGCCGGGACAGAGCGTCGCGAGCTGTTCGGCCGCAAGCGGGAGATGATCGTCGCCATGCTGGCGCAGCAGGCAGCCTGCTACCAGGACGAGCTGCGGCCGCGGCTGGCCGGGCACGGCATCCATCTCGCCGATTGGGAAGGCCTCACCGACGACCAGCGCGCGGAGGCGTCGGCGCTGTTTCAGAGTGAGGTTCTGCCCGTCTTGACGCCGCTCAGCCTGGACGCTGCGCATCCATTTCCGTACGTGTCGAACCTGTCGACCTCGTGGGCGTTTCGGCTCGAGGATCCGGTCAGCGCCGAGTCGGTGCTGGTGCGGGTCAAGGTGCCCAGCGATCTGCCGCAGTGGGTGCGAGTGCGGGCCGGCGTGACTGCCGGAGAGCGCGTGTTTGTGGGTCTCGATCAGGTGATTCGCGCCAACGCCGAGGCACTGTTTCCGGGCATGGTGGTTGGCAACGCGAGCCTGTTTCGCGTGTGTCGAGACGCGGAGGTCGAGCTCGATGAGGCCGACGCGGTGAGCAAGCGCATGATGGTTGAGGAGGAACTCCGGCAACGCCGCTTCGAGCCGGTCGTCCGGCTCGAGGTGCAGCCGGGTGCCGAGGCCTCGATGGTCGCAGAACTCGAGACGCGGTTCGGACTGACAGCGGACGACGTGTACGAGATGCCGGCCCTGCTCGACTACACGACCCTGTTTGAGGTGGCTGGGTTGGAGGTCGAGTCGCTGCGCGATTCGCCCTGGACGCCGCTGCCGCCGATCGGACTGGAGTCGGACTCTGACATCTTTGCGGCGATTCGCAGCGGCGACATCCTGCTTCACCACCCGTACGACAGCTTCAACATGAGTGTCGAGCGGTTCATCCGCGAGGCCGCAGACGACCCGCTCACGGTTTCCATCAAGATGACGGTCTACCGGGTCGGCGACGACACGCCGTTTGTGCAGTCGCTGATTCGGGCAGCGGAGGCGGGCAAGCAGGTTGCGTGTGTGATCGAGCTGAACGCGCGCTTCGACGAGGAGCGAAACATCCACTGGTCGCGTGAGCTGGAGAGCGTCGGCGCCCATGTGGTGTTCGGCGTGTCCGGGTTGAAGACTCACAGCAAGACCGCGCTGGTGGTGCGCAGGGAGGACACGGGCATGCGCTGCTACGCCCATATCGCGACCGGCAACTACCACACCCGCACCGCCAAGTTGTACGAGGACATCGGTCTGCTCACCACCGACCCGCGGATTACCGGCGACGTTGTGACCCTGTTCAACTTCCTCACGGGACGTTCACGCACGCCGGCGTTCGGCGCGCTGCTGATCGCGCCGATCTACATGCGGGCTCGATTCGTCGAGCTGGTCGAACGAGAGATCGCAAATCACGAGGCCGGCCGTCCGGCGCGGATCGTCTGCAAGATGAATCAGCTCGAGGACAAGGAGATGTGTGCGCTGCTTGTGCGGGCCTCGCAGGCCGGCGTCCCGATCCAGCTGATCGTGCGCGGACTGTGCTGCCTGGCCCCCGGGGTTCCGGGGCTGACGGAGAACATCAGCATCCGCTCGATCGTCGGTCGCTTCCTCGAGCACTCCCGCATCTTTCACTTCGCCGACGGCTCTGACGATCCGCTCGAGGGAACATTCCTCATCGGCTCGGCCGACTGGATGCACCGCAACCTGTCCGCGCGGGTGGAGGCCGCCGTCCCGGTGGGCGACCGCCGCCTGCGGGCTCGGCTGTGGGAGATCCTCGAGATCGGCTTGGCCGACCGGCGCACCGCGTGGGAGCTGCAATCTCACGGCGGGTATCTGCGGCTCCAACCCGGTCCCGAGGACGGCGTCGGGCATGAAGGTACACACGCCACGCTGATGCACCTGGCGCTCGCCCGGCACCACATCGAGTGACGCCGATCGGGGCGTCCACCGGGGCCGCTGGCTACGATGGGCTGAGATGACCGCCGTTATTCTGGCCGAGTCGCTGACCAAGCGATTTGGCTCCATCACAGCCGTCGATGATCTTTCCTTCGAGCTCGAGCCGGGCACGGTGACCGGGTTTTTGGGGCCGAACGGCGCCGGCAAGACCACGACGCTGCGGATGCTGTTGGGCTTGGCGATGCCGTCGAGCGGTCGAGCGATGGTGTTCGGGACGAGCTATGCCAAGCTCGATCATCCGCTGCATCGCGTGGGCGCCGTGCTCGAGGCGACCGACTTTCATCCCGGCCGTTCGGGTCGCAACCATCTGCGCATGTTGGGTCGCGCGGGGGGTGTTTCGGACGCGCGGGTGGAGGAGGTGCTGCGGTTGGTGGAACTCGACTCGGCGGGCGATCGCCGCGTCAAGGGCTATTCGCTGGGGATGCGCCAGCGGCTCGGGCTGGCATCGGCGCTGCTCGGTGATCCCGACCTGTTGATTCTCGACGAGCCGGCCAACGGCCTGGATCCCGAGGGTGTGCGCTGGCTGCGTGATTTCCTGCGCGCGTATGCCGCCGGTGGGCGGACGGTGCTCGTCTCAAGCCATGTGCTGGCTGAGGTCGCCCAGACCGTCGATCACGTCCTGATCGTCGCCAAGGGCCGGCTTGTGATCGAGTCGCCGCTGGCCGAGCTGACCAACCGCGTCGGTGGATCTGTGCGCGTGCGCAGCCCTCAAGCCGCGAAGCTTCAAGACGTGCTGGAACGTGCGGGTGCCACGGTCACGGCCGGCGAGGACGGCGCGCTGGTGGTCAACGGCGTTCCCAGCGAGCAGATCGGGGAGCTGGCCGCAGCCGACGCCATCGTGTTGCACGAGCTCTCCCGCGCGGGCGCCTCGCTGGAGCAGATCTTTCTCGAGCTGACGTCCGGGGCGGGATCGTGATCAATCAGATCCGCGCTGAGGTGCTGAAGATCCGCTCGACGCGGACGACGCTGGGGTTCGTTGCCGGGACGGTGGTGCTGGTGGTCGCGATTACGCTGCTCACGGGACTTCTGTCGGACGCGCTGCACACGGTCGAGGATCAGCGCCAGCTGCTCGGGCTCGGAGGCATCGCCGGCCTGTTCTCAGCCTTGGCGGGCATCCTGGTGATCACCGGCGAGTATCGATTCGGCACGATTCGCCCGACGTTCCTCGTCTCGCCCAGCTGGACTCGCATTCTGGGAGCCAAGGTGGTGGCCAGCATGATCGCAGGAGTTGTGTTTGCTGTGATCGGGATGGCGCTTTCGATTGGGCTGGGCTATCTGTGTCTCAAGCATGGCGGCTTCCCGATCGAGTTTCACGCCGCCGACTGGGCGTACCTGCTGTTCGGTGTGATCGCCGGCACCGCCATCTGGGGTGGCATCGGGGTCGGGCTGGGCACCCTGATCCGAAACCAGATCGCCGCCGTGATCGTGCTGCTGGCGTGGACGTTTGTGATCGAAAACCTGGTGTTCGCGTTGCTTCCCGGACTGGGGCGCTACGGCCCCAATCAGGCGCAGAACGCGATGATGCACTCGAACGCCGATCATCTGCTCTCGCCCGCCGCCGGCACGGCCGTGCTGATTCTGTGGATGCTCGTACTCACCGCGTTGGGCGCGGCGTGGACATCGCGTCGCGACGTGGCATGACCCACACCGCCGGACAGCCACGCGCACGAGCGATCGGCATTCCGTTCCCGGGCGAACCGGGCGAGTTGAACGCGATCACCGACGTGCCCGGTGTCGAGGTGGGCTTGACCACGTTGATCGAGGGCGATGACGTGCGCACCGGCGTGACCGCGATCCTCCCCCGTGGTCGATCCGACCCCGGCGACCCCTGTGCCGCCGGGCTTCTACTCCCTGAACGGCAACGGTGAGATGACGGGTGTGTCGTGGATCGAGGAGTCGGGCACGGTATCGCTTCCCATCACGCTGACCAACACGCATTCGGTGGGTACCGCGCACGAGGCCACGATCCGGTGGATGGTCGACCACTTCCCCGAGATCGCCCGGGCCTGGCTGCTCCCGGTTGCGGCCGAGACGTGGGATGGCTACCTGAATGACATCAACGGTCTGCACGTCTCGGCGGCCCACGTCATGGACGCGATCTCCTCGGCCCGCCCCGGCGCGGTGGAGGAGGGGTCGGTGGGCGGCGGTACCGGCATGAACTGTTATGGCTTCAAGGGGGGTACGGGCACGGCCTCGCGCGTGGTTGCGATCGGGTCGACCAGCTATCGCGTGGGGGTGCTGCTGCAATGCAACTTCGGCTCGCGCCACGAGTTGACGATCGCCGGCGTGCCGATGGGCGAAGCGCTTCAGGCCGACAATCCACTCGAGGATGAGGAGTGGTTCACCGCCGGCAGCGGCTCGGTGATCGGGATCGTCGCCACCGACGCGCCGCTGCTCCCCGGGCAGTGCAAGGCGCTGGCCCGGAGGGTGCCGCTGGGGCTGGCCCGCACGGGCACCACCGGATCGCATTTCTCCGGCGACCTCTTCCTCGCGTTGTCGACCGCCAATCGGGGCGCGTTCGGCACCGGGCTTGCGGTCAGCGACCCCGCCGAGCCTGTGGTCAGGAGCCTCGAGTTCGTCGACTGGAAGTGGATGGATGAGATCTTTGCGGGCGTCGTTCAGGCCACCGAAGAAGCGGTGGTCAACGCCCTGGTCGTCAATCGGGAGATGGTCGGGCGCGACGGTCACCGGACTCCCGCACTGCCCCATGACGAGGTAACGAGACTGCTTCAGTCACGTCTGCGCTGACGCCTGCGGTCGGAGGCCGCAGGACTCGACCCGCCCGCGGCGAACTTGTCGTGGTGGAAACCGTGCCGTACCCCGCGAGCCTCGAGATCGACTATCCCGATCGGGCGCTGAACCGTATGACGACGTTCTTTCGGGTGTTTACGGTGATTCCGATCGCGATTGTGCTCGGATCGCTGTCCCAGTCCGAGTACGCCGTGAACTCCGGCGGCCACACCAACACGTACGCGGCCGGAGCCGCTGGAATGCTGTTCTTTCCGGTGCTGCTGATGCTGCTTTTCCGCCGCAAGTACCCCGGCTGGTGGTTTGATTGGAACCTCGAGCTGACCCGGTTCTCGACCCGTGTGGGGGCCTACATTGCGCTACTGGACGACACGTATCCGTCCACCGACGAGGAACAATCGGTGCATCTCCAGATCGAGCGGCCCGACGGCGAACAGCTGTCGCGGTGGCTCCCGCTGGTGAAGTGGCTGCTTGCGATTCCCCACTTCATCATCCTTGGATTCCTCTACATCGGGGTCTTCTTCGTGGTGGTGTTCGCGTGGTTTGCGATCCTCTTCACCGGCCGCTACCCCCGTGGAGCGTTCGGATTCGTGGTCGGTGTGATGCGCTGGACGCTGCACGTGACGGCCTATGCCATCCTGCTCACGACGGATCGCTATCCGCCGTTCAGCATGGACTGAGGTCGCGTGGCCCCGTAGTTCCCCGTTGGCCCGATCGGTCTTCTCGCTGATGCCGGGGCCGCCCGATGGCGTCAGGCTGTGCGGGTGGCGCACACATCGACATTGAGACGTGGGGGCCTGACGCTCGGGTTGATGGGCATCGGAGCGGTCGTCTACCAGCGGCTGGTCCGCGGCCCGATCTTGAACTGGGGAGCCACCGACGCCGAGGTACGCGCGACCCTACCGGGCGATGAGCTGCTCGAGGACGCCGACGGAGTGGCCACACGGGCGATCACGATCGCGGCGCCTGCATCCGATGTCTGGCCATGGATCGCACAGATGGGGCCGGCGCCGCGCGGGGGTGCCTACACCTATGACTGGATCGAGAACCTGCTGCGGCTCGGCATGCATAGCGTCGATCGTGTGCTTCCTGAGTACCAGGATCCTCAGGTTGGGGACACCCTCGGGTACGGCAAGAACCACATGCGCTTTGAGCTGATCGAGCCTGAGCGCGCACTGGCGATGCGTTCAGATGACGGCAACTGGGTGTGGAGCTTTGTCCTGAGCGAGCGGGATGGCAACACGCGACTGATCAGCCGAAACCGCTTCCGGCTGCCGTCGCTGGCCGCAAAGATTGGGATGCTTCCGATGGAGCCGGGGTCACTCGTGATGGAACGCAAGATGCTCCACGGCATCAAGCAGCGCGCAGAGACGCTTGCAGCGGCATAGCGGCGTAGCGCGGCTATTTTTGAAGCCATATGGCCGAAATAATGTCCATAACTCAGGCTTACAACCAGGGGAGTATCGGCTGACTCGCCTGCGGGCTTTCCGCTGTTCTCATCAGTACCGGCACGGACGCGCAACGCCACTCCATCGGGCAACCTGGAGCCATGTACTGGAACCACATGACCACCTGGGGGTGGGTGATGATGATTGCGTGGTCGCTGGTCTGGATCGGGGTGCTCGCGACGCTTGGGTGGGTTGCGGTCACGTGGGTGCGCGCCGGTTCGACGGACACCATCGGGCAGTCGCAGACCAAAACGGCCCACGAACTCCTCGACGAGCGGCTCGCCAAGGGAGACATCGACGTCGAGGAATACCAACGAACGCGGGCCGCTCTCGAGCGTCACTCCAATGTTGGGGGATAGGTTTCGGAGGCGGTGCGTCGCATGTCGGTGATTTCCATCGATTCGGTCTTGTCGAACGTGGTGTGCGGAGTGGATGGGTCGCCCGAAGGCATGGTGGCGGTCGCCCAGATGGCCCGGCTCGCGCCGGCCACCAGCCGAATGGCTGTATGCGGTGTGTGGACCAGCGGCGCTGCACTGGCTCTGGGCGCGTCGGCGGCGTTTGCGCGACCGCCATTCTCGGACCACGAGCACATGAAAAACGCGGTGCATACCGCCAGGGACTCGTTTCCGCGCGACCGCGTTGAGGAAGTCGTGATCGAGGGGCCTGCCGGCCCGATGCTGCTGGATGAGGTCACACGGCGGCGGGCGACGCTGGTCGCGGTGGGGTCGCATGGGTCGCGGCGGATCACCGGAATCCTGTTGGGCGGGGTGGCGACCCTGATGTTGCACAAGGCGCCGTGCTCGGTGTTGATCAGCCGGCATCGGCAGGCATGGGATGGCGTGTTCCGCTCGATCGCGGTGGGTACCGACGGGTCGGCAGAGTCCTGTGCGGCAGTGCGAGTCGCGTCCCAGCTCGGTGATGACCTGGCAGTCGAGGTGACCGCGGTCATGGCCGGCAAGAACGCGATCAATGACGCCTTGGCGTCCAGCCTGGCCCGCGCGGACGGCGGCCAGATCACACTTCGGAGACAGTCTGGGTCAGCAGTGTCTGTTCTCGCAGAGTCAAATGCCGACCTCCTGATCGTCGGCAGCCGCGGGCTCAGCGGAGTGCGAGCGCTGGGCAGCGTCAGTGAACGCGTTGCCCACCAGGCGGGGTGCTCCGTTCTTGTGGTTCGTGACCCCGATTTCTGGTGACGCCTCGGGTCAGATCCTGGGGTGATCCGTCGTGAGGAGTACGCATGGCGTGATCTCCACCGACGGGGCTCGCCCTAGCCAAGCCGGCAACCATGGGCGGCATGCCCGGCCGGACAACGTGAACGAGTGCTCACCAGCGGTTGCGAGAGTGCCGACATGAAACCTCGAGGTCGGCGGTGGTGGATGTGGCTTGCGCTCGCCTTGATCGTCGCTGTCGTCGCTTCGGTGGGCATACGCCTGGCCCGCCACCGAGCGGTCGCCGAGGTCGCGGCCACCCATGCTGGGGCCCGCGCCGTGAAACCTCCGGGAACCACCCCACGCACGACGCTGGTGCTCCGTGTACGACGACTGTCGCCACTCCGAGCACCGGTTCAGGATGCCGCGGTGGCCGCACTGAGAAACCGTGCGTATGCGTTTGGAGGCCTGGATGCCTCCGGGGCGTCGACCACGGCGATCTCGATGATCTCTGGATCCCACACCCGCATCGCGGGCCACCTGCCGGTCGCGATTCATGATGCCGCGGCGGCGTCAGTTGGCGGTCGGCTGTACGTGCTCGGGGGCGGGCAACTCTCGAGCTACTCCGGGATTGCGACGTTCAACCCCGCCACCCGGCGAGTGCGGTTGGTGGGGGCGTTGCCGACCCCGCTATCCGACCTCGCAACGGCCGTGGTCGGCCGCACCACCTACGTGGTCGGCGGGTATACGGGGGCGTCGTGGTCGAACCGGATTCTGGGCATTGTGGGCGGACGCTCCCGCGTGGTTGGGGTGCTGCCGGTGGGGCTGCGGTACGCAGCCGTTGCAGCCTCCGGCGGTTCGCTGATGATCGCCGGCGGTCGCACAGCGTCGGGGCCGAGCCGGGCGATTTTCCGCTTCTCGCCTGCGACAGGAGACGTGACCCGAGTGGGCTCGCTGCCCCGTCCGCTGATGCATGCGGGCGCGGGTGTTCTGGGTGGCGTGGTCTACGTCGTGGGCGGGCTCACGAGCGCGGGAGCGCCGGTGCGGACGGTGACCGCGATTCATCCCGACGGCTCGGTCACCCCGGCGGCCCGGCTTCCGGCACCGCTTTCGGATGCGGGCGTGGTCACACTTCCCGGGCGGATGGTGGTGATCGGCGGTTCCACCGGTAGCGGCCCGACCAGACAGGTGCTGCAGATCGCAATGGAGCCGCTCGTGGCTCACACCCCTGCAACGCACCCAAAGGACGCGGCTGGGCCGCCACCGATGTTCAGGGGGGCGCTTCCAGGGGATCTTCTGATCGCTGATCGCGGGAACAACCGGATGCTGATCGTCAATCCTCGCCACAAGGTGCTCTGGCGGTTCCCAAGCCGTTCGGGGCAGGCCCACCTGTTCTTCGATGACGACACGTTCTTCGCCCCCGGCGGGCGCCGGATCATCTCCAACCAGGAGGACAACCACAAGATCGTTGAGATCACCTATCCGGCGGGGCGATTGGTGTGGAGCTATGGCCACGCCGGAGTGCCGGGCTCGACGCCCGGCTACCTGCACACACCCGATGACGCATATGCGCTCCGAAACGGGCTGGTGATTGTCGCCGACGCCTCGAACTGCCGGGTGCTCGAGCTGCGCGGACGGAGGATCGTGCGCTCGATCGGCCAAGCCGGGCACTGCGTGCACGACCCACCGCGCTTTCTCGGGCCGGTCAACGGCGACACCCCGATTCCCAACGGTCACATCCTGGTTTCCGAGATCCCTGGGTCATACATCGACGAGTTCACCCTGACCGGCCGGCTCGTCCGCGTCTATCGCGCTCCGGTCACCTATCCGTCGGATCCTCAGCTCACCAACGGCGGGAACATCCTTCTGGCCGACTACACGAGGCCCGGTGGCGTCGTGATTCTGGATCGCCGCACCGGACGGCTCTTGTGGCAGTACCGGGTCACACACGGTTGGGGCATGCTCGACCATCCCAGCCTGGCGGCGATGCTCCCCAACGGCATGATCGCCCTCAACGACGACTACAACAATCGCGTGGTCGTGATCGATCCGCACACCAAGCGGATCGTGTGGCAGTACGGCCACGCGCGCGCCGGCAAAGCGCCCGGATTTCTCAATACACCTGATGGCTTCGACTTCATCCCGGTCACCGCGGCCGGGCTGCCGGATCCGGCAGCCATTCGCCACGGCCGCTAACGCGGTGACCCGGCTGATTAACAGTTGTTCACTCGACGGTCATACCGTCAGTAGTGAGCGACAACGGAAGGGGGACGGTCATCATGAACGCAGTCGGGGCCGGCATACTGATCGGCGCGCTTGTTGGCGTTGTGCTCGGACTGACGCTCGGCGCGGTGTGGATGCTGTTCGGGCTGGGATTCGGCGTCGCGCTCGGGGCGGTCATCGGCGAGGCGATCGACAGCCATGGTGGGCACGGTCGGTCACACCCATTGCACTGACTTCCCGGGCACGTGGGACGACGTCGTCCGACCGGCTCGAGTGGCGGAGTGACCCGGCGCGATCGACGCCGGCGCCCGCGGCGGCGTACTCGGTTGGTCGTGGCCGTGACGATTCTCGTACTGCTGGCACCGGCGGTCTACTCCTACACGACCACGATGATGCAGCCGTCGAGTCTGCCGCTTTGGCCTCGCAGTGTGGAGTGGCTGAGAGCGCACCACGGTAACTGGCTGGTCGACGAGGTCGAGCACTACTACTACAGCTGGAAGGCGCCGGGCAAGGGTGGCCCTCAACTCACGAGCCTGCCGACGGTCGGACTCGGGGCCGCTCCGAGAGTGAAGGCCGTGCCACACCATCCGGTGGCGGCGCCGCCGGTGATCACACCGGTCTTCACGCACCCGCTGCCCGGTGAAGGCCTGTGGAGGGGCACCGGCCCCATGGTGAGGGGAGGCTCGCCGGTGATGGTGACGACATTCCGGACAGAGGTCGCCTACCCGAGGATCGTGGCCTACGTCGCCTGGTTTGACCACACACGCACCTCGGTCGCGTGGTACCCGGGGCGGTACGAGCCGCCGAGTGCACCGGTGCGGGGGCCGATGTCGGTGCCCTACGGACAGCGGTGGCGTCTGTTTGCGACGTTCAACGGTGGCTTCATCTACACCGACGGCAGCAACGGCTCGTCGATCAACGGCAGGTTGTATGAGCCGCTCAAGGCGGGCCTTGCGACTCTCATCGCCTACCGGGACGGCCGGGTGAATGTGAAGACCTGGCACGGCGGTGCGGTCGCCGGCCCCCAGGTCGCGTTCGCGCGCCAGAGCCTCCCCCTGATCATCAACCACGGACACCTCAACCCTGCTCTGAACGACAGCTCACAGTGGGGCTACACGCTCGGCAACGCGGTGCGGGTGTGGCGTACCGGGGCGGGCATCGACCGGCACGGCAACCTGATCTATGCGGCGGCGGACTATCAGACGGTGACCACGCTCGCACAGATCCTGCAGCGGGCCGGCGCGGTGCGCGCGATGCAGCTCGACATCAACCCCGAGTGGCCGACCCTGATCACCTACACCCACCACCACGGCCTGCACCCGGTCCGGGTCGTACCCAACTACCAGCAGCCCGCCACCCGCTACCTGGTGCCAGACGACCGCGACTTCTTCGCGGTGTACCGGCGCCTGGCCGGCCCCGTCACCGTGCCATTCAAGTAACGGCGGGATCGGGGTGTGCCTATCCACCCCCGATAGGTGGCGAGGCGGCAAACGTGCGGGTTATCCCGGCGATCAACTGACGCTTTTCGGCGGTTGAGAGTCGTGCCCCGGGGTGCAGGGGCGTGTAGAACCATGGCGGCATGCTTCCACCTTGGATGGCTTCGGCGATGTCCTGGGCGCTGACGTCCTGCGGCTGATCCCACTGAGAAACATTGAAGGCCGCGCGGCCGCCGTCGACGTCTCGCTGGGTAAGCCACGAGACCGGCGCGATGTTCGTATACCACGGCCATGAGGTCAGGTTGGAGTGGCAGTCACCGCACGAAGCCATGAATAGCGACCGCGTCTGTGGCGAGTCCCACGCGGGCTCCTTGGTCGTCGGCGGGTTCGTATGGTTGCGTCCATAGGGGACCGCTTGGATCAAGACCAGGGATGCCCCCAGCCCGATCGCGATCCTGAGCGCCCAGCGCCGTAGTGGAGACCGACGGGCCACCGAGTGTTAGCCCTGGATCGAGATTGCGCTCATGGGGCACGCGTCGCAGAGGCGTTGTGCACGTTCCTCTTCGAGCTGGTCGATCAACAGATGGGCCGATCCCTGATTGTCCAGTTCGACTGCGTCGGGGTCGATCGCGACGCATTCACCAGAGCCGATGCAAGCGTCGGGGTCGATGATGAGATGCACGAGCATGGTTTCTCCTTCGGGTGGTTAGGCGGCATTTGCGATCAGCTCTCGCGCTTCGAGCAGTCGGGGTGCGGCGTCGAGCAAGAGCACGCAGGCGGGGCGGCCGGTGGGATCTCGTCCGACGTACAGGCCGCGCTCGTCGGTCCATTCGACCGCACGGTCGGCGAGGCCGACTTGTTGGATCCGCAGGTGCCCGATGTCGCTGAAGAAGTAGGGATCGCGGGTGTAGGGATCGCGTGAGCCCATGATCGAGTCGGCCACATGGCGTCCGCTCCAAACCGCGTGATCCCAATGTGGAATCGCTATCCGGCCCCAGCGGGGATGGGGGAACGACACGCAGTCCCCGCACGCCCAGAGGTTCTCGTGGCCGAGTACTTGGAGGGTCTCGTCGGCAGCCATCGTGAGCGGTTTCGGAGTTCCGGACGCGAGCTCGGCGGGAAGACTGGAGGCAAATCCGGCGGCGGAGATGACCACGTCGCAATCGAGGTCTCCGTGTGTCGAGGTGCGGACGACCCATCCGTCGCCGTTGGCCTCGATCGAGTCGATCATGCACGAACCAAGAAATCGCACTCCGAGGCGCTCCAGAGTTGCCCCCGCCGCATCGGATGCTTGGGGCAGAAACCGGGCCAGCGGCCTATCGACGATATCCACCAACGTCACCCGGTGGTCGGCGGCCAGCGTCGCCGCCGTCTCGGTTCCGATCAAGCCCGCACCGACCACGACGACGCGGCGCCCCGTCTGTCGGAGTCTTCCCACGAGCGTGCGAAGCCCGACGGCGTTCGAGTTCTCGTCCGCCGACTCGAGGCCCGGGACGGGAGGTCGGGGATAGCGCAACCCCGTTGCCCACACGATCCGGGGCGCCTCGATTTCGACGGGCGAATCTCCTACCCGGGGCTGGACGATCACCGTCCCCGTGCCGAGATCTATGCCGGTCACCAGCCCGTCGATGTGCGTGATGCCCCTGTCGCGCAGACCCTGCTCGTCGGCGAGCAGGGGCAGCTTCCCGGTCAGGAGGGATCGCTTGGTGAGTGGCGGACGGTCGTGGGGGAGTCCCGGCCCGATCATGTCGACGGGCACCCCTTCACTCGCCAGGCGGGCGGCGCAGGCAAAGCCTGAGACTCCGTTCCCCACAACGATCACGTTGTCACTCATGACCGTAGTGGACACCGTTTTGGGCCCCGCGGCATCGGGGACTGTGCCGACGACGCGGGCAGGTCTTTGCGGCGTTTCCGCAGATCGAGTCCGTGGCTGCGCCGATGCTGCGAACCCCACGCACAACGAGCATTCGGTCCGGAAGCTACCGGAGACATCATGTCCATATCACCGGATCAGTCAACGTTGGCGTCTGCGGGGGGTAAGGCAGGCACTCGAGAGCCGACTCGGAATCAGATACTCGTGCTCGCGGCGTTGCTGACGGCGATCGTCCTCACCGGGTTCGTCGCACTTGCCGGACTGTCCAGAGCCCCCGTCGCACCGCCGGCGCCTGTCACCACCATTATCCAGTCCCCCCAGCCAACGCCCGCTCCGGCACCACCGGTGCGACACGAGCCGGGAGATTGAGATGAGGACGGTCTGGACAACCGTGCTTTCGGTATGGGCGGTCGTGGCAGTGGTGGCGGTGCTGGCATGGACACGACCACAGCCAACGGCGGCACCGAGCACTGCACCGGTGGTGGTCGTGAAAAGCAAAGCCGGTGGCGCCGTGGTGCAGGCTCAAACGACGCACGCGACAACCCGGACATCCCCGGTGCCGGCCGGATGATCGTCTCGGCTACCACCACGCTCCCGGTCGCATGGCTGGTCGCACGCGCCGCCGGACTGGTCGCGTTCGCGCTGCTGACAGCTGCCGTGACGCTGGGGCTGCTCCTGAGCACTCGCATCCTGGGCAACCGACGGGGGAAGCTGCTGATGGAGTGGCACCAGGCGCTGATCTGGACAAGTGTCTCCATGCTCGCGCTGCATGGGGCAGCGCTCCTCCTCGACCCCACACTCAAGTTCGGGCCGCTGTCGGTGCTGGTGCCAGGCATGGCGCCGTGGCGGCCTCTGCCGGTCGCAGCGGGCATCGTCACCGGCTGGCTGATACTCACGCTGGCGGTCTCGTTTCGCTTCCGTCGGCGGATCGGCCAACGCCGCTGGCGGCTGCTGCATTACGCGTCGTTTGTCGCGTTTTCGGCGGGACTGTGGCACGCGCTCAACACCGGCTCCGATCTCGTGGGGACGCGGGGGTTGCTATTCGCGCTGGCAGTCCTCACCCCGGTGCTGTGGCTCACCTTCGTGCGCATCCTCACTCCACGTCAGCCGGCTCGGCGGGCCCCCGCTCGCAAGGTCACCCCGGCTCTGGTGTCCGCGATCGATGCGACCACCGACTCGAACCCTCATGGAGAGCCGGTGTCAGCGTGACGGCGCGCCGGCTTGAATCGGTGTCCTTTCGCGCGATGGGCACGGACTGCACCGTGTCGGTTACCGCGCACCGCGGCGACGCGGAGGACGCACGCCGGGCAGTTGCCGCCGGCCTGGCCGAAGTGGGCGCGTGCGAGCGCGCTCTCTCGCGATTTGATCCGGCCAGCGACCTGTGTCGGCTCAACGCTGCAAACGGCGCGTGGACCGAGGTCGATGAGCGTCTGCTCGACGCCCTCACAGCCAGCTTCAAGGCCCGTAGAGATACCGCGGGAAGGTTCGATCCCACCATCCTCCCGGTGCTTGCCGCCGCCGGGTATGACCGGTCGTTCGAGCAACTCACCGAAAGGCCCCCACGAACAGTCCCAGAGTGGTGCCCGGGGGGCGCCATTCAGGTGGATCTCATAACCGGAGGGCTCGGCTAGGGGCGGGTGTCCTCGTCGACCTGGGTGGGATCGGGAAGGGGTTCTCGGCAGTTCGCGCGCTCGCCGCGATGCAACGAACCTGGTCGCTCCTCCCAGGAGCTCTCGTCGACCTCGGCGGCGACATCGCCGTCTCGGGTCAGCCGCCGGAAGGTGGCCCGTGGCGGATCTCGATCGCAGCCCCCCACCCAAACTCAGGTGCGCTGGGCACACTCGCGCTCACTTCGGGCGGGGTGGCCACCTCCGGCCCGAGCCATCGCCGATTCGGCCCCGGACGGGCTTTGCATCACCTGATCGACGTTGCCACCGGCCTCCCCGCAGAGTGCGGGCCTCTGGCCGTCACAGTCGTAGCTGCGGACGCCACCTCTGCCGAGGCCCATGCCACGGCGTTGGCGGTCACCCCGATGGCGGAAGCAGCGACGTACCTGCGCGACCGCCCTCAGCTGGGTGCGGTGCTCGTCGGGGAAACCGGGCGGCCGATCGTGCTGGGGACGGCGCAGTTCACATCGCCACCAACGCACGTTCGAATGCGGGTGCCGACTTTGAGCGCCGGCCCAGTGCGATTGACGTCCAGCGGATTGGGGGGGTTGTGAAAAAAGCCGGCGACATCCAGCGCCCCTCACGCCGGAGGCGGTGGGCCACGATGGTGCCTGACAGCGGCAGCCGTGGGGGTGATTGCCGCATCCGCCGGGTGCAATGGCAGCAGTTCAGCAGGTGGAAAAGAGTCGGCGTCGGGATTTGTTCAGCGAATAACGACCGAGTTCTCACGCGGGCAAGCGGGCCGGCTCTGGGACGAACTCGCACCCGCCGACCAGGCCCTGGTCAGCCGAGCCAGGTACACGAACTGTGAGGGCAACCAAGGGTTTGTCCTGAAGAACATCAAAGTGCTCGACACCTATTCCGAGCCGGTCGAAGTGGATGGCACTTCCGAGCCTTCCGACGCAGTTTCATTGCAGGTCACGTCTGACACCGGAGTGACAACCGCGACCCTCCATGCCGTCCCGATCAAGGGCAGTTGGCGCTGGATATTGTCCCCTGCCGATCGCGCTGCCTACGCCCGCGGGAAGTGCCCGTGAACGACGGGCTGTTGGCCTAGCTGTGGGCTTGGCCGCGGCGTGGACGGGCCGTTCTTAGCGTCCTCGAAGGAAGTTGTGATCTCGTCCAGGGGTCGGGCGGCATCGCTTCCGACGGCATCCATAACCCAGCAGAGGACAACCAGTGGAGCCTTACAACATCTATTCGCAGCCGGGCCGCAGGCCCTCGCGCTTCAATTCCCGCATCGTTTTGGCGGTACTGGTCGCCGTCTTGGCGGCGGCCGTCGCCGCTGCCGGCCTTGCGTTCGCGAACCAGCGATCGGCAACGGTCGGCACCGGAGTGGTTGTCATCGAAACCAACCTTGCCTATCAGGGCGCGCAGGCGGCCGGCACCGGCATGGTGCTGACGTCGTCCGGCGAGGTGCTGACGAATAACCATGTGATTCGCGGCGCGACGACCGTCAAGATCGTGGTGCCGGGCACAGGGCGGAGCTACAACGCCGAGGTTGTCGGCTACGACGCGTCACACGACGTGGCCGTCCTGCAGGCCGGCGACGCTGCGAATCTGAAGACGATCTCCCTGGGAGACTCCTCGTCCATCGACACCGGCGAGGCCGTGCAGGCGGTCGGAAACGCCGGTGGAACCGGCCGTTTCACCTCCGCTTCCGGCACCGTTACCGCGGTCAACCGCTCGATCACCGTGAGCGATGACCAAGGCGGGAGCGAGAGCCTGAGCGGACTGATCCAGACCAATGCAGCCGTGAGACCCGGAGATTCGGGCGGACCGCTGTTCAACAGCTCAGGCCAGGCAATCGGCATGGACACCGCCGCGTCAGCCGGAAACGACATCGCGCAGACGGGAAACGAGGGGTATGCGATACCGATCGAACAGGCGCTGTCGATCGTCCAGCAGATCGAGGATGGAAACGACTCGGGGACTGTCCACGTCGGTGAGACGGCGTTTCTGGGCGTCGAAGTCACAGCCAACGACTACGGCGGCTCCGGTGCCACCGTATCGTCGGTCATGTCCCAGGGTTCGGCTGCTGCCGCCGGCCTTGCTCCCGGCGACGTGATCACCGCGTTCGGTGGCCGCTCGATCTCATCACCAGCAGATCTCGGTGCGGTCGTTGCGAGCCACAAGCCGGGTGAGTCGGTGTCCGTCAGCTACTTCGATCAGAACGGCATGGCCGGGACCTTGGACGTCACCCTGGCAAGCGGGCCGCCGCTGTAGCGCCCAACTCGATCACTGCCATGCGCCGGGTAACCCAATCCCGCGAGTTTGCGGGCTTCCCGCGTTCCTCGGGAGGTTGGATGCGGCCTTACCACAATCGCGGCCAGCGTTTGCGCGGATGCCTCCAAAGCCGAAATCTCCCAAGCTTGAGGAGACCCTCGACAAGGAGTTTCCAATGCGGTTTCGCACACCACTGGCGCTGCTGGCCCTCCCGACTCTCGCCGTCGCGCTCACGGCCTGCGGCTCAAGCCCCGCAGAGAACGCTGCCAACTCTGTCCCGACCACGTCCAAGACGCAGCTGGCGAGCCTGGTAATTAGCCACGCGACGGTTGGTTGTCACAACTGGTCGCTCAACGGTGGCCCCATGAAAGTCTCCCAGACCGTCTCGCTCACCCCCGGATCGGCGCTCACGGTCACGGACCAAGACGTGATGGCGCACACGGTGGTGCAGACTGCGGGGCCGAACGCGGTGATTCAGAACCCGCTGACCAATAAGACCCAGGCTGCGACGCTGACCTTCACCCAACCTGGCACCTACAGGTTCGGCACCAAAGCGGGCGAGGACTACACCGCGGGCGTCTCCACCACGGGTGAAGACCACGCGCTTCGTCTGACGGTCATCGTCTCCTAACCCATCAGGTACCGGGATCTTCGTCAGAGCGCGGCCTCGATGGACAGCGGCACGGCAACCAGCAGCACCCCGAAAACAGCGCCGGCGGCGACATCCGTGGGCCAGTGGACACCCACATACACCCGACTGGCCGCCATGAGCACCGCCAGCCCGATCCAAACCACCGCGAACGACGGCGCCACCACTATCAGCGTGCATGCCGCCGCAGCACCGGATGCGGCATGCCCAGACGGAAACGATGTCGTCCGCTGACGACGCACCAGACGTGGGATCACATCAGGTCGCTTCCGGCGCCAGTGGTGTTTCAACAGTCCGGCTGCGATGCCTGCCGCACCAACGGTCACTGCCACGGCCACCACATGCCCCACCGCCGCACCAGCCACGATCCACGGCAAACCGATCGTTCCCGCCATCGTGTATGGCACGATCAGCCGCGTCAGCCAGGGCCTGCGAGCGTTCACAGTGTGTCGCATCCCGACTTCGTCAAGTCTGACCAGTCGAGCGGCGAGTCTCGACGTCGCGGTGCCTGACCGCCAGGTGGCCATCACGACGCCCGTGGGAGTGGGTGCGGGTCTGGGGTGGGTCGACGGCGAGGCGGGGTGAGGATGCGTACGAGTGACAGCCACAGCACCGGCCCCGCGGCGGCTACCGCGAGTATCGGCCCGCCGATGCCGGCGAGGTCCGTCCCGGCTGCGAGCGCGTGCCCCAGCGAGAGCAGGAAGGCCGCGAAACTCGCGTAGTGCAACCGCCTCCAGCCGCGCTGGCCGATGCGCTTGCGCATCCGAAAGGAGACGGCGAGCATCAACGTCAGCCATCCCGCCACAACTCCCGCGGCAACCGCCGCCGGACGCCATGGTGCGGCGAATGGAATGAGTACCGCGGACGGGCCGAAATGCATGACCGGATCGAACAACAACGCACCGACGTGGAGGCCGATCATGCTGAGACCTGTCCACGCCAGGGTGCGGTGCCACGCCATCAGCCTGCCCTGAAACTTGGGGCCCATGACCCGCGTGCTCATCCCCAGCCCAAGCCATGTCGACAGGGTCAGAATGCCGAAGGCGACCAGACCGGCCGAGCGGGCAACCAGCCACGCGGTTGGAAGTCCCGTGGCAAGGATCATGCCGCTGCCTCGATCACGTCCGGCGCGCACTCAACCAGCGGCAGCAAGCCGTGGGTAAAGGGAGCGCCTCGCGGCGGAACGACCAACGCGGCGAGCGTGGGGCGCTCATCCAGATACTCGCGCGCGCGTTCGACGGGGGTGATTGCAAGAGCCGTTGCATGTACCTCCGCTTCGGCGGTGGTCGGAGCGATCACGGTGATGCTGATCGGCCCTGGAATCGCTGCGCGCCCGGTGGTGGGGTCGATCAAGTGGTGCTGTGATCGATTCGCGCCGAACCGGCGGCGGTCGCGGCCAGACGTGGCCACCCCGCCGCCGGTCATTGCGAGCACGCCCAGCCGCCCCCCGGGCGTGCGGGGATCGGCGACCGCGATGCGCCACGGCCCGCGGTCCGGCGCCAGCCCACCCACGGCCATATCTCCGCCGAGGTCGACGAGGGCACCAGGCAGCGCGGGCCATTCGGCGCGCATCGTGTCCAGAGCTGCCGTTGCCGAAAGCCCCTTTCCGATCCCCCCCAGATCGATCGCGGTGCCGTGGGCAAGACGAATCTTGCAGCCACGGCTGTCGAGATCGATCGAAGCGCCCGCGCTCCAGCCGGCCAGGTCGCCGGCATCGCGTGGACGCAGTTCGTGAAACGTGCGGTCATAACCGGCGGCGATCAGTGCCGGCAGGATGGTGGGGTCGAACCGACCGCCGGTAGCATCCCGCGCCGAAACCGCGGCCGCGACCGCCTGGAAGAGACGTTCGCCCACCTCCACCCAGTTTCCCGCTGCTGCGTTGAGGCGCGACAGGTCACTGGCCGCGTCGAAACGCGAGAGCGCTCGCTCGCTCGCTGCGATCTCGGTTAGCGCTGCGCCGATCGCGCGGCGGGAGAGAGCCGCGTCCGACGGCGCAGCGCTGACCACCAGGGCACACTCGGTGCCCATCGCTGTGAACGTTTGTCGAACGAGGGTGCGCATCACGAGCTCCTCGTCACGGCCACCGGAGCGGCCGCCGGGGCGGAGCTAACCGGGGCGAACGTGCCGTTCGGATTCTTGACGTACAGGACTGCACCAGAGCCTGTGGCGTTCGTGCCGCCGCCGGCGGCGGCCGGTGCTGCAACGCCCGAACTCGAAGTGGTGGCGTGCACGGCGGTTGATGTCGTCGTTGGCACCAGCGTCCCAGTCGCGGTGCGGGTCATGACGACGGTGGTTGCGGCCGTACCCGAGACCGTGGGGCGCTGGGTCAGCGCCAGCACGCCGAAGACGGCTATCACGGCCCACGCGGCGGCGATACCTGCCCAGATCCGGCGCATCATCACATATCACCCACTTCGATCTCATGAGCCACCGGCGCGGCGGCCGGGGCCGGCACGGCTACGGCCTGCGCCGGGGCTGCCTGAACGTGCGCCTGGCGGGCCGCGAGTTCCGCGGCTGTGACTCCGCCCGCCATCGTTACGGTGGCGAGCACTGCCGCAAGCGTCAGGATGTGAGATTTCTGCATGGACATCGCTTCGGTCTCCTTGGATTTGCCAGCTACGAGATCACTGTAGGAGTCGTGATCAAGACAGCCGCGAGCAGTAATCGAGTCCTGATCGCGGGTTTGGTAAGGATTCGGGAAGGGGCGGGGCCGGGGGCTATTGTGGGACCCATGACGGAGGCTGCCCAGACAGTGCTGGTGGTTGAAGACGACGCCGCAATCGCCCGCATGGTCGAGGTCGAGTTGATCGAGGCCGGCTACCGTGTCGAGCTGGCGTCGACCGGCGGGGAAGGCCTCGCGGCCCTCGAGCGCAATCAGCCCGACCTGATGATCCTGGACGTGAGGCTGCCGGACATCGACGGGCTCGCCGTGTGCCGCTCGGCGAGGCGCTCCGGCCACCGCATGCCGATCTTGATGCTCACCGCGCTGGATCGCGTCGGCGATCGCGTGATCGGACTCGACGCGGGTGCTGACGATTACCTTGCCAAGCCATTCGCGATCGAAGAGCTACTCGCCCGGCTACGAGCACTCACCCGTCGTATCGCCGACCCCGGACACACCCTCGAGGTCGGGCCATTGGCCCTCGATGTCCACACTCGCGAGGTCACGGTTGGGGGGCGGCCGGTCGATCTCACCGCCCGCGAGTTCGAGCTGCTGGCGTTTCTCATGCACGCGCCCGGGCGGGTCTTCACCCGCGAGCAGATCTACGAAGGGGTGTGGGGGTACTCGTATCTCGGCGAGTCGAAGGTGATCGACTTCTTCGTGTCGTCCCTTCGCAAGAAGCTCGGCGCGGGAACCGACGACTCACTCATCCGAACGGTCCGCGGCGTCGGCTACACCGTCAAACCATGAGCTTCCGGGCTCGGCTGTCGCTCCTGTTTGTAACGACGATGACCGCCCTTGTCGTGGCGACCTCGATCGCCACGTACCTGATCGTTCGGTCGAACCTGCACGCGAACGCGCGAGCCAGCGCACGGGCACTGGCGAAGAGTGCGGCGTCGATCGAGGACGTCCACGAGGGGCCGCTCGACCGGATGGCCGGGCCGGGAGTGAGAATCTGGCTCACGAACGGGGCCGGCAAGGTGATCGGACACAGCTACACCACCGGTGAGGGCGACTCCTCTCTCAGCGAAGTTGAAAAGACGCTGGCCGGCGCCCCCGGCGACGCGACCTCGGCGCAGTGGCCGCGGCGGAGTGGGGGGTACGCCGTCGTGTTGCTGGCCAACAGCGCAATCGAGTCGAGTCTCTCCACGCTCTTCTCGACCCTCATCGTGGTGGGCCTGGCCGTGATCGCAGCGTCCGCGGTACTCGGGGTGTTGCTCGCACGCCGGGCGCTACGACCAGTGGAGCGAATGCGCCGGCAGGCCGACGCGATTCCGGGAGACGAACTCGACCGCAGGCTGACCGAAGGGCGTGCCGATGAGCTCGGCCGACTCGCGGCGGCGTTCAACCGCTTGCTCGCGCGCGTGGAGCGCGCCAACGACGAGCAGCGCCGTTTCGTCGCCGATGCCTCGCACGAACTGCGGACACCGGTAACCGCCCTCCACGGCCACGCGCGTATCGTCGCGCGGGCCGCGCAACGGGGGGATCTCGATCAGGTGCACGAGTCGGCCGCCATCGTCGCGACAGAAAGCGAGCGTCTGACGCGGACGTTGGCCGAGCTGCTCTCGCTGGCCGATGCTGAGCATCCCGAGCCCGTTTCGGAGCCTGTGCGGCTTGACCAGGTCGTGGCTGAGGCCTGCAACGAGATGCGCGCGGTGCACGACGGCCGGCGAATCGAGACCCGACTTGCGAACGTGACAGTCACCGGCGACGCCGGAAGGCTCGGCGAGTTGGCCCGGATCCTGATCGATAACGCCCTCAAGTACAGCCCCGCCGACCAGCCGGTGACGGTAACCGTCGAGTCTGGTGCCGGCCGCCCGACGCTGTCTGTGCGTGACCGCGGCCAGGGCCTCTCGCAGGAGGATCGCGATCGAGCGCTCGACCGCTTCTACCGGGGCGCTGCGTCACGCGGAATCGAGGGAAGCGGCCTTGGCCTCGCGATCGCGCACAGGATCGCCGTACGCCACGGTGCGACCCTGCGGCTCGACGCGCACGCCGACGGCGGCACCATCGCGCTGGTCGAGTTCTAATGCGACGTGATCGGAAGCGGGCGAGTGAATCGGTCAAGAACTTTGCCTGCCTGATCGATGTAGACGTAGGCAGCCCGTGCCTCGGAGATCGTGATACGAAGCGACCCGTAGTTTTCGATGCTGATGGCTGCATCCGGGCTGGGTCTGGTGAATTGTGCCCCTCCGGGGCCTTGCCCGCTGGTTCCGACGGTGAACTCGTCGATGCCGCCGACAACCCGCCGCTCGTAGCGGTGGAGGTGTCCACTGAGGATCGCAACCACGCCTGCGTGGCGTAACACCGGCAGGATCGGGTTGCCCGGCTGGATCGGTTTGTGCACGAGGATGAATCGCGCCTGGTAGCCCGGTTGTGCCAGCGCGGACCGAGCGAACGACACCGCGGTTCGGTCAGCCTCGACGCCGAGCGCGACGATCTGGATCGGCCCGTAGGCTGTGACGTACCGACCGGCGGTCCCAGGTAAATGCAGCGCGTGGGTGGTATATGCGCCATTACGGAAGAACACATCGTGTTCGCCCTCAGTGGCCCATAACCGGGCTTCTGCCAGCACGTCGTGGAGTGGCCGGAAAATGTTTCGGTCGAGCAGAATCGGAAGCGAAGCCAGATAGCTGTTGTCTCCCGCCGACAGCACGATCGCGGGATCTTCGGCTGCCACCGTGCGCATCACGGCCCACTCATGGGCGTTGCCTGAGCCGTAGTCGCCGATCACAGCCATGGTCACGGGGTGCGCGAGACTCGCCGGGGCAGTCTGAAATGATCCCGAAGCCTGCCCGACGCCACCGACCGACGCCGTCCACGCATATCGGGTGCCTGGTTCCAGTCGGGTAAAAACTCCGGCTCGCGCGATGAACGAGCCGCCGGTGGGTGACACGGCACGCATGACCACCTTCTGGCCGCCGGGTAATGACCACGAGAGCCCGGCCGTTCGCTCACCGAGTAGCGTGACGAATGGGCCACGGTCAAACGGGTCGCCGGCCGGTTCCAGCAGATAGAGGTACCAGTATCCAACCACCACCGCCACCACGCCGATCAGCACCACGCAAACCACCGCGAGTCCAATCACCCAGCGCCGGAGCCGTCGCTCCCGCCGAGTTCGCGAGCGGCTTCGCCGCCGGCTCCGAAGGCTTCTCGGCGGTCAGCACGAGCTGCCGGGTCCCAAGAGCGCGTCCCCGAGTGAATCCGGCGACGGGTCGATGTGGAGCGTGAGCGGTCCGGCAACCGAGGTGCGAATGGCGGTCATCCCATCGGCGGTGGCGCTCAGGCAGGAGCCGGCCGGCGATCGCCAGTAGGGGCTGTAGTGCACCCGCAGGGTGTACATGCCGGCGTGCGAGAGCCACATCCTCACCGAAGCGGGAGTGATCCGCAGCAGACGCGCGTGATCGCCGGCCGGGGGTGTCAGTATCGCGACGGGATGGGGAAGCTGGTAGAGCGTCCAGTTGCGTGTGTGCCACAGTTCGGTGAGCCCCGAGCGTCCCGACCTGAGCAGCTCGGCTTCGGCCACGGCGCTGTAGTCCAGGCGCGTGCTGGGGAGGAAGACGTACCGGACACCCATGGTGCGCAGCCAGCCGCGGTATGCACGGCCTGTGAGTTCGTCCCCACGGTAGAGAACCTGGTTTTGCGGATAGTCGTTCTGCCGGTACCACCCCCGGGCCAGCGGGGTGCCGCGGGTGGCAAGGTAGTACGCCTCCCAGTGGCCCCAAGTTGCCACAACCTCGACCCGATACGCCTGCGAAGCATGACGGTTGAGGAAACCGATCACAGGGCGCCAGTAGCTGAGTGCGGCGGCCGGGTCCCGTGCCTCCGCGTACGCATCAATCACCACCGGGGTCATCTGAAGGCTGAGTGCGGCCACGAGGATGGCTGCGACGACAACCCGATGACGCGGGTGGTTTCCCACACGTGAGGCCATCCAGAGAAGCGGCATCCCCGCTATTGAGAACACACGAGCCGCATTGGATCCGACGGGTGTGGAGAGGGCGAATGCGAGCACATTTGCCACCAGGTACACAACGAAGAACGCACGCAGTGCACTTCGCTCCCCGCGGAGGCCGCACAGATACAGACCGCCCCCGGAGAACACCGCGATCACGACCAGGTCGGTCCCGCCGTAGGCGTAGTACCCCTGTGAGGCGAACAGTCGTGACCATGCAGCCGCCAGCCCAACCAGGAGCACCAAGAACACGGCTTGTGCCCGGTTTGCCGTCAGCACCTCGAGGGGACGATGCTGGTCGACCACCGCAGCCAATAGGCAGAGCACGAGCACAAAGAAGGCGAGTGGCGAGAAGCACGCGGTGGCCGCCGCGGCGAGGGCGAAGCCCAGGCGAGACCGCCTCTGGGCTGCGACCAATGTGAGCACGGCGAACGCCGACCCGGCCAGGAACGGATACATACCGGACACCATCATGACCGCCGGGCCCGTAACGGCGAACGCCGTCGCCGGCCCCCGCCCGGCGTTCCCGAAGCGACGCTGGGCCATGCTTGCGAAGGCGCCCCCCAGTACCCCGCACGCCAACACCGACACCCAGAAGATCCCCACCATCGACGCTGCGGCGTAGTACAGGAGGCTGTAGGTGACGAACTGGTAGTTACCCGCGTACCAGTAGTTGTTCCAGATCGTGAACCCGAAATGTGTGAATGCCCAGGTCTGAAACAGATGCGCAGGGGCATCGACACCCGGCGGGGCGGCGAGCGAGATCGCGATACCCACCGACAGACCGATCGCCGCGCAACTCATAACTCCGCCGCTCGGGCCCCAGGTACGAAACCTAACGGGAACCCGCCGAGTCGCCGCGTTAACGGCCCTGCAGTATCTCAGTGCGGCCACCGCCGACCTCGAGAGTTCATGTCCGCACTCTCGCAACCGCTGGTGAGCAATCGTTCACGTTGTCCGCCTAGCATCAATCGCCCGCCCAAGCGCCCACGCCCAAACCCGTTGGTGCAATCAATCGCGGACAAATCGACGATGGTTAAGGTGGGTGGAATGGACACTGGCGGCGTCAGCTCTCGAATCACCGCAGCGAAGCGAAGGATGCGAATCGCCGAAGCCGGGGTGGTCATCATCGGCGTGTCGGTGTTCGCAGCCGGGATCGGGCTGGTGAGGGCACATGCCGCAGGTCACGCACGGCACCCTCGAGCACTTGCGGCTCCCCCGCAATTCGTTCACGTTGTACGCCAAGACGCACTGCAGGGCGGCCTCATCGCGCCGGCTCAAGCACCGCCGAGCGCCGCGACGAGCCCATCATGACATTGGAGCAGTTCGCGTCCATGGGTTGCACCGTGGTCGTGGCGGGGGCCACCCAGTCGGAACTCGATGCGGTACGCCGCCTTTTCGACGATCGCGACGCAACGTTCTCGCGGTTTCGCCGCCACAGCGAGCTGAGCCGCGTGAACGCGCGCAGCGGTCGAGTCGTTTCGATCTCGCCGATCTTTGCCCGCATGCTGGAGCGCGCCTTCGGCGCGGCCGCGCAGACCGACGGCCTGGTCGATCCAACGCTCGGGCGCGCACTGGAAGCCGCAGGCTACGACCGCGACTTCGCGCAGCTTGCACCGGTGGCGTCGCCCGCGGCAGCCGGCCCGCGAGGAACGCTGGGGTCAGTGCGCTTGGGCGACGGGCTTCTGTGGGTGCCCGACGGCGTTCAGCTCGATCTGAACGGAGTGGTCAAAGCGAGCACCGTGGACGACGCGCTCTCGTTGATACGGGGAGAAGGTTTCGTTTGCGCAGGGGGTGACCTGGCAACCCGTGGCGCGGTCGATGTGGCACTTCCCGGCGGCGCTGCCGTGCGACTGACGGCGGGGGCACTCGCCACCAGTGGCTCTGTGCGGCGTCGCTGGCTGCGGGCGGGAGTAGTTCAGCACCACCTGATCGATCCGCGGACCGGACGCCCGGCCGAATCTGTCTGGGAGCAGGTGACCGTCTCGGGTGCCTCGTGTCTTGATGCCGATATCGCCGCCAAAGCAAGCTTCTTACTCTCCGACGAAGGGCCGGGATGGCTCGATCGGCTCGGCATCCCCGGTCGGTTTGTCGCAGCCGACCAGACCGTCACCGCCAACGAGGCATGGCGGATGAGTCTTGACGAGGCGATATGCACCTGACCTCCAACCCGATCGACTGGTACGCCGCGCGGGCGGCGGGCATAGCGGCGTATGTCGTGCTGACGATGGTGGTGTGCCTCGGATTGACGCTGGCGGCCAAGGCTCCTGGAAGGCGGTGGCCGCGATGGCCCGCGTTTGCGGTCGAAGACGTGCACCGCGTCGGTGGGTTGCTGGTTGGCACGTTCATCGCCATCCACATCGTCGCAATCGCAGTCGACTCGTTCCTGCCGTTCTCGCCGCTCCAGCTGATCGTGCCGCTCACCGCCGCCTATCGACCGATCTGGACGGGGCTGGGAATCGCCGCCGCCGAGCTGCTGCTCGCCCTCGCGGTGACGAACCACTACCGCCGCCGCCTGACCCACGTCGTCTGGCGGCGGGCGCACTACGCCAACTTTGCGGTGTGGACAGCGGCAACGTTGCACGGCATGGGCAGCGGCACCGACCGAAACGCACCCGCGATGATCGCGCTCTACACGGTCGCATCAGCCGCGGTGCTCGCGCTCACGACGTGGCGAATCGCTCAACGTCGCCCAGGGATCACCAGATCCGGCCTCAAGATCGCCGCCGCCGGAACTGTCGGTGCGATCTTGGTGCTCGCACTGATGAGTGGCCCGCTGTCCACCCACAACCGCCCATTCAACGCCCGGACGTTCAACGACGTGCTCAACGGCACCATCCTGCAGCAGTCCGGTTCCACCAGAGCGATCGTCTCCATGACCGGCAACGGCATCGGCCGCCAGAACGTGCTGGTCCGCGCCGACCTGCTTGTGGGCACCAACAGCCTTGAGGCGACCAGCTTCCAGCTTGAGTTTCTCCCCAGCGGAACAGTCTGCCGAGGGTCGGTCACCAATGTGCAGTCGTTCGGGTTCGACGGAGTATGTCGTCTACCCGACCACACGCACCGCACGGTGCACGCCCGTTGGCAGCTGACCTCCGACGCGCAGCTTCGGGGCACGCTTACGGCCAACGACGCCTGAACCCGATCGCGCTCTACTACGTGTTGCGTATTACGTGAAACATAGTACTATGGAGGTATGGGCAATGGCCGAAACGACCCATCGACTCTGATCCTGACCAGCCTCGCATCAGGGCCAAAGCACGGTTATGCGCTGCAACAGGACATCGCCGGTTTCACTGGGACGGTGCTCGGACCCGGCACACTGTACGGCGCGATTGGACGGTTGGAGCAGCGGGGCCTGATCGAGCCGGTTGGGGCGAGCGGCCGCAAACAGCCCTATCAGCTGACGGCGGCAGGAGCCGAGGTGCTCCAGGCAACCCTCGGCGAGCTGCGAGTGATCGTCGAGGCGGGTACCTCCCGGCTGACCGGGCTACCCGGCATCGCGGAGAGCCCGGCGTGAGCGCCCGCCGTACCCGCCTGGCGGTGCGCTTTTACCCTGCTGAGTGGCGAGCCCGCTACGGCGAGGAGTTGGAGTCGCTGATCGAAGAGTCGTGTGGCGGCGACGTCTCTTGGCGGCTGTGGTTCGACGTGGCCTGGACAGGAGTCTGCGAGCGGCTGCACGCCACCTGCAAGGTTGCCGGAGATGTGTCACCGGGCGAGCGGTCGCGGAGCGGCGCGTTGCTGGTGCTGAGCGCGTGGGTGATGATCACCGTGGCAGGTCTGGTGGTGCAGAAGACCTCGGAGCAGTGGCAGACCGCGACCGGCGGAAGCACCGTGTTCGACGTGGTGAAACTCGCTGCCGCGCTCGGATCGGCCATGATACTGACTGGCATCGCAGCGGCCGTCCCTGCTCTGGTGAGATACGTGGAAGCCGGCGGCTGGCACTCAATCCGCGGACCCATCCGTCGGGCCGGCGCCGTGACCGTCGTGACCGTCGCTGGAACAGCCGGCCTCGTGATCTGGGCTCGTCAGCTCAGTGCGGCACAACGAAACGGTGACGACGCTGGCGTACTCACTTGCATTCCTCGCGTGGGCCGTCCTGGTCGTCACTTGCCTCGTGTTGTGGGCGGACGCAGCGATCACTACCGGGCGACGGCTGGAACTCTCCCCGAGAGTGGCCAGGCTGCACGCTTGGCTGGCGGTGGGGGTGACTGCCAGCATGCTGGTGATCACCGCCGCCACGCTTGTGTGGTGGGCACAGACCGAAGTCGCCGCGGCATGGGTGATGATCGCGTGCGTGGCAACGATGGCACTCGCCACCGCACTCGCGAGTGCCGGAGCGGTGCGCGCCGTCAGATAGCGGATGGCGTCGAGGGTGGGGAGATAGTCGTCTTCGGGCGCGGGTCGCCTCTATGGCAGATACGAGTCGCGGCGCGCATCGAGGACGCTCGGCTCTGTGCTCACGCGGAGATCGGCGTAAAACTCGAAGAGTCGCGCGACCAACTCCCCCGGGCTCACACCGGCTTCTGCCGCAAGGTTCTTAATAGCCACAACGACTTCGTCGGGAACGCCCTGGAGCAGAATCATTGCCATAGGTTGGTATTCCTCGTAGGAGCCCGGTGGCTTGGGACCGCGAGTACCGAGAGGGCCGGCGGCATCGTCCCACGCCGCGCCTGAGCGTTCTCTGAAAAACGCGCGCGAACCAGCTGAGCATGGGGAGCAGGCTCCCTGCCTCCTCAGAGCGGCGGCCTGGCATGTCAGTTCCGGCGAACCCGAGGTCGCGAGGCCACGGGCACCTCATTCGGAAACTGCGCTCAGACTGCCGGCGGCAGCGTCGATGAGCGTTGAACCAGCTCCGGCGGGGTTCGAATTAAGACGTCACCCCGGGTTGGCCGACCCTGAACGACGTCGAAGAGACGCGCCACTGCTCGTCCGGTTACCTCGGCGAGTGGCATTCGCACCACGGTCATCGCCGGCACCAGGTACGCGGCGAACGGCGCGTCGTTGATGGCCACGAGCGATACATCCCGCGGCGCCGTGTACCCGGCCTCGCGCACCCCGTGGAGCGCTCCTGCCGCGTCACCGACTGTCCACAACACGACCGCGGTTGGCCGTGGAGTGAGCGCCAGGAGTTGCCGTATCGCCCGCGCCGGGCCGGCCATCGGGTCGGAGCTGGAAACCGCCACGTAGCCCGCCGGCAGGTGCAGTCCGGCATCAGTGGTCGCCCGCCGGAAGCCGGTCTCGCGGCGGGCGACAGTGTCAGCCTCGCCAGGCCCGGTGACGTACGCGATCCGGGTGTGCCCGAGTTCAATCAGGTGACTCACGGCGAGATAGAGCGCCGCCTCGTCGTCGAACGCCACCCCAGGCGCGATCCCGGGGATGCGGCGGTTGACCAGCACCAGCGGCAGGTTCTGGCGAGAAATCGCGGCGATCGCGTCGGTGGTCGGCATCATCGTCCCCATCAAGAGGCCGTCCATGCGTCGTTCGCGCAGCAGATCCTCGTACGCTTCGCGCCGGTCGACGAACTCGTTCGCGTCGGCGATCATCACCGCGCAGCCCGACCTCGCACCGCGGCGGCGCGCCTCGGCAATCACCTCGAGGTTCTCTGGGTAGCGCAGGTTGACGACCAGCCCGAGCAGTCTGAACCGAGACCGTCGCCCATGCCGCGGTCCATGTTGGGGCAGGTGCTCGCCTGCGGCTCGGAAGGCGGGCGTGCGGCTGGGCCGGTGCGGGTGCGGCGCACTCATACGCTGGCCGGCGGCTGCGCAGTCGACCCGCGTACGACGATCTCGGGCGGCGTCTCGATGATCACGTCGTCGACAGCCTCCCCACGGATCCGTTTGATGAGCTGGGCAACGGCTGTCTCGGCGACTTCGCGCATCGGCATCCGCACGACGGTCAGCGGCGGGTCGAGATAGGCCGCGAGCGGTGCGTCCTGCATCGCCACCAGCGACACGTCGCCCGGGAGCGCGAAGCCGCCCGCGCGCAGCGCCGCCATCGCGCCGACGGCTTGCGCGATGCTCCCGAGCACGATCGCCGTGGGCGGCGCGGGGCGGCTCATCAGCTCCTGCGCCGCGCCGAAACCGGCGTCCTCGGTCGAGCCGGCGTCGAGTATCTCGCCGCTCGAGGTCAGGTTGTGCCGGGCAAGGGAGTGAGAGTACGCCTCACGCCGCCGCGTCGACGCGTCGCTCTTGGCCGCTCCGGCCACGTAGGAGAGTGCGGTGTGGCCGAGCCCGACGAGGTGGTCGACGGCTAGCGCCACTCCGGCGGCGTCGTCTGCCGACACCGAGAGCGCGCCGGTACCCGGGCGCCAGTCGATCAACACGAACGGCATCTGGCGCTCGGTCAGTTCGTCCACCAGGTACGAGTCCGCATCGCCGGCGGCCATCACCAGCCCGTCCACCCGTCGTTCGAGCAGTAGCCGGCGGTGTGCCGAGCCGTTTGAACGCAGGTCGTTGGCGTCGGCGAGGAGTACCACATAGCCGTCCTTTGCGGCCTGGCGCTCGGCGCCCTGGATCAGGTCGACGCTGCCTGCGCCGCTCACATCTGAGAGCACCAGCCCGAGCGTCGTGGTGCCACGCATGCGCAGTCCGCGGGCGAACGCGTTGGGTGTGTATCCGAGCTCGCGGGCAGCCTCTCGCACCCGGTCGCGGGTCTCGGCCCGCGCCGACAGCGTGGGGTCGTCGTTGAGAATCCGCGAGGCGATCGAGGGGTTCACCCCTGCGGCCGCGGCCACGTCGCGCAGACGCGCTGGTGCCGCAGCCTCTGGGCCTGCCGGTGTCCCACGGGACTTCCCACGCGTGGAATTGGGTTCGCTCTTGGCCATAACGTGGCTCCTGCCGCCAACGACTCGGACAGCACGAATCGTCCCGTGGCCGGCCGGCGAAGTCAAATTCGCCCGCCCGGCGGTGGGCCGGTGGATCGGCGCACAACCACAGTTGGCCGGGTCTGGAGTACCCGGCTCTCGACCGCCTTGCCATCAATCCGGTCAATCAGCGCCTTGACCCCGAGCTCGGCCATCTCGCCGAGCGGCATCCGCACCGTGGTTAGCGGGGGCTGCACGTATGCCGCAAGCGGGGCGTCATGGAAGGCCACCACCGACACGTCCTCAGGGACTCGGATACCCGCGCCGGCGAGCGCCGCGAGCACGCCGATCGCCGCAGCCACACTCCACACCGCAACGGCGGTGGGACGCTCTGGCCAGCGCCGGAGGAGTTCCTCGCACGCAGCGTATCCGCCGGCCTCGTCGAACGACGATTCCACGATCCGGTCGCGCCACTCCTCCAGCCCGGCGGCACGCAGCGCGCTCACGAATCCCTCGAGCCGGCGGTGGGCAGTGTCGGCGTCGCTCGGACCCGAGACGTAGCCGATATCCGTGTGGCCGAGTTCGATCAGATGCTCGACGCCCATGCGCATGCCAAGGGCGTCGTCGATCGTCACGCTCGGTGCCAGCGACCCCGCGCGGCGATTGACCAGGATCAGCGGCAGGTCGGTGTTCAGAATCTCTCGCAGCAGCGGCTCGGCAGTGGACGCGCTCGCGAGCATCAGCCCGTCGACTCGCCCTTCCAGCAGCAACCGGTGGTACGCCTGGCCCGCCTGCATGAACTCCTCGGCGTCGGCGATCAAGAGCACGTAGCCGGCCTCCGACGCGGCCCGCTCGGCGCCTTTGATGATCTCGGAGTTGACGGGGTAGGCGAGGTTGGGGATGACCAGGCCGATGGTGGTCGTGCGCTGCGACTTGAGCCCGCGGGCCGCGGCGTTCGGCCGGTAGTTGAGCTCGGCCGCCGCCGCGAGGATTCGCTGCCTGGTTTCGGGCCGCACCCCGACGGTCGGGTCGTCGTTGAGCACGCGTGAGGCGATCGAGGTACCGACACCGGCGCGCTCGGCGACGTCGACGAGGCGAGCGACACGGCGCTGGGGCCCGCTTCGGGTTGTGCCGTCGGATGTCATCGTGGCCCACCCAGCATCGGCTTGAGTGTTAGCTCGAGCCGGCGGGCACCGAGGTCGAGGGAGCCAATCTGTAGTGCGAGCGCTTCCTGCCCGGTGCACAGGTGCAGCGAGCCCTGCACCGTCCGGTCGGCGTTGAGTGCGGGCAGGGTCTCGCCGACCCGCCGGATGCGGTAGCACCGCCGCACCGCCTCCTCCTGCCGCACGCTCGCACCCCCTTCAGGCCCAGCCGAACACTTGCCCCCAAGGGGCTTTTGCGACCTGCGTCACCCCCGCATGGAGGGCGATTTGACTTTGATCAGCCGGTTGATCATAATCGCTGAAAAATCGGTTTTCAAGGAGGTTTGTGGCACCCGATCGACATACCGGCAAGGTCGTGCTCGTCACGGGCGGCGGGAGCGGAATCGGCCGCGCGACGGCTCACCGGTTCGCTCGGGAGGGCGCCGCTGCAATCCACGTGGTCGACCACTTCGCCGACCGAGCGGAGCGGGTCGCGGGCGAGTTGCAGGAACTCGGTGTGCGCTCGACCGCAATCACCGCGGAACTTGCCGAGCTCGCGGGCTGCCACCAGGCGGTCGACGCTGTGCTCGAGGCTGAGGGCCGTCTCGATGTGGTCGTCTCGAACGCCGCGGCGTGGACCGAGGAACCGTTCCTCGAGATGAAGGACGAGTCCTGGCTCAAGGTCATCGGGGTCAACCTGACCGCCTACTTCCGCGTGGCCCAGCGCGCCGCCCAGGCGATGGCGAAGGCCGGCGAGGGGGGCGTGATCCTGTTCACCGCATCGATCTCTTCGCTCGGTGCGAGCCCCGAGTTCGCTCACTACTCAGCGGCCAAGGCGGGCGTTGCGAACCTCACCCAAACGATGGCGATCGAGCTCGCGCCGCACCGCATCCGCGTCAATGCCGTGAGCCCCGGCCCGGCTGATACGCAACAGTCGGTCGACCTCGTCGGCGCCGAGCTGATGGACAAGTGGCGTGCCGAAGGCTTTCCTGTCGTACCGCTCAACCGGCTTGCCTCGGCCGAAGACATCGCAGCGGCGTTCTCGTATCTCGCCTCCGACGATGCCGGTTACGTCACCGGAGTCAACCTGGTTGTCGACGGCGGTCTCACCGCACACGCCTACTCGGTGCCGGAGAGCTAACCATGAAGCTCACCGATGACGTGTATCTGGTCGGCGGCGGAGACTATGGTTTCAACCTTTCACACCGGCTCGACTGCCATGTGTACGTCGTGGATGGCGGTGACGAGCTGGTGATGATCGACGCCGGCTTTGGACCCGGTACCGAGCGCATCCTCGAACTGATGGAGGCCGACGGGCTCGACCCGCGCCGGGTTTCGAAGATCGTGATTACCCACTACCACGCCGACCACGCCGGCGGGTGCGCCGCGATGGTCGACGCGACCGGAGCCGAGCTGTGGGCACCGGCCGAAGCGGCCCAGGCGATCCGCACGGGAGACGCCGACGCCATCGGCCTCACGTGGGCGCAGTCATTTGGCTTCTACCCCGACGACTACGTGTGGCAGGCGTGCGACGTCGCCACCGAGTTCGCCGACGGCGACCGCATCCATGTGGGCGAGCTCGTGCTCGAGGCGGTGTCGACCCCCGGCCACTGCACCGGCCACCACGTGCTGAGGCTCGCCGGCCGCATGCGCAGCTACCTGTTCGCGTCCGATCTCGTGTTCTGGGGTGGGGCGATCATTTTGCAGAACGTGCCCGACTCCAACGTCCAGGAGTACGCGGCGTCAATGAACCGTGCGCTCGAGCTGGAGTTCGACGCGCTGTTGCCGGGCCACCACATGATCTCGCTCGAGAACGGCCGCCGGCACGTGGAGGCTGCTGCGCGTGACTTCAACCGCATCGGCCTCCCGCGCGACTTGCTCCGATAGGAAGGGGACATGATGGCGACATACGCAGAACCGCACGCCGAGACCACGATTGCCTCGGCCGACCTGGACCCGTGGCCGCTCCCGGCAGAGTGGGTGCTCGAGGGCCACCCGACACCCTCAGGCGCGGTGTTGAGTCGTTCCGACGACTCGCGCATCATCCGCGGTGTGTGGGAGTGCACGCCCGGCAAATTCACGTGGACCTTCAGCTACGACGAGACGCTGGTTGTGGTGGACGGCCGCGCCACCGTGGAGCTCGACACCGGTGAGACGGTCGACCTTGCGCCCGGAGTGATGGCCTTTTTCGGCCGAGGCCACGAGGCCACCTGGACGGTGCACGAGACCCTGCGCAAGGGATTCCACGCCGACTCCCCCGACCCGCTGCCGTTCTAGATGGTGCTCGATATCTCCGCGAGGGCAGAAACGGGATGTTTGACAAACCGGGATACGTATTGGAGAATCGATTTTCCTCTGGCCGGGCAAGCGTACCCGCCAACTCACCCACGACCTGTCCTGCGGCATGACCGAAGGAGGAGGAATGGCTCCGGAATCCGGATCTGAGCACCCAGTCGAGGGGCTCATCGACGACTACCTCGCCAGGCGCGTCAGCCGTCGGGCGTTCTTCCGGCGCGCGGGAGCCCTGGGCCTGTCGGTCAGCGCTGCGGCGTCCATCCTGGCCGCATGCGGCGGTGGACGCAGCGGAGAGTCGAGCGGCACCGCCTCGGTCACCACCGGCGGCGGTTCGACCAACGCCGGACCGGTGCAGAAGGGCGGGCAGTTGATCGAAGGCTACGACCGCGACTTCTCACCGCTCAACCCGGTCCTCACCCCATGGGATGATCCCGGATTCGTCGCGGTGTACGAGTATCCGCTGGTGCGAGACGCCCACGGTCAGTACAAGGCGTCCTTGTTCCAGTCGTGGGATATCTCGTCCGATCTGTTGACGTGGACGTTCACACTCCAGCCGGGCCTCAAGTTCCAGAGCGGCGCCGTCGCCAACGCCCAGGCGGTCGCCGACAACTTCAACGTCTTCCGCGACCCGAACAAGGGCCAGAACGCGATCTTCTGGCCGGCTGTCAAGAACGTGACTGCACCCGACCCCACCACGGTCGTGGTCACCATGCACACGCCGTTCACCGCCTTCCCCGAGACGCTCGCGACCGAGAACTCGATGTTATGCAATCTCCAGCAGGTGCAGCAGCTCGGCGACAACTATGGCGTCACCGGGGCCGACGGCACGGGGCCGTTCACCCTCAAGTCCTATCAGCCGGGTACGGCCGTCGTGGTCGACCGCTGGGCCGATTACCCCGGCAGCGGGATCCCTTACGTGACCAACAAGGGTCCGGCATACCTCGACTCGGTCAAGTGGGTTCCGATCGTTGAGGTCGGCCGCCGCGCCGACGAGATCGAGACCGGCAGCGTCAACGTGGTCAAGAACCCTGCGCCGCAGGACATCACGCGCCTGCAGGGCAATTCCAACCTGGTCACGACCGAGTTTCCCGCGCTTGCGAACTTCTGGATCTCGCTCGACTGCTCGCTCTCGGAACTCGGCTTCGACGACGTGCGGGTGCGTCAGGCGATCTCGCACGCGATTGACCGTAAGTCGCTGGCCGAGTCGCTCTATTTTGGCCACGCTATCGGCACTCCTGGCCCGATCGCGCCCAACGTCCGCTGGTACGACAAGGGTGTCGAGGCGTATAACCAGTTCGACCTCGACAAGACGGCCTCATTGCTCGACGCCGCCGGCTGGAAGATGGGCTCGGGCGGGGTGCGCGAGAAGAACGGTGTCAAGCTTTCGTGGACACATCTCGCGGACAGTGGCCAGCCCACCACCTCGCCGGTCATCGACCAGGCGGTCGTGGCCATGCTCGCCAAGGCGGGGATCGACATGAAGCTCAAGGTCGTCGATGACGCCACCTTCAACTCGCAGGTCTACGCGGGCACCAAGCACCCCGCCTCGTGGAGCTACGAGTGGCTGTGGTCGTCGCCGATCGACCTGCTCGTGTATTTCCACGTCGTGCCGAGCGACGCCTACAACGGGTCGATCCCGCAGGTGAAACAGGCGTGCGCGGCGTGGCAGAGCGCCGGCAGCATCGACGAGATGGCTCAGGCGGCGAGCGCATTGCAGCTCTCGTGGGCCAAGTACCTACCGAAAATCCCGATCCTGACGACGTATAACACCTGGGTCGCGCAGGACTCGGTGATTGGGTACAACCCAATCTCATCGATGCTGTACCCGCTCTACAACGATGTCTGGATCAAGTCATAGCTCCGTGCCCGGCTTCGGCCGGGCCGGAAAGGTGTAGTGGCGACCTTTATCGTCCGTCGGGCGGCCTATTCGCTGCTGCTCCTGTTTTTCGCATCGCTGTTGGTGTTTTACGGGCTCCGCGTGGCTCCCGGTGACATCGTCACCGCCATCGCGTCGCCCACCAATGCGCATCAGATCCGAGTCAACCTGAACGAGCGGCTGGGCCTCGACAAGCCCCTGCCCGTGCAGTACTTCGTGTTCGTCTCCCACCTGTTGCGAGGGGATCCCGGCGTGTCGGTCGTCAACGGCGCGCCGGTGAGCACGATCATCGAGCAGTCGGGTCCCAAGACACTCGCCCTGGGGCTCTCGGCCGCGATCCTCACCTACGCCCTGGCGATCCCGCTGGGGGTGGTTGCGGCGGCACGCCGCAACCGCCTGCTCGACCACGGCGTGCGCTTGAGCGTGGTGCTCCTGATGGGAATCCCAAACTTCTTCCTGGCGGTGCTCCTGATCCAGTTCTTCGGTGTCCAGCTCGGCTGGCTGCCGGTGGCGGGGCCGGGCGACTGGAAGCACCTCGTCCTGCCGGCGATCGTCCTGTGCGTCGAGTCGGTGGCGCTCAACCTGCGGTTGATGCGCTCATCCGTGCTGGAGGAGCTCTCGCTCGACTACATGCGCACGCTGCGGGCCAAGGGCCTCGGTGAGAAGCGGATCCTGTGGGTGCACGCATTTCGCAACGCGCTCACACCGGTGGTTGCGCTCGCCGGCGTGATCCTGCCGACACTGCTCGGTTACACGCTCGTGGTCGAGACGATCTTTCGCTTCGAGGGGCTCGGCTACCAGCTGGTACAGGGCATCATCCACCGCGACTACGCGCTGGCCCAGACGCTCGCGCTGATGTTCACGGCGATGGTGATCTTCTTCAACTTCCTTGCTGACGTGGCCCACCAGCTGATCGATCCTCGCGTCCGCGACCAGATCAGGGGCAACTGATGGCGTCGGCCCAAGAGCTTGTCGTCGAGTCGACTGAGGATCTGCTTGATACCTCGAGCGGGTTCCGAGACGCGCTCTCGCTGCTGTATGCGAACAAGGCTGGGCTATTCGGCGCGATCGTCACGGCGATTGTGCTCATCATCGGCTGCATCGGGGCGATCGTGCTCGCGGTGCCCTCGCTGCACCACCTGTACCTCGATCAGAACCTGTCCGAGGCTTTGTTCGCACCTGGGATCGGCGGGCACGTGCTGGGCACCGACGAATACGGCCGCGACATCCTGTGGCGCGCCGTTGCCGGCACCGGCATCTCGCTGCTCGTGGCCGTCATCACCACCACCTTCACCCTCGTGCTTGGGCTCACCTTGGGGTCGATCGCCGGCTACTTCGGCGGCAAGTTCGACACCTGTATCGCCGCCTTGATCGACCTCACCTGGGGCTTCCCGCTGCTGCTGGTCGCGGTCGTCTTCGCCGGCATGCTCGGACCGGGCCTGCGGCCGGTGATCCTGGCGATCGGCGTGGTCATCTGGGCGGGCTTCGCGCGGGTCGTACGCGCCCAGGTGCGGTCGATGCGCGAGCGCGAATTCGTCGAGGCGGCCCGCGCACTTGGCACCCCGGCCCACATGATCATCATCAAGCACATGCTCCCGAACATCCTTGGCACGGTGCTGGTGATGGCCTCGTACTACGTGGCGGTGAGCGTGATCGCCGAGGCGGCGTTCTCCTTCATCGGCCTCGGCGCCCAACCGCCGACTCCCAGCCTGGGCCAGATGATTGCCGACGGTACCAACTACTTCAGCACGAGCTTCTGGCCCGCGGTCGTCCCCGGCGTCATGATCGCGCTGATCGTGCTCGGCCTGAACCTCCTCGGCGACGGCCTGCGCGACATCTTCGACCCCAGGTTGAGGCGGTTGTGAACGCGACCGCCCCTGCCGTCGAGGTTCCGACGCTCGCGATCGACGACATCTCGGTCGCGATCCACAGCCGCCGCGGCACGCGCCCGGCGATCGACCACGTGTCGCTTGAGGTGAACCCGGGCGAGGTGGTGTGTGTGGTCGGCGAGAGCGGCTGCGGCAAGACGCTCACCGCGCTCGCCGCGATGCGACTGCTGCCCCCCGCAGCGAAGCTCACCGGCGGTCGGGTGCTGCTCGACGGCGAGGATCTGACGTCGCTCAGCGACAGCGACATGCGCCGCCGCCGCGGGCGTGCGATCTCGATGATCTTCCAAGAGCCGATGACCGCGCTCGACCCCTCGTTCACGATCGGCTACCAGCTGACCGAGACTTACCTGGCCCACCGCCCCGGTGACAAACGGGCAGCCCGCGAACGCGCCGAGGAGGTGCTCGGGCTTGTCGGCATCCCGGGCGGCAAGCGCCGGCTCGCCGACTACCCGCACCAGTTCTCGGGCGGGATGCGGCAGCGGATTGTGATCGCCATCGCGCTCATGATGGAGCCACAGCTGCTGATCGCCGACGAGCCTACGACCGCCCTCGACGTCACCATCCAGGCGCAGATCCTCGACCTCATCCTCGAGCTGCGCGCCAAGCTTGGGATGAGCGTGCTCTTCATCACCCACGACCTCGGCGTCGTGGACGAGATCGGCGACCGGGTGGTGGTGATGTATGCGGGCGAGGTGGTCGAGGCGGCCCCCGCGCGACAAATCTTCTCCGCGCCCGCCCACCCGTACTCGCAGGGCCTTTTGCATAGCATGCCCGCGCTCGCGCCGGTGGGGCAGCGGCTGCCCGTGATCGAGGGACGGGTGCCCAGCCTGGGAAACGTTCCGATGGCCTGCCGCTTTGCTCCCCGCTGCCCCAACCGCCAGGCGGCCTGCGACGAAACCCACCCCAACCTCGAGCACACGACCGATGACCATGAGCTCCGCTGCTTCTATCCCACTCCCTTCGACGCCTGACGCACTGCTGCGTACGCGTGCGCTCGCCAAGCGCTACGCCGTGGCGCGCGATGTCTTCGGCCGGCCGACGAGCTACCTCAATGCCGTGCGTGGGGTGGATCTCGAGATCGCAGCCGGCGAGACAGTCGCGCTCGTGGGGGAGAGCGGCTGCGGAAAGAGCACGCTTGCCCGCCTGCTGCTGCGCCTGATCGAACCGAGCAGCGGCACGGTCGAGTTCGACGGCGTCGACATCGCCAGCCTTGGCAGAGGTGCGCTGCGGCGGTTCCGCAAAGAGGCCCAGATCGTGTTTCAAGATCCCTTCGGCTCGCTCGATCCGCGATACACGGTGGAGTCGATCCTCGCCGAGGGCATGCGCAACCAGGGTCTCAGTGCCCAGGAGCGGCGCACCCGCATGCTCGAGGTGCTCGATCTGGTCGAGCTTCCTGCAGATATCGTCGAGCGCTACCCACACGAATTCTCGGGCGGCCAGCGCCAGCGAATCTCCATCGCCCGGGCGATCGCGGTCGGCCCGCGGATGCTTGTGCTCGACGAGCCGGTGAGCGCGCTGGACGTGTCGGTGCAGTCCAAGATCCTCAACCTCCTGATCGACCTGCAGCGCCAGCTCGGCCTCACCTACCTCTTCATCAGCCATGACATGTCAGTCGTGCGCCACGTGGCCGATCGGGTGGCGGTGATGTATCTCGGCAAGGTGGTCGAGATGGCGCCCGCCGCCGACCTCTTCGCGAACCCGCGGCACCCCTACACGCAGGCGCTTTTGTCGTCGGCTCCGGTGCTGCACCAGCAGCGCAGCGTCAGCCGGATCAAGCTCAGTGGTGATGTCCCTACTCCGGTGGATGTGCCGCTCGGCTGCAGCTTCGCCGGCCGCTGCTTTCGCGCCATCGACCGGTGCACGGCGGAGAACCCTGAACTCGCGCCGCTCGAAGATGAGCGGGCCGACCACACCGCGGCCTGCTTCAACCCTGCGCCCAGCGTTGCCAGCGGGCTCGCCGCGGAGGACGGGTGAGCACGCCTCAGCCGGTCGAGACGGCGATGCCCGGCGGCGCGGTTATCCGCGGCGAGGTCACCGCCGGCGACTCCACGACATGGCTCGTGCTCGTGCATCAGGAGGGTGGCGACCTCGACGACTGGCGCCCGCTGAATGCCGAGCTCGCCCAGGAGGAATGGAACCTGCTCGCGCTCGATCTCCCTGGCCACGGCGGCTCGGAGGGCCAGTGGGACCAGACCGATGGCCCTGATGCGGTGCAGGTGGGGATCGACTACGCCCGCGCCCATGGCGCGGGCTCTGTGACCGTGATCGTGGCCGGTGCGGGCGCAATGTGGGCGCTCGAGGCCGCGGCTCGCGGGCTCGACGACCCCGGCCGTGGGCTCGCCGACTGCATGGTGTTGATCTCGCCCGGCCCGATCGGCGATGCCGACCCCGACCGGATCCGCGGTGACGGGATGGCCAAGACGATCCTGTCGGGCGCGTTCGCGCCCGGGAACGAGGACTCGGTCACGCTGCTGCAGGCGTCGATCGGGTGGACGGTGGCGGTGCGTTTCCCGAGCGATGCGAGCGGCACCGCGCTGCTCGCCGGGCCCCACCGGGTGAATGTGGCCGACAAGATCGCGGCCTTCGTGCGCGAGCAGTCGACTCTCCCGGGACCGGGCGAGCTGCGCGCGCGGTCGACCTAACCGCGCAGGCGGTTGACGAACTCGGCCAGCCGTCGGGTGCCCTCGGCCACGCTCTCGTCGGCGGACGCAAGCGATATCCGGACGTAGCCCTCGCCGCGCTCCCCGAAGGCGAGCCCCGGTACCAGCGCTACGCCGGCCTGGTCGAGCAGCCGGCGGCAGAAGGCCCACGAGTCCATACCGGTCGCCGAGATGTCGACCATCATGAAGAAGCCGCCGGTGGGCCACACGTAGGGCACTTCGCGCCGGTCGAGCTCGGCCGCCGCCATCCCGCGCCGCTCGCGGTAGGCCGCGACCATCTCACCTACACATGCCTGCGGGCCGCGTAGCGCGGATAGCGCGCCGTGCTGGGAGATGGTCGACGCGCATGACACGACCGGCTCCTGGTGGAGCGAGAGCAGGTGGGCAAACTCGGGCGGTGCCACCACGTAGCCGACGCGCCAGCCTGTCATCGCGTACGACTTCGAGAATGTGAAGACCGTGACCACGCGCTCCTCATGCCCGAGCGTGAGCATCGAGGTGTGGTGGCCGTCGAAGATCAGCTCGTCGTAGCACTCGTCGGAGATCACCCACAGGTCATGCCGCGCGGCCACCTCGAGCACCGCACGCAGGTTGGCCTCCTGCTCCACGGCGCCGGTCGGATTACCGGGCGAGTTCACGATCATCGCGCGGGTACGCTCGGTCACGAGCGCCTCGAGCGCCTCGACGTCGGCGCACATACCGCGATCGCGGTCGAGTGGATACCCAACCGCGGTGGCGTTGAGCACGTGTGCCATCGCCGGGTAGTTCGACCAGCCGGGGTCGGGGACAAGCAGCTCGCTGCCCGGCTCGAGCATCAACAGCAGACTCGTGAAGAGCCCGCCGCAGCCGCCGGTCGTGACCACGACCTGATCTACCGTGCAGGCCGCGCCGTTACGCACCCGCACCTTCGCGGCGATCGCCTCACGCAGCGGGAGGATGCCGGCTCCCGGCGAGTAGCCGGTCGCGCCTCCGCGGGCCGCCTCTGCGGCGCCGTCGATGATGTGGTCGGGGGTGGTGAAGTTGGGGTCACCGCCGAGTAGCATGATCGGCGAGGGGGCGGTGAGGGCGATGTCGAACATCCGGCGGATGCCCGAGTGGGGGGTGGTGAGGACTGCCTCGACGGGTGCAGGCATGTCACACCCCCAAAAGCCCAAGCCCGGTCGCGGGCGGGGCGATGAAGATGTGTTCGGTGCAGAGCCAGAACGGCTGGTCGGTGCGCGCGTAGTTGCCGACGTCCTCCCACGCAACGGCCATTTCGGGCGAGGCGCCGGCGGCGTCGAACGACTCTTTCGACGGCCACCAGAGCTCGATGAAGGCGTCGATCTCGAGGTCGCCGGCGACGGTCTCATCGAGCTGTGAGATCACGTACCCCTGCATCCCTGGGGCTGCGCCGCCGATCGGTGCGTGCACGTCGCGCCAGTAGTCGAAGAACGCATCCACCGTGAAGTCATCGCGGCGTTTGGCGGCGCCGATCATCTTCACCCGCCCAGGCTCGCCGCCCGTGCCTCCGCGGAGCAGGCCGGGGTCGTCGTAGGTGCGTTCGCGCAGCACATGCTCGCGGGCGATCCAGAAGTTGCCGTCGGTGCGAGCGTAGTTGGCGACATCCTCCCATGCGGCGGCGGCCTCGTCGGACGCCGCGGCCACCTTGTAGGCGTCGAGGTCATCCCACCACTGCTCGACGAACGCGTCCACCTCGAACTCGCCTGCGAGCCGGCCGGTGACCTCCGACACGACGTACCCGCGCAGGCCCGGCGGGCGGGCCGAGATGGGCGCGTGCACGTTGCGCCAGTACGCCATGAACGCCTCCATGGTGAGGTCGTCGCGGCGGCGGGCGGTGCCAATGAGCTTGATCATGATCGAGTCCTCCGTCTCACACGATGTTGGGTGGGAGCCGCAGCTGGGCAGCAGCGTCCAGCGCGATCTGCAAGTGGTCGCGGCCTCCGTCCAGCACGACTGGGCCGTGGCCGGGGAGGAGCGCGGTGAACTGCTCCCGCCAGAGCCGCTGCAGCGAAGCGATCGAAGCGGGAATGTCACAGTCTGGGGTCGCCTGCAGGAACAGCTTGCCGGCGGCGAAGATCGCGTCGCCGGCCAGTAGGTAGGAGCGCTCCTCACCGGTAACCAGGTAGGAACCGTGGCCATGGCAGTGGCCTGGAGTGGCAACGAACCGCACCGTCAACCGGCCCACAGCGCGCACGTCCCCGTCGGCCAATGGGTCGTCGACGGGGCAGGGTGGATAGGTGTAATCCGCGGGGAAGATGCCCGCCGCCTGGGCGGGGGCGAACTGGGTGGCGGTGTGGTCTCCGACCTCGAGTGCCGCGGCCGCGTCGCGCCCGATCGCGACCGGGGCGTCGAGTCGCTCCCGGTAGCGGGCTGCGCCGCCCGCGTGGTCGGTGTGAAAGTGGGTGAGGAAGAGCGTCTCGATCGAGCCGGGGTCGACCCCGGCCGCTTCGACTCGCTCGAGCACTCGCGCCATGCCCGCGGCGGAGCCCATGCCACAGTCGACAAGCGCGCATGCGCCGTCGCCCCCGTCGAGCAGGTAGATATGCGCGTCGAAGTCCGACGAGAGGCCGAAACCGGTGAACGACCCGCCTCCGACCATCACAACGTCGTCTGTCAGCCGCACGGGCGGGCTAGCCTTCGGGGAGGATGTAGGCGAACGTCGTCAGGCCACCGTCGACCACGAGGTTGTGGCCGGTGATGTACGCCGCCGCGTCGGATGACAGGTAGAGGAACGCTTCCGCGATGTCGTCGGCGCTGGCGAGTCGCACCAGCGGGATGCCGGAAATGCCCGTTTCGCGCAGATTCACCATCGCCTCCTCGCCCACGAGGTCGATGGAGCGCTGGGTGTCGCCCGGCCCGGGACTCACGCAGTTCACTCGGATCCCGAACCCGGCAAGGTCGACGGCCATCACCTGCGAGAGCGCGACGATTCCGGCTTTGGCGACGCAATACGGGGCGCATCCTTTCTCGGCACCGAGCGCATCGACCGACGCGGTGAACGCGATCGAACCGCCCGTGCCGGCCGTCTTCATTGCCAGTGCGACCCGCCGGGCGAGCGCGAAGTGGCTTGTCAGGCTGACGTCGATCTCGCGTTGCCACGCCTCGTCGGTGGTTTCGAGGAACGGCACCTCCCACGACATCAACGCGTGGTTCGAGATCAGGACGTCGATCCCACCAGCCGTGGCGACGGTGGTGTCGACCACCGCGGCGGCTGAGGACGGGTCGCACAGGTCAACTGCGATCGGGATCGCCTCAGCGCCGAGCTTTGTGACCTCGGCAGTGACGCGCTCTAGGCGGTCGGGAATGAGCTCCACCAGGGCCACATGCGAGGCGCCCTCGCGGGCAAGCCCGATTGCCGTCGCCATTCCGAACCCGGCGCCGGCGCCGGTCACCAGCGCCCGCCGCCCCGCGAATCGCTTCGTCTCCACGCGCGTCCCTCCCCTCACGAGCGTCCGGATCGCTTCCGAACCCTGACTTGACAGCGCCAGCTTACACGAGAGAGAATCGATTTTCCAAGATGGAAAACCGGTTTTCAACGAGGCTCGTGGGCGGTTCGTTCCAGGGCTGCGGGATGGGGGTGTAACGGTGTCGGGCGGAGTGCTGCGCGAGGCGTTCGACTACCCATTCTCACGCCTCGATCCGACGGGCGCTCACATCGATCCGCCGAGCGTTGCCCTGTACGAGCCGCTGGTGGTGAAGCGCGACGACTGGCATGCGGACGCGCTGCTCGTATCGACCTGGGAGACGTCGGCCGACGGGTTGGAGTGGCGTTTTCACCTGCGGCCCGGGCTGCGCTTCCACTCGGGAGATCCTTGCGATGCCGAGGCGGTGCTGCGGGCGTTCGAGTTTCTGCGGTTCGGCGCTTTCGAAGGCGATGAGCAGCTGTGGTATTGGGATCCCATCGACACCGTGGTGGCGGACGGGCCGGCGACGCTCGTGTTTCGGCTGCACCACCCCTACGCTCGGCTGCCCTCGCTCCTGTGGGGCACGCACACCGCGGTCTATAACGAGGCGCGGCGACTGTCTGAGCCCGATCGCTTCGGCTATCAGCTCGCCGACGGTACAGGGCCGTACACGCTCACTTCGTGGTCCGAGGAGCGAGTGGTCGCCGACCGCTGGGCCGGGTACCAGGCACCGCCCGCGCCGTTCTTGCGGTCAGGCGGGCGCCCGCTCGAGCGGATCGAGTGGACGGCGATCCTCGATCCGGGCGAGCGGCTGGCGGCGCTCGAGGCGGGCGCTGTGCACGTGATCCACGCCCCGCCGCTGGAGGAGGTCGGGCGTCTCGTAGCGGAGGGCAAGCTGCGGGTGATCGAATTCGCGCAACAGTCCAACGTCTACCTCACGGTCGACTTCCGCCGGTCCGATCGGCGCTTCGACGATGTCCGGCTACGGCGTGCGCTCTCGCTTGCGATCGACCGCGAGGCCCTCGTGCGCGACGTGCTCCACGGCCACGGCGCGCCCTCGCTCGGCGCGATCCCGCCCGGCGATGAGTACTACGACCCCGGCCCCGACGCGGGCGTGCGCTTCGATCCCGCGGCGGCCTCCCGGCTGCTCGACGAGCTTGGGTACACCGTCTCCCCCGCAGGCGTGCGGGAGCTCGACGGGGAGCCGTTCGCGGTGCGCTGCGTGTGTCAGGATGACGCGGTGCTGTTGCCGCTGGCCGAGGCGGTGTGCGACCAGTTGCGACGGGTCGGCGTCGTGCTCGAGCTCGAGCCGGTGATCCCGTTCGAGCCGTTCTACACTGCGGCGATCGCCGGGCCGCCCGCGACCATCGCAAAATGGCTTTGGCCCGACCCGATCGACGCGCTGATCGGCTTCACCGCCTCGCGTGCGGCCGGCGCCGAGAACTGGCAGCACTCGCGACTTCCCGCGCTCGACGATGCGTTCGACGCGTGGCTACGCGCGCCCGAGGAGGGGCTCGCCGATGCTGCCGCCGCCGTCCAGAGAGTGGTCGCCGAAGAGCTCCCGTACATTCCGCTCGTCACCCCGAACGACGTGTGGGTGGCCGCGCCGGAACTCCAGGGCTACCGCCCATTCCAGGCAAACCTCTATCCCTTCTACCAGCCTGTGCAGCTTGGGGCCTAGACGGTGACGCGTGGGCGCGAGAGTTCCAGCGGCGCGGCGGCGCTGATCGATGATCCCGACGGCCCGGTCGAGCTCGCTTGCGAGCTGGTGGCCGCGGCCTCACCGAACCCACCGGGCGATGAGCGCGCCGTCAGCGAGGTGCTGGTACGCACGCTGCGCGGCCTGGGGATCGACGACATCCAGGTGGTCGGGCCGGCGCCCGAGCGACGCAACGTGATCGCCCGAATCGCGGGGCGGGGTGGCGGGCCCACCCTGATCCTGAACGGCCACATCGACACCAAGCCGGCAGGCGAGATCGCGGCGTGGGAGACGCCACCATGGGAGCCCACCGTGCGCGAAGGGCGGCTCTACGGCCTGGGCGCGGCCGACATGAAGGGCGCGGTCGCGGCGATGGTCTTCGCTGGGGCCGAGGTCGCCAGGGCCGAGCTCGCCGGTGACCTGGTGCTGATGTTCACTGCCGACGAGGAGGAGGGGAGCGCGTGTGGTGCCCGCTGGCTCGCGGAGCAGGGGCGGATCCCACCCGCCGACGCCGCGATCATCGGCGAGCCATCGGGACTCGACCGCGACTGGGAGGCGATCCGGTTGGTGTCCCGGGGGGTGTGCCTGTTCAGGATCGATGTTCAGGGCACCTCGATGCACTCGAGCCTCTCCGATCACCTTGAGTCGGTGAACGCAAACGTCGAGATGGGACGGTTACTCGCCCGGTTCGCCGCTCGCGGCGCCGCTGTGCTTCACTCAGATCCGCACCCATTCGCGCCCAGCGGGCCGACGATCAACGTGGGGCTCGTTGCGCAGGGTGGAAGCGGCCAGGGAGTGGTGCCGGGGTTCGCCTCGTTCGTCTCGGACGTGCGCGCCCTCCCCGGGATGGATCGCGACGGGATCCGCGCCGACATTGAAGCCTTTCTGGCCGAGGCGGCCGAGGATCAACCGGGATTGCGGGCGAGCGTCGAGATTGAGGCGTGGCTGCCGCCGTGCGAGATCGACCCGGCGCACCCGGTCGTGACGGCGCTCGCCGAGGCGGCAGAAGAGGTGCTCGGGGCGGCCCCGCCATTCTCGGTCTTCCCCGGCGGCACCGACGCGCCCCACTTCCAGCTTGCAGCCGGGGTTCCGACCGTGCCATCGTGCGGGCCGGGGCTGCTCACGAGCGCCCACCGGCCCAACGAGTCGATCTCGGTTGCCAGCATCGTCGAGGCGACAGCGCTCTACGCCGCAGCCGCTCGGCGCTTCCTCGCGAGCTAGTCCCTGGCCATCGCTCCGGCGAGAGCATTGGATGCGAGTGCGAGCGCATCCTCGGCCGCCGAAAGCACCGCCGAGCAGCGGAAGAATCCGTGCACGAGCCCGTCGTAGCGCTTGAGCGTGACCGCGACTCCCGCCTGCTTGAGCCGGGCGGCGTAAGCCTCGCCCTCGTCACGCAGCGGGTCGAACTCGGCGGTGATCACGAGCGCCGGCGCCACCTCGCTGAGATCTTCGGCTCGAAGCGGTGAGGCGTCGGGATGGAAGCGGTCGCCCTCCGGCACGTACTGATCCCAGAACCACACCATGCCATCGCGGGTTAGCCAGTAGCCGGCGGCGTTGTCGATGTAGGAGGTTGTCTCGAGATTGGCGTCGGTCACCGGATACACGAGCAGCTGGTAGGCGATCTCCATTCCGTGGTCGCGGGCGTGGCGAGCGACCACGGCGGCGAGGTTTCCGCCCGAGCTGTCGCCACCCACCGCCAGCCGCCCGGACGAACCGAGTTCGTCCCGGCGGGCGTCCGCCCACTCGACCGCCGCCCACGCGTCCTCGACCGCGGCGGGAAACAGATGCTCGGGGGCCAGTCGGTAGTCGACTGAGATCACGGTGATGCCGGCTTTGCGCGCCAGGGTGGCGCACACCCCGTCGGCGGTCTTGATACCGCCGAGCACCCAGCCACCGCCGTGGAAGTAGACGAGTCCACCGGAGGGGTTTTCGGGGCGGTAGATGCGCACGGGAATCGGGCCACCAGGACCTGAAATCGTGGTGTCCTCGACGGGCACCGGCTCGAACGGCCCGAAGAGCGCAGGCGCACCGTCTTCCATGATCTGGCGCTGCACCTCGACGGGCTGTTCGCCGTAGCGCACCCCACCCATCTTGTCGAGGTTGGTCAGGTACTCCTGCACGTCAGGGCTGAGCGGCATGCCTATCTCCTAAGGCGTTTAGAGAATCGATTTTCCAAGTGTCGCAGACCGGCCCTGTGGTGTCAAAACGGGCGCACCGTAAGCCGGTAACTCGAGCACACACCATCCCGGCACTGGAGGGTGCCCGGCTTAAGGCGAGTATCACGCGGACGCTCCCCCGATAAGCCCCCCACATCTCGACCATGCGCCCGGCACGATTCGAACGTGCGACCTCTGCCTCCGCAGGGCAGCGCTCTATCCCCTGAGCTACGGGCGCTCATCTCGGGCGCGGATCCCGGTGCCCGAGAGTGGGCATTCTACCGGTGCAGCGAATTCCCGGGCCGTGTCGGGTGAATAACGGTGCCTGGCACCGTTATTCACCTCGGGTGGCGCTGGATGCGGGCGCGTGCTTCACGGAGGAACGGTTCCGCTTACGAGGCGTCGCCGATGGTGCCTGCTCTCACCAGTTCGATCACTGCATCGAGGTTGCCAGGTACTGGGTTGCTGCCGATGACCGCTGGGATGCTCGCTCTGACGTGCCGGTACGCCCGGTTCGTGCCGGTACCGAGTTGCACTCCGGGGCGAAGGTCGATCGCCTGGGCGGCGACAACGAGTTCCATCGCCGCGAGAACTTGACCAAGCCCGACCATCTCACTCAGGCGACGGCCCGCCAAGGGAGCCATTGTGGTGCGGTCCTCGATGCCCTCGGCCTGGGTCGTGCTCGCCATCTCGAACGAAACGGGCGCAGCGAGCAGGCGGGCCTCGGCCACGAGCCCTTGTCCGACGACGCCGAACTCCGTGAATCCATCGTGACCCCGCGCGGCGTCGGGCGATAGCCCTGGAGCAAGGCCGGAGAAACCGGTGTGCAGGAGCTTCATCATCCGCTCGTTGGCGCTGGTGAGAACCGGCGCGAGCGCGATGCGAAGGTAGTCGAGTGCCGCTGCCAGCGGCAGCACGTCGAAGCAGCCGACCGAGACGACGCGCTCGCCCTCGACGTCGACCAGCGGGTTGCTCTGAGCGGCATTCAGCTCGAGCGCCAATTGGCGGTGGGCGAACTCGAGCGTGTCGCGAAGCGCCCCGTGGATCTGAGGGATGCAGCGATACGTGAGTGGGTCCTGCAGATTTCGGGGCACGTCCGGTTGCCACAGCCAGCTACCGGCGAGCAGTTCCCGCAGCCGCGCGGCCGTCGACTGCAACCCCGGAAACGGGCGCTCGGCCAGCACTGGGTCGAGGATCGACGGATTGGCCAGGTAGGCCTCCATCTCGAGTGCGGCGACGACGTCCAGTGCATCAGCGAGCTGCTCGAGGTCGGCCACTGCGAGCGCCGCGATCGCCGTGGAGAAGCAGTTGTTGTCGATCAAGGCCATGCCCTCCCCGGCGGCGAGGTCAAAGCCTGCGGTGTCGATCAGCCCTGTGGCGAGGTCGCCCATAGGCGCCAGGTCGGCCTGACCGACCGAACCGAGCGTGCGCATCGTCAGCGGCCAGTCCTCGTTGAGGGCCTGCGCCACCAGCTGGGCAAGCTCGGGTCGCACCCCTGTCATTCCTTGAGCGAGCAGGTTGGCCAGGCGAACGAGCGTCCCGCGGACGATCTCACGGCTTGCCGGCGGCCCCTGCCCAACCCGGCAGTTCAGGATCATGGTGCGGTTGAACTGGTGAGCGTCGGAGCCCTCCAGCGACACTCGCTGGAGCGCGCCCGCAGCTGTTGAAACCCCATAGATCCGCTCCCCACGGGCCGCGGCACGTTCCAACGCCCCGCGCGACCGGCGCATCGCCTCGATCGCTGCCGGCGCCAGCTCGACCGCCGCGCCGTCACGGGCCACGGCCACGACATCCGCCATCTCGAGACTCCGGCCGTCCAGGGTGACCGTCATGCGGGCTGGGTCGTGACGGAGTGCCGGCGACTCATCACCGCGGCGACGCGCGCACGGGCTGCGGCCTCCAGTGGATGGCGGCCGTCGCGAATGACAGCGACTCCCCCAACGATCACGGTGCGCACCACCGTGTCGGAGGCCGTCGAGAACACCCAGGCGTCGAGGATGGTCGTTGAGGTCTGTCCGGCAAAGGCTGGGTGGTGGGGGTCGAGTTCGACCAGGTCGCACCGCAAACCCGGTCTGATCGCGCCGACCGGCTGAGCCAGTGCCTGCGCGCCGCCGGCCGCGGCGAGCCTGAACAGTACATCACCGACGCTCGTCTCCCCCTGGCCGAGCAGCACGTCGCGGCGGTGTCCGGTGACACGCTGTCCGTACTCGAGCGTGCGCAGCTCGCCGGGCAGGTCGATCAGATGATTGGCATCGGTGCCGACTCCCAGCCGTCCGCCGGCGTGGCGGTACGGGGCGAGCGGAAAGAGCCCGTCGGCGAGGTTGGCCTCGGTCAGCGGGCAGACGCCGGCGACCGCGCCGCTGCGAGCGAGGCCGGTGCGCTCGCTTTCGGTCATGTGCGTGGCGTGGATCACGCACCAGCGCGTGTCGATGTCGGTGTTGTCCAGGAGCCACTCCACCGGGCGGGCACCGAGGCCGGCCGTAACTTCGTCCACCTCCTCCGTGCGCTCCGCGGCGTGAATGTGAATCGGGCCGGTGGTGCGCTGCCCGAGCAGAGCCGTCAGCTCGGCCGGATCGACCGCACGCAGGCTGTGGGGCGCGGCGCCGACCCGCAGAAGCGGGTCATGCGCGGTCAGCCGGTCGAGCGCGGCCAGCAGCGACAGGTACTCGTCACCTCCGATCGTGAACCGACGCTGCTCCGGCTCGGGCGGCCTGCCGACGCCTCCTGAGGTGTAGAGCACCGGTAGCAGCGTGAGCGCAATCCCGGCGTTTCGCGCTGCGGCGACGATGCGCTCGCTCATCTCGGCGGGGTTGGCGTAGCGGCGGCCGTCGACATCATGGTGGAGATAGTGGAACTCACCAACGGCGGTGTAGCCACGTCGCAGCATCTCGACGTAGGCGAGCGTCGCGTATGCCTCAAGGTCATCCGGCTCGAGCCCGAGCAGGTGGTGATACATCGTCTCGCGCCACGTCCACAAGGTGGCGGCGCTGCCCCAGGCGAGCCGGTCGGCGTGGCCGACCAGGCCACGATGGTGTGCGTGTGAATGCAGATTGGCGACGCCCGGCACGACGTACCCGGAGAGCACCAGATCGGCGCTTGCCGCGGCGCCCGGGGCTGCATCGCGAATCGTCCCGTCAGCGTTCACGGTCACGTGGCCTGGAGACGCCCACCCGTGGTCAAGCAACAGATGGCCGGCCTGGATCGTGCGGATCACGCGACCACCACGCCGTGACGGATCACGGTGCGAACCGCGTTATGGCCGATGCGGTAGGCGAGGTCCTCATGGCGAGCGGTATCCAGGATCAGCAGGTCGGCGTGCTTTCCCGGCTCCAGCGACCCCACCGAGCCCGCGCGGCCGACCGCGGCCGCGGCGTCGAGCGTCGAGGCTCGGATGGCCTGGGCGACCGAGAGCCCTCCGGTGCGACAGGCGTGCTGGATCACCACCTGCATGCTGGCGGCGTAGCAGCCGGGACACATATCGGTGGCCAGGGCGATCCGAACGCCGCGGTCGACCAGCGTGCGGGCGTGCGTCGGGACCGGGTTCTGGGCCGCGAAGTCGAGCAGCGGCATGACCACGCCGATCACTCCGACCTCGGCCAACTGTTCGAGCTCGGCTGGGCTGGTGTGGTTGAGGTGATCCACCGTGGTCGCCCCTAACTCGGCCGCCAACATCGCGGCGCCGGTGTGGGAGTACGCGTCCAGATGCACCTTGGGTCGCAGTCCGTGGGCGAGGCCCGCCTCGAGAATCCGTCGGCTTTCATCCAGCGTGAAGTAGCCGTCGTCGCAGTACACGTCGCAAAAGGACGCCAGGCCTCGCTCGGCGACCTCGGGAATGGTGTCCACCACCTCGGCGACGTACTCGTCACGGCCCACCACAGGCGGCAGCGCATGTGCACCCAGGTAGGTCGAGACGATGTCGATACCGACCTCGCCGGCCAGCAGCACGTTTGCCTCGAGCATCGCCAGCTCGGCATCCCGCTCCAGGCCGTAGCCCGTTTTCGACTCGACCGTGGTCGTGCCGTGCGCCAGCATCTCGCCCAGACGCTCGGCGGAGGCGTCGGCCAGCCGGCGGGCATCCAGCGGACGGGTGGCCGCCATCGTGCCGACGATCCCGGTCGGTGCGCCCGCGGGAGGCTCCAGCCCGGCACATCGGGCAACGTACTCATCCACCCGGCTCCCGCCGAACACGACGTGGGTGTGACAGTCGACGAAGCCCGGCATCACCGCGCATCCGCCGGCGTCGATCACCGAATCGGCCGCCACATCACCCAACATGCCCGCGGCAACGATCCGCCCGTCCTTGATCAGCACCGAGCCGCCCGCCACATGACCGACGAGGTCAGGTGCAGAGGCGGCGCAGGTGAGGATCTCGGAGGCACCGCGGATCAGCACACGCCCGCTCATCGGGGGCTCAATCGTCCGGGCCGAAGGTCGCCTCCCGCGTCCACCAGAGTGGCACCGAGAGCCCCTCACCGGGACCCACCGTTTCGGCCACCTCGCGCGCCCGCTCATAGCCGGACTGGGCGTGACGCACCACCCCGATGCCGGAATCCACCGTGAGCGCGGCTTCCAGCCGCAGATCGGCCTCCTCGCTGCCGTCGGCGATCATGGTGACGCCGGTGTGGACCGACTCACCCATCGCATAGTTGGCCTGGATCGCGATCAGGTCGCACATGGCCGAGGCATTCAGCAGTCCGTTCAAGTATGGCCAGTCCGAGATCACATCAGATCCGTCCGGCATGTTCTCGGTCTCGAACGTCGGGTTGATGATCGAGCCCGAGTCGAGATTGTCGCGGCTGAACGCGACCGGCCCCTTCACCTCGCCACGGCGGATCAGCTCGTTGACCGCGAGGCCGAAGCGCTTGCGCTGTCCGAACCCCAGGTAACAGACGCGTGCGGGCAGGCCTTCGACGGGCACGTGCTCCCGCGCCAGCCGGATCCAGCGCGTCGGGATGTCATCGTCGCCGAACAGCTCCAGCACGAGGTCATCCAGCCGAGCCAGATCGGACAGTTCGCCGCTCGTGCACGTCCACCGAAACGGGCCGCGCCCCTCCAGGAACAGTGGTCGCAGATAGGCGGCGACGAACCCGGGAATCTTCATCGCGTCCGCCATCCCGTGCTCCTCGCACTGGCGGCGGATCTGGTTGCCGTACTCGAACACCGCAACGCCCCGATCGGCGAAGGCGTTCATCGCCGTCAGTTGGCGCACCATCGACTCACGGGCACGCTCGAAGTAGGCGTCGCGATCGGCCCGCCGCTCCACCTCGGCCTGCTCGGCGGTGAGGCCGGTCGGGATGTAGGCCAGCGGATCGTGGGCGGGAGTCATCTCGGTCACAACATCCGGTCGAAAGTCCCTCACCAGACACTCTTCGAAGACGTCCACCGCGTTTCCCACCAGCGTGATGCCCAGCGGCTCGCGTCGTTCGGCGGCGGCCATCGCGAGCGCGATCGCCTCATCGAGTGACTCCGCCACCACGTCCGCGTATCCGACGTCCATGCGTTTATCGATGATCCGCCGGTCGACATCGCAGCAGATCGCAACGCCGCCGAGCATCGTCATCGCGCGGGGCTGGTTGCCACCCATGCCGCCCATGCCCGCGCACAGCAGGATCTTGCCCTCGAGCGAGCCGCCCAGGTGGATATTCCCAACCGAGCGCAACGTCTCGAACGTGCCCTGAATCACGCCCTGGGTACCTATGTACTCCCACGGCGCGGCTGTGTACTGAGCAAAGATCGTCAGGTTCGCGTCCTGCAACTCGTAGAACTGCTTCCAGCTCGGACGGACGAAGTTCGTCGTTGCCATCACCACCCGGGGTGCCAACCGGTGGGTGCGAAAAACGGCCACCGGCATGCCCGACTGCATCACCAGCGTCTCGTTGTCCTCGAGCGCCTTCAGCGACGCCACGATCGCGTGGTAGCTCTCCCAGTTGCGAGCACACTTGCCGATGCCGCCGTAGATCACCAGCCGCTCGGGGTGCTCGGCGACCTCCATGTTGTTCTCGAGCATGCGCAGGATTGTCTCCTGCTTCCAGCCCTTGCATCTGAGCGTCGAGCCGCGCTGCGCTCGAATATCGGAAAGAACCTCCGCGTTGACCGTTGCGCTCATTCGGTCAAGCCGTCCGTCCGTAGAACAGCCGCCGCGTCAACTCGTTGAGCTGGTGGTTGGGCCTGTCGGAGTACGACAGCACGGCGTTTGTCCGCAACACCTCACCCACGATCGGCGTGACCCGGTGAATCGAGTGGCGCCCGCGAAAGAAGGCGAGCGTCCCGGCTGTGCTGGGCAGGTGGATGACGTCGGTCATGTCCCCCTGCAGCAGGCGTGCCACCGCCGGGTAGTTCTCGTCACTCTCGCTTCGAAGATTGGGGATGTACTCGAAGTCTCCACCCGAGGCGGCAGGCTGAAGCATCAACGTGACAACGAACTCGGCACGGTCAAAGTGCCAGCCCAGCTCGTCTCCCTGCTTGTAATACACCAGGTTCAAGGCGCCCAGGGGATCCGCATTGCGATAGAACGGCTGCTTGTCCAAAGCAGCACCGACGAACTCGAGCAGCGGATCCCACTCGTACAGCGCCCGAATCCCCGCTGCCGGCGGAACCAGGTCATAGGCGATCGTCGCCTGGGATGCGCGCTCCATCATGCGTCGCGGATCATCGGCCGGCACTGACGGGTCGACATCCTCGAAGTACACGTTGTGGACGGCCTCGTTGGTGAACGCCGAATCGGTCAGTGTCAGGGCCTCGGACGCGAGCGCAGCCACAGCATCCTCACGCAGGAACCCCTCGAGCTGGCACGCGCCCGTCGCGGCCAGATCGGCTCTGCACCGTGCGATCAGCTCAGCGCCGGCCGGCGTGTCCAAACGGTCGACAGGATACCGATCGATGTCGATCAGGTCACGTGGCGCGCTGACCCCGGCGGTATCGGTTGAGATGCTCATATTGCCTCCTTGTGTCCGTCGAGCTTCACCATAGCCACTGTCTTGTCCCCCGGCATCTCTCGGTTCTCGGTATCCGAGAATCATCCTCGGCCCCCGACCCGGCGCAGCTGATCTCGTCGTCTAATCTTGATGGTTCCAGAGGATGAGAATCCCGCGATAGGAGGCACGTCCACGATGAGCGCCGACCCGACGCTAGGGTCACCCGAAGCTGCCACCACGTCGCTCGACCGGGGGTTGGCACTTCTCCGCGTTATCGCCGAATCCGGTCCCGCGCGCGCCGATGAACTCGCCGCCACCGCGGGGCTCCCCCTGAGCACCACCTACCGGTACATCCGCACGCTGCAGAGCCACGGATTCATCTCCGGCAGCGCCGGGCTGTTCGGCCCTGGCCCCGTACTCGACTCGTCCTCGCCCGCCCGCGTCGGACGCAGGGAACTCGTCAGGCTTGCCACTCCGGTACTCGAGCGGCTTGTTGATCTGTCCGGAGAAACAGCGGTGCTGGTCGTCCGCGTCGGCGTCCACGCGGTCTGCATCCACCAGGTCGAATCCCCGCACGCCATCCGCATGGCCTTTCGTATCGGGCAGGCGCTGCCCCTCTACGCGGGGGCGGGCCAGCGCATGCTGCTCGCGCATGCGCCGCCGGATGTGATCGAATCGGTGCTCGGAAGTGAGTTCGAACGATTCACGCCGAACACGCCGACCCGTGCGAACCTTGCCAGGCGCCTCGAAAGCACTCGCCTAACGGGCGTAGCCACGTCTCGCGGTGAGTACTCGGCAGGCAGCGTCGCGATCGCGGCGCCGGTCTTCTTTCACCAGCACCTCGTCTGTTCACTCACGGTGGCCGGCCCCCACACCCGCTGTGGGCCCCGGTGGCAGGCCCACACCAAGCCGATCGTCCAATCCCAGAGCGGAGCGCTCGCCGCAGAACTCGAGTCGACACTGGATCGAGAGGCACCGTAGAGACGCTCGCGCGGAGCCGGGTGAATAACGGTGCCAGGCACCGTTATTCACCCCGGGTGGCGCTGGATGCGGGCGCGTGCTTCACGGAGGAACGCCAGGGCCGCTGACATTGGGTCGCTCTCGGCCACCAGCTGGGAGTGGAGCAGCGATGCCCCCTTGAAGGTGGGATCGCCGAAGAACTCATCGATCCGGCCGGCCCAGGGGGAGACGTACAGGTACGGCTCGGCGTGGTGGCCGTCACCCGGCGAGCCTCCGTAGGTGCCGCGCCTGCCGGCGGTGTTGTCTCCCATGTCGATGGCGGCGTCGAAGTGTTCGGGCCAGATCCGCACGATCGAGGTGTCGTCGTCGGGGCCGGCCTCGGCGCGCAGTGCGTCCAGCGCCGCGGTCACAAACGCGTACCACTCGCCCAGCGCAAGCGCGGCCGCGCGGTCGACCGGCAGGCGCTCGTCCAGGTCGCCGTACGGCGGGACGTCGAACTGCTCCTGCTGGGCCACGTCGGGCGCGATCCCGACCGCCTCGGCGGCGGCGTTCAGGGTGGTGATGGGAAGCCGGGTCTCGTCCACCACCAGCACGTCTCCGTCGACTCCGATCACCCGCCCGTTGAACTCAAACGTCGAAAAGCCTCCCGGTGTCGCGCGCAGGATGATCTCGCCGTTTTGGAGGCGCTGAGCCGGCGCGATCACGTACACGGCCAGCCGGTGCAGCGCTTCTGTGGTCTCGGTGTAGGTCGCCGGCAGCGGCGCCAGGGAGATCGTGCTCATGGCCTAGTGTCCCACTTCGGCGGCCGGCGTTACACGCCGCTCGGGCCGACGCCGCTGCGACAATCCCCGGCATGAGCATGTGGCTTCGCTGGTTGCTGCTCGCCTGCATCGCGCTGTGCTCGTTGGCAGCGGCTCCGGCGGCGTTTGCCGACCCCGCCTCCGAGGCCGCGCTGGCGGCGCGCTACGCCCCGGTCGTGAAGCTGGTGGCCGCGCCCAGCGAGTGCGGCCCGGGCGATCCCGTACGTGCCGATCGACGTCAACCTGCTGTTCGACGAGCCGACGGTGGCGTTGCGCGGCCCGTGGGGCGGCGCCGACCTGATCAAGGTCGCGCCCAGCGCCTCCGACCTCGCCCACGGCCTGTACGAGTACCACCTCGACTTCCCCGGAGATGCGCTCAACCCGGGTTGCGGCTACATCGACTGGTCGCGCCGGATCAACGAGGGGCATGCCCCCAAGGTGTATGCGCACGTCGCCACCGACCCCGACTATCCCGGGCAGATCGCGCTGCAGTACTGGATGTTCTACGTGTTCAACGACTGGAACAACCTGCACGAGGGCGACTGGGAGATGATCCAGATCAACTTCCACGCCGACCACTGCCGCCCAGGCGCTCGAGACGACGCCCTACGAGGTCGGATACAGCCAGCACGAGGGCGCTGAGGGCTCGAGCTGGACGGATCCCAAGCTCGAGTTGGTGGACGGCACCCACCCGGTGGTGTACCCGGCCGCCGGCTCGCACGCGAACTTCTACTCGTCGGAGCTCTACCTCGGCGCCTCCGGGTCGCAGGGCGTCGGTTGTGACGACACCCGAAACGCCGATCTGAACATCAACCCGGACGTCGGCACGATCCCCAGCGATCCCGCCGAGGCGCTTGTGACCGATCCCTGGATCGGATTCGAAGGCCGCTGGGGGGAGCTGCAACCGGCCTTCTTCAACGGGCCCACCGGGCCCAATCTGAAGACCTCCTGGACGCACCCGATCGCGTGGTCGCAGGATTGGCGCGACCGGGCCTACGCCGTGCCGGCCGGCGGTGCGCTGGGCACGTCCACCACCGACTTCTTCTGCGGCGTGATCAAGCACGGGTCGCGACTGCTTGGGCCGGGCGATCGACCATCCCACGCCCACCATCGCGATCGTGGCGGCGTTGCTGGTGCTGCTGGTGTACCTGCTGTCGCGGGCACGCTGGCGCCCGGTTGCGCCGCTGCGACTGGCCCGGCAGCGCAGCTGGGGACAGATTCTCTCGGCAGCCGCGCGCATGTACGTCTCTCGCCTGCGGCTGTTCGTCGGCATCGGGCTGCTGGTGCTTCCGATCTCGGTGGTGATCACCCTGCTCCAGGCGCTCGTTTTGGGGGCGTCGTCGATTCTCGGGATCGAGAGCGAGGGTGGCGCTGCCAGCGCGTTCGTGCTCGTGGTGTTTGCGATCGGTACCGCGCTCACGCTGCTCGGTCTGGGGCTCGTGCAGGCGGCGACCGCGCGGGCGCTGATCGAGATCGACAATCACCGGCCGGTCGGGCCGGTGCAGGCCTATCGGATGGTGGTGGGCAGCATCCGCCCGCTGCTGGGGGCGCTGGTGATCGGGGCGCTCGCGGTGTCGCTGCTTCTGTTGTCGATCTTCCTGGTGCCGATCGCGATCTGGCTGGCGGTGCGCTGGGCGTTGATCGTGCCGGCGGTCGAGCTGGAGGATCTCGGGTCGATGCGCGCCCTGCGGCGCAGCGGGCGGCTGGTGCGCGGCGGGTGGCTCAAGGTCGGATCGCTCACGATCGCGGCAGCCGCGATCACACTGGCAGCCGGCCCGCTGATCGGCACGCTGCTGATCCTCTTCAGCGACGTGCCGTTAGGGCTGCTCAACGTGATCGCCGGACTGGTGTACGCGATTGCGATGCCGTTCGTGGCATTGACCACGATGTACGTGTATTTTGATGCGCGCGTACGCCACCAGCTGTCCCCGCCGGTGCGTACCCGGGAGCTTCCCGCCGAGATCGACCTCGGCGGCCCCGCCACAAGCCAGTAGGGGAGGTGAATAATTGGTGCCAGGCACCAATTATCCATGAGCGTGTGCTGGTGAATAACGGTGCCTGGCACCGTTATTCAGGCTGGGCGCGCTCCAGGCAGTGGGGGCAGGTCACCTGGTCGACGTCGCCGCGGATGACCCGCCAGCCTTTGGGGGGCTCGCCGGACTCGTCTCCGTAGCTGGTTGCGGAGGCTCCGCACTTGCAGCGGTAGACCGCACACAGGTACGGGTAGGGTGCGTCGATGAGCTCGTACGTCACTCCCATGCCCGGTATCGTGACAGGGTTGAGGCCGTTGGCGCAACATTTCCAGGCTCCTTGCCGATGACGGCGGTGCCCGTGGAGGTCGAGGCGCCGCCGGTCGACGCGCGCAGGCGGTTCATCCTGATCGCGACCATCATCGGCTCATCGATGACGTTCATCGACGGCACCGTGGTGAACATCGCGCTGCCGACCATCGGCCGCGACCTGGACGCGGGCCTCTCCGCGCAGCAGTGGGTGATGCTCTCCTACTCGCTGGCGGTAGCGTCGCTCTACATCGTCTCCGGAGCGCTGGGTGACCGCTACGGGCGGTGGGTGCTGTTCGTGTGGGGAGTGGGGGGATTCGCGGCCGCCTCGGCGCTCGCCGGGGTGGCGCCGAACACCATGATGCTGGTGGCCGCACGCGTCTTGCAGGGCGTCGCCGGGGCGCTTCTCACCACCAACAGCCTCGCCCTGCTACGAGCCACCTACGGCAAGGACAGCGGCCGGGCGGTCGGGCAGTGGACGGCCTGGAGCGGCATCGGCACCATGCTGGGGCCGCCGCTGGGTGGCATCCTGGTCGAGTACGCGTCGTGGCGGTGGATCTTCTTCATCAACCTGCCCGCCGCCCTGATCGCGCTGGGTCTGGCCTTCGCCGGCCGCTCGGACGAACACCTGCCCGCCAAACCGCGACCGGTGCAGGTGGTGGGCGCCGCCGCCATCGCGATCACCTTCGGCGGACTCACCTTCGCCCTGATCGAAGGTGCCCAGGCGGGGTTTGCGTCGGTGTGGTGGGCGTTTCTGCTGTCGCTCGGCGGGCTCGCCCTGCTGGTCAACAGCGAGCGACGTTCGGCAAATCCGCTGCTGCCCCTGGAGCTGCTGCGCTCGCGGGTGTTCGTGGTGGCCAACCTCTACACCCTGGTGGTGTACGCGGCGCTGGGCGGATCGACCTTCTACCTCGCCCTCTATCTGCAGTCCGCCGCGGTCGGGTACACGCCCGCCCGGGCGTCGCTGATCTTCGTCCCGATCAGCATCATCATGTTCTTCATCGCCGCTCGCTTCGGGCGGCTGGCCGACCGCGACGGGCCCCGCCGCTACCTGCTGGTCGCGCCGCTGGTGATGGCGGTCGGTCTGATCCTGCTGACGCTGGTGACGAGCACCAACCCGATCATCCCGCTGCCCGGCGTGATCGTGCTGGCGCTCGGGCTGGCGATGCTGGTCGCGCCCATCACCAGCACCGCCCTCAAGGCTGCGCCCGATCAGTTCGCCGGCCTGGCGGCGGGGGTCAACACCACCGTCTCGCGGCTGGGCGGGCTGATCGCCACACCCTTGATCGGGGTTGCGATCACGCTCGTGTTCGCGGCCAACTCGCCCCGCCCCAACGCCGACCCGTTCGCGACCCACGTGCTCTCTGCCGGCGCAGCGCGACGCGACCGTGACCGCCTTCCGGGTCGGTATCGGGCTGGCGGTGGCGCTGTGCGTGGCCGGGTCACTCCTCGCTGCGCGCGGGCTCAAGCGCGACGACCGCTGACGAGTCGGCCTGCGAACGCGGCTGGTTGTAGCGCCAGAAGGCGGGGAAGGCGGCCACGATCGGGAGGATGCCGATCATGCACAGAAGCCCTCCCGACACCACCGAGAAGCGCAGTCCCACCGCACCCGCCACCGTGCCCGATTCGACGTCTCCCAGGCGCGGCCCGCCGGCCACGACCATCGTGAAGATGGACGACATCCGCCCTCGCATCGAGTCAGGGGTGGCCGTCTGCAGGATCGTGGAACGGCACACGGCGCTGATGCTGTCGGCCGCCCCGGCGACGATCAGGCACACCATCGCCACCCACAGCTGATTCGTCAGCCCCATCACCGTGATTCCCGCCCCCCAGATCGCGACCGTGACCACCACGATCCGGCCGAGGCGCGAGACGTGCGCCAGCCAGCCGGTGGTGAACGCGGCCACCACCGCCCCCGCCGAGAGCGCGGCGTAGAGCAGGCCCACCCCGGTGGGGCCGGCGTGGTACACGGTCAGCGCAAGCGCCGGGAAGAGCGCCCGCGGCATGCCGAACGTCATCGCCAGGATGTCGATCACAAAGCTCCCCATCAGCTCGCCCTTGCTCCAGGCAAACCGAAGCCCCGCGCGCACCGATTGCAGCACCGGCTCGTGCTCGGTGACCTCGGTGGGAGGCTGCGGACGCAGCATGCGCCGCGGCGATGAACATGGCGACGAAGGTGGCCGCGTCAAGCGAGTAGGCGAGCGTCAGTCCGGTCTGGGAGATGATCACCCCCGCCAGCGCCGGCCCCACCACCATGCTCACCTGGTACAGGCCGTAGGTCAGGGAGATGGCCGACTCGAGCCGCGCGATCCCGACCATGTTCGGCACCATCGCCGAGCGGGTCGGCCGGTCAAGCGCCGAGCAGCCGGCGGCAACCGCGGCGATCACGTACAGCGCCGCCACCGGCGGCGGCCCCAGTCGCCGCCAGCACCGCAAGGGTGGTGGAGGTGCACAGCAGCAGCAGCTGGGCGAGCATCAGGAGCTTGCGGCGGTCGTAGCGGTCGGCCAGCGTGCCGGCCAGCAGCGCCGCCGCCACGAACGGCACCAGCTCCACCAGGCCGATCAGCCCCACCTGAAACGACGACCCGGTGATGATGTAGACCTGGTAGGGCAGCGCCACCAGGGCGATCTGGCTGCCCAGGCTGGAGACGAACGTCCCCAGCGTCAGCAGCCGAAAGTCGCGCGAATCCTTGAGCGCGCTGGTGTCGACGACGATCCGCGAGAGCAACCCCATCGGCTGCACGGTAGATGTCTGCGGAACCGGGTCGAGCAGTCAACGGGCTTCTCAAGCGTCATCTGCTCGACCCGGCCGGCCACGGGGTCTTCATCCGCGGCTCCCACCGTGCAAGCACGGCAGCCAATGGCGCGACCTTACGCCCCGAAAGTTGGCATCGGGTTAGAACGCAGGCACGCGTGAATAACGGTGCCTGGCACCGTTATTCACGCGGAGCGGAGCTAGGCGGTGTAGTGGTCGTTCTTGAGCAGCCAGACGATCATCACCAGACACCACGCCATCAGGGAGAGGCCAAAGGCCCAGCTGATGGTGGGGTTGTGGGTGACGAGCATCAGGACGCCCAGTGCGCCGATCGGGCACACGGCCAGCTGCAGGTTGCGGGGGGGAGTTGCGCTGCCGCGGGTGTCTTCGATGTCCATACTCCCAATGTACGGTGATCCTGCAAATCTGGCAATAACATCTGGTCAAGCTGGGCGGCTCAGGCGATTCGGCGCGGTGTGCCGATACGCCCGCATGAGCGAAGTCCGGCTTTCCGAGATCATCGCAGCGCTGTCGCACGCCCTCGATCTGACCGAGGGCCAGCCCCCGGGCACGCCGAGCGCACCTGCGCGCTGGGGATGCGTCTGGCCGCGGACACCGGGCTGCCCAGGAGCAGCGATCGGCGCTGTTCTACGCCCTGCTGCTGAAGGATGCCGGCTGCTCGTCCAGCTCGGCGCGGATGGCGATGCTGTTTGGCACCGACGACATCGAGCTGAAACGGCTGGGCAAGGTGGTCGACTGGCAGAGTCCGGTCGAGGCGCTGCGGTTCACCGCCGCCACGGTCGCTCAGGGCGAACCGCGGCTGGTGCGGGCGCGGCGATTCCTGCAGGTGGTCCCGCGGCTCAAGAGCGAGGCCGGGGAGATCGTGGGCGCCCGCTGCGACCGGGGTGCGCAGATCGTGCTGCGGCTCGCGTTTCCGGCCGAGGCGGCATCGGCCGTGCGATCGCTGGACGAGCAGTGGAACGGCAAGGGCCAGCCCGACGGGCTCAAAGGTGAGGCGATCCCCGAGCTCGCCCGGATTGCCTCGCTGGCCCAGGCGGCCGAGGTGTTCTTCGTCCGCGACGGCCTGGCCGGCGCCCGCCGGATGGTCGAGCGGCGGCGCGGGGCGTGGTTTGAGCCTCGCATCGCCGACGCGTTCCTGGCGATCGCCGACGACGATCCGCTGTGGTCAGAGCTGAGCGGCCGACGAGGTCGATCTGGACAGCATCGGCCCCGGCGCGGACCCGGTGCTGCACGCCGACAACGCCCGCATCGACGAGGTCGCCCTCGCATTCGCCGACGTGATCGATGCCAAGTCGGAATGGACGGCCCAGCACTCGGTCAGCGTCGCCCGCTACTCGGTCGCGTTGGGAGAGCAGCTCGGATTCGGGCGCGACCGGCTGCGCGATCTGCGCCGCATGGGGCTGCTGCACGACATCGGCAAGCTCGCGATTCCCAACACCGTGCTGGACAAGCGCGGCCGGCTGACCGAGGAGGAGTTCGCGGTGGTCAAGCGCCATCCCGCCCACACCGAGGAGATCCTCTCGCGGGTGGCGATGTTCACCTCGCTGGCCGAAATCGCCGCCGCCCATCACGAGCGCATCGACGGGCGCGGCTACCACCGTGGGGTCGAGATCGGCACACTGCCGCTGGATGCTCGCATCCTGGCGACCGCCGACGTGTTTGACGCGCTCAGCTCGGCTCGGCCCTACCGCGACCAGATGCCGACCGCCGAGGCGCTCGCGATCATGCGTGCCGACGTGGGCACGCACCTGTGCCCGATCGCGTTCGCGGCGCTCGAGCACTCCCTCGCGGACGGCCTGCAGCCGTTGGCGCACGCCGCCTAGGGCGTGAACCGAATGCCGGCGTCGTCGAACACCGCCTGCAGGAGTGGGTCGTAGCGGGCCTCGGCAAGGTCGCCGAAGGGATCGCGGGTGTATGTCGCGAGCGTCCCGTAGGGCAACCCGAAGACGGCGCGCATGGCGAGCAGCCGCACCCGTTCCTGGTCGTTGGGGTAGGCGAGTACGCCGGCGGCCGCGGTCAGCCGCCTGACCTGCCGCACCCGCCGGGGGAGATACACCGCGAGCACCAGCAGCGCCGGCAGTACGAACACGACCAGCCCCAGCACCAGCGCCAGATGGTGGACGCTGTCTGCGCCCTGCTTGCCGAGTGCGGCCACGTTTCCGCCGCTTGCGGATCCGGCGCCCTGGAGGGCGTCGGCAAGATTACCGCCGACCAGGGGTACGCCGCGGATCGAATCGGCGGCTGACCCGAAACCGTTCTGCACCGAGAGGCCGCCCTCGCGCACGCCGTTTCCCAGCACCGCGAGCTGGTCGACGGCATCGCGGACGACCACGGCGACCCAGCCAAAGAACGCCAACAGGGCGACGACCACCACGTCGGCCAGGATCGCCTTGCTCCGGCGGCTGGGGACATCAGGGTAGAACTTCAGTGGTGCCCGGCTGGGTGAGGAGGCGCTCATCAGGCGGTCCGACCCTAGCCGACGCAGTCGGAGCGCACGACCGCGGCGGCTACACAGCCGGTGCTGTGAGCATGCTGCGAAACTCGTCTTCGACCAAGGGCTTGAGGATCGCCAGCACCAGGTCGCCCGCCAGCAGTTCGGTGTCGCCGCCGGCGATATGGGAAGTGCCTCCCCGGCTGACCGAGATCAGGCGCGAGCCGTCGGGCACGTTCAGCTCGTGCACCTTGCGGCCGTCGAACGGTGAGCCGGGAGCGATCGCAAACTCCACGATCTCGAGATTCTCGCGCCGCAGGTCAAGCAGCGTCACCAGCTCGTGCTGGGGCAGCTCGTGCTCTACCAGCGCCAGGATGGTGGCGGTCGCCGACACCGTCAGGGTGATCCCGAGCATGTCGAAATGGGGCTGGTTGCGAGGATCGTTGGCCCGCGCGATCACCTTGGGGACGCCGTACTTGTCACGCGCCACCTGGCACACGATCAGGTTGTCCTCGTCGTCTCCGGTGACGGCCACCAGCAGCTCGGCCCGCTCCACCCCCGCGCCCTCCAGCACGCGCAGCTCACACACGTCGCCGTAGCGGGCCACCGCGCCGAAACGCTGCTCCAAAAGCTCGTAGCGTTCGTGATCGTTGTCGACCAGCGTGACCTCATGGCCCGCTTCGAGCAGCGTCGATGCGAGGTTCGCACCGACCTTGCCACCCCCGGCAATCAGGATGTACATAGGCGCAACAGTAGCGCACTGGAGAGCAATCTTCAGACCGCCTTCAGGGGACTGGTGGCACCATGAGTCCGTGGGTATTTCCACCACTCGCAGAGGCCCCCAGACGATTTTGATTCCGGTCAACACCGCACACGCGGTGATCCCGACCGACCTGGTATCCGTGGCTGTCAGCCTCGCCGCCGAACGACACGCGGCGATCGTGCTGCTGGCGTTCACCGACGTTCCCCTGTGCGAGGACATCGACGTCGAGATCGACGGGTTGGACGAGCGGCTGCAGGGATTCCTCTCCCAGGCTCGCGCCATCGCCGACCAGTACGGCGTCGGCGTGCGCCCCGGTCACGTGCGCACCCGTGATCCCGCCGCGTCCATCCTGGCCGAGGCGGCCAAGCGGCGCTCGCAGGTGATTCTGGTGGGGGCGAGCGGGCTCCACGCCACCCCCTACCGGCGGATCGCCGACGACCCCACCGTGCAGCGAATCGCCGCCGAGGCCCGCCAGCGGGTGATGATCGTGCAATCGCGGTCGGAGGCGGCGTGAGCGCGCCCAGCCGGTCACACGCGATCCCTTCACCGTTTCGCCGGCGCGGACGCGGGCAGGTCGCGGTCGCCGAAGCGCGCCCCCACGGCCACGCCCACACGTCGGGCTGGGCGAGCGCGGCGCTGTCGCTGGGCGCGCTGGGGGTGGTGTACGGCGACATCGGCACCAGTCCGCTCTACACCGTGCAGCTGATCTTCTCGGGCGATCATCCGATGGGCCCCTCGGCACTGCACGTGTACGGCGCGATCTCGTTGATCTTCTGGGCGCTGATGCTGATCGTGACTCTCAAGTATGTGCTCTTGATCCTGCGTGCCGACAATCACGGCGAAGGCGGGATCATGGCGCTGGTGGCGCTGATTCAGCGGTCGGTCAAATCGCACCGTAAGACCGCGTTTGTGATGGTGGGCATCCTGGGTGCGTCACTCTTCTACGGAGACGGCATGCTGACGCCGGCGATCTCGGTGGTCTCCGCGGTCTCCGGGCTGCAGGTGGCATCCCCGACGCTGGCGGCGCAGGTGGTACCGCTCTCGCTCGGCATCCTGATCGCGCTGTTTTTGGTGCAGCGGTTCGGCACCGGCGCGGTCGGCGGCCTGTTCGGGCCGATCATGGTGCTGTGGTTCGTCGTGATCGGGGCGACCGGGCTGAAGGAGGTGCTGGCGAATCCCGGAATCGTGCGGGCACTGTCGCCGACCTACGCCGGCACCTTCCTGGCCGACGATCCCAAGCTCGGCTTCCTGGCGCTGGGATCGGTGTTTCTGGCGGTCACCGGCGCTGAGGCGATCTACGCCGACATGGGCCACTTCGGGCGAAAGGCGATCACCCACGCCTGGCTGTTGCTGGCGCTGCCCTGCCTGGTGGTGAACTACCTCGGCCAGGGTGCGCTGATCCTGGCCCATCCCAGTGCGATCTCAAACCCGTTCTTCCTGATGGTGCCGGGCGGGCAGACCGGCCAGAAGCTGATGGTGGTGCTCGCCACCGTGGCCACCGTGATCGCGTCCCAAGCGGTCATCTCCGGAGCGTTCTCGGTCACCCAGCAGGCGATGCAGCTCGGCTTCCTGCCGCGCATGTCGATCCGGCACACGTCGCGCCGGATCAAGGGCCAGATCTACATCCCGGCGGTCAACTGGTTCCTGCTGGCGGCGGTGCTGACGCTGGTGCTCACCTTCCGCTCGCCCACCGGGCTGGCCAACGCCTACGGCATCGCGCTGAGTGCGATCTTTGCCTCCAACACGTTCCTGGCGTTCGTGGTCTTCCGAAAGATCTGGCACAAGCCGCTGTGGCTGGTGATCCCGGGCGCGACCTTCTTCATCACCGTCGAGCTCACGTTCTTTGCCGCGAACCTGCCGAAGGTGGAGAGCGGTGGCTGGCTGCCGCTGGTGGTGGGCGCGGTGTTCTTCGCGATCCTCACCACCTGGCGCCGTGGGCGGATGCTGATGGCCGCCCGGCTGGGCGAGCACAGGGTGCTGCTGCGCCGCTACATCAACCGCATGATCGACGAGCGGCCCGACCGCGTCCCGGGCACCGCCGTCTTCCTCACCCCGTCGCTGGATACCGTGCCCCCGGCGCTCGTCCAAAACACCGAGTACAACCACGTCGTGCACGAGCAGGTGGTGTTGGTGCGGGTCGAGACCGCCGAGGTGCCGCATGTCGCCGAGAGCGACCGGCTGACCGTGGAGTTTCTGCGGCTGGGGTTCGTCACCGTCAACGCCCTCTACGGCTACCAGGACGAGCCTAATCTGGTGCGAGCGCTCGAGCTTGCCCGTGGGTACGGACTCGACATCGACCTCGACCACGTCTCGTTCTACGTCGACCATGCCGCGATCCTGACCACCGGCCACACCCGCCTGGCTCCGTGGCGCAAGCGGCTGTTCGCACTGCTGCACCAGAACTCGGCCCCTGCGGCGCGCTACTACGGCATCCCGCCCGATCGGGTCTTCCAAGTCGGGGCGTTCGTCGAACTCTGAGGTGATTGATCGGCGTTGCGGGTGTAGTCTCGTGCCGCTGTGAACCTGGTTCGGATCGCCCGGGGTGAAGTTGCCGAGCGCGACGTCGGCGAGTTGCCCGCGCTGCTGGCCGGCGGTGACGGCGTGGTGTGGCTGGACATGTCGGCCGGCGATCCCGATATGCAGTCGCTTCTGAGCGAGCTGTTCCAGGTGCGCGGTAGCGCCCTTCGTGAGTGCGAACAACCCGGCCTGGTGCCGCGCGTGCGGCGCTACGACAACCACCTCTTCATCGAGCTGCACGCTCCCGCCACCGGCACCGACGGCGTGGTGGACGCGCTGGCGCTGGTGCTGTTCGTCGGCAACGGCTACGTGGTCACTGTGCACGAGCTGCGCCCCTCGGTGCCCGATGAGCACGCCCGCCTGGACACGGCCACGGTGCTTCGGCGGCTGACCAAGCGCAGCGTTGCGGTCGAATCCTCCGCCGATCTGGCCCACGCGATCGCCTCGGCGATCGCCCAGCGAATGGAGAGCGAGGTGGGGGCGCTGTCCAACCGGGTGGTGGCCCTCGAGCGGGGCATCATGGCCTCCCGCCGGCGCGACCAGGAGCTGTTGGAGTCGATGTTCGCCGCCCGCCACGAGCTGGTCACGATCCAGACGATGGCCAGTCACGATCGCTCCATTTTCGAGCGGCTGTTCCGGGTGGCGGGCGACCTGCTGGACGACCCGGGCCGCACGCTGGTGGACGACATGGTCGACCAGTTCGGCCGCGTCCAGGGCATGTGTGCGACCGAGCGCGACTTCCTGCAGGAGCTGCTCGACCTCTACCAGACGCGGGCCACCGACAGCATCAACCTGGCGATGGAACGGCTGGCGTTGATCACCGCGGTTGCTCTGCCGATCACCGCGGTTGCCTCGGTGTACGGCATGAACACGATCGTGAACGCGAGCACTCAGCCGGTGCAGCTGGCGCTCTCCCTGATCGCGATGGGCCTGCTCACCGTGGTCATGCTGGTGTGGGCGCGGCGCCAGGGGTGGTGGTAGTCGTGGCGTTGGGGGCCCGCCTGCCCACGGGCCCCCAACGCGTGACTTCCGCTGTTACTTGACGACCGTCTGTTTGAGCGACGTAACCTCGCCCTTGTTGTTGAACTTCCAGATGTCGTACGTCCCTACCGAGGGCTCGCCGACCGACGTGAAGTCGAGCGGGCCAGAAGCGCCCTCGTAGTTGATGTCGGTACCAGCGTCAACCAGCTTCTTGCACGCCGCGTAGGTCGTGCAGGGAGTGCCGGTGATGGTGACGTCGTCCATGTGCTTGACGATGTCCTGGGGAGCGTTTGACTTGGCCTCCTCGGCAGCCAGGGCGATGATGTTGGTGCAGTCATACGCCTGGGCGGAGAAGATCGCGTCGTCCTTCGGATAGGCGGCCTTGAACAGCGCCGGGAACGCCTTGGTGCCGTTGCCCGGTGCTGCCGACGGAGCAGTTCCGCCGACGCCGACCAGAACGGCCGGGTTCTTGGGGTCGACCGACTTCCACAGGTCGCTGGACTGAGCACCGTCAGCGACGTAGATCGGCACCTGCTTGGGGCCGAAGTTGTCCTGGATCAGGTTCTTGATCACGATCCCGGTCTCTTCGTAGCCGATGATCACAACGGCATCGGGATTGGCGGCCTTGATCTTCGAGGCCTCCGCCGTGAACGTGGTGCCGTTGGGGTCGTAGGTGACCTCACCGGCGACCGTTGCGCCCGAGCTCGTGAGCGCCGTCTTGAGGCCGCTCAGGAAGCCCTTGCCGTAGTCAGTGGCCTGCCCGACCAGCTCCACGTTGGAGTGGCCGGCCGCGAGAATCACGTTGGCCAGCGCCTGCGACTGCAGTCCGTCCGGTGGTGCCGTGCGGAAGTAGTAGCCGTGGTCGGCGTAGTCGGTCAGCACAGCGCCGGTGTTCGACGGCGAGCACTCGACCACCGGGGCGGTCGTGATCTTGTCGATCACCGACAACGTGTCGCCGGTCGCCGCTGCGCCGATAATCGCTTGCACATTGTCAGCCAGGAGCGTATTGGTGCTCTGGGTGACGAGGCTGGGCTGGGCGGTGCCCTCATCAGCCCCGACCTGGGTAACCGGCTTGCCGTTGACACCGCCGGCGGCGTTGATGGCGTTCAGCGCGAGTGTCACGCTGTCACCCATCGGGGGTTCCAGGAACGCGAGCGTCCCGGTGTGGGGGAGGAGCACTCCCAGCTTCAGCGGTGTGGCGGTCTGGCCTGTAGCGGGTGCGCTACTCGCGGGTGCCGAGCTGGAACTGTCGCTCGAGCTCGAACCGCATGCGGCCGCAGCCACCACGATGGCGCAGAGTGCGACCACCCCAATGGCATGCCGTGCCCTGGCAGGAAACATGTAGTTGTACCTCCGGTCGGTGTAAACAGTCGGCGCGTAGCATATGCTGGTTCAGACCTTGTGTGAATACATGGTGAAGCGACTGTCGATAATTCTTTTGGCGATGGGTGCAGTCGCGCTCATGGCTGCGGCACCCGCTTTGGCCGCCGGAGAGGGTGTGGGCGGGTTCGTTAAAGGCCCCACGCTGAAGCCGATCGCCGGTGTGAAATTCACGGTCAAGCAGGGGGCCACCGTGATCGGCACTGCGACCAGTAAAGCCAACGGCAGCTGGCTGGTGCCGGTGCCCGCCCCGGGCAAATACTCGGTCACGATCGACACGTCGACCATCCCCAAGGGGCTGACGCTGCGCAATGTCGGCGTCTCGACGCTGCCCGACGTGGTGGTGCCGGCCGGGGCGGTGCAGTTTGTGATCTTTCCGCTGGTGCCGCCCAGTCAGGCCGGGCACACGGCGGCGCACACGTCGGCCTTCGATCAGCTGGCCGGGCTGACCATGAACGGGATCGAACTGGGGCTGATCATCGCCATGGGTGCGGTGGGCCTGTCGCTGATCTTCGGGGTCACCGGCCTGGTCAACTTCGCCCAGGGCGAGTTGGTGACATTCGGCGGCCTGGCGGCATGGTGGCTCTCCAGCTGGGGCCCGGGCCCGGGGATCTCGCTGGTGATCGCCGGGGTGCTGGCGGTGATCGCCGGTGGGGCGCTGGGATTTGGCCTGGAGATCGGGTTGTTTCGGCCGCTGCGACGGCGCCGCACCGGCAACGTGTCGCTGATCGTGGTCACCATCGGCCTCAGCCTGGTGCTCTCCAACATCTTCCTGATCATGGTGGGTGGGCGTCCTCTGCAGTACCTCGAGTACGTGATTCAGACCGAGGTCGGCCCCGGCCCGTTCACGCTCACCCCTAAGGACTGGGTGATCGTCGCGACCGGCTCGGTGATTCTCCTGACGGTGGGATTGCTGCTGCAGCGCACGCGCTACGGCACCGCGCTGCGGGCGGTCTCCGACAACCCCGACCTGGCGTCGTCGTCGGGCATCGGCGTGGAGCGAGTGATCCTGATCACATGGATTGCATGCGGGGCGCTGGCCGCGACCGGCGGCGTCTTCCTGGGGATCGCGACGGCGGTTCAGTGGAACATGGGCCTGGACATGCTGCTGCTCTGTTCGCGGCGGTGGTGCTGGGCGGCATCGGCACCGTCTACGGCGCGGTGTTCGGGGCACTGGTGATCGGCATCGTCACCCAGGTCTCGACGTATTGGATCAACCCTGAAGCCAAGAGCGCGGTGGCGTTTGTGGTGCTGATCGCCGTGCTCTTGGTGCGCCCGCAAGGGATTCTCGGACGAAGGGAGAGGATCGGATGATCAACGCCCTCCAGGATGCGATTGCCGCGGGCATCGGCCTGCAGGCGGCGGCATTCGCGTTGGCCGCCGTCGGTCTGAACCTGCAGTTCGGCTACACCGGCCTGCTCAACTTCGGCCTGGTGGCGTTCATCATGGTGGGAGCGTACGGCTCCGCGATCACGGTCGATCAGGGTGGCCCGCTGTGGCTGGGTGTGATCGTGGGCATCCTGGCGTCGGTCACGCTGGGGTTGATCTTCGGGCTGCCGACGCTGCGGCTGAGGGCGGACTACCTGGCGATCGTCACCATCACCGCAGGCGAGACGTTACGCATCATCATCAACGCCGGCGGCGAGAACTCGATCACCCGCGGCCCGTTCGGCATCCAGCAGTTCGCGGGCAGTTTCTTCGACATCAATCCCGTCCCCTCCGGGCACTACGGCTTCAGCCGGATCTCGTTCTCGTCCTCGGACGTGTGGGTGATTTTCATCACCTGGGGGCTGGTGGCGATCTGTAGCTTTATGGTCTACCGGCTGGTGACAAGCCCCTGGGGGCGGGTGATCAAGGCGATTCGAGAAGACGAGGATGCCGCCCGCAGCCTGGGCAAGAACGTCTTCTCCTACAAGCTGCAGAGCCTCGTCCTGGGCGGCACGATGGCCGCACTCTCGGGCATGTTGCTGGGATTCAGCCAGCAGTCGGTCGGGCCCACCTACTACGTGCCGGCGCTGACCTTCTTCGTCTACACCGTCGTCATCCTGGGCGGGCCGGGGACGGTATGGGGGCCGATCATCGGCGCCGCGGTCTTCTGGTTCCTGATCCAGCTGACCGCGGGCGTGCTCACCGACATGATCAATCGCGGCTGGATTCCCTCAGCGCTGCTCACCACCGATGAGGTGCTGACCTTCCGCTACGTGCTGGTCGGACTGGGGTTGATTGCCCTGGCGGTGTGGAGACCGCAGGGGCTACTGGGAAAGCGCGAAGAGTTGCTGATCGATGGCCGCTAAGTCGCTCGCCGAGATCGAGCCGCGCCCCGGGGTGGCCAAGCCCGATGCCGTGCTGAAGGCCGAGGGGGTGCGCCGCCAGTTCGGCGGCCTGGTCGCGGTTGACGTCGAGCGGTTGGAGGTGCAGCGGGGCGCGATCACCGGGCTGATCGGGCCCAACGGGGCGGGCAAGTCGACGTTCTTCAACGTGCTCTCGGGGTTTGACCGGCCGCAGTCGGGGACATGGTCGTTCGACGGCACCCAGATCAACGGCTGGCGGGCGCATCGGATCGCCCGCCTGGGGATGGTGCGCACATTCCAGCTGACCAAGGCTCTGGCCAAGATGTCGGTGCTCGACAACATGAAGCTGGGGGCTTCGCACCAGGCGGGGGAGCGGCTGGTACCCGCGCTGGTACCGGGGCGCTGGCGCAGGCAGGAGCGAGCGGTCGAGGTGCAGGCGCTGGAGCTGCTGCAGCGGTTCAAGCTGGCCGACCATCGCGACGCCTACGCCGGCACCCTCTCCGGCGGGCAGCGAAAGCTGTTGGAGATGGCCCGGGCGCTGATGGCAACGCCCGACATGATTCTGCTGGACGAGCCGATGGCCGGCGTCAACCCGGTGCTGGTCGAGTCGCTGCTTGACCACATCAAGGGCCTGCCCGAGGTGGGCGTCACGGTGATGTTCGTCGAGCACGACATGGATGTGGTGATGGGTATCTCCGACTGGGTGGTGTGCATGGGCGTCGGACGCGTGATCGCCGAAGGGCCGCCCGCCGCGGTGGGCGCAAACCCCGAGGTGATCGACGCCTACCTGGGCTCCACCCACGACGACCCCGAGTACCTCGAGCACGAGCGTGAGGATGGCTGAGGCCCCAGCCCCGCTGCTCGACGCCAGCGACCTGGTGGCCGGGTACCTGCCCGGAGTCGACATCCTCAACGGCTGCAGCCTGACGCTCGGCGCCGACGAGATCGTCGGTGTGGTCGGGCCCAACGGCGCCGGCAAGTCGACGCTGGTGAAGACGATGTTCGGGTTGGTGCCGGTGCGCAGCGGCCGGGTATCGCTCGCCGGTGACGACATCACCGCCCTGCCGGCACACCAGCTGGTCGCCCGCGGCGTCGGCTACGTGCCCCAGACGCACAACGTCTTCGGCGCACTGTCGGTGGAGGACAACCTGCGCATGGGCATGTTCCTGCGCCCCAAGGAGTTGAAACAGCGGGTGGCGGCCGATTGGCGAGCTGTTCCCGCTGGTGGCCGAGCGCCGCGGCCAGCGGGCGGGCTCGCTGTCGGGCGGTGAGCGCCAGATGGTGGCGATGGCGCGGGCGTTGATGATGGAGCCCAAGGTGCTGTTGCTGGACGAGCCTTCGGCTGGGCTCTCGCCCAAGTTCCAGGACGAGGCGTTCAAGCGCGTCTCGAGCATTCGCGAGACCGGCGTGGCGATCGTGATCGTCGAGCAGAACGCCCGTCGCTGCCTCGAGATCTGCGATCGCGGCTACGTCCTGGATCAGGGCAAGAACGCCCATACCGGCAGCGGCCGCGATCTGCTCGACGATCCCAAAGTGGTGCAGCTCTATCTGGGGACGCTGGGGAAGGCTCGCTAGCCCGCGCCGAAGCGCGGGGGAATCCCCGATGCCATCGCTTGGGGAGTGGGCGATGGTGGGGTCATGAACACTTCCCACATCTCAGCAGAGCTCGACCGGATTCAGCGCGAGATCAACCAGCTCCGCGCCGAAGTCCGCGCCGGCTCGAAGGCTGCACCCGCGGTGCAGTATCAGCGTCCCCAAAGCGCCGAGGTCAAGGCCCGCCCGCAGGCACCCGCCGCAACGCCGGTGCTGCTCCAGCAGTTGAAGTCGAACGCCCGCGAGCCGTGGCGTCCGGCCCTTCCCGAGATGTCGACCACCAAGGTGCTGGCCTGGGCCGGCGGCGGGATCACGGTGCTGGGATTGGTGTTCCTGTTCGCGCTGGCCGCCAGCCGTGGCTGGATCACACCCACGATGCGCCTGGTCGCCGGCACGCTGGTGTCGTCGGGGCTGATCGCAGCGTCGCTGTGGCTGCACCGCCGCCACGGCAAGCTCGAGGCAGTGCTGGCCGCCGGAGCGGCAGGCATCGCCGGCCTCTACGCGACCCTGGCCGCTGCGACCATCGTCTACCACGATCTCAGCCAGCCCCAGGCCCTCGCCGGTGCGGCGGGGATCGCGTTTCTGGCGATCGCAGTCGCGCTGGTGATCGACGGCGAGGAGCTGGCCGCGTTCGGAGTGTCGGCTGCGATGCTGGCGCCGCTGCTCGTGACCGGCCGCGTCACCCCGGCGGGTGTCATGTTTGCCGCGATCATGGCCGCCACCGCGCCGGTGCTGCTGGCCAGGTGCGGTTGGCGGCGGATGGCGGTGGCAACCTGGATCGTGGCTGCGCCGCTTGCCTACGTGATGCTGGGACAGGTGCCGCCTCGAGCCGGTCTGTGGACTGTGGCAGTCGTCTCGCTGAGCGTGGTGTGGGCGGTTGAGATGTACCAGTTCGGGCTGGCCGGCAAGGCCCCGCGGAGTCTCGACCTGGTGACCGGCGGCCTCGCCTCTTCGGTCGCCGGGGCGCTTGGCGTCACCTCCTACCAGGTGGGCCACGGCCACCAGCTGCTGGGCGGCGACGAAGCGGGCTGGCTGCTGCTGGCCGTCGCCGCCGTGCTCGGCGCTGGGGCATGCGTGCCGCGGCTCTTGAGCCGGAGTCATCCCGATCTCACCGATCTGCTCGGCGGATACGCCCTGGCCGCCTGCGCGACCGGGTTTGGCCTGATGCTGCACGGCCCGGCGCTGGTGCTGGCGTGGGGCGGGGAGGCCGCCGCGCTTGCGATCGTCTCGGAACTGGTCGCCGCACGCTCGGGTCGGCCAACCGGCGTTCTGCGGGATGTGTATCTCCGAGGTGTGCGCCTGTACGCCGCCTCCACTGTGTACCTGGTGTTGGCAGCGGGCGGCAGCTGGGGCGGTTGCCCGGCCCGAGGTGCTCGGTCACATCGACCGCTGGGGGTTCCAGGATGGGGCCGCGGCAATCGGGATTCTGCTGGCGGCGCGTTGGTGTGGACGGCCGTCACGCTGCGCAGCCTGTGGCCGTGGCGATGCTGGTCGATCTGGGTGCCGCTCTCGATCGCGGCCTATGGCGCGGCTTCGTGCTGTCCGGTGACGAGGTGCTGGTCGCCTGGGCGGTACTGGCCGGATTGGTGTCGCTGACCACCTACGACGCGCGGCTGCGGCGGGTGCTGGGATATGCCGAGCCGCTGATCGCCGCGGCGAGCCTGCTCGCGCTCGCCGGCTGCGTCGCCGCGGGGCATTACCACCTGGGGCTAGCAGCTGGTGGATCACGGCCGCCGAGAGGGCGTGCTCGTCACCGTCTGTCTGACCATCGCGACGGCGATCACGGCGTTCGGCGTCCGCGACCGGTTAATGCGCACGTGGGCGATGCTGCCGGTGGTGGGGTTGTCGGCGGTGCTGGCAGCGAGCGTGCTGCCGGGAGCGTGGGCCGCCACCGCCTGGGCGCTGATCGTGGTCGTGATCGAGCTGGTCGTCCTGGTTCGCCCCAGGATGGTCGACGCGCTTCCTCGATCTGCGGCTGACCATCGAGCTCTCCATGCGGGCTGGTCGCGGGGCTGATCGCCATCGGTGTGATGGGGTATGAGACGCCGATCAGGCTGTTTGCCGCCAACCCAGCATCCCGCCGCCGGGATCGCCCCGCTGATCGCAATCGTGCTGGCAGCGTGGCTCGCAGTTCGGATCTCGCGCTCGATGGATCCGCCGGTGCGTCCGTTCGGCATTCCCACGGTGTGGCTGGTCGCCACAGCAGCGGCGGTGACTCTGTGGACAGTCTCGGCCGCGATTCTGGGGATCGCCGAGCTGACGGTCGGGAGCGATCCGGAAATGATTCACAGCCGCTTCCAGGACGGGCACGTGGCCGTCTCGATCTGCTGGGGCTTGACCGGCCTGGCGCTGCTCTACCTCGGTCTCCGCCGGGGCTCGCGCACGCTTCGCAGCGCCGGTGTGGTGCTGCTGTTCGCAACGCCGTTCAAGCTGTTTCTGTACGACCTCAGCTTCCTCACCTCGACCTCCCGCGCGGCGTCGTTCATCGTCACCGGGTTGGCCCTGATCGCCGCTGCGCTGGTGATGCAACGGCTCACCCCCAGCGGCGAGAACGCCCACAGCAGGAGCGACGGGCCGGCCGGGGTTGCAGGTGTCTAGCCTCGCTCACTCACCGTCTGTGGTGCGGGTATCCGCACCACAGACACAGGCTCTCCGCACTGCCGCCAACGCCAGCGTCGAGCCAAGCTGCGGACATGCACATGACAGCCACATATCAGCAGCCGCAGGCGTCTCTCGCCGCGGCCCAGCCGATCTCGCGCTCGGCACTTCTGATGCAGCGTCTGTGGGATGCGGTCACCAGCCTCTCGCTGAACCTTTAGTGCTTCGCCCAGAGTCCGCCCCAAAGCCGGTACAGTCGCCTCACACCGGCGGTCCACATTGGGAGGTCACGGATGAGTCGCACGCTACCGAGGCACGAAGGCACAGTCGCGTTTCGCGGATACAACACCTGGTACGTCGTGGCGGGAGAGGGTGAGCGGCCCGGCCAGTTCCCCTTGATCACCCTGCACGGCGGCCCGGGAGGCTCGCACGACTACCTCGAGCCGCTGCAAGAGCTGGCCGACACCGGCCGCCGGGTGATTCAGTACGACCAGCTGGGATGCGGGCGCTCCGACCACCCCGATGATCCGTCGATGTGGACGGTCGAGCTGTTCATCGACGAGCTCAACACCGTCCGCAGTGCACTCGGTCTCGACCGCATTCACCTGTTCGGCTCGTCCTGGGGCGGCATGCTGGCGATGGAGTACGCATTGACCAAGCCGGACGGCCTGGAGAGCCTGATCATCGCCAGCTCTCCTGCCAGCATGATCCAGTGGGTGGCTGAGGCAAACCGGCTACGCGACCTGCTGCCCCCCGACGTGCAGCAGACGCTTTTGCGCCACGAAGAGGCCGGTACCACAGACGCCCCCGAGTACGAGGCGGCCTGCGATGTCTTCTACCACCGCCACCTGTGCCGACTCGAGCAGTGGCCCGACTACGTCCTTCGGTCGATGGGGCAGATGCCCAACCAGGTCTACATGACTATGAACGGACCCAGTGAGTTCCACGTGATCGGGACGCTCAAGAACTGGGATATCCGTGGGCGGCTGGGCGAGATCGCAGTGCCCACGCTGGTCACCTCCGGGCGCCACGACGAGGCCACAGCCGAGATCGCCGGCACCGTCGCCCGGGGCATCCCCGACGCCGAATGGGTGGTGTTCGAGCAGAGTTCGCACATGGCGCATGTGGAGGAGCCGGATGCCTACCGGAACCTTCTCAGCGGCTTTCTGTCCGGCGTCGAACAGCGCGCCGATGTATCTTCGGCAACGAGCGGCTAACAACGGACGCCACGGGTCGTCTAACCAGACGTCTGGGTTTCCCTGTATCGAGGAGAGAGCATGCAGGTCCTTCTGAAGCGTGTCGCCGTTACGGCGGTGGTGGTGTTGGGATTGGTAGTCGCCGCTGGTTGCGGCGGTAGTAGCAGCGACAACAGCAGTTCGGCCCCGGCATCGTCCGGTACGAGCGGCGGCGCAAGCCACAAGGGCGGGACGTTCACCATCCTTGCCAACTCGAACTGGGGAGTAGCCGACCCAGCTCAGAACTACACGTTGCAGGAATGGCAGCTGCTGATCGATACCCATGACGGCTTGGTGGGCTTCAAGCGCGTCAGCGGGCCGCAGGGCAACGAGCTCGTGCCCGATCTTGCGACTGCGATCCCCAAGCCCACCGACGGTGGCAAGACCTACACGTTCACCGTGCGCAAGGGAATCACCTACTCGGACGGCACGCCGCTCAAGGCGAGTGACTTTGTGACCGTGATGAAGCGGCAGTTCACGGTTCCCGGACCGACCAGCTTCTACACCGGCCTGGTGGGAGCCGACGCGTGTGCGAAGAACCCCAAGACATGCGATCTCTCCAAGGGAGTTGTCGCCGACGACAGCACCGGCACCGTCACGTTCCACCTGGTGGCGCCCGATCCGGAGTTCCTGTACAAGCTGTCGCTCCCGTTTGCGTTTGCCGTGCCGGGGAACACCAGCCTCAAGCTGACCGGCAACAACGTGCCTCCGGGAACGGGCCCGTACATGTGGAAGTCCTACGATCCGAACAAGGAAGCCGTGCTGGTGCGCAACCCGCACTTCAAGCTGTGGTCGACAGACGCACAGCCCGAGGGCAACCCTGACCAGATCGTCGAGAAGTTCGGCCTCAGTGTCGAGGACGAGGTCACCGCGGTCGAGAACGGCGACGCCGACATGGTGTTCGACCAGGACGGCATTCCGGCCGACCGCCTGAATGAGATCGACACCACGTACGCCGACCAGGCGCACGTCAACCAGTTGACTGCCGACTACTACATGGCGATCAACGTCCGCGTTCCACCGTTCAACAACAAGCTCGCCCGGCAGGCCGTCAACTACGCTGTCGACCGCCAGGCGATGGTGAAGATCTACGGTGGCCCGTCACTGGCGACTGCCAGCTGTCAGGTGCTCCCGCCGGGCTTCCCCGGCTACGAGCAGTACTGCCCCTACACCGCCAACCCTGCCCCCAACGGAGCAGGCCCATGGACGGCCCCGGATGTCGCCAAGGCGAAGCAGCTGGTGCAGCAGTCCGGAACGGCTGGGGCGAGCGTCGCGGTGGTCGGCACGACTGACACGGTGGGCAAGAGCCTCACCCTGCAGCTTGTGAACGACCTCAATGCGATTGGGTACAAGGCGACCGCCAAGCTGCTCGGTGCGGGCCCGCAGTATCCGTACATCCAGAACTCGAGTAACAAGATCCAGATCGGGTATTCGCAGTGGTTCCAGGACTACCCGGCGGCATCGGACTTCCTCAACGTTCTGCTCGGATGCGACAACTTCCGGCCGAACAGCGATGCCAGCCCGAACATCTCCGAGTTCTGTGACAAGGGGATCCAGGCCAAGATGGACCAGGCCGCGACCACCGGTGTTACCGACCCGGATGCTGCCAACAAGCAGTGGGCCCAAGTCGATCACGACGTGACCGACCTGGCACCGTGGGTGGAGTTGTTCAACCCCAAGCAGATCAACTTCGTCTCCAAGCGGGTGCAGGACTACCAGTGGAGCACGCAGTGGTACAGCCTCGTCGACCAGGCCTGGCTACAGCAGTAACGATCGTCGGTGAGGGGGGCGGTACAGAACCGCCCCCCTCACCGATGGTAGGCTGGACATATGGCTGAGTTCGCCTTAGAACCGTCAGCCGGCGTCGATGCAGACGACCTGGATCCCGAGGTCGCCGGCCGCAGTCCCTGGGCCCTTGCGTGGCGCCGTTTCCGGCGAAACCGGGTGGGTGTGGTCGGCCTCGCGCTGTTCATCGTGATTGTGCTCACGAGTCTGGCGGCGCCGTACTACGCCCACAACATCGCCCACACCGACCCGTTCGTCAACGACCTCAACGGCACCACCATCGTCAACGGCAAACAGGTTCCGCTGCTGCAGCAGGGAAAGGGTGTGCTGGGGCTGGGTGAGACGCCGATCGGGCCGACGTGGGACGTGCACCACTACTTCCTCGGTGCCGACAGCCAGGGGCGCGACGTGGCGGCGCGGCTCCTCTACGGCGGGCGCAACTCGCTGATCATCGGCATCGGATCGGCGGTCATCTGCTCGGTGATCGCCGCGGTGCTGGCGCTGATCGCCGGCTTCTTCGCCGGCTTCTCGGACTCTGTGCTCTCCCGGTTGATGGACGTTGTCTGGGCGTTTCCGGTGCTTCTGTTTGCGATCTCGGTCTCGACCGTGCTTTTGACAGCACCCAACGGCCTCAAGGTCGGGCCGCTGCATGTCAACGCCAACAGCCTGTGGCTACCGACGATGATCATCGCGGTGATCTTCATCCCCTACGTCTACCGGCCGGTGCGGGGCACGGTGCTGTCCCTGAGAGAGAAGGACTTCGTGCAGGCGGCCGAAGCTCAGGGCGCCAGCAACCGCAGGCTGGTGTTCAACGAGATCCTGCCGAACGTCGCGCCGGTGGTGATCGTGCTGCTGCCGCTGATGGTCGCCACCACGATCCTGGTCGAGGCGGGGCTGTCGTTTCTCTCCATCGGCGTGCAGGCACCCAATGCCAGCTGGGGCACGATCATCGACGACGGCCAGCAGCTGCTGTACACCCGTCCCTGGGTTGCGATCGCCCCCGGATTGATGATCATCCTGACCGTGCTCTCGCTGAACATGTTCGGCGACGGAGTGCGGGACGCACTCGATCCGAAATCCAGCCTCCGAGTGGGCGGGGAGTAGGCGCATGTTTGCATTCATCGTGCGCCGGCTGATCGGGATGGTTGCGGTGCTCTTTGCGATCAGCGTGTTCGTGTTCCTGATCTTCTTCGCCACGCCCGGGGTCGATCCCGCCCGCCCGCTGGCCGGTCGCAACCCGAGTCCCGAGTCGATCGCCCTGATTCGAAAACAGTTCGATCTCGACCGTCCGCTGCCGATCCGCTACGCGATCATGATGGACAAGCTGTTCGTGAGCCGCGACCTGGTGTCGTACTCCAACCAGGGTCAGATGGTGGTGCCGGAGATTGTCTCGGCGGCTCCGATCACGATCTCACTCGTCTTCGGCGCCGCCGTGATCTGGTTTGCGGTGGCGATCGCGATGGGGCTGCTCGCTGCCGTGAAACGGGGGACGATCTGGGATCCGTTCCTGATGGTGCTGGCCCTGATCGGCATCTCGATACCCGTGTTCTGGTTAGCCGAGGTGGCAAACCTGGTCACGCAGAGCCGCTATCACGACACCTTTCTGTTCTCGTGGGTGCCGCCGCTTGGCTACATCCCGATCACTTCGAGCCCGTTCGGCTGGTTCAAGGTGATGGTGATCCCGTGGATCACGCTGTCGATCGCCTACATCGGCCTGTACGCGCGCGTGCTGCGCGCCAACCTGATCGAAACCGATAGCGAAGACTTCATTCGCACGGCTCGGGCGAAGGGGCTCAGCGAGCACCGCGTGCTGATCCGCCACACGCTGCGCAACTCGATGATCACGTTTCTCAGCCTGTTCGGCCTCGACTTCGGCGCACTCGTCGCCGGAGGCGCGCTGCTGACCGAGGTCGTGTTCGGACTCCACGGCGTCGGCTATCTCACCTATCAGTCGCTGGGGTCGCTCGATCTGCCGGTGATCATGGCGACCGTGGTGTACGGCGCCTTCTTCATCGTGATCGCAAACGCGATGGTCGACATCGCCTATGCCTTCCTGGATCCGCGCGTTCGCCCGACCTGAGGTACTCCGAGGTCGTGGACACCAGTGCTGGGGCGGAGCCGGATCTGGAGAAGAGCGCGATCTGCCGTCCGTATATTCTGGATTAGTAAAAACCAGAATATACGAGGCCCCGACGCGCGCGTTCGCCCGATCTGAGTTACTGCGGCGCCACGATCGGTCGAACATCGTCGTTGATCAGCCGCTCGACTTCGGCTTCGATGCTCAGTCGCGGGGGCGCATCGCCGGCTTCCGAGCGAAGTTGCCGGCGGAGGGCGTCCGTGCCCGGCTGATCGACCCCGTCTCCGCCGAGCACGACGCCGTAGATCTCCTCGGCGGCTTGGACACTCACCCACTTCTCGCTGACGTCTTTGCGAACCCGCTCTGGGTCGCGCTCCCACGGCGGTCCGTATCCGCCGCCGCCGTTGGAGAACGAGACGACCGTTTCCCCATCTGCCAACTTCGCCCCTCCCCAGGCCGGCAGCGGCTCCAGTGACCCATCGGCCTTGCGGAGGAACTGGCACGCGCTTGCGCCGGGGAAACCGCCACGCGCGCCACGGGCGGGGTTGACCTCGCCATCCGACGACCACAGGGCTTCCATCCGAGTATCGACCGGGCCGTATTCGACAAAGCAGCCAGGAGCACCACGGTACCTCCCGGGGCCACCGCCGTCGGTCGACGATGCGATCACACCAGATGATCAGGGGATAGATCAGCTCGTCCACTTCGATGCTGTCGCGCATCATCAGGCCACCGCTGCCGACCGTGCCCGAGGTCAGCCAACCGTCAGCCCGGGCCGTGCCGGCCCCGCCGGTGATTCCGAGCAGCGTGAGATTCACGAATCCGGCGCCTCCCCGCCGGGGATCGGTGACCAGAGATACCGGCGGTCGACGCGGGGCACTCGCTGGCGCAGTCCGCCATGCCGAAGCCGTCGCCGAGGCTTGCGATGGCGCGCTGAACACTGTTTGAGACCCGGCAGGCGATGCCGAACGTGGCCGCCGAGCAGCTGGCGGGATGCCGAGGGATGCCCGCGACGCAGTTTTCGCGCAGCAGCACCTCCAGCCGGCGGAACGAGCCGCCGTTTTGGGGTACGACGAACGGAAGACTGTTGAACACCCCCACGTAGGCAGCCGACCTCGCGGTGGCCTCTGTGAGGTTGATGCCCGCCTGGAGGCAGTCCGGGTTGTCGCGCAGGTCGACACGAATCGTTCCGCCTTCACGGTCGACATCCACCGATACCCGCACGGGCACGCCGTCTTCGCCGCCGGGGACAGGGAGCGGATCAAGCATCGTGGATACCTCGGCGTGGCCATTCGGCATCTGGCTGATCGCGCTGACCATCTGGCGCTCGCTGTAGTCGAACCAGGCTTCACTGTAACTGTGGAACCCCTCCCATCCGATCTCGTTTGCGAGGCTCAGCAGCTCTCGCTCCCCGATCCGGGCTGCTCCGAGCATCGCCAGGTAGTCGCCGTAGAACGTCTCCGGCACACGGATGCGGAGCTCGCACATCCGAATCACGTCTTGGACGTCCTCGTAGTTCTCCTGGATCTTCGTGCAGTTGAAGATCACCGATCCCTCTTGATAGACGTCCCGGCAGGTGGCCCACAGCGTGGTCGGTTCGGAGTTGCCGATGTCGGCGAGATGAGCCTTCACCACCACCGTCAGCTGGTGGACGCCCTCATCGTCGATCACCGGGATCAGGATCGAGTTGTCGGCGGTGTGGCCGTTTCCGTGGTACGGCGAGTTATGCGCGTATGCGTCCCCGCGGCGCGGGGTGGGGTGGTACTGCCGCAGGTACTTCGTGGCGATGTCCGGCCCGCTCATCACGTGCACCGGAAGGCTCTCGGCGCTGACCAGCACCTCGTCGTCTCGCGAGACGACACAGCATGAGCAATCCTTCGCCGTGTTCAGCGCGGCCGACCATGCCGTTCGAAAGAGCGTGTCGTTCATCTTGCGGACGATGCCTTGAAGCCTCGCTGTCATCACCGCCATCGTGAGCGGGTCGACCTCAGAGTTTCGGCTCGGCGGGCTGGCTATCGATGGGTGACCCCGAGTTCGCTCGCTCATCGCCAAGCCTTTCGTCTGTCGGATGCTCATACCGTGATCAGGAGGTTGCCGCCCGCGAGGCGCTCGGCGGTTGCGCCGGGATCGAGAACGATGGTCGTAAACGGCGCCTCGATGATCGCCGGACCCTCGATCCGTGCTCGTCTCCCGGAACGAGCCGCTCGAGCAGCTCAACCTTGCCCTCGACCACGCCGTGGCCCGCGAAGTAGAGGTCGCGGAAGCCATCAGCGTCCTCCGATCCAGTCGCCGACCACCGACCCGAGCGGATGATCGCCCACCGCCGGGCAACTGACGCGGGCCCGAAGTCCGATCAGGTGGATCGGTGACCGCTCGTCGCGCACCGCGAAGATCTGTTCGATGGCGCTCATGAAATGCCGCGACGAAGTCGGCAACGGCGGTCGGGGAATCAAGAGAGTTTCCGGCGAGCGGAACATCGATCTCCCACACCTGCCGGGCGTAGCGGGCCTCAGCCGTGAACTCGAGCGTCGCCTCCTGGGTGGTCACCACCGGCCTCGAGCACGAACTGCTCGCACCGCTGGTCAGCTCGGCGAACGCGCGCTCGGCGGCTGCGAAGTCGAAGTCGTCTGTCTTGAGGAAGAGCGGGGGCGCCGAGAACTCGGCCGCCATCTCCAAGCAGCAGCGCCCCGAACGGCGCTCATGGTGGAGCCGGCGTCCGGGAATGATGACGCGTTGGATACCCAGCCGACGCGCAATCGAGACCGCGTTCAACCCGGCGGCACCACCCCCGCCGACCAGCACGGCAGCCTCGCGGATCCACTCCCTGCGCCACGGTGATCATGTCGATCGCCTGCACCATCTGCTCGGTCGCCAGCGCAACGATCGCCGCCGCCGCTTCGTGGCCGGTCACGCCAAGCGGGTCCGCCACGTGCTGCTCGATCGGGCCGCGGCGGCGGTCGAGCGTCCAAGGGCATCGCGCCCCCGAGGAAGTGGTCTCGGATCGACGTAGCCGAGCACGATCGCGGCGTCGGTGACGGTCGGAGACGTTCCACCCCTGCCGTACGCCGCCGGGCCCGGGTCGGCGCCGGCGCTCGCCGGGCCGACGTGGAGCAGGCCGCCCGCGTCAACTGACGCGATGCTCCCGCCGCCGGCACCGATACTGCGAATGTCGACGGCGGGAAAGCCGGTGATGTGACCGATGAACTTCGGTCCCAGCCACGTCTCTCGCGTCATCGGGATCTCGCCGCGCACGGACCAGCGCGACGTCGTAGCTCGTGCCGCCGGTGTCGGCAACGATCACCGAATCGGCCTGCAGATCACGGAGTGCGAAATGCCGTGCGGCGACCGGTGCCGCGGCCGGGCCCGAGTTGATCGAGAGAATCGGGGCGGCCGCCATGTCGCGGGCGTCGATCAACCCGCTCGCGGCCGAGACAAGCAGCAACCGGCCTTCAAAGCCGGCCTCGCGCAAGCCGACGCTCCGAGATCTGCGAGATAGCGGGTCATCAGCGGCTTGAGCGACGCGTCGATCGCTGTCGACGAGGCGCGGCGGTACTCGCGCAAGACCGGGTTCAGCTGGTGCGAGAGGGTGTAGGGAACGTCCGGGAGGTGGATGTCGAGAAGCTCTCCGACCCGCACCTCGTGGGCAGGATTCGCGATCGACCAAAGCAGGCATACCGCGACCGCCTCCACCTCTTCGGAGCGGAGCGTCTGCAGCACCTCGACGACCGCGTCCTCATCGAGCGGCCGTCGAATCTGGCCCTCGGCCCCGATCCGCTCAGGGATCTCAAACGTCAGGGATCGCGGGATGTACGGATCGGGGTAGTCGTAGCTCCAGTCGAACGGATCGGGACGACCGCCCTCTCGCATCGCGAGGGTGTCCGGATGGCCCTTGGTGCAGATCAGCGCCGTGCGGGCGGTCGTTCCCGTCAGGATCGCATTCGTTGATCGAGTCGTGCCGTGCAGGAGCACGTCGACTCCCTCGAGGAAGCGCCGGAGGGGGGCGTCTTCCGCGTCAGCGGCGAGCTGCAGCACCCCCAGGATGCCCTCGGTGGGATCTCCGATCGTGGTCGGATGCTTGTACAGCCGAACGTCACCGCTCGGATCTGCGACCGCAAGATCGGTGAATGTCCCACCGGTGTCAATCGCACAGCGAAGTTCCCGGTCGGTTGTCACGTGCAGCCGGTGGGGATGGTC
>CAVSNF010000007.1:0-52625 GCA_963729195.1 uncultured Actinomycetes bacterium
AGGAGACGCCGTAGTGCACCCCGTTCAACGTGTTGGCCTGGGGCGATTGCAGCTTGGTGCTGAGGTCATCGAAGTCGGGGATCAGTGACGTGTCGATGGGCGCGACGTCGTGGCTTGCGATCAGCCGGCCCGAGACCTCGCTGGGAGCGACAACCCCGTCGTACCCGCCGGTTCGGAACATCTCCAGCATCTCTCTGGACGAGGCCGCGGTGGTGACCTGCACGTCACACCCGGTGGCGGCCCGAAACGGCGCGACCACACCGGCAGGCACATACTCGGCCTGGGCCGACCAGATCGAGCTCGTGCTCGGTCGCCCCGACGCGCGTGCGCATGGGCACGCCGTTGCCACCGTCGGGCAGCGTCTCGCCGGTGGGCAGGCCGTCGCCGGTGCTGGATCCGTTCGATCCTCCACAGCCCGACGCGGCCGCGAGCGCCAACACACATGCACACACGCCGACCGCGAGACCTCGTCCCATCCACAACCGCTTGATGCCACCACCCCTCTGTTGAAACCCGTCCAATCTTCTCATCGCTTGCTCATCCGGCGCGCGTACCCTGACTCACATGAACGCACCCAAGACATTCCGGCTGGTGATGGATCCCGTCACCGGCGTGATCGCAACTCCCGATATTCAGCGCCAGGCGAAGTGCGATGCCGGCGTTGCCTGGCGGTTCCCGCTGGGCGCGATGATCGCCACCGTCACCAGCGGCATGGGCATCTTCACCCTGTCCGATGATCAGGTGGACGAGCTGGTGCGAAACGCCCGCGAGAAGACCGGCTCGGCCGCTGCCCTCGCTGCCCTCAACTAGTAGCGCCCGCAGCCGCACGGTCGGGTAACGTGGAGGCATGAGCCAGCCGCCACCTCCACCCGCCTACGGCGCACCGCAGCCGCAAGGCCCGCCTCCGCCGCCCGAGTCGCGCGGCTGGTCGGGCGCCCAGATCGCGCTTGCCATCTCGACCGCGCTGGTGGCGCTCCTGGTGGGAGTCCTGATCGGGATGAACGTGGGCGGCAGCGACAGCAGCAGCAACAAGACCGAGACCGTCAAGGTCTCTCACGAGACCACCGTCTCGGGTGCCACGGTCACGGAAACCCAGACTCAGACCGAGACCGAAACCGAGACCGAGACGACCACCGTCACGGCGCCCACCAGCTAGGTCCGTGAATAACGGTGCCTGGCACCGTTATTCACCACGCGCCCGCTCTCGCTCGACCAGCACTCGCCGCAGCAGCTTGCCCGACGGCGACTTGGGGATCTCGTCGATGAACTCGAGCGCGCGCACCCGCTCGTGCGGGGCGACCTGCCCGGCGACGAACGCGATCAGCTCGTCTTCGCCGACCGCTTCCCGCGACACCACGTAGGCCTTGGGAATCTCTCCGCACTCCTCGTCGGCGACCGGCACAACGCAGGCATCGGCCACCGCCGGGTGGGTCAGAAGCACCGCCTCCAGCATCGCCGGCGGCACCTGGTAGCCGTTGAACTTGATCAGCTCCTTGAGCCGGTCGACGATCCTCCAGCCGCCGTCCTCGCGTGAACACGGCGATGTCGCCGGTGCGCAGCCAGCCGTCGTCGTCCAGCGTGTGGGCGGTGGCCTGATCGTCGTTGAGGTAGCCGAGCATCACCTGCGGGCCGCGCACCCACACCTCACCGGGAGCGCCGGGCTCGGCATCGCGGCCGGTCTCGACGTCCACCAGCCGCGCCTGCGTGTTGGGCAGAAGCTTCCCGATCGCGCCGGGGTTGAGCGGATCGCTGAGCGGCGTGCAGTGCGTCACCGGGCTGGCCTCGGTGAGGCCGTAGCCCTGCTGCACGCGAGTCGAGATCCGCTCCGAGCAGAGCGTCTCGATCGCGGAGTCAAGCGGCGCGGCGCCGCACATGATCATCTCCAGAGAGGAGCTGTCGAAGCCCTCGACCGCCGGGTGCTTGGCCAGGGCGACCACGATCGGGGGCACGACGTAGGCCTTGGTCACACGGTGATCCTCGATCAGGCGCAGGAACTGGCCGAGATCGAATCGCGGCAGGGTCACGATCGTCGCGCCCGCCAGCAGGCCGGCGTTCATCACCACCGTCTGGCCGTAGATGTGGAAGAACGGCAGCACCCCGGCGATCACATCGTGGTCGTCCATCGGCAGCTGGACAGCCATCTGCAGCAGGTTGGCGACCATGTTGCGGTGGCTCAGCATCACGCCTTTGGCCAATCCGGTGGTGCCGCTCGAGTAGGGCAGCGACACCAGCGCCGTGGCCGGGTCGAGGGTCGGCTCGACCAGGTCGGCGGCCTCGCCCAGCATCCGCAGGTACGAGGGAGCTCCGTCGCTGTCTGCCGGGTCGAGCGTGAACACGGCCTCGATTCCGGCGGCGGCCGCCGCCGGCAGCGCGCGGTCGAGCATCGCGCCGGTGGTGAACAGGAAGCGGGCGCCGGAGTTGCGCAGCTGAAGCGCCAGCTCGCGCTCGGTGTACAGGCCGTTGACGGTGGTGCTGGTGCCCCCGGCGAGGGCGACTCCGAAGTACGCGATCGGATACTCGGGCACGTTGGGGGCAAAGATCCCCACCACCTGCCCCGGCTCCAGCCCCAGCGCCTGGAGGCCGGCGGCCATCCGGCGGATGAGCACGTCCAGCTCGGCATAGGTGAGCGTGTGCCCCGAGGTCGCGTCCACCAGCGCCGGCTTGTCGCCGCGGGCGGCCGAGGCCGGCCAGCACCAGCGCGTGCAGGGTCACGTCGGGGATCTCGATCGGTGGCTGAGGGCTGTCGTAGATCATTGGCTCGCCTTTCGTCACTCGTCGATGGCGGCGATCGCGTCCTTTCCCGACTGCACGATCTCGGCCAGTGCTGCCGTCTCGGGGAGGATCCGCCGAACGAAGAACCGGCCGGTGGCAAGCTTCTCACGCCGGAACTCCGGCGTCACGCCCGCAGACCCGACGACAGCCTCGGCCATCCTCAGCCACAGCGATGCGAACGCGGTCAGCGAGAACAGCCGCAGGTAGTCGGTGGCGGCGGCCGCGGCCTGCTCGCGGTCGCCCGCGCCGCTTTCCACCAGCCAGATGGTGGTGTCCTGCAGGCGGGCGAACGCCGATCGCAGGCCGGCCACGAACTCCTCCACCTCGGGTGGGTGCTCGGCGCCGAGCTGGGCGTCGACCAGATGGAAGAAGCGGCGCGCCAGCCGGCCCTGGTGCAGTGCCAGCTTGCGGCCGACCAGGTCGAGTGCCTGAACGCCGTTGGTGCCCTCGTAGATCTGGCTGATGCGCGCGTCGCGGGCGAGCTGCTCCACGCCCGACTCGGTGATGTAGCCGTGGCCGCCGTACACGCCGATGCCGAGCCCGGCGGCCTCGGCGCCGTTGTCGGTGCAGGCCGCCTTCACGATCGGGGTGAGCAGCGCCACCAGGTCGTCGGCCTGCTGCCGGCGATCGGCGTCGGGGTGATGGTGGGAGACGTCCATCTCGGTTGCCAGCCACATGGCGAGCGCCCTGCCGGCCTCGGTCAGGGCCCGCATGCGAAGCAGGGTGCGGCGCACGTCCGGGTGCACGATGATCAGGTCGGGCTCGGCCGCCGCGAGGCGCCGCAGGCGCCCGCCCCTGACGCCGTTCCCGGGCATAGCCGAGTGCTGACTGGTAGGCGATCTCGCCGATGCCGACGCCCTGTACCCCCACTCCCAGCCGGGCGCGGTTCATCATCGTGAACATCTGCGCCATGCCGGTGTGCGGCGCCCCCACCAGCTCTGCCTCGGCCCCGTCGAAATGCAGCACGCAGGTGGCAGAGCCCCGGATTCCCATCTTGTGCTCGATCGAGCCGCAGGTGACGCCGTTTCGCTCGCCCGCCTCGCCGTCGGCGCCGACCCGCAGCTTGGGCACGATCAAAAGCGAAATCCCGGCGGTGCCCGCCGGGGCGTCGGGCAGCCGCGCCAGCACCAGGTGCACGATCTGGTCGGTCAGGTCGTGATCGCCGGCGGTGATGAAGATCTTGGTACCCGAGACCCGATAGGTGCCGTCGCCGGCGGGCTCGGCGCGGGTGGTCAAAAGCCCCAGATCGGTGCCGGCCTGCGGCTCGGTCAGGCACATGGTGCCGCTCCACTCGCCCGAGGCCAGCCGCGGCACGTACCGCTCGATCTGCTCGGCCGAGGCGTGTGCGCACAGCGCATTGGCGGCGCCCGCGGTCAGCAGCGGATAGGTGGCAAAGGCGAGGTTGGCCGAGCAGGTCATCTCCTCGAAGGCGACGCTGAGCACCTCGGGCAGGCCGCTGCCGCCGCGCTCCGCCGGGATCGCCACTCCGCACCAGCCTCCCTCCACCAGCCGGGCATGCGCCTCCCGAAAGCCGGTGGGCGTGGACACCACTCCGTCGTGGAAGCGGCATCCCTCCCGGTCGCCCACCTGGTTCAGCGGCAGCAGCACCGATTCGGCGAAGGCGGCCGCCTCGTCGATCACCGCCAGCGCCGTCTCGAGCGTGGCCTCCTCAAAGCCGGGCAGCGCGGCCACCTCGCCCGGATAGTCGAACACGTCCTCCAGCAGGAAGCGAAAGTCGGCCAGCGGGGCGGTGTAGCTCTGCACCGGCGTCAGTTCCTCAGCGGCTTGCCGGTGGTCAGCATGTGGCCGATCCGCTCCAGCGTCTGGGGCCGGCGGATCAGGGTCGCGATCCGGGCCAGCTCCAGCTCGGAGACGGCGCCCTCGGGGATCGGCTCGGTGGGATCGGCGTCGCCGCCGGTCAGCACGCAGGCGTACTCGCCGACCAGCAGCAGGTCGTACTCGCTCGCACCGATGGTGGCGGCGCGCTGGCGCGCGGTCAGCTCCAGCGTCGCCCGCCCGGACGGCCCGGCGACGGTGAGCATGCGCGGCTCGGGCGGCACGTATCCGTCGGCCAGCTCCAGCGCGAACGCTTTGGCGTCGGCCAACAGCCGGTCGCGGTTGGGAGTGATCCGATCGCTCGCCCGCAGGTAGCCGAGCTCCTTGGCGTTGTGGGCGGAGGTCGAGACGCTGGCGGTCGCGATCACCTCAAACGCCTTGGCGGCCGGCGGCATCGGCCCGCCCGGCGAGGTCTCGGTGGCGCGGATCAGAAGCTCGCGGCAGCCGCCCCAGGCCGGCAGCAGCCCCACGCCCAGCTCGACCAGCCCCATGTACGTCTCGGTGTGCGCCTGCACCGCGTCACAGTGCAGGAGCACCTCACAGCCGCCGCCGAGTGCGCGTCCGGTGGGGGCGCCGATCACCGGCACCGGCGCGAACTTGAGGCCGTCGAAGGCTCGCTGGCCACGCTCTCCAAACCGGTGCACCTGATCCCAGGCGGCCACGTTGGCCAGCGTCAGCAGGTGGGCGAGGTTGCCGCCGGTCGAGAAGAACGCGCCCTCGTTGTAGATCACCAGCGCCCGGAAGCGCTCGCCGGCGGCGGCGACGGTGCGCTCGATCAGCTCGAGTACGCCGTCGTCGATGGCGTTGGCCTTGGTGTGAAACTCGAGGCAGGCGACGTCGTCACCGGCGTCCCACAGCGTCGCCGAGGAGTTGGACTCGAGCGCGCGGACGAGACCTGGAGGTCAGACAGCAGCACCACGCCGGGCCGCCGCGCCGCCGCGGGCGCGGGCGCACCGCCGAGCTGCTCGATCATGCCGAAGGGGCCGAGCTTCCAGTTGAAGCCGCGCTCCATCGCCAGGTCGATCAGCGCCGGCTGATCGGTCACCTCGGGCACCATCCCGGCGGCGTAGTCGAGCACCTTGGTGAGCACCGTCTTGGCGTACTCGCCGTATCGATCCGGCGTTGCCACCAGCGCGGGCAGGCCACCTTTACGCGCGGCGGCGACCGCGTCCAGCCGGGGCTTGGCGGCCGGCCGGTACTCGAGCGTCTCCAGATCGACCGCCAGTCGCTGCGACCCGTCGCGGGCGTAGAAGCCCTTGCCCGCGGCGCGGCCGGTGGCCCCCATCGCCACCATCCGCCGGAACAGATCGACGTGGGCGGGGACGTCATGCCAGGCGTCGCCCTCGGGCAGCAACCGGTCGAGCGACGCGGTCACGTGCTCGTGCAGACCCAGCCCGACCAGATCCATCAGCCCGAACACCCCCGTGCGGGGCGCTCCGATCGCCTCGCCCATCAGCAGGTCTGCCTCCTCCACCGTGAGCCCGCGGGCGAGCGCCTCGCCGATCGCGGTCGCGATCCAGTAGACGCCGAGCCGGTTGGCCACAAAGCCGGGCGTGTCGTTGCAGCGCACCACGGCCTTCCCCAGCTGGACGTCGGCGAAGGCCTCCACCGCCTCGACGGCGTCGGGGCGGGTGGTCGGCCCGGGCACCGTCTCCAGCAGCTGCATGTAGCGCGGAGGATTGAAGAAGTGGGTGACCATGAAGTCGGCGGCGAAGCCGTCCGGCGCCCCCTCGGCCAGCTGGCCCAGCGGGATGGTGGAGGTGTTGGAGCTCACGATCGAGCCGGGTTTTCGCACCTGCTGGAGCCGTGCGTAGAGCGCGCGTTTGGCGTCGAGATCTTCGATGATCGCCTCGACGATCCAGTCGGCGTCGGCCACCAGACCGAGATCGTCGTCCAGCCGGCCGGTGGTGATCCTGCCCGCCGCCCGGCGGTCGACCAGCGGCGCGGGCTTTCGCTTGGGCAGCCCCGCGGCCGCGACCGCGGCGGCGTCGCCGAGATCGAGCATCACCACCGGCACTCCGGCGTTGGCGATGTGAGCGGCGATGCCCGCGCCCATGGTGCCGGCGCCGATCACCGCGGCCCGGCGGATCTCGGTCACACAGCCTCCAGCACGGTGGCGATCCCCTGACCGCCGCCGATGCACTGGGTCGCCAGCGCGTAGCGCGCGCCTTCGCGCCGGAGCAGCTCGGCCGCCTTGCCGGTGATCCGCGCCCCGGTCGCACCCAGCGGGTGGCCCAGCGCGATCGCGCCGCCGTCCAGGTTGATCCGGCTCTGGTCGATCCCCAGCTCGCGCACGCAGGCCAGCGCCTGGGAGGCGAACGCCTCGTTGATCTCGACCACGCCGACGTCGTCGACGGTGATTCCGGCCCGCTCCAGCGCCTTGCGGCTGGAAGCCACCGGCCCGATGCCCATGATCGCCGGGTCGCAGCCGGAGACGGCGAACGACCGCACCGCCGCCAGCGGCTCCAGTCCGTGCTCGCGGGCGAACCTCTCGGACGTGACGAGCACCGCGGCGGCTCCGTCTGTGAGCGGCGAGGAGGTGCCGGCGGTGACCGTGCCGTCGGCGGTGAACGCCGGCTTGAGCTCGGCCAGGCCCTCGAGGCTGGTATCCGGGCGAAGGCAGCCGTCCGCGGTCACATCCCCGATCGGGACGATCTCTCCGGCGAGGCGACCGCCGGCCACGGCCTCGGCGGCCTTCTGCTGGCTCTGCAGCGCGAACGCCTCCTGATCCTCGCGGCTGACGCCGAACCGGTCGGCGACGTTCTCGGCGGTCTCGCCCATGGTGATGTAGATCTCGGGGTAGCTCTCGACCAGCTCGGGGTTGTACAGCGGGTTGAAGCCGCCCATCGGAATCCGGCTCATCGACTCGACGCCGGCACACACGTAGGCATCGCCGGCACCCATCGCGATGGAGCCGACGGCGGTGTGCACCGCCTGCATCGAGGAGCCGCAGAAGCGGTTGACGGTCGAGCCTCCCACCGATCGCGGCAGGCCGGCGAGCACGCCCACGATCCGGCCCAGGTTCATGCCCTGCTCGCCCTCGGGGAAGGCGCAGCCCAGGGTCACATCCTCGATCGCTGCCGGGTCGACGCCGGTGCGGTCGACCAGCTCGGCGACCACCCGCGCGGCCAGATCGTCGGGCCGCACCCGCGCCAGCAGCCCACGCCGCGCCGGCTGAAATGGCGACCGCACGTAGCCGACGATGACGCTGCGCTCCATCTCCCCCGATCGTAGTGAATAATTGGTGCCAGGCACCAATTATTCACTCATACGGGCTTGGTGGTCATCGCCCAGATGGCGATCAGGAACAGCACCACCACGATCCCCGAGAGCGTCGTGCCGACCTTGGCCATGCCGCCGCCGCGGCCGCTGGCCATCCGGCGCTGACCCAGGCCGGTGAGGAGCGTGGCGAGCAACAGCAGAAGCGCGCCCAGGTCGGAGGTGCCGAACCCGACGCCGATCCAGGTTGCCTCGCTGTTGTCCAGCCCCTCCTTGCTGAGCACCCATTGGGCGCCGGTGCGCATCATGATGTAGGCGGGGATCGCGGCGCACAGCAGGGTGAAGAAGCCAAACCGGGTGAGCTTGCGGCGCTCGTCGCCCTCGGCGCGCCAGGCCAGTCCCAGCACCGCCACCGCCACGACCAACGCGGCCACCACCAGCATCGCCCCGGCGACGTGCACGAACAGCGCCAGGTCCCAGCTGCTCGGCCGGATCGTGAGCGCCGTCATGCGCCCGGCTTCCAGATCATGTCGATCAGCAGCAGGAACACCGCCAGCGAGGTCAGCACGTGCATCATCAGCGCCGGGCGCTCACCCGCGCCTCCGGCCAGCTTGCGATAGCCGGTGGAGAGCTGTCCGCCGAAGGCGCCGGCGATCAGCCACAGCACGATCGCGCCGATGATCCAGCCGTCCAGCAGGCTGTAGCCACCCACGTCGAACGCAAGCCAGATTCCAAACACGATCACCAGCACGCTGCCCGCCCCCCACAACCCGAAGGTGAAGCCCACCAGCCGCATCAGCGATCCCGAGGCCACGTACAGTGCCCAGAAGAGGCCGAGCGCGGTGACCATCGCAAACGCGCTCAGCACATGGAGAAAGAGCAGGGTGTCGTACATCTTCCCGGCGATCATAAACCGTCCACAGCTAACTCACACGTTGTCTGTAGGCGGCGCCCAGATTTGAGGACGATCATCATCCGTGAAGCACTACCGAGGAGACAGTGATGAAGGGTGCCAAGCAGGTCATCGTGATCACCGCCGCGGCGGTCATCGGCGCAGGGGTTTCGGCCGCCGTTGTCCAGAACCAGCTTCAGCCCCGGCCGTGACACCGTGCGGACGGTGATCCGGCCCGTGACGGTGACCTCGGGCGCCAACGCGGCGCTGCTCAAGGCCAGCGGCAAGTCGGTCAACCAGATCTATCGCGAGGCATCTCCGGCGGTCGTCAAGATCGTTGCGGCGGGCGCCGCGGGGCAGGCTCAGGGCACCGGCTTTGAGATCGACGCGTCCGGCAACATCGCCACCAACGCCCACGTGGTGGCCGGCGCCCAGGAGCTTCACGTGACCACCCAGGACGGCCACACCTACACCGCCACCCTGGTCGGCAGCGACCCCACCACCGACGTCGCGGTGATCCATATCGACGCCTCCGCGAGCTCGCTGCACCCGCTCACGTTCGCCGACTCGAGCGGTGTGCAGGTGGGTGACGACGTGGTCGCGATCGGCGATCCCTTCGGCCTCGCCAACACCGTCACCAGCGGCATCGTCAGCGCGCTCGGCCGCACCATCACCTCGCCCAACGGCCACCCGATCGACGACGCGATCCAGACCGATGCCGCGATCAACCACGGCAACAGCGGCGGGCCGCTGCTGAACGCCTCCGGCCAGGTGATCGGCATCACCAGCCAGATCGAGTCGGGTACGAGCTCGAGCGGCAGCGTCGGCGTCGGGTTCGCGGTGCCGTCCAACACCGTCAAGCAGGTCGTCTCGGAGATCCTCAAGAACGGCACCGTCGTGCACCCCTACCTGGGCGTGTATCTGGAGCCGGCAAACGGCGGCGCGGGCATCGCCAGAGTCGTGGCCGGCTCACCGGCCGACCGCGCCGGGCTCCAGACCGGCGACGTGATCACGGCCATCGACGGCCACAGCGTGTCCTCCCCGACCGCGTTGATCGCCCGGGTGACGAAGCTTCACCCCGGCGACACGGTCACGATCACCATCATCCGCGACGGCGCCCACCAGACCCTCAGCGTCACCATCGGAACGGAGGCTTGACCGATGTCGGCGATCGCATACGCACCCAGGCTGAGCATGCGAGAGCGCGCTGAGCGGCTCTCCGCTCACGACGACGTCACGTCGCTCGCAGGCGGCGACGGTGACGGCACCGACGATCGAGATCACGATCCCGGTGCTGAACGAGGAGCGGGCGCTGGAGGCCAGCGTGCGCTGGCTGCACACCTACCTGCTGGCGCGGTTTCCGTTCTCGTTTCACGTCACCATCGCCGACAACGGCAGCACCGACGGGACATCCGAGATCGCCGCCCGGCTGGAGCACGAACTGGGCGAGGTGTCGTGGCTGCGACTCGAGCAGAAGGGCCGCGGCGGAGCGTTGCGGACGGCGTGGAGCTCGAGTGAGGCCGATGTGCTGTGCTACCTGGCGGTCGACCTGTCCACCGACCTGAACACGCTGTTGCCGCTGATCACGCCGCTGGTGTCGGGGCAGAGCGACGTCTCCCGCGCACCGGCGTTCACAGCGATTCGCCGCGATGCGGCGGAGGCGCTGCTGCCCGCCGTCGAGGACAACGGGTGGTTCTTCGACATCGAGCTGCTGCTGCTGGCAGAGGATCTTGGCCTGCGCATCCATCATGTTTCGGATCCAGTGCAGGCAGCATCGTGATGTGCTGTGGCCGCACAGTCCGGCCGACTCTGCGGGTCAGGCGCCCGCAGCGGCCAGGTCAGCCACAGCGGTCGGGCGTTCGGCCGTGGAACCGAACGCCCGACAATCCGCCCGAGCAGCGTGTGGGGGTGCTTGTACTCGGGCCACAGCCGCCGCGCACCCGGCGACGATCGAGGTTCGCCTTGGAGCAGGCGCCCTCGATCTCGCCGGTCGCGGCGGTGGTGAATAACGGTGCCAGGCACCGTTATTCACCCTGGGCGATCAGCTGGGTGCGGCTGATGGGAGGATGTAGGCGTTCGGCCAGAGCGGAGAGCACTCGCTCGCGCTCATCCGCCGTGAGCGTTGCGTCCAGCCGGCGGAAGTGCCCGATCTGCGAGCACAGCGCAGCCCAGTGATCGGCCGCAGACGTGAACGGCACGGTGTCGGCGACCACCGCCACCTCCACCCGCTCGAAGCCGGCGTCGGTGTGCACCCGCTCGAGCTCCTGCTCTGACCCCAGCCGGCCGAAGTGGCGGGCAAACGCCGCCCGCTCGGCCCCGAGCGCATCGCCCACCGCCGCCCTCGGCCCGGCAAACCACAGGTTGCGGTCGGGCGTCGCCCACACCGCGGTCACCACTCTGCCGCCGGGCCGGAGCACCCGCCGCGCCTCGCGCAGCGTCGCCGCCGGGTCGCGCGCGATCATCAGCGCGCAGCGGCTGACGACGGCGTCGAACGTCTCCGCCGGCCAGTCCAACGGCTCGTCCATATCGGCCAGGCGCCAGTCCACCTGGTCGGATCGCTTGCCGCGCCCTCCGCAGCTGCCCCTCGCTGGTGTCGATGCCGGTGGCCTGCCATCCGCGCGTCGGCCAGCGCGGTTGTCAGCCGCCCGCTGCCACAGCCCAGGTCGAGCACGCTGCCCGTGCCGGGCAGCCGCTCGAGCACCTCGCCGGCGCCGAACGGCTCGCTCACCCATCGGGCTGCGGACGTCATCCACGCAGGGTAAATCACCTGTCCGTGAGCCGGGCTGTTTGGTAGTGTCGCCTCAAACCTGACTGACGGATCAGTCAGCCACCGAGCCCAAAGGTTTGCCCATGACCGAGATTCCTTCCACCACCAAGCTCTACTTCGGCCCCTGGTATCGCCGATCCCCGTACTTCGAATCCACGCTCCGCGCCGGCTGCAAGGCCTATGACATCTACAACAAGATGTACCTGCCCGCCGAGTACGACGATCCCAACATCGAGTACCAGGCGCTGCAGGACGGCGTCACCCTGTGGGACGTGGGCGTCGAGCGCACGGTGCAGGTGAGCGGCCCCGACGCCGACCGCCTGATCGACATGGTCACCTGCCGCGATCTCACCAAGTGCGCGATCGGTCAGGGCAAGTACATGCTGGTCACCGCCCCCGACGGCGGCATCGTCAACGACCCGGTGCTGCTGCACGTCGAGAAGGACAAGTGGTGGATGCAGCTGGCCGATTCGGACGCCGGGCTGTACACGCTGGGGGTGCTGGCAAACAGCGATCTCGACGCCGAGGTCAGCTATCCCGACGTGCACCCGGTGCAGGTGCAGGGGCCGAAATCCGGGCTGACGCTCGAGAAGATCGCCGGCAAGGGCATCTACGACCTCAAGTACTACTGGTGCGGCCACTTCCAGATCGGGGACATCCCCGTCGTGATCAGCCGCACCGGCTGGTCGGCGGTGCCGGGCTTCGAGGTCAACCTGCTGGACTACAGCCGCGGTGCCGAGCTGTGGGACGCGATCATGGCCGCCGGCGAGGAGTTTGCGATCCGCCCGATCTCGCCCAACGAGGCCCGCCGGGTCGAGGCCGGGATCTTCAACTGGGGATCCGACATCTCCCTCAAGGACACGCCGTTTCACGTCACCGGACTGGAGCGGCTGGTCGAGGAACAGCCCCAGGACTACATCGGCAAGGCAGCCCTGGAACGCATCCGCGTCTCCGGCGTCGACCGCAAGCTGGTCGGGATCGAGTTCGACTCGACCGAGCCGCTTCCGGGAATCCTCACCAGCTGGCCGGCCTACTCCAACGGGCGCGAGGTCGGCAAGGTCACCGACGCCGTGTGGTCGCCGGGCCTGGCGCAAGAACATCGGCTACGTGTGGGTGCCGATCGAGCTGGCCGAGCCCGGCAACGCAATCTCGGCCGAGTCCGAGCACGGCACGCTGACCGGGCGCACCGCCGCCATCCCGTTCGTCGACCCGCGCAAGGAGCGCCCCGCCGCTGCGCTTACCGGATCGGCCGGGTGAGCATGCGAGAGCCCCGCTTCGACGTCCTGTTCGAGCCGGTCAAGATCGGGCCGGTGACGGCTCGAAACCGGTTCTTCCAGGTACCTCACTGCAACGGCATGGGCTGGCTTCACCCCAGCGGCCATGCCGCCATGCGCGGCGTCAAGGCGGAGGGCGGCTGGGCGGTGGTGTGCACCGAGGAGGTCGAGTTCCATCACTCCGCCGAGCACGCGCCCTACATCGAGGGCCGGATCTGGGAGGACGCCGACATCCCCGCTCACGAGCGGCTGGTCGAGCGGGTGCACGAGCACGGATCGCTGGCCGGCATCGAGCTGGTGCACGGCGGCATGATGGCGCCCAACCTGTACTCGCGCGAGTCGCCGATGGGCCCCGGTCACCTGGCCGTGCACGGCACCGATCCGGTGCAGGCTCGGCGCATGACCCGGGAGGACATCGACGACCTGCGCCGCTGGCACCGGCAGGCGGTGGCCCGCTCGCTCCGGGCGGGCTACGACCTGGTGTACGTGTACGCCGGCCACGGCCTGACCACCATTCAGCACTTCCTGTCGCGGCGGCTGAACGATCGCGACGACGAGTACGGCGGGCCGATCTCCCACCGGGTGAGGCTGCTTCGCGAGATGCTCGAGGACACGCTGGACGAGGTCGACGGCCGGGCCGCGGTCGCCTGCCGGATCTGCGTCGACGAGCTGGTCGGTGGCGACGGGATCCAGCGCGAAGAGATCTCCGAGGCCCTGGGGATGGTGGGTGAGCTGCCCGACCTGTGGGACTTCATGGTGGGCGAGTGGGACTTCGACTCGAGCACGTCGCGGTTTTCCGAGGAGGCCTTCCAGGAGCAGTACGTCACGGGCCTCAAGCAGTTCACGACCAAGCCGGTGGTGGGTGTGGGCCGGTTCACGTCACCCGACACGATGGTGCGGATGGTGCGCGACGGCGTGCTCGACATGATCGGCGCGGCGCGACCGTCGATCGCCGATCCGTTCCTGCCCAAGAAGATCGAGGAGGGTCGCTGGCAGGACATCCGCGAGTGCATCGGCTGCAACATCTGCGTCACCGGCGACTTCACCGCCACCCCGCTTCGCTGCACCCAGAATCCGACCATGGGCGAGGAGTGGCGGCGTGGCTGGCACCCCGAGCGGATCCGAGCCAAGACCACCGACGCCACCGCACTGGTGGTGGGCGCCGGACCGGCCGGCCTCGAAGCCGCGCAGGCACTCGGCAAACGCGGCTACGACGTGGTGCTGGCCGAGGCCGACCAGCGAACTCGGCGGCAGAGTTGCCAGGGAGGCGCGCCTGCCCGGGCTGTCGGCGTGGATCCGGGTGCTGGACTACCGCAAGGGCCAGCTGGAGCAGCTGCCCAACGTGGAGCTCGCGTTCGGCAGCGAGCTGACCGCCGACGAGGTGCTCGAATACGGCTTCGACCACGTGGCGATCGCGACCGGCGCGCGCTGGCGGGACGACGGCGTCGGCCGCTGGCACGTGCGCCCGATCGAGATCGACCCGGCCATGCAGGTGCTGACGCCCGATGACGTGATGGCCGGCGATCGGCCTCGCGGCACCAAGGTCGTGCTGTTCGACGACGACCACTACTACATGGGCGGTGTGCTCACAGAGCTGCTCGTGGGCGAAGGCTTTGACGTCACCATCGTCACGCCCGAGTCACGCGTGTCCATGTGGACTGAGAACACCATGGAGCAACACCGCATTCAAAAACGCCTGATCGAGATGGGCGTGACGATTCACGTCACCCACACTGTTACCTCAGTCGGCGCCGAGCGGGTCACCGCTGCCTGCGCCTATACCGAACGCGAGCAGGAGCTTTCCTGTGACAGCTTCGTGAACGTCACCGCCAGGCTTCCCGTTGACGGCTTGGCGGTGGCTCTGCGTGAGCGGTCTTCGGAGCCGGGTGCGCCCACGCTCAAGGTGATCGGTGACGCCTGGAGCCCGGGCACGATCGCCGCCGCCGTGTGGGAGGGGCATCGGTTTGCCGAGGAGCTGGACGAACCGCCCTCCAACGGAGATCAGCCGCCGTTCCAGCGCGAAGTGATCGGGCTGGCAAACGACGGCTGATGACGGTCGACGTTGGTGTCGACGCGGGGCGCCGGACTATCGAGCGTACGTCACCATGGGGTAGCGACCGACGCGAGGCCGGGATACTCCACGGATCAGAACCGCTTCGAAGATCAGGATCGCAACGGTCATCGCTACCGAGAAGAAGAGCGTCCACGGCGTGTAGGTCGTGAGCGCGCCGAGGCCCTGAGCCTGGGCGAACTCGTGTGCGATCAACTGCTGCAGCGCGATCGCTCCGACCTCGAACAGGAACAGTGTCAGCACTGTCTGCACGAGTGGCACACGGAACGTCGTCAGCAGCTGCACGCCGAACTTGATCAGCACGGCCTGAATCAGCACACCGGGGAGGATCAGCTTCAGCATGGCCATCGTGATCGAGCGAGAATCGCCCGAGACGATGTCGGCAGGGCTGACCAGTCCGCCGCCCGCCACGTTGGTGACGCTCACCCACCGGACGATGATTTCCTCGATCGCTCGAGTAGCCATGCCGGTCAGGAGAATCACACCGATGACGGTGACGATACTGAGGTTGGTATTGCGGGAGGAGTTGTTCACACCTCGGTTATCCGTGTGAGTGACACAATCGTCAACACCTCTGTCACAAATACGTCACAGAGCAGTGTCGTGAATAAAAGGTGCCTGGCACCTTTTATTCATCTAGCCTTTGGGTGATGCGCGGCAGGGTGACTGTTGGGGTGCCGATCGATTCGCTGGGGAAGCCCGGCGGGACGGAGCTGGCGCCCGAGGCGCTGCGCCGGGCCGGCGTGGGCGAGGCCCTGGGTGCCCGCGACGCCGGCGATCTGGCGGTACGGATCGTCGGCACCGAACGCGATCCGGAGTCGGGAATCGTCGGCTATGAAACGGTCGTCTCCACCGGCCGGGGCATCCGCGACGGCATCGCTCCGCTGATCGCCGGCGGCGAGTTCGTCACCGTCCTGGGCGGCTGCTGCGCGCTGATCCCCGGTGTGGCGGCGGCGCTCCGCGACACCGTCGAAGGCCCCGTTGGCCTGGCCTACATCGACGGCCACATGGACACCTACACCAATGCCACCAGCCCCACCGGCGAGGCCGCCGACATGCCGGTGGCGATGGTGGTGGGCGCCGTCGACCCGGAGCATCACCGGACTGGGGGAGAGCCCGCTGATCGCACCTTCCCGAGTCGCATTGCTGGCCCACCGCGACCGCGACGAGGCCACCGGATACGGCGCGCCGATGCCCGAAGATCTGGGAATCGAGATCTCCTACGACTGCGAGGAGGTGCAGGCCGACCCGGCCTGGATCGGGGCACGCACCGCCGATCAGCTGGCCCACGACGACGGCCGGTTCTGGCTCTCGATCGACGTGGACGTGCTCTCCAGCGAGGCCTTCCCGGCCACCCCGGTGAAGCAGCCCGGAGGCCTCAGCGCCCGCGAGCTGATCGAGCTGGCACGGCCGCTCGCCCAGCACCCGGCCTGCCTGGGCGTGAGCCTGCTCTGCTACGACGTGGACATGGACGACGCCGAGTCGACCGGCGCACGCACCGTCGTGGGCGTACTCGCCGGGAGCGATCGGAAGCTAGTCGGGGCGCTGCACGTCTTCGAGCAGCCGCTCGAAGTCAGGGCCGTCGAACTCCAGCACCGCCCGGTCGTACTTCTCCATGCCCCACTCCCAGAAGTCGAAATCGATGTCGGACACGCCGTCCTGGATGGAGGCCCAAAGCGTCCATCCGTACTTCGACATCAGACCCCACAGGCGCGCCCGCGCCACCTTGTTTCGCAGCGGCGCTCCGAAGTAGGCCTCGATCAGCTGCTCCAGCTGGGGCAACGAGAGATTCGACTCGCTCCACACGTTGCCGAGCTCAAAGCAGGCGTCGTTCATCCCCGAGTACTCGTAGTCGATCAGGCGAAACTCGCCGCCCACGTCGATGAAGTTCTCGGCCAGCAGGTCGTTGTTGCACGGCACCAGGCCCTCGTCACGCACCGCCATGGCGGCTTCCATCCGCGCCACCTGGGGCATGAACTCGAGGTAGCGCTCGGGCAGCCGAAAGCCCCGCTCCTGCACCAGCTCGAGGTAGCGCGGCTGGATCTTGAACATGTTGAAGTCGTCTCGAAACGCGGGCCCGGAGTGCAGCTTCTTGACGGCCCGGGCGATCATCTCGATCTTGTCCCCGCGGCGCAGATCCTCGGCCGACTGGGTCTCGCCGGTGATGAACTCGAGCACCAGCAGCGACTCGTCGGGGAGGTAGTCGATCACCCCGGCACCGACTCCCGCCTCGGCCGCCGCGACCGAGTTGAGGTACTCGTTCTCGCGGTCGATGGCGAGCATGCTGCCGTCCTTGGCCGACACCCGCACGACGTATGCGCCCGTGGGCGTGTCCACCTTGTAGTTGGTGTTGGTGAGCCCGCCGGCGAGCTCATTCACGGCCGTGCGCTCCCGCAGTACGGGCACCAGGTCGAGCAGCTCGTCCACAGTCCGATTCGCCATCGCCGCGCCAACTATAGTGCCCTTCGCACAGGTGGTACAGACCAATCCCGAAACCCTCGCGCGAGCCCAGGCGGTCGTCATCGGCGGCGGCATCACCGGCACCAGCGTGGCCTACCATCTGGCCAAGGCCGGAATCACCGACGTGGTGCTGGTGGAGAAGGGCGAGCTGACCAGCGGCTCGACCTGTCACGCCGCCGGTCTCGTGACCCAGTTCAACCCGTCGCCGACGATGATGCGGTTTCGCCGCTACAGCGTCGAGCTGTACCGCGAGCTGGGCGTGTTCGAGCAGCTCGGGAGCCTGCGCATCGCCTCCAGCGAGGAGAGTCTCAAGGAGCTCCAGCGGGGAGCCAGCCGCGCCCGCGGAATCGGACTGGACGTCGAGGTGCTGGGCCCGCGCGAGGCGCTGGCGCTGATGCCCGCGGCCTCGCCCGAGTCGCTCTACGGCGGGGTGTGGATCGAGGGCGACGGGTGCGTCGACCCGCACACCGCCACCTACACCCTGGCCGACGCCGCCCGCGCGCTGGGCGTGCGCATCCACACCGGCACGCGGGTGACCGGGATCGAGCTGGACGAGCGCCACGCGGTCACCGCCGTGGCGACCGAACGCGGGCGGATCGAGACCGAACTGGTGGTCAACGCCTGCGGCATGTGGGCGCCTCAGGTGTCGGCGATGGTGGGGGCGTTCACGCCGTCGGTGCCGGTCGACCACCAGCACATCGCGCTCCTGGCGGTCGAGGGCCACGAGCTGCCCCACGACATGCCGTGCTTCCGCGACACCGATAACCTCGTGTACGGGCGCTCGGAGGCCGGCGGGGTGCTGTTCGGCGGGTATGAGCCCAATCCGGTGGCCCGCTGGGTGGACGGCGTGCCCTGGGATCACAGCGAGCGGGCGCTGCCACCCGACCCCGAGCGGTTCGAGCAGCTGATGGCCGGCGCCGCCCGCCGCTTCCCGTTCCTGGAGGACGCCGGCGTGGTGGCGCTGGTGTGCCACCCCGACGCGATGACGCCCGACGGCAACCCGCTGCTCGGCCCGATCCCCGACGTGCCCGGATTCTGGCTGGCGGCCGGGCTCTCGCTGAACGGCTTCGGCGGCGCCGGCGGCCTGGGCCGCACCATCGCCGAGTGGATCACCACCGGCGAGACCGAGCTCGACACCCACGGCTACCGGGCGTGGCGGTTCGGGGCGGCCTACCGCAACCCCGGCCAGGTCGAGGCCGCCGGTCGCGAGGTGTACCGCTACTACTACCGGCTGCGCTACCCGCTCGACACCGACGAGTGGGGCCGGCCCAACCGCCTCGGGCCGCTGCACGAGCGGCTGCAGGACGAGGGCGCGGTGTTCGGGTCAAAGAACGGGTGGGAGCGGCCCGACTACTTCCAGCCGGGCCGGCCGTGGCGCACGGGCGGGCGCCGATCAGCGCGAGTTCGGCTGGCACCGGCCGCCCTACTTCGACCGCCTGGCCGAGGAGCACACCGCGTTTCGCGAGCGCGCCGGCATGATCGACATGAGCTCGTTCGGCAAGATCGACGTGGCCGGGCCGGGCGCGCCTGGCGCTGCTCGACCGGGTCACCGACAACCGCGTCGACCGCGACCCCGGAAGCGTGGTCTACACCCAGTTTCTGAACACCCGCGGCGGCATCGTTGCCGACGTGACCGTGACCCGGCTGGCCGCCGACCACTTCCGGGTGGTGACCGGCGCCGGCACGGTCGACTCCGACCTGGGCTGGCTGCGGTCGCACATCGAGCCGGCGGACGGCGCGGTGTCGCTGCGCGATGCCAGCGCCGAGCAGGCGGTGATCGGAATCTGGGGCCCGCGCGCCCGCGACGTGGTGGCGGCCACCACCGCCGACGATCTCTCCAACGCGGCCCTGCCGTTCGGGCGGGCGATCACGATCTCGATCGGCGGCGCCCCGGTGCTGGCCCAGCGGATCACGTATGTGGGCGAGCTCGGCTACGAGCTGTACGTGCCGCCGGAGTGGGCGATCCAGGTGTGGGATCGGCTGCGGGCGGCGGGCGAGCCGACACGGCCTCGAGCTCGGCGGCTATCGCACGCTGGAGTCGCTGCGGATGGAGAAGGGCTACCGCTACATGGGCACCGACCTGACCGCCGGCGACACCCCCTACGAAGCCGGCCTGGGCTTCTGCGTGGCCATGGACAAGGGCGAGTTCATCGGCCGCTACGCGCTGCAGAACGCGGCCGAACCCGACGCGGCTCTTGCGCACGATCCTGATCGACGGTGATGAGTACGTCGCCGTCTACGGCGGCGAGGCGGTGCACGCCGCCGGCGGAGTGGTCGGCCGGGTGCGCAGCTGTGCCTACGGGTTCACGATCGGCCGCAACATCGCCTACACCTATCTGCCGGCCGGGCTCGAGCCGGGTGCCGAGGTGATGGTCGAGGTGTTCGGCGGGCTGATCCCGGCCGAGGTGGCCGAGCCGGTGCTGTACGACCCGGCCAACGCGCGCGTCCGCGGGTAAACCCCGCGCCTGATCGGGCGATTACTTCGGCAGCCCGATGCCAGGACGAGCCCACACGCGATGATCGAACAGCCGCGACGGCCGGTGCTTGGATCGCAGGCTGGAAGTGTTCGCCTACGAGCTGGGATTGCACACCCGAGCGGAGATCGACACGCTGGCCGGCGGCCAGTCTGTGCTTCGTCACGATCACCGCCGATCTCCTCGCGCGCGGCCTGGCCAAGCGGTTCCCGGCCGATCACGTGGCGCTCCAGATCGAGCCGCGAGGCGGCGGTGCGGCCGGAGCTGTGGCGGGAGCTGATCGAGCTGTACGAGATCGGCTACCTGATCGTGATCGACGACTTCCTGATCCGGCCCGATTCGCTGCCGCTGCTCGAGATCGCCGGCATGGTCAAGTTCGACATGCGCCGGCTGACGCCCGAGCAACCTGCGGGTGCAGACGGCCGCGCTGTCGGGCTATCCGGTGAAGACGATCGTCACCGGGGTCGAGAGCTACGCGGTGTTCGAGGATTGCATGCAGGCCGAGATCGATCTGTTCCAGGGCGACTTCTTCGCAGACGGCCGGCCACGTCGCCCGAAACGGCGCCGGCTCGCGCCACTTCGGCGCGTCTGCGGCTGATCGCGGCGATCCAGAATCCAGGCATCGAGCTCGAGCAGCTGGACGACATCATCTCGACCGACATGGGCATCAGCTACCGGCTGCTGCGGTTGATCAACTCGGCCTACTTCTCGCTGCCCCAGCCGGTCGGCTCGGTGCACCACGCGCTGGTGATGCTGGGCATGGAGAAGGTGCGGATGTGGACGGTGCTGATCGCCCTGGCGGAGATCGACGACCGGCCGTCCGAGCTGATCCGCTCGGCGCTCACGCGGGCGAAGATGTGCGAGCTGCTCGCCCGCGCGACCGGCGCCGCGGCCCCCGAGGCGCACTTCACCGCCGGGCTGTTCTCGCTGGTGGAGGCGTTCGCCGACATCCGCATGGCCGACGCTGCTGGCCGAGCTGCGCCTGGCCGCCGACGTGCGATGCCGCGCTGCTGCACCGGCTGGGCGACTGGGCCAGGTGCTGACCGAGGTCGAGGCCTTCGACAGCCGGCCGGCTGGGGCCGCTGAGCGTCCACCGCGAGGTGCTGCGCGACACCTACATGCAGGCCGTCTCGTGGGCCGACGAGACCTTCACCATCACCCACAGCCTGCGCAAGAGCAAGGGGTGAATAAACGGTGCCTGGCACCGTTTATTCACCATCCTCGGTGGCTAGCCGTGGACTGAGTGGAACATGGCGAAGCGGTTCTGCTGCGCGCCGTTCACAAGGGTGAAGTCGCCGCCGACGTAGAGCATGCCCTTGCCGGACTTGAGCGCCCACACTCCCAGCACGCCCTGGGTGGTGCCCAGGTCGGGGTGCCACGTCTGCAGCACGCCCGTTGGGCGACAGCTCGAAGATCTTGTGGCGCTTGATGCGCGTGGACTTGGCGTACTCCGACATCTTCAGGTTGGCGTGCGGCGAGACCTCATTGCCGTGCATGCCGAAGACGGGATAGCCCTTGATGGTGGTGACCGCCTGGACGTTGCCGTCGGTCATGTAGAACCAGGCTCGCTTGCCGGTGCGCGGCGTTGAAGGCCAGCGCCATGGCGCCGGGGCCGGCGACGGCGGCGTACAGCGCGCTTGCCGGAGCGCGCGATGTCGAGCACCGGGTCGGGCGGGATGCCCAGCCCAGGGCAGCGGCCGGCCGGTGGTCATCGAGACCGACGCCAGGTGATGCTGGGCCTTGAGGCCGTCGAGCGACTTGAACCAGTCCGGCGACGATCACCCGATTGTCGGCGCGATCTGCGATCAGGTCGCGCACGTCGTCGTCGGCCGAGGCATTCCAGCCGGCGACGGTGAAGTGGCCGCCGAGCGTGGGTGAGCTTGGCCAGACGCGAGTGGCTGTGGCCGCCGACCTGGGTGAACGAACCGCCGATGTAGATGCTGGCGCCGGCGCGCGAGATCGCGCGCACAGAGCCGTTGATCCCCATCGCCGGGATGGCCGACGTCAGCTTGCCCGATGGCGATGTCGAACGAGGCGACGTGGGTGCGCGACACGCCGTTGACCTTGGTGAACGACCCCGCCACGTACAGCGTCTTGTGGTTCGGCGAGGCCGCCAGCGCGTACACGCGCCCGTTCAGCGTGGGCTTCCAGTCGAGCAGCGCGCCCGAGTGTTGGCGTTCTCGGCGGCCAGGTAGGTGCGGGTCACGGTCTTGCCGCTGTGGTTGGCGGTGATCGTGAAGTTGCCGCCGATGAACACTCGCTTGCCGACCCGCAGGATGTCGTCGACGCGGCCGGCCTCCTTGTTCGAGCTGCTCCAGTTCTTGGCCGGGAACTGCCATGCGGCGTTCACGTCGGCTGCTGCCAGGTGCGGCGCCGGCGCAGGTGCGGCGCCTGCGGAGGCGGCCGTAGCAACGGTCGCCGCGAGCGCGGTGACGAGCGTGGCAGCCGCGATTGCAGGATGACCGTCGACGCGAAAGTCGCATGGTGAGCATGTGCGGCGAAGCCTCCGTAGAAACGTTGCTGTGATGGTGACCGCGACCCCTCGCGATCACGAGCGAGATCGGTTGCAAACAGGCAAACTCTGAAGTCCTGGGAGCCTTGCCGGGGCGAGGTTCACCCGAAACGGGGTGCGGGCCGTCCCCCAGGTGGGGGACGGCGCGCTGCCCGCGGGTCAGCCTCAGGGGAAGATCGCGAACCGCGCCTGCGGCGCGCGGTTGACCTTGGTGAAGTCGCCGCCGACCTCGAGCGTGCCGCGGAGCCGTCGAGCGCCCACACGCCCAGCACGCCCTGGGTCGGTCTCGAGCGCCGGCGCCCACGACTGCAGCGTCCCGTCGGGCGAGAGCTCGAACACCTTGTGGCGCGAGATGCGCTTGCTCTTGCCGTACTCGGACAGCTTCGAGTTGACCTTCGGCGCGACGTAGTCGCCGTGCATGCCGAACACCGGCCAGCCGTCGACGGTGGTGACCGCCTGCACGTTGCCGTCGGTCATGTAGTACCAGAGGCGCGAGCCGGAGCCGATGTCGTAGGCCAGCGCGGTGCCGCCCGGCCCGGCCATGGCGGCGTACAGGCGGCTGCCCGAGCGGGCGATGTCGAGGACGGAGAGGTCGGGGTGGTTGGCCCAGGGCAGGGTGGCGCCGGTGCTGGTCGAGATCGAGGCCAGGTAGCGACTGGCCCTTCATCCGTCGATGCGCTTGAACCACCCGGCGGCGAGCATCCGACCGCCGGCCTGATCGCCGCTCAGGTCGCGCACCTCGTCGTCGGCCGACGCCTTCCAGCTCGAGTTGACGGCCCACCGCGCGCTCGCAGTCGGGGCTGAGCTTGGCCAGGCGCTGATGCGACTGACCGCCGACGTTCGCAGAAGGCGCCGCCGATGTAGAGGTCGGAGCCGACCTGGGTGATCGCCTTGACCGTGCCGCTGATCGCGGTGGGCGGCAGCGCCGGGCGAGATCTGGCCGGTGGCGAGGTCGAACGCCACCAGGTGCGGATACGACTGGCCGTTGACCTGGGTGAACGCCCCGCCGACGTACAGCAGCGAGTTGTCGGGCGATGTCGGCCAGGGCGTACACCCGGCCGTTGAGCGACGGAGCCCAGCTGGTCAGCGCGCCGGTGGCGACGCTCTCGGCGGCGAGGTACGTGCGCGGGCCACGGTATGGCCGCTGTGGTCGGCGGTCTGGGTGAAGTTGCCGCCGATGTAGGCGATCCCGCCGATCTGCAGCACGTCGTCGACGCGCCCCTCCTCCTTGTTGGAGTGGTTCCAGTTGGGCACCGGGAACTGCCACGCCGAGCGACGTCGCTTGCCGGCCAGGTGCGGAGCCGACGTGGCGACGGAGGCTTGGCGGCTGCCGAGGCCGACGCCGACCGCGATCGCGACGGTCGACGACCGCGGTCGCAATCGCCGACGCAGGCCGTCAGCAGTCCGGCACCGTGAATGACGGGGTACACACATAGTTCAGCCACCTCCGGGGGTGGGAGTCGGGAGAACGACCGCGACCCCTCGCGGCCAACCGAGAGGAATCGTCCGGCTGCCCGCGTTCTGAACCTCCCCGCGTCCCCTGGGAGCCGAATGCCTCAGACCTGGGGAGAGCGTATACCGTAAAACTGGGAGAAACTGTTAGCGAACTTTAACGGATGCAAGTCCTTCAGAGACTGTTAGCGACCCATCCATCAGCGCTCGGCCGACCACCACGGCGTCGGCTCCGGCCACGACCGCATCGCGCACATGATCGGGCGATCCCACCCCTCCGGCGGCGATCAGCAGGCCGGGAATCAGCGGCCGCAAGCTTCTCCAGAAGCTCGACGTCGGGCCCCAGCCCGGTGCCGTCGCGACCGATCGCCGTGACCAGGAAGTCGCACACGCCGGCCTCGGCCAGCCCGGCCACGAACGACTCGGCGGCCTGCTCCGAGTCGCGCTCCCAGCCGTGGGTGCGGATGCTGCCGTCGCGGCAGTCGGCGGCGACCGCGACTCGGCCGGTGGTGGCGGCGAGCTCGCCCACCAGGCGTGGCTCGGCGGCGGCCAGCGATCCGATCAGCACCCGGCCGGCGCCGATCTCGAGCGCCCATTCCACGTCGGCGGCCGAGCGGATCCCGCCGCCGAGCTGGAGCTGAGCTCGTGCATGCCCGCCAGCCGCTCGATCAGCGCGCGATGGACGGCGGTGCGCACGCCGTCGCGGGCGGCGGTGAGGTCGATCACGTGCAGCCACTCGGCGCCGTCGGCCGCGAACCGCTGGGCCACGGCCAGGGGGTCGTCGCCGAAGTGCGTGACCTTGTCGTAGCTGCCCTGGTGAAGCCGAACGACCGACCCGTCGAGCAGGTCGATGGCCGGCATCAGCACGGCATCACGTTTTAGCATGCTAAAATGATAGCGTGATGAAACCATCCGTGCAGAAACCTGCTGCCGAGCCCGGCCGACGACTGGCGCACCGAGGCCGTCGACGATCTCTGCGACGCGGTCCTGACGCTGCGCACCCAGGCCGAGGTGGCGGCGTTTCTGCGCGACGTGTGCTCGCTGCACGAGCTCGAGGTGATCGCCCACCGATGGCAGGCGGCCCGCCTGCTCGATCAGGGCATGCCCTACGCCAAGGTGGCCGAGACCGTGCACGGCTCGACCGCCACCATCACGCGGGTGGCGCACTGGCTGCGCCACGGCGAGGGCGGCTATCGGCTGGCGCTCGACCGGCTGGCCCGGCGGAGGTCGCGATGACACCGTCCACCCCGCCCGTTTCGGCTGGCGCTGCCCAGCAAGGGCCGCATGCACCAGCCCGCGCTCGACCTCGCCCGCAGCGCCGGAGTCGAGGTCGACATGACCGGCCGCGTGCTGCACTCCCACTGCTCCCAGTGGGACATCGAGGTGCTGCTGGCGCGCTCGGACGACATCCCCGCCTGGACGCAGGACGGCGCCGTCGAGATGGCGATCGCCGGCCGAAACCAGATCGCCGAGATCGCAGTCGCAGGTGGACGTGCTGGCCGACCTCGGCTTCGGCCGCTGCTCGCTGCAGGTGGCGGTGCGCGACAGCGACCCGATCACCACCGTCGAGCAGCTCGCCGGCCGCCGGATCGCCACCTCGCACCCCGAGACCACCCGCCGGTTCCTGGCCGAGCGAGGGCTCGAGGCCGAGATCACCGCCATCCACGGATCGGTCGAGCTGGCACCGCGGCTGGACGCCGCCGACGCCATCGTCGACCTGGTGTCGACCGGCGACACGCTGCGGGCCAACGGCCTTCGCCCGATCGCGATCGTGCTCGAGTCCGAGGCGGTGCTGCTGGCCCGCCCCGGGCTGGACGAGCGCCAGCGCGCGATCGCCGACGAGCTGGCGACGGTGATCCAAAGCGTGGTGGTGGCCCGCGGCCGCCGCTACGTGATGCTGAACGCCCCCGACGATTCGCTCGAGAGCATCATCGAGCTGCTGCCCGGCCTCGATTCGCCCACGGTGCTGCCGCTGGCCGCGGCCGGCATGCACGCCGTGCACGCGGTCGTCCCGCGCGACATGGTGGTCGACCTGCTGGGCCCGCTGCGCGCGGCCGGGGCCCGCTCGATCCTGGTGCTTCCCATCGACAACCTGATCCCATGAGCGTGATCCGCCCCGATCTGGCAGAGGCCCAGCCCTACCGCTGGCAGGAGGGCCTTCCCACCGATCGCCCGCTGCACCGGTTCGACATGAACACCCAGCCGCTGCCGCCGGCCTGGTATGCCCGCGCCCAGGCGAGGCTTTCGCGGGTGCTGGTGCAGTCCTACCCGGACGCCACCTACAGCAGGTTGCGGGCGCTGCTGGCGGAGTACACCGGACACCCGGCCCACCTGATCATCCCCACCTCGGGCGCCGACGAGGCCCTGTACGTGTGTGCCCAGCTGACGCTGCGACCGGGCGATCGCGCCTTCGCACGCCGCCCGCGGTACTCGGTGTACGACATGGCGGTGCGGCTGGCCGGCGGCACCATCGCCGACGAGCCCGACGGCGCCAAGCTGCGGTACGTGTGCAGTCCCCACAATCCCACCGGCGCGGACGGCGGCCGAGGACGAGTTTGCCCAGTTCGGCGGACTGCTGGCGATCGATCAGGCCTACCTCGAGTTCGGCGGCGTCGATCGCTCGCCGCTGGTGCTCGAGCGCGACGACACGGTCGTGATCCGCAGCATGTCCAAGGCCTTTGCGCTGGCGGGGGCACGGGTCGGCTACATCCTCGCGCCCGAGGCGCTGGCCGCCCAGATCGACGCGATCCGGCTGCCGGCCGGGATCTCGTCGACGTCGGCGGCGCTGGCCGAGATGGCGCTGGAGAACCTCGACGAGATGCGGGCAACCGCTGCCGCCACCGTGGCCGAGCGCGACCGGATGGCGGCTGCGCTGACCGCGGCCGGCATCGGCGTGCGGCCCTCGTGCACCAACTTCCTGCTGCTGGATGTCGACGAGCCGGGCCAGGAGCTGGCCGACCGGCTGATCGCCCAGGGGCTGATCGTGCGCACCTCGTCCGACCCCGAACTCGCCCGCACGATCCGGATCAGCCCCGCCACTCCCGACTCCAACGACCTCTTGCTGCAAGCGCTGGGGGCCGCGCCGGCGCCTGCTCCGACGCGAGCCCGGGCGGGCCGCCCGCGTGCAGCGGCGCACGTCCGAGACCCAGATCGACTGCCGGGTGGCGATCGACGGCACCGGCACGGCAGCAGTCGCCACCGGAATCGGGTTTCTCGATCACATGGTGACCGCGCTCTCGTGTCATTCGCTGATCGACATCGCGGCTGACCTGCCAGGGCGATCTGTGGGTCGACCCCCACCACACCGTCGAGGACGTCGCCATCGCTCTCGGCCAGGCGCTCGACCTGGCGTTGGGCGATCGCGCCGGCGTGCGCCGCTTCGGCGATGCCCGCGCACCGCTGGACGAGGCGCTGTGCCACGCCACCGTCGACCTGTCGGGACGCGGCATGGCCACCATCGACCTGCGGTTGGTGGGGCCGGCGATGGGCGAGCTGCCCACCACGCTCGTCCCCCACTTCTTCGACACGCTGGCCCGCCAGAGCCGCATCGCCATCCACCTCAGCGGCGCGGGCCAGGACGACCATCACCTGTGCGAGGCGGCGTTCAAGTCACTCGCGCTGGCGCTGCGCTGGGCGTGCGCACCCGACGACCGGCGCCGGTCGGTGCCGAGCACCAAGGGGGCGTTGTGAGCGCGCCGGTCACCGTGATCGACTACGGCGCCGGCAACCTCGCGAGCATCACCGCGGGCTTGGAGCGGCTGGGCAGCGCTCCCCAGGTGAGCGACCGGCCCGACGCGATCGCCGGATCGTCGCGGCTGGTGCTGCCCGGCGTGGGCGCCGCCGCCCCGGCGATGGCCGAGCTTCGCCGGCGCGGGCTGGTGGACGCGATCCGCGAGGCGGTCGACCGCGGCGCGGCGCTCCTGGGGATCTGCCTGGGGATGCAGCTGCTGTTCGATCGAAGCCGCGAGGGCGACGCCGAATGTCTCGGATTGATGCGTGGCGAGACGGTGCCGATCGAGTGGTCGGAGCGGCTGCCGCACATGGGCTGGAACGACGTCGACCCGGTCACCGATCACCCGCTGGCCACGGCGCTGCCGTCGGTCTGTTACTTCGCCCACTCCTACGTGGTCGATCCCGGCGAGCGCTCGGCGGTGGTGGCCGAGACCGACCTGGACGGCCGCAGGTTTGCCTGCGTCGTCGCCGACCGCCGGATCGCGGGCGCCCAGTTTCACCCCGAGAAGAGCGGGGCCGGCGGCCGGGCGATTCTGGAGCGCTGGCTGGAATGGAGCCAGGATGCTGCGTAGACGGGTGATTCCGTGCCTGGACGTGCGCGGCGGCAGGCTGGTCAAGGGCGTCAAGTTCGAGTCCCTGCGCGACCAGGGCGACCCGGTCGAGACCGCCCGCCGCTACGCCGAAGCCGGCGCCGATGAGATCGTGTGGCTCAACATCTCCGCGGTGGACGAGAGCTGGGACGAGCTGCTGGATGCCGTGCACCGCGCGGCCCAGACGGTCGACGTTCCCCTGTGCGTGGGAGGCGGCGTGACCTCGGTCGATCGCGCCCGCGACCTGCTGCTGGCGGGCGCCGACAAGGTCGCCACCAACACCGCCGCGCTTGATCGGCCGGAGCTGGTGAGCGAGCTGGCCGAGCGGTTCGGCCGCCAGTGCGTGGTGATCGCGATCGATGCGCAGCGCGAGAACGGCAGCTGGTACGCCTACGCCTCGGCCGGGCATCGCCGCACCGAGCACGAGGTGATCGGGTGGTCGCGCGAGGTCGCCGAGCGGGGCGCCGGCGAGCTGCTGATGACCTCGATCGACGCCGACGGCACCAAGGCCGGATACGACTTGGAGCTGATCGAGCAGGTGTGCGACGCGGTGGCGTTGCCGGTGGTGGCCTCCGGCGGCGCCGGCGGGCCGAGCGACATGGTCGAGGCGCTGCAGGCCGGGGCGCAGGCCGCCCTGGCCGCGTCGATCTTTCACGAGCGCACTCACTCGATCGACGAGGTCAAGCGGGAGGCGGCGGCCGCGGGGCTGCCGGTGCGGCTGTGAGCGAGCTCTCGATACCGCGCCTGAAGGAGGGGTTGGAGCTGGCCACGTGTGTCGTGCAGGATGCCCGCAGCGGCGATGTCCTGATGGTTGCCTGGGCCGATCAGGCCGCGCTGGAGGCGACGGTGCGCACCGGCCTGGCCCACTTCCACTCCCGCTCGCGCGACGCGTCTGTGGCTGAAGGGTGGCACCTCGGGGAACACGATGGCGGTGGAGTCGATGACCTCCGACTGCGACGGCGACACCATCCTGATGCGGGTGCATCCGGCCGGCCCGGCCTGCCACACCGGAGCGGAGACCTGCTTTGGCCCGCGCCGGTTCGACGCCCGGCTGAGCGTGCTGGCCGAGCTGGCCGAGCGTGTTCGAGGAGCGGCGGCAGTCCTCGCCCGACGGCTCGTATGTCGCCGGGATGCTCACCGGCGATCGCGAAGCACCGCAGCGCAAGGTCGGCGAGGAGGCGGTCGAGGTGCTGCTGGCCGAGCCGGGATCCGAGCATCTGGTGAGCGAGGTCGCCGACCTGTGGTTTCACTCGATGCTGCTGCTGGCCCGCGATGGGATCGATCCGCTGGCGCCGCTGGAGGAGCTGCGCCGCCGCCGCGAGCAGTAGCCGTCGATGCTGCTCGATTACCACATGCATCTGGTGGGCGACGAGCAGCCGTACACCGACGCGGTGTTCACCCGCGAGCACATCGAGTCGTACGTGGCTGCGGCCGCCGCGGCGGGCGTGGCCGAGATCGGATTCAGCGACCACGTGTACCGATTCACGGTCGCGCGCGAGTGGATCGACTGCGACGCCTGGCGGGGCGAGGCCACCGAGGATCTCGAGCGCTACGTCGCCGCGGTCGCGGGAGCGCGGCGAGGCGGGGCTGCCGGTGCTGTTGGGCCTCGAGCTCGACTGGGTGGCCGATCGCGCTGCCGAGATCGCCCAGCTGGCGGCGGCGCACGATTGGGACTATCTGATCGGCTCCTACCACTGGCTGGGCCACCGCGAGATCGACCACGCCGCCAACTCGGCCTGGGACGACGCCGAGCCGGATGACGTGTGGCGAATGTACGTGGACGGGTTCTGCGAGGCGGCCAGCAGTGGCCTGTATGACTCGATGGCCCATCCCGACCTGGCCAAGGTCTTCGGCTACCGGCCCGACCCCGAGCCGCTGCGAGCTCTACCGCGCGATGGCCGATGCCGCCTACGACGGCGAGGTCTGCATCGAGATCTCGACCGCAGGCCTGAGAAAGCCGATCGGCGAGATCTACCCGTCACCGATGCTGCTGGAGCGGTTCGCCGAGCGGCAGGTGCCGATCACGCTGGGATCCGACGCGCACGCCCCCGCGGGGGTGGGAGCCCACTTCGATCGCGCGCGGGCGCTGGCCGCCGCCGCGGGCTACCGCACGATCACGCGGTTCCGCCGCCGGGAGCGGGAGCAGGTTCCGCTGTGAGCGCGTTCACCCACCCGATCGACCTGGATCAGGTGCGCCGGGCGGCGGAACGGCTGGACGGCGTGGCACATCGCACGCCGGTGCTGTCATCGCGGACGCTGGACGACCACACCGGGGCGAGCGTCGTGCTCAAGGCCGAGAACCTCCAGCGGGTCGGTGCCTTCAAGTTCCGCGGCGCGTACACCGCCCTGGCGGCGCTCGAACCTCACGCACGCACGGCCGGGGTGGTGGCCTTCTCGTCCGGCAATCACGCCCAGGCGGTGGCGCTGGCCGGGCGGCTGTTGGAGACGCCGGCGACGATCGTGATGCCCTCCGACGCTCCCGCGTCCAAGCTCGCGGCCACCCGCGGGTACGGGGCCGAGGTGGTCGAGATCGATCGCGCCCGGGACGACCGCGAGGCGATCGCACGGGAGCTGAGCGAGAGCCGCGGGCTGACCGTGATCCCGCCGTTCGACCATCCGGCGGTGATGGCCGGCCAGGGTACGGCGGCGCTGGAGCTGATCGAGTCGGATGGGCCGCTCGACTGCCTGGTGGTGCCGGTGGGCGGCGGCGGGCTGATGGCGGGCTGCGCCACCGCCGCCAAGGGCCTGCTGCCGGATATCCGCGATCGATCGGGGTCGAGCCGCAGGCGGGCGACGACACCCGCCGATCCCTGGCCGCCGGGCGCATCATCGACGGCGGGCTGCCCGACACGATCGCCGACGGCCTGCAGACGACCCGGCCCGGCGAGCTCACGTTCGACATCATCAGCCGGCTGGTGGACTCGATCGAGCTGGTGTCCGACGCCGAGATCGTCGCGGCCATGGTCTTCCTGTTCGAGCGCCTGAAGCTGGTGGTCGAGCCGTCGGGCGCGGTCGGCGTGGCGGCGCTTCTGAGCGGCCGGCTCGACCTGGCCGGTCAACGAGTGGGCGTGATCATCTCCGGCGGCAACGTCTCCGCCGAGCGCTTCGCCCAGCTCGTGACCGCGTGACTCTCCCCAGGGTCGGCGGTGGTCAGAGGCCCATGCCTGGGCCGAGCGGATTTTGGGTCTGGGCGTTGCCGAGCAGCGGGAGTCCGAAGTTCTTCTCGACGGAGGCAAGGATTGAGTAGAGCGAGTACGAGGACGGGTCGACCGTGCCCGGCGTGATGTATTCGCTCATGGCGATCGTGGGGATGTGGCAGCCGACGGTGTCCGGGTTGGGCTGGGTGATGCAGGTGATGCCCTGGGGTGCGGCCGCCTCGACGCCTTCGTCAAAGGTCACCAGCACCAGGGTGTTGCCGGCCTGGTAGTCCGCGCTTGCGAAGATCTTCGGCAGCAGCTGGGAGAGCCAGGTATCCCCATTGGGTACCGCGCTCGAGCTGGATCCCGTACACGCGCTGGCCCAGTGCATGTCGTTGCAGATGTTGGGCGCGATGAACGTGTAGTTTGCGAGCATCGAGGTCGTGAAGTTCGAGAGCGTAAAGCCGGTGTTGTTCTTGGAGCACGAACCGTCGCCGGCCGAACCCAGGTTTGTCAGATAGATGGCCGGGTTGTGACCCGCTTTGTACAGCCCTGAGCTGCCCGACTTGCAGTTGGACGGCATGCTCTCTTCCAGTACCGCCCAGCTCTTGCCGGCAGCCCCGAGCTGGTGATACACGTTGTCGTCGGCCACCTTGACGTTGAACGTCGGCTGGATGCCCGTCGCCGCGGCGACATAGTTTGGCTGCGAGGGATGGGTGACCCCCCGGAAGCTGCTTGCCAGGGCGCACTGCGCCGCCACCTGGTTGGTGTACGGAGCGTTGGCGGCGCCGTGCCAGGCCGAGTACGACGTGTTTTCATCCATGATCACAACGATGTGCGTGTACGTGGGGCCGCCCGAAGGCCTTTGCAGGCCGCCGCACGGGCCGGCTGAGCCGGTGCCCCCCTGCGTGGTGGCCGTCGCAGCCGTCGACTGGGCTGAGGTGTTGGGCACGGCGTCAAACGCATCGACGGTGTAGGTGTACGCGGTGCTCGGCTGCAGGCCGGTGTCCGTCCACGACGTGGTCGCACCGGTGACCGTCTTTGCCAACGACCCGTTGCGGTAGATGTCATAGCCGGCCACCCCCACAGCATCAGTCGACGCTGTCCAACTCACCGTCACCGAACTCGAACTGATCGCAGTCGCCGTCACCCCCCGGGCACGGTCGGCGCCGTCGTATCCGTGGCGGGAGCAAGTGTCGTCGTCGTTGCGGGGGCCGACCGGACGGAGGTGTTGGGCACAGCGTCAAACGCATCGACGGTGTAGGTGTAGGCGGTGCTCGGCTGCAGGCCGGTGTCCGTCCACGACGTGGTCGCACCGGTGACCGTCTTTGCCAACGACCCGTTGCGGTAGATGTCATAGCCGGCCACCCCCACAGCATCAGTCGACGCTGTCCAACTCACCGTCACCGAACTCGAACTGATCGCATTCGCCGTCACCCCCGCGGGCACGGTCGGCGCCGTCGTATCCGGCTGGGAGAGGCCGGTCGCAAGAACGATATTGTCGAAGCTGTAGTTGGCACCCGACACAGCCGACTTTTCCAGCACGTTTACTGTGAGTGAGTTACCTGCGGTCTTGACCGTGTAGTTGACCGACGGGAACGGCTGCCACGCAGATGTCGGTGTGACACAGCTCTGCGCGCTTCCGACTGACGTCTGCGTGCCGGCGGTCAGCTCCTTCAGCACCAAGCACACGCTCTGGCCGACGAGGCCGCTCTGAACCTGGCCATCCAGGTGGTAGGAGGCGCCCGCAGCGGCGTTGGTCACCGGCTTCGAGGTCGTATACGCGTATGTGGTGCCGGCACCCGAAGAAGCCGTCAACTTGGCGGCGTGCCCACCCCCATTGCCCGCGACCACGCTCAGCGTGCCGCTGCTCCCGCCCCAGCCGCTGAGCGATCCCGAGCCCGACCCCTCAAAGGTACCGTTGGATATCAGATTCGTGGCTGCGAGCACGGTTGCCCCGGATCCCCCCACCACGCCAACCACGGCAAGAGATACCAAGGCCGCGACGAGCGCACGACCGCGAGAGGAAACTCGGAGCACGCACGCAGTAGAACAGCTTGAGCGGAAGATGTCAAACTGGATAACCAAAACACTCATGAAACACTCATGAATGACGTAACGTTGAACGTGAATAACGGTGCCAGGCACCGTTATTCACCACCCGCCGTCAGTGGCAGGAGGCGGTGCCGGAGTCGGCGGTGGAGCCGCCCTTGGCGACGAACTTCCAGTCGTAGCTGGTGGCGTGCAGCGTGAGCTTGAGCACCCCGAACTTCTTGGTGGTGAACTCGACGTTCTTGGTGCCCGGCAGCGAGAACAGATCGTCGCCGCCGGTGCCGACGATGAACTCCCGCACGCCCTTGGCGGAATCCACCGCGCCCGACGCGTTTTGGGGGGCGAACCGCGCGTAGGAGTGCTGGTGGCCGTTCAGGACGATGTCGGCCCCGGCGTCGTACAGCGTCTGCCAGAAGGTCTTGTAGGACGAGGACGGCGACGATGTGCCGCTGTAGTAGGGCTGGTGCCAGTAGGCCAGCGTGCATGTCGACGAGCCGAGGTTGTCCTCCAGGAACGTCTCCTGCGCTGACCCCGACCCGCACCCGCCGGCCTTGCCGCAGTTGCCGTTCAGCTCGATCATGTGCCACGTCCCGGTATCCCAGGCATAGTCGCCGTGGGAGTCCCCGGTCGCGCTCGCTCCGAAGTAGCTGAAGTAGCCCTTGGCGTGGCCGCTGGTGTCGCAGTTGCTGCCGCCGCTCTTTTGGTACTCGTGGTTTCCGGGCGTGGGATGGATCTTCGACAGGAACCGGCCCCAGCTGAGCGCGAACGACTTCTGGTACGCCGTCAACCCGCCGCACCCGTACTGGTTGTCGCCGAGCGCCAGCACCGCCGAGATCGACGAGTCGGAGTTGATCAGGTCACTGGTCGCCAGCTGCTGGCAGGAGCTGCTGGTACCGGTGCCGCCGTGGAAGTCGGAGTCGGTGGGATCACAGGCGATGTCGCCGGCCGCGGCGATCACGGGATCGCCGGCGGCAACCGACCACGTCGCCCGCCCGGCCGACAGTGCGACCACACCCACGACCAGCGCGATGCCGATCGCGACCCGATACCCCCGACGGCGCTGCATCGACCCTCCCGTGTCGTGACAGCAGACCCCAACGTGCAAACTCTTCCGCTCGGCGCAAACCACCGAGCGGACTACAGACACTATGCATTGTGGCGATGCGGACAAGCCCCTCAAACGGGTGGTCCTGGTGAATAACGGTGCCAGTGGCACCGTTATTCACGCGCCACCGCAGTGCCGCGGCCAGCCTGTCCAGCTGATCGGCCAGGGCCTGCGGGCGATTGACGCGCCCCTGCGGCCTGCTCGGCGGTCGGCTCGCTGAAGCGCTCGCCGGCCGAGACCCGCGATGCCACCTGGTGATGGGCCTCGCGAAAGGGCACGCCTTCGCGCACCAGCTGCTCGGCCACGTCGGTTGCGACCGTCAGGCCGTCGCCGGCCGCCGCCGCCATCCGCTCGGTGTTGAAGCGGATCCCGCGCATGCACACGGTCAGCGAGCCGAGCGCGCCCATCAGGTCGTCGACCTGATCGAACGCCGCCCGCTTGTCCTCCTGCAGGTCGCGGTTATAGGCAAGCGGCAGGCCCTTCAGCATCGCCAGCAGCCCGGCCAGCCGCCCGACCGCGGTGCCGGCCTTGCCGCGGGTCAGCTCGGCCGCGTCGGGATTCTTCTTCTGCGGCATCATCGAGGAGCCGGTGGCAGCCGAGTCGTCCAGCTCGGCAAAGCCGTACTCAGCCGACGTCCACAGCACCAGCTCCTCGGACAGCCGCGACAGGTGCACCATGCACAGCGCCGCGGCGTACACCAGGCCCGACACGTAGTCGCGGTCGGAGACGGCGTCCAGCGGATTTTCGAAGCGGCTGGAGAAGCCCAGCTCCTGCGCCACCCAGTCGGGGTCGAGCGGCAGGCTCGATCCCGCCAGCGCCCCCGCGCCCAGCGGGCAGCAGTCGGCCGCGGCCCGCACCTGGGCCAGCCGCCGCAGGTCGCGGGTGAGCGCCCAGCCGTGGGCGGCCAGGTGCTGTCCCAGCCACACCGGCTGGGCGCGCTGGCCGTGCGTATATCCGGGCACCACCGCGCCGCCGTCGCTGCGCGCCCGCTCGACCAGCGTCAGGCCAAGCTCCCGCACCGCCGCGACCGCGAGGTCGGAGGCCTCCATCACCCACAGCCGCATCGCCGTCTGCACCTGATCGTTGCGGCTGCGGCCGGCGTGCACGGCCGGGCCGAGGTCGCCCAGCAGCCGCTCGATGGCCGAGTGCACGTCCTCGTCCGAGGCGTCCGGCTCGACCTCGACCGCCGCCAGGGCATCCACGATCTGGGCCGGCCAGCGCCTCGTCGATCAGGCCCTGCCGGGCGAGCATGCGCACGTGCACCGCGCTTGCCCGCAGGTCATGCGGCAGCAGCCGGCGATCGACCTCGAGCGAGGCCGAGAACGCCAGGATCACCGGGTCGAGCCCACCCTGAAGTCGGCCCGACCACAGCGGATCGGTCATGCCTCGACGTTGGAGGCCACGTCAGCCTCTGCGGTGGCCGCCGCCCACGTCTTGGTGCCGAGCGACCAGACGTGAATGAACCCGGCAGCCGCGCCGTGCTGATAGGCGTCGCCCTGCTCGTAGGTGGCCAGCGCGTGGTCGTACAGCGACCGCGGCGCGCGCCGTCCCACGACCGCGCAGGAGCCGCGGAAGAGCCGCACGCGGGCCTCACCGGTGACCGCCGAGGCGGCCTCATCCATGAATGCCTGGAGCGCCTGGCGAAGCGGCGAAAACCACAGGCCGTTGTAGACCAGCTCCGCGTAGCGCAGCGCCAGCGGCGCCTTGGTGTGGGCGAGATCGCGCTCGACCACCAGCTCCTCCACGCCGGCGTAGGCGGTCAGGAGCAGCGCCGCGGCCGGCACCTCGTAGATCTCGCGGCTCTTGATGCCCACCAGCCGGTTTTCGATCATGTCGATGCGGCCGACGCCGTGGGCGCCGGCGAGCGCGCCCGCCCGCCCGATCAGCGACACCAGGTCGATGGCCTCGCCGTCGATCGAGACCGGCACGCCGTCCTCGAACGCGATCGTGACCTCCTGCGGCGCGGGCAGCCCGCGCTCGGGCGCCATCGTCAGCGCGTAGGCGTCCTCGGTCGGCGCGATCCAGGGATCCTCGAGCGGCCCGGCCTCGATCGACCGGCCCCACAGGTTGTGGTCGATGGAGTAGGCGGCACCCGACTTGACCGTGACCTCGATGCCGTGCTGCTCGGCGTAGGAGATCTCCTGCTCGCGGGTCATGCCCCAGTCGCGCACCGGCGCCAGCACTGCCAGGTCGGGGGCGAGCGCCGCCACCGCGGTCTCGAACCGCACCTGGTCGTTGCCCTTGCCGGTGCAGCCGTGGGCGACCGCCCCGGCGTCGTACTCGCGGGCGATCGACACCATGTACTGGGCGATCAGCGGGCGCGAGAGCGCCGAGACGAGCGGGTACCGGCCCTCGTACAGGGCGCCTGCCTGCAGCACCGGCAGCACCATGTCGCGGGCAAACTCTTCGCGCGCATCCACGATCACGACCTCGCTGGCGCCGGCCTGGATCGCCCGCCGCTCGACCAGCTCTCGATCGATGCCCTGACCGACGTCGACGAGCAGCGCAATCACCTCGGCGCCGTACTCGTCGGCCAGCCAGCGCAGGGCGACGGACGTATCGAGGCCGCCAGAGTAGGCAAGGACGATCCGGTCAGTACTCATGAATGCTGCTCCTTCAGGGTCGTGATGAGGTCGATCAAGTCGTGCCCGGTGTGGGGCTCCCGGGCGACCAGCGCCAGGGTGTCGTCACCGGCGATGCAGCCGATGATCTCGGGAAAATCAGCGATGTCGAATGCGAGCGCCACCGGGTGGGCGTTGGCGGGGCCGGTGCGCAGCACCAACAGATTGCCAGACGCCTCCATCGCGCGCACCAGTCCCATCGCGATCACCACCGAGGCGAGCGGATCCGACGCGTTCGGCCCGTCCTCGGGCAGCGCGTACACCAGCCGGCCGCGGCGGCGCACCCGCATCGCGCCGAGCCGGTCGAGGTCGCGGGACACGGTGGCCTGGGTGACCTCGTGGCCGCGCTGGGCCAGAAGCCGGCTGAGCTGAAGCTGGGTCGACACCTCGTTCTCGTCGAGCAGCTGTGCGATCTCGGCCTGGCGATCGTTCATGCCGTCACCAGCGTTTCTGCGCCGATGCGCACGCGCCACACGCCGCCGGCGATGGCGCTGCTGCCGGCGGCCAGCTTGGGCACCATGCCTCCGGCGATGGTGCCGCCGTCCACCAGCCCGGCGATCTCGGCGGTCGAGATCTGGCCGATCACCTCGCCGCGCCGGTCGAGCACGCCGGGCACGTCGGACAGGAAGGTGAGCTCCTCGGCGCCGAGCGCCACCGCCACCGCGGCCGCGGCGGTGTCGGCGTTGACGTTGAGCTCCGCGAACGGGTTGACGACCGGCACGGAGCCGCGCTGCGAGCAGCCCGGCGATGCGCGTCTGTGTCGACGCTCTTGACGGTGCCGACCAATCCCAGCCGGGTATCGATTACAGGGGTGGCGGCCAGCGCACCGACTACGCCGGCCGCCTCAACCCCCGCCTGCCGCAAGAGTGCGACAAGGTTTGAATTCTCCAGTTCGAGCACCTCACGAACGACCTCGAGCACCGCTTCGGTGGTGACCCTGCGGCCGTCGATGAACTCGGGCTCCAGCCCGCGCTCGCGGCAGGCGGCCGAGATCTGCGGCCCGCCGCCGTGCACGATCACGACGTCGTCGCCGGACGCCCGCAGGCTCTTCACGTAGGGCACCGGTGACGCCGCAGCGCCGCCGATCTTGAGCACCGTGGTCACGAGGTCACCCCCGCGTTGAAGTGCACGTAGCCGGGCGAGAGATCCGAGGCGATCACGTGGGCGTTGCCCGATCCCAGGCCGAGATCGATCGCAACCGCGACGTCGGCCTGCGAGAAGGCCTCGCGGGCGGCGACCTCGGAGCGGGCCACGCCGATCACCGCCGGAGACGATGCCGACGCCGCCGACGGCCACCTCGATGCGACCGGGGTCGAGCTCGATGCCGCGACGCGCCGAGCGCCGCCAGCATCCGGCCCCAGTTGGGGTCGGCGCCGTGCAGCGCGCACTTCACCAGCACGTTTTCGGCGACCGCGCGGGCGGCGGTGTCGGCCTGGCTGTCGTCCAGCGCGCCCGAGACGGCGTAGGTGCAGACGCGGGTGGCGCCCTCGCCGTCGCGCACCACCTGCTTGGCCAGGTCGAGCGACACGGCCGCGACCGCCTCGGTCAGCGCGGCGATCTCTGCCGCCGTCTCGACGGTCGCGCCCGAAGCGCCGTTGGCGAGCAGAAAGACGCAGTCGTTGGTGGACGTGCAGCCGTCCACCGAGATGGCGTTGAACGAGTCGGCCATGGCGTCTGCCAGCACCTGCTGCAGCACCGCCGGGACTGACCTCGGCGTCGGTGGTGACCTGGGCCAGCGTGGTGGCCATGTCGGGCCGGATCATGCCCGCGCCCTTGGCCATGCCGCCCACGCGCGCCTCGGCTCCGCCGATCGTGACCGCGGTCTCCGACAGCTTGGCGAAGGCGTCGGTGGTGCGGATCGCATTGGCGGCGGCGTCGCCGGCATCGTCGCTGAGCGCGGTTGCGGCGCGGCCGATCGCGGCGGTGACCGACGGCATCGGCAGCCGCGGGCCGATCACGCCGGTGGAGGCGACCAGCACCTGCTCGCGCGGGACCTCGAGCGCCATGGCGGCGGTGTCGACCATCTCCCAGGCGTCGGCCAGGCCGCCCTCGCCGGTGCAGGCGTTGGCCAGGCCCGAGTTGGTCACGATCGCCCGGGCGCTGCCGGAGCGGATCTGGGTGCGGCTGACGATCACCGGCGCCGCGACCACCGAGTTGAGGGTGAACACGCCGGCGGCCGACGCGGGCTGACTCCGAGATCACCAGCGCCAGGTCGGCGGCGCCGTCGGCCTTCATGCCGCAGGCGGCGATGCCGGCCTGGTAGCCGCGGGGATGACAGACGCCTACGGCCACAGGGTCACCTCCGGCAGGCCGAGGTGCTCGGGCAGGCCCAGCATCAGGTTGGCGTTTTGGATCGCCTGGCCGGCGGCGCCCTTGACCAGGTTGTCGATCGCCGCGGCGGCCACCACCGCTCCGCGGTCGGCGTCCACCCACACGCCCACGTGGCACAGGTTGGATCCGCGCAGCGCCTGGGTGCGGGGAGTCGAGACGACCTCGACGAACCGCTCCTCGGCGTAGCTCTGGGCGTACAGCTGGTCGGCGTCGCCCTGCTCGAACGGACTGGGTCAGGCGGGCGTAGGCGGTCACCAGCAGGCCGCGCGTGAACGGCGCCAGGTGGGGAGTGAAGGTCGCGGTGATCGGGCTGCCGGCGAGCCGGCGAGAGCTCCATCTCGATCTCTGCCTGGTGGGCGTGGCCGACCGGTGCGTACGGCGCGATGCCCTCGGCGGCCTGACAGAAGGCGGTGGCCTCGGTGGGGGTGCGGCCGGCGCCGGACACTCCCGACTTGCCGTCGACGACGACGTGCGGATCGATCACCCCGGCCTGACCAGGGGTGCCAGCGCCAGGATGGCCGCGGTGGCGTAGCAGCCGGGGTTGGCGACGGCGGTGGCCTGGGCGATCGCGTCGCGGTGCAGCTCGGTGAGCCCGTAGCACCACTGCTCGCGCAGGTCGCGGGAGAGGTCGACGACCAGCGTGCCGCTGTCGGCGAGCTGCTGCGCGACGGCGCCCGAAGCCCCGTGCGGAAGCGCCAACAGCGCGATGTCGCAGCCCTCGAGCGCCGAGGCTTCGCGGCCGGTGGCGGTCACCCGCAGGGCCGGGTGTGCGGAGATCAGGCGGGCGAGTTCGCTGCCGGCATAGCCGGAGGCACCGGCGATGCCGGCGTCGAGAACGGTCGGTGCGGAGACAGAGAGGGCCACGTCTGCATGAGAATACTGGCTCTATGCATGTTTATGCAAACGGGAACCGTCAGCGACGGGTGGGCTCGAGCAGCGGCCCGGCGGCTCGCCGAAAGGCGGTCAGCGCGGCTTCCAGGTCGGACGGCGCTCCGGTCAGGTGATAGACGGCGATATCGAGCACCAAAGCGGCATCGGGCTGATGTGCCCCGATGTCGATCGCCGAGTCGCGGCCGAACACCCGCGCGGCCACGTCCAGCGCGAACAGCGCCTCGGCGTAGGCGCCTTGGTCGAGCAGCCCGTCAGGGTCGCCGGCGTCCAGCGCTGCGCATATCGATCCAGGCAGCGGAATCGTCTCCCGAGCGGCTCGCAGCGCCGTCACCGCGTCGGCGGTGTGGGGCGTCGGCGAGACCCGCAGCTGCACGGGATCATGCCTCGAGCACTCCCGAATACGCCCCCGAAAACGGCCTACGGACTCAATGCGCAGCCAAGCCCGACTCAGCAACAGCACCCTGCTTGTACCGGCACGAGAGGCAATGCCAGGAGGCTTTCGTCCAGATCATGTAAGCGCCACAGCGCGGACACGGCTCGTCGGTGGTCGCGCCAGGGTACGCGCACACCGGGGAATTCTGCGGTTTGGAGGGGGTTTGCATCCGGGCGAGCCTAATCGCGGCCGCGGACGACACCAACACAGTTCGCTAACCCGCCGCCCAAAGTTCGATCACGAACGGGGCGTAGCCTGGCCTGTGCCAGTTGGTCGTCAATCGTCGGAGGAAGGCGTGGGCTACGTACGTGACATGGGCTCGACCGAGTTGTTTCAGTACTCGGAAGACCGTTCGCGCCGTCGGCGAGCAGCTCGCGCTCGCCGCCAGCGGATACGCCGCATCGGCGTGCCCCTGGCGATGATCGTGACTGCGTCGGGCACGGCAGGAACAGCGTTCGCCGGCGCCGCCAAGGCCTCTGGCAGCCATCGGCGAGCCGCGGCTCGGACACTCGACCACAGGATCCTGAAGGTGAACACGACCGGGCCCGATGTGGCCCGGCTGCAGCGCCTGCTGGGAGTCCACGTGGATGGGATGTTCGGCCGCGGCACGCTGACGGCGGTCAAGCGATTCCAGCATGAGCATGGGCTGCTGGTCGACGGCCAGGTGGGGCCCAAGACCCGCGCCGCGATCGCCGCCGAGGATCGCGGCACGCCCGGGCGAGCAGGTGGTCCAGTACGGATCCCGCGGCCCGATGGTGGTCGATCTCCAGAAGCGGCTCGGCATCCCCGCCGACGGCGACTTCGGCCCGATCACGCGAGCGGCGGTCGAGGCCTTCCAGGCAAGCCACGGCCTGGTCGTGGACGGCCAGGCGGGCGCCCACACCCGCGCGACCCTGCACCGGGTGGGGAGCTGGCACGTCCCGGCAGCCGACCTGCCGCGCGGACACAGCCACCACCACCAACACATCCACCACCCCAAGCACCACCACGGCGGAGTCACCCGAGCCGAGCGAGCGGTGCACGTGGCCGAGCGCTACCTGGGCGTGCGCTACGTGTGGGGAGGCGAGAGCCCCACGGGATTCGACTGCTCGGGACTGGTGCAGTTCGCCTACAACGCGATCGGCATCTCCATCCCCCGCACCACCTACGAGCAGTACCGCATCGGCGAGCCGGTCTCACGCGACGAGCTGGAGCCCGGCGACCTGCTGTTCTTCGACCACGTCGGCCACGTCGGCATGTACGTCGGCGGCGGACGGTTCATCCACGCCCCGCACACGGGCACGGTGGTGCAGTTTGGGACGCTCAGCGGGTGGTATGCGGAGCACTTTGTGGGGGCGCGGCGCGTTACGAGTTGAACGTGCGGGCCAGCAGGACGTCGCCAGCCAGATCACGGCATCAGTGATCTCCTCGGGGCGGATCAGCCGCTGGATCAGGTGATCGGACACGAACAGCGCGGCGCCACGCCACGGCATCCCAGTCGGACACGTCCACGACGACAGCCTCGGCACCTCCACCGGCTTACCGGATGCTCGCCACGACCTGCTCCAGTCCGGCGACGCTCACGTCGAGGCAGCCAACCGCGGCCCGAGCTCGGCGAGACGCCGCGAGTGGGATGCAACCATGCCGCGGGCAGCGCCGGTGACCCAAGCGCTGCCGCTCGTGAACGTGAGATCGGCGCTGGCCAGATCTGCCGTCAATGAGCCGAGTTCGCCAGGTCTAAGGGATCGTTCATGTCTGTATGACAGTGTTGGCTCCATGAGGTTCATATTGCGAGGTAGTGTGCTCACGGCCACTACCGTGATGGTGGCGACGGGTTGCGGCGGTGGCTCGACGGCCGGCTCGACGTCGACCACTGCCCCCAAGTCAACGACCACCTTGTCCGCTCCGACGGGCTCGACGATCTCCACCACCCGGCCAGGCAGCGCTCCGATCGTTGTGGTGTTCATGGAGAACCGGAATTACTCGTCGGTCGAGGGCGATCCGTGCTGTCCTTTCGAGACCCAGCTCGCAGCTCGCGCACGACTGTTCACCAATTTCTATGGAGTCACCTACCCGTCGAAGCCGAACTATCTCGCATTCGCCGGAGGAAGCACATTCGGCCAAACTGGAAACGACGACCCACTCCCTCTGATCACATCAGAAAGCGTGTTTCACCAGATGTCGGCCGCCGGGATCACATGGAAGGCCTGGGCTGAGGACTACCCAGGCACCCCACGTCAGTGCTCTCTTCAATCCACCGCCACCAACTACGCCATCCGTCACGTCGCCCCCCTGCTCTTTAGCGATGTGGCACACACGAAGCTTTGCAAGAACGTGACGGCGACTGAACCCACCACGCTCCCGCGATTCCTTTGGGTCACCCCGAACATGTGCCACGACGGTCACGACTGCGATGCCGTAACCGGTGACCGCTGGCTGTCACGCCACGTACCCCCATGGATCGCCGACGGGAGCGGAGGTCTTCATTGTCTATGACACTGGTTCAGACGACACCTCCAACGGAGGCGGTCGCGTCTACGCCGTCCTTGCAGGGAACACCATCTCGCCCGCAACGGACCCGTCATTCATGAATCATTACAGCGCGCTCGCCGGCATCGAAGGAACACTCCGTCTGCCGCTCCTCGGCCAGGCACGGACAGCCCACCCGGTGCCGTTCTAGCTGGTCGCTCGGTGCGGCGTTCGGGTCGCGTGGTCATCCGCCTTTGCAGGCCCAGACGACGAGACACTCCCGCACTCCCTCCCGAGATGCGGGCGACACACCCACTCCACCGGACCAGAGCATGCCAAGATGCGTTTGCCTCAACTGCGTGTACGAGCTGGCCAGCCACCAATAGCGAACTACCGCTGCTGGCAAGTATCCCTCTCCGTTGACAAATCACCTAGACAGGAGTAGCGTACCTGTCGATCGGTGGGCTTCAAACGTGGGGGGGAACGTGATGAGTCGCACGACCCGTGATGGGACGGGTATGCGCTCTGACGCCGAGCGCGAGAGCGAGGCGGCGGGCCACAGGACTAACGGCCTTCGAGCAGACATGCTGCATGAGAGTGACGCACCGCCAAAGGCACGGACTGCCGTTTTGCTCGACGGCTACCCGTTGTGGCTGGATGCCGTAGAGACGGTGCTAGCGGGAATCGGGGTCTCAGTTGTGGGGAAGACGACATCCCCACAACGCGCTCTGGCGTTGCTCGATGAACACAGTCCCGACCTGCTGATCGCCGATGTCGAGGTCATCGGCGACCACGTCCGAATACGGTGGCTGGAATCCGCACTGAGGAAGCGCGCCGGCCTTAAGATCATCGTTCTGGGTCATCGAGCCGACCCGCGTGTCGTCAGCGAGGTGATCGGTGCAGGCGCGGCCGCATACATGGTGAAAAGCGCGCAAACTGATGACCTTGCGCTGGCGGTCAGGCAAGCCTTTGAGCATTCGATTTTCCTTGCTCCAATCCAACCGACTCGGCTCTCCGACCGGTCAGCTGCGAAAGTCGCCGCCAACACGTTGACCCGACGCGAGTGGGAGATCTTGATGCTCGTCTCCGAGGGGTTGTCGAACGCCGAGCTGGCGAGGAGCCTTTGGGTAACTGAGCAGACGATCAAGTTCCACCTCTCGAACGTCTATCGAAAGCTGAATGTTTCCAACCGGACACAGGCGAGTCGCTGGGCCCGGATCAACGGCATGCTGGACTCCGGAAATGACTTTCTGGACAGCGGCAAACCGGCCGTCGGCGAATAGTCGATCGATAAAGCGAGGGTCACCCTTGAGCACCGTCCAGCCACGTGTCCCGCTCTCACACATCGAGGTCGATGACGAGTTGTTGGAGGCGGCCCGGAGCGTTATCGCGTCCGGCTGGTGGAGCATGGGGCCGAGGGTCGAGGAGTTCGAGTCGGCATTCGCAAGCTTTTCCGGCGTGAAACATGCGATCGGGGTGGCGAACGGTACGGCGGCGATCCAGCTCGCACTACTTGCATGCGAGATCGGCCCAGGCGACGAGGTGGTGCTGCCGTCCCTGAACTTTGTCGCAGCCGGCAACACCATCACGCACACGGGAGCCGAGCCGGTCTTCTGCGACATTCGGGGTGAGCGTGACCTGAACCTCGACCCCGACGACGTGGTGCGGGCGATCAGCCCGAGGACAAGAGCAATCCTCGCGTTGCACTACGCCGGGTTCCCATGCGACCTCTTGGCGCTGCAGGAGATCGCTGATCGACACCAACTGCTGCTTCTCGAGGATGCGGCACACGCCCCCGGGGGCCGATGGCGTGGGCGGATGTGTGGGACGATAGGCGCGGTCGGGTGCTTCAGCTTCTTCTCGAACAAGAACCTCCCGATCGGCGAGGGCGGCATGGTCGTGACAAACGACGACGCGCTCGCCAGCCGCATCCGGCTCCTGCGTTCACACGGTATGACGCGCCTCACCTGGGATCGGCACCGAGGACACGCCGCCGCATACGACGTCGTCGCACGCGGGTTCAACTTCCGTCTGGACGAGTTGCGGGCGGCAATCGGCTTGGTGCAACTCGGCCGGTTGACCGAAATGAATGCAGCTCGCCGACTGGCGTGGTCCCAATATCGCGAACTCCTCGACGGCGTCGACGGAATCACGGTGCCGTTTGTTGAAGCGGATGAAACCGAACCGGCGTTTCACCTCGCGGTAGTGGTGCTACCCGAAGGCGTGCCCCGCGCCGAGGTTCAGAAGATGCTCGCGAGCGGCGGAATCCAGAGCAGCGTTCACTATCCGCCCATGCACCGGTTCCAGGCGTACGACGATGCAGGAGAAGACCGCCCACTGCCCCGCACCGAGCAGATCAGCGAGCGGATCCTTTCGCTGCCACTGCACCCCTACCTGAATGCGCACGACGTCGAACTCGTGGCGACTGCGCTACTCGAGAGTGTCGCGGCGGTACGCCTGCCGACCGCGACGGCCTGACGCCCCAGCTTCACGCTGCTCCTACACAATGGCACGGGCAACTCGCCGTTCTGGGGGGTTTCACTACTAGTCTCGACTTTTGGTCGCACACCAGCCTATGGTCGGCCCTCACGTGTGCGGACTCGTTGGATACGTAGGAGCCCGACCTGCCGACACAGTCTTGGTCGCGGGCCTTGAGCGGCTCGAATACCGCGGCTATGACTCGGCAGGCATCGCCCTGGTCACTGAGCAGAGCGTAGAGCGCAGCCGTGCGGTAGGAGGGCTCGCCGGATTGCGAGCAGGCCTGCCAGAGCGAAGCGCGCACTCCGGGACGGGGGTCGGCCATACCCGCTGGGCGACCCACGGGCGCGTCTCCGTGGAGAACGCACATCCGATTGCAGCGTGCGATGAAGGCGAACTGGTCATGGTCATGAACGGGATCGTGGAGAACTTCCACGAACTTCGGGCCGCGCTGACCGCCGACGGGCACGTGTTTCGATCACAGACTGACGCCGAGGCGATCGTGCACTTGGTCGAGAGCCATTACAACGGCGATCTGGTATCAGCCGTGCGTTCGGCATGCACCCACATCGACGGGCACTACGCGTTCGTCGTCGCCCATCGCGGACACCCCCATTGTCTCGTGGCGTCTCGGCAGGAATGTCCACTCGTGGTCGGTCTCGGTACGGGCGAGACCTTCATTGCATCAATGGCGTCAGCATTCGTTGCCGACGCGCAGCGGGTTCAGTACCCAGAGGACGGAGATGTCGTCGCGATCTCTGCCGAAGGCGCCCAGTTCTTCAGCCCATCAGGGGAAGAGGTGGAGCGACCGGTGTTTTCGGTTGGGTTCGACGATCCCGCCGCTACACGGCAGGGCAACGAGTCGTACACCCTCAAAGAGATCCACGAACAGCCCGCGTCAATCGCTCGGACGCTGGCAGGGCGTACCGACGACCCGCTGAGAGTGCTCGCCGAACTCGGACTCGATCCCTCAGAGGCCGCAAGGATCGAACGAGTCGCCGTCGTGGCTTGCGGCACGGCATACCACGCCGGACTGGTCGGTCGATACGCGATTGAGGAGTGGGCCCGCATTCCATGCGACGTCGACATCGCCAGCGAGTGGCGTCACCGCAACCCACTGCTGTCTCCGACGACCCTTGTGGTCGGTATATCGCAATCGGGCGAGACGGCGGACACGCTGGCGGCGCTCCGACTCGCGCGCCGACGAGGTGCTCGCACCGTCGCGATCACCAACATGGCCGGCTCCCAGATAACACGGGAGGTCGACGGCATCCTCCATACGCAAGCCGGTCTGGAGATGGGCGTCGCAGCTACCAAAACGTTCACAGCGCAGGCATGCGTCATGTATCTCCTCGCAATCGCGCTCTCGCATGGACGAGGCACTCTTACAGACCAGGACGCAGCCGCAATCACCGGCCAACTCGAGAGCATCCCGGCAAAGCTCCGCGCGTTCTTGAGCAGTGGTCATCCAACCCTGGAGGTCGCGGCACGCCACTATGAGAAACCGTTCTTCCTGTATCTGGGTAGGCATGTTGGACTGCCCGTATGCCTCGAGGGCGCGCTGAAACTGAAAGAGGTCTCTTACATCCCCACCGAAGCGTACTCCGCCGGCGAGATGAAACACGGGCCGATTGCGTTGCTGCAGGAGGGAACGCCGGTGGTATGCGTCGCGACCGACTCCCACGTGTACGGCAAGATCGTCTCGAACATCGAAGAGGTGCGGGCGCGAGGCGCACACGTGATCGCGATCGCGACCGATGGGAACGAGAGCATCCAGCACCTCGCCGACGACGTCATCTACGTCCCACCCACGCACCCCTACCTTCAACCGCTTGTCGCGGTCGTGCCACTACAACTACTGGCCTACGAGATCGCGTGCTTCCGAGGCCAGAACGTCGATCGTCCCCGGAACCTCGCAAAGACCGTCACGGTCGAGTGAGACTTGGTGAAACGACGCATACGTTTGGTTGGCCTCGCAGTACTCCGGCGCGGTGCACGCAGGCACCTATCGAGCCTCTCGAGGGCCAGGCACGCGCCACTCACGAGGGCAATAGTGCCAGTCCCATTCGAAAGGCTAGGAGAACCATGCCAGAAAGCGCCAAATCTAGTCTTTCGTATCGCGTTCAAACGTGATTTAACTTGGGTTTCACTGTTCTGTTACTTGGGTCTGCAACGTACGCGGACTCGAGACTCCGAGCCGAGGGGGGTCGGGGGTGCAAAGTACTTCACACTTGAACGCCAGCGGCGGGTGTTGTGGCGTTATCGGCCGCAGTTCTCCGCCAACTTCGGAGGCTCGCACGATGCTCCGCTGGAGGGCTGCAAAATGACCGCGGTGGACGCACGCCGTACCCAATCCGTAGACGCCACCCACAACGCGCAGGGTGCCCGCGGTAGCCTCGATCGTGCGGGAAAACGCCTGCTCGATGTCACCGCAGCGGTGGGGATGCTCTGCCTGCTCGCACCGTTGATTTTGCTGATCGCCGTTGCGATCAAGCTCGATAGCCGGGGCCCCGTATTTTATCGCTGCAAGCGCGTTGGATCGCGAGGCGCCACCCTGTGGATGCTGAAGTTCCGAAAGATGCGAGACGACGCTAGAGGGCCCGCGCTCACGGTCGCCCGCGACGACCGCTTCACGCGGCTCGGCCGTTTCCTTGCAAAGACGAAGCTCGACGAGGTCCCTCAACTCTGGAACGTCCTCAAAGGGGAGATGAGCCTCGTTGGACCGCGGCCCGAGGACGCTCAATTCGTGTCGCTTCACTCGATCGACTACGAGGATATCCTCTCCGTAAAGCCTGGGATAACGGGTCTTTGTCAACTGGCGTTCGCGAACGAAAGCGACATCCTCGACAGCTCAAACCCGGTCGCGTTCTACGTCGATAACCTGCTTCCCCAGAAGGTATCTCTTGATCGGCTGTACGCGGCTCGGCGCACGCTCGTGATGGACTGCCGCATCCTCGCGTGGACAGTGGCGGCGGTAATACTGAGGCGAGACGTCGCGGTCCACCGCGATAACGGCCGGACGGGCTTTCGCAGGCGGTCGACTGTGCCGGCAGACGTCGTCAACTCGGAGACCCCTAACGTCACGGCAACTCCGCGGTGAACCGGGCCACACAAAAGGCGGTGGTGCTCGCTGGCGGCCGGGGGACGAGACTCGCGCCCTACACCTCGATTCTGCCCAAACCACTCATGCCGATCGGAAATCAATCGATTCTGGAAATCGTGGTCGGACAGCTTGGATCGCACGGCTTCACGGACGTAACGTTTTCGGTCGGTTACCTTTCTCACCTGATTCGCGCGGTATTTGACCACCGCGCTGATAGAAGCGTGGACGTGCGGTACGTCCACGAGGAAACCCCCCTCGGAACCGCCGGGCCACTTCGGCTGATCGACGGGCTTGATGAAACCTTCGTCGCGATGAACGGCGACGTTTTGACGACGCTGGATTACCGAGAACTCGTGCGCCATCACTGCGACATGGGAAACGTCCTCACGATCGCAACCCGACAGCGCATCGTCAGGATCGACTACGGCGTGGTGCACGTCTACGGCGACGACCCCCGCTCTCGCGTCCAGGCATTCGAGGAGAAGCCCGAGATCGCCTCGACGGTAAGCATGGGGATCTACGTTTTCGATCCGCGTGCACTGAGGTACATCCCCGAAGACACGTACTTTGATTTCCCCGACATCGTACAGGCGCTGCTGGCTGCGCACGAGCCCGTCGGTACGTACCCGTACGACGGTCTGTGGTTCGATATTGGACGCCAAGACGACTACGCCAAAGCGGTCGAAGCCTGGACGGAGGCCGGAGCTGCTGACCCATCCGTTGGAGCGTCCAACGGCGACGGCATCACCCCCAACACCGCCCCAATCACAGCCGCATGAGACCTGCACAGCCACGAACCTCGGCCTGGCTTTTTGGGGAGACGGATCTGCCCTACTCCAAGGGAGTGATGGCCAGGATGTTGATCGCCGCCGGCCTCGCTCCGGCGTACGCCTACGACCTCGCCCGCCGAGTCGAGAGCGATCTCGCCCTCAGCGGTGACCTCTCAGCGAGCCGTGGTCGGGTGCTCGAACTCGCCGAGCGGGCGCTCTTGGCGGAGGACGGCATGGCCACCATCACCCGGCTGCGCCGGCTTCGCGACCTTCACGACCTGGATCGCCCGCTGATCGTGCTTGTGGGTGGTTCGACAGGCACCGGCAAATCGTCGGTGTCGACCGAGATCGCCCACCGGCTCGGTATCACACGCGTCGCATCGACCGACTTCGTGCGCCAGACGATGCGCGCGTTCTTCTCGGCCAAGTGCATGCCGTCGATCCACTACTCGAGCTTCGAGGCGGGAGCCGCGATGGCAGCGCTTGGACGCGACGCAGACGATGCCGTGATCCTCGGGTTCCTCGAACAATCACGAAATGTCCTCATTGGCGTTGACGCCCTCGTCCAGCGCGCAATCACCGAAGGGCTCTCGATGGTGCTCGAGGGAGTGCATCTGGTTCCAGGACTGATGCCGACGCCTGTCACCGGCGCCGTGATCGTCCCGTGCCTCCTCACCGTTCCAGATCAGGAACAGCACGCCGACCGCTTCTGGCTGCGGGACCTTGCGCCGGTGGAGAACCGCCCAGCACAGAGGTACCTGCGCTCGCTCGAAAACATCAGGCTGATCGATCACGACCTCGTTCGGCGCGCCCGCGGCCATGACGTGGCGGTGATCGAAAACCGCGTTCTTGAGCACGCGATTGACGAGGTCGCCGGCCTTGTGTTCGACGCTGTCGGCGAGGCGGCCGTGCCGATTTCTGCAAGCGTCTCACCCAACCACGCCCGGTTCGCGACGGACGCCGTCGTGACTTCCCACCCACGATGACGCCGGGTGACTATCAGCGCTGGCTCAACGAGCGCCCGAGTCCGTATCGCCGCCGCTCCCCGATCCGATGGTCGCGCGTGACACTTGGGAGGGCACGCGTACTCGTTACCGAAGACGCCCCCGCCACAGGCGTGCTCGCAGCTGTCCGGGCACTGCGGTCGGGCGGCTACGAACCCTGGGTCGCGGTTGGCACGCGTGGGAGCTACAGCAGCCGCTCCCGCGACGTCGCGGGGGCGATAGTCGTACCAGATCCAGTCGAAAGCCCCTCGGGCTTTGTTGCTGCCCTCATCCCCGCTGCACAGCGAGCGGGCATCGAAGTTGTGATCCCCGGAACGGAGGCCGCACAGTCGGTGCTGGCCGAGTGGGAGGACGGGTTTCAGTTCTCGGGCATCGAGGTCGCCACATGCCCGTTGCATGTGGTCGAGCGCGCCGGCGACAAAAGGGGCCTGAGCGAACTGTCCGACCCGTTACTGCTGCCGACACCCCCGACGTGGACGGCGGATCGGGACACGCTCCCGGCGGTCGTCCGGGAAATCGGCTATCCGGTGGTCGTGAAGCCGCTCAAGGCGCGTGTCCGCAGCCGCGACGGCAGCGTCCGAACCCTGCATGTACGCCGCCTCAAGAATGCTGCAGACCTTGCCACGATGGTCTCCCAGGTTGCAGACGAGACGTGGGTAGTACAGCCCTTCCTTGTGGGCGAACTCTACGCCGTGTGTGGTCTTGCCTGGGAGGGCGAAGTCGTCTGCACGATCCATCAGGTCGCGCAGCGAATTACGCCGGCGCTGTGCGGGGGCAGTGCGTTTGCGGCCACGGTGGAAACCGACCGCGCGCTCGATCAGAACGTCGCACAGCTGGTTTCCGACGCGGGCTGGAGCGGAATCTTCCAGGTCCAGGTTCTGCGTGGAGACGATGGGGACTTTCTGATCGACATCAACCCGAGGATCTACGGCACGCTGGGACTGGCCGTAGCAGCGGGTGTCAACCTGCCGGCGATGTGGGTCGATTTACTGCTCGGGCGTGAGCCGCGGCCCTCGGAGCGCCGCGCCGGCGTTCACTTCTACCGCTCAGAGGAGAAGGACGGAATCGCCATTATTCGAGCGCTCAAGTCCGGTCGGCTGGACGTCGCTGCATCCGCCATGCTCCCGCGACGAAACACGGTTCACGCCGCGTTCTCGCTGCGCGATCCGCTGCCGTTGATCACAAGCCTCTCAAAGCTTCGCCGGATCACGACGCGTCCGCAGCGCAAGCCGGTGACCGAACACGCTGGAGTGTCGAGTTGAACGCGCCGGGCGCGATACGAAGCGAACGTCTCCAGATCGGGCCCCGGCTTATGTACCCCGCCAAGGCGGTGCTCACTCGGACGCGATCGGTTCGGTGGAAGGTGGGCGGAGCCAAGAGCGATACCGAAGGTGTGCGTATCCTGTTCTACCACCGCGTATCCGAAGACCGCGACGAACTGGCAGTCAAGCCTCGACGCTTTTGTGACCAGATGCGTGCGCTCTCGACCGCTGGCTACACGGTGCTCGACCTCGAGTCGATTGTCACCCTACTCGACTCCGGAGAAATCCCGCCCAGGACGATTGGTCTGAGTTTCGACGACGGCTATCGAGACATCGCCGAGAACGCGTTACCGGTGCTCGAGCGCGATGGGTTCCGGGCCACCGGTACGATTCGACCGCTGTGATCGACGGTACGTCGATGTTTACGTGGTACCGGCACCAGCCGCCGCTGTTAAGTTGGGGCGACATCACTATGCTTGACGCACAGGGGACGTTCTCGTTTGAACCACACACAGTCACCCATCCCAATCTCGTGGCGCTCGGCGAGACACAGGCCCGCGAAGAGATCGCGGAATCGAAGCGGATACTCGAGCAAAGGCTCGGTTGGGAGACGTCGTCCTTCTGTTATCCAGCAGGATTGTTCGGGGAGCGCGAACGCTCCGTGCTCGAGCAGGCGGGATTCCGGAGCGCTGCCTCCTGCGAGCCGGGAACCAACAATACGTTCGCAGATAGATTGGCCCTCCGTCGCATTCAAATCGATCGCCGCGACCGACTGGTCGACTTCCGCGCCAAGGTTGGTGGCGGCCACGATTCGCCGACCGTCCTTCGCTCGCTCTATCGGCGCTACCGGTATGGAGCCTCGGCCATCCCGAACCTCGTCAACTGTTCGAAGTAGAGGTGGATATGAGCCTGCCGGAATCGATCAAGCGAAAAAACCGC
>CAVSNF010000008.1:0-8656 GCA_963729195.1 uncultured Actinomycetes bacterium
AAAGCGGACTTGGCGTGTTCGGATTGCGTGTGGAGGTCTCGGCGTGGGCGTTAGGGTACGCCGATGCATCACCAGTTCGAGGTCCGGGCGGCGGTCTGCCACGCGTTTGGGAGCCCACTGACCGTCGAGCCGGTGGTGCTCGCGGGGCCCGGACCGGGCGAGGTCAGAATCCGGCTTGAGGCATGCGCGATCTGCCACAGCGACGTCGCCTACGCGGCCGGCGCCTGGGGCGGCGACCTGCCGGCCGTCTACGGTCACGAGGCCTGCGGTTTCGTGGAGCAGGTGGGCGCCTCGGTGGAGCCGCTCGAGGTGGGCCGGCGGGTGGTGGTCGGGCTGGTGCGGTACTGCGGCGAGTGCGCTCGCTGCCGTGCCGGTGAACCGACCCTGTGCAGCGCCGGCTTCCCCCTCGATCGACACAGCCCGATCGTGCTTCCCGGCGGCGCGCCGGTCGCCCAGGGTCTTCGCTGTGGGGCGTTCGCCGAGCAGGTGGTGGTGCATGCATCCCAGGCGGTTGCGGTTCCCGACGACCTACCCGCCGCGAGCGCGTGTGTGATCGCGTGCGCCGTGATGACCGGGATGGGGGCCGTGCGTCACACCGCCGCGGTGGCCGCCGGCTCGTCGGTGGTGGTGATCGGCGCCGGCGGCGTCGGGCTGAACGCGATTCAAGGCGCCGCGATCGCCGGCGCCCGCCCGGTGGTGGCGGTCGACATCTCCGATCAAAAGTTGGTCGTGGCCTCGGCGTTCGGGGCCACCCACACGGTCAATGCCTCCGAGTCCGACCCGGTGGCCGCGGTGCTCGCCCTGGTCGGGGAGGGCGCGGACGTGGTGATCGAAACCGCGGGCAGTCCGGCGACGGTCGAGCAGGGGATCGCCTGCGCTCGCCGCGGAGGGGCGGTGGTGGTGGTCGGCATGCCGCCGAGCGGCCGGCTGGCCGGGTTTGACCCGGGGCTACTCGCGCATGAGGGCAAGCGCATCCTCGGCAGTAAGCTGGGATCGTCCCGGCCGGCGGATGACGTCCCTGCCATCGCCGCGCTCTACCGAGGCGGAAAGCTGCGGCTGGACGAACTGGTCACGGACACCTATCCGCTGGATGACATCAACCAGGCGATTGCCTCGATGCTCGCCGGCGAAGCGATCCGAAACGTGATCGTGTTCTGATGGTGATCTCGCGCATCCACACCTACGCCACCGAATGGGTCGGGTTTGTGCGTGTGGAAACCGACGACGGAGTGGAGGGCTGGGGGCAGATTTCGCCGTACCACGCCGACACCACCGCTCAGGTGCTGCACCGCCAGGTGGCGCCGTAACTGGTCGGCACCGCGGTGGAACAGTTCGACGGATTGGGGACGGCCGTGTTGGAGGCCGAGCACAAGTTCCCCGGCTCGTACCTGCGCCGCGCGTTCGGGGGCGTCGACACGGCAGTGTGGGACCTGCGGGCGAAGCTCGTCGGTGTGCCCGTGTGCGAGCTCGCCGGGGGTTCGCCGCGGCCGCTGCCAGCGTACGCCTCGAGTATGCGCCGAGATATCAACCCGGTGGACGAGGCCGCGCGGCTTGTCGAGCTTCGATCCGCTCACGGGTTCGATGCTTTCAAGGTTCGCGTCGGCAAGGAGGTCGGACACGACCAGGACGAGTGGCCGGGGCGGACCGAGGCGCTGGTCCCCGAGGTGCGACGCGTCCTGGGCGACGATGTCGCACTGCTGGTCGACGCCAACAGCTGCTACTCGCCGGCCCGGGCGATCGAGGTCGGCAGGTTCCTCGAGCAGCACGGGGTGGGTCACTTCGAAGAGCCCTGCCCGTATTGGCAGATCGAGCAGACCGCAGAGGTGCGTGCGGCGCTTGAGCTTGACGTCGCCGGGGGAGAGCAGGACTGCTTCCTGTGGCAGTGGCGTCGCATCGTGGGTCTGCCCTCTGTCGACATCGTGCAGCCGGACGTGTGCTACGCGGGCGGGTTCACGCGCGCTCTGGCGGTCGCAGAGATGGCCGCGCGAGCGGGCCTGCCGTGTGTGCCCCACGCGGCAAATCTGTCGCTGGTGACGCAGTTCGCACAGCACCTCATGTGCGCCATCCCCAACGCCGGCGCCTACCTCGAGTTCTCAATCGAAGGCCCGGAGTACTACCCGTGGCAGTACGAGCTGTTCGATCCTCCGCCGGTCGTGCGAGACGGCATGCTCCCAGCCCCACCGGCCCGGGATGGGGAGTCGAGGTCAACCCGGCCTGGCTCGCAGCGGCCGAGCATCGCGTGACGGGTGGGAGAGATGTCGATCAATCATCTTAGGTGCGACCGGGCAGGGCGGGCTGGTAGATCCACTCCACCGAGCTGCCACCGACGGTGCCGGCGATGTCCCAGCAGCCCACGCCGGACATGATCAGCGCGGTCTCCACCACCTGACCCGAGCGGCGGGGAGTGGTGTCGGGGATCACTGCTCTGAAGGTGCCGTGAACCCCGTCGATGCGTCGGCCGACGATTCGAAACACACCGGGGCCGGCCACGTACCAGGGCACCTTGGACGAGATCGCGTCGTCGTGAACTCTCTGCGAACTGGGGAAATGCGGCGGCCGTACCCACGCCTTACCGTGGCCGTACCACTCCCGGATGGGAACGCCTTCGGCGTCGAGTAGCTGATGCGGGAATGGCCCGCTGCCGTTCGGGCGGGTCGCCGGGCAGGCGGCGCCGGGCGCGAGTTGCGCGTGGGTGAGATGGCTGGCGGCCAGGGCCGGTTGCGGGAACGGCTGGCCGCGGGTGATCGTGAGCCCGGCCGTGGGTGCGGCGCGGGCACTCCGCCAGCCGAGGATGCCGATGGCAGACACGAAGATCACGGCGGCAGCGACCACGCGCAACATGGCGTCGATGATAGCCCTCGGCTGTGGGAGTACGATCACGCCTGTGAGCGTCGCACTCGTCACCGGAACATCGTCAGGGTTGGGACGCAACACCGCCGAGCGGCTGGTGCGATTGGGCTGGGACGTGTTTGGCACGGTGCGCGATCCGGCCCGTGCGTCCGCACTCGAGGGGTGCACCACAATCTCTCTCGACCTTCGCGATTCGGCCTCGATTGCCGCCGCCGCCGACACGGTGTGGCGCTCTCACGGGCGGCTGGATGCGCTTGTCTCCAACGCCGGGATGGCGGTGTTGGGGCCGCTGGAGGAACTGTCGACTGCGGAGTTCCGCGATCAGCTCGAGGTCAATCTGGTGGGTACGCTCGATCTCTGCCGTGCCTGCCTGCCCGCCCTGCGCGAGGCCGGTGGCGTGATCGTGCAGATATCGAGTATGTCCGGCCGGTTCGGCGAGGCATCGTTTGCGGCCTACGGTGCCTCCAAGTTCGGGCTGACCGGTGCCAGCGAGGCGCTGGCCGAGGAGCTCGAGCCGCAGGGAGTGCGAGTGGTCGTGGTGGAGCCGGGGCCGTTTCGCAGCCCGATCATCGCAAACACTCGCCTGGCCGCGGCCAGAGACTCAACCGGTCGGTATCCCGATCAGTGGAAGGACCTGGACGAGTGGCTCGCATGGTTCCCCTCCGGTGCCGAGGATCCCGACATTGCGGTGGACGCGATCGTCGCGGCCGCCACGGTACCGGGCGCTCCGCTGCACCTACCGGTGGGCAAGGACACTCCGGAATGGCTGCGCGAGCAGGCCGCGGATATCCTCGCCGATCTCGACAAGGCGATCGAGTTTCTCTCGGCGAATTCACACCTCGGTCGCTGAAGCCGGCGATCTCCGTTGTGCCAAGATCGCCGCGATCGAGGCCGCCAGCGCGGCTCCGGCGATTGCCAGCACCATCGCGGCGCGGGGCCCCGAGTGCGTGATCAGCTTGCCGCCGACGGCGGTACCGAACGCAATCCCGACCACCACCGCGGTGCTGAGCCAGCCGAACACCTCGGCCTGTGTGCCGGGCACCGCCGCGTATTGCACCATGCCGTAGGTAACCGCGAACGCCGGCGCGATCGGAAGGCCCACAACCAGCATGATCACGGCCAGACTCGGAAGTGACCAGGCCAGCAGCGGCAACGTCAGCGCGATCACGAACAGACTGCTGATCACCCTCAGCCGCCGGCGGGGGTCGCCGCCGGTCGTACCGGCTGCCAGCAATCCGCCGATGAGGCTGCCCGCCGACCAGGTTGCCAGCGCCACCGCCGCCAGCGAGCGGTCGCCGTGGGCCTCTGCGAATGCGGGGATCGCGACCTCCATGCCGCCGAACGCGATCCCCATGGCTGCGGTAAACAACACGATTCCGCGGATGGTGGTGGGTGAGAGTGCGGCCAGCAGACGGCGGGGCGCGCGGGTCGTTTTGGGGCGATCGCGGAGCGGCCGATTGGAGATGAATCCCAGCACGCCGATGAAGCAGAAGATGCCGGCGGCCGCGACTGCGGCGTCCGCCGAAAACAGCGCGGTCAGCAGGCCGACGATCAGCGGGCCGATTACGAACAGCAGCTCCTGCAGCGTGGCCTCGAGTGCAAACGCGGTCGGCAGCTGCTGTTCGCGCTTGACCATCGAAGGCCACAGCATCCGCACGGTCGGCCCGATCGGAGGGAGCATGGCGCCGGCGAACGCGGCGGCGACCACCAGCGCTGCCACCGGGGCCGACTCCCACGTGAGCAGCAGCAGGAGGAACAGTCCGGCGGGGAACAACGTGCCGAATCCGAGCAGCACGGTGGCCGGTCGGTGCCGGTCGATTAGCCGCCCAGCGATCGGCGCGGTGGCCGCTGCGGCCAGCGCCTCGGCGGCCGACACCACGCCGGCCTCGGCGTAGCTGCCGCCGTGGCCACGGATCAGCAAAATGAACGCCAGCGCGGTCATGCCGATGGGCATGCGGGCGATCAGCCCGGTGGACACCACCCGTGCCACGGTGGGATCGCTGAGCAGCTCGCGGTAGTTCCGCAGTCCGTGGGTCACTGTCGTTCCGGTCACGCGCCGCATCATGCCGCGCAGGTGAATAAAAGGTGCCAGGCACCTTTTATTCATCCCTGAACTTCTAGGCTTGGGTGGTCGTCCAATGCCTATCCGCCGTCTTCTCCCACGCGATCGCACTGTCGTTGCCCTGATGCTCGCGTTCTCGCTGGGCATGTCGCTCGGCGTGGGGGCGACGCTCAAGGAGGACTGCTTCGGGTCGCACCTCGATGACTGGCGATCACGGCTCTGTTACAGCGACATCCAGCCGCTCTACTTCGACCGCGGAATCGACCACCACGTCTTCCCCTACATCCACGCGACGCTCAACTACGGGCAGGGAGCTCACGGCTTCAACGAGTACCCGGTGCTCACCGGCGTGTTCATGTGGTTGGTGGGGTGGGTGTCGTGGGACAGCTCGTCGTATCTGACCGCGACCATCATCCTGCTGGCGCTGGCCGCCGTGGCGGCGGCCTGGCTGCTTTGGCGGATGGTCGGCGTCCACGCGATCTACTGGACTGCCTCGCCGGTGCTCGCGCTGTATGCCTTTCACAACTGGGATCTGCTGGCGGTGGCGGCGAGCATGGCGGGCGTCTACCTGTGGTGGTCAGGTCGCTCGCCGGCCGCGGCGTTCTTGTTTGCAGTGGGAGGTGCGTTCAAGCTCTATCCGGCGCTCTTCATCATCCCGCTCGTGTGCGACCAGCTGGTACGCGGGCGGCGCAGACAGGCGGTGGAGGTGGGGGCGGTGGGGTTTGGATCACTGGCATTGATCAACCTGCCGTTCGTGCTGATCAACGCCTCGGGGTGGTGGACGACGTACCGTTTCCACGCCGATCGCCCTCCCCAGATCAACGGCACGGTCTGGGGGCTGCTGGACGAGAGTTTCTCGACCGCCACCGAGAACCGGCTGAGTCTGCTCGCGCTGGTGGCGGTGATCGCGATCGTTACGGTGGTCCTCTACCTGCGGCGGACTGCTGTCGGCTATCCCGTGGTGGAGTGGTGCGCCGTGGCCACAGCCGCGGTGATCGTGCTCAACAAGGTCAACTCGCCGCAGTACCTGCTGTGGCTCCTGCCGTTCCTCGCGCTGCTACCGCGGCGATCGATCTGGTGGGCGCTGGCCGCGGTCGCGGTGGTGCACTACGTGGCGCTCTTCGGGGTGGACGTCTTCCCGATCGGGCTGGCGTCGGCGGACAGGCTGGCGGACGCCACCTCCCTGATGCAAGCGGGACTGGTGGTGGTGTTCGCGCTCACCGTGCTGATCCCGTGGGGCTTGGGATCACGGGAACCGGTGGCGCCGCGGATTGCCGGCCCGGGCAGAGCGCCTCTGCCCGGGCCGAATACGTGATCCGCTACGGCGAGGGGACGATCCGGATGTACGGCTTGGGTGCCTTCCAGCCGTCCGGATAGGTCTCGCGGGCCTGGTCGTCGGTGACCGAACCGGCGATCACCACATCCTCGCCGGCCTTCCAGTTCACCGGCGTTGCCACCTTGTGGTTGGCGGTCAGTTGCAGCGAGTCGATCACTCGCAGCACCTCGTCGAAGTTCCGGCCGGTCGTCATCGGGTAGACCAGGATCAGCTTGATCGTCTTGTCCGGCCCGATCACAAACACGTTTCGCACCGTCTGGTTCATGGCGGGCGTGCGCACCAGCGGGTCACCCTCGACGTCGGCGCCGAGCATGCCGTAGGCCTTCGAGACCTCGAAGTCGGAGTCGGCGATCATCGGGTAGTTGGGCGCGAAGCCCTGGGTCTCCTCGATGTCCTTCGCCCACTCCGCGTGGCGGTCGAGCGGATCGACCGAGATCGCGATGATCTTGACGCCGCGGCGATCGAACTCCGGCTTGATCTTGGCCATGTAGCCAAGCTCGGTGGTGCAGATCGGGGTGAAGTCCTTGGGGTGCGAGAACAGCACCACCCACGAATCCCCGGCCCATTCGTGGAAATTAATCCGCCCTTCCGTCGTGTCGGCGGTGAAGTCTGGAGCGGTGTCCCCGAGTGCAAGAGCCATCATCAACCTCCTGTGAAAACAACGTTTGGATCCAGAAGCATCGCAAACAGCGACGGAGTCGGCAACTGCCACCCGTCGTTCCCCGGGGCCGGTCGTGAATAACGGTGCCAGGCACCGTTATTCACCGCTACCGTTGGGGAGGTGGCACAACCGCAAACCCACCGGCCGTGGCCGGCGCCGCGCGAGCCGTGGGCGCTTCGGATGCGCTGGCACGACCTCGGTTTTCTGCACTGGCGGGTCGCTGCCTCCGAGCTGCAGGCCCAGCTTCCGGCCGGCCTCGAACTGGACACCTTCGAGGGCGAGGCATGGATCGGGGTGGTGCCGTTTCACATGACCGACGTGAGCCTGCGCGGCACCCCCCGGGTTCGCCGGTTCGCGGACTTCTCCGAACTCAACGTGCGCACCTACGTCACCGCTGGGGGCAAGCCCGGAGTGTGGTTCTTCTCGCTGGACGCGACCCAGCCGACAGCGGTGCGGCTGGCCCGCGGCCTGCTCAACCTCGCCTATCTGGACGCTCGCATCGACACCCGCGGTGACGGCGACTGGGTGGACTACACCAGCCGGCGCACCGACCCGACCGCCGGTGCGGCAGAGCTGGTGGCGCGCTACCGGCCGACCGGGCCACCGTCCCGAAGCCTGCCGGGCTCGCTCGAGCATTTCCTGACCGAGCGCTACTGCCTGTACGCGGCACGCGGGCGGGTGCGCCGGATCGAGATCGATCACGAGCCCTGGCCGCTGCAGCCCGCCGAGGCGGTGATCGAGCGTTGCACCATGACCGAACCGCTCAGTATCGGCCTCGGCGACCAGCCGCCGCTCGTGCATTTCGCCAAGCGACTCGACGTGGTGGCCTGGCTGCCCACCATCCGAAGCTTGTGACGCAGTCACGTTCCACTGCACGGTGGTGCCCTGGGCCATCGTCACCGTCCAGCGCCCAAGTGATGGTGCAGCTGCAGGCGCCGGCCACGGCGGCCCGAAACCGTGCGTTCACGGTCACCTGGGCAGCCGCAGCCCTGCCGACCGGAGTGGTCGAGGATGTGCAGCTCGATCCGGCGCCGTGTGATCTGGATTGCACTCCGCCGGCGCGGTTCAATCCAGCGGCATCGATTCGAGGTAGTAGGTGGTGTTCCGAGTTGAGCCCGGGCAACGCTCAAAACGGTCACACAAGGGGGCAGAGATGCTGTTGATGCGACGTGCGTTGATGTCGGCGGGAGTGGCGGTGGCGGCGCTTGCGCTGGCCGGCTGCGGAATGTCGTCATCCAGTTCCAGTTCGGCCGCCGCGCCCACCCCGGCCGCGACGGGGAGTTCGGCTGCAGCCGTTGTCAGCCTTGCCAACAACTCCACTCTCAACCACGCGATCCTGGTGGACAAGGGCGGCATGACGCTCTACTACCTCAAAGGCGAGACGGCCGGGCACCTGCTGTGCACGTCGACGCAGTGTCTGAAGTTCTGGCCGCCGCTGGATCTGCCGAACGGTGCGACCACGCCGGCCGCCGTCAAGGGGATTCCGATGGCGAAGCTGGGGACCGTGGGCCGGCCCGGCGGCAAGCTGCAGGTGACATATGACGGCTGGCCGCTGTACACGTTTGCCGGTGACGCCAGCCCGGGCATGGCCAAGGGCCAGCACGTCAAGGGCGACGGCGGGGTGTGGCTCGCGATTCCCAGCCCAGCAGCCGCAACCGCCGGCGCGTCCACCAGCCCATCTACCACCAGCGGCGGCAGCAGTTCCAGCGGAGGCGGCTGGAGTTAGACGATCAGCGCGACACCGACG
>CAVSNF010000009.1:0-8812 GCA_963729195.1 uncultured Actinomycetes bacterium
GAATAACGGTGCCAGGCACCGTTATTCACGCCGCGACCCTCGCGGGTGGCGAGGGTCGCAGGAGAGGTACCGCATACCGGATTCGAACCGGTGTTACCGCCGTGAGAGGGCGGCGTCCTGGGCCCCTAGACGAATGCGGCCCGCATGCCGTGGCGGGCCGGAGCGATGCTCCGTCTCACTCCCATCCACAGCGCGATGAGTCTAGCAAGGCGAACAGCCCGGATCAGGCGGTGGTGAGCGCTTCGACCTCGATCTCCACCACGAACTCGGGGGCGATCAGGGCCGAGATTCCGACCATCGTCGACGCCGGCCGGATGTCAGCGAAGTACTCGTTGTGGGCACGTCCCGCGCCCTCGTGGTTGGCGTCCAGGTCGACCACGTAGATACGAGTTCTGACGACATCGGCGAGCGAGCTTCCCACCGCTTCCAACGCGGCGCGGATGCGTTCGAGTGCGGCCACCGACTGCGCGTAAGACCCGGCGGGCGGGCGTCCATCGGCTCCCATGCCGAGCGTCCCGGCGACGTGTACATGCGGGCCGACACGCACCGCGCGGTCGTATCCGACGCGGGCCTCGAACTCGGTGTGCGTGGAGTGATGGACACGCTCGGCCATGGTGTTCACCGTACCGTAACCTCCGCATACCCAACCTTCATGTGGTGTTTACGATTTCCTAACCCCGAGGGTCAAGGATTTGCGCCACCCGGCGACGGGTCCGCTCCTCAAATGACTGCAAACCTTGCCATCCTCACGGCGCTCGTGGTCGGCTCCTGGCTGATCGTGCTGATGCCGTTGCTGCTGCTCTTCCGCGTCTGAGCGCACACGTGCCTATCCTTCGCGGGAGGGAACGAATCGCTCACCGGTCCGAGTGACCGCGACGCTTTGGGGGGATGACGTGCAGCTCGATGGAATTCACCACATCACGGCAGTGACGGGAAACGCGCCGGGGAACCTGGATTTCTACACGCGCGTACTGGGCCTGCGGCTGGTCAAGAAGACCGTCAATCAGGACGACCCCACGGTGTACCACCTGTTCTACGCCGACGATGCCGGCAGCCCCGGTGCCGACCTGACCTTCTTCGAGTATCCCGGCGCCGGCCGCGGCCGGGCGGGTGCCGGCATGGTGCACCGGATCAGTATCCGTGTCGGTTCCTCCGAGGCACTGGACTTCTGGGCCGGGCGGTTGGAGGCGGAGGGGCTCGCGACCGAACGAGACGGCGATCGTCTGCGCTTCTCCGACCCCGAGGGCATTGGGCTCGAGCTGGTGGTCACCGACGGCCGCGACCCGGCCTTGACCGCCGCCCGCGGCGACATTCCCTCGGAGATGGCGTTGCAAGGGTTCGACGGTGTGCGCGTCTACGGCACGACACCGGCGCGCAGCCGGCGGCTGATGGACGCCTTGGGATTCACGGAGCGCGACGGCGGTGGCTTCGAGCTGCGGGGGCCGCACCGCGGTGCGACGTATGACATTGACGTCACCACCGAGGCCGGGATTCCCGGAGCCGGCACGGTTCACCACGTGGCGTTCTCCTCGACCATGGAGGATCATGAGGCATGGCGGGAGCGGGCACATGAGGGGGGCGCGCATCCCACCCCGGTGATCGATCGCTTCTACTTCCGCTCGATCTATTTCCGCGAGCCGGGCGGGGTGCTGTTCGAGATCGCCACTGTGGGGCCGGGATTTGCCACCGATGAGCCGGCCGAGCATCTCGGCGAGGCGCTGTCGCTGCCGCCCGACTTTGAACATCTGCGGGGTCGTCTGGAACAGGTGCTGACTCCCCTGGGCCAGCCGGCCGCGCACTGAGCTTGGCCTCGGTGGTTGGGCGGTTCGCGCCCAGTCCCAGCGGCGCGATGCACCTGGGGAACGCCCGCACGGCGCTGCTCGCCTGGCTCGATGCCAGGTCGCGCAACGGCGTCATGCTGCTGCGCATCGAGGATCTCGACCGGCACCGGTGCCGGCCCGAATACACCGAGCTGCTGCGACAGGATCTGCGCTGGCTGGGGCTGGACTGGGACGCCGAGACGAGTCCGCAGTCAGGCCGCGACGACGCCTACCGGCAGGCGGTCGACCGGCTGGCGCAGCAAGGGGTGGTGTACGAGTGCTTCTGTTCGCGCCGCGAGCTGGACGCACAGTCGGCGCCGCACGGGCCCGACGGTGAGCGCCGCTACCCCGGCACATGCGCCCACCTGACCCTCGAGGAGCGCACCGAGCGGGCCGGCACCCGGTCGCCGGCGCTGCGAGTACGGATGCCCGGGACGGCGATCGAGGTTGTCGACCGTGTCCAGGGGCCGATCCGCCAGCGAGTGGATCGCGACGTCGGCGACGTGCTCGTGCGGCGGTCTGACGGGCTGTTTGCCTATCAGCTGGCGGTGGTCGTCGACGATGCCGCAGACGGCGTCACCGACGTCGTGCGTGGTGCCGACTTGGCTTGGTCAACTCCCCGGCAGATGGTGCTGGGAGGGCTGCTCGATCTCCCACACCCGACCTACGCGCACGTTCCGCTGATGCTCGGCAGCGACGGTCAACGGCTGGCCAAGCGAAACGGCGCTCGATCGATTGCGGAGCTACGGGACGCCGGTGAGAGCGCCGCCGCGGTCGTGGGCGGTCTGGCGCACTCGGCCGGGCTGATTACCGACGCACAGCCGGTGCTTCCCACCGACCTGATCGACGGCTTCCAGCTGGTGATGTGACCGGTGACGTTGGTGGCGTCGCCGGCGAGCGAAAGGCAAGCGATGTCAGGACGCAGGGAGCCTCAATACTCGAAGTATTGAGGCGACCGAGGACACCGCCGCGCGCCGCCTTGCAGCCGCGGGAACCCGGCAAACGTTGCCGGTCACATCACAAACTCAGGCGTAGTCGCCGTCGCGGCCGCGGGTGGTCCCTATCAGCGCGATCGCCGAGGCGATGGCAAACAGCAGCACCACCTGTGCCAGACAGATCGAATGCCTGGGTGCCGGCCACGACAGATAGTGGGACGGGCTGACCACCCACACCCGGTCCGGTGTGATGAACCAGCTGGCGGCGAACACGACGTACAGCCACACCAGGTTCACGCGCACAACCAGCAGTGCCAGGAACACCAGCAAGAAGTATTGGCTCCACACGATCGGTGAGCTGCCCACGCCGACGATCACGGCCACCGCGAACACGGTGCGATCGGATTCCTCGCCGCCGCCCCGCCGGCGGGCGAGCACTCCGGCGGTGAGCAGGATGGCGATTCCGAGCACGGCCACGAGCACGGTCGCCACGCTCAGCGAGAGCCGTAGATCGGCCACCAGCCGCACGGTCGAGAGGCTCTTTCGGGCCTCGGCCTGCGACAGGTCATGAAGCATCGACGCATACGTCGAGAACGAGTGCAACGAGCGTCCGCCGGCGGCGACCCACAGACCCAGGGCGACGGCCACCGTCACCCCGGCCGCCCGCAGCCGCCCAGTCAGAAGCATGAACAGCAGCACCGGGGCGACCACCGGCTTGAGCACGATCGCACACCCCAGCACCGCCCCCGACCCGGCTGGTCGATCCCGCAGCCGCCACACCAGCGCGAGCATCAGAAACAGCAGCGGCTCGACCGTTCCGAGTGTCAGCGATCGCAGCATGAAGGCCGAAAGCGCGACGGGGGCGGCCACGCTGAGCCGGCGCACGCCCAGCAGCAGCAGGCCGGCGGCCAGGGCGCCGGCGCAGGCGAAGTCGTACACGATCCGAGGATGATCCAGGGTTGAGATCGGCGCGAACAGGTACGCCGCTGGCAGCGGGTAGACGAATGCGCTACCGGACTCGAGTTTGGAGACGGTCACGGCGTACGGATGGTGGCCGTGCAACACCGCCTGGCCTGCCGCCAGGAAGATCCTCAGGTCAAACGCGTCCTTGGGAAGGATCCACAGCGCCACCGCTGCGGCCACCACACAGGGCACGGCGACGATCGCGCAACGGACGAACGGCCGGCTGCGGTACGACATGCGGCGGGATTCTCGCATACAGGCCGCGTATCATCCGCGCGGCCACGTGAGCGAGTCGACTTCTGATCAGATTGCCACCCGGTCGCTCCCGGCCGGGTTCGCGTTCCCCTCGCCGGTCGAGGCGGCGTGGCGCATCACCTGCCTGGTGATCGCAGTGCTCGTCTGCCGTCTGTGCGCGGCGCTCTCAATGCAGCTGGGTCTGTGTGTCGCCACTGCCGTTGCGCTGGCCCTCCCGGGGCTCGCCTTGGCACAGATCTGCGGATTGCGCCGACGGCTCGACGCGGCTGAGATGCTGGGGGTGATTCCGATCACCGGGTTGGCCGCATGGTCGCTGCCGCTGGCCCTGGCGATGCTTGTGCACGCGCCGTTCGAGTGGGTTTTGGTGCTGGTGTTGTTGGCATCGACACTGGTCATCCGGTGGGACCTGCGGGCGCTCCTACGGCACCCGCCACGCGAGCCGTTGGCGGTGCTCATGGGTGCGGCCCTGGTGGCGCTTGTGTCGGCTCAGTGGCAGCCGGCGCTTACCGGTGACGCTCTCTACCACGCGGGCGTGATTCGCCGCATGATCGCGCTTGACGGCCTCAGTCTGGATGGGCTTTCGGTGTACTGGCACGGCCATCCCCATGCCGGGTATGCCTTCCCGCTCCTGCATGCCACGCAGGCGGCGGCGATCCGACTGCTGGGCGTCGACGCGTCGGTTGCCTACACCAACTTGACTCCGGCGTTTGCCTTCTTCGTGCCGGTGGCCGTGTACGGGGCCGGGCGGGCGCTGGCCAACCGGCCGGTGGCGGCCGCCGCGGCCGTGTTCGCGAGCTGGGACATCCTCACGCGGATCATTGCCGGGCTGGTCAAACAGCCACCGTTCTTCACCTTCACGGTGCTGTTCCCCGCCATCATCATCCTGCTGGCCATGGGCTACCGCCATCGGCAGCAGCGGATCTGGTGGTGGTGGACGGTGATCGCCGCCGCCGAGGTGGCGGTGCTTCACCCCACCTACAGCGTGGTGCTGGCGCCAATGCTGATCGCGGTTGCGCTGCTGTGGCCGCGGGCGTGGCCGATGGTCGCCGGGGCGGCGGTCGTGACGATCGCGATTGATGCCTGGATCTACTTTGTGGCGATCCACGGCGGGGATCGGACCGTCGCCTACCCCGGCACTCCCGATCAGTTCATCAGCCTCGACGGACACTCGCTGGCAAGCTCGGGCCAGGTGATCCTCGCCCATCGAGTGGAGCTTCTGCCGGCCCTGCTGGCGGCCGTCGTGATCCTCTTCCGAGCGCGTTCCAGCCGGCACCTCGCGGCTGCCCTGATGGCCGCGATGATGGCCCTGGTCGCAGTCCCGGGAGTTGGCGCGGTGCTGACTGCGGGGATCGCCGGGGGCCAGGTGGAGCGGTTCTGGAACGCACTTCCCTGGATGTACCTGTCCGCGATCGTGGTGGCGGCGACCGTCGGGTGGCTGCACTCACGCCGTGCGTTGGTGCTTTCGGCGATCGTGATCGCACTGGGCTCAGTGGCACTCGAGCACGCGGGGTGGCTGTGGGGGGCGGCGGGGCCGCGAGCGGCCGGGTGGCCTCCTCGGTTCCTGCATCACGCCGTGTGGGTGCTGACGGTGCCCGATCTGCTGACAGTGACGCTTGCCATCGCGGGCGTTGTCGGATTGGCGGTGCGTGCCTTTGACCGCGATCGCAGCTTACGGGCTCCCCCGGCGCCGCCGGCCATGGCACCCGTGGCCCTGTTGCTGCTGGCGGTGATGACAGGCCCACTGGTGCGCGACCTCCCTCGCATCTCGAGCACGATTCGCCACGGATCGGCCGAGCAGGGACCGGCGAACCTGATCTCGCCAGGTGCGGTCTCCTATCTCAATCACCACACCCGCACGCCGTTTCCGGTCGTGCTTGCTCCCTGGGACGGACCGGCCGACGGGCTCGCCTACCAGATCGTGGGCAAGTCGAATGTCTACACGGTGGCGCTGAACGAGCCGCATACACGGGCCACGCCGCGCGACCACCCAACCCAGCGCCGGGCCGAGGTCACGACCTTCTTCGCGCCGGGTACGTCCGAGCAGGTTCGGCAGGCGATTCTGCACAATCAGAACGTCGACTACGTCGTCTTTGACGAGCGCTCCGGATCGCCCGAGGTGCTGGCGCAACTGCGAGCCGACCCGACGCTCAGCGAGGTCTACTCCGATCCCGCCGACACACCACCTCAGTACGGTCGCGTGGTGATCTTCGAACGCGAGCGGTAGGGCGTCATTCCCGCACGGTGGCGGCCGGCATCAGGTTGCCCATCGAGACACCGGCGATGATCACGCAGCCTCCCACGGCTTGGAGGAGCGAGATGCTTTCACCCAGGATCGCGGCGGCCACCAGGACGCCCACGAACGGCTGGAGATACATATACAGGGTCGCGCGAGACGCGCCGATTGAGCGCAGTCCACGGAAGTACAAGATGTTGGTTACGATCAAGGCGAAGAACATGGAATAACACCACGCCGCAATCGATTTCGGCCCAAGGTCACTCCAGTCTTGTGACAGTGTTTCCGGGAGTGCGAAGGGGATCAGCATGATTCCGCCCCAAACGATCATGGTGGAGCTGATGCGCGACGCCGAGTAGTGCTTGAACAGGGGTCGCAGCAACACTGCGTAGGCGGCCCAGGTGAGCGCCCCGCCGATTGCCAGCAGGTCTCCCGCGAAGCTGGCGCCGCTCACCTCGGCTCCGCCGATCACCACCAGCACCACGCCAATCAGCGACACCGCCAGCGAGAGCCAGTGCCGCGCCTGCACGTGCTCATGACCGGCCACCATCGCAAAGAAGGCGGCCAGCGCGGGTGATGCGGTCATGATCAGCACCACGTTTCCGGCGGTGGTGTGGTCGGTGGCGGTGGTGAAGAACAGCTGGTTGGCGGTGATTCCGACGGCCGCGCAGCCGAGCAGCATCGGAATATGGGCGCGGGCGATCCGTGGTGGCCCCTCGTGACGGCGCACCAGCACCGAGCAGATCACACCGGCGAAGAGGAACCGCGTGACCGAGAACGCCAGTGGATTCCACGCCCCGTACGCGAACTTCGAGATCGCGTAGTTGGCACCCCAGAGGAGGTTGGCGGCGATGAGCATGGCGTCGGCGCTTTGCGCTCGTCGAGGCATCGGCCCACGCTATAGCGCGGTTTCGCTGACACGCGCCGGTGGCGCCTGAGGTATCGCGACCGGCGGCCGGGTGGTGCAGTCGCAGAACGGACGGGGCTCCATACCGCCATCCTGCGTGGTGCGTACCACCGGCCGCCGGTTTCGCAGATGTGCCTACGGCCAGCCACATGCCCATAAGCACAGGGACGACAATAGCTGATCAAAATCACATAATCATGGTTTTAAGACGGTTGTCACTGTTTTGTGACATTCCCGCTCGCGCGAAGTACCCAAACAGCAAGTGCACGCGCGCAACGTGCGATCTCTTCGAGTTCCACATGCTCGTCCGGCGCATGGGCCACACGTGGGTCACCGGGGCCATAGAGCACCGTGGGGGTTCCACCCTGGTGAACGAACAGGCGCGCGTCTGACCCGTACGGCACTCCGACGAACGGAGGCAGGCGTCCCAGCACGTCGCGGGCGGTTTCGCCCAGCATCCACGGCAGTGGATGGTCGGAGGCAACGGCGCACGACGCAAATCGACCACCGGTGATCTCGACCGTCACCGGGTGCCGGGCGAGCCAGTCATCGCCTGCGCAGGCGGTCCCCACAACCGTACGCAGCTCCGCCTCCGCCTCGGCCGTGGTCTGGTCGATGCGGACGCCGTAGCGTCCTTCGGCGACGGCCCGGTCGGGCACACTCGACGACCAGTCGCCGGCCCGCAGGCGCCCGATCGACGTGGGGTAGGGTAGTCCCAGGGCCTTCATGGCACGGTTGGTCTCAGCGCCGTTTCGCTCCGCCTCGTTGAGCTCGAGCGCGTGCAGAACCGGCTCGAGCTTACTCAGGGCGGACACGCCCTCCCGGCGAAATGCCGCGTGTGCCGAGCGGCCCACCGCCGTCAGCGTGAACGTGATCGCCCCCGCCTGGGCGGTCACAATTTCCAGGCGCGTGGGCTCGGTGATGACGGCGGCATCGGCAACCAGTCCAGCCCGAATCGCCGCCAATGCTCCCGCCCCGCCGTCCTCCTCGGCGGGCACAGTCACCAGCACCGCCTCGCCGTCCAGCTCGACCTCGGCCTCGCGCAGGGCTCGCATTGCGGCCAGGCCCGCCACGACCCCGCCTTTCATGTCGACGGCACCGCGGCCGTACAACGCGCCGTCACGGATCTGGGGCGAGAAGGCCGGAGTCGTCCATTGCAGCTCATCGCCGGCGGCGACCACGTCGATGTGTCCGGCGATGATCACCTTCCGGCCGGAATCGGCGTTGCCGAGGCGGCCGGCGATGATCGGCAGATTGGTGCGGGGGGCCTCCATGCCGGGGTAATCAGGGTCGGCAGCGATCACGGCCGGGTCGGCATCGTGCCGCTCGACTTCGAGGCCTGCGGTGGTCATGCGTAGGGCGACCTCGGTCTGTACCGCCTGCTCGTCGCCGGTGATGCTCGGAATCGCCACCAGGGCGGTCAGGTCATCGGTGATGCGGTCGCGATCGACCGCCGCCACGACCGCCAGCTCGGCCGGCGTCAGCCCTTTCATCCCCGCAGGATCGGCCGGGTCAGACAGGTGGGGCCGCCGCTTCCGTAACGCCGACCTCAGACGCCGCGAACGTGTGCACGTCGCAGCCGTGCTGGGTCAGGGTGTGCTGGGTCACGGGGTTGCCCTCGGCCATCACCACCACACCCGGTCGCACTGCGAGCACGTTGCAGCCCAGCGACGGCATCTCCTCCTCGGGAACCGTGACC
>CAVSNF010000010.1:0-10207 GCA_963729195.1 uncultured Actinomycetes bacterium
CCCGCTGCCACCTGAATAGTTTGTCGCACACGACTGCCGGAGGCGGCATGAATAATTGGTGCCAGGCACCAATTATTCATTCCAGGGCGTTGGTGGTGAATAACGGTGCCAGGCACCGTTATTCACCTGCGGTCATGAGTGGTTGTCTGGAGGCGATGGTGGGCCGGAGGTTTCTCACAAGCACCGCGATTACGCAGGTGCTGACCGTGTAGGCGGCGACCACCGACCAGGCGGCTCCCGCGGCTCCGAACAGAGGGATGAGGATCACGCCGGCGACGATCTTTACGATCAGCATGGTCGTGTTCACCGCGGCAAAATGGCCGGGCATTCGCGCGGTAAACAGGAGGTACTTGAGCGAGGTGTACGCGCTCATCACCACGGCTGCGAGGCAGAACACCGGCACCAGTCCGGCCGCGTGGTAGTTGGCGCCCAGAAGCGTGTCTGCGAGCGGGGCGCGCTCGAGGGCGACGACACCTCCCACGAGAGCGAACCCCAGCGTGACACTGACTCCTCGGCGAAGATATCCCCTGATTTCTGCGCTCGACGAGAGCCGCGCTGCGTTGGGAAGCAGCACCGCACCCATGGTCGCCATGGTGAACTCCACGATGGCAAACATCCGGGCCGGCGCGGCATAGGTCGCGAAGGCCGCGGCCGTGAGGAACACGGTTGCCAGGAACAGCTCTGCTCGAAGCGCGAGTCCGTACACGAGGCTCGACGCCACCAGCCAGCGGCTGTGAAGGACAAACGCCGTGCGGGTGGCCCGGGTGCGACCAGTGTGGGCGAAGTGGCGCAGCCGCCACACCCATGGAATGCCGGACACCGTGTACGCCGTGAGCAGGACGGCCGCGCTGGTGACACCGAGCGCGACCAGAGCAACCGTGACCGCCAGCGCCACCACGTTGTAGATCGCGACCATCCGACCAAAATCCCGGAAGCGCTGGTGAGCTTGAAGCCGTGACATGCTGGTCTGGAAGAGCCCGAACACACATCCGGCCACGAGCCCCGCAGTCGCGGCCGGCGAGTAGTGACTGCCGAGGTCGAGGTGTGCAGCCAGCGCGCACACGGCCACGCCGCCACCGCCGAGCACGACCGTGCCCAGAGCCTTCATGCGGAGGTACACGGCGTCGAGGTCGGAAGCCCGCTGCGCTCGGGCCGTGAGGTCGACGTAGGCGAGATCGAAGCCGGACAGCAACTGGCTCACAATCTGGTACAGCGCCCAGCCGAAGGCGTACGCGGCGAACTGCTGGTGCGACACCACGTGGACGACCACCAGCAACGCGACCAGGGATGCGGCGCGAGACACCGCGGTGCCCGAACCCACCCACGCGAAATCGCGCACAAGACGCCACCGTGATGACGTCACCCGGCGTTTCCCGACTGCCCGGCCAGCGCGTCTGCGAGAGCGGCGTGGGCTTCGTGGCGCAGGGCTTCCACCCGTTGGGCGACAGCCGGCGACACGGCGTCACGGTCGGCGATCAGCTGAATGATCCGCGACGTCAGTGACTGGTGGTCGAGTTCGTCGGCAGCGACGCACCATCGCTCCAGCCCGAGATCATTTGAGATGCCGTAGCCCTTGTGCGGGTCTGAGACGATGTGGATGCTCGGGGTGCCGGCCAGTGCGGCAAAGATCGTGGAGTGAAGCCGGGTTGCGACCAGCACGGTCGCGCGTTCGTAGATCACCATCAGGTCGTCAGGATGAGTGGCTCGGGCGATCGACAGCCGATCCTCTGGATACGGAAGACCCCTGACCACTGCGAGTGACGGCTCGGCATCGGCCGCAACCTGTACGACCAGCACGATCCGCAGCTGTGGATCTGACTCGAGCAGCGACGTCAGCGTGTCTCGGATGGCTGCGGAAAATCGACTGCGCGCGGCATCGGGAGCGCTGGAGTGGGCAAACGGCAAGGATCGGATCGTCAAGGCGATCAAGCGAGGGTCGGCAGTGCGACTCATTGCTGGACGGAGCGGCTCCAACAGGAACGCCATATCGCTCGCTCGAGCAACCTGGAGCCCGATCCCGTCGAGATACGCCGCCGACAGGCTCTCGCGTACGTACACCTTGCGGCAGCGGGTCAGCGTGGCGCGGACGTCTCGCCGGGCGCCGCGGGAGTGGAGGGGGCCCACTGTGACCCCCATGAGAGCCGGCGCCTGTCCCATCGCCGCCGAGAGCGTGAGCAGGTAGCGCATGCGCCAGAGGAACATACGGCTTCGAAGCGTGCCGTTCGAGTACAGGTATGAACCGCCTTTGGCCAGGACGACGTCTGCGGCCGAGAGCGCATCCCAGGTGCCCCTGTCGTCCGGGTGGGCGATGGCTCGCGCGCGGCGACCGGCGAGGCGCGCCGCCCCCAGCGCCGCCGCCGTGCGGATCATCCGAGCGACCCACCCGAGTGCCCGTCCGTCATGCTGAGCCAGGGCGTAGGCGGGAGTTCCGAGGAGACCGACACCGAGCGCCTGCGTGGCTGCGACCTGGGCGTGGCTCCATCCGCGTTTCGCCGGTAGCTCGGCCGAGATGACGGTGATCTTGGCGTCGGGTTCGATCCGGCGGATGCCGCTGATCATCCCGAGCAGGATGCCGAAATCTCCCAGATTCTCGTCCGTGGACATGTGGGTGATCACCACGGTTCGGCACGCACGAGACGCGTGTCGCAAGGCTCTCGTCCTCCGATTGGTGCGAGTTGACTGAGTGCAAATTACACGACATGAAAGTGACAACGGTATCAGTTGCTAAGAGGGAAAACCGTTGCTACACTGCCGACGCTCTTGCCACAGAGGGTGTGTATCCGCACGTTGTTGCGCGGATGCAATCGGGTGTCGTCGACAACTCGGCCTAGGGGACGCAAGGGTGAAATCCAACGGGGACTCGGAGCTATCCGCACACGTCGCGACGCTGCGACGGCGAAAGTGGATCGTGATCGTGGCGGTCGTTCTGACCACCGCCGGGGCGGGGTATTTCGCGTCGCGTCAGGCGGCGCTGTTTGAGGCCGGGGCGCGAGTGTTCGTCAACCCGTCGGCCCAGTTGACCACCGGGGCGGTCGGCACCGCGGCCGAGGCGCAGGCGCGCTATCTCTCGACTCAGGCGGCGTTGGCGCATACCCGATCGGTGGCGGTGGCCGCCGTGCGAGTGAGCTCGGGTGCGGCCACGTCCGCGGACGAGTTGCTCAGGCAGACGAGAATTGCCGCCGACCCGGCGTCGAACATCCTCACGATCTCCGTCACAGACGGCAGCTCGACTGGAGCAGTCACACTCGCGAACGCCTATTCGAGGGCGTTCCAGCGTGAAAGTGCCGCAGCCGGCGTGGCAAACATCAACAAGGGCATCAGGGGTGTGGACGGTCAGATCGCTGAGATCAACCGCCGGATCGTTGCCGCCAAGGCCGCAGGCACCAGCCCGTCAGCGCTGCGATCCCAGCTCACCGGCCTGATCAAGCAGCAACAGAAGCTGATCCAGCTCAAGTTGATCCAGCCGACGTCTGCCAGCGTCGTCCAACCGGCTTCGGGTGCCACCCAGGTACGGCCGCACGTCAGGCTGGATGCGCTCCTGGGTGCGATCGTCGGGTTGGTTGTCGGAATCTGCGTCGCGTTTCTGGCCGAGGCGTTCGACACCCGGGTGCGATCGTCGGAGGAGGTGAGTGACCAGCTGGGACTCCCCATCCTCGCGCGTCTCCCAGCACCCGTCAGATCGCTGCGGGGCAGCTACGAACTGGCGATGCTCTCCGAGGACGGTGCGACAGACGCCGAGGGGTACCGCAAACTTCGGCTCGCAGTCGACTTCGCCAATGTCGGACACACCGCTCGCACGATTCTGGTGACGAGCGCGATGGAGAAGGAGGGCAAGTCGACGACGGCGGCCAACCTCGCGTTGGCCTACGCCGGCACTGGTCGGAGGGTCGCACTGGTGGACTTGGACTTGCGGCGACCCACCATCGGGAAGTTCTTCGGCCTGGACGAATCGCGTGCCGGCGCCACCGACGTGGCACTCGGGAGTGTCCAACTCGCCGACGCCATGGTCAGCTTCGCGGTGGGAGGTGCCACACCGGGCCGGTCGGCGAAGACACCCCCTGAGTCCGCAGCGCTCTCGACGCTCTGTGTGCTCCCAGCCGGGGCGATGCCACCGCATCCAGCAGAGTTCTTGGAGTCGGACGCCGTTCGCCGGATGGTCGCCGACGTCGCAGCCCAGGTCGATGTGGTGTTGGTCGATTCGCCGCCGATGCTTCCGGTCAGCGATGCACTGGTGCTGGGCGGAGTGCTTGACGGGGTGATTGTGGTCGTCAACTCGTCTATCGCGCGGCGACCCGCACTCGGGGAGCTTCGCCGTCTGCTGGGCCAAATGGATGCAAAGCCACTCGGCTATGCGCTAACCGGCGCCGAGGGTGAGGATGGAGACGTCGCCGGATACGGCTATGAAGGCCGCACCGAGCCGAACTCGTCGCCGCGGGTGTTGACACTCCAGCCCGCCGGAGCAGGCGACGAGCCCGTGCCCTCCGACGAGGCCCCGGCGGATCCGGCGGCCGGGGTCAGGCTCAGCGCGCTCGCGCCGGCGGAGACGACGTGACGCAGAAGATCGTGAGCGTGGTTGGGGCGCGCCCCAACTTCATCAAGATGATGCCGGTGATTGACGCCGTGAACGGCCTCGATGGCGTTGACCAGGTGGTGGTCCACACGGGTCAGCACTACGACCGCAGCATGTCAGGCGAGATCCTGGCTGACCTGGGTTTTCCAAACCCCGACGTGTTTCTGGGGATTGGGTCGGGGACGCATGGTGAGCAGACCGGTCGCACGATCATGGCGTTTGAGCAGGTCGTGATGAGGGAGCGCCCCGACATGGTTGTGGTGGCGGGGGACGTCAGCGCCACGCTGGCATGCGCGCTCGCTTCGGCAAAGCTTGGCGTCCCGATCGCCCACGTCGAGTCGGGGCTGAGGTCGAATGACTGGTCGATGCCTGAGGAGATCAATCGGGTGCTGACCGATCGGGTCTCCACGCTGCTGTTCACGCATAGCCCGGAGGCTGAAACGAATCTCGCGGGCGAAGGCATCCCGGCAGAGCGGGTGCACTACGTCGGCAACACGATGATCGACACGCTGCTTCGACTCTTACCCGTGGCGTTGCGTCGGGCGGTGTGGCGTGAGGTTGGATTTGAGCGGCACGCCTACCTTCTCGTGACCCTGCATCGCCCGTCGAATGTCGACGATCCGCGCCAACTCGAGAGGATCGTCGACTCGCTCGTGCGGCTCGCGCAGCGCTCTGTGCCGATCGTCTTTCCGATCCACCCGCGGACCCGAGGGGCACTTCAGCAGTCGGGGTGCTTCAACCGACTGATCACCGCTGGTGTGTGTTGCCGCGAGCCGCTCGGGTACGTCAACTTCCTGTCCCTCGAGGCCGGTGCAGGGGCGATCCTCACCGACTCGGGGGGTGTGCAGGAGGAAGCGACGGCGCTTGGCGTTCGCTGCTACACGCTGCGGTCCACCACCGAACGTCCGGTGACCGTCTCTCTGGGTACCAACCTGCTGCTCGGCAACGACCCCGACTCGCTCCTCCAGGTGCGTCCTAGCGGCCGGGCACCTGAGCCGTGCGTGGTGCCACTTTGGGACGGCCACTCCGGGCGACGGATCGCCCATCTGATCCGAGAGCAGTTCGGGATAACCGAGCCGAGCGTTGACCGGTACGAGCCGACCGGGTTTGCGCTTGCCCGCAGGGAGGGCCCGAGTGCAGCCTAGGCCGGCGGCTCCCCTCAGTTGGCCGCCGAGGGTTGACGTGTTGGGCTGTTCGATCGATCCGCTCAACATGAGTGCGAGCGTTGCGCGGTGCGAGGAGATCATCGAATCAGGTCGGGCCACGCAATTGGTGGCCATCAACGCGTCCAAGCTTGTGGCACTTCGCCGGGACGAGCGCCTCAAGCGGATTGTCCAGCGGTGCGAGCTGGTCCACGCCGACGGGCAATCGGTGGTGTGGGCGTCGCGGCTTCTGGGAGTCCCGATCCCGGAGCGCGTTCCCGGGATCGAGCTGATGTTCGAAGTGCTTGCGCTCGCCGAGCGTCGAGGCTATCGGGTCTACATCCTCGGGGCGCGTGAACGAGTGCTCGAGCACGCCGTGGGTGAACTCCGGCAGCGCTACCCGCGACTGAACCTGTGCGGATGGCACCACGGCTACTTCGCCGAGTCCGACGAGGCCGCGCTCGCCGAGGAGATCGGCCGGGCCGCGCCCGACATCGTGATGGTTGCGATGTCATCTCCTCGCAAGGAGTACTGGCTCTCCGAGTACGGTCGCAGACTCGGCGCACCGTTGAACCTGGGGGTGGGGGGAGCGATCGACGTCGTGGCCGGTGTCACCCGTCGCGCGCCGGAGTGGATTCAACGGCTCGGGTTGGAGTGGGCCTTCAGATTGGCGCAAGAGCCACAGCGGCTCGGCCGGCGCTATGCCGTCACCAACACCCGGTTTCTCGGGCTGCTCGCGGCCGAGCTGGTTCGCACCAGAGCCGGCAGGCGATGACACGCTGATGGGTGCGCGAGTGTTGGTGGTAACCAACATGTATCCGACATCCACGGAGCCGTGGTATGGGGCGTTCGTCGCCGACCAGGTTCAGGATCTGCGTGAAGCAGGCCTTGATGTCGATGTTGTCGCCTTCGACGGACGCGAGCGGTGGCGAGCGTACCTCGAAGCCGTCCCGATGCTGCGCGGCGCTCTCCGGCGGCGAAAGTACGACCTCGTCCATGCTCACTACGGGTTGACCGGCATGGTGGCGGCCCTGCAATTCGACGTACCTCTCGTGACCACGTTTCACGGCAGCGATCTCAATGTCACGTGGCAGCGCCAGTGCTCGGCGGTCGCAGCCCGCCGCGGCGCGGTGATCTTCCAGTCCGGCCGCGACACGGCGCTGCTCAGGCATGCTCGAGCGGCCGTGATCCCTTGTGGGACCGACATGCGGCGGTTTGTTCCCGAGTCGCGGACACAGGCCCGCGCCAAGCTGGGCTGGGGTGGGCAGCCCACAGTCTTGCTCCCGGGCAGTCGCCAACGACGGGTGAAGCGGGCGGATCTGTTCGACGCAGCCGTGGAAATCGCCCGCGGATCGGTTCCGACTCTGAGGGGAGAGTCGCTGGAACGTGTCCCCCGGGATCGCGTCGCCGTCGCATTGAATGCGGCCGACGCGGTGATGCAGACATCCGACTGGGAAGGCAGCCCGATGGTCGTGCGTGAGGCTCTTGCGTGTCTTACTCCGGTGGTTTCCGTCGATGCCGGCGATGTCCGTCAAGTGCTCTCCGGGATGCCTGATTGCCATGTCGTCGACCGAGACCCCGAGGCGTTGGCAAACGCGCTCGTCGGCGTGTTGGGGGCGGATCGTCACCCCACGTGGCGGAACCGAGCCGCGGAGTATTCGAGAGGGTTCGTGACCCAGAAGCTCCTGTCGCTCTACGCGGACCTGCTCGTGTGATGCTCTCGCCGTCGGCTCTGAGCGGGCGGGCTGTCCCGGCGCACGGAACCGCGCTCGTCGCAGCGGGCGTTCTGTCGGTTGCGGCCAGCCGTGTGGTCGCCCATTCCCCGCAGTACGCGTTGGCGGCGGCGGTGGCGGCGCTCGCACTGGCGCTGGCGCTGGTGCTGCCGGTGCGGGTGGTGGTGGCTGCGATGATCTTCTATCTGCCGTTCCAGTCGTGGCTGGTGGGGTATCTCCCCGGCTCGGCTGCGACCGTCGCCCGCTACGGGGTGGAGGCGATCGGGGTGGCGCTCTTCGCGGTCGCGCTGGTTTCGCAGCGCGCCGAACGGAATCGCTGGGGCGCCGTCGCCGTCCCCGTCGCCGCAGTGCTGGTGACGTGGGGTCTGGCAGCGCTCTTCGCCGGAGTCTCGCCGTCGACGGCTCTGATCGGGTTCCGCGCCGAGCTTCGCTGGCTGCTGGTGGGGCTGGTCGTCGCGCTCACATACGACCGCGCGCTCGACACCAGGTGGTACGGCCGGGCTGTGGTCGGCGCCGCAGCGCTGCAGAGCTGTATCGCGTTGTTGGAGTGGCTCGGCGGCTCCTCGGTGTCGGCGGTGTTTGCACCCGACTATCAGATCGTCATCGGCGGACTGTCTGTCTCGTCCTCAGCCAGTACGCACGTCCACTCGGTACTCGGGACGTTCGGCAATCACAACGCGCTGGCGACGTATCTCGTGTTCGCCTGGGTTGTGCTGATCGCCGTCGGTTGGCGAGCACTCGGCATCCGTCGGGAGTTCTTTCTCGCTCTGGCGCTGATTCTGCCGTTTGTGATTGTGGTGACCGGGTCGCGAGAAGCCGCGCTCGCCTTGGTGGTCGCGGCAGCGGTCGTCGCGAGGGTCCGGTTCCAGCTCCCGACATTGCGCGTCGCCTTGCTCGTGGCTGTGGCGGTGGCCGCGTTTGGGTCGGTGTACACGACCACCACGACCCTGGACAAGGACACGCGGGGGCAGCTCGCGAGCCGGTGGGCGGTGATCTTCAATCCGGACACGTACTCACCGACCGGAGGCGGGAACTTTCGCCTCAGTTTGCTGTTCCAGGAGGTGGGCCTCGTCACCCGGCACTCACCGTTGCTGGGATACGGAGTCGGCAGCGTGGTCGACCCCCGGACTGTTCCTGATGGCACGAATCCTCTGTACCGGATTCCAGCGGGCGTGGACGCGATCAACTTCCGGTACGTCTTCGACGGCAATTGGGGGTTGCTGATCACCGAGACCGGGTTCCTCGGGTTGGCCGCCGTGATCGGGTTGCTGACAGCAATGTGGCGGATCGGGGTGCGCGCGATCGATGACCCCGCGGGGGTGGTGGTGTATTGCCTGATTCCGTGTGTCGTGGTGTTGGGGTTCTTCGAATGCGTCCTGCAGGACGCATCGTCAAACCTGGTGTTGTGGGTCTTCACCGGACTTGCGATCGCGATTCCGCGGAGAGAAAAGGCCCAGCCCGCCGTCGAGGCAGCTGCCGTTGCACCGCCGCCGCTCGGCGTGTCGCTCAACTTGGGCACTGCGGAACAGCTCCAGACGCTCCACGGGATCGGGCCGGTGCTGGCGCAGCGCATCATCGACTACCGCGCTTCTCAAGGCGGGTTCCGATCGATCGCCGATCTCGAACAGATCTCCGGCATTGGACCGACCCAGTTGGCGGCGCTGCGAGACCACGTCCGCCTGTGACGCGTGAATAACGGTGCCAGGCACCGTTATTCACGACTAGTGTTCGGAGACCGTGACCGCACCCGCCGCGATCCCCGATACGCAGGCGCTTCGCAGTTGCTGGCACCCGGTGGCGTTCGCGGCTGACGTGGACGGAAAGCCAGTGGGGGCCAAGCTGCTGGACGAGCCGGTGGTGGTCTGGCGCGGGGACGAGGGGCGGCTGCATGCGGTCAAGGATCTGTGCATCCACCGCGGCACTGCGCTGTCGCTGGGATGGACTGAGGGCGATCAGATCGTCTGCCCTTATCACGGCTGGCGCTACCGGGCCGACGGGGCCTGCGTGTCCATCCCGCAGCTGCCCGACCCCACCAAGGTGCCGGCCAAGGCCCGCCTGGACGCCTACTCCTGCCAGGAGCGATACGGCCTGATATGGGTAGCGCTCGATGCACCCCGGTTCGACCTTCCGGACGTCCCTGAGCTGGAGGACGACTCCTGGATGGTGATTCCCGCCGGCCCGTATCGGTGGGATGCCGACTCCTCCCGCCAACTCGAGAACTTCACCGACTTCGGGCACTTCCCGTGGGTGCATCCCGGCCTGCTGGGTGACCCTGAGCGCCCGGTGGTGCCGCCCTACACGGTCGAGACCGAGGGGCACGTGCTGCACTACAAGATCGTGCGGCCGGAGGCGCCCAACTCGGATGAGTTCCCGATCTTCGCCAACGACCAAGACCAGGCTCCTGAACGCCGCAGCCGCTACGAGCTGCACCTGCCGTACACGATCGTGCTTCGCATCGGCTGGGGTGGCGGGCCGGGGATGCTGTATTTCTTTGCCTCCCAGCCGGTCAGCTCGAACGAGTGCATCGGCTTCCTGGTGATGGGGCGAAATTACGATTTCGACCAGCCGGTCGAGGTGCTGCAGGCATTCGAGGACACGATCTTCAATCAGGACAAGCGCATCGTCGAGTCCCAACGGCCCGAGCAGGTGCCGTTCGACCTGGCCGCCGAGCTTCACCTCAAGTTCGACGCGGTGGCGGTCGCCTACCGCCGGGCGATGCGTGCATCAGGCCTTGCCCGTGAATAACGGTGCCAGGCACCGTT
>CAVSNF010000011.1:0-17142 GCA_963729195.1 uncultured Actinomycetes bacterium
ATTTCAGCCTGGTGTTGGACAAGGGCAGTGCGCTGACGAAGTGCGTGGACTCCGCTCTGGGGACGCTGCGCAGCAACGGCACGCTGGCGAAGATCGAACAGCAGTGGTTGTCCAAGGATGCCGGCGCGCCGGTCTTGAAGTAGCCTCTGCGATCTGATGGCTGAAGATCTCGGCGGCGAATCTCGTCGCTCGAAACTGTTCGGGAGCGGCTCGAGCGGGCTCGGCTACGTCCTGATTGCGATGACGAGCACGGTGGTGATGTTCGGCGTGTTCGCCGCGATCGTGGTGAACTGCCCGACTGGCCCAGGTTAAGCAGTCGTTCTTCAGCGGCTACTACTTCCGCACCAGCTTCCGGCCGATCCTTCACGCGTTCTGGCTGAACGTCAAGATCTTCTGCGTGGCGGAGGTGTGGATCCTGGCCTTCGCGATGGTGATCGCCGTGATCCGCAGCCTGCCGGGGCCGGTGATGTTCCCGCTGCGAGCGCTGGCGATCATCTACACCGACCTGTTCCGGGGGGTGCCCACGCTGATCGTGGTGTTCCTGCTCGGATTCGGCGTGCCCGCGCTCCAGCTTCCCGGGCTTCCCAATGACCCGATCGTGTGGGGGACGCTGGCGCTGGTCCTGGTGTATTCGGCCTACGTGGCCGAGGTCTACCGCGCCGGGATCGAGTCGGTGCACCCGAGCCAGGAGGCGGCCGGGCGCTCACTGGGGCTGAGCCGGCTGCAGACGATGCGCTACGTGATCCTGCCCCAGGCGGTGCGGCGCGTGATCCCACCGCTTCTGAACGACTTCATCGGCCTGCAGAAGGACACCGCACTGGTCGGCCTGCTGGGGGTGGCCGAGGCGTTTGAGACCTCCACGATTCTGGAGAACGCTGATTTCAACTTCACGCCGCTGGTGGTGGCCGCCTGTATCTTCATTGCGCTCACCATCCCCATGTGCAGGCTGGCCGACTGGCTGGTCGCGCGCCAGCGCAGCCGCCAGCAGGCCGGGCGGGTGGCATGAGCTCGCTGGTACTCGAGAACGTGGTCAAGAAGTTCGGCGAGACCGAGGTGCTCAAAGGCATCGATCTGGACGTCGCCGATCACGAGGTGGTGTGCCTGATCGGGGCGTCGGGCTCGGGCAAGTCGACGCTGCTTCGCTGCGTCAATCTGATCGAGCCGGTGACGTCTGGGCGGATCATCGTGGGCGGGCAAGAGGTGACCGCTGCGGGTGTGGACGTGAACCGCCTGCGGCGCGAGATCGGGATCGTGTACCAGTCGTTCAACCTGTTTCCGCACATGTCGGTGATCGAGAACGTGTCGCTGGCGCCGCGCAAAGTCCTGAAGCTTTCGAACAGCGACGCCCGGGCGACGGCGACCGAGCTGCTCTCCCGCTTCGGCCTGGCGACAAGGCCGATGCCTACCCCGACCACCTGTCCGGCGGTCAGCAACAGCGGGTGGCGATCGTGCGGGCACTGGCGATGAAGCCGGGGCTGATGCTGCTGGACGAGATCACCAGTGCGCTCGACCCCGAGCTGGTGGCCGAGGTGCTGCAGGTGGTGCGAGAGCTTGCGGCCGAGGGCATGACCATGGTGATCGCGACCCACGAGATGGCGTTTGCCCACGACGTCGCCAATCGCGTGTGCTTCCTGGACGCCGGGGTGATCCTCGAGCAGGGACCGCCCGATGCCATCTTCAAGAACCCTCAGGAGCTCCGCACCCAGCAGTTTCTGCAGAGGATCATCGAGGCCGGCCGCATGCAGGCCACCTGAGTACGACCTACACCGCCACTCCCGCGGTGCGCGCATACCAGCTGGAGTAGCCGCCCTCGTAGGTGCGGGTGGAGCCGTCCTTGACCTCGAGCGTGCGATCGGCGATACGGTCGAGGAAGTAGCGGTCGTGGGATGAGAACACCACCGTGCCGTCATACCGCTCGATCGCGTCCTCGAGCATCTCCACCGAGTCGATGTCGAGGTGGTTGGTGGGCTCGTCCAACACCAGGAAGTTGGCGCCGCTTCGCATCAGCAAGAGCAGCTCCAGCCGGGTGCGCTCTCCCCCCGAGAGCGACGAGATCGGCTGGCGCACCTGCTCGTAGGTAAACAGGAAGCGCATCAGCGCCGTCACCGCCTGCTCTTCGGGGCAGGGCCGCTGCCGGCGGATCGCGTCCACCGGCGTGTCCCCCGCGGCGGTCGGGGAGTGCTCCTGCGCGAGCGCTCCGATCTTGATCGAGGGGCCCACCCAGCGCTCGCCCATGACCGGCTCGAGCGCCCCGGTGATCAGGCTCAAGAGCACGCTCTTGCCCGCCCCGTTGGGGCCGATCACGGCCAGCCGCTCGCCTCGGAAGACGGTCAGGTCGACGTCCACCAGCACCGGGTTGGAGTCAAACGCCGCGGTCACGCCGCGGAGGTCGACCACTCGCTTTCCGCCGCGCTCGGCGCTGCGCAGCTGGAGGCCGATCTTGCGCCGCTCCAGCACCGGCCGCTCGACCGTGTCGAGCTTTTCGATGCGCCGCTCGGCGTTCTTGATGCGGGTGGTGTGGCGGGGGTCGTCGGCCACCGCTCGCCACTGTTTGTAGCGGCGGATGGCGTCGTTGAGGCGGTCGATCTCCTTCTGTCGAGCGCGCCACTGCTCCTGCTGCTGCAGCAGCGCCAACTCGCGGGCGGTGGCGTAGCTGGAGTAGTTGCCCGGCCACATCCGCACCCGGCCGGCTTCCAGCTCGGCGATGGCGGAGATCGTCTCGTCCAGCATGTAGCGATCGTGGGAGACCATCACCACCGCGCCCTGGTAGGAGCGGATCACGCGTTCCAGCGCGCTTCGGCGAACGGCGTCGAGGTGGGTCTCCGGCTCGTCCAGCAGCAGCAGGTCGGGATCGGCCACCAGGCATGCCGCCAGCGCAGTCAGCTTGCGCTTTCCGCCGGACAGCTCGGCGGTTGGCCGGTCGAGTTCTTGCTGGGTGATTCCCAGCGCCTCCAGCTGTGCACGTGCGCGCCCGTCGAAGGCGTGGCCGTCGAGCTGCTCGAACTCGGCCAGCAGCCGGTCTTGACGGCGCAGCACCCGGGCCATGCGATCCATGTCGGCGTGCACCGCCGGGTCGCTCAGCTCACGGGTGCAGCGGTCGAGGTCGGCTTCGATGCGAGCCAGTTCCGGACGCGCGGCGGTGACGATCTCGAGCGGGCTGCGCGAGTCGCCACCGACCAGCTGGGGAAGGTAGGAGCAGGTCATGTCGCGGCGCCGCACCGGCAGGTCGGAGTCGGGCTCCTCCAAGCCGGCCAGGATCCGCAGCAGGGTCGACTTGCCCGACCCGTTGGCGCCGACCACGCCGATGCGGGCGTCGTCGGCCACTTCCAGGTCGAGTCCGTCCAGCACCCGGCGGGCGCCGAATGACTTCACGCCGTCTTTGATCGCGATCAACGTCATCGCCCGGTGAGTCTAGTGCTCCGTCTCAGAGGTTCCTTGATGATCGGGCGAGCGAAAATCGAGCATGGCAAGGACGCCCGAGGACACCGCCAGGCGACGTTTTGCAGCCGTCCCAAGCACAAGAGACCTCTGAGACGGAGCACTAAACCCGGCCGTGGAGCGTGCTACCGTGGGCCGGTGGGACACTCGCACGCGCACCACGGCCACGCCCACGCTTCGGGAAATCGCCGGGCACTGCGGATCGCGCTGATCTTCACGGTCGCCTTCGGGCTGGTGGAGGCAGTGTGCGGCGTTGTATTCGGCAGCTTGGCGCTGATCTCAGACGCCGTCCACAACGTCTCCGACGGGTTTGCGATCGCGCTGGCGCTGGCAGCAGCCTGGGCGTCAGGGCTGCCGGCCCGGGGAGCCCGCACCTTCGGCTGGCGCCGAGCAGAGGTGCTGGCTGCGCTGGTCAACGGGGTCACGCTGGTGGTGCTGAGCATCGTGATCGTGTGGCAGGCGCTGGAGCGACTGGTGGGGACGCAACCGCCCGTGACCGGGTGGGCGGTCGTGATCGTCGGCGCGATCGGGCTGGCGGCCAACGGCATCCCGGTGATGGTGCTGCTGCGCGACGGCGACCGCCAGAACCTGAATCTGCGCGGGGCGCTGATCCACGCCGCCGCCGACCTGCTGGGCTCGGCCGGAGCCGTGGTGGCCGGCCTGCTGGTGCTGGCGGGCTACCCCGCGGCCGACCCGATCATCGCCGCCCTGATCGGCGTGCTGGTGGCCGCCACCTCGTTCACGCTGATCCGCGACTCGGTGCGGGTGCTGATGGAGGTCGCGCCTGCGGGAGTGGACGTGGAGGAGATCGGGATGGGACTGGCGCGGCTTCCGGGCGTGAAGCAGGTGCACGACCTGCACGTGTGGACGATCACCAGCGGGATGGTGGCGCTGGCGGTGCACATCGTGGCGATCGACGGAGCTGATCACGACCGGCTGCTGCACTCCTCGCAGGACTTCTTGGCAGAGCACGACATCACCCACGCGACCATCCAGATCGACCGCGACCACGACCGTCTGCTCCAAATCCATCGGCGCGACTGCAGTGAGGCCCCCACACCTGTGCGGCATGAATAGGGCGTCGGTGGTGGTGATCGGCGGCGGGGTGATGGGCACGAGCATCGCCTTTCACCTGGCCGAGGCCGGAGTTGCGGATGTGCTTTTGGTGGAGCGCGGACAGCTGGCAGAGGGCTCGACCAGCCGGGCTGCCGGCGGCGTGCGGGCGCAGTTCTCCGACCCGCTCAACGTCCAGATCGGGGCCCGCAGCCTGGAGGCGTTTGCGCAGTTCGCAGAGCGGCCGGGGTGGGAGATCGATTTCCGTCAGGTCGGCTACCTGTTTCTGCTCACCCGCCCCGACGACGTCCAGGCGTTCACGCAAAGCGTGGAGATGCAGAATCGCCTGGGAGTGCCCAGCCGCATGATCACCCCGCAGGAGGCCAAGCGGCTGTCGCCACTGATCAACGTCGACGACGTGCTGGCCGCGGCCTACTCCCCAGACGATGGGCACGCGACGCCTGAGGCGGTCGTGCAGGGCTATGCGGCGGGCGCCCGAGCGGCCGGTGCGGTGATCCAAACCGGATGTGAGGTGAGCGCGATCGAGACCAGCGACGGCGCGATCACCGCGGTTGTGACCGACAGCGGGACGGTGGAGACCGGCGCGGTGGTGTGCGCCGCCGGAGCCTGGTCTGCGAGCGTGGGGGAGATGGCGGGAGTGCCGCTGCCGGTGACCCCGGTGCGGCGCCAGATTCTCTACACCGAGCCGATCGCGAACCTGCCGCAGCACCTGCCGATGACGATCGACTTCAGCACCGGCTTCTACTTTCATCGCGAGGGCGAGGGCCTTCTGATGGGGATGGCCGATCCCAACGAGACTCCCGGCTTCAAGCTGGATGCAACCGACGAGTGGATCCCCGCGCTCCTGGAGGTGGCCGAGCGCCGCGCCCCGGTGATCACCGAGGCCGGAATCGCCGGCGGATGGGCGGGGCTGTACGAGGTCTCACCCGACCACAACGCGATCGTGGGCGAGGCGGCCACGCCCGCGCGATTCCTGTACGCCACCGGATTCTCGGGCCACGGCTTCCTGCAGGGACCGGCGGTGGGTGAGATCGTGCGTGATCTGTATCTGGGGCGCGAGCCGTTCGTGGACATCTCACCGCTCTCGGTCGACCGGTTTGCCGGCCGCGACGCCCGCCCTGAGAGGAATGTGGTGTGACCGAGATGATCGATGCCGCTGGGCTGCGCCAGCGGCTCAGCATGCTGGCCGCGATCGACGCGCTGGAGACGGCGCTCAGGGCCGGCCCACCGGCGCCCGCCCCGGAACGCACGGTGGTCGAGGTCGGCTCCGGCTCGCTGCTGGTGATGCCCGCGACCGGCAGCGGGGGAGCGGCCGGCGTCAAGCTGGTGACGCTCCAGCCGGACAATCCCGGCCAAGGCCTGCCGTTGGTGCACGGCGTGTACGTGCTGTTTCGTGCGGGCACCCTGGAGCCGGCGGCCGTGATCGAGGGCGCCGAGCTGACCGCCATTCGCACGGGGGCCGTATCCGGCCTCGCCACCCGCCATCTGGCCCGACCCGAGGCCTCGCGACTGGTGGTATTCGGCGCGGGCGTGCAGGCCCGGGCGCACGTGGAGGCGATGCTGGCGGTGCGGCCGATCACCCACATCACCGTGGTGGGCCGCAGTCAGGAGGCGGCGGCTGACCTGGTGGTCGATCTCCGCGGCGCGGGGATCGATGCCGAGGTTGGCGATGCCGGTGCGGTGGCCGGCGCCGACATCGTCTGCTGCTGCACCACGTCCGGGGAGCCGCTGTTCGACGGCACCCTGCTACCGCCGGGCTGCCATGTCAACGCGATCGGCTCCTACCAGCCGCACACCCGCGAGATCGACACCGCCACCGTCACCGGCAGCCGGTTTGTGGTCGACGATGTCGATGCGGTACTGGCAGAGGCCGGCGACGTGCAGATCCCGATCGCCGAAGGCGCCTTCAGCGCCGAGTCGATCGCCGGGGATCTGCAGTCGGTCGCCGCCGGCCGGTCGGTACGCCAGAGTTCCGCCGACATCACCGTCTTCAAATCGGTCGGCGTTGCCTGGCAAGACCTGATCATCGCCGCGGCGGTGGGTGAATAACGGTGCCAGGCACCGTTATTCACCAATTATCAGCTGCCGGTGGCGGCCAGGGGGCGGGCGGCGCCGATCACGCCGTCTGCTCGCAGGCGGGCGATCGTGTCGGCGTCGTAGCCGAGCCCTGCCAGTACATCGTCGGTGCATGAGCCCGGCGCGAGGCCGCTGTGGCGCAGCTCGCCCGGACTGCGGGAGAGTCGCGGCGCCGGCCGCAGCTGCAGCACCGGCCCTTCGCCGTCGGGACTCTCGAGCTCCACGAACGACTCGCGCTGTTGCACGTGCTCGTCGGCGATCAAGTCGGCCACGTCGTACACGGGACCGCAGGCGGCACCCGCAGCGCTGAACGTGTCCACACACTGATTCACCGTGCGGGTGATCGTCCAGGCCTCGATGATCCGATCGAGCACCTCCACGTTCTTGACTCGCATCGGGCAGGTCTTGAACCGGTCGTCGTCGCGCAGTTCGGGCCGGCCGATGGCATCGAAGATCCGCAGTGCCGCCTCATTGGCCGAGCCCGACAACACGATATGGCCGTCACTGGTCGCGTAGATGTTGCGCGGCGCCGAGAACACCAGTCGCGAGCCGTAGCGGCCGTCCACGTGGCCGGTGCGATGGTGAATGCCCGGGCCGGGGCCGAGCACGTCGACCAGCGACTCCAGCAGGCTGAGATCGATCACCTGTCCCTCGCCGGTGCGATCGCGGTGGCGCAGAGCCGTCAAGATCGCAAACGCGCCTTGCAGCCCGGTGACCTCGTCCGCCAGCGCCACCGGCGGAAGCGTGGGCGGCCCATCCGCCTGTCCGGTGGTGTGGGCCAGCGTCGACATGGCCTCCGCCATCGTGCCGAATCCCGCCCGGTCGGCATACGGACCGCTCTGGCCGTACCCGGTGACTCGCAGCACCACCAGCCCAGGATTCTCGACCAGCAGCACCTCCTCGGGGCCGAGTCCCAACCGCTCCAGTGTGCCCGGCCGGAAGTTTTCTACCAGCACGTCGGCGTTTCGCACCAGGTCGAGCAGCACCTCGCGCCCGGTCGGCTGCTTCAGGTCGAGTTCGATGGGACGCTTGTTGCGCCCGGTGATGCGCCAGTAGAAGGAATCATCGCCGTCGGTTTCCCCGAGGTGACGGGCACCATCGGGCACACCCGGGCGCTCGACCTTGATCACGTCTGCCCCGAAGTCACCCAGGTGCCGGCATGCGCTGGGGCCGGCGAAGATGGTGGCCAGGTCGAGCACCACGATGCCCGACAGCGGTCCGTGTGTCTCGACGGTCATGCCGGGGCTCCCATCTGCTCGAGCTTCGACACCAGGTTCTCGGCCATCTTGATGGACGCCGCGTCGATCAGCCGGCCGTCCAGGGACACTGCCCCCTTGCCTTCGGCGGCGGCCTCCTCCATCGCGGCCAGGATCCTGCGGGCGTGGATGCCCTCCTCGTCGCTGGGCGTAAACACGCCGTTGGCCAGCGCGATCTGGGACGGGTGGATGGCCCACTTGCCCTCGCAGCCGAGCTGCGCGCCGCGGCGTGCAGCCGCCACGTACCCATCGGGATCGGAGTAGTCGCCGTACGGCCCGTCGATCGGCCGCAGCCCGTACGCGCGGCAGGCCACCACCATGCGCGACAGGGCAAAGTGCCACTGGTCGCCCCAGTGCCGGTCGCGGTGACCGTCGGCGTCGGCATCGGTCAGCACCGAGTACTCCGGGTTCGCGCCGCCGATGTTGGTGGTGCGGGCCTGGGTCGAGGCGGCGTAGTCGGCGACGCCGAACACCATCGCCTCCAGCCGGTCGGGACAGGCCTGGGCGATCGCCTCCACGTTGGCCATTCCCAGCGCGGTCTCGATCAGGATGTGGAGGTTGATCGGAGCCAGCCCGCGGGCGGTCTCGATCTGAGACATCAGGGTCGCCACGAACTCGACATCAGACGGTGTTCCCACCTTCGGGATCAGGATCGTGTCGAGCTTGTCGCCGGCCTGCTCGATCACCTCGATGATGTCGCGGTAGCAGTAGTGGGTGTCCAGGCCGTTGATCCGAACAGAGACCGAACAGGCCGACCAGTCCTGCTCGTTGAGCGCGGCGATCACGTTCTCGCGGGCCTGCTCCTTGTCGTCGGGCGCAACCGCGTCCTCGAGGTCGAGAAACACGACGTCGGCGCCCGCCCCGGGCGCCTTCTCCAGCATCCTGGTGCTCGACCCGGGAACGGCCAGCTCGCTGCGGTGAAGTCTGGTGCGCACGGCCATCAGTTACCTCCGGTTGCCATTGCAAGGGCGTCGGGAGTGACGACCGAATCGAACGCTTCGAGCAGCCGGTCGGCAGTCTCGATATTGGCGTTGGTGCCCATCAGTCCGACCCGCCAGATCGGAGGGGCGGTGGGCCCGAGCCCACCGCCCACCTCGATACCCTGCTCCTCCAACAGACGTGCCTGAACGGCCTTGCCGTCAACGCCGTCGGGCACTCTCACCGCGGTCAGCTGTGGAAGCTGATTCGCGGGATCCGCGAGCAGATCAAAGCCACGTGCCCGAAGCCCCGTCTGCAGGTGTGCGCCGGCGGCGGCGTGCCGCTGCCAGCGGTTCTCGAGTCCTTCTTCCAGCGTCAGCCGCAGCGCCTCGTGGAGGGCGTAGTACTGCAGGATCGGCATGGTGTGGTGATACACGGCCGGCCGATCGATCCAGTACTTGCGCAGCAGGTCGAAGTCGAAGCTGTACGGCACCGGCGCGGTGCGAGCGGCGATCCGCTCCAGCGCGCGCTCCGACAGCGACACCGGCGAGAGCCCCGGAGGCGCGCCCAGACATTTCTGGCTGCAGGAATAGCAGTAGTCGAGGCCCCACGCTCCGGCCTCCAGTTCGATGCCGCCCAGCGAGGTCACGCAGTCGGCCATCAAGAGCGCCTTGGAGCCGCGCATGGCCGCGGCCAGCTCTGCCACGGGGTGGCGTACTCCGGTCGAGGTCTCGGCGTGCACAACCGCCACCAGGGCGGTCTCGGGACGCCGTTCCAGCTCCTCCAGGATCAGCTCGTTGGGTACCGCCTGGCCGAGTTCGACAGCGACCTCGACCACGTTGGCACCGTGGCGGCGGGCGATCTCGACGATCCGGGCGCCGAAGAATCCAGCGACTCCGACGATCACGGTGTCGCCCGGCTCGGTCAGCGAGGCCAGGCCGGCCTCCATTCCAGATGTGCCGCTGGCCGAGAGCGCGAGTGTCAGCCCGTCGTCGCGGCGATACGCGCGGGAGAGCAGCGAAACCAGCTCTTCCAGCAGCTCGTGGAAGTTCGGGTCGAGATGCCCCAGCATCGGCTGCTGCATCGCTTCGAGTACCTGGGGGTGGACGTTGGAGGGACCCGGTCCGCAGAGCAGTCGGGTGGGCGTGTTGAGGCGTGCAATCGGATCAGTCATTGCAAGGTTGTATCGCAAACACAGAGCACAATGCCAATGGTTCTGCGATATACTCATAGAGATTTAGTTATGTCGGTCACGGTCACTCAGCTGCGATCGCTGGTCGCGGTCGCCCACGGCGGAACCGTTCAGCGGGCGGCTGAGCGGCTGCACGTATCGCAGCCGTCGGTGTCTGCCGCGGTGGCCGGACTGGGGCGCGAACTGGGCGTCGGGCTGCTCGAGCGAGACGGCCGCCGCAGCCGGCTGACCGCCGCCGGTCTGGCCTATCTCCCGCACGCCGAGGCCGTCCTGGGTTTGCTCGATCAGGGTCGTGAGGCTGCCCGCGAGGCGGTGGATACCGGCGGCGCTCGGATTCAGGTGATCGCCGTCAACACCGCCGGTGAGTACCTGCTTCCCGGCATCATCCAGGCCTACCGGCAGGCGGCGCCGGGCGTGCAGGTACTGCTCGAGGTGGGCAACCGGCGCGAGGTGATCGACCGCCTGCGCTCGCATACCGCCGACATCGGGGTGGCCGGGCGGCCCCCTTCGGGCGACATCGTCGGCCGCCCGTTTGCCCACAACGAGCTGATCGTGGTCGGGCGCGACCGCGACGTCGATCTGGCCGCCGCGCCGTGGCTGATGCGCGAACCGGGTTCGGGCACGCGGGCGACGCTCGAGGCATATCTCTCGACCCAGGGAATCGAACCGCCGGAACGCCTGACGCTGGGCTCGAACGGGGCGCTCAAGCAGGCGCTGATGGTTGGCATGGGGGTGACGCTGATCTCCCGGCACGCGGTCGCGCGTGAGCTGGACGAGGGCTTGCTGGCGATGATCGAAGCGCCCGGCACTCCGCTGCACCGGCCGTTCCACCTGTTGATGCCGCGTACCCCGACGCCCCGCCCGGCCGTCCGCCGGTTCGCGGCGTTTCTGCACGCCCAGGCCGCCCGCACGGCGACCGTGTAAACCCTCGATGGGAGATCACCCGAATTTGACAGATCGCATATCGCGATATATCGTGATGCATTATGATAGTGCAAATGAAAGGAACAACATGCACGCATATGTAATTCGAGAAGCGCGGTGCCACCGGATGACGGGGCACCGCCACGGCAAGCACGGACGAGGCCGCCACGGCCGCGGCCAGGGCATGTCGGGGTTCTTCGGCGGGCGCGGCCCACGGGCCGGCCGGGGTGATATCCGGGCCGCCATCCTGGCGCTCCTGACCGAACAGCCGATGCACGGATACCAGATCATGAACGAGCTGGCCGAGCGCACCGGTGGCGTATGGAGGCCCAGCCCGGGATCGATCTACCCCTCCCTGCAGATGCTGCAGGATGAGGGGCTGGTCAAGAGCGTCGACCAGGACGGCCGCCGAGTGTTCGAGCTCACCGAGCTGGGCACCGAGGCTGCCGCCAAGGCAAGCTCCGAACCGGCTCCATGGGACGCCGTTGCCGGTGAAGGCGACGCCGAGGCGGTGGAGCTGCGCGACCTGGTAACCCAGGTGATCGGGGCTGCCCGCTCGGTTGTCCAGGCCGGCGAGGCTGCGCAGATCGAGCAGGCCAAGGAGATCCTGCGGGACGCCCGCAAGCGGCTCTACCGCATCCTGGCCGACGACTCCACCGAGTGACCGTCGCATCCCACCGGGCCGCCGCCGACACGCGCGCGCGGCCCGGTGGGGGTGTGTTCCCTCACGTTCTCGCTAAGGCGCGCCCGGCTTGCAGCCGATGAATGTGATGGCGGCGTACTTGCACGTCGCCATCGAACGGGGGAAAGACTTTGCGGGGTCGAGCTGCGCTGGGGGTTGCGTTGATGGTGGTTGCTGCCGTGTTGTTGCCGGCTGCGGCCGGCGCGTCGGTTGCGCCGGACACGATCGACTTCGGAGAGGTGATCACCAACCATTCCACGGCGGTCACTGTCACCAACGACTCCGCCGGCGACTGGCTGATGGGGACGCCGTCGTTCGAGTCTGGTTCGGCCTTCACGGTCACCGGCACCGACTGCGTGTACCTGTTCACCCACGCGCCCATCAATACGTGCACCGTGACCGTCCAGTTCAACGGCCAGTCACTGCCCCCGGGCGTGTACTCCGACACCCTGGACGTGCCCCACACCGACACCGACAACATCGTCTCGGTCGAGACCGTGGCGGTCGAGGGCACGGTGGGCGATCACGATTTCACGGCTCCGTCCGCGCCGGCCAATCTCCACACCTCAGCGCTGACTCCCACCGGCGTGACCCTGGGGTGGGACGCCAATGCTCCTGCCGACGGCGTCGCCGGCTACTACGTGCTGGAGTGGACCGGCAGTGCCTGGACCACACTGGCAGCGACGTCGGGCAACCCGTACATGATCTCGTCGCTCACTCCAGGCTCGTCCCACACCTACGCGGTTGAGGCCTACGACTCGGCGGGGAACATCTCCACTCCCAGCAACCAGGTCGAGGTGACCACGCCGGTTCCACCGCCGTCGCCGGGCAACGTCACCGCCGTCCCGGGACTGAGCAGCGTGGAGTTCTCGTGGGATCTGACGCCGGAGGGTGACTCCACCGCGCTCTACCGGGTCCAGCGGCTGATCGCGGGTGTGTGGACACAGCAGGTGACCGCCGAGGCACCGGCCGACGGCGCGGACGTGTCAGGGTTGGCAGCGCACACGTCCTACAGCTTCCGCGTTCTGGGCGAGGACGCCGACGGTCTGACCTCGGCCCCGGTGCTGATCAGCGTCACCACCCTGGCCGACACCACCGCTCCCACCGCTCCGGTCGTCTCGGCCCACGCCACCACCAGTGCCGGCACCCACCTGCAGTGGTCGGGTTCGACCGACAACGTGGGCGTCACCGGCTACCGCATCAGCATGTACCAGGACGGGGCGTGGGTGCCGATGGGGGCGCCGCTGGGGCCGGACGCAACCGGCTACACCATCACCGGCCTGGCACCCGATACCGGCTACAGCTTTGGGGTGGCGGCGCTCGACGCCGCCGGCAACGCCTCACAGACAACCGTCGACGTCACCACCGCTCGCGCGCCCCGGTTCCCGCAAGCTCCGCAGGTCGGCTTTGTGACCGGAAGCACCGCCACCAAGTCGCTGGTACCCACGCGCGTCACCTGGGCGGTCGAGGCCGGTTCGCGATGCAAGACCGAGGTCGGCCGCTCGGCCGGCTCCGGCTGGGACTCGACCGTGCTTTCCAACCCGCTGGCCACAGCGTTTGACTGGAAGCTCGGCTACAACGCCGCCAGAAGCGCACGCGTGCAGGTGACCGACTGCGCCGGCACTCCCAGCGGATGGGCTCAGACAGCAGCGGTCACTCCGGTGCAGGTCGTGGCGGCCGCGATCGCGTACTCACCGGGCTGGCTCACCACCACCGGGGGCTCCTACCTCGGAGGCAGCGACCGGCACAGCACGCACAACGGAGCGTCGGTGACGGTGAAGCTCAAGAACGCCCGCGCGGTTGCGCTGGTCGGCTCGTGCGGCTCGACCCGCGGCAGCGCGCGTGTGTACCTGGACGGGGCGCTCTCGGCCACGATCAGCGAGCGGTGTGGTGCCGGTGCCGGCCGGGTGCTCTACACGCACCGCTTTACGACCGCTGGAGCACATACGCTCAAGGTGGTCGTGGTGGGGACGAAGCGGGTCGACGTCGACGGATTCATCACGCTGTAATCACCGCCGGGTATTGTGGGTGAATGCGGCTCTGGGTGCGTCTGGGTACTGGCTTTGCGATCGTGGCTGTGTGTATGTGCGTCGGCGCGGGGGCGGCGCTCGCCCACGGCCCGGCCGTGGTCAAGCAATGCACGTGGAGCAGCCAGGTCTTGTGCGGCTCAATCCAGGTGCCGCTCTACCGCAAGGCGCCATCGCTCGGCGCTCCGCTGCCGGTGCACTTCAGGGTGTACCGGCACACCGATCACTCAGTGCCACCGCTCGAGCCCGTGGTGGCCGACGAGGGCGGCCCGGGGATCTCGTCCACCGGATCGGCGTCGACCTACCTGTACATGCTGGGATCGCTGCACCGCCGCCACGACCTGATTCTGATGGACAATCGCGGCACCGGACTCTCAGGCGCGATCAACTGCGCCCGGCTGCAGCAGAACATCGGCGATTTCACCGGGGCGACGGGTGCATGCGCCCGGCACCTGGGGGTGGCGGCCAACGCCTACGGCACAGGCGCTGGGGCCGACGATCTGAAAGACATCCTGGACGTCTTGCATGTGCCCAAGGTCGACGTCTACGGCGATTCCTACGGCACCTACTTCGCCCAGACGTTCGCGGTGCGCCACCCGGTAAAGACGCGCGCGATCGTGCTGGACGGGGCGTTTTCACTGGGTGGATTTGACCCCTGGGAGCGAAACGAATCGGCCGACCTGCGCGCGGCCTGGCGGGCCGTATGCGCGCGCTGGGGCAACTGCACGAACATCCTCGGCGAGATCACCCAGCTGGCTGCTGCGCTCGACGCCAAGCCGCTGAATGCGGTCGTGCGGGACGCCGACGGCACTTCGCACCGTGTCCACATGGACGGCTCATCGCTGGCGCAGCTGACGGTCGACGCCAGCTCGAGCTACAGCATCTATCGCGATCTGGCGGCGGCCGGACGGGCGTACATGGGCGGCCGCCCCGGCCCATTGCTACGGCTCGCCGGGGAGGACCTGGCCGAGTTCGAGAACGGCCCGCCGCGGTGGTACTCCCAGGGCGCGCTGCAAGCCGTCGTCTGCCACGACTATCCGACCATCTGGAATCGGTCGGCGACGGTCGCGCAGCGCCGGGCGCAGGTGGCAGCGGCCCGAGCCGGGCTTGCCCCGAACATCTTCTCGCCGTTCTCCAAGGCTGACTGGCTGCGGTCGGAGTACCAGCACGAACTCGTGTACGGGTGCCTCTTGTGGCCGCGGTCGCCGGTGGCCGATCCGGCACTGCCGGCGGGCGCGCGCATCCCCAAGGTACCGGTGTTGGTGCTGAACGGCGATCTGGACACGCTCACGCCAAGCTCAGACGCCGCTGCGGCCGCGAAGTTCTTTCCCAACTCCACCCTGGTGCGGATGCGAAACGTCGGTCATGTGAGTGCGCTGGCCGACTTCGACGGCTGCGCCTCGGGCATCGTCCGCAGGTTTCTGACAACGCTGAGCGCGGGGGACACCTCCTGCGCCTCGCGGATCGAGCAGATCCACACGGTGCCGCAGTTCCCGCTGAGGCTGGCCGGAGTGGCCAAGCCAAACATCGCCGGCAAGGCGGCCTGGGCGGCGGGCGAGGTGGCGGCGGACGCACTGGCCCGCTGGTGGATCATGTACGGCTACTACGGCCACGGCCTGCGGGGCGGCACGTTCACCTCGGCGGGGCCGTATCTCAGCAAGCGACAGCCGGTCACGTTTGCCCTGCATCGGATCAAGTTCGTCTCGGATATGGCCGTCAGCGGCAAGGCGGTGTGGGATCGCACGGCGCTGACGATGACCGCTCGGGTGACGCTTTCAGGAGCGGCCACCGGGCATCTCGTGATCACCTGGCCCACCAACGTGCAGAACGCCAAGGCGCACATCACCGGCGCGGTGAATGGGCAGGCGGTCGACCTGACCACGCGCGCGCCCTAGCGCCGCCCGTGAATAACGGTGCCAGGCACCGTTATTCACCCCGACGCTCACTACCCGTCACCGCCGCCAGACTTGCCGGAGCCGCCTCCGCGACCGGAGTTCCCCGACGATCCGGACTCGCCCGAGCGGCCCTTGCCGGACGAGTCAGAGCTTCCACTGGTCCCGCCCGAGCCGCGCCCGGTACCGCTGGTGCCGTGATCGTCGCTGCCGCGGGCGTCATCGCCACCGCCGCGGCCCGAGTGCCCTGACGAACCGCGCGAGCCGCCGTGATCGTCTGAGCCGGCCAGGTCATCCGTCACCGCGGCCGTGGTGATGGGATTGCTCGATGCCGACCGCTTGGAGTGCGCGCGAGTCGAGGTGGCGTTCGTGGCCCACGGCGACCACCCCGGTGGCCGCCACGATCGCCACGGCGCCTTTCAGCGCGAGCGTCATCTTGCCGGCAGTGAAGGCCGACGCCGCCACCGTCCCGGCTCCTGCCGCCGCGCTGCCCCCGCCGAATCCCGGCACCAGCTCGCTGAGGTTGTCGGACACCGCGGAGCTGGGGATGAAGACCATGCCGGTGACGCCGTCGGCCGCCCGCTTGAGCCGGCGATCGGCGCGCAACGCGGTGCGGGCGCGGCTCAGCAGTGACTGCACGGACGGTTCGCTGGTGTCCATCACCTCGGCGATCTCACCGGCCGAGAGGCCGCTCCAGTGGCGTAGCACGAAGGCGTGACGTTGCGACTCGGGCAGCCGTTCCAATGCGGTGCGCACGGCGGCGAGCTGTTCGTTCATGGCTGCGCTCGACGAGACGTCGGTGATCGACGCCAGCGTGCCCAGCTCGTCAGAGGCCACATCGTGGCGGTCGCGGGCCAGGTTGAACGCCCGCCGGCGCAGCGTCGTCATCAGCCATGCGCGGGGGTGCTCGAATTCCTGGCCGCGCTGGAGGGCCCCGTAGGCCTGCATGAACGTGACCTGCACGAGATCCTCGGCGTCTGCCACGGTCTCGGTCAAATATCGGGCGTATCCGAACAGCGGGCCGGCGTGCTCGCGATAGAGCACGGTCAGCTGTTCACCCGCGAGCGGGAGATCTGTGGTGCGGACGGCCACGTCCATCGGCATACGCGCTGTGGCGGCGATCGGATTGACCGCACAGTTTTTGCGGGTGGTGTGTCTCTCCCTGTGTACACCAACCAACTGATGGGGAGAAACCAATGCGAAAGCCACTGATTGCGACCGTCGCCGCTGTTGTCCTGGCGTGTGCCGCGGGCACCGCGGTGGCCGCCACCAACGGCGGCCCGCAGGCGAGGTCCCAGCCTGCACAACACGTGCGCACCCACGCCGAACCCGGCGACGATCGCGGAAATCACACCGAGCCCGGCGACGACCGCGGAGTTCATGCGGAGCCCGGCGACGACCGCGGAGTTCATGCGGAGCCTGGTGACGATCGCGGAGTTCATGCCGAGCCCGGCGACGATCGCGGAGATCACGCCGAGCCTGGCGATGACCGCGGCAACCACGCCGAACCTGGCGACGACCACCGCGGTCGCGGACGCGACGACAGCAGCCACGGTCACCACCGCCGCCACCACGGTCACTCAGAAGACGGCGACAACTAGCGGCCAGCCGGCATGGGGTGAATAACGGTGCCTGGCACCGTTATTCACCAGGGCGTTACAGA
>CAVSNF010000012.1:0-10585 GCA_963729195.1 uncultured Actinomycetes bacterium
TTTTTTTTTTTGCGCGTCTGCCCTTGGTTCGGTTCGTATTGCTGAGCGGCGGTGCCACACCCCACCAGGTAGGTACGTCCGCCCGGCCGAGCAGCAACGTGCCCGCCCGATCACACACTGAAACATCGGCTAATCATTTGACACGTTTGCGACAAGCGGGGTTAGCATCGCCGGTCTTGCTGTGCCTTCCGGTAGTGGTGAGCTGGGCTTGGTGTCATCGCTGAAGGGCGTCTCGGGGTTTGAGGTTCCCCCGGTTTCCCGGACGATTTATGGGTTGGTCAGTTGGTTTCCGTCTGTGTGTTGATCCTCGTACTCGAGGGGTGTGAGGTAGCCGAGTGCTGAGTGGCGGCGGCGTCGGTTGTACCACGCTTCGAGCCATTCAAACACGGCGATGCTGACGTCGTCGATTGTTTTCCATGGTTGGCGGTTGAGGAGCTCGGTTTTCATGGTGCCGATCAGGCTCTCGCACATGGCGTTGTCCAGGGCGTCGCCGACGGTGCCCATGCTGGGGGTGATGCCGGCGTGTTTGAGTCGGCGGGTAAACGCAAAGCTCGTATATTGCGAGCCGTGATCCGAATGATGGATCGCGTCTTGGGAGCGCATCTGGCCGCGCCGCCACACGGCCATTTCGAGCGCAGCGATGACCAGCTCAGCGGTCTTATCACCTTGGACGCGCCAGCCCAGGCAAAGGCGGCTGTAGGCGTCGGCAACGACCGCGATGTAGGCGACGCCCTGCCAGGTTGGGACTTGGGTGAAGTCAGCGATCCACAGCTGGTCAGGCGCGGAGGTGGCAAAGTCGCGGTCGACCAGATCAGGCGCCGTCTCTGCGAACGGGTCACGCCGGGTAACGCCGCGACGGCGGCGGCTGGACACGGCCACCAGGCCGCCACGGCGCATCAGCCGCTCCACCCGTTTGCGGCCGACACGGATGTCGTGACCGAGGCGCAGCTCGGCGTGCACCCGCGGTGACCCATACGTCTGGCGGCTGTCCGCGAAGATCTGGTCGATCACCGCCAACAAGGCCGCGTCGGCCATGGTGCGGTCACTCACCGGACTGTGTTTCCACTCGGCATAGCCACTGCGAGAAACACCGAGTGCTCGGCACCACCGGGAGACTCCGCGATGTGGGCTCTCCTCGTCGATCAGGCGGTAGAAGCTCACCGCGGATCGGCCTCCCGCACGAAGAAAGTCACAGCCCGCTTGAGGATCTCCCGTTCGGCCTCTAACTCACGCACCTGCCGGCGCAACCGGCGCAGCTCATCACGCTCGGCCGTGGTCAACCCATCATCACGCTCACCCCGATCAGTCTGCGCCTGCTTCATCCACAACCGCAACGACTCCGGACTGATCCCAAGCTCTTTGGCGACATCCTGATACCGGCGCCCGGTGGCCTCCACCAGACGGATCGCCTCGCGCCGAAACTCCGCAGGGTACGGCCGCTGAAACCGCTGTGGCATCTCGCTTCTCCTCTCCAGGCCGACGGCTAGGCCGCCAAGCCTAAAACTGTCCGGAGAAACGGGGGAACCTCAGTTCTGGCGTGTGGGCAGGGTCTGTTTCGGGTAGAGGGTGGGTATGTCTGTAAAGCTTGGTGCGGAGTTTGCGATCCGGGGATGGGACGAGTCGCCGATTGACGCTGGTACGGGTGTTTCGAAGTTACCGAGGCGCTGGTCGAGAAGATCTACAGCGGCGATATCGAGGGCACCTCGGTGACGAAGTGGCTCATGGCGTACGCGCCGGATAGGACTGCGGCGTTCGTTGGTTTGGAGCGGATCAGAGGCTCCTTTGCCGGCAGGCACGGGAGCTTAGTACTGCGGCACCTCGGGACGTTCGAAGGAACAACTGCCAAGGCTGCTTTGACGGTGAGTTTCGGGAACGAACGAGCTCAAGACCGTTTCGGGCAAAGGCAAGTTTCTCGCCGACCCAGCCGGTTCGATCACACTCACCCTCGAGTTTTCCTAGCACTCGGCTCAGCGATTTAAGCGCCCCCCGCCATCGGGACAGCGCCCAGCGCACCCCATTTAGGCTGGTCGCCGTGGTAGACGCCGGGACTCCAACGCGGTTGGTAGACGTACGAAGTCCTCACCACGGCACGGCCAGCAGTCAAGCCTACGCCTGTCTGTCGCAAACTGCGACACCGTGGCCGGCCGTCGCGGCGTGCCGGGTTCCGGTGTCCTGAACCAATGCAAACGGCCCCACTCGGAGAAGGAGTCAAAAGCCGGTGGGGCCACTCGCGCTGGGGTAAATCCGGGGAGACTGCGGGGTGGCCTCACCTTGCGTGCCACACACGAGGCCACCAAGCTGCTACCTCCCCTTACTTCGAGGATACGACGGCGCTGAGCCCTGGCTAGCCCAAGAATCTGGACGCCGCCCCGAACGTTGTGAGACGATGACCGGTCGGATCGTCCCCGTTCCCTCCCATTCGCGGGGTGGCACGACCCACCTTCGGGTGGCCGCCGCACCAAAACACAGTGCAGTGGGTGCGCCGGGGGAGCTTGCTTCCGCTGGTGGGGCTGGCCGTCGCGGGCCTCCCCCCAAAGTACTCGCGCGCACCACTCGCGCCTCCGCGGCGGCCAGCCACGAGCGATTAAACACCCAACTGTCGTTTGGATCCACCTAAGAGTTCCGAGTTTGCGGGATTTTTCGTGTTGCATCCGATCCTCGCGGCGGGTACATTCTCGCGAGTCCGGATGGCCGCCTCCCCCTACGCCATCCCACCCCAAGCCGAGTGGCTGTTAAAGACCCAGCGCCACCCGACACGACACCAACCGCAGTGCGGCTGGCCGCTGCGCAGCCCTCCCCCCAAGGGCGTCGCCTCAAGCAGGCCAGCCGCCGCGGGTCACGCCAACATGCGGTCACGGGAAGCTTAGACCGTGCTCGGTGAATCCTCAGAGGCTCGCGCGTTTATCGGACGGCGATCACGGGAACCATCCGGATCTCGTGTCGACCTTGGGAAAGTGGTCGGCACGAGGCCGCGACACGCGGCGGGTGTGAGGGGCCACGAGGGGGAGCACACGCCTCTTGCGCCCGTCGCGCTGTCTCCATCCGCGACCACCCTCACACCTGACCACCAACCTGTTGCCCCGCGGCCGTGGACACGTCGGTTCTGTCGAGCTTCACGGTCACCTCGGATGAGTCCCGAACGAGTCGCTGCATGGCAGACACGCCATAGGAGACAGCTCTCCACCCCGTGCCTGACGAACCCGTCGGCTTCCAGCGCGGTGATCGCCGCGTCGTAGGCCTCCCACGCTTCAGCCGGCCACAAGTACTTGTGTGAACTCGTGCCGTCTCCCGGATGGTTCACGGTAAGTCGCCAACGCATCACCCAACCCAACCACCAAACCCGACGATGCGCATCGGTAGTAACCCCCGCGCGGCACCCGGTGGACTACCCATCCCACCTACGATCCGAAACTAGATGTTTCCGCCTGCGGCGACGCGTGGGAAGTCTTCACACCATTCGGGTGTGAAGTGATCGGAGGGTGCTGGCCTCTACGTACAACCAGGCAGCCCCGATCAGACCCGAACGCCGGTCGTCGCGAGCCGACCAATGCCCACACGAAGCGATCGCGGCGGCCGGCGACTCAGTGCCACCGGCGTTCGCGGTCACGCTGCAGCTTCAAGGCGGCGAGCCGCGTCGCGACTTCTCTATCGTGGAGCGCTCGTGCGAACTCCTCGGCGGTGAGCGGCTCGCTTGACTTCGCACGCTCACTCAGGAAGGCCACCAGCTCCGGATCGAGCATCGTGTCCGCAGGTGTCGGTGGTTCCCGTTCTTGGTTCGCCACGCCCGAAGGGTACCCACCTGATCACTATCCACCCGCGCGGCCACGTCCGCTTCTAGAAACGTGCCCACGGCTCGCACAACGCCCGGCCAGCACCCACGTCACCGATAAATGAGCGGGCGTCGGCGTAGTCTCTTGGAATGGCAAACACTGCGGTCGCGTCGCGAAAGACCGGCCAACTCCGCATTCATGCTGGCTAGTTCCTGTCGAATCGCTACTTCCACCCGACGGTTCATGCCATGCGTGTTCCCGTGCTGGACCGGCCAGAAACATTGAAAGTGGCCGGGCGGCAGTCCCACACCCCACCACTACGATGGCGTCCGCGTCAAGACGGTCTCCACATACTCCAAGACGATTCACCGGTGTCGTGTGGTGTGAGGACGAAACGCTGGGGCGCTCTACCGCTCGCATCCCACACAATCAAGATCGTGAACGCCCACCAACCCCGACGCGTTGTTCCACGAGGCCACGCTCGCCGAACACGCCCTCGAAAACCAGCGGCTCTGCGCGACCCACGAGATCGACCTAGCCGAGGAGCGCGAAGTGCGACGGCAGGCTGCTGATCTCATCGTCAGTGCGCAGCAGTGCTGCCAGACCACCAATCCACGCAGCTACTCGAACTCCGAGCAGAACTCCTGGTGACATAGTCCCCCAGTCGGGTGGCAGTCCCGAGCGTCCTTTCGCCCGTGCCACCCGACACGGCCCCACGGGGTGAGATAGTCCCCAACGTCCGGGTGGCTGGATTGCCCTGAAGGGGATAAGCCAACAGGGGAGCAACCGGGGTGGCCGAAGTTTGGCCACTGCAAGCGACGACGGGCTGACAGCTCATTCTGGGTTCCCGCGCGTGTCCCCGGTGCTACTCCGCCGAGATCTGTGGGGCGCTGGGCAGCGGCTGCTCTGGCGGGGTGGGGAGATCCGGCTGAGGTGGACGCAGTGGCGGTTCGCGTGGCGGCACGGGAGGCGGCGGCGGCGGCTCGGTGGGATCAGGTGGGCGTGCGGTAGGTGGCGGCTGAAGGGTAGGTTCGATCGACATCATCGAGGTCTACCCCGACTGCTGGACGCGAAAACAGCTAAGTGGCGGCAGACTTCGGCTCAGCGAGACTACTCTGCGGAGGCGTTGCCCGCTCGTCGTCGATCATCGTTCGTTTCGAGGATGTCAGTGAGTTGAGCGATCGGCGTTGCTTTGGCAGGTGGAAGCGCGGATTACGGATCGGGATCGCTTGGGCGGGCACCCGGGTTCGTTTGTCGCGACGATGGTTCACGGCTCACTTTTCCGGGTAGCTGCGAGCTATGACCTGGACGATCATTGGTGGGCCTGAGAACATCACGGATCCGGCGTCAACCGATGGTGCGCGGTGGAAGTTTCGAGTCGAGAGTGGATGCCGGCGGGTGTTGATCACCGTAGACGTCGCCGCCCTCGATCCCGATCCCGCCGAGCAGCCAACGTTGCACAAGGCAATCCAGTCGTCGGGTGTGAGCGTTTTGGCGAGTTACCTTGATCGGGAAGGCCAGCCGCCAACCAGAATTCTCGTCAACAGCCTCGGCGTCCATCCCAGGGCGTAACCACCGTAGCGCGCTACGGGAGGGGCGTGGTGGGTAGGCGGGTACGGGGCGTAGCATTCAGTGATGGATTCTCGAAACGGTGGCCAACGGACGGGCGATCATGGGGTGAGCGCTAGATCCGGCGGTAGCGGGCGTCGGCGATCGAGTAGAGGCCGAACGCGATTAGGCCGGCCGCCGTGAGGGCGAGCAGGTATTGGCCGTAGGATTGTTGGGCGATCGTTGCCAGGGCGCCGTCGAGGCCTATCGCCTTGTTCGGGTTGTAGTCGATCGCCGCTTTGAGTGCGAAGGTGCCGATCAGGCCGAATGCGACCATTCGAGCGAGGTGGCCGACCACGCCGATGCCGGTGATGAATTGGGTCGCTCGTGGCCCCATTTGGTCGGTCTTGTCCTCTTGGAGAAACTTCTGGGAGATGCCCTTGTAGCCCTGGTAGAGCGCTATGCCGATGAAGAGCACGCCGGCGGCACCTACCAGGTATTGGCCTCCGGGCCATCCCAGCACTCCTGCGGCGGCGTGGTGTGGGCTGCTTGATTTGCGGCTCGACGTGCCCAGCAGGATTGAGATGGCGAGGCCGCACATGGCGAGGTAGGCGATGCCGCTTCCCAGTGCGACGATGCGGCCCATGGCGGAGCTGTCGCCGCCGCCCTCGGGGCCGGTGCCGTAGCCCGCTTGGACGAACCGCCAGAGGGCGTAGCCGCCAAGGCCCACGGCGACCGCGATCAGCAGTCCGTGGCCGAACGGCTGGCGCTGGATGGTCTCCATCGCTCCGCGCTGATCGGTCGCCCCGTTGCTCACGTGGAGGGCGACTTGGATCGCCAGCAGTCCGATGGTGGCGTAGACGACGCCACGGGCAACGAAGCCGACTCGGGTGAGCGCCTCGAATGCGGGGCTTCGGGCTGCGGTGCGACCTGCCGAGCGGGCCTGTGCGCCTGCGCTGCTCATACTGGAACCTGCACAGAGATCGCTGCTGGATCGACGTCCAGGCGGTAGGACTTGACCTTGGTGCGCGACCCGCCGTCGAGTTCGTAGAGCACCTTGCGGTCGAGTTTGACCCTGACGTTGTGTGCCTTGGTGATGCGGAAGTACGGCGACTTCTCGGGACTGCCGGCCATGGTACGGCCAACCGCCCGGGTCCACTGCGCGACGCCTTCGGCGGTGATCACGGCTAGATCGAGCAATCCGTCGTCGGGCTTTGCGTCGGCAAATACCTCGACGCCTGCAAAGAGCGATCCCACGTTGCCGGCGAGGATGCAAGCTTGCCGGGCCGTTGTACCAGGGGCTGCCGTCCACGGTGATCTTGGCCTTGAATGGCGGCGTGCGAAAGCTCTTGGTGCCGGTCAGGATGTAGGCCGCGCGTCCCAGCCTCTCTTTCAGTGCCCCGTCGGCGGCGTCGATCATGTCGGCATCGAATCCGGCGCCGGCCATCACCGCGAAGCACTCGCCGTTCATGCGGGCGACGTCGATCACGCGGGGCTTGCCATGCAGCCCGGTTTCCACGGCTCCTACGATGTCCTTAGGGATGCCCAGGTTCGTCGCCAGCAGGTTGGCGGTGCCTGCCGGGACGATGGCGATCGTCGCGCCGGTGCCGGCCAGCGAGTCGATGCAGCGCTGCGCCATGCCGTCGCCGCCCCAGATGAAGAAGTGATCTGCGCCTTTTTCCAGCAGGCGCTTGACCTGCTTGGGAGCCTTCTTGCTCTTCGGTACCTCGACCCAGAGCGGGTCGGTGATTCCCTGGGATTCCAGGGTACGGCGAAGCTGCGGCAGGCCGCCTTCGACGCTCTTTCCCGCGTGGGCGATTACGGCGATGGTGGTCATTCGGCGATCTCTTTCCTGGCTGCTGCCGCGCGCACCCCAGCCCGGGTGGCGGCGGAGGCAACCAGCAGCGCGCCGATGCCGACTAGTAGCCCGGCGGCGACGTCGGTGGGGTGGTGCATGCCGCGATACATCCGAGCGAATGCCACCAACAGCGGGATGGCGAGCGCGATCGTCCAGCACGCCGCCTGAAGCCACGCGGTTATGGACGGCGCGCGTGATTACGAGGGCGATGCCGCAGTAGACAGCAACCGATGCTGCAGTGTGACCCGAGAAGTAGCTGGCGTCGACCGGCAGATTGTCGAGCCGCGGTACGTTGGGGCGCTGGCGATGGATCACGAGGGTGGTGACGCGGTAGGTGGCCGCCTCGACGCCGATCGCGGCCAGGATGAACCCTGCCACCCGCCAGTTACGCGTTACCGCGGCGATGATCGCAGTGATCGCGACCAGCGCAGGGATGGCGTACACGTCGCCGATTCCCGAGAGCCAGTAGGACAGGTCGTTTCGCGTCGGGGTGCGATGCTGCGCGAGCCAGATGTTGACGTGCTCGTCGGCGTGGCCGATGCCATGGTCGGGGAGCACGTAGGTCTTTAGCACCCACCCGAGCGCGATCGCGAGCGCGGCGAGGACTGCGAAGCCGACGAGTATCACAACGAGGTACGCGACCAAGGGGCGGCCCGAAAACCGGACACGGTCATGCGGGTGTGTCTCGATGCCTGACAGGCTGGTGGAGTTCCATCGCCGATGTTTTCCCCGATCCCAGTTCGGGCAAACCCGTGAGTATGCCATTGCTTATCTTGCTGGCTGTGTCAGGCACAGCCGGAGTTGCCGCGTGGATACTCGCGCGATCCTCCTCCCGCCGATTGTGGGGCAGAATTCCGGCGACCGCCATGACCGCCGAGCTGGCGGGAGCATCCCGACGTCTTTCGCAGGTTCGTGCGCAGTAGGGTCGACGCCGAGGTCTTCACCGGTCTCGCGCTCACGGTCGCACTCGATGGCCGTCATCGTCGCCGGCGTCATGGTGACAGCACTCGCGGTGCTGGTTCGCCACAGCGAGGCGCTGGCAGACCTTGACTCGTTCGCCGCGAACGGCGCTCACCATCACGTCGGGCCGGTGACCCGCCGGATCCTGGAGGACATCTCGCTGTTGGCCTCGACCCAGGGCGTGATCGTGATCGGCGTGGTGGCCGGCGTGATCGAATGGATCCGCGTGCCCAGCCGGTGGATCGCGGTGTTCCTGTTGGTGGTCACCGATCGGCGACTCGCTCGTCACCAACACGATCAAAGCGATCTTGGATCGGGCTCGGCCCACGATCGAGCCGGTCGCGGCCACTCTCGGGCCGTCGTTTCCCAGCGGACACTCCTCCACCGCCGCCGCGTTCTTCGCCGCGCTGGCGCTGCTGGCCGGGCGGCGCCGCTCGGCCGAGACCCGCGCAGTGCTCGCCGGTGTGGCCGTCGGCATCGCGGTTGCGGTGGCGTGCAGCCGCGTATTGCTCGACCTGCATTGGGTTTCCGACGTGGTTGCGGGGCTTGCGTTGGGTTGGGGCTGGTTTGCGGTCTGTGCGATCGCGTTTGGAGGATGGCTGCTTCGGCTGGGCGCTCCGGTCGAGGCGGCGGCTCAGGCCGACGCGGCCGACTCAGCGCGCGGACCGTCGGCCAGCACTCGGGTGTGAAGCGCCACCAGCGCGTCGGCCTCCTCACCCGGCTCGGCCCGATAGATCGTAACTCCCGCCCACCGTCCGTCCAACTCCACGATTCCCAGCGAGTTGTCAAACGTGGGACCGGCGCGGAACCGCCAATCAACCGACGGCCGCTTCACGCCGGCCAGCCCGGCAAGCCACCGCAGAGCCCCAGCGACCACCGGGTTTCGGGTCAGCTTGACCACCCGTCGCTCGCCAGGGGTCAGCGGGTTTCGAAAAGGGGAGCACACCACCTGATGCACGCGGCTGCGGCGGGGATCGCGCTTGCCCAGCGAAACCTCGGCGACGTAGGCGTGGTGTACATCGCCGCCGATCAGCGTCACGGATGCCGGCGGCGTCACCCCGCTCGCGCCCGTTGCCACATCGCGCAGCATGCTCACCATCCGCATGAACGACGTCTGGAACGCTGGCCAGTGCTCCAAGTCCAGAGCGCGCCTCACACGCTCACCCGCCCACGCCGCCGGTCGCCCCCACGCACCGGCACACACCGCCTCGTTCCACGCTTCGAGATAGTGCACACCGGGTGACATGAATACCGGCAACGTGCTTACGATCACCAGGTGATCCAGCTCGTCATGGCTGTGGTCAACGATCCATGCCCACTCGTCGTCATCGACCATCTCGCGCTCGTCGTCACTTAGTACGCGAGCTGCGCGTGAGTCCACCACTAGCACCTGCGAACGGCCGAACTCCCGCCGAAACGCCCAACGAGTCGCGGCCGACTCACGGTCGGCCATGGTTGCGTAAGCCTCCAGAGTCGGCGCCCGCGTCACCCTCACATCCCAGCACCTGCCGATAGATCGACTCCTCGTCGAGCTCGGGAGGAGACAAGTTTCCAAGATGCTGGTAGATCCAATACGACATGAACGCCCCGGTAATGCGCGCCTGCCACCACGGCGTCTCGCGGGCATCCTTCAGCCACTGCCAGGAGATGTTCCAATCGTCGATCACGTCGTGGTCGTCGAACACCATCAGACTCGGGACAGTGGCAAGCAGCCAGCGGATGTCGGGGTCGCTCCACGCCTCCTGGTAGAGCCTGGTGTACTCCTCGAAGTCGGCCACCTGCTCACCCGGAGGTACCGACACGTCACGGCGCGAGCGGATGAACTCCGCCGTCTCAGGCGAGACCTCATCGGCATACACCTGATCGCCGTTCAAAAGCAGCGCGTCCGGCCACGGCTCGATCCCGGCCTGCAGCCGGCGAGAGTAGGCCCACAGCGCATCAACGCCGAAGCCCTCCGGGTGGTCACCCGGCGCCAGCGTATACGGCTCGCGCTGGGGCGCGCCCACCCGGCAAGAGCCGAACACCAACCGCGCCTGATCCTCCCCCTGCCGAGTGTGGATCGTGCTTGCCACGGCCGACCGCCATCCTCAAGCGGCCACACCCTGACGCCGTCGAGCATCACCTCATACGGGATCACCGACGCCTCCGGCAAGACCCTCCAACACCACCAACGCATAATGATGGCCGCAGATCTCAAACGTCGGCGGCACTTCGTGCCCAAGCACCTCGACCGAGCACGCCCGATCGGCCTCGATCCACACCGTAGCCTCAGTACGGCCAACATACCGCAGAAGGGGACCAAGCACAAGCGATGCCATCAGACGGCGATTGTACGTCTCGCAGAACCCGGCGCGTTCACAACGACGGTTAGTCGAGACGGCTGCTGATCCGTTCAGCTTGCTGTGCTCAAATCGCCAGGCGGCGGGATATCCCGCGGAGTTGCGGTTGG
>CAVSNF010000013.1:0-71714 GCA_963729195.1 uncultured Actinomycetes bacterium
TTCGGGGTGGCGTTCTCAGCGCGTACACCTCGTCCAAGTTTCTCGTCCACGGCTTCTCCCAGAGCCTGGTGTGGAGGTTGCGCGATACGGCATCCGGGTCAACTGCATCGCGCCGGGCAGCATCCCCAACACCGGCTTTGAGCGCTGGTACCGCGAGAGGGCCGCTGCTGGGCATGGACTACGATGACTTCTGGCAAGCGCATGGACTCCATCCCGCTGCATCGCTTCGGGGTCCCGAGGACATCGCCGCCGGGGCGCTCTACCTGGCCTCCGACGACGCCCCTGACGTCACTGGCCAGCTGCTCAGCGTGGACGGTGGGTTCAGCGGCTACTCGATCGCGCTGGCGCGCGAGGAGGTGTAATGGCAAAGCTTGAATACTCCGAGTCGATCGGCAGGCTGATCCGTATCGACCAGGCCGACGGGCAGCTCGGCCGATCACGCCTGCTGGAGGCCTACGACGCCATCGACGCGGGGACGTGACCGAGGCCAAGCGGCTGTTGGAGTCGTTCAGATTCGAACAGCAGATCATCCAGGACATCTACGTCGACTGGATCTGGGCGATGCTCACATGGGTGCAGACGCGCATGGGCAAGCCGCAGGTCGAGACGATCATGCGTGAGACGCTGGGATCGTGGGCGAGCGAACGGTACGCAAACTATCTCGACCTGAGCTTCGCGGAGCGGGTGGCGCTGACCGTGGAGGGCATGCGCGGCCATCTCTGCGGCCCCGGCCGGCTGGGCAACATCGAGGTCACCGACGAGGGCAATCGCACGGTGGTGGCGTTCGATCCGTGCGGCTCGGGTGGACGCGCCCGCCGTGGCGACCCAGAGCGCGGCGTTCCGCCGGCGCTGGAGCGGCCGAACTCGGGTTCTCGCAGGAGGCCCACGACTGGACCTGGGCGAGCCCGGCGTGTGTCTCTACTGCTCGCATTGCTCGCTGATCAACGAGACTCTGCCGATCGAGCGGCTGGGATTCCCGATGCGGGTCACCGAGTACCCCAAGGATCCCGGGGACAAGTGTCGCTGGATTCTCTATCGCGATCCCAAGGAGATCCCGGCTGAGGCCTACGAGCGGGTCGGGAAGACCAAGCCGACACCCGAGCAGCTCGATCAGATCTGGGCCGACCTGCGGGCTGAGGACTCGTGAGCGACGGCTTCTCGGTGACCGGCCTGCTCGATCGCAAGAGCACGATCGTGACCGGTGCCGGCAAAGGCATCTCCCGCGCGTGCGCCTTGGAGTTCGCCCGTCAGGGGGCGCTGCTCACGATCTGCGACATCGCCGATGACCTTGGCACCGACACCGCCGCCGAGATCGAGAAGCTCGGCGGGCAGGTGCAGTACGTGCACTGCGATGTCTCATCCAGCAGCGATTGTCAGGCCGTCTCGGATGCGGCGGCGGCCCGCTTCGGTCGTGTCGATTGCCTGTTCAACTGCGCCGGGATTGCCGGCAACGGCTCGGTGGTGGAGTGCCCCGAAGACGAGTGGAACCGGGTGCTGGCGGTCAACCTGACCGGCATGTTTTTGATGTCAAAGCACGTGATCCCGCATATGCGCTCGCAGGGCAAGGGCTCGATCCTGAACATGGCATCGGTCTCGGCCTATTGGGGGGAGCCGGGCACCGTGGCCTACAACGCCTCCAAGGGCGGAGTGCTGGCGCTTACCCGCGCCATGGCCCAGGATCACGGCCCCGAGGGGATCCGGGTCAACTGCCTGGCACCCGGCTTCCACGACACCGGCATGGTTGACGACTACTTCGATGCCCAGCCCGACGGCGCGGAGGCGCGCAAACGCATCAACCAGCTGATGGCGGTGCGCCGGATCGGCCGCCCCGAGGAGCTGGCCCGCACCGCCGCCTTCACACTCAGCGACGCCAACGGCTACCAGACCGCGGCGACGATCGTGTTGGACGGGGCGATGAGCGTGGGATACACCTGGGCCGTGGAATGAGGTTGGGACTTCTGGCCACGCTTTCGACTGCGTACGAGAGCATGCCGGAAGACCTGGTTGCGCAGAAGACGATCGAAGCCGAGGCGGCCGCGCGGCTACTGGAACGCGAATGCGGCGACGAGGTGGTGGCGGTCGGGCCGATCGGCACCGCCGCGGAGGGAACCGAAGCCGGGCAGCGGCTGCTGGATGCTGGTGTGTATGCGGTGGTGGTGGTGCCGACGATCGCCACCATGGCGGCCACCCCGTGGGCGGCGCTCGAGCAGCTGGACGTGCCGGTCGTGATCTGGGCGCAGGTGGAGGACGACCCGTCGCCGAGCGACGTGCCCTCGCTGGTGTTCGGCTCGGGGCCGGTCGGCGCCACCGCCATCGGGAACGTGCTCGCCCGTCACGGCCGCGAGTTTCGCTCCACCATCGGTTCGCAGCCGAGCAGGCGCGCGCTGGCGTTTCTGCAAGCGGCGCGGGCCTCCCACCGGCTGCGGGGGGCGGTGTTTGCCCACTTCGGCGGTGATGTCTGGCCGGGAATGCTGGACGTGTCGCTCGACCGCGAGCGGTTTGCCGAGGTCTTCGGAGCGCGGTTTGCAGACCTCGAGCCGGAATGGTCGGCTGCCCCGGCCGTGCTTCCCGGGGACGGCACCGATCAGTTGGATCCCGACATCGCCGCCCGATCGGCGCTGGCTGCGGGTGCGATCATCGCCGCCTGCCGGCGGGCGGATGTGGTGGCCGGCGCGCTCCACTGCCACGGATCCACGTTCGCGCACAATCCCGCCGTGGGGGTGGTGTGCTGCGCAGCCAGCACGCTGCTTGCCGGTGACGGCGTGCCGATGGCCTGCACCGGCGACGACTGCACGGCCATGGCGCTGTTCCTCGCCCAGCAGTTCGGGGGTGCCGCCCAGTACCTCGAGCTGGACGCTCCCAAGGGATCGCTGGGGGCGTGCCTGCTCACCAGCGGCGGCGAGGGCGACCTGCGCCTGGCGGCCGGGGACTCCCGGCCGCGGGCCTGCCAAAACCGTTTCTTCTCAGGGTTGGCCGGTCGCGGCGCAGCGGTGGAGTTCGTGCTGCGTCCGGGGCCGGTCACGCTGATCGCTTTCACGCCGATCGGCGCAGGCTTCCGGGTGATCGCCGCCCATGCCGAGGTGCTCGCCGAGGCGCCCCCCGAGCTTGGCATCCCGCGCGGCTATGTGAGCTTCCCCGGCGGCGCTGAAGCCGGGTTTGACTGGTGGTGCGAAGCCGGTGCAAATCACCACCTGGCGCTCACGCCTGGCCACCATGGCGAGGTGGTGCGCGCGTTTGCTTCATTGCACGCGATCGAGGCTACGGTGCTGGGGTGACCCAGACGCCGGACACGTTCATGGGTTACCGCCGAGGCGGGCTGGCGGCGACCCGAAACCACGTCGTGGTGGTGCCGGCATCTGTGCACGCAAACCGGGTGTGCGAAGCGGTGCAGGAGCGCTGTCCCGACGCGATCTGCGTGACCCACCAGAGCATGTTCGCCGCCTCGGACGAGCTGCCGCTGCGCACCATGGCCGCGTTTGTCACCCATCCCAACGTGAGCCGCGCGATCGTGGTGGGGCTGTCGGCGTCGGAGCCGAGCTGGCTGGCGCTTGCCGCCGTGGTGTCTGACACCGGACGTGGGGCGGCGGTCAAGCTGGTGTCGCTGGTGGAGGCCGGCGGCGTCGCCAAGGCGGTCGAGCATGCCGTCGGTCTGTGCGAGCGTGCGCTCGGCGAGGCGGCCCTAGAGGTGCGCGAGCCGATCTCGGTGAGCGAACTGGTACTCGGTACCGAATGCGGCGGCTCGGACGCCAACTCAGGGCTGACTGCCAACCCCATGCTGGGCCGGTGTGCCGATCGCGTGGTCGACAGCGGCGGCACCGTGATCCTGGCGGAGATGACCGAGCTGATCGGCGCGGAACTCGAGCTGGCTCGGCGGGCCGCTGATCCGCAGCTTGGCGACCGGCTGGTCTCGACGGTGCGCCGGTGGGAGGGGTTTGCCCTGGAGTTCGGGGAGGACATCACCGGCGCCAACCCCTGTCACGGAAACATCGTGGGCGGCATCACCACCATCGAGGAGAAGTCGCTGGGCTGCGTGCGCAAGAGTGGCACCCGCGAGCTGGTCGATATCGTCGGCTTCGGCGAGCGCTCGTCTAAACGCGGCCTGGTGGTGATGGATACCTCGGGGGACGATCTGGAGCAGCTGATCGCGATGACCGCCGGAGGCGCCAACGTGATCGTGTTCACGACCGGGCGCGGCACTCCCACCGCGAGCCCGATCGTGCCGACGGTGAAGCTCGCGTCGACCACGGCGATGGCGGATCGGCTGGCCTCGATGATCGACCTCGATGCGGGGACCATCCTGGAAGGGCTGGAGTCGATCGACGATGCCGGCGACCGCTTGTTCGAGCTGGTGGTGGACGTCGCCGGTGGCGCGTCGACCCGGTCCGAGCGGCTCGCCCAGCGCGACTTCGCCTTGCCGGTGACCACGGCGGGGACGTAGATGGGTGCACCCGATCTGATCCGGCTCGACCCATGCGACACCGTGGCGGTCTGCCGCACCGCGATCGCCGCCGGTACGCAGCTACAGCTCGGCGATGGGAACTTGACAGCGCTCGACCCGGTGCCGCAGGGACACAAGATCGCGCTGGCGGCGCACGCTGCGGGCGACCAGGTGGTGAAGTACGGATACCCGATCGGCGTTGCCACCGCACCGATCGCGGTCGGTGAGCACGTGCACGTACACAACCTCGCCACGGTTCGCGGTCGTCGCCAGACCGTAGGTGCGCCATGAGTTCGGGGCGGCCACCGGTGCGCTCGGTGGCGCTGGCCGTCGCCAGCCTGAGCTGTTCCAACAGCGCCTGCGTGGGACTGCACCGGCGCGCCCGCCGGGTGGTTCCGATCGTTCATCAGCATGGCTGCAGCCAGGTCTCAACCGATCTTGCCCTGACCCGCGAGATCCTGGCTGGGCTGATGGCCAATCCCAACGTGTCGAGTTCGGTCGTGATCGGATTGGGGTGTGAGGCAAACCAGGCTGATCAGCTGGCCGAGCGGGCGCGCGAACGCGGTGGCAGCGTGGCGGTGGTCGGCATTCAGTCGGCGGGAGGCGTGGATGAGGCGATCGCGGGCGCCTTGGTGCATCTGGAGTCGGCGCCCGCCCAAGCCGCCCTCCGGCAGCATCCGGTGCGGATTGGGGTGATGGCCGACGAGTCGTCCGGCGAGGCCGGTGCCGGTATCGCCGCCGCGGTTGCCGACGAGCTGGCCGGCCACGGCCTGACGGTGGTGATCTCGTCTCCGGCCGCGCTTCCCGAGGCGGTAGACCGCGGCGTGGCGGCGGGCGCCGGGGTGCCCGCGGTGTGGCGCATGGGGCGCAGTGGCGCACGTACGGCGGTGGCTGCGATTGCCGTGCCCAAAGCGACGGTGGCCGAGGTGCGCGAGGGGTCGACCGATGTGGAGCGGCTGACGGCACTGACCGTGTGCGGGGCTGAGGTCACGGTGGTGGCAACCGGCTCGGCTTCCCCCATCGGGTCGCCGGTCGCGCCCACGGTGAAGCTCTCGTGTGTGGATGAGCTGGACGTACTCGACGACATTATCGATGTGCCGTTCATGGGTGGCGATCAGCTCGCCCTGCGGACGGTGGCGGCCGTCCAGGCCGTGATCGCTGGTGGGATGACCAACGCTGAACGCGGCGGCGCCCGCGACATCGCGTTGTGGCGAATCGCCCCCTATTTCTAGCTCTCCGGCTTGGTAGTATTGCGATCGATTTGATCGTTCCAATGCTGTCCACGAGGAGGTCGAACGGTGGGTGAGCACTCGGGTCGGGTGGCCATTGTCACGGGAGGCGCCAAGGGCATCGGCGGCGCGATTGTCGATCGGCTGGCCGCTGCCGGCGCAACCATCGCGATCTTCGACATCGATGCCGACGCCGCCCAGCGCAAGGTGGAAGCGCTGAACGCCGCCGGTACGGCCGCTCAGTCGTGGGAGGTCGACGTCTCCAAACGAGCGCAGGTGGAGGCCGCGGTGGACGGCGCCGAGCAGGCGTTCGGGCCTGCGTATCTGCTCGTCAATAACGCCGGCATGATCGTGTTCGGGTCGCTGCTCGACTGTGCCGATGAGGACTGGGAGCGGATGCTCTCGGTCGATATGTACGGAGTCTTCGTGTGCACGCAGGTCGTCGGGCGGCGGATGATCGCAAACGGCGTCAAGGGCACGATGGTGCACATCGGCTCGACCGCCTCCTACAAACCGGCGCCGCAGCAGTTTGCCTACTGCGTCGCCAAGGCGGGGGTGAAGATGATCTCCGACTTCGCCGCGGCCGAGCTGATCCAGCACGGTATCCGGTCGAACATGGTCGCACCGATGGGCGCGGTCACCGACATCAACCGCGACCTGCTGGCCGACCCGGCGGTAATGCAGGCGCTCGAGGGGGCGCTGCCCTCCGGTCGCCTCGCCACCGCCGATGAGATCGCCGCGGCGGCGGTGTGGCTCTGTTCCGACGATGCGGCGTACGTATCGGGATCCACCATCCTGCACGACGCGGCCGCGCTCACTCACGCGATCTGGTGGAGGTGAAGAGATGAGTGATTTGCCGTTCGTGGACAGTCACGTGCATTTTTGGGATCTCAAGCACCCAACGCTGCGATGGGTATGGCTGGAACCGGATTTTGTTCATCCCTTGATGGGTGACATCGATGGGCTCAAACGGCTGCGCTACGCCGCGGACGAGTACATCGGCGAGTCACGGTTTCAGAATGTCACCAAGGTCGTGCATGTGCAGGCGGCGCTGGGCTCGCCTGACCCCGTCGAAGAGACGCGCTGGCTGGAGGAGATGGCAGACCGCACCGGCTTCCCTCATGGGATCGTGGCCGAGGCGTGGCTGGCGAAGCCCGACGTCGAGCAGCAGATCGAGCGGCACATGGAGTTCCCGCGGGTGCGTGGTATCCGAGACTTCGGTGAGGGCGAATATCTGACCGACCCCGATTGGCAGCGGGGCTATGCGCTGCTGGAGAAGCATCAGCTGGTGTGCTGCCTAGATTCGGAGGCCGATCGGTTTGGCTACGCCCGCGAGCTGGCGGAGCGATACCCCGGCATCACCCTGTGCCTCGACCATTGCGGCGTCCCTATGGAGCGAACGCAGGAGTATTTTGAGCACTGGCGCACCTGTCTGCGTGACCTGGCGCAGGCCCCCAACGTGATCGTCAAGGTCTCGGGTCTGGCCATGCGTGAGCCCCGCTGGACGATCGAGAGCATCCGGCCGTGGGTGTGGGAGTGCATCGACGCATTCGGCCCCAGCCGGGTGGTGATGGCCGGCAACTGGCCGGTCGACAGTCTCTTCAGCACCTACGGCGATGTGATCGCCGCCTACCGCTCGATCTTGTCGGAGTTCACGCGCGAGGAACAGGCGATGATGCTTGCGGGGAACTCGGAGCGGATCTTCCGGATCTGATATGGAGGTTCGTTTGTCAAGTGGCAGGGGTGATGGGGCGCGGTGGGCGGGTGGTTTCGCTGGTGGGATGGGCGCCGGGCGGTGGTCGATGTGGTGGTCAGTCTGATATCCGCGGGTTGGGTACCGCTTGACCCTGTTTCGGTGCCGGCCTGCGCTGTCTAGAATCGGGCGTCGCTTTGGGGCTGCCCGTAGATCCATCGTGCGTGCCGGTGGTCGGGTGTGCCCGGCGCCCGTCTCATGTGCGCGTCGGGTGTTTGTGTGGGTTAGGGCGCGGTGGCTGCCGCCCAGCAGAAGCAGGCGAGCTTTCGAGCCGCCGCGGCCGTGGCCAGGGCGGGGTGTTTACCGCGCTGGCGGAGTCGTTGGTGTGTGCGGTAGAGGCGATGCTGTGCGCGCCAGGCGATCTGCAAGACGTGGTCGGGCTGGCCGTTTTGGCGGTTGCGGAGTGTGACGCCGATGCGAGGTGGCCGTTGGTAGTGTCGGGCCGCTTCGACCAGGAGTCGGCGAGAGTGACGCGATCCGGTCTTGGTGATCCCTTCGCTTTGGCGTGACTCGCCTGATTGGCTGAGCGAGGGCACCAGGCCGACCCATGCCGCCGGCTGGTCGGCGCGGGCGAAGCGATGCCAGCACCGATTTCACAGACCAACGCCAGCGCGGTCAGCGTATCGATCCCACGAAACGCGCGCAGGCGATCCACGATCGGCCAAAGCTCGGCGTCTGAGGCGACGTGTGAGAGCCGCTCTGCCAGCGCGTCTCGGCGGCCGATGAGCCCGTCCACCGCGGCCATCGCGTCGATATAGGCAAGCTCGGTATTGGGCTCGTCAAACCCGCGCGAGGCAAGCCAGCGGCGATGCTCACTCGTCCACGTCGACTTGTCTCGCGGATACACATGGCCGTGGCGAAGCAAAAGCTTAGACACGCGATGACGAGCGGGCATCAGATCACACCGGACATCCTCACGGGCACGCACCAGGTCTCGCGCTGCCTCCTAGCCGGAGACGGCACATCGATCGCTCGCAGCGACCCGGCCATCAACTGACGGACCAAAAGCTCGGCGTCACGACGATCGGTCTTGATCTGATCCGCCGACGCCCGCGGTGTCTTGCCGGGAGCGATCACATCCACCCGCAGGCCCCGCCCCGCCGCCACCCGCGCCAGCCGATACCCGGTCGGACCGGCCTCATACACCGCATGCACCGGCCCCGGCAACCCGGCCAGCCACTCCACCACCGGCTCGATATCACCACCAAACCGGACCCGCGAAAGCTCCCCCGACACGGCGTCTACCGCCGCCGCGTGCGTCGAACGGGCGTGGACATCCATCGCCGCCCATGTCATCGTTTGCACCATGGCCAGACCCTCCATCGTCTGCGGTCAGCTGAGGCGACTCCTCAGCCAGACAAACCCGCGAACCGACGATGAGGGTCTGGCCGCTGGAAATCAACCCAGCCACAACCCCCATAGGGTCTAGCCGACTGCGGTTGTGAATAACGGTGCCAGGCACCGTTATTCAACGAGGACCGGGAACTCTCCCGATGCTGCGGCCCGAAGCGTCGCCGTAGGTTGGGTCCACCATGACGGCGCGTGAATCTCAACCGATAAGGCAGAACGCACGGCGGGTGGCGTTGTGGGTGTTAGGGCTCACCGGGCTCGCGGGACTCGTGCTTCCTGTGGTGTGGGAGGTACTCGGGAAGGGTGGCCCATCCGCCGACGGCGACAACTTCGCAGCCCTCAACCTCCCGGGTTGGGTGGGCGCGGCCTGGGCAGTGGTCTGGACGGCGTATCTCGGCCTGCTGGTTTTCACTGAACCAGCGGAAGGGGACACACCACCAGACGGGCGGGTATGACTCCGATGGCCGCCTTGCGCCTGGCCGGGCGGTGGCTGACCTATCTCGTCGGCTGAGCTTGAGTTGTCGAGTAATGGTTGCGCCCGCCAACATCGACTTCGGGGATGTGGTTCGGTACGGACGGGTCGCCTTTCTGATCATGATCTGGGTCGTGTGGGCGGGCATGAAGCTGCGCTCCAGCGCGGACTGAGAGGGTGAATAACGGTGCCAGGCACCGTTATTCACCCTCTTAAGGCGCCGGCGGGCGGGGCCGATGGTGGTTCCATGATTCACTTCCGCACTCCACTCATCGCGCTGCTCGCCGTCATCCCGATGATGGCTGCCTGCGGCAGTTCCTCGTCGAGTCCCTCGACGAGCGCGGCACCGGCACAGCCGACCGCCGACCCCGCCAACCTGGTGCTGCACCTCCCCGACGTTGGGCTGGGATACATCACCGTCGCGGCTGACACCAAGGAGATTCCTCTGGCGCAGGAGATCAAGAAGGAGTCGGCCACTGCCAAAGCAGCCGACCGGGCCGCCTACCAGGGTGGATACAGCGCCCTCTTTGCCAACTCCTCCAAGGGCGGGGTGTTGAGCGAGGCACTCGAGTACAGCAACGAGTCGGCCGCCACCACCGTCGGCAACGACCCGATGGCCGTGAAGCAGTTCACCACCACGCTGCACGGTCATCATCTGGCGGTCCCGTCCAATGCTCCCGGCACCAACGGCCTGCTCGTCGCCGGCCAAGTGTCCCAGGACGGGCACGCGGTTCCCGCGTTCGCGTTCAAGTGGCAGCACGGCTCGGTGATCGCCGTTCTGCTGGTATTCGATCGCCACGCCACGGCCAAGCGCATCATCGAGCTCGCCAACCATCAGGACAGCCGCATCAGCGGCACCGGCCTCTAGCGCACCGTACGCCGGGCGGGTCGGTGCCGCCCGGCGTACATCTGTGCTTCGGTCAGTTACCGAAGGCGGTCAGGAAGAGCGCGTTGGGCGTGCCCAGCCCGGTGACGTCGTCCCAGCCCGGCTTGGTTACCAAGCTGGAATCCTGGTTGAACGTGCGCACGTCGTACAGAATTCCACCGGCGGGGGTGAGGCCTTTGGCGTACGAGGGCCGCACATTGCCGTCGCCGGTATGGACGCCCTTGACGTCGGTGAGCGTGCCCGTGTGCGCCCGTGCCTGCGCGTACAGCGCCGGGTTCAGGAACCCAAACCGGGCGTGTGCTCCGGCCACCTGCTTGGTGTGCTGCAGTGCGACCGCCAGCACTCCCGCCATCAGCGGCGACGACAGGCTGGTACCACCCCAGCGAGTCTCGCCATAGCGAACGCCGTGAGGGAAGGTCTGAGTCTGGCCGACCAGCATGCCGGTGGTCGGATCGCCGTTCATCGCCACGTCCGGCACAGCCCGTCCGGTGGGAGCGCCTCCACTAACGACGCCGTGCTGATACGCCGGACGGTTGAAGAGCGTCGAGTAGCCACCGCCCGAGCCGTACCAGAACGGGTTGGCGGCAGTCTTCACCCACGAACCGCCGTTGCCCGACAGATCGTACTTGTTGGTGCCCCAACCGGTCTGCCAGCTCATTTTGCCGCTGGCTGCGATCGCGGTCGAGGTGCCACCCACGCCGGTCACCCACGGGTCAGACGCGGGGTAGTCGGTTTGGCGCAGTCCGGTGCTGAGCTGTTCGTCGCCATCGTCGCCGGACGACCACAGGAACGAGATTCCTTGCAACGCGCCTTGCAGCACGACCTGCTCATAGGCGGCGATGTCACCGCTCGTCTCGTCCTGGTCCACTCCGCCCCACGAGTTCGAGACGACGTCCACCCGGTTATCGTCAACCACCCGTGCGAGTGAGGCCAGCAGATCGACGTCGTAGCAGCTCTTGGCCGAGTAGTACATCACGTGAGCACCCGTGGCCATCCCGTGGGAGGCCTGGATGTCGAGCGTCTGCTCGACGGACCAACCGGGGGCGTCGCAGATCACGCCGTTTGTGAACTTCGCCGGCAGCTTCTGGGTGAACTGCCCAGCCGCAAATCCGGGGTCGCCGTGGCGCTTGGAATAACGGTTGGTGTCCTTCAGGATCGTCGACGAGGCGTAGGGGTCGACGATGCCGATGGTCGCACCCTTGCCGGTCAGTCCGGTCGAGCTGACCCCGTACGCGCTGCGGAGCTGTGACGGGACGTAGCCGCACACGGCGTAATCGCGATACTTGCCCTTGAACTTCGGCAGCGGGGTGTCGTAGTCAGCCTTGGTCTTGGCCACCAGCTGCCCGTATGAGAGCGAGCACGGTCGAGCGGTGACCGCGGCCGGCGGGGGTGGGTCGGAAAACTTCGGAAGCTTGGGCGTGGCGGTTGCCAGCCCGGTTACACCGATCACTGACCCGGCCACCGACGAGGGCACACTGACGCTCGCCGACGGCGCGCGCAGCAGCCGTCCGGCGTGGCGGTACACCTTCAGCGTGGTGCCGAATGCCTTCTCCGCGACCGCCACGGTGCCGGCCGCGGAGATGTATCGCCGTGACGACTCAACGCTGGTTACCCGCAGACCGTTGGAGCGCAGCCAGGCGCTGACCTTGGCCACCTGGGCCGCGGTGGGTTCGAACCGCGCCCGATACTGGGCCGGCGTGAGGAAGTGCCGGTACCGCGCGTTTCCGGGGGTGGACACCGCGGTCACGGCCGCCTTGACGGCTGCCACGCCGCCTCGAGGCGCCAGGTACACCCGAACGGCCACCGAGGCCGAATTGGAGGCGCTCGCAACCGGCGCCGCTTGCGCCCATCTGGGTGTGCTTGCCGGAAGCAGCTTGCGTGCTCCGTTGGCGGCCGATGCGGCCGACGCTCCTGCAGCGAGTATCAGTCCACCGGTCGCCGCGATCAGGACGACGTGCTTCCATCGTGATCCGTTCAGCATCCAAACCCTCCATAAAATGGCGCGCGCGGCCGCCTGCCCTGCGATCTACCGCCCGCTCTCTGGACCCAAGGACGAGCACTCTACAAAAGTCCTGCAAGACGTGCAATACGGACGAGCATTTGGTTGGAGCGCCCAACATGTCGACGCAAGCTTTTGCTCAGGTTGGGTTGCAGGCGAACGGCTGCCGTCCGGGTGGTAGCGTGCCTCACGCATCGCTTGCTCCCGATCTTGACGAGGTGATTGATCTCATGTCGATGAAACGTGTACTGCCCGCAATCGTGCTTGTGTCGTTGCTGGTATTCCCGGCGCTGGCGTCGGCCGCTGCGCCCCCCACGATCGGTGTGGGCAGCAACCCGATCGCGATGGCGATCTCGGCCAAGCGGGCGCAGCTGCTGGTGGCCAACGACGGCAGTGTCTCGTTCATCGATCTCACGACGAACACGCAGACGGCCGAGGTGGGCACCGGCGTGAATCACGGCCAGACGGCGATCGGGCTGGTGCAAAACGGCGCCAAGGCCTACATCGGCCAGAACCTCAAGAACAAGATGCTGATCATGAACACCACCACCCAGACGGTCACGGGCACGGTTGCGGTCGGCTTCGGAGCGGCGGACATCACCGCGACCAACGGGCGAGCCTACGTCGCCCTGGTTCAGCCGCAGAAGATCGCCGTGGTCAACGCGACCAACAACAAGCTGATCAAGCAGATCCAGCTCGCGCAGGATCCGCAGAACGTGACGGTCGCTCCGGGTGGCCGCTACATCTGGGTGGGCAGCGCGGAGACGGGCCTGATCTGGGTGATCGACGGCAGCACGCAGACGGTCGTGCGGCGACTCGCAGTCGCCAAGGGCGGGCCGGTATCCGGAGTGGCGTTCAGTCCCAACGGCAAACGGGTGTGGGTGTCGGGACTCGGCGGGATTACGGTGCTCAATCGCTCGACGGGGACGCAGATCGGTTTCATCGGCGCGCTGAAGGCGTTTCCCGGCAACTCCGGGCCGAACGTCGGGCCGATCGTGCTGAACAAGGCCGGCACCAAGGCGCTGGTGCTTGACTCAACCTTCCCCGACGTGCCGGGGATCGGCACGATCTCGGTGATCAACACGGCCACCCTCAAGGTCGGGCAGCAGATCAGCCTCGGGGTCGAACCGCTGGATCTCGTCAACTACGGGGCCACCACCTACGCCAACAACTACCTGGACGACACGCTGTCCTACCTGCCGACGCCGTGAGCTCAGGCTCAACGTCGGTGCTGGTGGTGGGGGCGGGGCCGGTCGGCCTGGTGCTGGCCTGCGACCTCGCCCGCCGCGGCGTCGCGATCCGGGTGATCGACAAGCTGGCCGAGCCGACCGACGAGTCGCGGGCGATCATCGTGCACGCCCGCAGCCTGGAGATGATGGAGCGGTTGGGAGTGGTCGACAGCCTGATTGCGTCGGGGACTCATACCGTGGCGGCGGAGTTTCACGCGGGCGGAAAGGTGCTGGGCCGGGTCGCTCTGGACACGGTGGATAGCCCGTATCCGTTCTCCATCTCCACCGCCCAGACCGAGACCGAGCGAGTGCTCACCGAACGCCTCACTGAACTCGGCGTGACCATCGAGCGGGGAGTCGAACTGGTTGGGTTCGAGCAGGACTCAGATGAGGTGCGATCGACCGTGCGCGATTCCGACGGCAGCGAGCGGACGATCACCTCGGCGTGGATCGCAGGCACCGACGGCAGCCACAGCACGGTGCGTGACGCGGTGGGCACCAAACTGCAGGGGTCGTTCAAGGGCGAGCGGTTCCTGCTCGGGGATGTCGAAGCCGACTACGACCTCGATCGCACGTCCATCCACTCGTTCTTCTCGTCCGACGCCGGCCCGCTGCTGGTGTTCCCGATGGTGGGCGATCGGCTGCGCCTGATCGCCCAGATCGAACCCGGCGACGTCGAGGAGACGCTCGAATCGATGCAGGCGATCACCGATCAGCGCGCGCCCGGAATCGCGCTGCGCTCGTCGCACTGGATCACGATCTTCGAGATCCATCACGCCCAGGTGCCGGCCTATCAGTACGGCCGCGCGTTTCTGGCGGGCGACGCGGCCCACGTGCACAGCCCGGCCGGCGGCCAAGGCATGAACACGGGCATGCAGGATGCCTTCAACCTGGGCTGGAAGCTCGCGGTCGCAGCCCACGGTGATGCGGCTCCGGGGCTCCTGGAGAGCTACAACGCGGAGCGTCACCCCGTGGCTGCGCGGGTGATCACGCAGACAACGCGGATGACCAACCTCGGCACCTTGCACCACGAGCTGCAGCGAAAGCTCCGCAATTTTGCGATCCACACCGCCACCGGGTTTGCGCCGATCCGCGCGCGCCTGGCCGACCAGACCGAGGAGACCGACGTCGCCTATCGCGACAGCCCGATCGTGGCGACCGGCCGCGCCGACCACGGCGGGCCGCGGCCAGGCGATGCGGCGCCTGACGTGCCGGGGATCGAGCCCGCCCTGCATCGAGTGCTCGCGGCGGCCACCGGCCACACCGCGCTGTATGTGTCGGGTACCCACGTCGTCCCCGCCGTGCTCGCCCTCGACCACGCCGACGTGCGACACGTGTTGGTCGGGCCCGACTCGGACAACGCCGCGTTCGACCAGGTGATCTCAGATCCCGGCCGGCTGATCGCCAGTCGGTATGAGATCGGGGTGCGCGGTGAGCTGGTGATGGTGCGGCCCGACGGCTACATCGGACTGCGCACTGGCATCGACGACCGGGCCGGGGTTGAGTCGTATCTGGTGGGAATCGTCGCGTAGCGCCTGGTTGCTCGTTCAGACAGCCCGGTGGCGGCCGCCACCTCAGCCTGTGTCCATCGGATTCTGCCGGGATTGTCGTGAACGCACTACAGTCCGCCACGTGGCAGTCGGCGCCCGCTCCGGACGGTTGATGCTCGCGGGCGCGTTGACGGCGCTGGTGATCGCGGCGGGCTGCTCCGGCTCGGGTTCCTCGCAGCCGGCGAGTACCTCCACGGTCACAAATACGGTGACGAACACCGTCACCGAGACGACCACCACACCGACGGCGCCCGCCACCATGAAGGTGTTCTTCCTCAAGGGCGAGCAGCTGGGGCCGGTGCTGCGACCCCGGCCCGACGGCGAGACCGCTCTGGGAGCGGCGCTTCGGTCGCTGTTCAAAGGGCCGACGGCCGAGGAGCAGAGCCAGGATGTGCAGACCGTGATCCCGGCCGGCACGCGGCTCACGGAGGTGTCCATCAGTGCCGGGGGCAAAGCCGTGGTCGACGTCACCAAAGCGTTCACGTCGGGTCTCAACGATCTGCCCGAGGCCGCTGCCGACTCCGAGCTGCAGGGCCGGCTTGCCCAGGTGGTGTTCACCGCCCAGCAGTTCAGGGACGTCAAGGCCGCGACCGTGGCGGTCGCCGGTCGCACCATCGCCACCCTCACCGACGCCGACTACGTTCGGCCGCAGAAGCCGCCGCCGAAGCCAACCACGCCCCCGACCAAGCCACCCAAGCCACCCACCACTGCGCTTCCCACCACCAAGGACGTCCAGAACAAGCTGATCGCGCTCAAGTTCCTCCCACCAGGAGCGGCCACCGGCACCAACGACTACGCGACCCAGCAGGCGGTGATCGGGTTCCAGGCCTCGCAGGGCCTCGGCCGCGACGGCGTGGTCGGCCCGATCACGGCCAAGGCGCTGGCCAAGGCCACTCCGATCACGCCGCTCAGCACCGGTGCCGCCCGCCGCGTCGAGGTGCGAAACGGTCAGGGCTTGGCCCTCTTCATCCAAAACGGTGCCGTGGTGCGGGTCGTCCACGTCTCCAGTGGTGCTGCGGCCACGCCCACCCCGCCCGGTCGCTACTCGGTGTTTCGGAAGGAGCGAAACTCGTGGTCGGTGCCGTTCAAGGTGTGGCTGCCGTACGCCAGCTACTTCACCGGCGGGATCGCCTTCCATGAGTACACGCCGGTGCCGGCGTACCCCGCCTCGCACGGCTGCGTGCGCGTGCCGGTGCCAGACGCCAAGTGGGCCTACGGCTTCCTCCGGGTGGGCACGCAGGTGGTGGTGCTGGCGTGACGGCGTCCAGCATCCAGCTGATCGCAGCACCCTTTGACGGCTTCGGTCGATCGGGCCACCAGGCTCGCGCGCCGGAGGCCCTGCGCGCCGCTGGCCTGGAGGGCGCGTTCGGTGAGCGCGACGTGCTGCGTGACCCCGATTTCACGTTGCCGCCCCCCAATCCCGCCCGCGCGGCGGGCTCTGGTTTGATGAACGAGGGGGCGTTGCTGGCGTTGGTCGACGCTCTCCACGAGCAGGTCGCCGCGGCGCTCGCAGCGAACCGATTCCCGATTGTCTACGGCGGGGAGTGTTCGGTGCTTTTGGGCGCGATCACGGGCCTGCGTGACGTTCGCGGACGGGCGGGGCTGGTCTTTCTGGACGCCCACGAAGACACCACCTCGCTCGACGTGTCCGCCGACGGTGAGGCCGCCAACATGGAGATCGGTCTGCTGTTGGGCATCACCGGGCAACTCGCGCCGGCCCAACTCCGCCGCCGGCTGCCGGCACTCGAGTCGGAAGCCCTCGCGGTGCTCGGGCCACGCGACCACGAGTTGCGCCGGACGCTGAATATCGCCAGCCTGTCTGCCCGCGGGGTGTTTCTGCGCAGCGACGATGCGGTCGCCGGCGCCCCGTCCCAGGTCGCCCGGGACGCGGTCACGCACATTCGCCAGACCGCTTCGGCGTGGTGGCTGCATACCGACCTGGATGTGCTCGCGCAGGACGTGTTCACCGCCGGGCGCGTGCCGGGAGACGAGTCGGAGCCGGGCGGGCTCGACTGGACGCAGCTCACCGAGTTGACCTTGGCTGCCCTCGGGTGCGGTGGCTGCTGTGGGTGGAGCATCGCGATCTATGACCCCGAGCAGGACCCCCAAGGCACAGAGGCGAGTCGTATCGTCCAGTACGTGAGCGACGTCGCCGCCTCACTGTAGGACCTAGCCGACGTAGCTGGCGAGCCGGATGCGCGTAAAGCGCATCGAGTCAGACGCTTCGTGTGCGTCCTCGCCGGGACGAACGGCAATCACAGTGACGTCGATGGTCGCACCGGTCAGTCCCATCAGCGCATCGGTCACGGTGACGGTCTTCGTCCAGGGTGTGAGTGGATGCGGCGGGCGGCGGTCGAACGCCTCCCGGGGCTCGGTAGGGATGTCGCAGTGGCCGATGTCTCCGTAGCAGCCCCCGTGTCCGAAGATCGTGAACGACCCGGCATAGCCGCTGGCGGATTCCCGCGGCGTGTCCAGCGATGCCTTGGGATTGTCGATGAAGATGCGGGCTTCGTATGAATCACCGGAATGGTCGACCTCGTAGAAGATCAGGTCGATCCGGGGGTTGTCGTCGTCGAGGTGTTCGGGCAGTTCGAGTCCGGTGGTGACGTAGCGCTTCATCTCACGTGCCCACCGTGACCGAGCGGGTGGCCGCGGCGTAGTCGTAGCCCAGCGCGTTGACATCGAGCACCTGGCGGAAGGTCATGCCAAACGGCGGGAGGGCGTCGTCCAGCAGCCCGGCGGGGATGGTCGAGTTGCCGTGGCGCAGCTGCCACAGGCGCCACAGCCGATCGATCATCGTGTGGTGGGCCCAGAAGATCGGGTCAAAGGCGGCGAAGGGGATGATGCCCATGTGGCCGCCGACCCAGACGTGCACGCGGTTATGGAGATCCTCGACCTGCGAGGTGAAGTCCAGGAAATCGGAGAGTCCCAGCACTCGCTTGACCTCGTTCTTGGTCGGCAGCGGCGATGCGCCCGGCGCGCCCGGTTGGCGGCGGGTGGTTGCAGTCACATTCAGACCTTGCGCGGTGCCCTGTTGCAGCGCGAGCTTGCTGACCTTGGCCGAGTGCAGCGGGTTCACCTTCCCGCCGGCGCGGATCACCTTGTACGCGGCCGGCAACGGAGGTTTCTGGCCGAGCGTGTCGGTCTGCCAGTTCCACCAGGTGAGTGCGACGTCAGCGACTCGATCGCGCAGCGCGAGCTCGAAGAAGTAGAGGTACGCGCGGTGCCACGGCAAGAAGTAGGGCGTGCCGTGGGCGTTGTCGCACCCAATCGGCAGCGGCAGCCCGTGGATGCCCGCCCAGTGGGCGTAGCCTCGGTCGTCTGCGATCGCGTAGACGTCCTTGAACGCCGAGCGAAGCAGTGCGAGCTGGGTGGGGGAAAGCTGGGTCGCTTCTCGCCGGTGGTGAATCGGTGCGGTGGTCACGTGCGGCTGGGCAGCGACGGTGTTCACGCGATACCGAGACTACTGCGCGATGCGAGCAGCGGCAAACCCGCGCCGCTGAGCCTGTCGGCTATTGCACAGCGATCGGCGTGAGCGACGCCGGCCGCGGCCGGTCGTCGACGCGGATCACGTGGGTGTTCACCATCATGTCCTGCGGCGCTCGGTTGGTCTTATCCCACAGCGGCCACAGGAACCAGACGATCTCGCCGATCCATCCCACAAACGGGATCGCCCCGATCACGCCGACCAAAAGCACCTTGATCAACACATCACGCAGGAACGCGAACCAGAACGTGACCGGCTCTCCCGAGTCGCGCGCGACCCGGATCCCGGTGGCCTGACGGCCCCAGGTCTGGCCGTTGTGCTTGCCCGGCCTGCGCATCAACAGGCCGGCATAGCAGCAGTACACGCCCAGCACGCCCAGGATTCCGATCACGGCGATCAACCAGAACCAGGGAGCGATCAGCAGGTGATAGTGCTGCTGCACCTGTCCGGTGGTGTTGCCGTAGGCGTCATGGGAGGGCTCGGTATAGGTGAAGTCATAACCGCCGGAGGAGACATGCTTAACACCGCCGGCGAGTGCGAACAGGCCGACGACAGCGGCGATGGCCAGGATTAAGCCGGTAATGATCATGCTGTCGAGCATGTATGCGCCGACCCGCCTCCACCAGCCGGACAGCACCACAGCTTCCGCGGCACCGGTCGCGTTCGAGCCACAGTTCGTACAGAACTGGGCACCGGGCGCGAGGCCTGCGCCACAGTGCGAGCAGTAGCGTGGATCGCTGTAGGACACGCTCGGATTATCGGCGCGGCGCGGCGACGACTTGAGGTGGAGAGCCGCTGGGTCAGGCGTCCGGTGGCAACGGCCACTCGGCGATCTTGTGCCACCCCGAGGCGATCATTTCCTGAAGCAGGCCGTCGCGGTCGGTGTCGGGGAATTCCCACGAGTAGACAGCGCCCAGGTTCGCGACCGGAAGACCTCCCTCGACCGGCGCAGGAAGCACGCTCGTGGCAATCCTTCTGCCTGTGTGCGCGTTTCGTTCCGCGCCCAGAATCACCCAGTCGTGCTCGCAGATGTCCTCGTAGTATTGGCGCGCCAACTGGATCACACCGTCATCCGCGCCGCGACCGGAAAACACCACAAGGACGTTGGCGAGGGTCGCCACTGGCGGTGAGTATGTACGTAAACCTTTGAGAGAACTCTGAGAATTGTGACGCATCGGTGAATCATGAATGTTTGACGCAACCCGTACAGGTAGTTTGGGTTGCTGCGAGCCGATCGTGCGGTTACGCTCCGCGGCGGTTTCGGTGTCAAATGGGAGGCAGTGGTGACGAAGCTCCGGGGGGTTGGGCGGTGTGTTGCGTTTGGGGTTGTTGTTCTGGCGGTGGCCGGAGTGGCCTCGGCCTCGGCGGCTGTGGTTCAGCCGCATGTCACTCAGAGTTGGCAGACCAACGGCCGGGTGACTTCCATGAAGATCGTGGGTACCACCGCCTACATCGGCGGGAAGTTCACTTCGGTACGGCCGGCGGGCGCGGCTGCGGGCACCGGTGAGGTGGTCAGAAACCACGCCGCTGCCATTAACCTCGCCACCGGCGCGTTGCTGCCGTGGAATCCCAACGCCAACGGCGTCGTCCAGGCCATCACGGCCAACGGCACGACCGTCTATCTGGGCGGATCGTTCACCCAGGTGGGGGGAAGGCCCACCCGCGACTGGCGGCGGTGAACCCCACAACCGGCGTGGTCAACGCGTCCTGGAAGCCGACCGCCGACGCCCAGGTGATGACCCTCACGCTCAACAGCGGGATTCTCTATGCCGGTGGTCAGTTCACGACCGTGAACACCGCGTCGCATCCCTATCTGGCGGCGCTCGTGGCCACCACGGGGGCGATTGCACCAGCTTTCAACGGCACCGCCGATGCCGCCGTGACCGCATCGACGATGACAGCCGATCGCACCAGGCTAGTTATCGGCGGGGACTTCACGCACGCCTCGGGATCGAGCCAAAACCACATCGCTGCACTCAACCCAGCCTCCGGAGCACCGCTCGCCTGGGCAAGCCACACGTCGTATGGCATCGTCGATCTGGCCGCTGACGCAAGCGGCATCTATGCAGCCGGTCTCGGAGGCGGCGGGACGTTCGCCGCGTTCAATCCCGCGACCGGCCGGCTCAACTGGCAGGACGGCACCGACGGCAACATCCAGGCGATCACGGTGCTCGCCGGCGTTGTGTACGCGGGCGGCCACTATGGCAACTACTGCGGCCCTGAGGGCGGCAGCCACACCTGCCCCGCGCCGGTGAAGCGCCTCAAGCTGGTGGCGGTGGATGAGGTCACCGGGGCGTTGCAGCCGTGGGCGCCGAGCGTCAACAGCGTGTTGGGTGTCTTTAGTCTGGCGGCCGGCAACGGATATCTCGCTGCCGGCGGTGACTTCACCAAGATCGCCGGCACAACCCAACAGGGGTTCGCGAGGTTTGCGGGGTAGGCCCTGGTGGCGCCGTGGTACGTAACGCGCTCATGAGTTATTCATGATCGCTTGTCAGAATTGGGGCGAATGGTGACGTTGCTGACGGCGGCGCCGATAACCTATGCACAGGCGATCATCCTCGGACTGATCCAGGGGGTGGCTGAGCTATTCCCGATCTCCAGCCTGGGGCAGAGTGTGGTGCTACCGCATCTGTTCGGCTGGAACATCCACCAAAACGATCAGTACTTCCTCTCGTTTCTGGTTGCTACGCACCTCGCGACTGCACTGGTGCTGCTGGGATTTTTCTGGGCCGACTGGGTGCGCATCGTCAAGGGGCTTGCTCGAAGCGTCACCGAGCGTGGCGTCGCAGACGACAACCCGGACGGCCGGTTGGGCTGGCTGCTGATCGCCGGCACGATCCCCGCCGGGATTCTGGGGTTGGCGTTGCAGGACCGCCTCCGGTCCGTGTTTGCATCGCCTCGCTCGGCGGCCTTCTTCCTGATCCTGAACGGCTTGATGCTGTTTGGCGCTGAGCTGTTGCGGCGCCGGGCACCGGTGGCCCAGCCACAGGACGGGGTCGCATCGGACACCCGAGTGGCCGGCGAGGTGTCGTGGGGTGGGGCGTTTGCGATCGGTGCTGCCCAGGCGCTGGCGTTGATCCCGGGGTTCTCGCGGTCGGGCGCCTCGATGGCCGGTGGACTGCGGGTCGGTCTCTCAAACGAAGACGCGGCGCGGTTTGCGTTTCTGCTGGCCACTCCGGTGATCGGAGCTGCGGCGGTTTTGAAGCTGCCTGATCTGTTCGGATCCGCGGGCAACGGCGTGCGGGGCCAGGCGCTCGCGGCATCGCTCTGCGCGGCAGCGGCCGCGTACGTCTCGGTGCGATATCTGATGCGGTACTTCGAGACGAAGCGGCTCACGCCGTTCGCGGTGTTCTGCGCCGTGGAGGGCATCGCCCTGAGCCTCTACTTCGCACGCTAGGCGAAGTACAAGCTCAGAAGCCTCTCACGGTTCTCGTGAAACACTGACGCGCTGGCGCAAATGCCTCCTTAAACCCCAGGCTGCGTCTGTATCGGTGAGGTCGGGTGGTCGAATGCCTCGTAGTGGCAGGGACGGCCACCCGACGACCGCCGTTACCCGCCCGAGGTCGGGGAGAGCCCGAACGCCGGGAGCATGTCTGGCGCTGTTTCGGCTGCGCCGAGGTGGGTCGTGAGGCCGGTGATGTCCTCGCTCATTCTCAGCAGCGAGTAGTGGTCGAAGTCGGCTTTGGCAACGGTGTGCGGTCTCACGAATGGGCTGATCACGATGGTGGCCAGGTGGTTGCTGGGATCGGACCCCGCCGACGTGTCGGCGGTCAGCACCACAACCAGTTTCCCGCTCTTGTAGTCGGGCGAGGATGCGATCTTGGGCATCCACTTCGCCATGAAGCGATCCTCCTCGACCACCGGCGATACGCCGCCGCAGGAGTCGTGTCCGTCATTGCAGAGGTTGGGCACGACAAAGCCGTAGCCGGGCAGCGCACCCCGCCGCAGGTCGGCGGCCAGCGCACCTGCTGTGGTCGTCCCCATCGGTACGTCGAACTTCTTGCAGCTCGCGCGCTCGTTGATGTAGTAGACAGCGGGATTGTGCCGTGGCGCATAGTTGCCAGCGTCCTCGAGAAAACAGTTGGACGGCATGCTCTCGGCATAGCTCTTCCAGGAGCGGTGCGCCGCCTCCAGCTGGGAGAAGATGCTCGGGTCGGTGCTCTGACACTCGGGGCTGGGGGTGCAGTCGGAGCCGCGTCGGCGATCCCCGGCGATGGACGGTGGCGCTGTCCCCGACGTCATCTGGATGTAGTTGGGGAGGCTGGGGAACTGGATGCCGTGATAGTTCGTTGCCAACCCGCAGCCGTCTGCGAGCGCGTTGATGGTGGGAGCGTCGTGCGAGCCGATCACCGAGTCGAACGAGGTGTTCTCCATAACGATCACCAGCACCTTGCTGATCGCTGTCGGCTGCCCTGCCATCGAGCCGCAGACCCCTGAGGCCGGCTTCACGTTGGTGGTGGACGGAGCTGTCGACGAGCCCGAGCACGCCTGGCCGCAGGCGAGGGCGATCATCACTGCCAGGGCGCTGAGGCTTTGCGTCAGGCGCCGGGGAAAGTGCATTCGCTGATCCATAGTGGGTGTCGGCGGATCGTCGATGGTAGAGAGCAGCCTATCCGGGGTTCGGTTTTGTTACGTACATACACTCATAGACTTTTCAAAGTTGCACTACGGTGGTCGAAGTCTCACTGAGCTCTCACGGTGTTGCCCCTACCCTCTCGCGGCGAAGTCATATCACCCTAGGAGCTCCATGCCGTCCATGCTCAGATTCGGCCCACTTCCGCTCGCCGCCACTGCGGCGTTGGCGATGTGGTGCGCGTCCGCCGCGATGCCCACCGGCGCACATGCCGCCGCGCGGGCGTGCGGCCATCACGGTCACTCTCGCATCACACATGTGGTGGTGATTGCGTTTGAGAACCACTCCTACGCGCAGGTTTTAGGCTCGCATGCGCCGAACTCGTACTTCAAGCAGGTTGCGGCGGGTTGCGGATCCGCGACGCGGTTTCGCGCCGCTCATGTTCCTCGCAGCCTGCCCAACTACATCGCGGTGACCAGCGGTCGTGTGACGATTACCGGCGACTGCGAGCCCAGCCCATCGTGTCGATCAACCTCGCGCAACCTGTTCTCGCAGCTGGGACCGCGACACTGGCGGGTGTGGGCTGAATCCATGCCGGGCCGCTGTTTTGCCAAAAACCATGGGCAGTACGTGCCACGGCATGCCCCGGCCGTCTACTACACACGCATCCGTCGGCCCGTGTGCCGCCAAAACACGCTGCCCCTGCCCAAGAAGACTCCGCATCCCGGCAGGAAGTTCACGTGGGTCGCTCCCAACCTTCAGCACGACATGCACGACGGGAGCCTGCAGCAGGCTGCGGCGTGGCTCCACAACTACCTCGCCGGTGGGCGAGGACTGCTGCGCACGGAGGCCTACCGTGCGGGGCACACGGCCATCTTCGTCTGGTTTGACACGGGCGCCGGTGGTGCATCTATTCGGACGCCGATCCCACTGATCGTGATCTCGAGGCATACGCCGCAGCGTCACTTCACTCAGTCGATCACCAACTACCAGCTGCTTCGAACCTGGGAGAGTCTCTTCCATCTGCGCTGCCTCAACCTTGCCTGCGGCGCTCGGAACCTCACAGCCACGTTTCATCTTTGAGGTTAAGCAGCCGTTCGCAGTTGTTGAGTTTCATAAACCATTCACACTCGCGCGATAGCTTCGATAGCTGGAATGGCATTTCTCGTACTGGGATTCTTTGAGAGCGAACTGAGTGCAAACGGCGCACTTGGCGAACTGGAGCGGTGGCGTCGGCGCGGCCGCCGTTCCGGCCCGGTGATCGAGATTCGAAGTGTGGGCAGAGTTCTGACAGGAGTTGGCTCGGACCAGCTGCCCGGACTGTCGGCCGCCGACCGGCTGATGGTGAGCACTCGGGTTCGCACCGGTCAGCCGGCGCTGGCGCTGGTGGTCGACGCGCGGCCCGAGGTCGCACACGTGGCCGATGTGATCCGCGCCTGGGGTGGAGCGCCCGCCTTGGCCGGCGAGAGTGTGGCCCAGCCGCCGCGACCGCGTGAACAGGTGCGTACGACATCGGTCATGAGCCGTCTGATGCTCTCGGTGACGGCAATTCTCGTGCTGGCCCTCGTCGCCGCGGGCTGTGCCGCCGCGGACGGGAGCCAGAAGGCCGCGAGCCCAGCGCAATTACAGGCCTCGGCCAAGGCACTTTCACATGTTCACTCGGTCGCGTTTCACGCCACCGTGACTCTCAGTGTGAGCGGCAAGCCGACCGGATCAGCCGCCCCGACATCGGCACTCACAGGAACGCCGACGACGGTCGCGATCTCCGGCAGCGCCGCCAAGTCCGCGAACTCTGGCGTGGTCGACGCGAGCTTCACGCTGCAGAACAGTCTCATACCGGTCAGCGGCGAGTTGCGCGCGGCCGGCCACACCGTCTACATCAAGCTGCCGGCACTGCTCGGCCCGGGGTGGCGGTCATACACGGTCGCTCCCGGCGCGCTTCCTCACACCAGGCGGCTGCTGTCCAAGGAGAACTCAAAGGACGCGTCGGCCGCCGCCCGCGGGCTCAGTCGGCTCAACCCACTCACGTTTCTGACCAACATGACCCAGTCAACCAGTGGCGGCATTCGCACCTTCTCGGCCGATCTTGATACGGCCAATCTGGTCGCCGCCGTCGAGTCGCTGGTGGCGGGACCGCACGCGCCGCCAGCACGTGAAATCGGTGCGCTGGGAAACGCCATCGATGTTGCACACGGATCGATCTCGGTTGACGAGCACACACACCTGCCGACATCCATCAGCGTCGAGTTACAGGTGACGACTCCGCAGACGATGGTGAAACGCGCCATGGGCATCACCGGATTCGATCTCAAGATCGACGCAACCTTTGATAGCTGGAACCAGCCGGTGCATGTGAGCATTCCAGCGCACGCCGCTCCCCTCAAGCTGAGTTCCGTGTCCCTGATGGCGGGCGGTCACTAGGGCCTCAGCGGGGCACGTATCCCCCGACCAGCTGCGGCGCTCGAGGCGGCTGGCGGAAGTTGAAGTCGCGGATCAGGTTTCCCAGGATCGGGACGTCCTCGCGCACGGTGGTGCGCGGGTCGGGGCGGCCGTCGGTGAACGGGTCGAGCCGGCTGTATTTGAGGAAGTCGTCTTCGATGAACTTCAGATATGCGTCGAAGCTGAGTACCTGGTGGTCGACGTAGCCGGTACGGGCGTAGGGGCTGACGACCAGCCCGGGGACGCGCAGGCCATAGCCCTGGCCGTCCACCTTGGGCGGGACGACGTGATCGTAGAACCCGCCCCAGTCGTCCCATGAGATGAAGATCGCCGAGCTCTTCCAGTCGGGACTCCGCATCACGGCGTCGATCACCCGGGCGACCCAGTGCTGGCCGGCGGTGGTGGTGCCGGGCGGGTGCTCTGAGGTGACCGAGTTGGGAATCACCCATGACACGGCCGGGAGTCGGCCCGCGGCGGCCTGCTTGAAGAACTTTCCGGTCGTGCGGATATCGCCGAGCTGGTGGTCTTGGCGGACGGTGCTGAAGCGGGGCAGCGGATTCCAGATCGTCGCCCGCCGCGGCGACATTCGCACCAGCTTGCAGTGGTTTTGGACAGGGCAGTCAGGCGACCACCCAGGGGTGACGTAATAGCCCCAGCTGACGTGTTGGCGGGCGAGCAGGTAGGTGATGTCGGTCCAGGCGTACGGGCCGGGCTGGGCGGGGTAACGCTGGTAGGGACGGCAGCTCCAGGGATTCGCTGTTCGACACGCGGCGCTCCATGCGGAGACCATGTAGAGGTGGGATGGCAGGCTCCATGCGAGCGACGACTCGAACAGGTGGTCTTGGAGCACGTAGCGGTGTGCGAGCTTCCAGTAGAGCGGGATGTCCGACGCGTTCTTGTAGCCCATCGCAAACGGCTTTGACGGCACGCAGCCGGGGCAGTGCTTGGGGTAGCGGAGAAAGCCGTTCATCGCTCCGTGGTGGATGTCCTTCTTGGCGGCCTCCTCGGAGTTTCGCAACCCCCCGTGCCCCGACACCTGGCGCGGGTCATGAAACGGCCGAACGCATCGGCCCAGCTCGTGGTCGGGCACGCACACCGTAGGGCGACCGTTTCGCATCGGGATCCCGTCGGCCCCCGGATAGGTACCGAAGTAGGAGTCAAACGAGCGGTTCTCCTGCATCACCACGATCACGTGCCGGATCTTGTGGATGCCGGCCTCATAGGGGACAGGAGCCTGCTCCGCGCTCTCGGACGAGACACTGGCGAGCACTGCGGTCACTGCACACACCACGACTGCCGCGGCGCCCGCGAGCCAAAGCAGCCGGCGCCGGCGATGCGCAGGTGGCAGCGCGTGCGTCACATCCCGGGCGACGACTCCCACACCCGGCAACCGAGCCGCCACATGCAAGGCATCGGATGCATGGCAGCATCGTCGTCTTCGAGTATTGGATAGGTGTTGGGGTGACCGCGCGGCGGCGGTCGCTCGCCGCTACTCCTTGAACATCCCGAAGCCCTGTTGCGATACCCCTGCGAGCTTCGTGAAGTCTCCGCCGGTTGCGACATACCCTGAGCCCGCCGCGATCGTGAATGTTCCCAGGCTGCTGTTCGCCGCAGGGTGCCAGGCTTGCAGTGCGCCGGTGGTGGAGTCGAGCGCGAGCAGCTTGTCGCGGGTGGCTGCGCCGGTGGCTGTTGAGGGGCAGTTGTTGAATCCCATGATCCGGCCGCAGTACACATTGAAGTGTCCCGGTACGTAGAGCACGCCGTCCATGACGGCGACCCCGACGGCGTTTCCGTCGACTCCGCCCTGGAAGATCATGTTGCCGGTCGAGCCGAACTTGAGCACCGTGCCGCCGTTGCCGGTGCCGGCCGCGTACACGCCGCTCGAGTCGGCGGTCAGGGCGACCACGTCGAATGGGTGCGTACCCGAACGGGCCGGGCCGTGCCATGTCCACGCAAGTGATCCGCCGGTGGTCGGGCTGACCGCGCCGATGGCGCTGCTGGAGCTTCCGTTGAGGGTGTTGAATGCGCCGCCGAGCACCACCTTGTTGGAGCCGTCAGCGGTGGTGGTGATGGCATCGACGGGCCCATCGGTGACCGGTGCCCATGCAGAGTTGAACGCACCGGTGGTGGGATCGACCGATGCCGCGTACGATCGCGGGGCGGTGAAGGTGCCGCCGAGATAGAGCTGGCCGTTGGACATCGAGATGGCGCGTACGCCCGCGTTGACCGCGGTCTTGAAGCCTGTGATCAATGCGCCGGTGGTGGAGTCGACCGCGGCGATGTCCTTGCGGTTCTTGCCACCCACGCTGCCAAATGCTCCTCCCAGATACACGGTGGAGCCGTTGACGTAGATGGCAGCGACGGTTGCGCTGACATCTGGGTTCCACGGGAGCACGCCGCCGGTTGCCAGGTTGATGGCGGCCGCGTGGTTGCGTGTCACCTCCCCGGTGCCGGCGGCAGCTCCTGCCGGGCGAACTGATGTGAACTGGCCACCGATGTACGCGGTCGTGCCGCTGATCGCCACGACGCTGACCCGGCCGTTGGTTTGATACGACGGCGAAGGCGCTGAGCCCACAACCGCAGCGTCGGCGAGGCCTGGCGCTACCGCCAGTGCAGTCAGCAAAGCGAGCAATCCTGCGACACGTACTGTGCGCATCAATCAGCCTCCCCGGCATCGGAACCTGTGAGGCAAGCGTACGATCACTCCAGCCGCTGTCAACATGCGGCCTTCGCTACAAACTCTCAGGGATCTCTCACGATTTCTGCCTGCGGAGTTTCCGTGGATGTGAATGTTTGGCGCGAGTTAAACCGGCGTAAAATCACCCCCGGAGCACTTGCGTTTCGCGTCGACATGACGACAAAGTGTGGACGTGCGACGCTCCCGTACACTCTTGCTCACACCCGCCGTGCTGGCGTTTCTCGTGCTGGTGCCCAGCTTTGCCCTTGCCGGGGGCCACGCGGTCGCTCAGAAGCAAACTGCAAAGTGGCACCGCAGCTTCTCGGGCACATTCGCCGGCGGCTATAGCCACAAGATCTGGACCGGCTACAGCGGCACTCCGAAGTGTTGCAAGGCCACTCACTGGTCGCGGTCGCACCTGGTTGCCCGGCGCGGTGTGATGACGCTCGATAACTATCGCGACTCGGCGTTCGGGGGGCAGTGGGTCTCTGGCGGCATCTCGATGGGGCGATCGCTGAATCAGACCTACGGTAAGTGGACGGTGCGGTTCCGGATGGATCGTGCGGTCGGTATCGGGATGTGCATGGGTCTGTGGCCGAAGAGGGGGTGGCCGCCGGAGATCGACTTCGCCGAGGAGTCTTCTCAGTACGGCGCTCGCGGCGTCGAGACTGCGACCCTGCACTACGGCGCCCACAACAGCCAGATCCGCCGCAAGGTCACAGGCGACTTCAGCAAGTGGCACGTGATCGGCGTGGAGTGGACGCCGCACCGGCTTGTCTACCTCCTGGACGGCAAGCGCTGGGGCACGGTCACCGGCAAGAGCGTTCCCAGCCAGCCGATGCACCTGTTCATCCAGACTCACGTCGGTTCCAACGGCAAGAGCGGCGGTATGCCCGCTGCCTCTGTCCGCCGCCACATCGGCCTGCACCTCGACTGGGTGCACGTCTACCGGCTCCACCGCTAGGGGTGAATAACGGTGCCAGGCACCGTTATTCACGACACGGCCCGGAAACGTGAGATCGCATTCAGGTTTTGGGCTGCCTGGTCAGGTAGTCTCGGGCGATGAGGGCATTCGTGCTCATGGCAGCGCTACTCAGCGGCGCGATCGTGCTGGCTGCGTGCGGATCCGGTTCCTCGAGTCACACCGCGACGGTGACCCAGACGACCACCGTTGCCGTGACGGTGACCGCACCCAGCGGATCGAGTTCCGCGACGCAGTCCCAGGCCAAGAACCTCGTTGTGAGTCCGGCGCTGCGTGCGCAGCTGATCGCGGCGGGGGCGGCGATGCATCAGCTTCCGAGCTCCGACTACACCGGCCTGATCAAGGGCGAGACGTTCTACGCCTTTGACCCGGCGACAGGGATTCACTGGGCCGGCGCCGGGCTGAAGGCGAGTCCCAACTCGATGAAGGCCCAGGTGGGCGATCAGGACGACGGTGCATTCCTGGACTTCGAACAACGTCCCGGCGGGGCGTGGAAGGCCTACCCGGCGGGCATCCCCGGCAGCACCAACTACAGCTGCGCGGTCACCATTCCCGCGGATGTGTTGGCCGTGTGGGGCTGGCCCAGCGGAACCTGTCACCCGCCCAGCTGACAGCAGGCTTCATCCGCGGCAGCAGCAGCAGCGCGATGCTTCCCGCGGCGGTCGCTACTGCGGCACCGGCCATGGCGTCGAGGAAGAAGTGGTTGGCGGTGGCGACGATCGAGAAGATCACCAGCGCCGGGTAGAGCGCCCAAATTGCCTTCGTCCACCGGTGCCGCGCCAACACAACACCCGAGACTCCCAGGATCAGGGCATACGCGGTGTGCAGGCTGGGCATCGCGGCGTAGGGGTTCGAGAGCGCCGAGATCACGCTGGAGTGGTTGTTGACCGCGGTCTGGTTGAGCGTGTCGGTGAAGCCCATGTCGGTCAGCATCCGCGGTGGGGCGGTGGGGTACAGGATGTACCCGACCACGCCGATCGCGTCGGCAGCGATGATCGCGTTTCGCACGGTGGTGAAGCGGTCGTTGCGGAAGAGGTATGCCCACAGCAGGAAGCTGAACGTGATCGTGAACTGCGCGTTGAAGTACGTCCAGTTGGCGACGTGGGACACGACGCCCGGGCGCGTGGGCCACGAACCTCTGCACCGACAGCTCGTGGAAGATCCCAAGCGACTGCTCTGTGTGAACGACCGACCGGGCATGCCGCAGTGCATCGCTGCGGTCGCCGACCGCCACGACTCGCGACAGCTCGTAGACGATGTCGAATATCGACACGATCAGCACCTGCCGCACGAGATCGAGCGGCCCTCGCGGAAGCGCGAACCTGATCGCCGGGAACCGGCTCCAGGTGGGTCGATGGGTGTGGGGCAAGACCGTCATGGCCCCAGCATCGCCGTCGGACCAACGCCGTCGCGGTGTGACAAACCTGTGTGTTTGGTACGGGAAACCGCACCACCGCCCACGAGTGTGGGATCGTTGAGGTCGCACGGAGCGACCCCTCGTGACTACCCATGGAGGTGTGTGATGAGCATGACCGAAGGATTCCCCAGGCGACTCATCGGAAAGGTCGCGCTCGTGACCGGTGCCGGCGGCTCGATCGGCCGCCAGAGCGCGCTTCGGCTCGCCCGCGAGGGCGCGTCGGTGGCCGTCGCGGACGTGCGGCTGGCAGCGGCCGAAGAGTCGGTCGGCATTCTGGAGGCGGAGGGCCACACGGCGCTCGCGCTGGAGTGTGATGTGCGTGACGAGGCCAGCGTCAACGGCATGGTCGCCGCCTGCATCGAGCGTTTCGGCCGGATCGATCTGCTGCACGACAATGCCGGCGTGCTGATCCCCGGGACCGCCCTCACCCAGACCCTCGACGACTGGGATCTCCACTTCGCCGTGAACGTCAGGGGAGTGCTGCTGGTGTCGCGCGCGGTCATCCCCCACATGCAGCGTCAGGGCGGAGGCGGCATCGTCAACACGGGATCAACGGCGTCGCTCGTGGGTGAGCCCAACTGCGTCTCCTACGACTCCACCAAGGGCGCGGTGCTCCAGCTCACCCGCCAGATGGCGATCGACTTTGCCAAGGACGGGATCAGGGTCAACTGCGTCTGCCCGGGGTGGATCGACACCGGGTTCAACGATCCCATCTTCGATGAAGCGGGCATGACCGCGCAGGAGATCGACGACGCGGTCAAGCAGGCAATCCCGATGAACCGTCAGGGAATCGCCGAGGATGTCGCTCCCTCGGTTGCCTTCCTGTTTTCAGACGACGCGTCGTACATCACCGGCACGTCGCTGGTGATCGACGGAGGCTTTGTGGCCCAGTAGATGCGTCAGGCGAGCGCGCGTTCCAGCGCTGCCCGGTCTGTGGGCGCGCCGTGCGTCGGCAACACGAACTCGACTGGCAGATCGAGTAACGGCTGCAGCGTTTCCAGGATCTGCTCGGGCGGGACGCCCTTGTTAGCCCAGTCTCGCGGAAACTCGAAGCCCCGGCCGCGGTCGATGAACGTGTCACCGGCGATCAGTGCCCGTCGGCTCTCGATCCAGAGCACGAGATCGTTCGGCTCCATCCCGGGGTAGGCCTCGATCCCGACCGGCAACCGCTCGCCGGCCCGGAAAACCTGGCCCGCGATTGGATCGGGGTCGCCGTCGTCCGGTGGCGGCACGAACAGCTGCGCACCGAGTTGCTCGGCCAGGATCCGGGCGTCGCGGGCGTGCCAGGGGCAGGTCAGCACGATCACCGTCTCGCGGTCGGCGGCCAGGTCTCGACCGGGCTCGGTGGGGTGGTCGGATCGATCAAGAGCAGCCGCTCGCCGTCGTCAATCGCATACGACGAGACCTCTGGCCCCCACTCCTCGGTGGCAGCGTCCGCGGCTGTCCATTCCGGATGCACCGCCTCCCACCACCACAGACCCTGCTGTAGCTCCTGCACGGCGAGATCGTAGCCCGCGGGGGTCGGGCCTACGATGTCTTCGTGGAACTGCGGGCGACCCTGATCGCGGTCTGCTGGTTCGCGTGGGTGCTGATCTGGATCGGCACGGCCGTCATCTTCCGACCAGACTCACGAGATGCATCGCGCCGGCCGCGGACGCCGCCGCGGCAGCGCTGGTTCAGGTTGGTGCTGGCCGTGTGCATCCTGCTCGCCATCCGCACGCATCACCTGGGAGGCACCTCGTTCGGTCGCGGCGTCGGATGGGTAGGAGTGGTGGTCTGCGTCGTCGGGCTGGGGATCGCCACCTGGGCACGGGTGTGCCTCGGTCGCAGCTGGGGGATGCCGATGACGGTGCGTGCAACGCCTACGCTCGTCCGCAGCGGCCCCTACCGGGTCGTGCGTCATCCGATCTACAGCGGACTGCTGCTGGCCCTGATCGGCTCAGCGGTGGCGACTGGGCCCGGCTGGCTGGTGGCGGTTATCGGCGGCGGTGCGTACTTCGTCATGAGCATTCGCGTCGAGGAGGCAGACATGGCCGCGTTGTTCCCCGAGGAGTATCCCGAGTACGTCAAGCAGACGAAGCGGCTGATCCCGTTCGTGTATTGACCCGTGGGGCGGTCAGAGACCTTCCTCGACCTCGATCTCTCCTGCCGCGGCCGCTTCCTGGAGCCGCTGAAAGTCCAGCTCGTTCTGGTCGGCGTAGAGGGTCGCGAAGGCCCCCAGGGCGCGGTCGAAGCTGCGGCCCTTGCCGAGGTAATTCGCGATGGCGAGGCGATCGCCAGATCGGGCATGGGAGCGGGCCAGCGACCACGCACACGCGCGGGTGTAGGTGGTAAGGCCCCATTCGGTCATGCGTGACAGGTCGGCTGAGGCTTTCCAGTCCCACAGCTGCCGGATGTAGTAGTCGCGCTCGACGCCGTCCAGGCTGGGACTGCGCTGCCAGCTCAGGAAGATGTCGGTGGCGGCCTGCATCATTCGCTGGCCGCGCACGACCCGCTCGCCATGGGTGTCGTACTCGCTGCGTCCGAGGTAGGGCTCGAGCACGGAAGCCTGGGCCTCCTTTGCCTGGAGCATGATCGCGTCCTGCCCGCCGCGCCCCACCAGCAGGATCACCCAGGCCCTGGTGCCGACACTTCCCACTCCCACGACCTTCCGCGCCATGTCGACGAGCTGATACGAGCGCACCAGGTGCTGGCGGTCGGCGTGCAGGCGATCGATGTACTGCTCGAACAGCCCGGAGACGAAGGCGTCAAGCTGCTCGTCGCTTCCGCCGAACAACTCGCGCATCGGGGTGAGCAGCGGGGGAGCGCTCACAAACCTCAACTTGCCGTCCACAACTCGGTCAGCTTGCGCACCGCCCGGGCATGGGTCTTCCGCCGTCCCCTCGCGAACGTCCGCGTAAACAGCTCCTGCGCTGTCGGCGTCGAGCCTGGTGCCGAACCGCGCCGTCAGCTCGTCCGCGTCGAGCCGCTCGTACCAGGCGTCCAGGTAGCTCTCGTGCGCGAACTCTCGCATCCCTTCGCGGTACTCAGACACCGCCCGTTCAACGATCCTGCGCCTGCGCTTGGCCGGCAGGTCGATGTCGCGACCGGCGATCTCGATGCTCGCCGCCATCCGCTTCAGATCCCACTCCCACGGCCCCGGCAACGTCTCGTCAAAGTCGTTGGGGCCGAACACCAGACGACGATCGGGCGCCGCGAACCCTCCGAAGTTCGAGATGTGAGCGTCACCGCAGGCCTGCACGACCAACCCCGACACCGCAGTTCCCGCCAAGTCTGCAGCCATCACAGCCGCAGCCCCCCGGAAAAACGTAAACGGTGACACCAGCATCCGGCCGTACCGGATCGGTACCAACTCCGGCAACCGTGATCCCGCCTGGCGACGCAGCGTCGCCACCGGATCAGGTCGCGCCACGGATGGCGTCCACTCGCCGTGACTCGACCGCGGCGCCAACGCCCGCGCAACACGGCCACGCTCGGCATCTTCACCGTTTTCCAGACGGGCGACTCGATCCGACGTGTCGTTCATACCCACAACGGTACCCGCATCCCGCCAACCGTCGGCGCGAGATGCGTGATCTCGCGTCCCAGGCCAGCCACAGCACCCAGGCGGCGAGCACGCTGCCTGCGCCGACCCAGACGATCTGGACCGCCAGATCCAGCCCGGTCGGGTGCGAGGCCGAAGCAAACTCGCCCAGCCCGGCAAAGACCGCCGAGGCACACACCAGCGTGATTCGCGCGGGCCTGTCGTGGGTTCGCTGCTGTTACTTGATGACGACACTCGCGACGGCGTTGCCACCACTCGCGTAACCGCAGAGCATGTCCAGCAGTCCTCGCCCTCGCGGCGTCCCCTCGGGAATTCTGAACCGCGTCGTCACGGTATTGCCCGAGTGCCGTATTCGAGAGTGTGAGACGAACGTTGTAGCGAGGGTGTGCCAGGTCAGCTTCTCCCGCTGACCGAGCAGCGGCGCGCAGCCGGTGGCTTTGACAGAGATCAGTTGCCCGGGTCGGACGCTGCGAGCGGACAACCAGAGGTGTGGGCGCGCCGGTGGGCTGAACGCCGCAATGTAGATCGCTTGAGCCGCATGGCCCAAGGCGGGCGGTGGGTTGCACAGGGCCCCCAGCGAGAGGTGTAGCGGCTGGCCGTCGAGCGACCCGGTGATCAGAACGCGGGGCCCGATGAGTCCGAGCACGACGCACGGCTTCTTGGGGACATGGTGCACGTAGTACGCCACAGCCTTGCAGAGGGCACGCGCCGTAGCGGTGGCCGAGCCGCTGACCGTCGGGCTCTTGCCACACGAGAGTGAGATACGCCGGGTCGTGCGCCACTGCCGTTTCTCAGGATGCCCGAGAAACGCCGGAGACTTCTGTGCAATCAACGTGATCCCAGGTGCGCTCGGCGGTGATTGGTCTCGCGTGTCCACGTACGTCACCAGTGCTGCACCCAGAACGACGCCGAGTGCAAGCGCTATCGCGATCCGACGCATACGAGAGTTATAGACCCAGTCAACCCGCACGAGCCAAGCGACGTGGTGAATAACGGTGCCTGGCACCGTTATTCACCCGCGCGGTGGCCCGATCGGGCCAGCGTGCACCGTGTGGAAGATGGCCGAGCGGGGCGAAGCCGTGGGTGGACGCGGCTGTCATACTCGCCTTCGAACCCCGAGAGGCGAGCCGGGACTATCTCAGGACTGGTGGTCCGTATGAGATTCGCGATCTTTCTGCCGAACGTCGGCGAATTCTACGATCCGAAGTTGTTGGTCGAACTGGCGGTTGCGGCCGAGCTCGAGGGGTGGGACGGCGTGTTTATCTGGGACGAGCTGTCCTGGTCATTCGACGACGATCCGTCGCCGGTGTCCGACCCGTGGATCGCGATGGCGGCGATCGCGCAGGAAACCGAGCGCGTTCGGTTCGGGCCGATGGTCACCCCGCTTGCCCGTCGTCGTCCAGCCAAGGTCGCGCGCGAGACTGTGACGCTTGACCGGCTTTCCGGGGGCAGGTTCGTCCTGGGAGTCGGATTGGGAGAGCCCGACGACCAGTTCGAGGACTTCGGTGAAGACGCAGACCCCAAGGTGCGGGCGAGCAAGCTCGACGAGTCGTTGGACTTGTTGGCTCGCTTCTGGTCGGGGGAGCAGGTGAATCACTCGGGCACCAACTTCCAGGTTAAAGATGCCGTGTTTCTGCCAAGGCCGGTGCAAGAACCTCGCATTCCTGTTTGGGTGGGAGGGTTTTGGCCAAACAAGCCGCCGGCACGGCGCGCCGCCCGGTGGGATGGAATGTTCCCCGCCAGCCCCGAATACCCCGGCGGCTTCCTCTCACCTGACGACATGGCGAACGCCGCCGCCTATGTCGGTCAGCACCGCGATCCGGGTGCGGGGCCGTTCGACATGGTTTCGATGGGGACGCTGGACGGTAGGCGGCCCGCGTGCAGTCCCGCGATGATGAGGGAATACCGCGATGCCGGAGTGACCTGGTGGGTGTCGCAGGCCGACGAGGTTTCCGAACTCCGCAGGCTCATCGCCAATGGGCCGCCGCAGCTCTAGCCTCAGTCACTGGCTAGAACGTGCCGGTGGCCGTGGGCAGGCAGTTGCCTCCACCGGTGTTGGTGTCGCAGGCGTGGAAGCTGCCGGTGGCTGACAGCAGGTCGGTGGTGGTGGTCGAGGGGTTGAAGGCGGCGGTGCCGGTTGTGGTCGTGCCCGGACCGGCGGATCGCGCTCCGATGGTGATCGTCAGCACGGTGTTGGCGGCGCCCCACACCCAGGTCGCGGCGTAACGGCTGTTTTGGCCGACGGTCATCCCGGACAGAATCCCAAAATCGACCTGTGCTGCTGTGACGCTGCAACTGGTGCCGGTGCCGGTGGATCCCAACACAATCTGATCGGTTCCGTTCTTGGTGCAGACGTTGTCGCCGGCGGGTGGGCCGGTGGTGGTGGTGATCGCCTGGTTGAAGGTGACCACGATCTTGTCGCCTGGGTCAATCGTGCCGGCGGTGCCGCCGTTGGTGATCACCACGCTTTGTGCGACCACACCGAGCTGTGCGGCCGCGGTGGGGTTTGCGGTCTGGCTCGACCAGGTGCCGTAGGTGGTCGCGGCCTTGTAACAGAAGTAGGTGCCTTGGGGACTGAAGCGGCCGGTGTCGGTGTAGGCGGTGGTCGCGGATGTGCCAACGGCGGAGAAGGTGGCTGCCGCACACGAGCTGGAGGTGCCGTTGTTGACGCCCGAGACGGCGTAGCCGGAGCCACCCGAGCCGGCCGTCCAACCGAGCACGACGTTGTGGCCGGAGGGAGTCGCGGTCAGCGCTGTGGGAGCGACCAGCGAGCGAGTCGAGACGGATTGTGACGCGGCGACCCCGCGCGTGAACGTGGCCTGCGCGACGGTCGCGCCGCCCAGGACGACGCCGGCGACGATGCCGAGCACGAGCGGCAGACGCGCGCGGCTCATTTCCACACGCTTCGCTCAGGCGGTGGCGTGGGGCCGGGCCGCCAGATCCGCACCATCAGGATTCCCATGATCAGCGCAGGAGCGAGCAGCAATGTGAGGAGCTGTGCGATGGGTGTGCGCAGGGCGTGGATGGCGGTGCCGAGATTGGGGATGACGGCGCGCACCTGCCACACTCGCGGCCCGACCAGCCGTGCCCGCCAGGGGTCGGCTGCGGCGTTGGCATCTCCCTTGGTGATCACGACCGGGTGCTCACCGCGGCTGATGATCCGCACGATCCGGTGGGTTTCGACGTGGTGGTCGCCGATTGGGATGTGGTAGCTGATGATCTGGCCGACGCGCACGTCGCGGGTGGGCTCGGGCGAGATGACCACCGCATCCCCCGGCGAGAACGCCGGCTGCATGCTGCCGGAGAGCACATCCTCCGTGCGGTAGCCGAAGACGTGTGGCCCAACGGCGACGAGTAGAAGCACGATCACCGAGGCGATCAGGATCACCCAGGTGATGATCACCGCGGCGGCCGAAAAGAGCCGCCTCGGCCTGCCGGGGGCCCGCGGCGTCCACGGAGAAGGCCGCTGCCCGGTGGGGACATCCACCGCGATGGTGCGGGCGGTGGGGGCGCTGGGCTGGGTGGTCGGCGGCGTCGGCATCTACCTCGCTTGGTGGCGGCGGGAGGTGAGGGGGCGGCCCCTCACACTCCCTGTGCCATCGGGTGCTGCCGGCCTACCGGGTGGTGGCGGCGCGCTGGGTGCCGGTGAAGGTGTACTGGATCACCGACGAGAGATTCTGCATGGTGTTGGGCGCCGCCGAGGGCAGCGTCAACGTGAAGCGCAGATGATCGGTCGAGCCGGCGGTGAGCGCGCTCAGGTTCGAGAGCGCGAGGTTGCTGCCGACCACCGGCCGGCTGGCCAGCACGGCCGATGTCGTGCCCGAGCAGGTGTAGGTGTAGGCAGGCGCCGTGCCCGCTTCCGTCCACGCATTCGAGCACTTGTCGATCACGAGCTGAAGGCCGTTGGTGGTGTCGGTGTCAAGCAGCGACGAGGTGGTGGCCGCGCTGGTCAGGGTGACTGCGGACAGGTCGATCGAGCCGCTGTCGATCAGATCGACGCTGCGCTGAATCGTGTCACCGGCGGCCACGTTGGTGGCGGCCACGTTCAGGCGGTTGGTGGATGACCCGGTCGCGCCCAGCGCGATCGTGACGGTGCCGGTGGAAACCGACTCGCTCGCCGAGGTCGAGCTGGTGAAGGTGGCATACGTGGCGAGACCGGCGATGCTCGCGGTCACACCCAGCACGCACACCGAGAGCAGAAGCTTGCTCGTGAGCGAGCGACGTTTCATCGAACACACATCCTTAAGGGAGGAGACAGGGAGCGACGCTCCCAGTAGGCATGCGTCCGATATCGGCCGTAACAATTCCGACGAAGTCCCCCAGGAGGGTGAATCCGCGAAAATCTCTTCGCGTTGCGTGGGGTCCATGGGCACTGAGTACGATCACTGCGGGTGGCGCGCTGGTGTGCGCCCTCGCCCCGCTGCTTCCGCTGCTGTCCATCGTCCCACGCCGAGGTCAGGGCGATTCTGGGCAATGTGTACAATTCGAGCCGCCCGACACTTGTAACAGGAGGCACGATGATTGTCGCCGAGATCATGCAGACCAAACTGCTTTGCTGCTCCCCCGAGACCACGGTGTATGAAGCAGCGAGGCTGATGTCCGATCGCGGGGTGGGCGCCTGCGTGGTCGTCTCCGGCCAGCACCTGGAGGGGATGTTCAGTGAGCGCGATGTGGTGCGAGCGGTGGCCGGCGGGTACGACGTCCAATCGTGCTCAGTCGCCGAAGCGATGCCGCGACACACGGTCGCCGCCCCGCCCGACGCCGACCTGCTGTGGGCCGCCGATACCATGCGCAGCCACGGGATCCGCCACCTGCCGGTGACTGAGGGTGGCATGGTGGCCGGCGTCGTGTCGCTGCGTGACCTGTTTGCGGCTGTCGAAGCGATGCTGCGACTCGATCCCAGAGGCGCCGACTCGGCACGCGAACTGCTCGCCGCCACGCGCGGGTAGGCCGAGCGAGCACGCGCCGCAGGTAGAAACTCCGCCGGGCACAGGCGTTTCCCATCGTCGGTATGAGGGAACGCTTGGGGTGACACATCATCAACTGGACGGAGTTCATATGGCGGATCTCACCAACCTCGAAACGAAGCTCGGAGAAGTCACGGGCTTGGCGATGGCGGCTCAGGCGGCAACCGAGAAGGTGCTCGTGCTGGCCAAGCAGGACGATGAGGACGTGCTCGTCACCAAGCTTCGCCAGATGCACGACGAAGCGGCCGAGACCGAGAAGCGCTGCACCGATCTGGCAAGCACCTTCGAGGGGAAGAAGACCGCGATCCTCGACGAAGCGCGATCGACTAAGAGCAAGGGTGCCGAGATGATGAAGACCTATCTCGACAGCGACTCCGATGCACTCGACGGATTCGAGTTTCTGACGATGGCCGAAGCCGGCGAGGTCGGCCACTGGTCGGTGCTCCAAGCCATGAACAACGACGCAGACCACGCCGACGTCAAGACCCTGGTCAAGTGGGCGTTGCCGATCCAGCAGCGGCACCTCAAAGACGTGATGGAAGCCTCCGTCGAGCTTGCCAATAGCGAGGATCCAAACCAGCCTGCCTGATCGGACAATCGCCCGGCGGACGGTCGCTACCGTGCCGGTGTATGGGCTCGGTTGAATCCAGCGGTTGGCGGTGGTGGACGCTGGTTGCGCTGTGCGCGGCGACGTTCATGCTGCTGGTCGATGTGACGGTGGTGCAGGTCGCGTTGCCGACGATCCAGCGGTACATGCACGCGGGCTTCACCGATCTCGAATGGGTGATCGACGCATATGCCCTGTCGCTGGCCAGCGTGATTCTGACCTGCGGTGCGCTGGCCGACCGGTACGGGCGAAAGCGCGTGTTCATCGTCGGCTTGGTGGTGTTTACGGTCGCGTCGTTGCTGTGCGGGGTGGCGCAGACGACGGGCGTGCTGATCTGGGCGCGCGCGCTTCAGGGCCTGGGCGGCGGCGCCATGTTTGCGACCGGCTTGGCGCTGATCGGGCAGACCTACCATGGCCACGACCGCGGACGGGCGATCGCCGCGTGGGGCGCGACGGTGGGCGCGGCGGTGGCTGTCGGGCCGTTGATCGGCGGCCTGCTCACCGACACGCTGGGCTGGCGGTGGATCTTCTTCGTCAACGTCCCGATCGGCATCGCCACGGTGGCGGTGGCCGCGGTCAAGATGATCAACATCAGCGATCCGAATGCCAAGCGCCTCGACATCGCCGGCTTGGTCACCTTCGCGGGGGCGCTGTTCCTGTTCATCTTGGCGCTTTTACGCGGCAACGATGACGGGTGGGGGAGCCCGCCGATCCTGGCCCTGTTTGCGGGCGCGGCGGTGTTGGCAGCAGCGTTCGTGGTGGCCGAGCTCAGACAGGAGCGGCCGATGCTCGATCTGTCGCTTTTTCGAAATCGCGGGTTCGTCGGGGTGTCGCTGGCCACGTTTGCGATCGGCGCGGGGATGTTTGCCATGTACCCGTACATCACGCTCTACCTGCAGAACGATTTGGGGTACTCGCCGCTGGCCGGTGGCGTGCGACTGCTCCCCTCGACGGTGTTGTTATTCATCGTGCCGCTCGTGACCCGCTCGGTGGTCGAGCGCTTCCCGCCCGGCGCGGTGCTGGGATTCGGCATGTCAGTGACCGGTGTCGGAATCGCGTCGATGGCGAATCTTTCAACCGGGTCGACCTGGACTCACCTGATCCCCGGGTTGTTGCTCACCGGCTTTGGCATCGGCATCGTCAACCCCGCGATCGCAAAGATCGGGCTGGGCGTGGTGGAGCCCCAGCGAAGCGGCATGGCATCGGGCATCAGCAACACCTTTCGCATCGGCGGTCTCGCCACCGGCGTCGCCGCTCTGGGTGCAGTCTTCCAGCACCAGGTAACCAGCCAGCTGGCGTCACATGGGTCGCTGGGCGTGCCGGCTTCGACCCTGGCAAAGACGCTTGCCTCGGGCGGCACCCGCGCGGCCGCGGCGCTCAGCCCGCACAACCCAGCGATCACCGCGGTGTCGCATCAAGCGTTCGTCTCGGGAATGAACACGATCCTGATCATCGGCGCCGTCACCGTGTTGATCGGCGCGCTCTGCGCCGGCCTCGTGCGGCGGGCTGATTTCTGGGCCGCGCCCGCGCCTCCCAGCAGCGATCCCGCGCCAGATCCCGCAACGGTCGCCCAGACCTGAGGCTCACTGGATGACGGCGTGCTGCATTGCCCACAGGGCGGCGGCGGCCCGGGTGGACACGCGGATCTTGCCGTAGATGTGCTGGATGTGGTGATCCGCGGTTTTCGGTGAGATGTAGAGGCGATCGGAGATCTCTTGGGTGGTCAAGCCCCTGGCCGCGAGCCGGAGCACCTCGACCTCGCGCCGGGTCAGCCCGCCGGGATTCTGCTGGCGCTTGCCGGTCGCCGCATGGGGCTCGCCGTGGCCGGCGGCCACCAGCACCGCCCGGCTTGCGCGCGGCTCGAGCACGCCGTCTGACTCCAGCTTGCGCAGCTCGCCGGCCGCGTCGGCGGGGTCGAACGCCGGCCGGTCGGCTCGCTCGGTGGTCAAACCCACGTACACCTCAGTCGCGGCCAGCACGCACGCGCTCAGATCCTCGTCCTCGGCTCGAAGCCGCTTGTGGTACCCCGATCCGTCGCACTTCTCGTGGTGGGCGGCCGCGACCGGGTTCAGCACCGCCAGCGCCGGGGAGCGGCGCAGCATCTGCTCGGTCACCATCGTATGCAGCTCCACCCGATCGAACTCCGCTCGGGTGAGCGGGGCGGGCTTGTCCCAGATCGAGTTTGGCACGACCGTTGTGCCGAAGTCATGGACGAGGGCAGCCCGGCGGAGCGTGGCTGTGGCCTCATCCTCCAAGCCCAGCAGCTGACCGGCGTCGGTCGCAAGCTGGGCGCAGCGTCGGCTGTGCCCGCCCATGTACGGCGACTTGAGATCGATGAAGTCGGCCACCACCGTGAGGGCGTCATCCAGCTCCGCGCCGGCCAGCACCCGGTGCGGCTCGGGTTCGAGCGCGAGCACGGCATCCCACGGCTCGGTCTCGCCCAGCCGATCCAACCAGCCGCGCCCGTGTGCGATGAAGAGGTCGGCCAGCGCAGGGTCGTAGGTGCTGTCACGGCGGTCCTGAGCTGCCTGGAGGGCGTGATCGGCCGAAAACAGGCGGGCGATCGCCTCCATGTCGTGGCTCAGGTGGACGATCCGCATCGGCAGCGGAATCGCATCGCCTTTGGCGTGCTGGGGATAGCCGTTGCCGTTCCACCGCTCGAACGTGAAGCGCAGCGACTCCCGCACGTCGGCACCGAAGGACAGCCGCTGCGCCAGCATGTCGGCCACCTCGCAGCCCGACGAGAAGTTGTAGACGGCCCATTCACGGGCGGTCTCCTGGATCATCGCGACGATCTGATCCTGCTCCTCGGGGGTGTGACCGGCGGTGGCGTAGGCCATCACGTCACGCATCACCTCGGCCGGGTTGGCGGCGTCGTGCACGAGCGTCTGGGCGCGGATGGCGATCTCGTCGCCAAAGACGGTGGCCACCTCGTGGGCGTGTCCGGTGCAGCCGAGGTAGCGCAACATCGCCACCCAGTAGACGGTGTCGCGAACGTCGTCATCGAACTCGGCCTCATCGCACATCCAGGTGGCCAGCAGGCACGATCGCAGCTGCGACTCCAGCGGCTGGCCGAACGCATTGTCCTGCGCCAGGGCCAACGTGGCCACCAGCTCACTGAGGCGAAGCGACGAATCCAAAATAGGGAGACCTCCCGATGATTGGCAACGAACTGCTCGCCACAATGGTTGCACGATGCATCGATCCTTGTCGCCCCGAGCGACTGCCACCCGATTCACACGGAGGAAATGATGGAGAGTCAACCGAATCAAAGCGCCGACCCGATCCGGGTGGGAGTGGTTGCCGACCAGACCGGGCCGCTCGAGCCGGCCGGTATCGCAGACGCAAACGTTGCCCGCATGGTGGTCGGCGACATCAACGCCAAGGGCGGGCTGCTGGGCCGCACCCTCGAGCTGCACATCGAGGATGGTGCCACCGACGACGCCGTCGCCTCAGCCGCGGCGGAGAAGCTGGTCAACCATCACCACGTCGACGTGATCCTCGGCGGGATCCTCAGCTCGACCAGGCAGGCGATCAAGCAGCCGGCGGTGACCGAAGGCAAGACGCTCTACATCTACCCCGAGCAGTACGAGGGCCAGGAATCCGATCCGCTGATCTTCTGCACCGGGCCGGTGCCGGCGCAGCAGGTCGACACGCTGGTGCCGTGGCTGATGAAAGAAACAGGGGCAAAGACCTTCTACCTACCCTCGGCCGACTACGTGTGGCCGCGCGTGATGAACGCACGAGTGCATGAGGTGGTCGCCGCCAACGGTGGCAGCGTGCTCGGTGAGGAGTACTTCCCGCTCGACCACGCCGACTACCACGCGACGGTCGAGAGGATCGTCTCCAGCGGCGCTGACGTGGTGTTCAACATGACCGTGCCCCCCGGGTTCGTGCCCTTCTTCGAGCAGCTGCACGCATCCGGCTACACCGACCGCGGAGGACAGCTGATCTGCACCTACTTCGACGAGAACATGCTGCACATCGTCCCGCCCGCCCACGTCGAGGGGCTGTACAGCTGCCTCGACTACTACCAGGACGTGACCGATCCCTTCAGCCGCAGGCTGACGGCGCAGTACGACGCGCTCTATCCCGGTTCTCCCAAGTTCACCAGTGGCTTCGGCTGCTCCGGCCTCTATCGCGGCCTGCGGCTGTGGGCCTCAGCTGTCGAGGAGGCCGGCACGCTGGCGCAATCCGACGTGATCGCCGCGCTCGACCACGCGCACATCGACGAAGGCCCGGGCGGGCCGGCCACGGTCGTCCCCGGCCAGCACCACCTGCGCATGAACATGTACATCGCCCAGGTTCGAAACGGCCAGTTCCAAGTCGTCGAGGAGCTCGGCGCCATCGATCCCCAGGAGCGCCAGGTCAGCGCACCCGCGCTCACCGTTTAGGCACTCCGACCACACACCAACGAAAGGACCATCACCATGTTGCTCGCAACCACACAGGTCGAAGACTTCGACCGCTTCCTCGAAGTGTTCTCCACCAAGGGTGCAGATAAGCGCCGAGAGCACGGATCCAAGGGCGCGATCGTGTTTCGCGATCCGTCTGAAACCGATCGCGTCTGGGTGGCGTTCGACTGGGACGAGGCAGGCTGGCAGAGCTTCGTCTCCGACCCCGACGTCCCACCGATCCTGAAGGAGGCCGGCCACAAGGGAAAGCCGCAGGCAGCCCAGCTGGCCCGCAAGATCGACGCCTGACGCGGAGGTACTCCGGGGGCGGTGCCGAGACGTGTCGGCACCGCCCCCGTGTCAGTTTTAAAGAGTCGAGGGGGCCGGGAGGCGGTGGGTTGCATTTGTCACGTGTGCGTTGGAGAATCCCTGCGTGAACAGTGCAGACGCTGCGGAGACTTTGGTCGCGAGTTCGCTGCTCGAGCGCGACGACGCGCTGGCCGGGCTCCACGGTGCGTTCTCGGAGGTGAAGGCGGGGCGTGGGCGGCTGGTGCTGGTGGCAGGAGAGGCCGGCGTCGGCAAGACCGCGACTGTCCGCGCGTTCACAGACAGTGTGCGGTCGTCGAGCGTTGTGCGCGCGGGCGGCTGTGATCCGCTGGCCACCTCGCGCCCGCTGGGAGCGATTGCGGATGTCGCAGCCGGGAGTGGCGGAACACTCTCCACGGTTGTGGCCCAAGCCGGTCGCCCCTATGAGGTGTTCACCGCCCTCCGCACAGAGCTCGGCGCCGGGCCGTCGGTGCTGGTGGTGGAGGATGCGCACTGGGCGGATGAGGCGACGCTGGACGTGTTGCGGATGCTCGGCCGCAGAATCGAGTCGATTCCCGCATTGGTGATCGTCACCTATCGCTGGGAGGAGATCGAACCGGCGGATGGGTTGCGGTTGGTGCTGGGCGACTTGGCGACGGCGGCCGGAGTGGTCAGGTTGACCTTGGAGCCGTTGTCGGCGGCCGCGGTCGCGGTTCTGGCCGGCGGGTATGCCGTTGATCCCGTCGACCTGCATCAGCTGACCTCCGGCAATCCGTTCTACGTACGCGAGGTGTTGGAGGCGGGTGGAACGGAGATCCCGGTGACGGTCAGCGATGCGGTGCTTGCCCGCGTCGCTCGTGTGAGCCCTGAGGCCAGGTCGGTGCTGGAGGTGGTGTCGGTGTCGCCGCGGTCCGTGGAGCCGTGGCTCTTGGAGGAGGTGTGCGGGGACACCGCTGGTCGGGTGGACGAGTGCCTGGCGTCGGGGTTGCTGGTGGAGTTTGGTGCGGACGTTGGGTTTCGTCACGAATTGGCGCGGATTGCGGTGGAGGACGCGATCGGGCCGGCGCGGCGCCGCGCGCTGCATCGCGCGCTGCTCGGGGCACTCACAAACGCGGACGCAGCTTCTGACCTGCCGCGGCTCGCTCACCATGCAGAGGCGGCCGGCGACGGTGAGGCGGTGCTCCGGTTCGCCCCGGCCGCGGCGGCCCAGGCGGCGACCGTGGGGGCGCATCGCGAGGCGGCAGCCCAATATGCCCGCGCACTCCGGTTTGCTGTGACGCTCCCACCTGAGGCTCGGGCTGAACTCTTTGAGCTTCAATCCGACGCATTCTTCGGCACCGACGACCTGGTCGAATCGATCGCGGCGCGAGAACGCGCGATCGAGTGCTATCAGCAGGTGGGCAATGTGGTCGCGGAGGGACACGCGCTGTCGCAACTTGTTGACCCCTACACGTGCCGGGGTGCCATGGAGGAAGGCAGGGTGGCGGGCGAGACCGCCATCGCGCTCCTGGAACCGTTCGGAGACAGCCGCGAGCTTGGCGCCGCGTGCGCCGCCATGGCCCTGCTCGGCTTCATGGACGATGCCAACGACGACGCGATCGAGTGGGGTCGGCGAGCGATCGAACTCGCGCGTCGGTTCGGGGACGATGCCACGTTGGTGCACGCCATGATCTGCGCGGGCAGTGCAGAGTTCGCACGCGACGGCCCCACCTCGGCCTCGACATTGGAGCAGGGGCTGCGGTTGGCCCGAACCGACGCCCTTGACCCGGAGATCCCACGTGCACTGACGCACCTGGGATTCGCCGCAGTGCTTCACCGCTCCCATGGGCTGGCGCAGCGGTACCTGGAGGAGGGGCTGGAGCATTGCGCCGAGCACGATCTTGATCTGTGGCGGCTGTCGTTGCTCGCCCTCAAGGCGCGGTCAGAGTTGAATCAGGGACGCTGGGCGGAGGCTGCTGCGATCGCAGCGGCGCTGTCGGATCACCAGCACGACTCGCCCGCCCCGCGTTTCGAGGGGCTGGTGGTACTGGCGCTAGTTCGGGCCCGCCGCGGCGACCCAGGCGTGCACGCCGCGCTGGACGCGGCGGCCCAGATCGAGTACCAGCCCGACGACCTTGGCTGGTTTGGCCCCGTCGCGGCCACCTGGGCCGAGGTCGCTTGGCTGGAGGGGCGAACCGAGCGGATCGAGCAGATGACCGCCGCCGCGCTCGCTCTGGCGATCGAACGGAAGCTGCCGTGGGTGATCGGCGAGCTGCTGTGCTGGCGACGCCGCGCCGGAATCATCGAGACGACCACGACGGACGTGCCGGCCCCCTACGCGCTCGAGCTGGCCGGGCGCCACGAAGCCGCGGCGGCGGCCTGGCGCGATCTCGGCTGCCCCTATGAGGCTGCGTCAGCGCTCAGCCTGAGCGATGACCAGACCCTGATGCAGCAGGCCTATACCGCGCTTCGCCGGCTCGGTGCCAACCCTGCCGCGGCAATCGTTGCCCACCGATTGCGGGAACGCGGTGTTCGCGGCCTGGCCCGCGGGCCCCGCGCCGCGACGCTCCAGAACCCCGCCAGCCTTACCGCTCGCGAGCTGGACGTGCTGGTGCTGGTGGCCGAGGGGCTGACCAACGCGGAGATCGCCGACCGCCTGTTTCTCTCGCGGCGGACGGTCGACCATCACGTGTCCCAAGTCCTGCGGAAGCTCGACGTGCCCACGCGAGCGCGCGCGAGCGTCGAGGCGACTCGTTTGGGGATTGGCATCCCTGCGGCGCCGTGACCCAATCTGGGTAGCGGCCGGTCCCAAACTGGGTAGGACCTCCGATGCGCGCGGCCTGTGCGGTGCCTAGCCTCGAACGTGTCCACAGCAGTTCGAGGAGGGTGCGATGGAGACGTATGTAATTCTGCGCCGCGACGGGTGGCAGGCTCCGAGCGAATTGGAAGCCGCCGCTGCGCGCTCCACTGCGGAGGGTGACCGCATGCCTGAGGACGTGCGCTGGATCAGAAGCTATGTCTTGGCTGAGCCGAGCGGTGGAATCGGCACGGTCTGTGTCTACCAGGCAAGCAGCCCAGAGGCAATCCGCCGTCACGGGATGGCGGCGGCACTTCCGGTGGACGAGATCGTCCAGGTCAGCGACACGGTGATCGTGAGAGCCGATCCTGCGCCCCTCCAGATTTGACCTGCGCGAGCCCGGAGAACTCACACATGAGGAGGAACATCGTGCACGCCAGATTGACACGAAAGAGCATCGCCGCCGCAGTCGCGCTGGCGGTGCTTGCCATCGCGGTGCCGGTGGCAAGCGCTGACTCCGGTTCGGGCAACGGCAAGATCACGATCGTCACCACGGAGTTCGTGGCCGCAAACAGTGTCACCGGTGACGTGATTTTCATCGCCCGGGGCGGCCCGTTTGGGAGCGCCACGCCGGGCCATGGCACCGAGAACTACGACACCGTTCAACCCACCTCTCGTCCCAACGAGTGGCTGTATGTCGGCCATGACGTCTACCACACATCGTTTGGGACGATCCGGCTCAACTGGCGCACCGACTGCCACCCGGTCAACTCGGCGCAGACGAAGTGGTACTGCGGCAACGGCACGTGGCACATCACATCGGCCACCGGCGCCTACCAGGGCTACCGCGGCAGCGGTACCTTCACCAACCTCTCCTACAGCGATAGCACCGGCGCGTCGTTTGCCCACAGCTACGAAAAAGGACACCTGCATCAGCAGCAATCCTGAGCGAGAATGGGTGCTACCACGTACACGGCACAGAGGAGGAGCGATGCGCAACTTCAGATCGTGGGTGAGGATCTGATGGAAGCCGAAGTGGTGGGCTTCTTGAGGGACGTGGCGCCGTTTGACACCCTCGAGGAGGCGGAGTTGCTCGCCGTTGCGGCCGCGTGCGAGAGCCACTCCTTCCCGGCGGGCGTGACCATCATGATGCAGGCCGCGGAGCCGTCGCAGTGCGCCTGGATCGTGCGCCGCGGCGCGGTCGCATTGACGGATGAGGGCCGCGTGATTGATCAGATGGGGGCGGGCGAGATGTTCGGTCACCGCTCGATGATCACCGGCGAGCCGGTGAGCCTGACTGTCAGCGCGCAGGAACAGACCGAGTGCTATCGGCTGCCCGCAGAGGTCGTGCGGCCGGTGCTGGCGCGGGCGGAGGCGCTGCGGTACCTGGTGATGTCGGTGGGAGGGCGGTACGAGATGCGCGCCCGCGAAGGTCTCACCGGCGCCGAATCGTCCCGGCGGCCGGTCGGCGACATGGCGTACAGCGAGGTGGTGGTGTGCACCCCTTCGACGACCGTTCGTGATGCCGCTCGCAGGATGGTCGAGGCCGCAACCTCATCGGTGCTGGTTGACCTGGGCGATGACCTTGGGATCGTCACCGACCATGACCTGCGAGAGCGCGTGGTTGCAGCCGGCGTCGGCCCGGAAACGCCGGTGGCCGAGGTGATGACTGCGCCGGCGCGCACGGTAACCGCGGAGCGCGCCAGTGCGGATGTCTTGATCGAGATGCTCGACAGCGGCCTTCATCACCTGCCGGTGGTCGATGCCCGCCGAAATGTGATCGGCGTGGTCACAGACACCGACCTGGTCACAGCGGCTGCACGTACGCCGTTTGCATTGCGAGCCGCCATCACCCAGGCCCGCGATGGCCAAGCTCTGTGTGACGCGATGGCGCAGCTTCCGCAGGCTGTGATTGCGTTGTCCGAGGCGCGGGTACCGGCGCACACGATCTCGGGTGTGATCTCCTCGGCCCACGACGCTGTGACCTGTCGGTGGATCGAGTTGGCCAACGACGAGCTGGGATCGCCACCTGCTCCCTACACGTGGTTCACGCTGGGCAGTTTCGCCCGGCGCGAGGCATTCCCCGACTCCGATCAAGACAATGCCATGGCCTGGGACGCTCCGGTCGAAGACGCCGACACCCGGGCGTGGATGGCGAAACTCGCCGAGCGGGTGGTGGGCGGGCTGGATACCGCTGGGATCCCGGCGTGTAAGGGCGGAGCAATCGCCACCAAGGGGCTGTTCGCCCGGCCGGTGGCTGACTGGGAGCGGATCGCAGGCTCCTGGTTGGATGACCCCGACCAGGAGAAAGCACTGATTCTGGTGAGTCTGGTGGGAGACGGCAGGGCGGTATGGGGCGGAGACGTCGCCGGGGCTCGCCTGCGGGCAGCGTTCGCCAAGGCCAAAGACCGGCCGCGCCTCTTGCACCTGCTCGAAGTGTTCGCGCTCTCGCACCGGCCGCCAACCGGGTTTCGCAAGGACTTCGTCGTCGAGCACGACGGCGAGCATCGCGGAACGCTGAATATCAAGAAGGGCGGCCTGCTTCCGATCGTCGGGCTGGCCCGCTCGGCTGCCATGGCGGCCGGCGTCACGGGCGCATCGACGCCTGCCCGCCTCGCTGCGGCCGGTGCCGCAGGCACCATCCCCACGGAGGACGTCGCGGTGCTCCAGGATGCATTCGACCTCATGACCGACCTTCGCATGCAACACCAGATCCGGCAGTTGCGGATGGGCACGCGTCCCGACAACTACATCGACCCCGCCACCCTCAACCCACTGGTGCGCACGTACCTCAAAGACGCCTTCCAGGCGGTGTCGCGCGTCCAGAAGAACCTCTCGGCATCCATGAAACTGGGAGTGCACGGATGAAACTGGGAGTGCACGTGGGCGGTTGAGCGGCGTAGACTGTGCGTATCGTTGCTTTTGGGGGTGTCGCCGTGCAGTGCAGCCATTGCGGAGGGGTCGTCGACCGGGAGTTCCGGTATTGCCCTTGGTGTTCGATGGTGCAGGTCGGCAAGGCGGTCGCACAGTTCCCGCCCCATCCCGAGGTGGACACTCCTGGCCGCGGACTGCGCGTGTCGCGCTACTTCGATCCAGAGACCGGGCCGCTGCACACCCGGCTGAGCATTTACGACGCCGAGGGACGGGTCACCAGCGTGGTCGCGCTCGACGATGAACACACCGCCGCGCTCTCCAAGTTTCTCCGAACCCTGGTGGACGATGCGCCCACCGAGCGCATCAGCGACCCGTTGAAGCGGCTGGTCGAGAAGCTCGATCCTCGGGGCTGACGCGCTTGGCGTAGCATCACGCGAATGCTGCAGGTCGCGATTCAAGTGCTGTTGTATGCAATTCTCGCGGGTCTCAGCCCGTTGGCGTTCGCAGCGACGATCGCGGTCATGCATTCCGGACGGCCCAACGCCCTTGCGTTCGCTGTCGGAGTTGTGGCGGCGCAATTGCTCGTCTGCGCTGTCTTCCTGGCCGTTGACTTCGCCGCAACCGGCTCAGGCCGCAGGCACTTTCCGGGCATTCAGGTCGCCCTCGAGATCGCGGTCGCCGTCGGATTGATCTGGCTGGCAGGTTGGGTTCGCCGGAGAGGCCCAATCAGGAACGAGGGCCCGAGCGAGCGCACGGCCAGGCTGTCGGAGCGACTCGGCCGTGTGCACCTCCTGACCGCGCTCGGCGCGGGCCTGCTGCTTGGTCTCGTTTCCCCCAAGCGCCTTCTGCTTGCGGCGCTCGCGGCAACCACGATCAGCACCGGCGGCCTCCGCGACTCGGTTCAGGCAGTGATCATGGTCGTGTACGTCGCGGTCGCAACGGCGATCGTGTGGGTGCCGGTGATCCTGTTTGTGCTCTTCGGCGAGCGGGCCGTCGCACTGATGAAGCGCAGTCAGGGAGAAGTGGTTCGTCGTCAGCCCGAGGTGACCGTCTATGCACTCCTGCTCTTGGCTGCGCTGTTTACGATCAACGCAGTCGGCGTCCTGCTGACGCAGATCACCTGACGCTTGGCTCGCCTTGCCGGGAGCGTGCCCGTTCTCGAGGCTGATTTGTGAGCTTTGGAAACCGTTCCTCGCGACTGATGACAGATGCAGCCCGGCTGCGTAGCGTGGGTTGTGTCAACGACGAACGGAGTCTGATGTCGAGCCGCTGGTCATATGTGCTTGTCGCAACGGCGCTGGTTGCGGGAGTGTTCGAGTTTGTCAATGCATTCGTTATTGAAGTACCTGCCCTCGCGGTGTTGTTCGGGGTGTTATACGTGGTCGGTGCGGTGTGGCTGGCACGCACGAGTGGAATCGGTGCGTGTGTGCTTCTCGGCGTTTTGAACCTCGTGGAGCTCGCGTTCATGCCGGCGTATACGTGGAATACCATGTCGGATCTGGTGGTTCAGGGCTCGTTTGCGATCGTGGCGGCCGTTGGGCTGATCGCGTGTGCTTTGGTCGGACGTGAACGCCTGTGGCGGCGGCGCCAGTCGGCGGAGCTGCGATCAGCATGACGCTGCGGGCGCATATGGACATATGAGCCGCGTGCGATACGGTCCCTGGATGCCGACTCGTACGGATGCCGCGATCGCCGCGGTGCTGTTGGTCGCCTCCCAGGTCGAGGTGTGGCGGTTCGGAGCGGGCGGCGGTGGTGCGATCGCGGCGGTCTGCCTTGCGTTGGTCGCGATTATCTCTGCGTGGCGTACGCGCTATCCGCTGGTCAGCGGTTTCGGTCTGTTCGTTCCGGCGGCCGTGTGCGCAGCATTGGCGTCTCCACCGGGATCGTTCACGTTCGCCGCGGCGGTGATACTCGGCTTCTACCGGATCGGGACGATACGCGACCGGCGACGTGCCACTCTCGCACTCGCCGGATCGCTCGTCCTGGCCTTGCTGATCACCAACCCGTTCTCCCTCAACACGTTTTTGGCGGTCTCACTGACATCGTTCGTTGTGCCGTGGTTGATGGGATCGTTGCGGTTTCGCCAGCAGCGAGCGGCGGAGATCGAGCGGGCGCGCAGCGAGGCGGTCGAGCTCGAGCGCGCGCGGCTGGCACGAGAACTCCACGACCTGGTGTCCCACAGCGTCGGGATGATCGCCGTCCAAGCCGGCGCCGGTGACGTCTTGCTCGACGAACAGCCGGAGCGCACCCGCGAAGCGCTGCATGCGATCGAGGCGAGCGCTCGCGAGGCGTTGACCGAGCTGCGGCGTCTGCTCGGCCTGCTCCGCGAAGATGATGCTTCCGAACTCGCACCTCAGCCGACCCTCGACCAGCTCAACGATCTGGTCGACCGCATCCGCGCCACCGGCCTCGATGTGCGCCTGCAGGTGGACGTCGCAGGCACGGCGCTTGACCCCGCCACCCAGCTCTCCGTGTACCGGATCGTGCAGGAAGGACTCACCAACGTGATCAAACACGCGAATGCGTCCCGCGTCGATGTGGGTGTGCGCAGGTCAGGCGACCGGCTGGAGATCGAGGTCAGCGACAACGGACGCAGTACCTCACCGAGCCACTTCATCGGTCGGTGGCCACGGCTTGGTGGGGATCGCTGAGCGAGTCTCGCTGCTCGGTGGCGAACTCGAGGCGAGCAGGGACAGCGGCGGGTTCACGTTGAGAGCGCTGCTGCCCGCGTGATCACCGTCCTGATCGCCGACGACCAAGCGCTCGTGAGCGCCGGGTTCGCCGCCATCCTGGAAGACCAACCCGACATCTCGGTGGTCGGCGAGGCCGCGGACGGAATCGAAGCGGTCAACCTTGCCCGAGAAAGACAGCCGGACGTGGCGCTTTTGGATGTGCGCATGCCGCACCTCGACGGAATCCAAGCGGCTCGCCGAATCGTCGCCGGCGGCCTCCCGACGCGGGTTCTGATCCTGACCACGTTTGACCTCGACGAGTATCTCTACGGAGCGCTCAAGGCGGGCGCCAGCGGGTTCCTGCTCAAAGACGTCCCGCGCGACCAACTCATCGCTGGCGTACGCGCAGTCGCAGCCGGCGATGGTCTGATCGCACCCACAGCCACTCGCCGCCTGATCGAGCGGTTCGCCCAGCTCCCCGCACCAGGCGACGGTGACACGCACTTGGATCAGCTCAGCAACCGAGAGCGGCAGGTGCTGGTGCTACTCGCACGAGGCCTCTCAAACGCCGAGATCGCAGCCGAACTCTTCCTCAGCATCGCAACCGTCAAGACCCACGTCGCCAACATCCTCCTCAAACTCGACCTCCGCGACCGCGTCCAGGCAGTCGTCTACGCCTACGAGACCGGGCTCGTCCAACCCGGCACGAACCAGCCTCGGTAACGCTGTCCTGTGGCCCTGCGGGCTAGCGGCGGCCGAAGATACTGAGGAAGAACAAGAACACGTTCAAGACGTCGAGGAAGATCGACGCCGCCAGCAGTGGTGCTGCCCGGATGTCCTTGGAGCGGCGAAGCCGCTGGAAGTCGATCATGGTGAAGCCGGCGAAGATGATCAGGCCCAGCACCGCGTAGATCAGCTGGCCGTTGGGGATGCGCACGAAGATCGTGACGATGCCGAAGATGATCAACGCCAGCAGCGCGAAGAACAGCAGGCGGGCAAGGCCGGAGAGGTCGCGCCGTGTTGCATATCCGGCCGCTCCGAACCCGGCGATGAAGAGCGCCGTGGCGCCGCCGGCCTGCCACACTGCCTGCGGGTTGGTGGAGACGTAGTAGGCGATCGTGGGCGCGACCGCGAGGCCCATCACCAGGCCGAACACGAACAGCAGGCCGATCGCGAGCTGTTCCGATCGCTGCGATGCCACGTTCAGCCCGATCAGACAGCCGATCGCGAGGATGAACCAGAGCCAGCCCCACTGGTAGGCCATGTTTCGGCCGAGATAGGCGCCGATTGCGAAGAACCCGGTCGTCAGCGCGACGAAACCCATCGTCTGCCCGAACAGGGCGTGCGACTCGTCGCGGGTGATGATCGGGGAAGCGGCGGTGTCCGAAATCACCGTTCAACAGTACCATCGGCCGCCGCCGCTACAAGGGCGCCCCGCGGGTGTAGCCGAGTTCCACCAGCCGGGGGAGATCGATCTCCGGCTGCTGAGTGGAATCCACCGGATGTCGTCGTCGGAACGGGACGGCGATTCGCAGCTCCCAGAGGGCTCGCCGGGCTCGCCGTGCGCCACTTCTGCACGGCGAGCCCGGGTGGTTGCTAGCGAGACCTCTCCAAGACGTGTTTGCTTTCGCTCCAGCGTGCTGTCAGCGCGTACAGCACGATCACGTTGAGCGTGAGCGCCGTCAGCGCCCACAGTGGGTACTGGCTGTTTCCCAGGAATCCCAACTGGGCGAACACGTTCACCACGACAAGCACGATCGTGACCCAACGCGCCCATCCCTGTCCGGCGATCAAGCCGAGGCCGGCGATCACCAGTAGGACGCCCCAGATCATGAGCGCCCAACCCCATGCGGTCAGATCAACCGCGAGGAAGCCCGACCGCGATACAACGTAGTAGTCGTCTTTCACCAGTGCGATCAAGCCCTGAAAAACGTCGATTCCGCCGATGACCAGCATCACGAGGCCAGCGAATCCGATCCACCCTGCCATCGATCTATCTGCTTCCATCAGTTCCTCCTCGGGAGGGTTATCGCCATCCACCCGACGTAGTTCCACGCAGCGAGGGTGGGTTCCTCCTGTGGCGGCGGTGCCGAACGATCCTGACGTCGGCTGAGTTGGAAACCCATACAGCTCAGCGGCCGACCGCCACACCGGCTGTGGCTTTGAGTCCCCCCACAGGGCCGCAGTTCGGGGGATGATGTCCGAATGGAGTGGGCATTGGTCATGGTGTCACTCGCGTTGCTTGGCGTCGCCGCCGTGTCTCGAAGGTTGGCTGGGACGGCGATCACGCCGGCGATGCTGTTCGTCGCCTTCGGGTTGCTGGTTGGGCCAAAGGCGCTCGACGGGATCGACCTTGCGAGCACGGACTCTGCGGTTCGAGTCTTGGCCGAGGCGACGTTGGCGCTGGTCTTGTTCTGCGACGCCTCGCGCGTCGATCTCGGTCAGCTTCGCCGCGGGGTGGGCGTGCCGTTGCGGTTGCTGGGGATCGGCCTGCCGCTGACGATCCTGCTGGGGGCGCTCGCGGCGGCCGTGCTGTTCGGCCAGCTCACCGCCGCAGAGGCTCTGATCCTGGGCATCGTGCTGGCGCCGACCGACGCAGCGCTGGGGCAGGCAGTGATCACCGAGCCGCGTGTCCCGCAACGGATCCGCCAGGGACTCAACGTCGAGAGCGGCCTCAATGACGGCATCTGCGTGCCGTTACTGTTTGCCGCCGTCGCTCTGGCCGACGTGGGGTCAGACATCTCCGGCGGTCGTGGCGCCGTGACGCTGCTGGTCGAAGAGATTGGCTACGGGGTGGTTGGCGGAGTGATTGCCGGCGTGGTGATCGCCGTGATCATTCGCGCTGCAGGGGACCGAGGACTGATCGCCGGCCGGTGGTATCCAGTCATCCCGGCGGCCGGAGTGGGCCTTGCCTATGGGATCGCCAGTGCGCTGGGAGGTTCGGGTTTCATCGCGGCGTTCGCAGCGGGTGTCGTGTTCCACCTGGCGCTGGGACGCGACCCCGAGCAGCTCAATCGGCTCACCGAGGAGGTGGGCGCCGTACTCAACGGCGTCACCTTCGTCCTCTTCGGCGCGATCCTGCTCGGCCCGGCATTGACCGAGTTGAGCTGGCAACTCGTGCTCTACGCAGTTTTGAGTCTCACGCTCGTGCGCATGATTCCGGTTGCGATCGCGATGTGGGGATCGCACGCGGGACGCCCGACGCTGGAGTTCCTCGGGTGGTTCGGCCCCCGCGGCTTGGCATCGATCGTGTTCGCCGTGATCGTGGTCGAGGAATCACGCCTGCCCCACGAGCAGCTGATCGTGCTCGCCGTCTACCTGACCGTCGGGCTGTCCGTGCTCGCTCACGGCCTGACGGCCGGTCCACTTGCCGGTCGCTACGCCTCCTGGTATGAGTCGCACCCACCTGAGAGGCGCCCGGCCATGGAGAGTGCCGTCACCGACTTGACCCGACCACGCGGCCCGGTTGGAGACGCCCAGCCTCATGCTGAGACGGCTCCCCCGTAGTCGCCGGCTCGACGGCCTAAAGCACCGGGTTTCGGCCTGCGACCTGCAGCCAAAGATCCTGATTCGGCACTTTGGCGTAGATCGTGTATTCCCGGTTGTCGACTGGACAGCCACGGCGGCTGGCCGGCCCCTCGTTCGCCGCGAGTGTCGCGTCCGCCCACTGAATCGCTTCGCGGACATCCTGAGCACCAACGAGATCGAACATCATCAGCTCCCATCCCATTGGCGCGCCCGGGTAGGGACTCCACCCGATCTGTGGCCGGTCGATGTCCGGTGGCCTGGCAGGCTGCTCCCAGAGGGCCACGCGATACGCGGTGACCACTTCGGACGGCCCGCTCGGGTAGTCGGGATCCAGCGACGGTCTTGCATCCATGAGGAGAGCGTAGAACGCGGCCTGGGTCGACGTCGCCTCATTGGAGGGATGTGGTCGCGCGGTGCCTGACTCTGGCGCGAGCCAGGCGCCGATTCTGGCCGTGGACAGAGTGCAACCCTTAGACTGGCGAGATGACGACTTGTGCTACTTGTGGCACAGAAAATCCGGCTGTCGCCAAGTTTTGTCTTGAGTGCGGCGGAGCGATGGCGGCGACGGCGATCGAGGAGCGCCGGGAGCGTCGCGTCGTTTCGGTTGTGTTCGCGGATCTGGCCGGCTTTACCAGTCGGAGTGAGGCGCTCGACATCGAGGACGTCGACGCGTTCTTGGCGCCCTATCAGACTCGGCTTCGGACGGAGGTGGAGCGCACGGGCGGGGTGGTGTCGGACTTCGCGGGCGACGGGATGATGGCGGTGTTTGGTGCGCCTGTTGCCCACGATGACGATCCTGAGCGAGCGGTGCGAGCAGCGCTCGCGATCCGTGATGCGGTCACCGAATCCGAGGATGGTCTTGCCGTGCGTCTTGGTGTGACCACCGGCGAGGTGCTCGTGACGCTTTCTGCCGACGGCGGGGTGAACGCGACTGGGGATGTCGTGAACACCGCTGCGCGGCTCGAGACTGCGGCGCCGGTCGGCGGGGTGCTGGTCGACGCGCGGACGTTCCGAGCGACCGATCGGGCGGTCAAGTTCGAGCGAGCCGACGACGTCATGGCGAAGGGCAAGGCGAACCCAACCGAGGCGTGGCTTGCGCTGGCTCCGGTGGCAGTCATCCCCGAGCAGCCGTGGATGTCCGGGTTGCCTCTGGTGGGGAGGTCCGCCGAGGCGGCGATGCTTCGGGGAATCCTGGAGCGCTCGCGCACGGAGCCGTCGGCGCAGCTGGTGTCGATCATCGGCGAACCGGGGATCGGCAAGAGCCGGCTGGTCGAGCAGTTCCGGGCTGATGCCGGTGCGCTCGGCGCGCCGGTCGTCTGGCGCCGAGGCCGATCGCTGTCGTACGGGGACGGCATTGCGTTTTGGGGGTTGGGCGAGATGGTCAAATCACAGTCGGGAATCCTCGAATCCGACACCTCCGACGTCGCGGCCTCAAAGCTCACCGACGCGGTGGACGCAGTCATCTCCGACAGCCACGACCGGCCCTGGGTGATCGGCCACCTGCGTCCGTTGGTCGGGTTGCCTGCCGCTGTCGGCGGTACACAGGAGGAGGCGTTCGCGGCCTGGCGACGGTTCTTTGAGGCGATCGCTGAGGCGGATCCGACGGTGCTGGTCTTCGAAGATATCCATTGGGCAGACGACGCGTTGCTGGACTTCATCGATCTGCTGGCCGATTGGGCGGGCGCCATCCCGCTGATGATCGTTTGCACGTCGCGACCCGAGCTGTTCGAGCGGCGACCGGCGTGGGCCGGTGGCAGGCCCAACGCCCACACGATCTCGCTCGCCGCGCTCGGAGCCGAGGAAACATCGCTGCTCGTCGACGAGTTGCTCGGGGAGGGCGATCTCTCCGATCAGATCCACAACGTGGTGGTCGCCCGCGCCGAGGGTAACCCGCTGTATGCGCTGGAGTTTGTCCGGATGCTGCAAGATCGTGGGCTGCTCGTCAGTACCGATCAGGGGTGGAAGCTGGAGGGCCATGTTGACGACCTGCCGGCATCGATCCACGGAATCCTCGCCGCCCGGCTCGACGTGCTGACGCCCGACGAGAAGGTGCTGATCCAAGACGCGGCGGTTGTCGGGCGAACCGCGTGGATCGGGGCGGTGTGTGCACTTACCCCGCGTGATCCTGCCGCCGCCGGGCTGCTCTTGCACTCCCTCGAACGAAAACGGATGGTGGAGCGCACGCGTCAATCCTCGATTCAGGGCGAGGTCGAGTTTCGGCTCGGCCACGCTCTCATCCAAGACGTTGCGTACTCCCAGATCAGCCGTCCCGATCGGGTGAGAAAGCATGAAGCCGCGGCTGCGTGGGTCGAGCGGCTCTCCGGAGAGCGGGGCGATAAGGCTGAGCTGCTCGCCGACCACTACCATCGCGCGTTGGAACTCCGCCGGCAGCTTGGTGAAGAGTCCGACGGGCTTGCGGCCGCAGCCCGGGAGGCATTCGCCGAAGCCGCGCATCAGGCGGCAGCCGTCTCGGCGCATCCCGCTGCGGCACGACACTGGCAGGCTGCGCTGGATCTCACACCAGACGACGACCCGCGCCGCGCTCCGCTGCTACGCGGTCTGATCACGGCGAGATTCTGGATGGAGATGGTTGACGAAGCGTCGTTTGCGACCGCGCTTGAGGCTCAGCTGCGCGTCGAGGACTGGCTAGCGGCCGCCGAGATCGAGCGGATGTTCGCAACGTGGTCGTACGAGCGCGGCGTTGACTTCGCCGCGTGCCAGGACCGCTTCGAACGGGCAGCCGAGTACGCCTCCCGGGTCGAGCCGAGCGAGATCATGTGCGACATTGCCTCCGAGCAGGCGGGCATCGCCACATTGAACGGCCGCCCGGCCGACGCTCTGGCGATCCTGACTCCAATGATCCCGATCGCGGTCAAAGCCGGGCTCGGGAACGGTGCGCTCGTCTTGACCCTCTCTCGGGGGTTCGCGAGAACCGCGATTGGCGATCCCGCCGGTATCGACGATCAGCGCGCCGCCGCCGAGCAGATGGCAATGATTGCCCACACCGAAACAGCCGAGGCCTTCATCGAGCTCGGCGACTCCCTCCGTGCGTACGGCGATGTGGCAGGAAGCGAAGCCGCCTATGAGGCCGGAGATGAGTGGGCGAAGCGGTTCAACCAGGCGGCAAGGATCGATTTCTTGCGCGTCGTGCACGCCTACAACGCGCTGCTCACCGGCCGGTGGGACGAAGTCGAGCGGTGCTTCGCAGAGCTCGAGCTGACTGACAACCTCTACATCGGAGCGCTGGTCGGCATTGGCACTGCCTACATCGGTGCGGCCTCGGGTGACGAGGCAGCCGCTCTCGCGGTTGCCGGCGTCGCGGTCGACTTCGCGTCCAAGATGCACTCCGACGAGATGTTCTACATCACGCTCAGCGTTCAGGTGCAGGCCTGTGCCGGTGCAGGAGAGCTCGACATGGCACTTGCGACCTGCGATCGCTTTCTCGCTCGTTGGCACGCAAAGGGCGCCTACGCCACACGGGTGCTTGAGCTCTGCTCGATCGCACCGACGCTCGCCGCCGCAGGAAGGCATCCGGAGATCGAGTCCGCGGCCCTGCTCTGTCCCGAGACGCCATGGCGCGAGGCCCTGCTGCATGTCGCTGAGAAGCACTATGCCCAGGCAGCCGCTGTGTACACGGCCCACGACAACCACTGGATGGCGACCATGGCTCATCTGCTCGCCGCCCAACAAGCGCATGCCGGCGACGAGGCCGCTGAAGCCCGCTACCACGCCGAATGCGTGCTTGAGTTTGCCCAACGGGTCGGCGCAACTACCTACCAACGCCAGGCCGAAGCGATCCTGCAGGAACACATTCCTGGATAGCCGGCGGTGAGTGGGCCTATTCGAGTCCGCTGGTTCCGATCAGGTCGGAGAGGCGCTTCAGGCCGCGGGCCGTGCGTGTTTTGACTGTGCCGAGTGGGGCGTCGATTCGGTTCGCGATCTCGGTTTGTGAGAGTCCGCCGAAGTAGGAGAGCAGGAGTGCTTCGCGCTGCGCGTGGGGTAGCTGGTCAAGTGCTCGGCGGACGTCGAAGGCCCATGCGAACCGCTCTGCTCTTTCGCGGCCGTCCTCGCCGGAGAGTTCTCGGACGGCCTCGAGGTCGACGACGGTCTTTTGTGTGCGGAGTAGGTCGATCGCTCGGCGCCTGACGATGGTGAGCAGCCATGCCTGGAGGGGGCGGTTGGGGTCGTATCGGTGGCGTGCTCGCCACGCTTCGATCATGACTGTCTGCACCACGTCTTCTGCATCGTTCGGCCCGACGTATCGGCGTGCGTAGGCGAGCAGGAGCGGCCCAAATTGGTTGTGGCACTCTTCCAGCGCCCGCTCGTCGCCGGCGGCAAATCGCTTCCTCATGCCGTCGTCTTCTCGTTGGGGTGTATGACCTCGCGGCGGGAGTTGGGTTGCGGCGGGGCTCATCGCCCGGCTCGTGTCACGGCGGCCGGCGTCGCGACCTGTGCGAGCAACGGCGTCAGCCATGGGAGTGTGTGATTCATGAGGGAGCCCCTTAGACGTACGTTGGACAGATACTTGACCGAAGTGGAGGGACTGTACAGAGTTAGCGGTGTTCTGTCAAGAGTCTGTCCAATGTGTGTATACTTTGGCCGATGACCATGCCCAGCTCCGAGCCGGCACCCCTGGTTCGCATCGGCGAACTCAGCCACCGCGTGGGCGAGTCACCGACTCTGCTGCGAGCGTGGGAGCGCCGGTATGGGTTGCTGCGCCCGGTACGCAGCTCCGGCGGATTTCGGCTGTACGGGCCCGACGACGAACGTCGCGTCCGCGCGATGCAGGCGCTGCTCGTAGCCGGCGTCTCCGCCAGGCAGGCGGCAGAAGCGGTGCTCTCCGCTCCGGCCGGAGACGTGCCCGCCTCCTCGGCGCAGGGTGCGGTTCGCGCAGCGGACGGGATCGAGGATGAGCGCTTCCGCCTTTCCCAGGTGCTGGCGCGATATGACGACGCCGGGGCGCATGCCGTGCTCGATCGCCTGCTCGCGGCCTATGGCGCCTCGACGGTGATTTCTGAGGTGATCGTGCCCTATCTCGTTGATCTCGGTGAGCGGTGGGCGGACGGGAGCGCGACCATCGCCGAGGAGCATTTTGCGAGTAGCTTGATCCGCGGCCGCCTACTCGGACTCGCCCGCGGCTGGGACAGCGGAGTCGGACATCGCGCTCTACTCGCGTGCCCCAGCGGCGAGCTTCACGATCTCGGTCTGCTCTGCTTTGGGATTGCACTGCGCGGTCACGGCTGGCGGATCACCTACCTCGGCGCCGACACCCCACACTCGACACTGATCGAAGCCGCAGCCAAACTCACACCAAATGTCATCGTCTTGGCATCGACCAAGTCGTCGCGGCTGCGAGCACTCGCCGGCGATGCTCAAAGCGCAGCGGCGCCGATCGCAATCGCGGGAAGAGGCGCCACGCGGCGGATCGCCGACGAACTCGGTGCGACGCTGCTCGACGTCGATCCAGTCACCTCCGCGGCTCGAGTCGCGACAGAAATCCAGTGACACTTTCGCGCGAAACTCCTGCCTGGCACGTCGCCCGGTGGGGCCGGCTGGGCTGGATCGAGACCGCCGTGAAGTCCGGCGCGTTCCTGTGCGCGTATGTGGCACTGGCAACGTCGATCACCACCGGATGGTCAACTCCCAGCGGGGTCAGAGTCGTCGAGCTGGTGCTGATCGGCATCGCCACAGTCGGGCTGTTGGCGGCGATCGGAGACCGCCTCTTGGAACGCGAGATCATCGCCATGGTATTCGTCGTCTTCAACAACCTCGCCCACCTGGCGCTACTCACCAGCCTGGTCACGACAGCCGGCCCAGACCAACTCCTGACCGCGTTTGCGTTGCTCATGCTCGGCGGCGAGCTCGTCAAGATCCGATTCCTGCGCACAACCGGATTCACCGTCCGAAACACCCCAGCCTCCACCGTGATCGGACTCACCGCCGCCTATGCGGTTCTGTACACCCTCGCAGCGTTGGTATGGGTATGGCGATGACCGCCCTTCGGCACGCTGCGATTGGATAGTCGTCGCGGCTGCTGTTCCGCTGGTGCTGGTGAGGCTCAGTCCGCTGTGGGGGCGGTCTTTGCGTGCTCGAGTGCGGCCGTCCAGCTTGCGAGCAGGTTGAGTGCTTCTTCCGACTTCGAGCCGGGGCGGCGTCATCAGCGCCGAAGAACTCCTGACGCGGGCGTGGGATGAGAACGCAGACCCGTTCACCAACGCCGTGCGCATCACGATCTCAGGCCTGCGCAAATGCCTCGGCGAGCCCTGGAGCATGGCCACCGTACCGGGGGTCGGGTACCGCATCCACGATCAACCAACCTCCGAGCGTGAGGAGGACGGGGATGGCTAGAGCCCCTGGAATGAGCGTTCGGCTCAAACTCGCCCTCAGCTACGCGGGGTGACAGGGGTGGGATTGCAGCACCGCAATCCCACCCCTGCCGTCGCCTCATCTGTTATTGGACGTGAAATCGACACTGGTTTGGACATGCGGTGTCAACGATCGCCGCGGGCACGGCCGTCGGCGGTGGCGCTCTCGGTTGTGTGATGCCTCTGAGAGGAGTAGATTCGCGGTCGGGCTGGGTGGCGGCTGTGGAAGGTGTGGGTGGTGGTGAGGCGAATCTGCGTGATCGTCGTGGTGTGCGCCGCGTTTCTTGCTGGCGCCTCGTCGGTATCGGGCGCATCAGGGCGGTCGCTGAGGCAGCGTGTCGCTGAGCGGATTCGGTTTCCTGGTGCCGAGTCGCAGGGTCTGAGGATGTGGCTTGCCGGCGCTCCGCGCGCGACCGTGCGGATGGGCGCGCGGTCGGTGCCGGGTTTTGGTTCGAATGTGGATGCGGCTGATCCTCAGGAAGACACTGCTGGTGGTCAGTCGGAGGAGGCGATCGCCGCCGCCTCCAGTGGGCGCGTGATGGTGGACTGGAATGACATCACCGGCGTGATGTTTCCACCGACCACGAGAGCTGGATCAGGTACGGGCGTGGGCTATTCCACTGATGCGGGAAAGCATTTCACCGACCTGGTGGGCCTGCCGAACCCAAACCCTGACCAGACCTGGTCTGGCGATCCGGGCGTGGTTGCGATCGACGGTGGCGCCCACTACATCCTCTCCAGCCTGTACATGCCCAGCAGCCAGGCGTGCCTCACGGGCACCAAGCCGGCGGTGGGGACGGTGGCACTCTCGGTGGCAACGCCCACCGTTCACGGAATGGCCTTCACCCCTCCGATGCTGGTGGCGAATCCTGGGAACCTTTGCACGTTGTTCTCGTCCGGGACGCCGCCCCTCAACGTTGCGCTTTTGGACAAAGATTGGATCAGCTGGGATCAGTCTTCACGAACGCTGGTGGTGTCCTATAGCCGCATATTCCTTAATCGGGGTACCGGCGCCGGCCAGATCGAGATCAAGCGCGTGCACGTACCAGCCAACCCCACCACCCTCTCGCCGGCTGATGTGGGAGCGCCGATCGTCGTCTCGCCTGAACTCGCCCAGGTGCAAAACGGTGCCTACACCGTCCAGGCCCCTGGTGGCGACACCTACGTGGCATGGGAGCGGAACCTCGAATCAAACATCGGAAACGGCGACCCATACGTCTACGAGCACTTGGCACTCGTACCCGCGCGGGCATCGACACCGACCATGGGTGGGCCGGGCCGATCGCTGATCGTGACCAGCGGACAGACACCCAACGTCGGTGGCGGCGTCAAGTCGCTCGACGGGCAATGCATCGGGGGTTATAACCGCTGCATCGGAAACGACTTCCCGAGAGTCGCCTACGCAGCCCGATCGGGGCGGCTGATTGTCGAGTGGAACGACGCCAGCCACCACCCGCTCGGAGACATCTTCATGAGGACATACTCCCGAGATTTGCGGTCGTCCTCCTCCGTCCGCCAAGTGAACGACGACTCCGACTACACCTTGCATCTGATGCCCGCCGTCTCGGTACGCGCCAACGGCACGATCTGCAGCTCCTGGTATGACCGCAGACGATCAAGCCCAGCGTCGGCCCTGACCGACTACTACGGCGAGTGTCGCTCTAGCCCGACGGTGAACGGCCAAGACTTTCGCATCACCACCGGTGCGACCGACTGGACGAACACCTCAACCGCGATCACGCCGAACTTCGGCGACTACACAGACCAAACCAGCACCGGCAACACCACATACTTCACCTGGGCCGACGGCCGCCTTGGCATCCCCCAGCCTTTCGTCGATCACCGATAGCTCGGACGTTACGGTTGGTTCGCGGATTGTTCGAGGACAAGGACGTAGGTCTCGTCACGGTTGGCCGGGCGGGTGTTCTGGGGTGATTCCGTGGCCTCTCGGCGAGGCACCCTGCGACTGCGCGGCGCGACCTTCTGCGCTGTTGGGTTGGGAGGGGTATCGTGGTGGGTGATCGGGGGAGTTGATGTCTGAACGGCTGGAACAGCATCGACTTCGGCGTCGCGAGTTGGTGCGGCGAAGGCGCCGCGTAGCCGGAGTGGTTCTTGGCTCTGTGGTCGCGGCGTTGGGTTTGTGGCTTGGCCCCGTCTTGGGGTTGGGAGAAGACACGGATGCCGTGCCTACCGGCGCGACGCACGCAGGAGCCACGCCCGCGGCGAATGCGCCGAGCCGCGTTCGATCTCCGGCCCGGTCGAGGAACGTGTACGCGGGGATTCGAGCGGGCATGTTCAGCCCTGCAGTGCGCGGGGTTCCGGAGCGCGTGTACGTGCCCAACAGCGAGTCCGGCACGGTGAGCGTGATCAATCCTGCGACGTTTCGGGTGATCCGCACGTTCCCGACTGGGGTGTATGACCAGCACATCACGCCGGGGTGGAATCTGCGCTGGCTCTATGTCAACAACACCGCGAGCAACACGCTCACGGTGGTCGATCCACGAACCGTGCGACCGACGCGAACAATCCACGTGACCGACCCCTACAACCTGTATTTCACGCCGGACGGTTCGAAGGCGATCGTGGTTGCAGAGAACTTTCAGCGCCTGGATTTCTACGATCCCCATACATGGCGTCTGATCGGGCATGTCGCGATTCCCGCGGCCGGCCCAGACCATCTCGACTTCACCAATGACGGCAAGGCGCTGCTGATCAGCTGCGAGTACACCGGCCGCGTGTTTCGCGTCAGCACAACCCGCCTTCGGGTCACGGGAAGTGTCGATGTTGGCGGGCTTCCCGTCGACGTTAAGCTGTCGCCGAACGGCAGGCTGTTCTTCGTCGCAAACCAGGGCTTGGGGGGCGTCACCATGATCGATGCCCGCTCGCTTCGGATCGTGGGCTTTCTCCACACGGGCAACGGCGCGCATGGGATGGCGGTCAGCCGATCGACCACCAAGCTGTATGTCTCAAACCGGGTCGCAGGGACGATCTCTGTGATCAGCTTCGCGCATCATCGCGTGGTCGCGACCTGGCACGTCGGCGGCAGTCCCGACATGCTCCAGGTCTCTCCCGACGGCACGCAGTTATGGGCCTCGAACCGCTACAACGGCACGGTCAGTGTCATCAACACCCAGAACGGTCACCTGATCCACACCATCCCCGTCGGCAACAGCCCCCACGGACTCACGTACTTCCCCCAACCCGGGACACACAGCCTCGGCCACAACGGCGTCTACCGCTAGAAACCCGGCGGAGCCGCAGGCGAGGAGCTGGTGGTAGTCGGCCGCCGCCGGCTTCGCCGTCAGTGATACCCTGACGGAGTACGAGGGTAAAAGGGGGGCGATTTCCAACTCGTCGACCACCCACCGGCCACGCTAGCAGGCGACGCGCGTGCGCTTCAGCGCCGCGTCGGGGTGTGGAGCTGCCTTCACTCATTCGAGGGTGAAGACTCCTATCCCGCCACGAAGCCTCACTGCATCTTGCCGTCACGGAAAGGGAGTGACCTATGAAGGATCACACGCCAGACGTCGTCACAGAGCAGTTCCCAACCGACCCGTCGGGCCTTGCTGAGTGCACGACATGCGAAGTCGTCGACTTGTCGGATGGCGAGGAGTTCGACCTACAAATCGGCCCTGTGACCAAGCGGTTTGGCGACGCGACCGTGCGGATGCTGGCCTACAACGGGTCTATTCCGGGGCCTACCCTGAAGGTGCGCGAGGGATCAGAGGTGCTGGTCAACGTCACCAACGAGGGCGACCTCGAGGCCACGGTGCACTGGCACGGTCTTCGATTGGAGAACCGCTACGACGGCACCCACCAGACCCAGGATCCGATCCCTGTAGGGAAGACACTTCTCTCGCGTGTGGTGTTCCCCGATCCCGGCGTGTACTGGTATCACCCGCACACTCGCGAGGATTACGGCCAAGAGATGGGGCTCTACGGCAACGTCGTGGTAACTCCAGCCGACCCCGACTACTGGCCTCCCACCAACCGCGAGTTGGCGCTCACTCTTGACGACATCCTGATCGAGGAAGGTAAGGTCGCGCCGTTCAGTCGCTCGGTGACGACGCACACTGCCATGGGCCGGTTCGGCAATGTGCTCCTCGTTGGAGGTGAGCCGGATCTCAAGTTGAGCGCGAACCTCGGTGAAGTGGTGCGGCTGTACCTGACCAACACCGCGAACACCCGCGTCTTCAAAGTCGCGCTGCCCGGAGCCGAGATGAAGCTGGTTGGTGGCGATAGCGGCCGCTGCGAGCAGGAAGAGTTCGTCGAAGCGGTGATTCTTGCGCCGTCGGAGCGGGTCGTCGTCGACGTTCTATTCGGACAGGCCGGCGAACTCACGCTTGAGCACCAGACCCCTGATCGCACGTACACACTCGCCACAATCGCGGTGGGCGACGAGCCGGCACAGCCTTCGCTCGGAGAGCAGTACGCATTGCTGCGCACCGATCCAGAGCTACGGGCAGAGCGCGAGCGACTTGACCCGTACCTCGAAGCGCCACCCGATAAGACGCTCGCCTTTGTCGCCGAGATGGACATGGACACCCCGGAGGTTGGGGCAGGGAGCACGCTCGTCTACACCTGTCCGATGCATCCAGAGGTCGTCAGGGAGGAGCCGGGGCGGTGTCCCGACTGTGGCATGAAGCTCCTGGCTACTGAGGCGCCGGCGGTGTCTGGCTATGCCTGTCCGATGCACCCCGAGGTTCGAAGTGAGCAGCCCGACCGCTGCCCGGAGTGTGGCATGAAGCTGGTGCCCGCCCAACTCGTCGCGGAGTCGGCAGGCGACCACGACCATTCCCCCACGGCAGATCACGATGAGCACGCTCACGAGCACCATGGCGAAGGTCATGGACACGAGGCGGCCGGCGGGATCGAGTGGGAAGACGACATGGTCGAGGTCAACCGCATGACGACCCCGGCAAACATGCGCTGGAAGCTGATCGACCGCACCACCGGCGCAGAGAACAAGGCGATCGCGTGGCGTTTTCGGGTCGGCGACCGGGTGAAAATGCGGCTGATCAACGAGATGGACTCCGACCATCCCATGCACCACCCCTTCCACATCCACGGCGCCGGTCGGTTCCTGATCCTTTCCCGCGACGGCGTGGTTGAGCCCAACCTGGTTTGGAAGGACACCGTTTTGGTGCGCACTGGGGAGATCGTGGACATCCTCTTGGACGTGACCAACCCTGGCATCTGGATGGCTCACTGCCATATCGCTGAGCACCACGAGAGCGGCATGATGTTCAGCTTCCACGTCGACCCTCAAACCGAGCCGGTCCGGTGAGGCCCGCGCCAGAGGCCGAGCCCCCGCCGATCGTGGACGGCGGGGCCACGGTCGACGTCGCGGTAATCGGTGCCGGCCAGGCCGGCTTGGCGATCGGCTATTTCCTGGCACGCCAGGGCCGGAGGTTTGTGATCGTCGACGGCGCCGACGCAGTCGGCGCCGCCTGGCGCAACCGCTGGGACTCGCTGATCCTGTTCACGCCGCGGCGCTACAACAGCCTGCCGGGACTCGCCTTCCCGGGCGACCCGGACGGGTACCCGACCCGCGACGAAGTCATCACCTACCTCGAAAACTACTCGGCGACGTTCGCGCTCCCCGTCCAGCTCAACAGCACCGTGCGGTCTTTGACCAAGCAAGACGAGACATTCGTACTGAACCTTGATGATCACACGATCAAGGCCAATCAGGTCGTGGTTGCCTCCGGGCCGTTCCAGACCCCTCGCGTGCCCAGCTTTGCCGGTGAACTCGGGCCCGAACGTTCCAAACCCACAGCGCCGACTACCGCGCGCCGCGCGACGTGCCGCCCGGCGTCGTGCTTGTCGTCGGAGGCGGGAACACTGGCTTTCAAATCGCCAGCGAGCTTTCGCCAACCCATGACGTTCATTTTTCGATCGGCTCGCGGCAGACCCCACTGCCGCAGAGACTCCTTGGCCGAGACCTGTTCTGGTGGCTGAAGGCCACGCGCGCCCTCAACACGACCGTCGATTCGAGGCTTGGCCAGCGGCTACGAAATCGCGACACGTTGATCGGCTCGACTCGCCGCGCCTTGCGGCGGGAAGGGGTGACGATCAAGCCGCGCGCGACCGGGGCATCAGGGCAGACGTGTAGTTCGCAGACAGCAGCGGAGCTCGCCGTCGACGCCGTGATCTGGGCGACAGGGTTTGGACTCGACCACTCGTGGATCAACCTCCCACTGGCGGCCGAGCACGACCAGCCTCGCCATCGCCGCGGCGTCACCGACACCCCGGGCCTGTACTTCCTCGGTCTGCCCTGGCAGCACACGCGCGGATCAGCCCTCCTAGGGTGGGTCAAGGACGACGCCGAATACCTCGCGCAACACATCGCCGCTCACATCGGGAACCCGTCGTCATCAGCCGCCCGGCCCAGCTCCGTTGCCACCGAGGCGCCAGTATGACGGACGCTATGGTGCGGTCGGATCGTCGCATCGCACCCAAGGCTTCTTGATGCACATCGCCCCGGCCGAGCAGCCGGTGCGCGCGTCGCTGCGAGCCCCCGTGGTGTGGGGACTCGTCGTCGGAGGGCTCCAAGCGGCGACCCCCCTCGTGCTCTGGTGGCTCGACAGCGCAACGGTCTACGCGCTCGGGCTGATCGTGATTGCGCCGGTCTACATCGGCTTCGCAGTCGCCGACGGACGCCCGCGCGTAATCGCCGTCGAGGCCAGCGTCGCCTCGATCTTCGTCATCGTCGCCGCAGCGGCAATCACCCGGTCACCATGGCTGCTTGTCGCCGGCCTCGCAGGCCACGGGTTGAAGGACATGTGGCAGCACCGCCACCACTTTGTCGCGAACACGCGCTGGTGGCCCCCGTTCTGCCTCGTAGTCGACTGGGTGGTCGCGGCGATCATCGCCATCGAGATCGTCGCCGGCGTTCACTTCTACGACTAATGGAGAGACGGGACAGAAATCCAGGCCGACAACCGTACGCGACGATGCCGGCCTGGCTGACTCGCTCACGGAGGAGGCGCTTATGAAGGCGATCGTCCGAGACGCCTACGGTTCGACCGATGTTCTCGAGCTCCGAAACGTCGACAGGCCCGAAATAGCTGAAGACGAGGTGCTGGTGCGCGTCCACGCGGCCGGAGTGGATCGGGGAGTGTGGCACGTCATGACTGGCCTGCCATACCCGATCCGCCTCGCGGGCTACGGGTTGCGGGCGCCCAAGAATCCCACTCTCGGTGCGGACGTCGCTGGGGTGGTGGAGTCGGTCGGCAACGACGTGACCAGGTTCCAGGCGGGGGACGAGGTGTTCGGCATCGCCAAGGGCGCCTACGCCGAGTACGCGTGCGCACCCGAGAACAAGCTCGCGCCCAAGCCCAAAAACCTCAGCTTCGAGCAGTCCGCGGTGATCGCGATCTCCGGCTTGCCCGCCCTCCAAGCCCTACGCGACCACGCGAACGTGCGCCCGGGGCAGAAGGTACTCATCATCGGCGCGTCGGGCGGTGTAGGCACATACGCCGTGCAGCTGGCAAAGGCGTACGAGGCAGAGGTCACCGGTGTGTGCAGCACAACGAAAATGGAGTTGGTTCGATCCATCGGGGCTGACCACGTAATCGACTACACGAGGGACGACTTCGCCGACGGGGGGAAACGCTACGACGTGATCCTCGACATCGGCGGGAACTCCCCCCTGTCACGCCTACGGCGCGCACTCACTTCAAAGGGAACGCTCGTCATCGTGGGAGGCGAGACTGGCGGCCGGTGGCTCGGAGGCACCGATCGCCAGCTCCGGGCGCTCCTCCTATCTCGGTTCGTGGGCCAGAAGCTGGGCACGTTCATCTCCCGCGAGAACCACCACGACATGATCGTCCTCAAGGAACTCATCGAAGCGGGAAGGTCACACCGGTCGTCGACCGGACGTACCCGCTGGCCGACGCACCCGAAGCTATCCAGTATGTGGCGGAGGGCCACGCCCGAGGAAAGGTCGCCATCATCGTCCGATGACAGCCGCGCCGTCTGGCTAAGTAACCCGCCGGACGGGGCTAGTGGAGGCCTGTCGCACGCAAGCTGACCGGTGTTGTTGCATCCGACACGGTTTTGACGCCGTCTCGTGACCGGAGCGATCTGACGTGGCACGCCGGGAGCGGCGACACACTCGCACGAGCACTAGCTGCTGCCGGGGTTTGCTCGAGTGTGGTGGAAGGAAGAGGTTGGTGCTGTAGCTGCGGAAGAACTGCTTGTGCATGCGGAGTCCGATGTGTGCGATCGGAGCCGCGATCGGGTCGAGCGTCACCAGCGCTGGGATGCTCCGAGCATTGTGTCCCGCCTGCGGTTATCGGGTTGGTGAGGTGGTCGGATCGTGAGTTGCTCCACCCGGCGTGATAGGCGGCGGTCATCGCAATCGATGCGACCAACGCCAGCACGCCAATCTTGATCTTGCCGCTGGTGGTGGAGCGCAGTGGACTGCCAGTGAAGGCGGCAAACACCGCCAGGACCGGAAACGACGACAACAGCAACCCGTCAGCTGCTCCATACACGACCCCACGCCACATCAAGGCTGCAGCGAGTGTGAGTCCGGAAGGTCGCCCCGTGGCGTCCTGGTGCAAGACGATGAACGACATGACACCAGCGAACACCAAGCCGAGCACGATCGCGAGCACCCATCTGCGCGCGACCATTTCTCGCAGCGACTGATTGGTGCTTTGAACCCACATCCAGAAGAAGCCAAACACAGCCGCGGCGTAGATGCCGTAGTAGACGTCTGGCTGCACGCCCACCGCGTCGGCAAACAAGAACGGCACCAAGAAGCTCAGGGCGAAGCCTCCAACCAGCCATCGCACGTGCTGGGACGCCTCGGTCGAGATACGACTGGGATCGGTCTGGCGTGGTGATCAGCGGGCCGCCGATCAGTCCGAACATGGCCATTCGTGGTGGCACGAGCGCCGATCGGTACATCAAGTAGCCGAGCAACAATCCGTTTCCGATGCCAACGACGAAGCCTGGCCCGAGCAGGAATGTCCAGTCTTTGATTGCGGCGAGCGTGTAGGCGATTGCGCCGAACGCGCCTTGATTGACCGGGAGACGTCCTGCTGCAGGGTGACGACGGCGAGCACGCTCAAGACCCCAACGGCCATGAACGTGCATTCCAAGAGACGAGACGTGACGAAGCCAAGCGCGAAGATCTCGTTCTGCCTTTTCAGAAGTGGGTAAAGGACGACCGCAGTACCAATGTTGGC
>CAVSNF010000014.1:0-29773 GCA_963729195.1 uncultured Actinomycetes bacterium
CCGGTCCCGGATACATTCCGCACTACCTGTGGAGGCTGCTGATCGACGAGCGGCACCAGGGTAAGGGCTACGGCAGGGCCACGCTCGACCTGATCGTCGACTACTTCCGGACCCGGCCTGGAGTCAAAGTCGACGTAGTGTCGACCAGTGCCGGAGAGGGGGAGGGGAGCCCGATCGGCTTCTACGAGCACTACGGCTTTCGCCAGACCGGCGACATCGTGTTCGACTACGAGGTATTGCTGGAACTCCAGCTCGGGTAGGCGACGGCTGCTTGGCCGTTGCGAGTCACGAACCGACCGGCGCGGGCTCGGACAGGAGCAGGACATACAGCCCAAACACCGCGACCGCGAGAGCGGCTGCTGCCCCGACGGCCTCCAAGGCTGAACCCCGCACCGCCTCGTCGAACAGGAAGATGGCCAGTAAAACGGCGACGGCCGATGTCAGGGCCTGATTGGTGGCGATCGCCAGCTCGAGGCTGTTTTGAAGAGCGATCTGGGTCAGCCAAAAGGCCGCGAGGGCAACCACGATCAGCGCGTACAGATGCCAGTCGGTGATGATCGCAGCGATGCTCTTGCCCCAATCGTCCACCGCTGAGACGGTCAGCGCCGCGCTCAGCCCGAACAGGATGCCCGAAGCGCTTCCCACAGCCGTGGCTCTGACCGACGGGCGGGATCGCAGTGTGCCCAGCACCAGCACCGCAGAGACTGCCGCACACAGCGCTCCGGCGATCGCCCATGCGCCGATGGAGGCGTCGTCGCTGCCGCCGGTGGTGTTGGCCAGCGCGACGAACGCGATCAGCCCTGCGGTGACCATCACCGCCCCCGCCACCTCGCGGCGAGACACGACCTGGGCGGTCAGCCACATCCCCAGCGGCAACGCGAACACGACGCTGGTCACCTGGATCGGCTGTACCACGATCAGCCGGCCGAGGCTGAGCGCCCAGGCCTGGAGACCGAACCCCACGATCACCACCGCCACACCCACCAGCCACACCGGCTGCCGCGCGAGCCGCGCCAGGAAGTCGGCCCGAAGGCTCGAGTCTGATGACTCCTCCAGCGTGCCTTTCTGCTGGCACACCGTGCCGAGGGCAAACAGAAACGCGGCACCGAATGCGAGCACGACGGCGATCATGCCGGGACAGTACCGGTGGCCGACCTGCCGTCCTAGACGGCGATGGTCGGGCTTGGCGTTGCGGCCTCCGCCCGCTCCTTCAAAGCCTGGTTCATCGCTTCGAAGCCGTGTTCGGTCGCCGCCAGCGTCTTGGCGAACACCGGAACGAGCACGCCACGAAAGCGCTCGCTCTGAACCAGCCGCGAGTGCCCGCCATCGAGCTGCTCGATGGTGAACATGTGCTCCCCGTCGAACACGCCCGGTATCAGCACGCGGCCCAGCCAGGCAAACTCACGGGCGTGCTCGACCCGGCGTACCGTCGGCTTGAACGTCATCCCCCGAGCGCCGGGTGGCTCGATCCGGACAGTGAGCTTGGCGCCGGGCTCGCACGTTCCCTGGATCGATCGTATGAACGGGTTCCAGTCTGGGTAGGAGTCGAAGTCCACAAGCACACTCCACACCCGCTCGGATGGGGCGGCGATCTCCACTTCATGACGAAGTTCCTTCATCTGACAACCTCCGACGCCCAAGAAATGCGCCTGGTAGGAATCGAACCTACGACCTTGCGCTCCGGAGGCGCACGCTCTATCCCCTGAGCTACAGGCGCGGGGTCACTGGGACTCACAGAGTCTACTTGCCCTCGGCGAGGATCCTGTCATCGCGCTAGGCTCGCGTCCCGATGGAGATCCACGCCCGCCCTGTGACCCTCATGCATCACGAGCCCTTCGTGATCTCTCGCAGCGCCAGCACCGAGTCGGTGGTGGTGCAGGCGGCGGTCACCCACGACGGCATCACGGGGTACGGGGAGGGCGCTCCGGACGAGCGCTACGACGAGGGCGTGGAGTCGGCGCTGGAGTTCCTCAACCGGTTGGAGCCGCTGCTCGGCGATGACCCTTTGGCGATCGAGGCGATTCTCGGCCGGGTGGGAGAGTTGCCGGGAGAGATGGCTGCCAAGTGCGCGCTCGACGGGGCGCTGCATGATCTTTTGGGGAAGATCTGCGGGCAGCCGCTCTATCGCATCTTGGGACTCGACCCGGTGCCTCCACCGACCTCGTACACGATCTCAATCGACACGGTGGAGGGCACCGCCGATCGAACTCGCCGGGCTGCGGGCTATCACGCGTTGAAGATCAAGGTGGGCGGCCCGGACGACCTCGATCGTGTGCGGGTGGTGCGCCGAGAAGCGCCTGACGCCCTGATCCGGGTGGACGCCAACGAAGCCTGGACGGTGGACTCGACCCAGGCGCTGATGGATGACCTGGTCGGGCTCGGAGTCGAGCTGATCGAGCAGCCGCTGCACGCCTCCGACCGCGCCGGATACGCCGAGCTGCACGCTGCCAAGCTGCCGATCCCGATCGTCTTGGACGAGAGCTGTCACACCTTGGCCGACATCGCCCCGGCCGCCGGGCATGCCGACGGGGTCAATATCAAGCTCACCAAGACCGGCGGAATCCGCGAGGCCATCCGCATGATCCACGCCGCCCGTGCACTCGACCTGATGATCATGCTGGGGTGCATGAACGAGTCGTCGCTGGGTATCGCCCAGGCGGCTGCCATCTCACCGCTGGTCGACGTGGTCGATCTGGACGGCCACCTGCTGAATGCCAATGACTTCTTCGAAGGCCTCGGATTTGACGACGGCGGCGTCATCCCCGGGCCGGGGCCGGGACTGGGAGTGACGCCGCTGGAGCCGTGGGCATGAAGCGCTACGTGATGCTGTGCGAGGGCGCGTTCGATGAGGACGCAAAGACCGCGACCGGTGTGCTGCGCTACGCAGATGCGGTCACCGTGGCGGTGATCGACTCGACCCGCGCCGGCTCCACAGCCGATGCCGAGGTGCCCGGGCTGGCGGAGGGCATTCCGATCGTGGCGACCCTGGCCGAGACGCTGGCCGACCGCCCCGACACGCTCCTGATCGGGGTGGCACCGGCCGGCGGCAAGCTGCCAGCCCCGTTTCGCTCGGTGGTGAAGGAAGCGCTGGAGCGCGGCCTGGACGTCGAAAACGGTCTGCACGACTTTCTGGGGGGTGACGCCGAACTCGCCGCGGCGGCTGCGCAGGGAGGTGCCGAGATCCGCGACCTGCGAAAGCCGCCGGCCGACCTGGACGTGCCCACGCTGGCCAACCTGGGCATCGCTGCGCGAACGGTGCTGACAGTCGGCTCCGACTGCGCGCTGGGCAAGATGACGGTGTGTCTGGAGCTCGACCGCGAAGCGCGCCGATGGGGCCTGGCGTCGCAGTTCGTGCCAACCGGGCAGACCGGGATCGCGATCGCCGGGTGGGGCATCGCGGTGGACGAGGTGGTCTCCGACTACATCGCCGGGGCGGCCGAGCGGCTGGTGCTGGAGGGCCATCAGCGGGCCGGCGACGACGCGCTTTTGTGGATCGAGGGCCAGGGCTCGATCAATCACCCCTTCTACTCGGGCGTCACCACCGGCCTGATCCACGGCAGCGCCCCGCATGCGCTGCTGTTCGTGCACGAGCCCGGGCGGACACTGATCGAAGGTGATCCGCGCATGCCGATCCCGCCGATCGAACAGCTGATCGCTGACAACGAGCGAGTGGCCGGATACCTGCGTCCCGCACCGGTCGTCGCCCTGGCACTCAAGACCAACCGGATGTCCGAGTCCAGCGCCCGCGACGCGATCGCCGAGTACTCCGAGCGCACCGGCCTGGTCACCGACGACCCGGTGCGGTTCGGCGCCGGCCGGCTGCTGGACGCGGTGGTCAGCGCAACCGGCGGATGATCCGCGCGGCCGTGACCGGCGAGGCGGCGGCGATCACCGCGCTGGTCGAGCGGGCCTACTCGGTGTACGTCCCTCGAATCGGATTGCGGCCCGCGCCCATGGATGCCGATCACGCCGCGGAGATCGCTCGTGGGGAGGCGTTCGTGATCGACCGCGAGCACACCCTGGCCGGGGTGATCGTGCTGGTGACCGGCGACGACCACGTGATGATCGAGAACGTCGCCGTCGAACCCGCATGCCAGGGACAAGGTTTTGGCACGCTCCTATTGAGGTTCGCAGATGGGTACGCCCGCGAGCGTGGGTTGCCCGAGATCCGGCTGTACACACACGAGCTGATGACCGAGAACATCGCGTTCTACCGCGGCCTCGGATTCCGGGAGGTCGAGCGCCGCCGCCAACACGGCTTTGCCCGGGTGTTCTTCACCCGCCCGGTGTGACGGGTAATATGCCGCGGCAGTTGTCCGACGCCCGCCTTCAAACCCTTGCCGACCTGCTGTGCCGGTACTCCCTCGACGTGCAACCGCAGGAGCTGGTGATGGTCTACACCCCTGCGATCGCCCAGCCGCTGGTGGTCGAGGTGGTCAGATCGGTGACCCGGCTGGGGGGACACGTGATCCTGCGGGCGTCCCTGGAGTCGGTCGATGCAGCCCGGCTGGAGCGGGCCTCTGAGGCCCAGTTGACGGCGTTGACGCCGCTCGATCACCTCGACGTCGAGCTCCCCGACAAGATCCTGTCGATCTGGGCCAACGTGAACCTCGCCTACAAGGCCCAGGTGCCGTCTCGCAACCTGGCCCAGCGGGCGGCAGCCACCGAGCCGCTCGACCGGCGGTTCGGCCAACGCCAGGCCGACGGTGAGAGCCGCTGGTGCGGCACCCTCTACCCGTCGCACGCTTCCGCCCAGGAGGCGGGCATGTCGCTCACAGAGTGGCAGGAGTTCGTGTTCACAGCGGGCCACCTGAACGATCCCGATCCGATCGCGCACTGGCGCAAGCAGTACGAAGACCAGCAGGTGGTGGCCGACCGTCTGGCCCGCGTCGAGCAGCTGCGGATCCTCGGCCCGGACACCGACCTGACGGTCAACGTCGCCGGCCGCACGTGGCTGAATGCGCACGGCCGCGAGAACTTCCCCGACGGCGAGGTGTACACCAGCCCGCTCCACACCGCCACCGAAGGCACCATCGCCTTTTCCTTCCCCAGCGCCTACGGCGGCAAGCGGGTCGAGGGCGCGCGATTGTGGTTCGAGAGCGGGCGGGTCGTCAAGGCCCACGCAGACCACGGACAGGAGCACCTGGAGAGCGTCCTTGATACCGACGAGGGCGCCAGGTTCCTGGGCGAGGTCGCCTTCGGCCTCAACGACGAGATCGACGTGGCGACCGGGGAGACGCTGTTTGACGAGAAGATCGGCGGCACCTGTCATGTCGCACTGGGCATGGCATTCCCGGAGGCCGGCGGTACCAACCCCTCCGGCGTCCACTGGGATCTGGTGTGCGACTTGCGCCGGCAATCTCAAGTGTTTGGCGACGGCGAGCTGATCTTCGAGAACGGCCGGTTTCTGTGAACGATCCCCGTGTCACCCGGCTGGCCAAGCTGATCGCCGAGTACTCGGTGGACGTCAAGGAGGGCGATCTGGTGATGATCAACGGCCCCTCGCTGGCCGAGCCGTTGTTGGCCGAGCTGACCAAGGCGGTGATCGATCGGGGCGGGCTCCCGACCGTGCGTGTCACTCTCGAAGGTATCGACCACGCATTCCTTTCGGAAGCCGGCGAGCACCAGCTCGACTGGCTTCCGCCCTCCGCGTTGGAAGAGATGAACACGATCGACGCTCGCATCAGTATCCACGCGAGCTGGAACACCCGTGAGCTGTCGGGGATCGACCCCTCATTGATGGCCCGCCGCGCCGCCGCTGTGCGACCGGTGACCGACAGGTTCATGCGACGATCGGCAGACGGCGACCTGCGTTGGTGCGTGACCGCCTTTCCCTGTCCGGCATTTGCCCAAGACTCCGAGATGTCACTGGCGGCCTACGAGGATTTCGTCTACGGCGCCGGGTGGCTGCAACTCGAAGACCCGGTGGCGGCGTGGCGTGAGTTCGGACAGAAGCTCGATCTGCTGACCCAAAAGCTCGAGCAGGTGTCCACGATCCGACTGGTGGCCGAGGATACCGACCTCACTCTTGGTGTGGGGGGCCGCACCTGGATCGCGTCCCAGGGGCTGCGCAACTTCCCCGACGGCGAGGTGTTCACCGGGCCGGTTGAGGATGAGACCAACGGCGAGATCCGGTTCTCCTTCCCCGCCATCATCGGCGGCCGCGAGGTCGACGGGGTGCGACTCGTGTTCGAGAACGGCCGAGTGGTTCACAGCGAGGCCAGAAGCGGCCAGAGCTACCTGCACCAGATGCTCTCGATGGACGACGGGGCATCGGTACTGGGAGAGCTCGCAATCGGCACCAACTACGGGATCACCCAGTTCACCAAGCAGATCCTGTTCGACGAGAAGATCGGCGGCACCTGCCACATGGCCCTGGGCGTCGGCTACCCGGATACTGGCAGCGTGAACAGATCGGCACTTCACTGGGACATGGTGCGGGATCTGCGATCAGGCGGCGAGATCTACGCCGACGGCGAGCTGATCCACCGCGACGGGACGTTCCTCGAGTCGTTCTTCGCGCCGTCGCTGGCGCCGCCGACCTAGCGCTCGCCGGGAGGGCGCATCAGCCAGCCCATCTGGGCGGCGTGGGCCATGAACGGCAGATCGTGCAGGCGGAGTACCGCCACGCCCAGATACGCGGCCACCGCCGTGACCGCCGCCGTACCCTCGAGCGCCGACTCCGGCAGCCCCAGCGGAGCGGCCGTCACCTCCTTGTGGGAGCACGCCAGCAGCACGGGATATCCGAGGCCGGTCAGGGTCGGCAGGTGCCGCAGGGTGTCCAGGTCGGTGTCGATGTCCTTCCCGAATCCCAAGCCGGGGTCGATCAGGATCCCGGCGGCTGGTACGCCCGCCGCCACCGCCGTCTCGGCGCGGGCGGTCAGAAACTCGGCGATCTCTGCGACTGAAATCGAGTAGGTGCCGGTGCGGGCCTGCTTGGGCCGCAGGCCGAGGTGGGTGATCACCAGTCCGGCGCCGGCCGCGGCGACCACCGCCGCCATCTCGAGGTCGCTCAGTCCAGTGTGATCGTTGACCAGGTCGGCGCCCGCCTGGAGCGCCGCGGCGGCCACCGAGGCACGGTAGGTGTCGACCGCGATCACTGCGTCGGTGTGCGCGCGCAGCTGCTCGATCACCGGCACCACCCGCGCGATTTCGATCGCCGGATCGAGCTCGCCTCCGGGCTGAGCGGTCATGCCGCCGACGTCGAGTGCACCCGCGCCGCGCTGGAGCAGCCCCAATCCATGGGCGACGGCGTCGGCAGCCGCCGCGGTGGCGCCCTGGTCGTAGAACGAGTCTGGGGTCACGTTGACGATCCCCATCACCGTCGGAGGCCCTCCGCGGGGGAGGGATCGATGCGCGAATTCGATGGTCACAAGCGGGAAATCCTACTTGCGCTTGACACCGAACACGTGTTCGCCTACACTCCCCGAACACATGTTCGCCTCATCCACATATCGTCACATCCCGTCCGTCCTCGCACTCTTCGTCGTGATCGCCCTGCTGATGCTGGCTATCGCACCGGCCTCATCCGGCGCCTCGCGCCCGTCTCGCCACCTGGTGAAGTCGGGGGAGACGCTGTGGTCGATCGCATCGTCCCACTACCACACCGACGACCCCCGCCAGGCCGTGTTCCAGATCGAACAGGCCAACGACATCAACGACGCAACCATCCTTCCAGGCCAGGTGATTCTTCTCCCATGAGCGCGTATCCCGACAATGTCATCGTGCTGGACGACTACCGGCACACCCCGATCCAGTACTCCTACGAGCCGTTTGAGATGCCGCGGCCTACCCGTCCCGATCTCAAGCTGATCACCGGTCCCGACACACCGTCGGAGCCGTTCGGGCTCGAGGTGTTCCTGCGCCGCGCCATGATCGTGATGGCCGCGCCACCTCAGGATCCTGCCGCCCCGGTCGCGCCCCTGATCCCACTGCACGCTCCGGCATCTGCCTGAGCCGCGTTTCGGTGCCTGGCGCCGCTCTGGATTCCATCTAGAGTGGCGCCGTGGATCTCAATGTGCTTTTCCTCGGGACGGCGGGCGCCGCACCCACCGCTCAGCGCGGGCTGCCGGCGTTCCTTGTTCGGCGCAGCGGCGTGTCGCTGCTGATCGACTGCGGCGAAGGTACCCAGCGACAGCTGCTCCGTTCGGGCGCGGGTCTCGTCGATGTGGACGAGATCCTGATCACGCACTGTCACGCCGACCATTTTCTCGGTCTGCCGGGGATGCTCAAGACGTTTGCTCTGCGCGGCCGTGAAGCCCCGCTGCGGCTGTATGGCCCGGTCGGCCTGACGGCGTTGATGCAGACGCTGCATCCCGTGCTCGGCCGCGTGCCATATGACCTCGAGGTGATCGAGCTCGATCCTGCCGACTGGGTCGGTCACGATGGCTTTCGGATCGAGGCGTTTCTCACGTCTCACGATCTCCCCAGTCTCGGCTACGCGCTGGTCGAGGACGAGCGACCCGGGCGATTCGACCTCGACAAAGCCCGTGAACTGGGCGTTCCCGAGGGGCCGGCGTTTGGAGCGCTGCAGCGAGGTGAGCCGGTGCAGTCGGCGAGCGGGGTGGAGGTGACCGCCGATCAGGTGCTCGGGGCGCCCCGCCGGGGCCGCCGGGTGGTGTTCTCCGGCGACACGCGTCCATGCCCGGGCATGATCGAGGCCGCAGCTGCCGCTGACGTTCTGATCCACGAGGCCACCTTCCTCGAGGCCGAGGTCGAACGCGCCCGCCAAACCGGACACACCACCGCGCTGCAAGCGGCTCGTATCGGTCGCGATGCCCAGGTCACGATGCTGGCACTGACCCATCTCTCCACCCGCTACCTCCCGCGTGACATCCGTGAGGAGGCTCGCACCGAGTTTCCCAACACCGTGGTGCCCCGCGACTTCGACACGATCGACTTGCCACTGCCCGAGCGGGGCGAGCCGCAGCTGATCCGCGCCGATGGCTGACCCGCATTTCGACGCACTGGCCGGGGACTATGACCGGCTCCGAACCGGGGGAGGGCAGTGGCGAGAGCTCGCCGACCACACGCTGGCTGCGCTGGGCTCGCCCCGACGATTACTCGACGTCGGCTGCGGCACCGGCCGGTTTGCCGTGTATGCGGCCGAGCAGCTCGGTGCGCGGGTTTGGGCGGTCGACCCGTCGGCTCAGATGCTCGACCAGGCGCGCGCCAGAGCCGGCGGTGAGCGAGTCGGCTGGCGCCAAGCGTCGATCGAGAAGCTGCCCTTCAAGGATGGCTGGTTCGACGCGGCCCACATGCACCTGGTGCTGCACCTGATCGCTGATCGGTCGGCGGCGATCACGCAGCTGGCTCGCGTCACCGCTGGGGGTGCGCGGTTGGCGATCGTCAGCTTCCACCTCGACCACTTCGAGACGTTCTACCTCAACCACTACTTTCCATCGATCCCCGCGATCGACCTCGCTCGCTTCCCCGATCCGCAGACGGTGGTCGGCGAGCTCAACTCCGGCGGCTTCGCCGGCGCCGCGGTCGAACGCATCTCGGTTCCGGTCAGCTCCCGCGGACCCGACATCATCGAACGAGTACGTGGGCGCTACATCTCCACGCTCGCCCATGTCCCCGACGACGAGTACCGCGGCGGCCTGACCCGACTCGAGCAAGACGTCGCCGCCGGCCGCGAAACCTTCGAGCACCAGCTCGAATGGGCCCTGATCACCGCCACCCGTGGATAGCCACCTCGCCCAGATCAACGTCGCCCGGGCCGCCGAACCGCTCGACTCACCCCGCCTGGCGGAGTTCGTCGCGGCGCTGGAGCCGGTGAACGCGCTTGCCGACGCCGCTCCTGGATTTGTCTGGCGGCTCCAGAGCGACGGGGGAGACGCCACCTCGATTCGCGTCTTCGACGACGACCTCATCATCGTCAACATGTCAGTGTGGAGTTCGATGCCGGCGCTGTGGCAGTTTGTCTACAGCGGAGGACACCTCGACGTGATGCGCCGCCGGCGCGAATGGTTCCAGGTCGCAGACGCCGCCTACATGGCGCTGTGGTGGATCCCCGCCGGCACCGTCCCGACCGTGGAGGACGGAATCGAGCGTCTGGAGACGATCCGCAGAGACGGTCCCGGCCCACGCGCGTTCACCTTCAAACACCCCCACGACCCTGAATAATTGGTGCCTGGCACCAATTATTCATCAGCGCGTCGGTCGTGAATAACGGTGCCCCCCCCCCCCCCCCCCCCCCCCCCCCCCCCCCCCCCCCCCCCCCCCCAGGCACCGTTATTCACCAAGGATCGAGCGCATGCCTTCGGCGAATGCGCTGGCGCCGCCGTTGGCCGGGTGGCGCACGTACGTCGCGCGGGATCCCAGGATCTGCTCGGCCACTCGTCCCACGGCAACGATCACCCGCGGCTTGACCAGCTCCAAGAGGCGCTCGGCATACACCGCTCCCGCGTCGATCTCTCCCACCGTCGGGCGTCTGTTCGAGAGCGGCTGCCCGGGCTTGTGGGGATGGGTCGGCACCGTGTTCCAGACAATCACGCGATGCTCGGCGGCGAGCTCGCCCAGCACGCGGTGGACGATCGTCCCCGACGGCTCGCTCCAGCCGTTCTTGCGGCCGGTCGAGGTGGGCCGAAACGGGGGGCCCCAACGGGCCAGGTCACGCTCGCTGGTGAAGGCGATTCCCGACCAGCGCATTCCCTGGTAGCCGGCGGCCTCACCCAGCGCCACCACCTCGGCGGTGTCACGCGCCGCGAGATAGGCACGGAGGTTGTCCACTCGGATCGCCCCGGCCCCCGCCACATCGTCAGGGCCGCGGTCGCGATACTGGTTGAAGGTCGTGCCGATGCGCGCCTGCGCGAGATCGGCCAGCAGCGATTCCATTCCAAAAGCTTGACCGATCGGCGGGACATCCGTCGCCGCTGGTAGCATGTTCATGGCTGCAGTTGGAAAGCAGCCAACCACCTCTGCAACTTTTAACCGTGCCCGGTGAGGCCGGAAAGGAGCATGAATGAGCGTGTCTGCGCCCGTCGAGCGAGTGCTGCTCGACGAGGATCACATGCAGCGAACCCTTCGCCGGATCGCGCATGAGATCGCCGAGAAGCACGACGATCCCACCAAGCTGGCTCTGGTCGGCATCTACACCCGTGGGGTTCCGCTGGCACAGCGGCTCCGCGCTCTGATCGAAGAGTTCACCGGGGTGGCGGTGCCCACCGGCGCGCTGGACATCACCTTCTACCGCGACGACATGACCATGCGCGCGGGTGACCAGCCGCTCCACCCCCAGCCGGTGGTCAAGGCCACCCGGCTCGATTTCCCGCTGGAAGGCATGTCGGTCGTGTTGGTCGACGACGTGCTCTACACCGGTCGCACCATCCGGGCAGCGATCGACGCGGTGTTCGACTACGGCCGGCCCCAGCGAGTCCAGCTCGCGGTGATGGTCGACCGTGGCCACCGCGAGCTGCCCATACGGCCGGACTACGTCGGCAAAAACATGCCGACCGCCCGCACCGAGCGCGTCAAGGTACAGCTGCTGGAGGTCGACGAGGTCGACCAAATCGTCCTTCAAACCGGGGAGTAGCGGATGCCCTTCGACCTGTACCCGCCCCACAACTCGGACGGCCGCCGGCACCTGCTCTCGGTCACCGACCTGGATCGCACCGCGATCGAGCGGATCCTGGAGACCGCCCACGGGTTTGAGAGCGTGATGCAACGCGACGTCAAGAAGGTGCCGACGCTGCGCGGCCGCACCGTCATGAACATCTTCTTCGAGTCGTCGACGCGCACCAGCTCGTCCTTCGAGCTGGCCGCCAAGCGTCTCTCCGCCGACACCATGTCGCTCAAAGCGTCCGGTTCAAGCGTGGACAAAGGCGAGTCGCTCAAGGACACCGTAACCACGCTCTCGGCCTACGACCCGGACGTGATCGTGATCCGGCATCCGCGCATCGGCGCACCGCGCATCATCACCGGCTACACCGAGGCCCACGTCGTCAACGCCGGTGACGGCAAACACCAGCATCCCACCCAGTGTCTGCTCGACCTCTACACGATCAAGCGGGCGCTGGGGAAGATCGAGGGCCTCCACGTGGCCATCGTCGGGGACGTGTTGCACTCGCGCGTGGCCCGCTCCAACATTCAGGGACTGCGAATGCTGGGAGCTCGGGTGACCGTGGTCGGCCCGCCACCGCTGATCCCGCGCGGGATCGCAGCCATGGGGGTGGAGATCTCCCATGACATCGCCGACATCGGCACAGCCGACGTGGTGTACGTCCTTCGCATGCAGCGCGAGCGGATGCAGGAGGGAGCCAACTACGTGCCGTCGCTGACGGAGTACACCGCCCGCTGGGGGGTCACCTCCGGGCGGGTGCGTCCCGGCCAGCTGGTGATGCACCCCGGCCCCATGAATCGCGGCGTCGAGATCGATTCGGCGGTCGCAGACGGTCCCGGATCAGCAATCGTCGACCAGGTGCGCTCCGGCCTGGTGGTTCGCATGGCGGTGCTGTACGACCTGCTCAACGGCCCCACCCAAAGTCCAGCCGAGTCGGCCCTTCGGATCGTCGAGGACGCTGCACCCACCCCCGAGAAGCAGGAGGTGGCATGACCGTCGAGCGCCTGTTTCACGCACACACGGAGCCGGCCGACCTGGTGATCGCAGGGGCACGGGTGGTCGATCCCGGCTCGGGCCTGGACGGCGACGCCGTCGATCTGCGGATCCAAAACGGTGTGATCGCCGAGATGGGCCAGAGCTTGGACGGCCCAGAGGTGATCGACGCACGCAACCTGACCGTGCTTCCCGGCCTGATCGATCCCCACGTGCACCTGCGCACCCCGGGTCAGGAGGCCAAGGAAGACATCGCGTCGGGAACGCACGCCGCAGCCGCCGGCGGGTTTGTGGCCATCCTGGCCATGCCCAATACCGACCCGGTGGTGGACTCAGTGCCGATTCTGGAGGGGTTGATCGCCCGCGCACGGTCACAGGCGACCGTCGCCACCGGCTTCATCGTGGCCATCAGCCGCGGCCTGGAAGGTCGCGAGCTGACCGACATGGGCGCCCTCGCCGACGCCGGGGCAGCGGCTTTCTCTGACGACGGCCGGCCGGTGGAGCGGGCCGCACTGCTGCGGCGCGCGCTCCAGTACAGCCGTATCACCGACCTGCGGCTGACATTGCACGAGGAGGACATGTCGCTGGCAGACGGCGGTCAGATGCACGAGGGCGAGGTATCGGCGGAACTCGGTCTGCAGGGCCATCCGTCGATCGCCGAGAGCATCATGATCGGGCGAGACATTCAGATCGCAGCCTACGAAGGCACCGGCCTCCACATCTGTCACGTCTCCGCGGCCGAATCGGTGGCCGAGATCCGGCGGGCCAAGGCCTCCGGCATCGAGATTACCGCGGAGGTCTCGCCGCACCACCTGTGCCTCACCGACGAGGCGGTTCGCCAACTCGACCCGGCATCGGCCAAGATGAACCCGCCGCTTCGATCCGCGGCCGACCGGGCAGCGCTGATCGAGGCGCTGGTGGACGGCACGCTCGACTGCATCGCCACCGATCACGCCCCGCACCTGACACTGGAGAAGGACGTCCCGTGGGAGCAGGCCCCCAACGGCGTGATCGGCCTGGAGACGGCACTCCCCGCGGTGTACACCCACCTGGTCGAGCCCGGCCTGATCGGCCTCTCAACGGCGATCGAGCGGATGACCTCGGGTCCGGCCGCGGCGTTTGGGCTGGAAGCCCCGACGATCCGCGTGGGATCACCCGCGAACCTGGCGGTGTGGGATTTCGGCAGCGAGTTCGTGGTGGAACCGCCCTACCGGTCACGCTCGCTCAACTGCGCGTTCGCCGGGCAGCGCCTGCGAGGCGTGTGCTCGCTCACCATCGTCGGCGGGAGCGTCGCTCACCGCACCATCGACGCGGCGGTGGCCTCATGACCTCGTTCCTGATGCTGGAGGACGGCACCATCCACCACGGCGCGGCCTACGCGGCCGAGGGTGTGGCGGTTGGTGAGCTGGTGTTCACCACCTCCATGACCGGCTACCAGGAGGTGGTCACCGACCCCTCCTTCGCCGGCCAACTGGTGACATTCACCCAGCCGATGATCGGAAACTACGGAGTGGAGGAGGACGTCTCCGAATCCACCCGCCCACACGCCCGGGGGGTGGTGATCCGGGAGGGCCGAAACTCCACGCCCAACAACCGACCCGGATTCTCAGACTGGCTGCAGAGCCACGGAGTGGTGGGCGTGCAGGGAATCGACACCCGTGCGATCACCAGGCGGCTGCGCGACGGCGGGGCTGTGCGGGCAGCGGTCGCAAACGGCAATCACGACCCGGCACAGGTGCTGGAGGTGATTCGCGCGGCCCCAGAGATGGCCGGCCAGGCGCTGGCCGGGTCGGTGTCGAGGCCGGATGCGATCACCCTGGAGGCCACCGTGACCGAGCGGGCACACGTGGCGGTGCTCGACTACGGCGTGAAGTCATCGATCGTGAACCTGCTGCGCGACGCCGGCGCGCGGGTCACGGTGCTGCCCTGGGATGCCACCACCGACCAGGTACTCGCGCTCGAAGCCGACGGCGTGCTGCTCGGGAACGGCCCCGGCGACCCCGCGGCGCTGAGTGGATGCGTCTCCGAGGTGCGCGGACTGATCGGCGCGGTGCCGGTCTTCGGCATCTGTCTGGGCCACCAACTGCTGGGACAGGCGCTGGGACTGGAGACCTTCAAGCTTCGCTTCGGCCACCGCGGCGCCAACCATCCGGTGCTGGCGCTGCAGACCGGGAAGGTGCTGGTGACCGCGCAGAACCATGGCTTCGCCGTCCGCGGCCCCGACCAGGGCACAGCGTTCAGCTGCGACTTCGGTGCCGGACAGATCACCCATGTGTCGCTCTACGACGGCACCGTGGAGGGACTGGAGCTGCACGACGTTGATGTCAGCTCGATGCAGTTCCATCCCGAGGCCAGCCCGGGCCCCCACGACGCCCGCCACGCGCTCACCCAGTTTGTGAACCGGATCGCGGTCTCGGAGCACGCCGTTGCCTAGGCGCGACGACATCGAGACGGTCGCCCTGATCGGCTCTGGGCCGATCGTGATTGGTCAGGCCTGCGAGTTCGATTACTCCGGCACCCAGGCGCTGCGGGTGCTGCGAGACGAGGGCTACCGCACGGTCCTGATCAACTCCAACCCGGCCACGATCATGACCGACCCGGGCTGGGCCGATCGCACTTATCTGGAGCCGCTCGACCTGGACGGGGTGCGCTCGGTGCTGGAACGAGAACGACCCGACGCGCTGCTACCCACACTGGGAGGTCAGACCGCTCTCAACCTGGCCTCTCAGCTCGAGGAGGCAGGGATTCTCGAGGAGCTGGGGATCGAACTGATCGGCGCCTCCTATAAGGCCATCCAATGTGCCGAGGATCGCGAGATCTTCGCCGAGACGATGGCCTCGGTGGGCCTCAGCGTGCCCGCCAGCGTGATCGCGACGTCGGTGGACGAAGCCCGGGCCGCGCTTGCCTCGGGAGCGCTGCAACTGCCGGTCGTGATTCGCCCCGCATTCACGCTCGGGGGCCACGGCGGCGGCTTCGCCACCACCCCGCAGGAACTCGACGACGCGGTCACCCGCGGAGTCCGCGAGAGCCCCATCTCCCAAGTGCTGCTGGAGCGCTCGGTGGCGGGGTGGGGCGAGTTCGAGCTGGAGGTGATCCGCGACCGAAACGACAACGTGGTGATCATCTGCTCGATCGAGAATGTCGATCCGATGGGTGTCCACACCGGCGACTCGGCCACCGTTGCGCCCGCGCAGACGCTGACCGACCGCGAGTACCAGACGCTGCGCGATGCATCCGCCACCGTGATTCGGGCAGTGGGCGTCGAGACCGGTGGATCGAACGTGCAGTTCGCACTCAACCGCGAAACCGGCGAGCTGGTCGTGATCGAGATGAATCCCCGAGTCTCACGCTCCTCGGCGCTGGCCTCGAAGGCCACCGGATATCCGATCGCAAAGGTCGCCACCAAGCTGGCGGTCGGGTACACGCTCGATGAGATCCCCAACGACATCACCAAGACCACGCCGGCCGCGTTTGAGCCCACCCTCGACTACGTGGTGGTCAAGCTGCCCCGTTTCGCCTTCGAAAAGTTCCCCGGAGCCGACCAGCACCTCACCACCCAGATGAAATCGGTGGGGGAGGCGATGGGGATCGGACGCACCTTCGCCGAGGCTTGGGGCAAGGCCATGCGCTCCCGTGAGCTGGATCAGAAGCCCCGTCGCGACGGCCCGGTCGACGCCGGCGAGTGGGATCGGTTCGATCGCATCCAGGGGCGGCTGCTGGCCGGAGAGTCGGCCGCGGCGCTGGCGGACGAGTCATCGGTGCATCGCTGGTTCGTGGATGAGTGGTCGACCATCGCAGACGCCGAGCGGGAGCTCACCGGCACCGCGTTGAGTGACATCTCACCCGCCCGCTGGTTGGTGCTGAAACGCCTGGGACTTGCTGATGCCCGCATCGCCGAGCTGGTCGGAAGGTTGGAGCCAGAGGTACGTGACGCCCGCATCGCGGCGGGGGTGCGTCCGGTATACAAGGCGGTCGACTCGTGCGCCGCCGAGGTCGAGGCTCAGGCGCCGTACTTCTACTCGACCTACGAGATCGAGGACGAGCTGCCCACCCCGGAGCGGCAAAGCGTGATCATCCTGGGCGCCGGCCCCAACCGGATCGGGCAGGGAATCGAGTTCGACTACTGCTGCGTCCAGGCCGTCGCGACCTTCCGCGACCTGGGCTACGACGCGCTCATGATCAACTGCAACCCGGAAACCGTCTCGACCGACGCCGAGACCTCCGATCGGCTGTTCTTCGAACCGCTGACCGTCGAGGATGTGCTCGAAGTGGTCGAACGCGAGCGGCCGGTGGGAGTGGTGGTGATGTTCGGCGGGCAGACTCCGCTGCGGCTGGCAAGCCGGCTGGAACAGGCCGGCGTCCCGATCTTGGGAACCCCGTTCTCTGCCATCGACATCGCCGAGGACCGAGAGCGGTTCGGGGGGGTGCTGGCCGAACTCGGCCTGCGCGCGCCCGCCTGGGGCATCGCTCGCGACGCAGAGCACGCCGCCGATCTGGCCGACGGCATCGGCTATCCGGTGCTCGTGCGCCCGTCCTACGTGCTCGGGGGCCGCGAGATGCGCATCTGTTACGACCGCGACTCGCTGCTCTCGCGCGCGGTGCAGCCCGGTTCACTGATCGACCGCTTCGTTGAAGATGCGATCGAGGTCGACGTGGACGCCGTCTGCGATGGCACCCACACGATCGTGGCGGCGGTGATGCAGCATGTCGAGGAGGCGGGTGTGCATTCGGGCGATTCCACCTGTGTCATCCCCACGCTGTCTCTGGGCGAGCAGGTCGAGCACGAGATCGAGCGCCAGACCGCCGCCATCGCCCAGGCACTGGGCGTGCGCGGACTGATCAATGTCCAGTTCGCGGTGCAGGGGCCGGATGTGTACGTGCTCGAGGCCAATCCCCGCGCGTCGCGGACGGTGCCGTTCGTCTCCAAGGCAACCGGCCAGAGCGTGGTGGACGCCGCCTGCCGAGCCGCCCTGGGGCTCGAGGTGACGTTGGAACCGGTCAGCGGAAACCACGTCAGCGTGAAGGCGGCGGTGCTGCCGTTCCAGCGGTTCTCGGGCGCTGATCCCACCCTGGGGCCGGAGATGCGCTCGACCGGCGAGGTGATGGGGATCGGACCTGACTTCCCCACGGCGTTCTCGAAAGCCGAACGGGCCGCGGGCAGGCCGCTGCCGGAATCGGGCGTGGTGTTCCTGTCGGTATGTGACCGCGACAAGCCGGCATCGACCATGCTGGGCGCACTGCTCCAGTCACTCGGCTTCGAGCTGGTCGCCACCTCCGGTACCGCCCGCTCGCTCCAGCGCATTGGGATACCCGTGCGCACAGTGCAGAAGGTGACCGAGGGCTCTCCCAACGTGGTCGACCTGATCCTCGCCCGAGAGATCAGCCTGGTGATCAACACCCCGGCCGGCCGCGGAGCCCGCGTCGATGGCTATGAGATCCGGGCGGCGGCGATCGCGCACGGAATCCCGTGCATCACCACGATGGCCGGCGCCTCGGCAGCGGTGCAGGCGATCTCGCAGGCCCGCGCAGATGTCACGCCGCTGGCGCTGCAGGACATTCACGCCAGGGTCACGGATGTTGCAACCGCGTAGGCTGGCGGTCTCGAGCGTCGAGACGGTCGGCGCCTACACGCTGCTGAGGCTCCTGCCCGACGGCGGCGACCTCGGCGGGCCGGGGCAGTTCTTCATGCTCACGGCCGAGCCGAAACCGGCGACGGTGTATCTGCCCAGAGCGCTGTCACCGGCGTGGGCGAACGCGAACGAACTCGCCTTTCTGCTCGATGTGCGAGGCGCGGGTACCCGCGCGTTGGCGGCGACCACTGAGGTTTCGATGCTGGGACCGCTGGGACACGGCTTCGATCCCGCCCCCGGGCCGGCGATCCTGGTCGGTGGCGGCATCGGCGCGGCGGTACTGCCGTGGTTGCGTCTCCAGCTGGGCGGCAACCGTTCGGTGACCACCGTCCTGGGATTTCGATCCGAGGCGCACGCCGTGTGCGCCGCCCTGGTCGACCCGGCTGCCACGGTCGTGCTCGATCCCGCGCCGGTGACCGAGCCGCTGGCCGCCGTGCTCGACCCCGCGGCCACCGTGTACGCCTGCGGCCCTGACCCGATGCTGCACGCGGTGGCGCGCATGTGCGCCGAGCGCGGAATCGGCTGCCGGTTGGCGATGGAGGCCCCCATGGCGTGTGGGTTCGGGGCCTGCTACGGGTGTGCCGTTCGCATCGACGGCGAACTGAAGCGGCTGTGTGTCGAAGGTCCCGTGCTGGAGGCCGGCCGTGTCCTCGTCTGACTCCTCGGCGGTCACACTCGCAACCGAGTTCTGCGGTATCGAGCTGGACAATCCGCTGATCAACGGCTCGGGCACGCTGGACGCGTTGATCGCCGGCACACTCGGCCTGGGTGCCTTCGTCAGCAAGACGGTCACGCTCAACCCGCGCGAGGGCAACCCGCCGCCGCGGATCGCTGAGACCCCCAGCGGGATGATCAACTCGATCGGCCTGGCGAATCCGGGAGTGGACAGCTTTTGCGGCCACACCCTGCCGCGGCTGGCCGAGCTCGGGCTGCCGTTGATCGTCAGCGTGGGTGGGTGGTCGCCCCTTGAGTACGCGGTGGTGGTCGCCCGCATCGCTGCGAATCCGAGCGTGCGGGCGATCGAGCTGAACGTCTCCTGCCCCAACGTGGAGAGTGGATGCATCTCGATCGGGACGGACGCCGCAGAGACCCGCGCGCTGGTCGAACGTTGCCGCGGCGAGACCGACCTGCCGGTGCTCGTCAAGCTCTCCCCGAACGTGGCCGACATCGGCGCGATCGCCGAAGCCGCTGCCGACGGCGGGGCGGCGGGTGTTGTGGTCGTGAACACCTTGCGGGGAATCGCCCTCGACCGCGAGACATTGCAACCTTTACTCGGCGGCGGCGGGGGCGGGCTGTCCGGACCGGCGATCAAACCGGTCGGGCTGCACGCGGTTCACCGCGTTTTCGAGTGTACCGGGCTCCCCGTCGCAGGCATGGGAGGGGTCGCGTCAACTGCCGACGTGGTCGAATATCTCGCTGCAGGGGCGACCATTGTGGGCATCGGCACGGCGCTGTTTGGAAACCCCTTCCTGCCACTCGAGATCCTGGGGCAGATCCCCCTCGAGCTGGCACGACACAAACTGACAACCGTGTCAGAGCTTGTTGGAAGAGCCCATAACCCGGAATCTAAAGCTCTACTAGAGCTTGAGCGTTAGCAACCGAGATTTGGCGTATTCAAGCCGTTTGCACCCGGTTGCACGGGGCGCGAAGGGCTGTATAATCGCTCATCACGATGATGCTCGAAACTCTGACCCAGGCCCCCTCCCGCTCACTCGATCAGCGCATGGAGGCACTCACTCGGGCCAACGAAATCCGCGTTGCCCGCGCCCAGTTGAAGCGCGACCTCAAGGAACGCCGAATCCGCATCGAGCAGGTGATCGCAGATCCTCCCGAGTACGTGCTCACCGCCAAGGTGTACGACATGCTGGTCGCCGTGCCGCGACTGGGCCGGGTCAAAGTCGGTCGTCTCTTGACGCAATGCCGCATCAGCCAGTCCAAGACCGTCGGCGGTCTCTCGGAGCGTCAGCGCACCGAGTTGCTGGACATGTTCCGGCAGAACTGACCGACGCTTCGGTGGGTCGGTGAGTTCTCGGCTGTTCGTCATCGCCGGCCCGTCCGGCGTCGGCAAGGGCACGCTGATCGCACGGGCGCTGCAGCAGCTCCCCGAGTTCGCGGTGGCAACCTCCGCCACCACTCGGCCTCGGCGAGCGTCGGAACAGGATGGGGTGGAGTACCACTTCCTGTCCGACTCCGAGTTTCAGGCCCGGGTTGACGCTGGCGAGTTCCTCGAGCATGTAACCTATGTAGGGAATCGTTATGGCACGCTGCGCAGCGAGGTCGAACGGCGACTCGCGAACGGTCAGAGCGTTGTGCTCGAGATCGAGGTCGTGGGGGCGCGGGAGATCAAACGCCAGATGCCGGATGCGGTCACCGTCTTTGTTGCACCGCCGAGCATGGAGGAGCTCGAACGCCGTCTGGCCGGTCGCAACACCGACTCGCCGGAGACGATTCGATCAAGGCTTGAGATCGCACGGCACGAACTTGAATCACAATCGATGTTCGACCACGTGATCGTGAACAGTGACGCTGATACCGCCGCACAGGAGCTTGTCTCCATCATGCGGACCGAGATTGCAACCGAGGAGCCCCGAACATGATCTACCCCAAGATTGACACCCTGCTCGAGCACGCCGACTCGAAGTACGCGCTCGTGATTGCCGCGGCCAAGCGCACCCGCCAGATCAACGACTACCACCACCAGCTGGGCGAGGGCAGCTTCGAGAACTTCCCGCCGCCGCTGGTCGAGTCGCGCTCCAAGAACTTCCTGACGATGGCGCTCGAGGAGATCGCCGAGGGCAAGCTGATCGTCGGCAAGTCCCAGATCTGACGCCGTGAGTACCGGTGAATAACGGTGCCTGGCACCGTTATTCACCTAGATCACGTGAGAGGGCGCGGTCGGCTGAACGTGAGATACCAGCCCGCCGTCCGCGTCGATCCGATGGATCGCGAACGCCTGCGGCTCGTCGACGAATGCCAGCGTTTCACGCCCGTTGAGATCCAGCCGCAGCTGGGCCAGGGTGCTGGGGCACACGACCACCGGCGCGTGCGCCACCCGTCCGGTGATGCTGCGGTGGACGTGGCCGGCGATCACGCCGCGCACGTGCCCGTGACGCGCCACCATCTCGGCGAAGCTGGGAATGTCAGCCAGCCCGATCTCGTCCATCAGCGCAATTCCGGTCACGATCGGGGGATGGTGGATCGCCACCACGGTGGGAGTCTGGCCGAGCTCCGTGAGCCGGTCGTCGATCCATTCCAGCCGCCCGTCATCGAGCGCGCCGGCGTCCGTGCCCAGTAGCACCGAGTCACACATCACCACGGCCACCGCGCCCAGGTCGACCACCTGCTGGCAATAGGCCCCGCCACCGTTCGCGCCAAAGGCGGCACGCAGGCCGGCTCGATCGTCGTGATTTCCGGGAATCACGTAGACCGGCGCGGTCAGGTCGGCCAGGATGGCGGCCGCCAGCCGGTATGACTCCGGGGAGCCGTCATCTGTGACGTCGCCGGTGATAACCACCGCCGCCGGTGCCGGCCGCAACGCGTTTACCCGTTCGACCGCGCGGGCCGCTCCCCAGGCCGCCAGCTCGCCCTGAGGGCCGTCGGCGATGTGCAGGTCGGTGAGCTGGGCGATCAGCATCGGCGCACGCTAGCGCAGCCGGCGCGCCCGTGATCTGACTCGCGCCGAGCGGCGGGTTGATGCACACTACGTGCATGATCATCGTGGGGGTGTGCGGCGGCATCGCGGCCTATAAGACCTGTGAGCTGGTGCGACTGCTGGTGGGATCCGGCCACGAGGTGCAGGTGATTCAGACGCCTGAGTCGCGGCGGTTCGTCGGACCGACCACGTTTGCGGCCCTGTCTCGGCGGCCGGTGCTGACCGACGACGCCGACGCGCTCTTTCCGCATCTGGACGCGTCCGGTGAGGCCGAGCTGCTCTGCATCGCCCCGCTGACGGCCACCACAATGGCGCGGCTCGCCCACGGCGAGGCCTCCAACGTGCTCACCGCAACTGCGCTTGCGTTCGCCGGACCGGTGGTGGCGGCCCCGGCGATGAACCCCCGCATGTGGACGGCTGACGCGACCCAGCAGAATCGCATGACGCTCGTGCAGCGCGGCGTGGAGTTCGTGGGACCAGAGCATGGCGATACCGCCGAGGGCGAGATCGGCGTCGGGCGAATGGCCGAGCCCGACCAGATCGCGATGGCAGTGCAGAATCGGCTGGAGGCCGGCTCGAGTCTTTCCGGCGTGCGGGTGCTGGTGACCGCAGGCGGCACTCGAGAGGCGCTCGACGCGGTTCGCTACCTGGGCAACCGCTCCAGCGGTCGCATGGGAGCGGCGGTTGCTGATGAGGCCGCTCGCCGGGGAGCAGAGGTGACGCTGATCCGAAGCGGCGGCGCAGTTGCGCCCGCAGCTCGGATGCGCGTGGTGCACGCCGAATCGGCGTCTGACCTGGAGCAGATAACGCTCGCTGAGGCGGCCTCGGCCGACATCGTGGTGATGGCTGCGGCCGTGGCCGACTACCGGCCGGTGGCGCCGACAGACGGCAAGCGCACAAAGAGCGGGGAGCGGTGGACGGTTGAGCTGGAACCCACCACCGACATCCTGGCGCGGCTGGGCGAGGCTCGCCGGCCTGGGCGGATGCTGGTCGGGTTCGCGGCCGAGCACGGCCCCGGCGGAGTCGACCGAGCCCGCGCCAAGCTCGACCGCAAGGGCGCGGACATGATCGTGATGAACGATGTCAGCCGCAGCGACATCGGCTTTGACGTGGACACCAACGAGGTCACACTGGTCACCGCCGACGGCGAGCAACACGTCAGCCGGCGCTCCAAGCAGGCCTGTGCTTGTGCAATCTGGGATGCGCTCGTGCGATCCAGAAGCATGGGTGCGGCCGTATAACCGACGACACCTTCCAGGAAGGACGAATCGTGGATGCACCGGAAGTCAATCGTGAGGGCTCGGCGGCGGCGATCACAGCCGCCGGTGACACTGCGCGGCGCGTGATCGAGAACGTCTCGCAGGTCATCCATGCCCCCGCAGCGCTGCTGGAACGCTGCGTGCTGGCGCTCCTGTGCGAGGGGCACATCATCATCGAGGACTTTCCCGGAGTCGGCAAGACGATGCTGGCCAAGTCGATCGCGCGATCACTCGACTGCGAATTCGCCCGCGTCCAGGCCACGCCGGATCTGCTTCCGTCGGACATCACCGGTGTGAGCGTCTTCAACCTCCAGGGCGACGAGTTCGAGTTCAAACCCGGCCCGGTGTTTGCAAACCTGGTGCTGGTCGACGAGATCAATCGCGCGTCACCCAAAACCCAGTCAGCGCTTTTGGAGTGCATGCAGGAAGCGCAGGTGACGGTGGACGGCCACACCCACCCGCTGGCGCGCCCGTTCATGGTGATCGCCACCCAGAACCCGATCGAATACGAGGGCACATTCCCGTTGCCCGAAGCCCAGCTCGACCGCTTCACGATGCTGCTGACGCTGGGCTATCCCGGCCCCGCGGAGGAGGCCACGATGCTCTCCGAGCACGCTGCCGGTGAGCCGCTGGAGGCGTTGGAGGCAGTCACCACCGCCCCCGAGATCGAGGCCGCCATCGCTGCCGTGAAGGATGTCTTTGTCGAGGACAGCCTGCATCGCTACGTGGTGGCCATCCTGCGCCACACCCGCGGTGACGCCCGGCTCGCGCTGGGCGCCAGCCCCCGCGCCGGCATCTCACTGCTGCGGGTGGCCAAGGCCTACGCCGCGCTGCGGGGACGCGACTACGTGATCCCCTCCGACGTCAAGGACGTGGCCGTTGACGTGCTCTCGCACCGTGTGATCCTGGCGGCCGAGTCGCGAACCGCCGGGGTGGTATCGGCGGACATCGTGCTGGAGGCGGTCGACCGCACACCGGTACCGGTATGAGCCAGGCGACGTGCTGACTCGCACCGGCAAGCGCACCTTGGTGGCCGCCATCGGGCTGTATCTGGCTGCCTGGGGGTTCGGCACCGACGTGATGTTCCCGATCGCGGTCGGGCTGATGGTGGCGCCACTGGTGGCGTTGGTGTGGGTGCGCACGTTCACCCGCCCGGTGCGGATGCGGCGCACCCTCGCCCAGCATGAACTGGTGGAGGGCACGACCGTGGTGATCGGCCTGGAAGTCCGCCCTGAAGCCGGCCCGCTACCGGCCCGGGCAACGCTGATCGACCATCTCGGCGATGATCTCGAGCTGAGGGCTGAACTGGTGCGGGTCGGACATCGGTTGCGCGGCAACCACCGGCTGGAGGGCGCACCCCGTGGCCGCTACCGGCTGCACAGAGCGCAGCTGGTGCTGTCGGATCCGTTCGGTCTGGCACGCGCGGCGATTCCCGTCGATCGCACCGACGCGGTACTGGTGTATCCCCGCGTGTACCAGCTGGACAGCCTCTTCACCGATGCCGGAGCGGGCGGGGGAGATGCCGCTCGGATGCTGCTGCACCGAGCTTCTGGATATGACCTGCATTCGATCCGCGACTACCAGCATGGCGAGAGCCTGAGACGAGTGCATTGGCGGTCGACCGCGCGGCGCCGGCGGCTGATGGTCAAGGAACTCGAGGATTCCCCGCGAGACGAGGCGGCGGTGCTGCTCGACGCCGACGCGTCCGGCCAGGTCGGCCGCCTCGGCGACACCAGCTTCGATGTCCAGGTGCGGGCCGCCGCATCGGTGCTGCACCGGCTCGCCGAGGGCGGTCAGCGCTGCTCGCTGGTGATCCAGGGCAGCGATCGGCTGAGAGTGCGGCTGGGCACGGGCTCCGACGACCTCGGCACCGCCATGGCGGCGCTGGCCGTCGTCAAGGCAACCGCCACGCGGCCGATGCACGTCACTCTGGGAGACGCCATCAGCGGCGGCGACGCAGTCGACGCGGCCCGCGTGTACGTGGTCACATCGGTGATGTCACCGGCTTTGGCGGAGCGGTTGTTGCAACTCGCCGGGGCACGGCGCGACGTGGCGGTGGTGTGGGTCGACGCGGCCACATTCGGCGCCGGCGGCATGGTCACATCGGCCGAGTCGGCGGCACTGCGCCTGAGCTCCTCGGGGGTGGCGGTGATCCGCGTCCGTGCGGGCGATGATCTTGGCCAGGCACTGTCAGCGCCGCACCACCGGGCGGTCGCCCATGCGTGACCGCGCTCCGGCATACGGCCCCTGGCTGGCACTGGCAGCGCTGGTCTCGGTGGGGGCGTGGCACTGGGCGCGAATCGAGTCGCCGCAGATTCCCCTGCTCGAGATGCTGCTAATGATTGCGATCGCCGTCACCCCGACGCTGGCAGCGCAGCTGTTCGGCCGCCTGGTGGGGCTGGCCACCTTGGCCGTCTGTCTGGTTGCAGCCGTCGGCATGACCACCAGCCTCTGGCCGGGCGATTCCGGCCCTCACCGCTACCCGGCCGCCGCAGTGATCTGGATCAACCACGGCGTCCACGACTGGTTCAACGCCACCACCCCGTTCGACTACGGGCGGTTCCGCGCCGTCGACAGTGACGCTCGGCTGTTGTTCATGGCGCTGGTCGCCACGCTCGCCTGGACGGTGGTGCTGCGCCGCCTGACGTTGATCTCGATCGCCCTTGCCCTGGTGCTGTTCGCGTTTCCCTCCACGGTGCTCAACCTCGACCACGCGCTGGTGCGAGCGGCCTGGTTCCTGGCCGCGGCGCTGATCACGCTGCGGCTGGTGCCGCGGCGACCGCTGAGCGGCGGTGGGTCGAGTCAAGCCTGGGCGGTGGGCACCGCGGTGGTCGTGCTCGGTCTGATCGTCTCTGCGCTGCCAGGCGTAAACAAAGCCGCATTCATGAGCTGGCACACGTGGAACCCGCTGGCGTCGAGTGCGCCGCCGCGCGATCTCAGCTACGTGTGGGATCAGTCCTACAAGCCTCTGCACTGGAGAGGTAAGCCCACGGCTGTCCTGAACGTCTGGGCTCCACATGCGACCTATTGGAAGGTCGCGACGCTCGAGACCTTCAGCCACGGCGCCTGGATGGAGAGTTCCTATCCGATCACACAGGGACTTTCTCCTGTGCACGACGGATCGGTCACCGTGCCGCCGCTTGCGCTTCCGCCCGACGCGGATCATCCCGGTCAACACACCATGATCGTGCGGGTGAAGGTGCTCGCGCTGGCCGACAGCCACCTGGTCAGCGCCGCCCAGCCGCTGCGATGGTCGGGACCGCCGAACACGCCGTTCACACTGAACACGGATACCACCGCCGAAGCCGATCACGACCTGGCGCGAAACACGACGTACTCGTCGCTTGTGTACGTCCCCAACCCGTCGCGCAAGGACTTGCAGGACGCCGGGCACACCTTCCCCCGACTGGTGCAGCGCGATCTCTCGATCGGCGGGCACGTGATCCCCTCGTGGCCCCAGACCGCAAGCCCCGATGATACGGCGGGGGTCGACCCGGCCCTGGTCAAGGCCGCCGATCAGGTGTGGAGACGCTCGCAGGCCGCCACCGAGACCAACGAGTGGTCGGCCGCGTTCGACGTCGAGGCGTATTTCCGGGACAGGCCGTTCGTGTATGACCTCGACCCCAAGTTCTCGGACAAGTCACCGGTGCTGGCCCAGTTCATGCTGACCGGGCATCACGGCTACTGTCAGATGTTCTCTGGAGCGATGGCGCTGGTGCTGCGCCTGCACGGCATCCCCGCGCGCGTCCCGGTCGGCTTCACCACCGGGGTCAAGGGTCCCGGGGTGACCGACCCCTACGTGGTCACCGATCGCGACGCCCATTCCTGGGTCGAGGCCTACTTCCCCGGGTACGGATGGCAACCGTTCGAGCCCACCCCCAGCCGACACCTGCCCGGCGGAGCGTCCAGCTCCAACGCGAAGTTTCTGCTCGCTCTGCAGAAGGCGGGGACGGCCGGTCCCGGTGGGCAGCGACTCACGTCTCTGCCGAAGGCCGGGATCTTGAAGCAAGGCGTGGCAACGACCGGCAAGGCACGGCCCGGAGCCGCCGGTCATCACGACACCGGCGCAACGGCGATCAACGGGACGCTGAGGACGTCCTCCGGGCACAGCTTCGGCTTCATCACCGCCGCGGCAGTGCTCGCATTGGCACTGATCGTGCTGATGGCGCTGGTCAAGTTCGGGGCGGTGCGATGGCGGTACCTGCGTCGCGGCCCGCGGGCACAGGCCGCGGCCGCTTACCGCGAACTCGCGACCTTCGTCGGCGACCAGGGCATCAAGGACTCACCCGAGCGGACGTTCGAGGATCTCTCGGGCGAGATCAAGAGCGTGTTCGGGGTGGATGCCTCAGCCTTTGCCGCCAACGCCAGCCGGGCCCGGTACGCGCCTGTGCGGCAGGCCGAGCCGGCCGGCCGGGAGTTGCGTGGGGAGCTGCGTGCCATCAAGCGCAGAATTCGCAAGCAGCTGTCACTGCGCGACCGGTTTACCGGTGCGTTGCGCCTGCGCTCGGCACTTGCGCAAATCACAAGCCTGGACTAGCCGTTGGACACCTACGAGCTGTTTCAGCAAGGTCGCCGGCTCCTTTCCGAGGGCCACCCCGCGCAGGCCACCGTGCCGCTGGAGAAGGCCCGGCGACGGGAGCCCGACAAGGCCTCGATCCGCGAGGCACTGGGCGTGGCCTACATCCGCATCCACCGCTATCGCGAGGCCGCCGCCGAGTTTGAGTACATCCTCGAGTCGGCTCCGGCCAACGACTATGCGCACTACTGCCTGGGGCGCTGTCTCGAGCGGCTGGGGGACACCTCCACGGCGCTGGGCCACTACAAGCTGGCGGTGTTGCTGCGACCCTCCGTCGACTACTACCAACAAGCCGTCGACAACCTGAGGGAATAATTGGTGCCAGGCACCAATTATTCACCCCGAGCGGCGGAGTCGATCCAGATTGTGACCGGGCCGTCGTTGGTCAGCGTGACCTGCATGTCGGCGCCGAACCGGCCGCACTCGACCTCGACTCCCAGCGCCCGCAGCTCGCGCACGAATGCCTCCACCAGCTGCTCTCCCAGCTGCGGAGGGGCGGCGCCGATGAAGCTGGGCCGATTGCCCCGGGAGGTATCGCCGTAGAGCGTGAACTGAGACACGCACAAGACCGACCCGCCGACGTCGGCCAGTGCCAGGTTCATCTTGCCGGCGGCGTCGGAGAAGATGCGCAGGCGGGCGACCTTGCCCGCCATCCAGGCGGCGTCCTTGGGCCCGTCGTCGGGGCCGGCGGCGATCAACACCAGCAGCCCGCAATCGATCGCCCCGAGCCGTTCTCCACCCGTATCCACGGCGGCATTTGTGACCCGCTGAATCAGTGCGCGCACACGGTCCGGCCGGTGTCGTGTCCATACATCGCCTGCTAGAGTACGGGTTTCGTAAGAAGATTTCGAGGCGGTGAACGAGGTGGGTGTGAACCCGCCTCTTTTTTCGCCCACGACTCGATGGTGGTGGGTAGTGGCAGCAACCAGCGCAGAACAGCTTCAGCGCGAGATCGAACGAACCCTCTCGGCTCAGATGCCGGAGGTCGAAGTCGTGCGCACAGAGGGCCCATCCTCGGGTGTGGTGCGCGTCTACATCGACCGCGAGCAGGGTGGCGTCGACATCGAGCTGTGCCAGCGTGTGAGTCGTGAGCTGGCCACGGTGCGTGAGAAGTTTGCACTCGAAGTCTCGTCACCGGGACTCGACCGGCCGCTGACCAGGCCGGCGCACTTCCAGAAGGTACAGGGACAGACAGTTGCAATCGAACTGGTGGAGGCGACGGAGGGCAGGCGCCGGTTCAAAGGCCGCCTTTTGGCTGCTGGCGACACGCATGTTGAGCTTGACCAGGACGGCTCGGCGGTACGCATCGCGTACTCCGAAATCGATCGCAGCCACCTGGTGTACGACCCAGTGGGAGGTCGACCGTGAACAAAGAGATTCTTGAGGGCGTCAAGCTGGTGGAAAAGGAAAAGGGCATCGAGCCGGGCACGCTGCTGCCTGCGATCGAGGACGCCCTGCAGGCGGCATATCGCAAGATGCCCGACGCCCGCCATCCCGTGCGCGTCGACATCGATCGCGATTCCGGCGACTACACCGTGTGGTCGGTGCAGCCGGACGCCTGGGAGGCCTACCTCGAAGCCCATCCGCATCACCGCGAGTTCGCGCTGGCGCCCGCCGACGTGGTCACCACCGACGGTCACCAGGGAGACGAGCACGCCGAACCGGAGCCCGAAATCGAGTGGACGTTCTTCAGCCCCGACGTGATGGTTGACGTCACTCCGGCGAACTTCAGCCGGATCGCGGGCCAGACCGCCAAGCAGGTGTTGAAGCAGCGCATCAACGAGGCCGAGCGCTCAATGATGTATGACGAGTACCACGACCGCGTGGGCGAGATCGTGACCGGCATCGTCCAGCAGGACGACTCCCGCTACGCATTCGTCGATCTCGGCCGGATGGAGGCGATCCTGCCCGGCTCGGAGAAGGTGCCGGGAGAGCGGTACGAGCAGGGCAGCCGGATCAAGGCCGTGATCATCGAGGTGCGAAGCGAAGGCAAGGGGCCCCAGGTGGTGCTCTCACGCCGCTCCGACGATCTCATCCGCCAGCTGTTCGAACTCGAAGTCCCCGAGATCGCCGACAACCTGGTGACGATTCGCGCGGTCG
>CAVSNF010000015.1:0-7549 GCA_963729195.1 uncultured Actinomycetes bacterium
ATGATCACGCCAATGATAGGCGACGCGGTGTGGTGCGGCCGGGTGGCGGCCCGCTACCAGCCCATCAGGTGAGCCCCGGCTACCCGGCCGCGGTGCCGGGCAGTCGCGCCACACCCCCGAAGGGGATCCCGGCGTGGTGATGGTCTCACACGCCGGTCGCCTTCGCGCGACCATCAGTGGTTGGCTGGTCGGGCGGTCTGGTGATGATCCGTAGGCCGGATGGACCGCCCGACCGGCTTTGCGCCGCCTTGGGGCCGGTCGGGTGGTTCCCGCTCCCCGCCTAGGAGAAACGGCCCACCCGGCCGGTTTCCGGTGATTGGGCCGCGCCTTTACGAGCACCGACAGCGGCGCGGCGCTCACCCTCACGAAGCGGTTCTCGGGCACGCACTTGCGATGGCCGGGTCGGATGGTCGTCCGGATGTGAAGAAGACAGGAATGGGAGCATCGCCTGGGGTATCTCAACTACCTGATCGTGGCCGCTGTGGTGGTTCTGGCGGGCTTGTGGCTACTGCGGCGACGTCGCAGGGTCGAAGCTGCGACCGGCTAACACCAGCGACACCACCGATGTACGTCTTTAGGTGGACACGACATGCGTGAAGATCGTTCTTGAGACCGTTTCGTTTTTGCGGCGCTGTGCCTACGATCGGTAAAGGTAGATTCGAGAGAGGTGCATGCGTGATCGACGTGCAAAACGTGTCCAAGCAGTATGGTGATCGGGTTGCGGTGGACGACCTCACGTTCACGGTGAAACCGGGGATCGTGACCGGCTTCGTCGGCCCTAATGGTGCTGGTAAGTCAACTACGATGCGCCTTATTTTGGGGCTTGACCGGCCAAACGCGGGCTCGGCGACGGTGAACGGAAAGCACTACCGGGAGCTTCGGGCGCCGTTGCACGAGGTGGGCGCGCTTTTGGAGGCGCGGGCGATCCACACTGGGCGCAGCGCGTATAACCATCTCTTGGCGCAGGCCCAGACGCATGGCATCGGCAAGAAACGCGTGGATGAGGTGATCGGGCTGGTTGGGTTGGAGTCGGTTGCAAGGAAACGCGTCGGCGGGTTTTCTCTGGGAATGGGGCAGCGCCTTGGTGTTGCTGCTGCGCTGCTCGGTGATCCCGCCACGCTGATCTTGGATGAGCCGTCCAACGGGTTGGATCCTGAAGGTATCCGCTGGATTCGTCACCTCTTGAAAGGGTTGGCTGCGGAAGGCCGCACGGTGTTCGTCTCCTCCCATCTGATGAACGAGATGGCGCTCACCGCTGAGCGCCTGGTTGTGGTCGGCCGCGGCCAACTGATTGCCGACACAACCGTGGGCGAGTTTGTCCGAAACGCTTCGAGTGATGCTTCCGTGCGGGTGCGCTCATCGGACGATGTGCGGCTTGGGGAGGCACTCACCGCCGAGGGCGCGCGGGTGCAAAGCCGAGACGGCGGTGCGCTGGAGGTGTATGGAATGACCGGCGAGGAGATTGGAGACATGGCGCTTGAGCGGGGGGTGGCGCTGTATGAGCTGACGGCGCAGGAGGTCTCGCTGGAAGATGCGTTCATGCACATGACCCAAAAGGTCACCGAGTACGAGGGCAGTCGCGTCACCCCCCATGGCGCCGCTGTGGGGGCCTCGGCATGAGCGTCACGGGTGTCGCGCCCCCGCCACGACAGATGGTCGTGGGTCACGTCACGCAGCTTCGGGTGATCAGGTCGGAGTGGACGAAGTTGTGGTCGCTTCGTTCGACTCGCTGGTCGCTTCTGGTTGCGGTGATCGCGATGGCTGGCCTTGGGATCCTGGTCGCGGCGGTGCAGATGGCCCACTGGAGTTCTATGAGCCCTGGTGATCGCCGCACGTTCAACCCCATGGACGTCGCCGTTGGCGGGTTTCATTTTGCGCAACTCGCGATCGGGGTTCTCGGCGTGCTTGTTATCAGTGGTGAGTACTCAACCGGGATGATCCGCTCGAGCTTTACAGCGGTGCCACGGCGGTTGCCTGTGCTTTGGGCCAAGATGCTCACCTTCGGCGGTGTCACTTTGGCGCTGATGCTCCCGTGCGCGTTGATCTCGTTTTTCGGCTCGCAGGCGATCCTCACCCAACACCACGTGCAGACGACGTTTGGCGCACCGCACGTCGCTCGGGCTGTTGTCGGTGCCGCGCTGTTTCTGACCGTGGTCGGCCTTCTGGGAGTCGCGCTGGGTGCCCTGGTGCGCAACACCGCGGGTGGCATCGCGACATTGGCGGGCGTGCTGTTTGTCTTGCCTGGGATCGCCGCGATCCTGCCGAACAGCTGGGGTGATTCCATCAATCCCTACCTGCCATCGAGTGCCGGTGAGGCGATCATGGCGATCCAGGTCCAGCCACACACACTCTCACCCTGGGCCGGCTTCGGCACGTTCTGCGCTTACACCGCGATTGCCGTCGCAGTGGCCGCTGTGCTGCTGGTGCGCCGCGACACGTGAACGCTCGGTGGTCGTACCATGATTGGTGTGGCGGAAACACGCATTGAGTTGATTCAGCGGTGGTCCCGCGCCAGGCCGATGCTGGTCGACGCTGCGATCGCTCTCGGTGTTGGCGTGCTTGGCATCCCGAGCCTTGTGGACGCGCGCCAGCCTCAAGCAATCGTGCTCACCGTGCGCTGTGCGCGCCGCTGGTGTTGCGCCGCCGGTATCCGCGGGCGGTGTTCTGCACAATCGCGGCGGTGGCCTTGGTGCAGTGGGCGCTCGACGTTCGGCTGGGCGCTGACCTGGCATTGCTGGTATCGCTCTACACGGTCGCGGCCGTACTGCCGCGCCGTCAGACAGCGGCAGCTGTCGGGGTGGCGGAGGTCGGCGCGCTGCTCGCGGCCGTTCGGTGGGCTGACCCCGCCCTGCCGTTCTTCATCGGGCTCTCCGCGATGGTGGTCGCTGCGACGTTGCTTGGGATCAGCGTTCAGAACCGCCGCGCACTGCTGGCATCGCTCCAGGAGCGAGCAGCTCGGCTGGAGTTGGAGCGAGATCAGCAGGGTCGCTTGGCGGCCGCAGCCGAGCGTTCGAGAATCGCCCGGGAGATGCACGACATCGTCGCGCACAACCTCACAGTCGTAGTCGCACTCGCCGACGGCGCGGTGTTCGCCGCGCAGGAGTCCCCCGACCAGGCCAAAGCCGCGATGCAGAAGGTCTCTCGAACGGGACGCGAGGCACTCTCGGAGATGCGGCGGCTGCTCGGTGTCTTGGAGGACGACGACCCGGGATTGCGAACGCCCCAGCCCGGCATCGGTGAGCTCACTCAGCTGGTCGACCAGGTGCGCACGACCGGGGTTTCGGTCGGCCTGGAGATCGATGGCGATCCAGCAAGACTCCCTCGCGGAGTGCAGCTGGCTGCGTATCGGATCGTGCAGGAGGCGCTCACAAACACGCTCAAACATGCCGGATCAGACGTCACCGCCAACGTTCGCGTCCACTGCGTAAACGGCACCATCGACCTCGATGTCACCGACGACGGCGCCGATACGACACTTGGCTCAGACGGCGGCCGCGGTCTCTCCGGCATGCGCCAGCGAGCCGCCGTGTTCGGGGGAACCGTAGACGCCGGCCCGGCACCAACCGGCGGCTGGAGGGTGCAGGCGCGGCTCCACGTCGAACCGCTGCACCAAGATCCCATATGAGCGTGACCGTTCTGCTGGCCGACGACCAGCCGCTCTTGCGGTTGGGGTTTCGCATGGTGTTGGAATCGCAGGCCGACATGTCGGTGGTGGGTGAGGCCGCCGACGGCCGCGAGGCGCTCGAGCTCGCAGCACAGCTCACACCCGACGTCGTGCTGATGGACGTCCGCATGCCCGGCATGGATGGGATCGAGGCGACCCGCCAGATCGTCGAGCAGGGACTGCCGTCACGCGTGCTGATACTGACGACGTTTGACCTGGACGAATACGCCTACGCAGCGCTGCGCGTGGGAGCAAGCGGGTTTCTGTTGAAGGACGCACTCCCAAACGATCTGCTCTCAGGGATACGAGCCGTGGCAAGCGGCGACGCTGTGGTTGCTCCAAGCGTGACCAGGCGGCTGCTCGACACCTACGCCCATCGGCTGTTGGACGACTCCGAGGACGAGCCAAACCCCGAGCCCCACCTGGAGGCGCTCACGCCGCGCGAACGCGAGGTGCTCCTGGAGGTGGCCCACGGCCGCTCCAACAGTGAGATCGCCGCCGCGCTGTTTCTGACCGAGGCCACCGTCAAGACCCATGTTGGGCGGATCCTCGCCAAGCTCGGTATGCGCGATCGCGTCCAGCTGGTCGTGTTCGCCTATGACATCGGACTGGTGCGGCCCTCGCCGCGGTGACGAGCCCTACGACTTTTGGCTGACCTCGGATCGCCGAATGTCATTCCCGCGACCGTTTCCGATCGCGGCGTGCGTGGGTAGGCTGAACTCCATGAAGAGCGCGGTCACATGGATCTCAGGAATCTTGATAGTGGCACTGGTCGCCGCTGGCTGTGCGAACGCGGATGCGAGTCAGAAGCCCGCGAGCCCGGCAGCAGTTGCGGGCGTCGGCCGAGGCGCTCTCGCATGTTCACTCGGTGGCCTTCCACGCCACCGTAACTCTGAGCGTGAGCGGCAATGCCGAGCGGGTCAGCCGCCTCGGCCTCGGCACTCACCGGGAAGCCGACAACCGTTGATATCTCCGGCAGCGCCGCCAAGTCCGGGCATTCCGGTGTGCTCGAGGCGAGCTTTACGTTGCAGAACAGTCTGTTCCCGCTGAACGGCGAGCTGCGCTCCGCCGGTGGCCGCACCGTCTACATCAAGCTGCCCGCACTGCTCGGTCACGGGTGGAAGTCGTACACGGTCACTCCCAACGCGCTCCCACACAGCAAACGGATGCTGTCCACGGGGAACGCAAAGGAGGCGACGGCCGCCGCCCGCGGGTTCAGCCGCCTGAACCCGCTGACGTTTCTGACCGACATGACCCAGTCAACGAGCGGCGGCATTCGCACCTTCTCGGCCGATCTCGATACCGCCAATCTGGTCGCCGCCGTCGAGTCGCTCGCGGCCGGGCGGCACTCGCCGCCGGCGCGTGAAATCGGAGCGCTGGGGAACGCCATCGATGTGGCGCACGGATCGGTCTCGGTGGACAGCCACACACACCTACCGACATCCATCAGCCTCGAGTTGCAGGTGACAACTCCTCATGCAATGGTGAAGCGCGCGATGGGCATCACCGGGTTCGATGTGAAGATCGACGCGACCTTTGACGGCTGGAACCAGCCCGTGCATGTGAGCATTCCCGCACGCCGCCACTCCCCTCAAGCTGAGCTCCCTGTCCCTGCCGGCGGGCGCTCACTGAGAGAGCGTGGCTTCACGGGGTCATGTAGACACGCCAAACACCGCCGTGTTAGTCGTCGTTGGCAACGGCAAAGTCGCGACCAAGTGGCCATGCCCAGCAGATCGAACGCCCCTACCGCCATCCGTCACTTCTCACGAGGGGTTCACAGGCAGAGGCCTACATTGCAGCTCGTGCTCCGATTCGCTCCATCGTTCACTCAGGTAGTCACCGGCCTCTGCTCGGCGGTGTTTGGCATGATGCTGGCGTTTCCGGCGACGGCGCATGCGGCGGTTGCCAACGCACCCCAGACGCGTGCCTGGCAAGCCAATGGGCGAGTCTCGGCGATCGCGGTGGTGGGTACCACCGCCTATCTCGGCGGCTCGTTCACCCGGATGATCTCGCCGAACGGCTCCCGATATGTAGCGCGCGCCCACCTAGCAGCCATCAACATCGTCACCGGCGCCCCCCTCTCGTGGCATCCCGGCACCAACCGGCCGGTGCTTGCGGTGAGCGCCAACGGTGGTCGGCTGCTGGTCGGCGGTGCGTTTACCCGCGCCGGAGGTAAGAGCCGCAATCACATCGCATCGATCTCTCGCTCGACCGGGCGATTGACGGCCGGCTGGAACGCATCCGCAAACGCAAGCGTGCAGGCGATCGCCGTCAACCACGGGCGAGTGTTCCTGGCAGGCGCGTTCACGAGCGTGAACCACCGGCCCCGCGGACACCTAGCAGCGGTCTCGGGCCAGTCCGGAACGATCGTCGCCGGTTGGCGACCCTCGGTGAACTCTTCGGTGCACGCCCTCACAGTCGATCCGGCGGTCGGAGTGATCTACGCCGGCGGCGACTTCACCACCGCAAACGGCCAAGCCGCCGGCTACCTGCAACCGTTCAGCGTGTCAACCGGCAAACGGCGCGCCTGGCGCTCGCATCCCGACGCGCGGGTGTGGAGCGTCGCCATCGGCGGCGGCAGGGTGTTCGCCGCGACCGGCGGCACCGGCGGCCACCTAGAGGCATTCAACCAGGCCGGCACGTCGCTGTGGCAACGGTGGGCCGACGGCGACTTCCAAGCGATCGCGTACTCACGCGGAGTGGTGTTCGCAGGCGGACACTTCGCCAACGCCTGTCAAACCAGCGCCGGCGGTGGTACACCGTGGGTCTGCGCACAGCCGATCCCGCGCGCCCGCCTGATGAGCGTCAGCGCTTCGACCGGCGCGCTCGGACCGTGGAACCCAACCGCCGACAGCAAGTGGGGCGTCTACGCCGTCCGCGCTACACGCACCCGCCTGCTCGCAGGCGGCGACTTCAAGCACGTACATGGGATCCATCGCTGGCGCTATGCCCAGTTCACGCGCTAGCTGCGGGTTCGAAATCGCGATAGTCGCGGGGTTCGGAATATAGTCGCGAGGCCCGCCAGGCCGCTATGGCCGGTTCACACGACACCCAGTCAATGAGCGTATCTCTCCTTGCGGTGTGGTGCTGGTGCGGTTCGGATTGGTCTCACGGATTATTCACAAGCGACGTGCGACGATCTACCTCCCTGGCAGACCTGGTTACTTCGGAGCTGATCGGCCGGATCGGGTATGTGGACATCCACGAACTGATGCGCCTTGCAGAGTGAAGGGCGTGGGGGTGTTGGGAGTCGTACGTCTCATCGACTGGGTGTGGTGGGGGCCGACCGGGCGCGGCGGCTTGGCCGGTGTGGCATGGCATGTCAAGGTCGCCACCAGCCGCTTCGTTAGTGAACCGGAGTCACCTAGGGCACAGAAGACCGAAGTGGAGCTTCCAAGCCTCAATCACGACCTACTCGCCGAGGTCGATCAGGTAGTCGCTCTGACCCGCGAACCATCCCAGGATGAGCGGCATCCACGGCCCAGTCTAAGGTAGCACGCGCGGATCGCCTCGGCTCGCGGTCGGGCGAAGAGCTGGCTGGCTCGAATCACCAGCGCCGGGGCTTGCCTCTCCCAAAAATCGTCGGATGCGATCGTGTGTTGCAATGCTGTCGCGCCGCTACGGTCGCGACCAGACCGGCGCGAGCCATGAGGCGGCTGTTGTCCTCGCCATGGCCGGCCAGCGGCTCGAACATGACCACCGGAAGACCTGCACCAAACGCCTCCAAGCAGGTCAATCCGCCAGCGTTTTGGATCAGGACATCGCTCGCGGCCATGAGTTCGGAAAGACGGTCGGCAAACCCAAGGATTGTTACCACGCCAAGCGACGAGTCTTGTTTGAGCGCTTGTGAGAGGCGGAGATTCCGTCCGGTCACGACGATCGTAT
>CAVSNF010000016.1:0-39561 GCA_963729195.1 uncultured Actinomycetes bacterium
CAGTTTCAGGGTTGGACGGACGAGGCGCTGGAGTTCTACGCCGGGCTGGAAGCCGACAACTCCAAGGCGTACTGGACGGCGCACCGACCGACGTTCGACGATCAGGTCAACGCCCCCATGCTGGCATTGGTCGCGGAGCTGGAACCGCAGTTGGGCCCCGGGAAAGTCATGCGGCCCTACCGCGACATCCGTTTCACCAAGGACAAGAGTCCCTACCGCACCGCGCTGGGAGCACGGGTGGGTGACGGCTACATCCAGATCTCTGCCCGCGGGCTGGGAGCGGGCTGCGGGTACTACCACCTCGCGTCGGATCAGCTCGCTCGCTACCGGACGGCGGTGGATGCCGACCACAGCGGAAACCGCCTGACGGACGTGGTCGCAGCGATCGAGGATGCCGGAATCGACGTCTCGGGCACCGACCCACTCAAGAACGCGCCGCGCGGCTACCCGCTCGATCACCCTCGCATCGAACTGCTGCGGTTCAAGGGGCTGATCGCCTGGAAGCAGTGGCAACCCGAACCGTGGCTCGCGACCCCGGCAGTGAAGTCCCGGATTCTCGAGCTGTTCGAGCAGACCGCGCCGCTGATGGACTGGCTGAAAGCCGAGGTCGGCCCCACCGCGGCGTAGACTCGCACTCGTGGCGGTCTGCACAACCTGTGAGCAGGAGAATCCCGAGGGGGCGCGCTTTTGCAACTCGTGCGCGGCGCCGCTGATCGCCGTGGCCGAGCCCGCGCGTGAAGTCCGAAAGGTCGTAACCGCGGTCTTCTGCGACGTGGTCGGATCGACACCGCTCGGGGAGCGGCTCGATCCCGAGGCGCTGCGCAGGGTGATGGGCCGCTACTTCGACGAGATGCGAGTGGCGGTGGAAGGTCACGGCGGACGGGTCGAGAAGTTCATCGGCGACGCCGTGGTGGCGGTGTTCGGCGTCCCCCAGCTGCACGAGGACGACGCTCTTCGCGCTGTACGGGCCGCGGCGGAGATGCACACCCGATTGGCCGAGCTCAATCGCACCCTGCTGGCCGAGTGGGATGTCGAACTCGAGACCCGGATCGGCATCTCCACCGGTGAGGTGGTGGTGGGTACCGGTGATGAGACGGTGCTTGGAGATGTCATGAACACCGCCGCCCGCTTGGAGCAAGCGGCCGGTCCCGGTGAGATCCTGATCGGCTCAGAGACCCACCGACTGGTCTCCCAGGCGATCACCGCCGAGCCGGTCGACGCACTCGACCTGAAGGGCAAGCAGGCGCCGGTCGGCGCCTGGAGCGTGCGTGCGGTGGACATCGCCCCCGCGCCCGCCGAGCGCCGTTTCGGGCTGCCCCTGGTCGGCCGCGAACGCGAACTCGGACTGGTGCGGCAGGCGTTCGATCGGTCCGTCACCGAACGCCGAAGCGGCCTGGTCACGGTGCTGGGACTGCCCGGGATCGGCAAGTCCCGGCTGGCCCACGAGATCTCCAACTCGTTGCGCGGACAGGCCACGGTGCTCGTCGGCCAGTGTCCGTCGTACGGTGAGGGCATCACCTACCTGCCGGTCGCCGAGATGGTGCGCCAGGCCACCGGCGACGATATTTCTGCGGGCCTTCGGCAAATTCTTTCCGACATCCCCGACGGTGACGCCATCGCCGGCCGGGTGGCCGACGTGATTGGCCGCGATGAGGTCAAGGGCGCCGGCGACGAGTCGTTCTGGGCGACCCGCAGGCTGTTCGAGACGCTGGCAGACCCGCAGCCACTGGTGCTGGTGTTCGAGAACATCCACTGGGCCGAGCCGACACTCCTGGACATGATCGACTACCTGGCCGAGTGGGTGCGAGAACGACCGGTGCTGCTGCTGTGCCTGGCCCGGCCCGAGATCCTGGATCTACGCCCAACCTGGGCCGGGGGCAAGATCAACGCGGTCACGATTCTGTTGGAAGCGTTGGCGCCGGATGAGGTGGAGCGTCTGGTTGCTGACCGCCTCAACGGCCGTCCTATTGCACCCGAGCTGCTCGCCCGCATCACCGCGTCGGCCCAGGGCGTGCCGCTGTTCGTGGAGCAGTTGCTGGCGATGCTCGACGACCAGGAGCTGGGTGCCTCGTCCGTCATCCCTCCCAAGCTCCAGGCACTGCTGTCGGCTCGCCTGGAAGCGCTCGACCCAATCCAGCGGGCGCTGTTGGAATGCGCGTCGGTCGAAGGCGAGCGGTTCCATGCGGGGGCGTTGGCCGCCGAGCGCAACGAGCCGTTGGGCGAGGTACTGGAGAGGCTCCAAGATCTGATCCGGCGCGAGCTGATCCGTTCGGATACCCCCGACATCCCCGGGGAGCCGGGATTCCAGTTCGCTCACGCCCTGATCCACGACGCGGCGTATGCACGGCTGTCGAAGGCCGAACGGGCACGGCTGCACGAGCAGCTGGCCGAGTGGCTGGAGCAGCGCGGCGGCGGCGATGAGCTGGTGGGATTCCACCTGGAGCGGGCCTACACGGTGGGGTTGGAACTCGGCCCACCGGACGAACACGCGTCCACACTCGCCCGCCGGGCCTCAGCGTTGCTCGCAACGGCGGGCCGGCGGGCAAACGGGCGAGCCGACCTGCCGGCGGCCGGCACGCTGCTGAAACGAGCCGCTGATCTGCTGCCCGCGGCCGATCCACAACGAGTCACGCTGCTGCCACTGCTCGGGGAGGTGCTGGCTGACACCGACATGGTGACGGCGGAGCCGTTTCTGACCGAGGCGATCGCGACAGCCCGAGCCGCCGGCGATACCCGGGTGGAGTCGGAGTTGACCATGACCCGCTCACGCGTGCGCCTGTACGCCGATCCCAGCGCACGGCCGCTCCCAGATGTGCTGTCCGAGGTGGATCGAGCGATCGAGGAGCTGTCGCGGCGCGGAGCCGACGCAGCCGTTGCCGGGGCGTTGGTGCTTCGCTTCGATGTGGAGTGGATGCAGGGGCGGATGTCCGGCTTCGACAAGCTCATCCCCGCGCTCCCGACCGCTGTGGACAGCGTCGTCGTACGTATCTGCGGATATGTCGGCGGTGGCCTGGCGATCGGGTCGGAACCCGCGTCAAAGGCCGAGCGGCAACTGTGGCAGCTGCGCGCGTCCGTCGCCCAAAACCGTGCCGCCCAAGCCTCGATCATGGACGGCATCGGGCACGTTCAGGCCATGCAGGGCCGCATCGCCGAGGGCCGCGAGACGGCCAGGGGCGGGCGCGATGCCTTGGCTGAGATGGGGAACGTCGAGTGGGCCGGGATCCTCAGCCTCACCTGCGGGGACGTCGATCTTTTGGACGACCGCCCCGAGGCCGCCGAGCGGGAGTTCGCGCGCGCCCAGCAGGCGTTTACGGCGATGGGCGACGCGTGGTTTCTTTCCACCGCTGTGGTCGATCGAGGGCTGGCGCTGTGCGCGCTGGGCCGGTTCACCGAGGCGGTGCGGGTGTGTGACCAGCCCCGCGCCCAGTACGACGCAGAATGGGTGATCAAGTGGAACCGCGTCCAGGCTCTGGCACACGCCGCGAGCCAATCGCCGGCCGCGGCCGTTCGCCACGCGGATCTCGCCGTGGCGACTGCGGAGGCGACTGAGCTGCTGGAGTTTCATGCTGAGGCGTTGTGCGATCGGGCAGCGATCCTTGGGCAGCTGGGGGTTCGTGACCGCGGCCGCGCCGATCTCGAATCCGCGCTTCGGCTGTACCAGCGCAAGGAACACGTCGTCGGCCAAAACCGCGTCCAAGCGCAGCTTCTCGGCTTGCACTAGAGTCAATCGCCACGTTCGCATTCCACCGATCGGGGGACCCATGACTGTCGCTGTGGAAGAGGGCATGCTGGCTGAGCTGGAGGGGTTTTCGGGCACCGTCGTTAGCCCGGGCGATGCGGACTACGACGACGTCCGCCGTGTCTACAACGGCATGATCGACCGCAAACCGGCCCTGATCGCTCGCTGCCGTGGGGCCGCGGACGTCGTGGCCGCCGTTGCCGCCGCGCGCGCCAACGGCTTTGAGATTTCGGTGCGCGGCGGAGGGCACGGGGTGGCCGGGCACTGTGTGCGCGACGGCGCGGTCATGATCGACCTCTCCGAGATGCGCGGCATCCATGTCGACCCGGTGGCACGCACTGCCCGGGTCGAGCCCGGGGTGACCTGGGCCGAGTTGAACCGCGAGACTCAGCTGCACGGCCTGGCGGTCACGGGCGGCACGGTGTCGACCACAGGCATCTCCGGCCTCACGCTGGGAGGCGGCCTGGGGTGGCTGATGCCAAAGTTCGGATTGGCCTGCGACAACCTGATCTCGGCCGACGTGGTCACGGCCGACGGCCGGCCGATCACCGCCGACGCCGGCGAGCACCACGATCTGCACTGGGCGCTTCGCGGAGGCGGTGGCAGCTTCGGCGTCGTCACCTCGTTCGAGTTTCAGTTGCACCCGATCGGGCCGCTGATCACCGGCGGGCTGCTCGCGTTTCCTCTGGCAGCCGCCGCCGATCTACTGCGCTTCTACCGAGAGTTCACCATCGACGCCCCCGACGAACTCGGGCTGGTGTGCGGCGTCGTGCATGCCCCCGACGGCTCCGGAACGAAGCTGGCGGCCTTGGTTGTCTGCCACTGTGGTGACGAGCATCAGGCCCAGCGCGATCTCCGGCCGGCGCTCGAGTTCGGCGAGCCGGTGATGGCCGCGGTCGGCCCGATGCCGTATCCCGCCATCAACCAGCTGCTGGATGCGGCCTATCCCAAGGGGTCGCTGAACTACTGGAAGTCGACGTTCGTGAAAGACCTCTCCGACGGGTTCATCGACACGGCCATCGCGAGGTTCGAGGCCTGCCCATCACCCTCGACTGCGCTGGTGTTCGAGCACTTCCACGGTGCCGCCACCCGCGTGCCGGTCGAGGCCACAGCCTTCCCGCATCGACTACCCGGCCACAACCTGCTGATCACGTCGGTGTGGACGGACCGTCAGCAGAACGCCGCGAACGTGGACTGGACGCGCGAAACAATGGACGCGCTGGCGCCGGGGCTGGGGTCGCGCCGGTATCTCAACTACCTGTCCGAGGATGACGACGCGAACGCCGCCGCTTCAGCGTTCGGCCCCAATCAGGAACGGCTGTTGCGGGTCAAGCGCGAGTACGACCCGGAGAATGTGTTTCACGTGCTGTAGGACACGATAAGCTCTCGGGGATGACCACGACCCGCTTCTTCCGTGGCAGGCCGGCGCGCTCGCAGCGCGTCGCCCCCGCGCGCCCATAGCCAGCACTTTCTCCGCCCGCCGTACGCTGCCGAACTCGTGCGCGACGCCGGTCTGCGCTCAGGCGACGTCGTGGTCGATGTCGGCGCGGGCAACGGCCGGCTGACGGCGCACCTGGCCCGGGTGGCAGCCCGGGTGGTGGCGATCGAGCTCGACCCACGACTTGCTGGGGCGCTGCGCGGCCGCTGGCCCAACGTGGATGTAATCGAAGCCGACGCCGCCGAGGTGCCCATGCCGCGCGAGCCGTTCCGGGTGGTCGCCAATCTGCCGTTCAGCCGCACCAACGACCTGCTCCATCACCTGCTCGACGATCCGGCTTTGCCCCTGCTCCGGGCCGATGTGATCGTCCAGTGGGGCGTTGCCCGAAAGCGCGGGATCCCCTGGCCCAGCACGATGAACAGTGTCGTGTGGGGAGCGTCGTACCAGCCCAGCATCTCCCGTCGGCTGCCGCCCAGCGCGTTCGAGCCACCGCCCAGCGTGGACGCCGGAGTGCTGGTGTTTCAGCGCCGCGCACATCCCTTGATCGAGCCGAGCGCGCTGCCGGCCTATCGCAGGTTCGTTGCCCGTGGCTTTAGGCACGGTATGCGCGCCATCGTCCCGGGCCGCGTGGTCGCCCGCATCGCCCAGCCGGGCGCGAGCGCTCGCGACCTCGATCCGTACCAATGGGCCCAGCTCTGGAACCATCGAACTTGACATGTGACCATATGGTCACCTATATTCATCGGTATGGCCGACGACGATCTCGTGTTCAAGGCACTCGCCGATCCGACCCGCCGCTTCCTGCTCGACCTGCTATTCGCGCGTGACGGCCGTACGCTCACGGAGCTGGAGTCAGAGCTGGAGATGACGCGCTTCGGCGTGATGAAGCACCTGCGCGTGCTTGAAGCCGCTGACCTGATCGTCGCCCGCAGGTCTGGCCGGGAGAAACGGCACTACCTCAACCCGGTCCCGATCCGGCTGGTTCACGACCGCTGGATCGACAAGTACACGGAGCGCCGCGTGTCGGCGCTCCTCGACCTCAAACAGGAGTTGGAGGAGAGCGGATGAGCACCACAACCGAAACAACCACCCACGTCTTCCAGGTGTGGATCAAAGCCACCCCCGAGAAGATCTGGGAAGCGATCACCAGCCGCGAGTGGTCGGACAAGTACGGCTACAAGGCGCCGTTTGAGTACGACCTGCGCCCCGGGGGCGCCTACCGCGCGTACTCGAGCGAGGCGATGAAGGAGTTCGGCTCCCCTGACGTGATCATCGACGGCGAGGTGATCGAGTCCGATCCGCCCACGCGGCTGGTGCAGACGTGGCACGCCCTGTTCGGCCCCGAGACCGCCGCCGAGCCGGTCACCCGCCTGACCTGGGAGATCACCCAGGTGGCGGAAGGCCTGACGAAGCTGACGGTGGTTCACGACGTCACCGATGCACCGCTGACCGCGAGCATGATCTCCGGCCAGGACGAGCAGGCCGGCGGCGGCTGGGCCTGGATCCTCAGCGACCTCAAGACCTTGCTCGAAACCGGGTCGTCGCTGCAGAGCTGATCGGGCACGGGGGGCCCCGGGAGATTCGGGGCCTCCCGTGACGCGCGGGCGACCATCTCAGATGGGTTATTCCGAATTGGCGCGCACCTGGCCGCTGTCCGCCGGTTGCAGTCTGTGACTGCACCGGCGGATCTTCGCTGCGGCTGCGAACCGTCGCCGGGGTTCGTCCTCGGTCGCACCTGTGCCTTCCAGGCACGAATGCTCCCTGCGTCCTGCCCCAGCTCGGTTCTCGCTCGCCCAGGCAACACGCCAATCCGAAATAAACCATCTAGACTCACTGCCCGGAGAAGCCCCGATGCGAAAGTGAGATTGAGATGGAGAACGAGCGCGCAGCCCAGCTCCTCGAACAGCTCAGATCCCGAATCGAGGGTGAGCTCCGCGAGCTCTCCGACCCCGACGCCGACGAGCCCGACCTCCACCAGACCGAGATCGACCACGGCCGCATCGGCGACCTGCGCCGCGAACTCGAGGCGGTCGAGCGGGCCGAGGGGCGGCTGGCCGACGGCACCTACGGCGTCTCCATCGAAAGCGGCGAGCCGATCCCCGACGGGCGCCTGGAGGCAATGCCGACCGCGGAGCGCACCGTGGAGGAAGAGCAGCGCTACCACCGCGGCGGCTGACGGGACGAGTTTGTACTTGAGATGTGAGTAGGCTCAACCGGTGCTCAAACCCCACCACGCCGCGGCCATCGCCGATCAGTTCAGGTTGGGCCACCCCGAGTCGCTGGAAGGGCCGCTGGCCCGCGGGGAACAGGGCCAGATCTGGCGGCTGGTGACGTCCTCCGGCACCTGGGCGGTGCGCGAGCCGTTCGAACCACAGACCGAGGATGAAGTACGCGAGGACGCCGACTTTCAGGCGGCCGCCCACGCTGCCGGGGTACCCACGCCCAGGGCGGTGAGGACGTCTGCGGGAGACGTGATCGCGGCAGTGGCCGACACCCAGGTACGAGCGTACGAGTGGGTCGATCTGCGTGACCCCGACCCCGGCCTTGATCCCGCGGCGGTGGGCGCGATGCTGGCGCGGCTACACACCGTCGAGTTCGCGGGTGCCCGTGGGGAGGATTCTTGGTACACCGACGCGATCGGCGCTCACCGCTGGGACGAGCTGGTCGACGCGCTGGCGGCGGAGGAAGCTCCATTCGCCGGCGAGTTCGCTTCGATCAGGGACGAGCTGGTGGCACTCGAAGGTCTGCTGGAGCCTGCTAAGGAGTTGCGCACCTGCCATCGCGACCTGTGGGCCGACAACCTGCGCAGCACCGCCGCCGGGGAGCTGTGTGTGATCGACTGGGACAACTGCGGCGCCGCCGATCCGTCTCACGAGCTGGCAAACGCCCTGTTCGAGTTCGCCGGGCTCGACGCTGCCCGGGCACGCGCCCTGCACCGCGCCTACGTGGCGGCCGGCGGACCGGGCCGCGTCACCGGCCGCGGCAGCTTTTCGATGGCGATTGCGCAGCTGGGGCACATCACCGAGATCTCATGTGTGGACTGGCTCGACCCGAACGCCTCCCAGGCCGACCGCGACCACAGCGCTGATCGGGTCGCCGAATGCGTTGAGCGGCCGTTGACACGGGCCACGATCGACCTGCTGGTCGAGGCCGTGGCGGACTGACGCGCTACCCGGAGACGACGAGGTGTGAGCGCACCGATCCGGCGATCACGGTGTAGCGTCCCGGCGCCAAATGTCCCAGGTCGACGCGGGTGCGCTTGAGCTGGGCCATCTCGATGCACGCGGTTCCAGTCGGCACACCGCTACCTTCGCGCACGGCGATCCGGATGGTGGTGCCGTGGTGGGCAACCCGCACGCTGCGCAACACGTAGCAGGGTGCGACGCCGCCCCACCAGGTCACAACCGCAACGCCTCTGCCGTGGCTCAACCGGGTGTGGATCGCGATCGGATTGACGGGGTTGGAGCGACCGTCGCCGGGCACGGGAGTCACCCAGCTTGCGCCTCCGCCGGTGGCGGGAGGCTGACTGGGATCAACGGTGTGAGACGTCGGCGCGTCGGGAGTGCCGGTGCCAGCCGCAGCAGCCTGGCCACAACCGGTCGCCACGGCCGCCACCAGCATCAGGATCAGGAACGGTTTCATGCCTCATAGACCGCCCCCCACCCAAAAAGGTTCCCGTGAATAACGGTGCCTGGCACCGTTATTCACCCTCCGGGTTGTGGTGGACGTCCCAGCTGTGCGCCACCACGGCGCATGCGATCACCACGCCGGCGTAGGCAAACAGCCACGTGACCAGCCCGAACGCGATCCCGATCAGGCCGTAGCGCTCGGCATTGTGGGTGAAGATCGTGGGCAGATACAGCGCAGAGCCGATCGTGTAGATGGCGATGCCGGCGGAGGTGATCAGCCCGGTCGGCAGCAGCCGCTGCCACGCGATCCTACGACCCAGCAGGATGTAGGGCGTCCAGATCCAAAACACCGTTCCCAGCACGAGCACGCCGGTGGCGTACATGTAGGGGATGTGGTGATCACGGTCGTAGTCCTGGATCGGTGTCAGCACTGACGTGTACACCACAAAACCCAGGATCCAGGTGGCGCGACGCAGCATCGCCTCGAACTTCTGCGGGGTCAGCCCCCAGATGTCGATATACACCCGCTGCAGCCCCCGGGTGAAGCTGAAGATCGAGTAGAAGACGATCACCAGGCCGATGATGCTGACCGCCCCGCGAACGGCGCCGCGGGTGGCGAAGAGCGACCGCGTTGCAGCGGCTCCGGCACCGGTCAGGCTGAACCGCGAGATCAGGTTCTCGCCGAACCCTTCCGAGCCCGGCACGGTGGCGCTGAGGATGATGCTGAGCGGGATCACCGCCACAAACAGCTTGGATGCAAGCGCCAGCGCGCGGTCGACGACCTCGATCCGCACCAGCTCGTCGACGATCTCGCGCGCGAGTGAGCGTTCATACCAGGAGCGGACGCCGGCGAGATCCATGCTGCGATCCTATCCACCCGCCCCTCCCTATGATGGCTCGATGCGCATCCTCCTGGCGATCCTCGCGGTGCTCGCCACCGCCGGTTGCGGCTCACACAACTTCAGTGACTCCGGCCCGTCCACCGAACTGCTCAGCGGGGCGACGGCCGCGGCAGGCTCCCGCATCGCACCCGCCGGCGGGCCATACAGCTACCGGGTGCCGGCGCACTGGCACAGCATCTCGCGGTTCACGGTGGGCAGCGTCTCAGCCAAGACGCGGTACCGCTCGGCGATCGCGCGCGGCTCCGGCCTGATCTACGTGGCCTCGAGCGCTCGCGGCACGGCCGACCCCCACGCCCTGGGGATGGAGTATGCACAGCAGCTGAAGCGGCTGGGGATGTCGGTCGAGTCTGTCAGCGCCGCCCTGGTCGGAAACAGCCCGGCATTCGTGTTCGACATCAACGACGTGCCCCTGCCGGACGGCGGCACCGGAAGTGCCCGCAAGATCCTGATCTTCACGCCCCAGGCGATCATCAACGTGACCTGCCAGTGGACCGACCAAGCCGACGAGAAGACGACGCTAGCCGGGTGTGACTCGGTGCGCTCGTCGATGCGCCTGTCCTAAAGTCAACTCACCGCGCGCTGTACCAGAGCGGTGATCTTTGCCTCTTCGGCGGCGGTCAGCTCACTCAGCGCGAAGGCGGTCGGCCACATGGCGCCGTCGTCGAGATTCGCCTTGTCGCTGAAGCCGAGCGTTGCGTACCTCGTTTTGAACTTGCTCGCGCTTTGGAAGAAGCAGACGACCTTGCCGTCCTTGGCATACGCGGGCATCCCATACCAGGTTCTCGGCGAGAGCTGCGGCGCAGCGGCTGTGATGATGGCGTGGAGGCGCTCAGCCATGCCCCGATCCGGTTCCGGCATCTCGGCGATCTTCGCGAGCACGTCGCGGGCTCCGTCGGCTTTACCCGTGGCCGCCTTCAGCTCTCGGGCACGCTCCTTCATCGCCGCTCGCTCGTCGTCCGAGAACCCCTTGGACGCCTTGCCGCTTCTTGGTGTTTTCTCAGCCATCACTTCCACCATGGTAACGGCTGCGCGACGGTTCGTTGATTCACATGCGTGGTCGCCATAGAGTTCCGCCCATGGCAGATGCACCCACCCACAGCACCTACGCAGCCCGGGTATGGGAGCACCCAGACCTGTGCGTCGGCATCTTCGGCCTCCAGGTGCTCACCGAAGAGGGTGGTCGGCTGTACGAGGAATCGGGGATCCAAGAGCAACTGGTGGAGGCCCTCTCGAGCTCGGCCGAGGACGGCCTGCTGCACACCCGCATGCTGCAGAGCGAGGAGGGCGGCCTGGTGATGGTGTACTGGCGCTCCTACGCCGACCTCGACCGCTGGGCACGCCGCCAGCCGCACTCATTGTGGTGGAAATGGCTGGTCGACCACGAGGGTCAGGGACTCGGCTTCTACCACGAGATCTACCAGGCCAAGGCCGCCGAGGCCGTCTACACCTCAGGAGCCACGCCGGTCGGTCCCGGACGGTTCTCGAGCCTCGAGCCGATCCCTTCTGGGAAGGGCTACAGCCGCGACCGCCAGCAGCGCTTCAGCGACCATCAGTCGAGCCCCACCGCGTAGCTACGCTTCCGCGAAAAATCGAAGGGGGCCTGATGGCAGATTCCAAAGCACATGCACAGTGGCAAGGCAGCCTCACCGAGGGTGGCGGCACGGTCGGAGTTGCAAGCGGGGTGTTCGGCGACCTTCCGGTGACGTGGGCGTCTCGCACCGAGCGGTCGGCGGGTACGACCAGTCCCGAGGAGCTGATTGCAGCCGCCCACGCCGCCTGTTATGCGATGGCCTTCTCCAACGCCTTGGCCGGCGCCGGCTCGCCTCCGGAGTCGCTCGCAGTTGACACGGTGTGCACGTTCGTACCCGGCGAGGGGATCACGTCGATGGCGGTGTCCGTCGAAGGAGTGGTGCCCGGCCTCGATCAGGCCGAGTTCGCCCGTCTGGCCGCGGAAGGTGAGCAGGGCTGCCCGGTCTCGAATGCCTTACGTGGCAACGTCGAGATCTCGCTCACGGCAACACTCAAATAGCGTCCAGGTCGGGCTCGTCCAGCTGCTCCCGGGCGTTGGCCACAGCCAGGCCGACGGTGACCGCGGTGGCGGCGGCGATCAGCTCGAGCAACCCGGCCGACCCGGCCGTCGCAGCCAGCGCCGCCAGCACCACCAGCGCGATCACGCGGTCACGCGGCACCCGCCCGATCAGGGCGAACTTGAACAGCGCATTTCCGGCGACGTAGATCGCCGGGCCGCCCAGCATCACCGCGGCGGTGGTGGCGGTGGAGGTCGCGGTGGGGTCGGCGATTGCGAGATCGATGCCGACCGCCGACACGATCACGCCGCCGACCATCACGGCGTGCCCGTAGGCGTATCCGGCCCGGCCGATCCGAGCCGGGTCGAGTGAACTGGAGATCGTCCGCGCCGCCGCCTCGGCATGGCGGGCGAAGTAGAGCATCCAAAACGACACGGTCTGGACAAAGCCCACCGAAAATGCGATCACCATCGAGGCGCTCACCTCGGCCAGCTCGCTGAAGGTGGCGCCGGCCGCCAGGATCGATTCGCCCAGTGCGATCAAGAGCACCAGCTGACAGCGCTCCGCCAGGTGCCCGCCGGCCAGCGTCCAGTCGGTCAGGGGGGTGCTGCCCAGCCGCGGTAGCCAGAAGCCGTGCAGCGGCGCCGACAGGTCGATGGCAAGCGCCACGATCCACAGCACCAGCCGAGCGTCCCCCTCGACCATCGCCCCCGCCACCCAGAACACTCCGGCAATGCCCGACCAGGCCAGCAGCTGGGCGTAGTTTCGGCCCATCAGCTGTCCCCGCAGGGCAACCACCATGAAACCGCTGCGCGCCAGCTGGATCGCGACGTAGGCGAGCGCAAACACCAGCGCGCGGGTCGTGAACGCCTCCGGGATCGCGGCCGACATGATCAGGCTGGTCAGCATCAGCCCGACCATCAGCACCCGCACCGGCGGCTGCTCGGGGTCGATCCAGTTGGTCGCCCAGGCGGTGTAGTTCCACGCCCACCACACCGCCAGGAACAGCACCAGCGTCTCCACCGCTCCCCGCGCAGTCAGGTGATGCAGCAGCGTGTGGGAGAGCTGTGTGAACGCAAACACGTACACCAGGTCGAAGAACAGCTCCATGTTCGTGACCGTGGGAGCCTCGCCCTCGATGCGCCTGCGCAGAACGGTCGCCGGGATCATCGGGGCAGGCTATCTGCATAATGCTCACATGTCGGAATCAGCCACGTCGCACACACTTGCGGGCACCACCGCCTGGGCGCGCAACGTGCCGACCCCGCTGCGCGACTTCCTGTCGACCGAAACCGGCAGCGCTGCGATCCTGCTGGCGGCGACGGTGGCCGCGTTGGTCTGGGTCAATATCGATGCGTCGTCGTACAACCGGCTTTGGAGTGCTGAGCTTGCGATCGCGGTCGGCGACCACGGGATCACACTTGACCTGAGGGAGTGGGTCAATGCCGGCCTGATGGCGTTCTTCTTCTTCGTGGTCGGACTCGAGGCCCGGCGCGAGTTCGACATGGGCGAGCTGCGTGAGCGACGGCGGGTGGCGTTGCCGGCGCTGGCCGGGCTGGGCGGCATCCTGGTGCCGGTCGCGATCTATCTCGCCTTCAACGCCGGCCAGGGCTCGGCTGACGGCTGGGGCACCGCCATGTCCACCGACACCGCCTTTGCCCTGGGCATGCTCGCCCTGGTCGGGCCGCACTTCCCCGACCGCCTGCAGGCCTTCATGCTGACGGTGGTGATCGTGGACGACATGGTGGCGCTGGCGGTGATCGCTGTCGTCTACGCCGAACACATCCAGACCGCCGAGCTATTGATGGCGGTGGCGGTGCTGGCGCTGGCACTGTTCGCGCGGCTTGCCGGAATCCGCTACGGCGTGCTGTACGTGCTGCTCGGCGGCGCGCGCCTGGATTGCGATGGAGAAATCCGGCGTCGACCCGGTGGTGGTGGGCCTTGTGATGGGGCTGATCGTGACCGCCTATCCGGCCGCCCGCGTCGACCTGGAGCACGCCAGCGACCTGTTCCGGGAGTTCCGCGAGCAGCCCACCGCGGAGCTTGCGGCCTCCGCCACCGCCGGGGTGAAGTCTGCGATCTCGCCCAACGTGCGCCTGCAGCAGATGTTCCACCCGTGGACGAGTTACGCCATCGTGCCGCTGTTTGCACTGGCAAACGCCGGCATCGTGCTCAGCTGGAGCTTCCTCACCGACGCGTTCACCTCACCGATCACGCTGGGAATCGTGATCGGCTACGTCGTGGGAAAGCCGGTCGGGATCGCCGGCACGGCGTGGCTGGTGACATTCGTCAGCAAGGGCCGGCTGCGACCGCCGGTGGGCTGGGCGGCCGTCGCAGGAGGCGGCACGATCGCGGGAATCGGCTTCACCGTCTCGATCCTGATCGCGACGCTGGTGTTCACCGGCACTGACTTGGAGCAGGCCAAGCTGGGTGTGCTGACCGCCGCCCTGACCGCTTCGGTGATCACCTGGGTCGTGTTTCGTGCCACCGCGCTTTTGCCCAAGCGGCTTCGCATCCGAGCGCTGCTGGGATCGGCGGACGTGATCATCGACCTCGCCGCCGAGGTCGATCCCGAACGCGATCACATCCGCGGCCCCACCCACGCGCCGGTGACCGTGGTCGAATATGGCGACTTCGAGTGCCCCTACTGCGGCCAAGCCGAGGCCGTGGTGCGCGACCTGCTGGCCGACTTCGGCGACGCCCGGTATGTGTGGCGGCATCTGCCGCTGACCGACGTGCATCCCAACGCCCAGCTCGCGGCCGAGGCCGCCGAGGCCGCCGCTGATCAAGGAAAGTTCTGGGAGATGCACGACATGCTGCTCGATCACCAGGGTGGCCTCAAGGTGCGCGACCTGTTGCGCTACGCCGGCGTTTTGGAGCTCGACATGGACCGGTTCCGGGAAGACCTGCGCACCCACGCCGGCGCCGGGCGGATCTCGGAGGACGTCGACTCAGCCGATCTCAGCGGCGTCTCGGGCACTCCCACGTTCTTCATCAACGGCCTTCGCCACGACGGCGCCTACGACCTTCCCACGCTCACCTCGGCAGTCAAGATCGCGCGGGCGCGGGCATCGATCGTGCCCGTCCCCCAGTCCTGACCGAGCGCCAATTGGCGGTGCGAGTGATTGCCAATTGGCGGTGTCGGCTGTCCGCGGCCACGGCTATGGTCGAGGCCCGATGGCGACCCAATCCGAGATCGCGCGAGCGCTGCGAGAAACCGACGTCGATCCGGAGATCTCATGGGCGGAAGCGGAGCTACCCGAACGCGAACGCACCAAACACGTGCACCGGCTGCACCCCTATCTGGGGAAGTACGTGCCCCAGCTGGTGGAGGTGTTTCTGCAGCGGCACTTCACTGCCGGAGAGCTGGTGCTCGACCCGTTCGCGGGTAGCGGCACCACCCTGGTCGAGGCCAGCGTGTACGGGTGCGGCAGCGTCGGGGTCGACATCTCGGCCTTCAACGTGCTGCTCAGCCGCGTCAAAAGCGGCGTCCACAACCCGTTCGTGGTCGAACACGACCTGCGCGACGCCCTGGCCGCCCTGGAACATCGGGCCGAGACTGAATCGATCGCCCCGCCCACCGACCCGGGGTCGTACCTCTCGACCTGGTATGCGCCGCGCGCGATCACCGAACTGATGCTGTATCGAGATCTCCTGGACAGCTACCCCGAGTCTCGTGACCTGATGGCCGTCGTGTTGTCTCGAGCGGCCCGCTCGGCGCGGATGACCGCACACCACGATCTCGAGTTCCCGCGCGCGCCGGTGACCGCCGACTACCACTGCCATAAGCACAAGCGCACCTGTCACCCGACCTCAGAGGCGCTCAAGTTCCTGCGGCGCTACAGCCTCGATACCGTGCGCCGGGTCAAGGACTATGCCCGGATTCGATCCGACGCGCCCGCGACCGTGCTTCACGCCGATGCCCGCTCGGCCGACTACCGCGGGCTGCGGTTTGACGGAGTGATCACCTCCCCGCCCTACCCGGGCCGGATCGATTATCACGAACAGCATCGCTATGCGTTTGAGCTGCTCGGGCTGAGCGACCACCGCAGCGACGAGATCGGTGCGGCCGCCAAGGGCCTCTCCCGGCGCGTGGTGGACGACTACGTGACCGACATGACCGCCGTGTTCGCCCATGCCCGCGCCCACACCCGCCCAGGCGGAGTGTTCGTGATCGTGATCGACGATTCCCGCGACCTGTACGGCGACATCCTCGATGCCGCCGGACTGACTCTGGTGGACAGCCGCAGACGACATGTGAACCGCCGCACCGGCCGGCGCGGCGGCGAGTTCTACGAGCAGGTGCTGATCGCCTCGGCGTGAGCCGGCGTCCGGTTCTCCTACGATTGGCGGAACGCGACGATCGACGCCGGAGGCGGACACCATGAGCACGATCGACAAGGCCGAGGAACAGGCACTGGGTGGGCACCATAAGTTCGGCACCAGTCTCCGGCACGAATCGGTGGAGGAGCGGCTGAACGCGGGCAAGGCGGCCCGGGGAACCGTACCGCGATCCAGCCACGCCGCGCTTCCGGCGGCCGGCGCCCGCCCCGACCCGGTCACGCTGCTGGAGGAGCAGGCGGTCAGCCGGGTGCAAAGCCTCGTGCCGATCCGCTACGGCCGCATGCTCAGCTCACCGTTTGCGTTCTACCGAGGTGCGGCTCGGATCATGGCAAGCGACCTCGCCGGCACTCCCAACTCCGGCCTGCACGTGCAACTGTGCGGCGACGCGCACCTCTCCAACTTCGGCATGTTCGCATCGCCGGAACGGCGCCTGGTGTTCGGCCTCAACGACTTCGACGAGACCCTGCCCGGGCCATGGGAGTGGGACGTCAAGCGGCTGGCGGCGAGCCTCGAGGTCGCAGGTCGCGAGAACGGCTACACCGACAAGGAGCGCATCACAATCCTGCGAAACTCGGTTGCCAGCTACCGCCGTGCCCTGCGCGAGTTCGCGACCATGACCAACCTGGATGTGTGGTACTCCCGGCAGGAGGTCGGCGAGGTGGTGCAGACGCTGCGCAGCCAGGTCGACGCGAAACGCCTGAAGGTTCTGGAGAAGAACCTGGCCAAGACGCGCACCCGCGACAGCATGCACGCCTTCTCCCGGCTGACCGAGGTGGTGGACGGTGAGCCGCGGATCATCAGCGCCCCGCCGCTGATCCAGCCGGCCCGAGACATCCTCAAAGGTGCCCCGGGCGCGGCGGTGATGGAGCAGCTACGACTGATCGTGCGCACCTACCGCGAGTCGCTGCAATCGGACCGGCGGGTGCTCCTGGAACAGTTTCGGTTCGTGGACATCGCGCTCAAGGTGGTGGGTGTAGGCAGCGTCGGTACCCGTGCCTGGATCGTTCTGCTGATGGGCAAGGACGGCGCCGATCCGCTGTTCCTGCAGTTCAAGGAGGCGCAGGCCTCCGTGCTGGAAGAGTTCCTCCAGCCGAGCGAGTACTCCACCCACAGCGAACGGGTGGTGGCCGGGCAGCACCTGATGCAGACGTCCAGCGATATCTTCCTCGGCTGGCTGCACGCGCACAGCAACCTGGACGGCCAACACCGGGATTTCTACGGCCGGCAGCTGAAGGACTGGAAGGGATCGGTCGAAGTCGACTCGCTGACGGCCGAGGGCATGACCATCTACGGCGAACTGTGCGGATGGGTGCTGGCCCGCGCGCACGCCCGCTCGGGCGACCGGATCGCGATCGCGTCCTACCTGGGCGGCGGCGGGGTGTTCGACGAGGCCATCGCGGAGTTCTCCGCGGCCTACGCCGATCAGAACGAGCGCGACTACCAGGCACTGCAGGAAGCCGCCAGGAGCGGCCGGATCACCGCACTGACCGGGCTGTAGCGTCGTGGCCGGACTCGAGATCGTGCCCTTCGGTGAGGATCACCTCGCCGACGCGTCGCAGCTCTTGGCCGAGCGTCACCGCCGCCACCGGCAGGCCGAGCCGCTCCTCCCGGGCGCCTACGAGGATCCCGCGGCGGCCCGCGTCCAGATCGAGGCGGCGTTGGGCGCCGAGGACGCCTCGGGGGTCGCCGCGTACGACGGCGGATCGATGGCCGGGTACATGATCGGCAGGCCTCGCCCCGAATCGCTCTGGGGGCAGAACGTCTGGATCGACGCAGCCGCCCACGCCGCCGTCGAGCCCGAGACGGTGCGCGACCTGTACGCGGCGGCCGCCGTGCGCTGGTGGGAGCTGGGCTTCACCCGCCAGTACGCGTTGGTACCCGCGTTCGACCCACACGTCCTGGACGCGTGGTGGCGACTCGGTTTCGGCCATCAGCAAGCGATGGCCATCCGAGAGGTTCATCCCCAGCCCTGGCCGGAGCACGTCAGACAGGCCACCACCGCCGATCTCGACGCGCTGGTGGCGCTCGAGCCGCTGGTCGATCAGACCCATCGCGAGTCGCCGGTGTTCTCGGAGGTGTACCGCGACGACGATCCCGAGACGCTACGGCGCGAGTACATCGACGATCTCGCCGACGACACCGTCGCCACGCTGGTGTACGAGCGGGACGGGCGCATACCTGGCGCGCTGGCGGTGGTGCCGATCGAGCACTCCACCATGCATGCCGGCCTGGTGCGTCCTGATGGCCAATGCCTGCTCTCGTTCGCGGCCACGCTGCCCGATGACCGCGGATCGGGCGTCGGCCGGGCGCTGACCGAGGGCGCGCTGGCCTGGGCGAGCGAGTCGGGGTACTCGGCGATGGCGACCGACTGGCGCGTCACCAACCTGCTGTCCTCGCGGTTCTGGACCCACCGCGGCTTCCGACCGACGTTCCTGCGGCTGTACCGGTCGCTGCCCTAGATGACTGATCGACTAGGAGTGCAGCGCGTCGATCACCGACCCGGCGTGGAAGCCGGGCATCCGCGGTCCCTCGAGTTCGATCGCCGCGCCGGAGTCGGGCGCAATCATCTCCAAGACCCGCACGTTCACGCGCTGATGCACGTTCACCTCGAGGCCTTCGCGCTCGACCGCGAACACCAGGTCGGTGGGCTCCCGCCCCCCGCGCTCACGCTCTGAGTCGAAGCCGTACACCTTGGTTGCCGACACGCCGACGAAGCAACGGTCGGGCATGGGAGACGCGGCATCCACCGCGTGCATTCCCGCTTGCGCACCGCCGACGGTGGCAATCGAGTCTGCCACGCCGCCCGGAGCGATTGAGTCGCCGATCATGCCGCCGGCAAACGCTCCCCCGAAGTGGCCACGCGGGAAGAAGATGCCCGCCGCAACCAGTTCGTCCTCGATCCCGGATAGCTCCAACGCCGCCTGCGTCCGTTGGAGCACCTCATGCTCATTCACTGCTCCTCCAAGGGTTCAGGTGATCGTGTTCCCGATGCTCGCAATGATACAGAGGAGTACCATGCGGCGCGTACTGAATTCGCCAGCCACACACCGATCGAGGAGGTTCGACATGGATCTGGACAAGCTGGTGACGGAGGCCAAGGACGCGGTCGAGAATGTGGTCGAAAAGCGCGGCGGGACTGATGCCCTCAAAGGCGATGCCGAACAGCTGAAGGACGTCGCCACCGGCGATGGCAGCCTTACCGACAAGGCCAAGGCAGCCGCCGAGGCGCTCAAGGAACCCGGCGCCTAACCCCAAGGGTGAAGTTCCGGAAAACTGCCCGGCTCGACCCCTCCCAGATCGACGACCGCCGTGGTGCGGGCGGCGGTCTGGGAGGTGGGCTGGGCGGCGGCCCGATGGCGATCGGCGGGGGCGGTATCGGCCTGATCGTGATCGTGGTCGCCCTGCTGCTGGGAGTCGACCCGTTCGCGGGCGGGGCGGGCGGTCTGGGCGGGCTGAACGGCCTCGACAACGTGTCGCTCGGCTCCGGCTCATCCGGCACCGAGCTGCAGCAGTCGTGCCGCACCGGGGCCGACGCCAACGACAAGCAGGAGTGCCGCGTCGTGGCCGACGTCAACAGCATCCAGTCGTACTGGGCGAAGCAGCTCGGCTCCCAGTACTCGCCCGCCACGACCGTGTTCTTCACCGGCAGCGCGCAGACCGGCTGCGGCCAGGCCAGCTCGGCGGTGGGGCCGTTCTACTGCCCGCGCGACCATCGCGTGTATATCGATCTCGGCTTCTTCTCCGACCTGCAGACCAAGTTCGGCGCCCAGGGAGGGCCGTTCGCCGAGGCCTACATCCTGGCCCACGAGTACGGCCATCACATTCAGGATCTGACCGGGACACTCGACCGTGCGGGTGATCGTCAGGGCCCCCAGAGCGGCTCGGTACGGGTCGAGCTGCAGGCCGACTGCTACGCCGGCGTGTGGGCACGAAACGCGGTGGCGACCGGCTTTATCACCAACTTGACCCAGGCAGACGTGGACGAGGGATTGGACGCTGCGGCCGCGGTGGGCGACGATCGCATCCAGCAGGAGTTCCAGGGCAAGGTCACCCCCGAGACGTGGACGCACGGATCCTCCCAGCAGCGCCAGCACTGGTTCGTGACCGGGTACAACAGCGGCAAGCCCTCGGCCTGCAACACCTTCACCGGCACCATCTAGGGGTGAATAACGGTGCCTGGCACCGTTATTCACCTGGTACGGTCGCGTGATGGGAGGGATGTCTTCAGTGGCGCGGCAGCGGGTCACGCTGGCCGCCATGTGCCTGGCGCAGGTGATGGTGCTGCTCGACGCCACCATCGTCAACGTCGCCCTGCCGTCGATCCAGCGGGAGCTCGAGGTGCCGCCGGGAAACCTCGAGTGGATCGCAAACGCCTACACCCTCACGCTGGCCTCCACCATCCTGCTGGGCGGCACACTGGGCGATCGCTACGGCCGCAGACGCGTCTTCATTATCGGGCTGGTCGTGTTCACGCTGGCATCTGTCGGGTGCGCATTGGCACCCGACGATCCCCAGCTGATCGCTCTGCGCGGAATCCAAGGACTCGGTGGAGCAGCCATGGCACCGATGACACTGTCGCTGCTGGTGGCAGCGTTCCCGGGCGCGCAGGCGCCCCGGGCGGTCGGAATCTGGGCGGCGGTGGGCAGCCTCGGGTTCGGCCTGGGACCGGTGATCGGCGGCGCCCTGGTGGACACCTTCGACTGGTCATCGGTGTTCTGGGTCAATGTCCCGCTGGCGGTCGTGTGTCTGGGGCTGACGGTGGCGGCCGTGCAGGAGTCGCGCGACCCCGAGGCGCGGCGGCTGGACGGTGTCGGTGGAGCGCTCGCAACCTCGACCCTGTTTGTCTTCACGATTGCCCTGGTGGGACTCACGAATCACCCGCTGACGTCGGTGCGCACGCTGGCGCTGCTGGCCCTGTCGGCGGTGTTGGCCGCAGGGTTCCTGCGCTGGGAGTCGACCTGCGAGCATGCAATGGTGCCGCTCGACCTGTTTCGACACGGTCGCCTGTCAGCGGTGGTGATCGCGACTGTCTGTGCCTACGTGGCGTTGGGCGGGCTGCTGTATCTCCTGCCGCTCCTGTTTCAAAACGTCAAGGGCTACGAGCCGTTCGACGCCGGCCTGAGCCTGCTGCCGATCAGCGCAGCGTTCATGGTCACCGCCCCGCTGTCGGGCCGGGTTGTGCGGCGCTTCGGGGCGTCCGACGTGATCGCCGCCGGGTGTGGGCTATCGGCGGTCGCTGTGGCGGGAGTGGCCCTGACCGGCGTCGGCACCGCCTACATCGTGTTCGTGCCGCTCTACATCCTGGTGGGATTGGGGTTTGGGTTGATCATGCCCACGGTCGCCGTGGCAGCGATCGCCGCGGTCGATCGAGCCCGCTCGGGGCTGGCGTCGGGGATCGTCAACGCCTCCCGCCAAGTTGGCGCGGCGCTGGGAGTGGCGGCGCTGGGCACGCTCAGCGCGACCATCGCCGCCCACAGCTGGGAGCGGGACACCCAGTCGATCAGCGCCGGGCTGGCCTCACAGGCCGCCGCGCTCGATCAGGCCGTGGCGGGCGGCCGGCGGGCAGTGGTGCAACGGGCGCTGGGTGGCGATTGGGGCGCGACCGCTGCTGCGGCGTTCGTGTCCGGGATGCGCGTCGCGCTTTTGTGCGCGGCTGCCGCACTGATTGCCGGCGCATTCGCGATACTGGTCACCCACAGAGCCACACCCGGCTCAGCTCCATCGAACTCGAACTCACAAGGCGGTGCACATGAACGTTGAGCATGTCGATTTCATCGGCATCCCCACTCGAGACGTTGCTCGGGCCAAGCGGTTCTTCGGCGAGACGCTGGAACTCCCGCTGGAGCAGGACGGCGAGCGCTGGGCCGAATTTCGCGCCGGCCAGATCACTCTCGGGATCTGGAACCCAGAGCAGATGGGCCGCACGTTTACCCCCAGCTCCTCGGTCGCGCTGCGCGTCGATGACGTCGCCGCCGCCCGGGCCGAACTGGAAGTACGCGGCGTCGAATTCGACGGGGAAACCATGGACACCGGTGTGTGTCACATGGCGCCGTTCCGCGATCCGGACGGCAACACCTTCATGCTGCACCGCCGGTACGCGCCGTGACGCTTTTGCCGCAAAAGATGCAGCGCGAGTCGGCGGCGGCACTGGCCGACGTGCCGATCTTCGTCGGCCTGCCGAAACGCCACCTCGAGAAGATCGCCAAGCTGGCCGTCACCAAGCGCTACGCCCGGGACGCGAAGATGGTGATCGCCGGCGACCACGGCGAGTCATTCTTCGTCATCCTGGAGGGTACGGCGCTGGTGACGGCCGGCCATTTCACCGACGTGGTAATCGGGCCCGGCGACTTCTTCGGTGAGATGGCGCTGCTGGACGGCTTCCCGCGCTCGGCCACGGTCACGTCCGAGACGCCGGTGACGGTCATGATCGTGACCCGCGCGAAGTTCATGAAACTGCTCGAGACCGAGCCCACCATCGGGATCGCCATGCTCAAGACGCTGAGCCTGCGGGTGCGGGCGGCGAACCTGAGCATGTGACCGTCAGCGCGGTGTCAGCGGTCGAGCCAGGGGTCGCGTCCCGGATCGCCTCCGGCTCCAGCGGTCACCAGCCGCTGCAGATAGTGATCCCAGCCTGTTGAATGCGCAGCGGCCGAACCTGGGCTCGGCAAATCGCGATGCACGAACTTCACATGCGTCGAATCTCCGATCGGCGTCAACTCGAACTCGACGGTGCTCGCCCCGGGCAGCAACTCTGCAGGGGTGTCGCCCTGCTGCACCCAGCCAAAGGTGTAGACCAGTCGCCGCGGGGGCTCGATCTCCACAAACTCCCCCAGGGCGGTGCGACCGGACACCACTCCCACACGCATGATCCCGCCCGGCCTGGGGTCGTACTCCACCGACTCACCCATCCACAGTGTCACCTTGGCCGGGTCGACCAGGAACTCCCACACCGTCTCCGGCGACGCGTCGATGGTGACCTCGCGGGTGACCGCGATTGACTCAGTTACCTCGGGCATGTCTCTTCCCCTCCTCGCGTTGTGCTTCCTGTTTGAGTGCCTGCAGCCGCTCTCCCCAGAACTCGTCCAGGAACGTGCGCACGTCGGCGAACCCCTCCGGCCGCGCGCGGTACAGACGCCGGGTACCGTTGCGTCGCTCGTCCACCAGCCCTGCCTCCTTCAGAATCGCGAGGTGCTGCGACACCGCCGGCCGGCTGACATCGAAGTGAGCCGCGATCTCCCCGGCGGACATCTCCCCGTCACGCACCAGCGTCAGAATCTGACGCCGGCGGGGCTCTGCGATCGCTTTGAGTGCTGCCTCCACACTCCGTATGTAAGCACACTCTTACGTAAGTCGCAACTTACGGAGTGTCTCCGCCCCCGGCAGCGGCGTTGGCCGCGGCCAGATCGGTGTCGAACATCGTCTGGATCTCCTCCAACGTGCGACCCTTGGTCTCGGGTACCCACTTGGCGATCCAGATGAACGAGAGGATGCAGATCCCGGCGAACAGGAAGAACGTCTCGGCCTCGCCGATCGCGTCCACGATCGTCAGGAAGAACTGCGTTACCAGGAAAGCCGCGCCCCAGTTGGCGGCGGTCGCGACCGAGACCGCCCGCCCGCGCACACGGCTGGGATAGATCTCGGAGATCACCGTCCACACCACCGGACCGAGTGAGAACGCGAACGAGATGATGAACACCACCAGGCCGATCAGGGTGAGCATGCCGCCGGTGGTGACTCCCCCACCCGAGCTGTCGAAGCTGGCAAATGCGATCCCGACCAGCGCCAGGCTGCCGCACATCCCGATCAGGCCGTACTTGAGCAGCGGCTTTCGTCCGAACCGGTCGACGTAGGCGATGGCGATGAAGGTCGCCAGCACGTTCACCAGGCCGATCGCAAACAGCGTTGCCCGCGACTGGGCCTGGGCGCTCTCGAAGCCGGCCCGGGCGAAGATGTCGTTGGCGTAGTAGATGATCGCGTTGATGCCGGTGATCTGCTGGATCACGCTGAGGCCGATGCCGATGATCAAGGGCCGCCGCAGCGACGGCGTCAGCAGCTCGTCCCAGTTGGCCTGGCCTTCCTCTTGCTCCTGAGCCAGGCTGGTCTCGATGTCGTGCAGCACCTGGGGGGCGTCGTCATGCCCCTCGATCTGTTCGATCACATCCCGCGCCTGGTCGCGCTTGCCGGTTTTGACCAGGAACCGGATCGACTCCGGCACGATCATGAACCCCAGGATCAGCAAGACGCCGGGAACCACTGCCACGGCGAACATCAAGCGCCACTGGCCCGAATCCTGGAGCGCGTCGTTGACCAGATAGGCCAGGAAGATGCCGATCGTAATCGCGAGCTGATAGCCGGAGACGATCCGGCCGCGCACCGCAGCCGGCGCCATCTCGGCGGCGTACAGAGGCGCCACGGTGGAGGCGAAACCGACTGCCACACCCGTCAGCACCCGGCCGGTGGTGAGCACGAATACGCCCGGAGCGACCGCCTCCATCAACGCTCCAGCAGCGAACAGGAAGCCGGCAATCATGGCGGTGTGGCGACGGCCGATCTTGTCGGCCAGCCCGCCGGCCACCAGCGCCCCGCCCAGAGCTCCAAGCGTCACCCAACTGGTGATCACCTCGGTCGCGAATGTGCCGAGGCCCAGGTCGGCCTTGATCAGGTCAAGCGCGCCGGAGATGACTCCCTGGTCGTAGCCGAACAGCAGCCCGGCGAGCATGGTGACAACAGCGACTTTGACCACCAGGGATCGCCGCCGGGGCGCACTTGCAGTGGGTTGCGTGACCGTTGTTGCCATCGAGCCGGGCCGAACGTACCACACCGATGCTGTCAGGCCAAGCTTGCGCTCAGTTCATGCGCCCGAGCCGGTGGCACGGGTGCGATCGGCCTTGCGTCGCTCGGCCAGGGTCGAGGACGGCACCACGAACACCGGCCGGTTCGAGAGCTCGACCACATCGCCGGCGACATCCCCCAGCAGCACTGACCCGAGCCCGGAGCGGCTGCGCGATCCCAGCACGATCGCATGGGCGTCGAGCTCGTCGGCGTGCATCAGAATCGCCCCGTCAATCGGCATCGCCACTTTCACCGCCACCCCCTCGGCGGTGCCACCGGCCGCCTCGACCAGTTGCGCACCCTCCGCGGCGACCCGCTCGGCCAGGGCCTGCTCACGATCGTTGACGCTGGCCGAATCCTGGATCACCTCCAGCAACTCGATCCCCAGCGGCTTGTCGGACTCGGCGAACGGCTGCCAGTAGCAGGCCACCACCATCGGCCGATCGAACGTCTCGACGGCGGCGTCGAGAGCGGCTCGGGCGCCGTCAGACCCGTCGTAGCAGATCAGGATCGGAGCGACCAGCGCCACATGGTCACCGGTCGACCAGGGCGGCCAGCCCCAGCGCCACAAGCACCAGCAACACGGCCGCAGCACCCGCGATCATCGCGTTGCCGACCCTGGTGGAACCGCTATCTCGGCGATCCAGGCCGACCACGCCCATCGACACCGCCGAGGGGGCGATCACCGCAACCACAAACACCACCACCACGATCTGAGCCAGATCGGACAGCGGCAGCACCTCGCTGAAGGAGAAGATCGTCATGCGGTCGCCAGCACCGGCTGGATCGGCTCGTCGGTGGAAATCTCATCCTCGATCACGTTCTCGGAGTTGACGGCGTTCCGCCGCGAGAGGATGAAGATGAATGTCAGCACCGCAGCCGCGATGACCGCGACAAACACCACGCCGGCCGTGTCGCTGGGGAAGGCGGCGACGGTCTCCTCGGCGCCGGCGCCCATCAGCGCGGCAGCCGGCATCGTCAGGATCCACGCGAACACCATCCGGCGCACGACCGACCAGTGCACGAAGCCGTGCCTGCGACCCAGACCGGCGCCCATCACACCGCCCGAAACCACCTGGGTGGTCGAGAGTGAGAAGCCGAAGAACGACGACGCCAGGATCGTGGTGGAGCTGGCGGTCTCGGCCGAGAAGCCCTGTGGGGCGGCGATGTCAGTGACCTTGGTACCGAGCGTGCGGATCACGCGCCAGCCGCCGGAGAAGGTGCCCAGTGCGACCGCGACTGCGCAGGTGACCTTGACCCACAGCGGCACCCCGGCGTCGGCCGACAACTGGCCGCCGGCGACCAGCGTCAGCACGATCACGCCCATCGTCTTCTGGGCGTCGTTGGTGCCGTGGGCGAGCGCCACCAGTGAGCTGGAGAGGATCTGGCTGCTGCGGTAGCCCTTGGTCGAGTTCTCGTCGCTCAGCGAGCGGGTCAGGCGATAGGCCAGCCGGGTTGCCAGAAACGCGGCGCCACCGCACACGAACGGGGCGATCAGCGCCGGGATCAAGACCTTCTCGCCGACTCCGCTCCAGATCACCCCGGCCGAGCCTTCGGCCGCCAGCACCGACCCGATCACTCCACCCACCAGGGCGTGCGACGAGGAGGATGGAATCCCCATGTACCAGGTGATCACGTTCCACACGATCGCACCCACCAGACCGGCGAAGATGATCGGCACGGTGATGGTGGTCTGATCGACGATGCCACTGGCGATGGTGGCGGCAACCGCCACCGACAGAAACGCCCCGATCAGGTTCAGCACCGCCGCCAGTCCCACCGCGATCCGCGGCCGCAGCGCCCGAGTGGCGATGGTGGTCGCCATCGCGTTGGCGGTGTCGTGAAAACCGTTGGTGAAGTCAAACACCAATGCGGTCGCCACAGTGAGGATTACCAAACCAAGCATCAAGCAATGTGTACCAGGGTTTAAGCAGGGGAAATAACCAAAATGACACATCTTCACCACTTGTTATCCAACTGGCACCAGTCGTTCACCAGCCCCCTGACCGCGTGGAATGAGAAAATCGGCCGATGCTGTTCGTCCGCGCCTTCCTCACCGCCGATCAGGCCGAGGATGTGGTGCGCCTTCTGAGCGAGCTGGACGGGGTCAGTCACATCGCCAGGTCACGGCTGGTCGAGCCCGGCCGCGAGGTGGTCACCTGTGACATCCGGCCGGAGCGAGCCGACGCTGCGGTGGCGGTGTTCGATCAACTGGAGATCTCCGAGACCGACGTGCTGATGGCGCGCATGTCCCTGATCGCACCGGTCGGCTGGCGTCCGAACAGCCGGGCCTCGCTGACCACCGACTCGCTGGTGTGGGCCGACCTGCTGGGCGAGGCCCGCGTGCAGGCTCGCACGGTGGTGCGCTATCTCGTATTCATGATCATCGCCGGGATCATCGCCGGGTTCGGTGTGATCGACGCAAACACCATCCTGATCGTCGGCGCGATGGCGCTCAGCCCCGACCTGCTGCCCGTATCGGCCGCCTGTGTCGGGCTGGTCACCTTCCGGCGGCGGCTGGCCGCCCGGGCCACATTGACGCTGGTGGTCGGGCTCGGGGTCGCAACTCTGGCGGCGTGTCTATTCACCCTGTTCCTGGATGTGGCCGACCACCTACCGTCGGGATTCACCGGCAACGATCTCGGGCTGGGCGTAGTCCCGACCATCACCGCCGAGACGGTCGTGGTCGCATTCGTGGCCGGGATCGCCGGGATGCTCGCGTTCGAGACGCGGGCAGGCCAAGCCGTGGGAGTGGCGATCTCGGTGACCACGATTCCGGCAGCGGCCTATGCCGGGGTGGCACTGGCGCTGGGTGACGGAAACCACGCCTTCGGCTCGCTCAAAGTGCTGGGCGTGAACGTGTTCATGCTGTTGCTGGGAGGCACGCTCACGCTGGCAGTTCAGAAGTATGTGCGTGCCGATCGCTCTGTGAAGCTGTGACACCGACTGCCACCAGAGCCAGAGCGGTCGCCAGAAAGGCGACCAGCGACTGGTCCAGGATGGCGGCCCGGGTGGTGGTCAGATACGGCACCGGGGTGACCGTGAACACGAGGCAGATGCCCGCGGCTGCGGTGGCGATGCGGGGGCGCACGCCCACCGTCGTTGCCGCCAGCCCGCATAGCCCGAAACTGATCAACGCATAGCCGAGCACGATCAGCTCCACCAGCGCATCGGAGGCAAACCCGAGCTGGGCCGCGCGCAGGACGATCACCACCACGCACCCGACGCCTCCCAAGAGCGAGGTCGTCGCGGGAGCTCCCCACACCCGCACGCCGGTCACCAAGAGCCAGCACAACAGCGGCATCGCCACCGCGGCAGTCAGCAGCCGCCCGGCGGTCTCGAACCCACCGCCGCCAGCATCAAACACCGCATGCACCGAAACCAGTGACACCCCTGCCCCGAGCGCCAGCCCGGCCACCACCCACGCTCCGACCGGGGGCGTGGGCAGCCCGGCCAGCCGCCCGGCGAGCGTCTGGGCCGTCTCCAGCACCCACGCGTAGGCCGCGCGCGACGCCAGGCTGAGGGCATCTCGCGATTCGGCCCGGGTGACGACCAGGCTGGACACCAGCACGATTAGCGGCGGTGCCACCAGCAGCCCCGCGCCGGTCACCAGTGTGGCGACCGTGTTCTGCGCGGCGTGCAGCGCGATCCCGGTGCGCACCGAGCCTGTGCGCCGGCGGATCCAGCACAGCACGATGCCCTCGGCCACGAACGGGATCAGAACGCCACCGACGCCGTGCAGTGCCGCCCACACCAGCGACGAGATCGCGGCGGCCGGCCAGAAGCCCAGCCGCATATCCAGTCCGGCCAGCAGGAAGCCGCGCATGGAGATCTCCTCCATCCAGGGCGCGATCAGGATGGCCGACCAGCTGACCAGCAGCACCACCCCGAGGCTGCGATGCTCGAGTGGCACGTTGGTGGTGCCGCGCAGGCCCACCGCCTTGCTGATCACGTCCAGCAGCGGGAACACCAGCACCAGGAACGCGACCTGGATCCCGATCGAGATACCCACGCCGCTGGATCGCGTGATCCCGGTCAGCGGCGCGCTGGACACGCCGGAGGGACGTGCAATCTCTGCCGACAGCCGGATCGCCACCACCGCCAAAAACGCGATCACAAGCACCGCCGGGATGGCAGCGGTCAGGGTGATCCGGCCGCCGACATCGGAGGCCGCGTACCCGCCTATCTCGATTCCCAGATAGAGCGCTCCGCAGACGCAGGCTGCGGCGACCAACACCAGCCACCGCCGGTCATCCACCGGCGCGCAGCTCCTTCTCCCAGCTTGCGATCTCGGGGGTGAACTGCATGCCCAGCCGCTGATAGAGCCGCGCCGCGGCGTTGAGCTCCCCGTAGGTCACCGACAATCCCACGCCGACGCGCCCGCGATCGTGGAACGTCTCAAAGGCGTGCAGCGCCAGCAGCTCCCCGACCCGCCGCCCGCGAGCCTGGGGTCGCACCGCCAAGAGCGAGATCCAACCGTGCAACGGGTACTCGTCGAACTGGTCTCTCCCCACCAGCGCGCCGACGGCGGTTTCGCCGTCCCACGCCACCGGCCACAGGCTGGGGTCGAACGGCCGGCTCTCGATGTAGCGGTGGTGCCACACCTTCCACGACGGCCAGCCGCTGCCGTCCCAGGCGCCCACGAACCCCTCGGTGAGACACTCGTACACCGCGCGTTCCTGCCCCGGCTGCAGCGCTCGGATGTCGATCCCGTCAACCACCGGCGGCGCCGGCGGCGCCCTGTCGAACTCGACCAGAGCGACGTACGTGCGTGATACCTCGACGTACCCGAGCGTGCGCATCAGCCCCGCCACCCGCGGCTCATCGGGGATGGTCACAGCCTCGAGCACCACGCGGCTGCCCGCCGGCGCCAGGGCGGCGTACCGTTGCGCGCGGCGCTCGGTCTCTGCCACCACCGCAGCACCCAGACCTCGTCCTTGATGGGCCATTGCCACCACGCCCACCGCCTGGATGCCGGTGTACGGAGGGGCCGACTCGACCGACAACGTGCCCACCATCACCCCCTCGGCATCGATCACGACTGCCACGTCGCGTTCCAGGTTGGTATCGGGCCCAAACCAGATCTCAGATAGCCAATCGGCGGTGGCCGGTGATCGGCCGTAGAGGGCCTCCGGCTCTTCGTTGAGGAGCGCCAGGGCGGTGTCCAGCTCGTCGGGACGGGGTGGGCGCAGGGAATAGCCGGCCGGGAATGCCATCGGCCCGATGATACGGCGGGCCATCGGCGTGCCGCGGTAGGCTCGCGGCTATGCGCCACGCCTCCGGCATCGACCACGTCGGCGTCACCTCGTCGAATCTCGAGCGATCGCTGGCCTTCTACTGTGACCTGCTGGGGATGATCGTCATCGATCAGGGAGTCGAGCGGTCGGCAGAGATGGCCACGCTGATTGGGGTCGACGAGCTTGTGTTCGAGTTCGCCGATCTCGACTCCGGTGACGGGCGGGTATTCGAGCTGCTGCGATATTGCAAGCCCGAGGGCACGGCCACGCCGGCACCGCAGCCGTTCGACCCGGGCACGCCTCACCTGGCAATCCGGGTGGCCGATCTGGACGCGGTCGCTGCCAGCCTCGCGGAGGCCGGCGTGACCATGATCTCACGCGCCGCGCTGGCGATCGATGCACCCGGAACGCCGTGGGACGGCGGGCGCTATCTGCTCACACGAGACCCCGACGGGGTGATCGTCGAGCTGGTCGAGCGTCCTGCCTAAGACTCTCAGTACGTTTTCTTGACTGTGACCGCGGTGCCGTAGGCCGCGACTTCGCTCATGATGTCGGCGATCTCGTTGCAGTCGAAGCGCATACACAGCACGGCGTTGCCACCGGCCTCGCGAGTTGCATCCTTGAGCCGGTCAACGGCATGCTGACGGCTCTCCAGAAGCAGTGAGGTATAGCCCTTGACCTCGCCGCCGAACACCGTGCGGAAGCTCGCGCCGATGTTCGAGAATGCGTTTCGGGCGCGTACGATCAACCCGCACACCTCGCCGTGCACCTGCACGATCTCGTAGCCGGGGATCTCGTTGGTGGTCACAATGATGATGTCGTCTTCCATGGCCGCGAGCCTAGCACCGTGCGCGGCGGGTGACGATCACTTCGCAGATGCCCCTTGGACGCACCCGTAGACATTGCCGTCGGGGGCGCGAAACGCAAACCATCCGTAGTCGACAAGCGTCGGGTTTGCCTCGACCAGCGCGGGTTCGACGTCGGCCATCCAGCGCACCGGTTCCACGATCTCGATCCCGGCGGCCTCCAACTCCTCCCGCGCCTCAACGATGTCGTCGACCAGGAACCCGGGCACCGGCCCGGTCGTGATGTACGCCGTGTAGGGATCGTTGATGTCAGCGACCTCGAAATAGTCGTGCTCGCCGCTGGCAAGCTGGAACATCGCAGCGTCCGGCTCGTCAAGGACGATGGGCAGGCCCAGCACCCGGCCAAAGAACTCTTTGGTCTCGCTGAAGTTTTCGGTCCTCGTCCCGATCCAGCACAGGCGTCGTACGTTCACGCGCCGATAGTACTCCCGCGCAGGCTTCGGGCATACTGCCGTTCTGTCGCTCCCAGTGCGGGCTAGTGCCTGCTAGTCCCCCGAAACGGCTCTTAGAGCCGAATCACCCCGAGCCGAGTTCCCGTGAGTTCCCGTGAGGTGTTTCCCTCCGGTTTCCCACCCGAGCAGGTCTATGTCGGGAAGCTCACGTAACTGGTGGCCATACACCGAGAGGGTGAATGAGACGTTGGAGTGTCCGAGCCACCTGGACACGGCGACGATATCGACGCCGCGCTCGATCAGCCGCGAGCCGCAGGTGTGGCGGAACGTGTGCGGGTGGACCCACCGCAAGCCACACTTCTCGCCCGCCCGCTTCAAAGCTTTCTGCAGCGTCGCAGGGTTCTGCCGGTCGCCGTGGGCGTTGGGGAATACGAGATCGTCATCCTGCGGCCACCGTGATTCTTTCCGCCGCTGCCACAGCTCCCGCGCGAGCGTCTGACCAGTCTTTACCCGCCGCGTGCCGTGCTTCGTCTTCGGCTCGCCCACAGACCCTTCGTAGACAGCGCGGCGGACATGCACGACGTCGCCAGTGATGTCCTTCCAGCGGAGTTCCAGGCACTCGCCGAGGCGTAGGCCCGTCTGGGTAAGGAAGTCGACCATGAACCGCTGATCAGCGCCGAGATAGGTGCGGAGGTTGGCGAGTTCGTCATCGGCAAGCGCCTTCTCGTGCTCCGACAAACCCGTCGGGGTCTGCGTCTTCTGGATGCGGATCCCCGCGCACGGGTTCACCCGGATCTCGTCATCGTCAACCGCACCAGCGAACATCGCCGCCAGCGGGGCAAGCGCGTTCCGCTGAGCACCAGCACCAACCCCGCGCCGCTGCCATCTCGCGACCAGCAGCTTGATGTCGGATCGCTCAACCCGCCCCATCTGCATCTTGCCGAGATGCGGCTTCACATGTCGGGCGAAGCTCTTCTCGTACTCGCGGCGGGTGGATTCGCGGATCGGGTGCGTCGCCAACCAGCCAGTCCAATAGTCGGAGATCGTCAGGGCGCTTCGCTTCGTGATCTGGTCGAGTTCGCCCCTGCGGGCGGCTGATTCGGCGTCGGCCTTGAACCGGCGCACCTCAGCCAGCGTCCGACCCGTCACCCTGATGAGCTTCCCGTGGCGGCTCCTGACCCTGGCGACGTACTTGTCGCCGCGCCGGTAGATGCCGCGTTCCACGCGCTCTTCTAGGATTGTTCTTGGCATAGGGCTTACTCCCTGTGTCAGGGGCGGCGGTGTGGATGCACCGTCGCCCCGCTTGCCTGTGTGGGAGAGATTAGCCACTTGTAGCCATCGATTCAACCTCGGCGCGGTCGAGCAGCAGCCGCCGGCCCTCGTGGTGACGGTTGAGCCTGCCATCGCTGACCAAGGTGTAGATGCGTTTGCGACCGCAGCGGAGAATGGTGGCGGCCTCGTCCGGGGTAACCCACCGTGATTTGCCAGACGGTGCCGAGTGGAATTTATCGGCTGCGATGAGCTCGGCGACATGCCGCGCGATCGCGTCGACCTGGTCACTAGTGAGCGTGACCGCGATGCTGATCGCCTCGGTCACCGCAACACGCTCTGGATCGTTGGCCAATCCGACGGGCGCCACAACCTGGCCTCGACGCCCGGCACGAGCTTCAACGCGTCCAGCCACAATTCTTGTTCTGCCGCTACGTGGCCGCGCTCGGTCTTCAGCTCGGCGAAAACCAGTCGCGGTGGCCTGACGAGCACCAAATCTGGAAAGCCCGCGACGGATTTGCGGCTATCCAGCGTATGGTAGTAACGCCACCCGCAGAGCGTCGCGAACTGGCACACCTGAGCCTGGAACTCTGGCTCGGTCACGGGCGCGAGCAGCCTGTACTCATCGACAGAGACCCGCGTCATTCGGGGAGTGACGCGGAGTCGGGGGTGCCTGGTCAAAGAGACTCGGCTGGGTGGTGATCGTGCTGATGAGGGCTTGGAGACTCTCGATCACCGCTTCGGGGTCGTCGGAATCGTCAGCGTCTTCAATCCACACCGCGGCTAATGCTTCGAAATCATCTCGAGGTAGCGCGGCGTAGCCGGTTTGTTCGAGCTCCTTGTGGAGTGCTTCAACAAGTTCGCGGACTCGATGACCAGCCGCTCGACCGTTTCGAGGGGTGGGTGTCCGCACGTCGGGAGAGCTGCTGCACACCTGCACACCCCCCTCGGGTTCTGGCTCTGGGATTGAAAAATGCTGTGCATTTGGTGTGCGCACACCCCCACTGAGGTCATGCACACCCTGGGCGACCTGCTCGGGAGTCGGGAAGATCTCGACTTGGTCGGGGAGTGGATCGCCGATTACGAGCCGCATTGGTTGTCCGCGCTTCTGCTCGAGGTTGAGGACATAGCCGGCGCGGCGGGCGACCTGGACGCGACGCGTCACGGTTGATCGTTCGAGGTTCAACCGGTCGGCGAGCGCCTTCAACTTGACGCCATCATCTGGACTCAGCTGGACAGCAACCAACTCGCGAACCGCATCGACCGTTTCTCGTGTCGCGTCGGACACTCCGGCTCCGAGCCCTTCAGAGATGACGTGGGCGACGAGGCCGCGAACGACGGTGTAGTCGTCGATCGAGGCGATGATCCGCCCGGCCTCGTCAGTCTCCCTGCTGCCTCGGTGAAGCACGGCGTGCGCGCGGATGAGCGTCAACAGCTGCGTGAAGTCACGGCGGAGTCTGACCGCGATCGGCGGGACGAGCGATGCCAGCGCCTTCGCGTACGGGATCGTGACCTTCGCCGGCGTCGACGCGATCCACGCCTGCAGCGAGCGCCAGTCGTCGAGGTCATCGGATCGCCGGGTTTCGTCGGCGATTGAGTCGAGTACGCGCCTGGTCTGGTCGGCCGTGTCGGTCATTCCGATGGTGAGTAGCCTGGTTTCGTTCTCGGGGTGGAGATCGCGAGTCGAGGTCGTGAGCAGCCCGGTCGGACCAGGGATTTCGATCTCGCGCGCGGCCAGTTCGCCGTCGGTCTTGTCCACCGTGACGTATCGGATCCGGCTTTCGCTGAGAAGCGATCGGATCAGATAACTCGCCATCTCGTCGCCGATACCCGCGGCCTCATAGAGCACGAGGAATCGGTGCGAAAGTGGTTCGTCGAGGTAGGCAAGTGCTCGCTCGCTCATCGCGGTGAGCGCGTAGTAGGCGTCGTCTGGGAAGAACCGGAGCACCTGCTCGACGGTGTAGGACTTGCCGGCGGACGAAACGCCTTTGATTGCCGTCCACGCCGGCCGGTCAAACACGCGACTCGTGACGCCGAGATACACGAGTTGTGCGGCGGCGACTTCGCCGGCGAGCTGATCTCTGCCACCTTCACTGCGAACCGATCGAGGATGCGATCCGACTCTGCCAACTCACGGCACTGCTCCCACGCGTGAGCGCCACGTAGCTGCCCCGCAATCTTCTCGTGCTCACTCCACGGCGTCGCCGCTTGCAGTGCCTGCTCGAATCGTTCGCGGAACCGCGCCGGATCGTCGAGATAAAGCTCGCTGACGTCGTTGAGTCCGTCGGGCATACGGACGAGGGCGACGCGATCACGGGCCGTGCTGTGCGCCCACCGATCGAGGGCGCGCTGGCCACCCGAGTCGGCTTCGATGATCACGTAAAGCTTGTCGATGCCTTCGACGTGGCCGAGGTCGCGATCGTCGCGCCACCCGGTCGCGGACGGCAATCCGAGTGCGGGATACTCGTGAAGCCACAGCGTCTGAGTGCAACTCTCACCCTCCGGGAGGATCACGTATCCAGCCTCCCGCGCGGAGGTGAGCCGGTTGAGGCCGTAGAGCGCGACCTTCCGACCCAGCGTTTCGCATCTTGTCGCCACTCGCCGCGATCCGATACTTGGTCGTGAGCACCTGCCCATCCGTGTCCAAGTACTTCATCGCGACGGCGGGAGCGCCATCCCATTTCGCCTCAATCACGTCAATCGTCTTGATAAAGTCGACCGGGAAGCCCTTCAGCGCGGCGTATTGGACGAGCGTGAAGCCTTCGGGGTGTGCAACCGTGTGCGCCGCTGTGCATCACCGGCTTGCACAGCGTTTTGCGTGGAGGAATGCGACTTTCCTCTGGGGGTGTGCAGGTGTGCATCGATTCCGCCGGAGTGCGCACGCATCAGCGAGGCGACCGCCGCGAGGATCTGCTCGAACCCACACCCAGCGTGACACTTGAGCAACATCATCCCATCAGCACCCTCGGCGACCGACAGGCTCGCCGTCTGGTCATCATGTGCGGGGCAACGAGCTGTCCACCCGGGCCCGTTCCTCTTGACGCCCTCCAGCCGATCGAGGAACTCGCTAAGCAGCACGGTTACGCTCCTCGCGGCGCGCAAGCACGTCAGCGCGAGCCCGTGCCCAGTCGGCAAGGCGTGCCGCCTCGACGCTCGATGTCAGCTGATCGAGGGCGACGCATTCGACCCGACGATTCGGGCCCAGCCGATCCCATTGCCGCTCGGTCAACGGGTGAAGCCCAGGGGGCCTGCGACTATGATGGCTCATAAGAGGACAAGTTCGTGGTATCGCAGGGGGCGCGGGTAACGACCGCGCCCTCCGCATTTCTGAATCGCTGAGGGGGGATCACGCGACCTGGCCCTCTCGCGAGGCGTCCTGGAGAAGCCGTATCGCCTCGACGTAGCGTTCTCGATAGCGCCCAGCCGGGATTCGCTTGCCACTCTCCCAAAGCGAAATCGTCGCTCCGCTGGCTCCGATCGCAGCTCCGAGTTCAAGCTGCGAGACGCCGCTATCTATGCGCACCTGCCGGCAAACCTCGGGTGCCGGCAGATAGCCGCGCGCCTCAACCAGTCGTCTCAGGGCGTGGAGTCCCGCGGCATCGCTGTTAGAATCTGCAAGACTGTGTGTCATTCGCGTGAAGTCACCGCCTTCATTCGTGTATAAATCTGAAAGACCGTGGAGGTGCCAGTGTCGCAGACCGTCATCACTTGGGCAAACTGTGGATAGAGAGGCCACCCCAACACCCACAGTTCGCCGCCTCGACACGCCCGAAAAAGCGATGGCCGAACTCCACATCCCCGACTCCCCCGTGGCGCCGCCCAGCATCTCGGCAGGCTTCACCAAGGACGAACCATCAGCACCACCAGCGATCGACATGTCAGTCGCGCTCGATCAGATATCAGGCCATGACAGCCCGCTAAGCGGTATCCCCCGCAGCGACGAAGTAGTCGCATACCCGATATCCGATCGGCTCATCCATGGCTCCTTGCAGATTCGCCGCCAACCTAATCCTTCACCGCAACGGCAAGAAGCTCGTGGAACGGCAACTCGACGATCAACCACATGGCCGACCGAATTGGAGCGACCGCGGCGATCTTCGCTTTTACTACTTCGGCGAGATTGTCGATGATGACGGCGGCTCCCTCACAATCGGAGCGCTCACCATCAGACCAGGCGAAACGCCAGCAGCGCAGCCTTCCGCGGAATCACCATGGAACGTCCAGCCATCTCCCCATCCGCGATCGTGGAGCGCGTCGCCAAAAAGCCGATCCTGCGGCGAGCGCCAGAGCACGATCAACCCGACCAGAACGGAATAGCTTGGGCGATCGAGCCGATCTTGTCCGGTGCTCCTCACCGCGGTCGATATCCGACCATCTCGGATGAGCGGCTCGAAGCCTACGCGCTTCGATACCTCGCGCTTTCCAATGAAGGCATCGGACGAGGCATCCATAAACGCCTGGCCGCCGAGTTCGGAATCACCGCCGTAACCTCAAGAGAATGGACGCGGAAAGCGAAGACCCGCGCCTTTCTCAGTAAGGATCCCAAAGACGCCGGGCGCGCCGGGCGCGCCGGAGCGCTCCCAGGCCCGCGTCTTGCGACCCGTCCTGAGTCCCGCCCTGGCGATGACGATGCAGACGCGCGACGGGAGACTCGTAGAAGCGTGGAGGGCTGCCACTGGCCGCCTCTGACGGTCGGCACATCGTCGCTGTTGAGTTTGTCTGCGATCGCTTGGAACGTCATCCCACCAGCGCGCATCGTCTTGACGCGCTGATCGAGCTTCGGATCGATATCGGACGTCGACCGAGCCGGACACCCTCGGCGCGCTTCACCGCGAGCCCCTCCCTCGTTCGCTGGGAGATCAACTCTCGCTCCCACTCAGCGGCAGACGCCATCACGTTGGCAACGAACTTCCCCGACGGCGTGGAAAGGTCGACACCAAGGTCGAGCGCGACGATATTCCAACCCGCTTCCTTAGCGCGAGCGATCAGGCCAGCGAAGTCAAGCAGCGAGCGTGACAGCCGGTCGAGTTTGCTGACGATGATTCCACGCGCCTCGCCCGCTTCTACCGCCTCAATCGCCGCGGCCAACGCTGGGCGATGCTTCAGCGACTTGCCAGACGCGCCGGCGTCCTCGTAGATCGCTACGGATTCCACCCTCGACGGTCGCACTCTGCGCGGATCGCCTGGCGCTGCGCTTCCAGTCCCGCGCCGCTGTCCGCCTGCTCCTGCGTGGACACTCGAACGTAGCCGACTACCGGCTCACCGCTGGTCATCCTGCGCCTCCGGGATCGCTTCTTGACAAGCCAACTATACGCGAAACCTTCCTTTGGCGCACAGATGCTATCCGCGTGAACTGGATCTCGTACCGAGTTCGAGCGCGATCACCACTCCTTCAAGCCGCCGAAGGAGCGCCCGAGCCGGGGGAGACGAAGCCTCCAGGCGTCCATCATTGACTCCTGCAGACGCGCCGCAGGATCCGCGCGGCTTCGACGTCGCGCTGCTTTCGAGTAACAGCCGGTCGCGTCATCGCCAGAACTCCGAGGCGCGCTGGTACAGCTCCTCGGCATCCGCGTGATACGCCCAGCGAAGATGCCACTCGGCTTGGGGAGGTCGATGTCAGGCGCCGCGGCGACCTGGGCGGGATACCCGATTGCGCCGTCGAGACCTGTCCCGCGGCATAGCGAGCACATCGACTTGATCGTCGTGGCGCGCATGGGGAACCAAAATTCGCCTCAAGGTCGGCGACCCAGTGCGCGCCAGCTCCGCCAGTACACGGCGCCACCTTCATCCTCGCCGCGGCCGGGAGGGCGCGGGTGATCTTGTCAGCATCAGGACGCAGCTCACGGATCGGCAATCCAGCACGCTGCGCGGTCTGGAGGATCACGGCCTGAAACGCGACTTTCTCGACTCCGATGAAGCTCGGTCGCCACCGCTCAAACGCCGCCTGTAGCGCCGGGACGATATCGGGCCCTCCAATCGGCGCCGCTCCAAGTCCATCAGAAAGCAGATCCCTATCGGGTGTCAATGCCCAGGTCGCGATCACCGTCCAGTCGGCGCTGGTTTTGGTGCTGACCGCGAGGTCGACAGTGCAAAAACGGCGGCAGCGGTCAACTGGGATCAGCTCGCCCTCATCGACGCGGTACGCCGTCTCGTACAGGTCGAACGTACGAAACCACTCGCGCCGGGAACACGTCGCCCGATAGCGGCGTCGGGTGGCACTGATACATCGCTTGCCACCAACACCGGAACCAATGCTCGCCTTGGTCGCCTCCAAGCGCCTGCAACGGGAACCGATCGCTCCAGAGGGCATCTCCTGGTTGACGACCCAGCTCATCCACCTCTTCGGCGATCGCAGGAAGATTCACCACGCGCCAGCCGTCGGGGTCAACACGCGTCACCCGGCCAATCAGGTCGTCTTCGTGCCACCTGGTCGCGACGATGATCACTGACGCATTTGGTTCAAGCCTGGTCATCGCGACCGACCGGAACCAGTCCCACGCCCGTTCGCGGTAGGTGTCTGAGTTTGCTTCCTCCGAGTTTTTGACCGGGTCATCGATGATGAGGATGTCCGCGCCGCGGCCCGTCAGCGGGCCACCCACACCAGCGGTCACCATGCCGCCCTCGTGCCCGGCGATGTCCCAGCGATGGCGAGCCGATGAATCGTCCCGCACCTTGACCCCGAACAGGCGAGCCGTGCTGTTCGAGCGCGTCGCGGGCCTTCGCGCCCCACGTGGCCGCAAAATCGGCCTCATACGAAGCCAGCATCACTCGCCGATCGGGAAACGTGCCCAAAAACCAGGCCGGGAAGTACCGGCTGGTGAGATCTCGATTTGCCATGCCGCGGAGGCATCGACAAACACACCCGACGACCACCACCAGCCGCTTC
>CAVSNF010000017.1:0-18052 GCA_963729195.1 uncultured Actinomycetes bacterium
ACCGCCAACTACGGCGGTGCGTCCATGGCGACCTGGCCATGGATGCACCCGACGCTCTCACGCTACGCCGCCAGCGCGAACGAGACCGGCAGGGTGTGGGTACCGGTCGCGTCAGTGATGGTGATCGCGCCGGACGTCACATCGACGGGAACCGTCACGTTGACGACATCAGTCCATCCAAGTGACGTCACGCGGGTGATCGTTCCCGGCCGGCCATTGAACCGAACCGACGTCACGCCGGGGAACGCCCCGATGATCTCCAGCTGGTCGCCCGGCTTGCCGGGGACGTCGCCGCTGTACCGGTAGCCGATGATGCCGTTCCCGATCGACACAAACCAGTCCAGCTGAATTCCCGTGCTGCTCTTGGCGATTCCACCCGGGGTGGTGACAACCACCTTCCCCTTCGCCCTGCCGGTGGCCTGCACAATCAGATCGGCGTCACTGGCGCTGTAGATCGTCGCCGGTACGCCCGCGATGGTGACGTCGGTCGCCCCCGTCAACGCGGAGCCCGAGATCTCGTACCAGCCCGGAGCACCGTAGGACTTCACGTCGGCAATCGTTGGCTTGAGCACCGTGAACTTCGAGCTGGTCAGCACCTGACCGCGCGAGTTCGCGACCGTGATCTTGCCGGTGGTCGCCCCCACGGGTACGGTCGCCGTGATCTGAGTGTCGGAATCGAGGCTCACCCGGGCGTTGACGCCGTTGAACTGAACGGTCGTGCCGTCGGAAAACCCGGTGCCGGTGATCACCACAGTCGTCTGCACCCGACCGCTCGCGGGGCTAAAACCGGCAACTGTGAGCGCACCCGGCTCGGTCACTGTGAACTTCGACGACGTCACCACCGGCCCGCCCGGAGTCACGATCCGAATCGTGCCCCTGGTCGCCCCGGTCGGGACGGTGGCGGTGATCTGCGTGTCCGAATCGATCGAGAACGTCGCCTTGGTGCCATCGAACCGCACGTTTGTCGCACCGGTGAATCCGGTACCGGTGAGCACGACCTGCGTGCCAACCGGGCCGCTGGTCGGGCTGAACCCGGTGACGGCCGGGGTGGTTGCCGCCAACGCCCCTGACGCGCTCACCACCATCACTACGAATGCAGCCAGCACTCCGGCTGCAGCTGTTAGACGTCGCGTCGACACGATGTGAACCTCGCTCCTTCTGGATTTCCCGCCACACGAATATGTGGAGATCCGGATAGTAGCAAGTCTTCTAACTCATATTGTTCACGCTGCAAACATCAGTGATCAACCCATACGGGCCTTCAGTTCCGTGATCCGTTCGATCGGGCCCGGGTCGACACCCCGCTCGAGACCGGCGTAGTAGCTGACCCAGTCGCCCTGGGCAACGAGGGAGAACGCCCGCGCCGCCGTCGTGTCCCCCTGGGCGTCGACCACCGCGGTCACAGCCGCATCGCCGGCGATCAGCTCGCGGGCCGCGTCCAACATCGCCAAGTTCGCGGGGAGCTGACTGGCATCACGCAGAAACACCGCGGCGAAGTTCCCGCCCCGGGCACCGGCCCAGCCCTCGATCTCGTTGTGGCCCACCTCGGGAAAGGCGTGGCTGAAGGCGTGCATCTTCGCGTTCTCGTTCAGCTGGGTCTTCCATCGATAGGCCACCACCGCCAACGGCCCGGCACCGTAGATCAGCGGGATCGTGCCCGCCAGCGTGCGTCCCAGCTCCTGGGCCGCATCCTGATCGACCTGCTCGGCACCGTCGGCGGCCTGGAGTGACAGCCCCTCGGGGGCGAGCCCGGCAACCGCCAGGGCCTCGGTGGTGGCACCGAACAGGTAGCCCAGGGCCGCGCGCGGGAAGAGCCCGCTGGGCACCTGCGCAAACGGCGCTCCCCACTCCTTGGCCAGCTCACCCAACCGGCCGCCGGCCCCCACCGCGAGTACGCTGGCGCCGCGATCGTGGGCCTGTTGGGCGCAGGCCAGCGTCTCTGCCGTCTCGCCCGAATAGCTGGTGCACACGACCAGCGTGCCGGGGCCGACGAAGGTGGGCACTCCGAACCCGCGCACTCGGGTGACCGGAACCGGGCAGGTGCCGGCGATGATGCCCCGCATCAGCTCGCCGCCCACCGCCGAGCCACCCATCCCCGCCAGCACCACGGCTGCCGGCATCGACAAATGCTCGCCCACGGCGACGCCGATGCGCCCGCCCTCGCGCAACTGCTCGGGAAGCTGCTCGATCGCCCCCCGGATGTTTTTGGTGTCTACCAAACCACTCCCTGGTGATTGACCACGGCATTCTCCACGATCGCACCGGACGGGACGCGCCCGTCCGCCAACACCACCGAGCGGACCACCCGGGCGCCGGTGCCCACCTCAGCCCGCGGCCCAACCACCGAGCCGACCACCTGCGCCCCGGGTGCGATCACCGCAGCGGGGTCGACCACCCCGTTGTCCCCGGCCGCTTCCAGGTTCGCTTCCAGAAACGACGCGGGCGTCCCGATGTCGATCCAGCGGCAGTCCTGGGCCGCGCCGAACAGACCGCGCCCCACCAGCGCAGGAAACACCTCGCGCTCGATCGACACCTCGCGGTCGGGCGGCACCGCGGCGAGCACATCGGGGTCAAGCACATACGTGCCCGCGTTGATCGTGTTGGCGGGCGGTATGCCGGAAGGCTTCTCCACGAACTCCGTCACCGCGCCGTCGGCCGCAGTCACCACCACTCCGTAACGACTGGGGTCGTCCACCGCGTGCAGCGCGAGCGTGGCGCGGGCGTTGCAGGCGTGATGGCGGGCGATCAGGGCGGTCAGGTCGAGATCGGTGAGCACGTCGCCGTTACAGGCCACGAACGGCTGCGACAGCCCTCGCGATGCCAGCGCGAGCGCCCCGGCGGTACCCAGCGGCTGAGACTCGACCACATACTCCAGGCGGTCACCAAAATGCTCGCGGATGTGATCGGGCTGGTAGCCACACGCGAGGATCACCCGGTCGATGCCATGCGCGGCCAGATGATCGACCTGATGCTCCAGGAACGGCCGGTTGGCGATCGGCAGCATCGCCTTGGGCACGGTGTCTGTGAGAGGTCGCAGGCGCGTGCCGAGACCGCCCACCAAGACCACGGCGATCATGTCGGCGCGGGCGATCCCGGAGGGGCGATCCGGGTGACGTCATCCGGATCGCTTGGTCGCCCCACCGACTCGTACGCAAACCCCGCGGCGCGGGCGGCTGCGGGGTCGAGCAGGTTGCGCCCGTCCACGATCAGCGGTCGGGCCATCGCCTCACGCACCGCCGGCGAGGCCAGCCCTCGAAACTCGTCCCACTCGGTCACGATCACGGCCGCGTCGGCCCCCGTGACCGCCTCCAGCATCGATCCCGCCCGCTCCACCTGAGGATGCAGCAGATGGTCGGCGTTGGCCATCGCCACCGGGTCATACACCACCACCGTCGTGCCCTCTGCTCGCAGGCGATCGCACAGCACCAGGCTGGCCGCCTCGCGCATGTCATCGGTATTGGCCTTGAACGCCAATCCCAGCACCGCCACCCGGCGACCCCGCAAGGGGCCGAGGTGCTTTTCCAGCTTCCCGACCAGCCGGCGCTTCTGCAGCTCGTTGACCTCGATCACCGCCGTCAGGAGCTGGAAGTGGTACCCCGTGTTGCCGGCAAGCTGCTTGAGCGCGCGGACGTCCTTGGGGAAGCACGAGCCGCCGTAGCCGATGCCCGGCCGCAGGAAGTGCGGGCCGATGCGCGCGTCCAGGCCCATGCCTTGGGTCACCACCGAGACGTCGGCTCCCACCTCCTCGCACACGTTGGCGATCTCGTTGACGAACGAGATCTTGGCCGCCAGGAAGGCGTTGGAGGCATACTTGGTCATCTCCGCGGAGGCCACGTCGGTGCGGATCACGGGCGCATCGATGGTGGCGTACAGCGCCGCCACCGCATCGCCGTGGGCAGCGTCGTAGTCACCGATCACAATCCTGTCGGGATGGGCAAAATCGGCGACCGCCCGGCCCTCGCGCAGAAACTCGGGATTCGACACGTAGGCGATCCCGCGGCCGGCAGCTTCCAGCTCGTCTCGCAGCCGGTCGCCGGTACCGACCGGGACGGTGCTCTTCATCACCAGAATCAGCTGTTCGGATGCCCCGGCGAGTTCATCGATGACGGTGTGCACGCGCGACAGGTCGGCGTCACCGGAATGCATCTGGGGCGTGTCCACGCACACGAACACGACCCGGCAGGCCTCCACGATGGGATCCAGCTCGAGCGTGAACTGGAGCCGCTCGCGGTTTCGCTCGAGCACCGGTTCAATATCCGGCTCGAAGATCGGCACGCGCCCGGAGCGGAGAGCCTCGATCCTGCCGGCATCGATATCGCGGCAGATCACGTGGTAGCCGAGATCAGCAAAGCAGACGGCGGTGACCAGGCCCACGTAGCCCACGCCGATGACGCCGATCGGAGGCCCACCGAACGGGGCTTGGGAGTCGTTGCTCATCGGTGGTGGGTGAGTATAGGGATCACGGAGCGCCGATTGCCGCCGCTTGTGTCAGGAACTCGCCCAGCGCACGGCGATAGACGTTCAGCGATTCGATCTCGACGTACTCGTCGGGGCCGTGGTGGCCGGCACCGACCGGCCCGAATTCAACGCTGGGCACGCCTCGATTGAGAAACACGGCGGCATCCGAGGCGCCGTCGCGGCCAACCGCTTTGGCGGGCCGGTCACACGTAGCCACCGCCCGCAGCAGCGCGCCCACGTGACTCGACGTGGGATCGAGATCGGCCGCCGCGACGTGGTAGATCGGCTCGACCGAAACGCCCAGCCCACGCACCTCAACCAGGATCTCCTCGGGATCCTGCCCCGGCAGATAGCGGATGTCCAGGTCGACGCTGCACTGGTCGGGCACACGGTTGACGGCGTCGCCACCGCTGATGCGGCCAAGATTCACGGTCGGCCCAGCGGGGAACAGCGGCGACCGAGCCTCGGTGAAGGGCAGCGCCGCCACCCGAGAGGTCAGCTCGACGGCTTTCACGACGGCGTTCTCGCCCAGCCACGGCGTCGAGCCGTGAGCCGAACGGCCGCGCACGTCCAGCCGCAGTACCAGCGCGCCCTTGGCCTGGACGCCCACATCCAGATCGGTGGGCTCGCCGCACACCACGAACTCCCCGACGTGGCCTGCGTCGGCAAGCCGAGCGGTTGCCTTGAGATCATGCGAGCGCGCCTCTGACTCCTCGTCGGGGACGATCACGAGCTGCACCCGCATACCCGCGGCGCGCTCGGGGGCGGCGGCGAAATCCGCCAATGCCGCCAGCATCGCCGCCAGCGCGCCCTTCATGTCGTAGCTGCCGCGGCCGTACAGACGGCCGGCCCGCCGGCGGGGGACGTACTGCGCCGGATCGCCGGGGACGACGTCAACGTGACTTGCCCACACGATCGTGCGAGCCCCCTCACCGGCGGTCGCGATCACCGACGGCCGGCCGTCCAGCTCGACCACCTGATGGTCGATTCCCTGCGCCTCGATCCACCCCTCGATGAAGGCGACGGCGTCACGGAGACCCTCGGGCCGGGAGGTGTCAAAGGCGATCAGCCGCTCGGCCAGCGCCAGCTCATCGATGATGGTCACCATCCGATTCTGGCAGAGGCGATAGCCTTCGCGCCCCGATGAGCGAACCGTCACTGTGGCAGCAGCAGGGCGAACCGACGGCCTATCCCTCCGTCTCTGGTGACCTGGCCGTCGACGTGCTGGTGGTCGGCGCAGGGGTCACCGGCTGTGCGTGTGCGCATAGGTTGGCGCGTCAGGGTCTGGACGTGGCGGTGCTGGAGGGGCGCGAGGTGGCTGCGGGTGCCAGCGGACGAAACGGCGCATTTGCCTCCACCGGCACCGCGCTGGGATTCGACACGCTGATCGAGCGGGTCGGACTCGATACTGCCGTCGACCTGTATCGGCTGACCGAGGCGGCCATGAGCGAGATGCTGGGCCTCGCGCGCGCGGCCGGCGCCGCCGAGGCGGTGCGCACCACCGGCAGCCTGTGGCTCGCCGGTGACGACGAGGTCGATGCACTCACCGCTGCCGTCACCGCCATGTCCGACGCCGGTATCCGCTGCCGGATCGATGTGGACGCCGTGCCCGATCGGATGAGGCGCTGGTATCGCCTGGCGGCCGTGGCCGAGGCCGACGGAGCACTGCGCCCGGCGGAATGGGTGCGCGCGCTCGCCCGCGCCGCCGCAGCCGAAGGAGCGACCATCTGCGAGCACAGTCCCGTGTCCGCGATCGCACCTGACGCGAGCGGCTGGACTCTGACTCTGGCCGGAGGGCGCACCGCCCACGCCCCCATCGCCGTGATCGCCTGCGATGGGCTGATCCCGGCGCTGGTGCCCGAACTCGACCAGGTCGTCTACCCGGTGCGGGGGCAGGTACTCGCGACCGAGCCGTTGGAGCACACCGTCATCACCCGTCCCACCCACTCCGACCACGGCTTCTACTACTACCGCCCCACCAGCGACGGCCGAGTGGCGCTCGGGGGCGGTCGGATCACCGATATGGACGCCGAGTACACCGATCGGGAAGAGACGACGCCGACGATTCAGGCGGCGCTGGACACGTTCCTGGAGGAGCGGCTCGGTATCCCCGCCACTCGCGTCGCACACCGCTGGGCGGGGATCATGGGCTTCTCAGCCGACATGCTGCCGGTGGTGGGCGAGCTTCCTGGACGTCCAGGGCTGTGGGTCTGCGGAGGCTACAGCGGCGTCGGCAACGTGCCCGGTTTCGCCTATGGGCGGCTGCTTGCCGATCGCATCGCCGGAGCCGCCCACACCTCGGTGTCGCGCGTCCTGGACATCTCCCGCTTCGGGAATAACGGTGCCTGGCACGATCGCCAACGCCGATGTACGGCGTGGGACCCCCACAGGCCCAACGGACCAGCCTCAGTGAAAATTGGTGCCTGGCGGCTATTCAGTAGCTGCGACGAGGGCTTCTGCGAAGGCCAGTTCGCGCTGGGCGTGTTCCAGGTCGTCGGCTTCGGCGGATTCCACCGCTGCCTGAGCCCGTTCCAGCCGCGACCGGGCCTCGGCGGTATCGATCTGGTCGGATGACACCGCCTCACCCACCAGCACCAGCGCGCGATTCTCGCGCACCTGCAGGAAGCCGGCCGACGTGGCATACCGGTGCACAGCGCCGCCGGCGTCGATGATGCGCAGCTCGCCGGCGTTCAGGAGTGACACCAGCGGGGCGTGGTTTGCCAGGATGCCGAGCTTGCCGGCCGCCCCAGGGGCGATCACCTGCTGGGCATCATCGGCGTAGGCCGCGCCATCGGGCGTGATCAGCTCGACCGGATACGGGGTGTACTCGGCCATGGCTAGACGGCCGCGGTCTTCATCCGCTCGCCCGCTGCCTGGGCTTCCTCGATCGTGCCGACCAGGTAGAAGGCCTGCTCGGGCAGCTCGTCGTGCTTACCCTCCAGGATCTCTGCGAACGACCGGATCGTGTCCTCGAGCTTCACGTACCTGCCCGGGGTGCCGGTGAACTGCTCGGCGACGAAGAACGGCTGCGACAGGAACCGCTCGACCTTGCGTGCGCGCTGGACGACAACCTTGTCCTCGTCAGACAGCTCGTCCATACCGAGGATGGCAATGATGTCCTGAAGATCCTTGTAGCGCTGCAGCACCTGCTGCACCTCGGTGGCGACCCGATAGTGCTCGTCCGAGACAACTCCGGGCTGAAGGATGCGCGAGCTGGAATCGAGCGGGTCAACAGCCGGGTAGATGCCCTTCTCGGAAATCGACCGGGAAAGCACCGTGGTGGCATCGAGATGCGCAAACGACGCGGCCGGAGCCGGGTCGGTGAGGTCGTCGGCGGGCACGTAGATGGCCTGCACCGACGTGATCGAGCCCTTGTTGGTCGACGTGATGCGCTCCTGCAGCTGGCCCATCTCCGTGGCCAGCGTGGGCTGGTACCCCACGGCGCTGGGCATGCGGCCGAGCAGCGCCGACACCTCGGATCCGGCCTGCACGAAGCGGAAGATGTTGTCGATGAACAGCAGCACGTCCTGACCCTGCTGGTCGCGGAAATACTCGGCCATCGTCAGCGCCGACAGGCCAACCCGCAGGCGGGCGCCGGGCGGCTCGTTCATCTGGCCGTACACCAGCGCGGTCTTGGAGATCACGCCAGACTCGGTCATCTCGAGGTAGAGGTCGTTGCCCTCGCGGGTGCGCTCCCCCACCCCTGCGAACACCGACAGACCGCCGTGCTCGGAAGCGATGTTGTTGATCAGCTCCTGGATCAGCACCGTCTTGCCCACGCCGGCGCCACCGAACAGGCCGACCTTGCCGCCCTTGACGTAGGGAGCGAGCAGATCGATCACCTTGATGCCGGTCTCGAAGATCTCGACCGTCGGCGACAGGTCCTCGAAGCTCGGCGGGTCGCGGTGGATCTGCCAGCGCTCGCCCTCAGCGAGCGGCTCGCCCTTGTCCACCGGCTCACCCAGCACGTTGAAGATCCGGCCCAGCGTCTGCTCGCCGACGGGAACCGTAATCGGGCCGCCGGTATCGATCACGTCGAGCCCGCGGGAGAGACCGTCGGTTGCATCCATTGCAATCGCGCGCACCCGGCCGTCGCCGACGTGCTGTTGCACCTCGGCCACCAGGGTCGTCACCGAGTCGCTGCCGTCGGTGGACGCCAGCTCGATCTTGAGCGCGTTGTAGATGGCGGGCAGCTCGCCCTGAAACACCGCATCGATCACGACGCCGCGAATCTCGACGATCGTCCCAACGTTCCCGGCCTGGCCGTTCTCACCCGTCATGTGACTCCCTTGTGACTCCGCTTCAGGACTGAAATTGCAGTAAGGAAGCCGATTCTACCAGCGTTTCTGAAACCGCCGGTACGGGAGATCGTGACATCCGTTTCAGAGGCTCAACCGACCCGGTGTGCGCCATACCACGGGAGCCACCGCGCCCGGCAAACCCTTCGCCCGCCGCACCTGGGCGAGCTGTTCCAGCTGGGTCGGCGTGAACGCGGCCAGCGATGCCTGCCCACCCACCTGCTGTGGATGTGGCGGGTCTGACAGTTTGGTGGTGCTCTGCACCAGCGCGAACATGACAACCGCCGCGGCACCGACCATCTGCAGCGCGAACCGCCGCCTGCGCGGCGAACGCGACCTGCGAGCCGGCCGGGCCGCAGTCACCGGCACCGGAGAACGCACCCAATCCGGCGCTTCCACCAGCGGGGCGTTGCGCAGATCGGCGGTCACCGAAACCACAGCGTCGTGGAATCGGCGACACTCGTGGCACCCGTCCAGGTGGCGGTGAGCGGCTGCCAGCTCGAGCTCGGAGGCGCGCCCGTCAAGGTGCGCCGAAACGACACCTCGGGTGGCAACACACGCTGGAGATCGCGAATTCATCAGCTGGACTTCCCTCACGAGCACTGAGACAACGGAGCCGCTCCGGCATCATTGCGACATGGCTTGGTACGTACAATAGGACGACAGCATCCCTACCAAGGTTGGTAGCAACGCTTCACGCCGGTGGATCGGCCGGAAGGTCGGGGAAATGACACGCGGTCAGATGCCCTCCGGCCCGCTTCGGCTCGAGCTTCGGGTAGGTGGTCTTGCAGATTTCCTGAGCCTTCCAGCAGCGCGGATGAAAGTGGCACCCCGCAGGCGGATTGGCCGGGCTGGGCACATCACCCTCCAGCACGATCCGCGACCGCTGACGCTCCAGCCGGGGATCGGGCAGCGGCACCGCCGAAAGCAGCGCCTGGGTATAGGGATGCTGGGGGATCCGGTAGATCTCGTCGGCCTCGGCGATCTCGACGATCCGGCCCAGGTACATCACGGCGACCCGATCGGAGACGTGCTTGACCACCGACAGGTCGTGGGCGATGAACACGTAGGTAAACCCGTACTCCTCCTGCAGGTCGTACAGCAGGTTGATGATCTGGGCCTGGATCGAGACGTCCAGGGCCGACACCGGCTCATCGCACATCACCAGCTTGGGACGTGCCGCCAACGCTCGAGCGACACCGATACGCTGCCGCTGCCCACCCGAGAACTCGTGCGGATACCGGCTGGCGTGATCGGGCAGCAGGCCGACGGTCTCGAGCAGGTCGGAGACGCGATCCCGGCGAGCCTTGTCGTCCTTCTCCAGATTCATCGCCACCAGTGGCTCCTCGACGATCTCGTGCACGCGCATACGCGGGTCAAGCGATGCGTAGGGGTCCTGGAAGATGATCTGCATGTCGCTGCGAGCAGTCTTCAGCGCGCTGGATGACAGCGCCCTCAGGTCGACGCCGTTCAACATCACCTGACCGGCGGTAGGCTCGATCAACCGCAGCACCAACCGGGCGGTGGTCGACTTGCCGCACCCCGACTCGCCCACCAGGCCAAGCGTCTCGCCCGCCTGCACGTCGAACGAGACGCCGTCCACCGCATACACCGATCCGGTCTGGCGTCGCAGCACGCCGGTCTTGATCGGAAAGTGCTTCTTCAACCCCCGCACCGACAGCAGCGCGTCGGGGTCGGGCGGCGGCTCCTCGTCGTCCAGCGGGGTGTCGGTGGCAGCGGTATCGCTCATGCCCCGGCTCCCTCGATACGCACCGGTGACAGCTCCGACCGGGCCAGCTCGGTGCGGGCCTTGGCGTCGAGCGTGCAGGCGGCGCGATGAGTCGGGCTGACGTCGTCATAGGCCGGGAACCCCTCCAGGCACGCGTCGTGCACCCACTTGCAGCGATGCGCGAACGGGCAGCGGTTGTCGTCCATGTTGAGCATGTTGGGCGGCTGGCCGGGAATCGTGGCAAGCCGTGCATCGGACTTCAGATCGAGCCGCGGCACCGAGCCGAGCAGACCCCAGGTGTAGGGATGCTGGGGCTCGTAGAAAATGTCATCGACGGTGCCTGACTCGACCACCCGGCCGCCGTACATCACCAGCACCCGGTCGGCCATCCCGGCGATCACTCCCAGATCGTGGGTGATCAGGATCACGGCCGAGCCGAAATCGCTCTGCATCGACTGCATCAGCTCCAGGATCTGAGCCTGGATGGTGACGTCCAAGGCGGTGGTGGGCTCATCCGCGATCAGCACCCGGGGGGTATTGGCGAGCGCCATCGCAATCATCGCCCGCTGCCGCATCCCGCCCGAGAACTGGTGGGGATACTCGTCCGCGCGGGCCTTGGGGTTCGGGATCCCGACCAGGCCGAGCAGCTGCACACCCTCCGCCCAGGCCGCCTTCTTGCTCATCCCCTTGTGCACCCGCAGCGGTTCGGACACCTGATCGCCGATCTTGTAGACCGGATTCAGCGACGTCATCGGATCCTGGAAGATCATGGCCACATCGGCGCCGCGCACCTGCCGCAGCTGACGATCGCTCATCCCGGCCAGATCGACCTCGCCGTCATCGGTGTGCAGCACCACCTCACCGCTGACGATCTCGCCGGGAGGACTCGGCACCAAACCCAGGATCGACATGGAGAGCACCGTCTTGCCCGATCCGGACTCTCCCACCACGCCCAGCGTCTCTCCCGGCGCCAGGTCGAAGGAGACGTCGTTGACCGCTTTGACGACTCCGGCCTCGGTCACGAACTGGGTACGGAGATTGCGAACGGAGAGGATGGGATCGGCCACCGGTCAGTCCTTCAGCTTCGGGTCGGCTGCATCCCGCAACGCGTTGCCGAACAGGGTGATCGCGATCAGGGTGAGCGCGATCATCATCGACGGGGCCAGTACCTCGACCGGATTGATGGTGAGATATGCCTGTCCCTCTCCCGCCATGTTGCCCCACGTGATCGCCGGCGGCGGCACGCCCACACCGAGGAACGAGAGCGCGGCCTCGCCGGTGATATTGGCTCCGATCGAGAGCGAGGCCAGCACCAGCACCGGTGCCATCGAGTTGGGCAGCACGTGCTTGGTCATGATTCTGCGCGCGCCGGCGCCAGCCGCCCTGGCAGCCTCCACGTACTCGGTCTCACGCACCCCCAGTACCTGGCCGCGCAACAGCCGCGCGAACGGCGCCCAGCCGGTGAGTCCCAAGGCCAGCAGCACCGTGGTGGCGCTGGCACCCCGAACGGCGACGATCGAGAGCGCCAGCAGAAAGAACGGAAACGCCAGGAACCAGTTTGTCACCATCGACAAAATCACATCGGTCTTGCCCCGCATGAACCCCGAGGCGCCGCCGACGATGACGCCGATCACCAACGACATCGCCGTGGCCAGAAACGCGATCGTGATCGAGATCCGGCCTCCCACCATCAGCCGGCTGAAGATGTCGCGGCCGAGGTCGTCGGTGCCAAACGGATGGAACGGACGGAGGCTCGGCGGCGCGTGATAGACCGCTCCCGCCGCCAGGTTGATGGTGTTGGGATTTTCGGGACGGACGTACGGTCCGATCACCTGGATGAACACGATCAGGATCAGCAGCACGAGCCCAACCACGGCGCTCTTCTGGCGCAGCGTTCGGCGCAGAATTTCGCGGGTGGGCGAGTGGGAAGGGCCCTCCAGCGCCTCGTGCTCACCGATCCCGGTCGGCTCCGGTGTGTCGATCAGATGTCCGCCGGCAGCCATCTCACTCCGAATCCTCGAGTCGGATCTTGGGGTTCAAAAACGCGTACAGGATGTCCACAAAGGCGTTCACGAACACGAACATGGCCGCCAGCATCATGGTCAGCACGACCACCAGCGGAGCATCTCGAGAGCCGATCGCGCTAAGAACCAGTAGCCCCAGCCCATCCCAGTTCCAGATGAACTCGGTGATCACCGCTCCACCCAAGAGTGCCGCGAAGTCCAGGCCGATCAGGGTCACGACCGGCAGGAGCGCGTTTTTGAGGGCATGTTTTCCAATCACCTTGCTGGGTGGAAGTCCCTTCGCGCGGGCGGTCTTCATGTAATCCGCCCGGATCACCTCGAGCAGGCTGGTGCGCATCACCAGCGCGGTGGACGCCACCGAGATCAGCGCCAGCGTGATGCACGGCCACATCAGGTTCCTGATCCAGAAGCTCGGTTCAAACGACGCCAGGAAGCTCGATGGGTTCTGCGTGTTGGCGTTGAAGTAGCCGGAGAAGTCCCAGCCGAATCCGGTGCCGAACACGTTCGGGTGCGGGATGGCCACGATCAGCAGCAGCACCTCGCCCACGACGAACACCGGCAATGCGTAGATCGCGAGGTTGGTCACGGTCACGGCGGTATCCACCTTGCGCCGGTGCATCAGCGCCGAGAACACGCCCAGGCCGATTCCGAACACCACCTCGATCGCAACCGCGCCGATCGCCAGTGCGGCGGTGCGCCCGAACTTCTGCGCGATCACGGTGGTCACCGGCGTGTACCGCTCGACCGCCCACGAGTCGCCGAAGTTCATGTTCCACGGCGGCCAGAACCCCTTCATGAAATGCCAGTACTGCTCGGGGTAGGAGCGGTCGAGATAGAGCTGGTGCCGCTTCTCGGCCAGGAAGGCCGGCGTGGCATTCTTGCCTGCCAGCAGCCGGGCGGGATCGCCGGGCGCCATCTTCAGCAGAATGAACGCGATCAAGCTGACCCCGATAAGCGTGGGAATCGCTTGCGACAACCGGCGAATGATGAACGGAATCATCGGTGGGGAGACCTTACCGGCCGGCGCGAACGCCGACCGGTAAGGTCATCAGTTCGACTTACAGGTGAGGCTGCGATCGATCGACGCCCATCTCCGCGAAGTGCGGCACCGCCATCGCGTCGAAGGCCCAGTTGATGACCTGCGGTGACACCACCCACGCGTGCCCGTAGTAGTAGATCGGGATCTCGGGGACGTCCTGCATGACCACCTGACCGATGTGGAAGTAGTCGGCGTAGCGCTTCTGGGCGTCGGGCTCGGCCCGGGCCTGCTTCAGCAACTCGTCCACCTTCGGGTTCTTGTAGTACGAGTAGTTGTTCTTACCCGCCTGAGACGAGGCGAACAGCGGGTACAGGAAGTTGTCCATGAGCGGATAGTCCGCGCCCCAGGCGGAGCGCCAGAACTCGAGCTGGCCCTTGAACAGCTTGTCGTTGAACGCGCCCCACTCGTAGTTCGCCAGCTTGGTGGTGAAGCCCGCTTCCTGATAGCCCTGGGCGAGTGCCTGGGCGATCCGCTGGTGACCCGGGTCGGTGTTGTAGTTCAACGTGACCGAGGGATGTGGGACTCCAGACGCCTTGACCAGCGCCTTGGCCTTGGCCAGGTCGTAGTGATACGGCGACATTCCCGGCTTGTACCCGGGGATGCCCGGTGGCACCAGACCGTCGGCGACCTTGCCGACACCCTCGTTGATGTTGTTGACGATGGCCTCCGAGTTGGTGGCCCACGCCAGCGCCTGCCGCAGCATCTTGTTCTTGGCGAGCGTGAAGTTGCCGTTCAGCTGGAACCCGTAGTAGTAGAGGGCCAGCTCGGTGCCCAACCGCACATCGTTTTGGACGGTGGGATCGGCCTCGGTGGCTTTCACCTGGCCGCTGGGGATCCGTGACATGTCGCTCTGGCCGTTCTTGAAGGCCTGGAACGGCAGGTTGTCATTCGACTGCGGGTAGATCGAGAAGTCGACCTCGTTGAGGTGCGCAGGCGTGCCGTAGTAGCCCGGGAACTTCTTGATCACCAGGGACTTGTTGGGAGTCCAAGAGACGAACTGGAACGGACCGGCACCGACCGGATACTTCTCGAACGCCTTCTCCTTGGTCGGCGTGTCGGCCAGCTGCGGTGGGAACGCCCACGTGACCGAATGGCCCAACGTGCTGGGGAAGTCACCGAACGGGGACGACAGCGTGACCTGCAGCGTGGTCGGGTTGATCGCCTTGACGCCGCTCAGGACCTGGTTGTTGGTCGTCGAACACGCATCGAAGCCTGCAATCGGCTCGAGGATGTACGACACCTCGGACGCGGTGTCCTTGGCGCAGGCGATGCCCCAGTCCTTGACGAAGGTCTCGGCGGTGACGTCGCCGTAGTTCTCACCGTTCTGGCCAGGCTGGAACTTGACGCCCGAGCGCAGGTGGAAGGTGAACACGGTGTTGTCGGCGTTGTGATCCCAACTGGTGGCGATGGCGGGTACAACCGCCAGCGTCTTCCAGTTGTAGTCCACCAAGCCGGCGAACACGTTCTTGACGACGTTGATGCCCTCGGACTCATACGAGTGCAACGGAGTCACCGACGCGGGGTTTGCATACAGCGGGTATTGCAGCGTGCCACCGTTGGGGATGTCCCCTGGGTTGACCACGGTGGTAGCGGAGCTCTCAGAGTTCGAGCTGGAGCTCGAACCGCAACCCGCGGCAAACGCCACCGTGGCCAATGCCACCGCGATTGCGAGCCACGGCTGCCTTGGGATTGCGACCGTTCTCAACATGTTCTCCTTCGAATCGGAAACCCGCTCGTAGTGCGGGCATACCTGACCTGAGACGCCTATTCGACGGGAAAGTTTGTCCACCTGCCTTGATCATTTGTCGACAGCGGACTGCGCCAGGTGGGTAACGCCGGTCACATCCAGCGCGAACGTGCTCACCCGCGGGCGCACGGCATACGTGGTCAGCTCAAAGCGCAATGGGGCGATTCTTGCCTCTGCGAGCGCCGTTCGCTGGACTTCGCCGGGGTCGCCGGCGGGCTGTATACCCGCCTGCGGCGCGGCGAGTGCAAGCGCGCTCAGCATCCCCTGCGAGGACGGCGCGCGCGTGCTGACATCAATCAGCCACAAAGGATACTGGCGTGCCACAGCCGCCGGCCGGTATCGGGCGGGCCGAATCGGGTGCGGCTCGACCCGCAGCCCGGCCAAGGCGAATCCACCCAGCACCACCCCGGCAATCCGGCGGTGAAAGGCGTCGTCAGGGTAGGCCAGCCGCAGCGCCGGGACGCTGCCGGACGCGGCAGCACGGGCGGCGGCAGGATCGAACTGATACGGCGATGCCCGGGGAAGATAGTCGGCCAGGCCCTGCGGAAGCAGGCCGTCGGCGGGAATCCCCGATCCCGGCCCCACGTCAGCTGCAGCAGCCTCTGCCGGTGTGGCCAGTGCCACCGCGCGGCGAAGCTCTGGTGCGAGCATCCCGATGCCGACCGCGATCAGCTCCAATCGTGGCTGTGACACCACATCCCTGGCCAGCTTCGGATCCGACTTGGCCAGGGCGATCTGCCCCGGCGGGATCGCGGCGTAGTCCAGCCTGCCGGCGCGGAAGTCGGCAAACGCGCGGTCGAGATCACCCGCCGGGTACACGTGCAGGTGTACGTGCCGGATCGGTGCCGGAGGCCCGACGTAGCCGGGGTTTCGCTCCAACTCGATGGTGGTTGGTGACCGGTCGGCGATCCGATAGGGGCCGCCGGAGTCGAGCCAGGTGACGGGATCGGCCAGATACGCCGGCCAGCCGGGATCGCCGGCGGCCAGCCGTACCGACACCACCCGCCGCCCCACGGCGGTCACCCGGCGCAGCCCCGGCAGCGCAGTGGGACGCTGGTGGTGCACCGCAGTCCACCGGGCCGCGACCTGTGTGGCCACACTGCGCCGCAGCCGAAACGTGTACACGGTCGAGGCACCGTTGTGGTGCCAACCGGCGGCGAGCACCCCCGAGAGCCGGCCGGTGGCGGGGTCGAGCTGAACTACCGCTCCTTTGACGGCCTCGGCCAGGGCGGGGTCGTCGGAGCCGTACAGCGGTGCATTCAACTGCCCCTGCGACGCGGGCGGCGGGATCGTGGCCGCGGGCGGCGCGGCGGCACGGCACCCTGCGACTGCGACCGTCGCGGCGAGGGCGATCGCCGTCCCCGTGGTCAGGCGACGAGCGCTACTCCAAAGCGTCTGCACCGGCCACGACCTCCAGGATCTCCTGGGTGATCTCGGCCTGGCGGGCGCGGTTCATCTTCAACGTCAGATCGTCGATCAGCTCAGCGGCATTGTCGGACGCGTTGCGCATGGCGGTCATGCGAGCGCCGTGTTCGGATGCCGTCGACTCCAGCAGCGCACGGAAGAGCGTGACCTCGAGGTAGGCGGGCAGCAGTTCGGCCAGGATTTCGCGGCCGTCGGGCTCCTCCAGATACGCGCCCTGGATCTGAACCGCCGGCTCTTCACCCAGTATCGCTTCCGGAACGGGCAGCAACTCGACCACGTCCAGACGCTGCGACAGAGCGGTCAGGAAGTGGTGATAGACCATGATCACCTGATCGATCTCGCCCGCCTCGTACTGGGTGGCCACGTGGGTGGCGATCTCCTGGGCGTTTGAGTACTTGGGACGATCGGTCAGGCCGATGTACTCCTGGTAGAGCGTCTGGCGCCGGAAGCGCAGCGTCGACCCGCCTCTGCGACCGACGCTGAACCAGCGCACCTCGCGACCCTGCGCGCGCTGGTCGCGGGCGATCTCGAGCGACCGTCGCACAACGTTGGCGTTGAAGGCACCGGCTGAGCCGCGGTCGCCGGCAATCGCGATGATGGCCACGGTGTCCACCTGCTCGCGCCTGGCCAGCAGGGGCTGGTCACTCACTCCGTACTTCTGTGCAATCTCAACCGTGAGGCTCTGGATCCGGTCGGCATACGGGCGCAATGCCACGATCCGAGCCTGAGCGCGGCGCAGCCGCGAAGCGGCCACCAACTCCATCGCCTTGGTGATCTTCTGCGTGTTTTTGACCGAACGGATTCGGCGCTTGATGTCCTGCTGGGTTGCCATCAGGTGATCACTTAGGCCGCGGTCTGATCCTCGACGTAGAACGATTCCTTGAAGGCCGTGACGTTGGTGGTCAGGGTTTCGACCGTGGCGTCGGAGAGCTCCCCGCTGGTCTTGATGTCGTCGAGTACCGAAGTGGTGCCCCGCAGCTGCGTGATCATCTCGTCGAGGAAGCGCTGGACATCCGGCACGGGCACCTTGTCGAGATGACCATTGGTGGCGGCCCAGATGGCGACCACCTGCTCCTCCACCGGCCACGGCGAGTACTGCGGCTGATTGAGTGTGGCCACCAACCGCTCACCGCGGTTGAGCTGCTGCTGAGTGGCGGCGTCGAGATCCGATCCGAACTGGGCAAACGCCTCGAGGTCGCGGAATGCCGCCAAGTCGAGCCGCAGCCGGCCGGCGACCTTCTTCATCGCCTTGGTCTGGGCGTTGCCGCCGACGCGAGACACCGAGATGCCGGCGTTGATGGCCGGGCGCACACCCGAATAGAACAGGTCGGA
>CAVSNF010000018.1:0-7374 GCA_963729195.1 uncultured Actinomycetes bacterium
GGCACCAACCCTACAGCGCCGTGGGCCGCGACTGGTACTCGTGAACGAGTGCCAGCGCGTCGTCAGCACTGAGCTCTGAGATCACGTCAGCCGAGAGGTGGAGCTTCCCCGTGAGGATCGCCATTACCCAGAGCGGGAGTGCGACGGGACCCACATCCAGCGGGACAGGACGGTCGACCGGCTTTCGCGATCGAAGTGCCTCCCAGAAATCATCCTTCGAGATCTCGAGCTGTTGGCTGAGGATGACGCTGAACCTTCCGGCACCGGGTGACTTGTCGCCGGAGTGGGAAACATGCGTTTGTAGCACCCGACCATCAGGAAGCTGCTTTGAGTAGAAGAGGTGCCGACTCCGCCCTCCACCCCGCTCCCCGCCGGGGATCAGCTTCCACCCGTCCACACCGAGGAAGTCAGTGATCACGTCCCACGTCGGGGCGACCGGAGTCACGCTGACTGAAGTGGAGCCGGCTCCGACAGCAGCATCTTGCGGAGGACGTCCTCGTCTGAGAACGCCACCGTGGTGACCAGGCCGAGCTGCGCCAGGTCGTGGGACTCAAAGTGATAGCGATAGTTGTGGAGGTACACCTGGGCGAAGGCGCGGGCCGCGTCGAGAACGTCGTCGATAGCGTCGTCGAGCGTGTCCCCACTGCCGATCACGCCGAGTTCGGGGATCTGCACGATGAACTCTCGTTCAACCACGCTGGCAGTGGCGTTCAGCCGCACGTCGCCCGCCAACCCCAGGATCAACGATGAGGGGACAATGAACACCTGTTCCTTACCGTCGTGGCGGTCGATTGCCTGAGGCTCGTGGGTGTACACAACCTGGCTCATGATCTGAGACAGCGTGGCCTTCGCCCTGGTGAACGGGTGAGTTTCGATTGCTGGTTCGAGAGCCATAGGCTAAGAGTAGCCAGTATGGTCAGATTGGTCAATATGACCAACACGATTCTCGAGGTCAGCCGACTCCCGACGACCCGAAGCCGCCTTCCCCCCGCCGGGTCTCGTCGAGTGCCCGCACCTGGACACTGCGTACCGTTGGAAGCTGAATGATCACCAGCTGGGCGATCCGGTCGCCAACGGCGACGACAAACGACTCGCGCGGATCCGTGTTCAGGAGCAACACGCCGACACGTCCGCGAAAACTCGCGTCGATTAGCCCCGGGCCGTTGGTGACGCCAATTCCGTGGTTGTGGGCCAAGCCCGAGCGAGGAACAACCAGACCCGCATACCCCTCGGGGATGGCTACTTTTAGCCCTGTGTCGATCCGTGCACGTGCTCCCGGTGCGATGGTCGTTGCTTCGACGCTTCGCAGATCCATGCCGGCGTCGCCCGGATGGGCGAACACTGGTAAGGCCGCATCGGGGTGGTCGAGAACGAACTGCACATCCATGGTGAGTTAGTCGTCCACGCGGTAGTCGTCGTATCGCGACAACAGCTCGCGTGGCAGCCGGGCGCTGACCAGCACACCGTCCTCGCTGTCCTCGCGGGCAGTGATCGGGGCGCCGCTGGCGTACAGCGCCGAGAGCTCGGCCCCCTGCTGGTGGGGCATCAACAAGCGCACGTCCACGAACCGGTCCTGGAAGAACTCGGCGATCCGGTGCTTCAACTCATCCAGGTTCTCACCGGTCACGGCTGACACCTGGACAGCGCCTGAGAAGCGGTTTCCCAGCCTCCGCCGGGCGACCTCGTCCAGCTGGTCGATCTTGTTCAGCACCATGACCTGGGGAAGATCATCGGCGCCGATATCCGACAGCACCTTGCGCACCTCGGTGAGCTGATCGACCAGATCGTCTTCGCCTCCCGACCCGTCGGCCACCAGCAGCACCAGGTCGGCTGCCAGCGTCTCCTCGAGCGTCGCCGCGAAGGCCTCAACCAGGCCGTGCGGGAGCTTCCTGATGAACCCGACAGTGTCAGTGACCAAATACGAGCGGCCGTCTTCGCGGAAGGCGCGGGTGGTCGGGTCGAGCGTCTCGAACAGCCGGTCGTTGACGCTCACCTCGGCCCCGGTGAGGGCGTTCAGAAGCGTCGACTTGCCGACGTTGGTGTATCCCGCGAGTGCCACCGTCGGCACCGCTCGGCGGGTGCGTTGGCTGCGCATCAACTCGCGGTGGCCGGCCACGTCCTTGAGCCGCGCGCGCAGCAGCACCACCCGCTGCCGCGCCAGCCGGCGGTCGGTCTCGAGCTGGGACTCACCAGGGCCGCGGGTGCCGACCCCGCCGCCGAGCCGCTCGAGATGCTTCCACATTCCCCGCATCCGCTGGAGGTTGTATTGGAGCTGGGCCAACTCGACCTGGAGCTTGCCCTCCGCGGTGTGCGCATGCTGGGCGAAGATGTCGAGGATCACCGCGGTGCGGTCGACCACCCGCATCTCCAGCCGGTCCTCGAGATGGCGCTGCTGGCGGGGAGTGAGCTCGTCGTCGCACACGATCACCTCGGCGCGGACGCGGTCAGAGTACTCCTTCAGCTCGTCCAGCTTGCCGCTGCCCAGATAGGTGGCGGCGTCGGGGCGGGCTCGTCGCTGCATCATCGTGCCGACCGTCTTTACCCTGGCGGTTCGCAGCAGCTCGCGCATCTCGTCCAGATGCGCATCGGTGGGCTCCGCCGAGGCCACCGTCGCGATCACCACCGCACGCTCGGGAGCGTTTTGGCTGCGATGGTCGATCGGATCTGCCACCGAGCAAGTATAGAGTCGGGTCAGCCGACCCGAAGGTGCTGCTCGATCCGCCCCACCGCTTCCCGCAACCGATCATCGGGCAGCGTCAGCGACAATCGCACGTAGCCCTCGCCGTTGGGTCCGTAGGCCGAGCCGGGAGAGACCACCACCGCTGCCTGGTCGAGCACCAGCTCTGCGAACGACACCGAGGTATGTCCCTCGGGCACCGGCACCCAGATATAGATGGTGCCCTTGGGCGCAGGCACGTCGAGACCGACCGCAGCCAGCGCCGCGATCACCAGGTCGCGCCGCCGCAGATAGACCGCGCGCATGTCGGCGACGAAGTCCTGCGGCCCCTCCAGCATGGGGACGGCAGCCATCTGAATGGCGTCGAACATGCCGGAGTCGATGTTCGTCTTGAGCGTCCACAGCCCGGCGATCATCTCGGCGTTGCCAACCGCGGCACCGACTCGCCAGCCGGTCATGTTGTAGGCCTTCGACAGGGAGAACATCTCGATGCCGGCGTCCTTCGCCCCCGGAGCTTCCAGGAAGCTGGGTGCGACGTAGCCATCGAAGGTCAGCTCCGAGTAGGCGTTGTCGTGCACGATCGGCACTCCCCGATCGAGTCCGAAGCGGGCCAGGCGCTCGAAGAAGTCATCTTCGATGACGGCTCCGGTGGGGTTGTTCGGGTAGTTACAGAAGAGCAGATTGGCGCGATCGGTGATGTCGGGGCCAAACGACTCCAAGTCGGGCTGAAACTGATTCTCGGCGCGCAGCGGCATCAGCACCGGCTCGGCGCCGGCCAGGGTGGTCGAGCCGGTATACACGGGATAGCCGGGGTCGGCGGCCAGGCAGATGTCGCCGGGGTCGAGCATCGACCAGCACACGTGGGCGACGCCCTCCTTGCCGCCCAGCAGCGGCAGGATCTCGGTGTCGGGGTCGAGGGTGACGCCGAACCGCCGCTGATAGAACGTGGCCACGGCTTCGCGAAACCGGGGCCGTCCGCGGTTGGACGGGTACTGGTGGGTATCGGGCAGCGCCACCTGCCGCTGGGCCTCTGCCACCACCACGTCGGGCGTGGGCAAGTCGGGGTCTCCGATTCCGAGCGAGATCACGTCGATGCCGGCAGCCTTGCGCTCGGCGATCTTTCGCTCCAGCTCGGCGAACAGGTACGGCGGGAGATCCTGGACACGCTTGGCGAGCCGCATCTAGAGCGCCTCCAGCTCGGCCACAAAGAGTGGATCAAAGGTGCCCGTGAGTACGGGCTCGACCGGGCCGGTCATGCGAATGTTGAGCTCGTCGTCGATCTCGATCACCAGCGTCCCTCCATCGGTGTGCACTGTTACTGGGGAAGCCACGTCGCCGGCCGTGACGGCCGCGACTGCGGCAGCGGTCGAGCCGCTGCCGGAGGAGAGCGTCTCCCCCGCCCCGCGCTCCCACACCCGCATGCGGATGTCCTTCGGCCCCAGCGGACGGTAGAACTCGACGTTGGCGCGATTGGGGAACCAGGGATGGTGCTCGATCGGGGGGCCGAGCACTGCCAGGTCGAGATCGTCGACGTCGTCGGCACGGATCACACAGTGGGGATTGCCGACATTCACGAACGTGTAGGACGGTGCCGGGGGCCGGCCATCGCCGGGGGCATGATCGTCCCCCTCCAGCGACGCGCGGCCGGCGTCGATGGTGACCGACGTGCCGTTGACCGTGCCGCTGACAACACCCTTGATCGTCTCGATCGTCACCGCCGTGAGGTTGTCGCGGCGGCACAGGTAGGAGACCGCGATGCGGCTGCCGTTGCCGGAGAATTCCGCCTGCCCGCCGTCGGGGTTGTAGATCCGTACGCGGGCGTGGGCCTGATGGGACGGCAGGATCTCGAGGATGCCGTCGGAGCCCGCCCCGAAGTCCGGGTGGCAGATGCGGCGGACATCGGCCTCAGGGATGCCTCCCTCAGGCCCCTCGCCCTCAATCACGAGGTAGGCGTTGCCGACCGCTTGGAACTTCTCAAATCGCATGACGGCTGAGGATACCCGTGTCAGCCCTGAAACAGGGATCCCAACACGATGATCGCCCCCAGAACCGCACACACGATCGCGCAGCCGATGATGATCGGCCAGGTGGTGGGAACGCCTGCCACCAGCACCACTCCGGCGATCAGCGCGCCGATGATCAGCGGCACCCGGTGGATTGGGTGGGGCCGCAGCTGCACCCTGCGCCCCGCGCGGTCGGCCAGCACCAGGCCGCAGGCAAGCGTGGCCAGCAGCAGCGCGGCCACCACCACCGGGGCGGTCACCCGCTGTTGCCACAGGATCACCTGATCGCCGGCGGTGCCCACCAGCGCCGAGATCACCAACGCGATCGGCGCACAGGCCGCGACGATCACGAAGGCGTCGCGGGCCTCGCGCACGGCATCGCTCTCGCGTCGATGGGTCACAGCAGTCGCTCCACCGCGTCGGCCACGTCGGCGGGGTCGCGGTCGGCAGCGAGGCAGTGGATATGCGCCACCCGGCGCATCCAGGTGCGCTGACGTTTGGCGTACCGGCGGGTGCGCGTGACCAGGCGGCGGACTGCCTCGTCGTGGTCGATCTCGCCGTTTAGCACTGCGGTGACGTCCTGCAACCCATGAATGCGCGCGGCGGTGTGGGAGAACACGTGGTGTGCCCGGGCGTTGCGTACCTCCTGCTCCACCCCTCGCTGGAACATCGACTCGGTGCGGGCTGCGATTCGCTGATCGCCCAGGGACGGCGGCAGATCGAGCCCGACGATGACGGTCGGCACACGGGTGTGTGCGTCCCACAGACTGTCGGATTCGGGAGCGAGGCTACTGCCTGCGGCGTGCAGTTCCAGGCCGCGTACGACCCGGCGGCGGTCGTTGGGGTGGATCGCTCGGGCGGCGGCCGGATCGAGCTCAATGAGCCGGTGGTAGGCGGCCGTTGGATCGGTGTCGTAGAAGGCCGCGAACCGTTCCCGTTCACCCTTCGCGGGCTGCGGCTTGGGTTGGAGGTCTGCGATCGCGGCGCGCAGGTAGAGGCCGCTCCCTCCGGCCATCACCGGCCGCCGCCCGCGAGCGATCACATCGTCCACGGCGGTGTGGGCCAGCCGGCCGAACTCGGCGACCGATCCGGCATGCTCCAGCGGCCATACCCCGACCAGGTGGTGGGGCACGGCCGCCAGCTCGTCCAGCGACGGCTGGTTGGTCAGGATCGGCAGTCCGCGGTAGGCCTGCATGGCGTCGCAGGAGACGATCTCGCCGTCCAGGCGGGTGGCCAGCTCGAGCGCAAGCGCACTCTTGCCCGATGCCGTTGGGCCGAAGATCGCCACCGCCGGCAGCATTGTCAGGCGGCGGCTGCGGAACGCCGGCGACCGGCGAGCGTCTGGCTGGTGGAAGAGTCGATCACGACGTTCACCAACTCACCCGCAGTTCCCGCCCCGGTGAAGTTGACCGCCTTGTTCCCGCGGGAACGGCCTCGCAGCACGGATGGGTCGGTGCGGCTGGGCCCCTCGATCAGCACTTCCTGGACGCTGCCCTCGAGCTCACAGTTTCGGCGGGCGGCGTGCTGCTGGACCAGATCGACCAGCCGCTGGATCCGCTCCTTTTTGACCACGTCGGGCACCTGCTGCTCCATCTTGGCAGCCTCCGTACCGCGCCGCGGCGAGAACACGAACGTGAATGCGTGGTCGTAGCCGACCTCGTCGTACAGCGACAACGTCTCCTCGAAGTCGGTATCGGTCTCGCCCGGGAACCCGACGATGATGTCGGTGGTCAGCGCGATCTCGGGGATGGCGGCACGCACATTTGCCACCACGGACAGGTACCGCTCGCGGGAGTACGTCCGCCGCATCGCCTTGAGCACGCGGGTGGAGCCCGACTGCACCGGCAGGTGGAGCTGCTCGCAGACGGCGTCACACTCGGCCATGGCGGCGATCACATCGGCCCGCATGTCCTTGGGATGGGGGCTGGTGTAGCGGATCCGGCCGATCCCGTCGACCGCGTCGAGATCGCGCAGCAGGCGGGCGAAGCTGGTGTCCGTTGCCGGTCGCAGATCCCGCCCGTAGGCATTCACGTTCTGGCCCAACAGGGTCAGCTCGATGACTCCGTCATCGGCCAGCGCGCGGGCCTCGGCGACCAGCTCCGCCGGCGGCCGGGAGCGCTCTCGGCCGCGTACGCTGGGGACGATGCAGTAGGCGCAGTTGCAGTTACACCCGGTGGAGATCTGAAGCCACGCTTGGTGTCGGCGATCCCGCTTCAGCGGCAGCGATCCAGCGAAGTTGTCGAAGGTCGAGAAGTGCCCGCGGGGGATCGCTCCGCCGGCGGTGATGTACTCCCCCAGCCGATGGATGTTGCCGGGGCCAAAGGCGAAGTCGACGAACGGGAACTCTTCGAACAGCGAGTCCTTCATCGATTCCGACCAGCATCCCCCCACCACGATCAGCTTGTCGGGGTCGCGCTGCTTCGCGCCACGGGCGTTCATCAGGTGCTGCACCAGCCGCTCGTCGGCCTTCTCGCGAATCGTGCAGGTGTTGAACACCAGCACGTCGGCCTCGTCGCTGTCGACCGCCTCCCCCAGTCCCGATGACTCCAAAAGACCCTTGATCCGCTCGGAGTCGTGCACGTTCATCTGGCAGCCGAAGGTCGTTACCGAATAGGTCCGCATGGCCGCACTCTAACCCGTGAATAACGGTGCCTGGCACCGTTATTCACCTCGGCGCCTCGGGCAACGGGTTCA
>CAVSNF010000019.1:0-509370 GCA_963729195.1 uncultured Actinomycetes bacterium
GCCCCGAAAACGTTACGGCTTCTCTCCCGCGGTCTCGGCCTCGTCGCATCCGGCCCTGATCTTTTGGTCGTCTTCGCATCCTGGGAGCGCTACTGGGAATCGGTCAAGTACCGCTCTACCGGAGCTTGCGATCGCGCCGTACGTTGCACTTCCGATTGGACATTGTGACGACCTTGTGCTTGATTGTGTCGGTATGCCACGATCGATCGCTCTTGTTTTGACGCTCTTGCTTGTTGCTCCTGCGGCCGCTCAGGCCTCCTCGTATCATACCGGCCGAGGTACCTCAGCCGGACGTCGTCACGGTCGCCGATTCGGCCGCCGGGCAGTCGCTTCACCTGCGGGGAGTGCCGTACCAGTGGGCCGGCTCAACCCCCAGCGGATTCGACTGCTCAGGCTTCACCCGGTACGTGTACCTGCAGCTCGGCATCGAGCTTCCGCACTCGAGCTACGGCCAGTGGGACGCCGGTCGGCACGTGTCCAGATCCGAGCTTCTCCCGGGAGATCTCGTGTTCTTCGACGGGCTCAACCACGTCGGCCTCTATCTGGGTCATGGGCGCTTCATCCACGCGCCGCACACCGGCACCGTGGTCTCCATCGACAGCCTCAACACCGGCTGGTACGCCGACACGTATGTCGGTGCCGTCCGCGTGCACGGGTCACAACTGCCGCGCAGACATCACCACCACGCGGCGACGCGAAGGCCAAGCGCGAGCTGTCGCGGCTGTTCGGGGTTGTGATCCACCAGCTGACTCTGCCCGGCCCAACGAGGACGGCCGCCGCCTCATACGCGACGCGGAGTAAGCTCGCCGGATGGCGATCCGGATCGTCCTGGCTGAGGACAGCTATCTCGTGCGTGAGGGTGTCACCCGGATGCTCGAGCGCGAGCCGGAGATCGAGATCGCGGGCGTGTGCAGCGACCTTGGCGGGCCTGACCGACTCGGTCGCGGACGCTGGTGCCGGACGTGGTGGTGACCGATGTGCGCATGCCTCCCGACTTCACCGACGAGGGTATCCGCGCGGCGGCCTGGCTGCGGACACACCATCCCCAGATCGGCGTCGTCGTGCTGAGCCAGTTTGCCAACGCACGGTATGCGATCACGCTGTTCGAGCATGGCTCGGCCGGCCGGGCGTATCTGCTGAAGGAGCGGTTGGCCCACGTTGACGAGCTGACCGCTGCGATCCGCTCGGTCGCCGCCGGCGGCTCGGTGGTGGATGCGAGCATCGTCGACGCCCTGGTCGAGCCGCTCGGATGACCGCAGAGCAATCTCAGCTCGCCGATCTCACACCGCGGGAGCGGGAGATTCTTTCGGAGATGGCCAAGGGCAAAAACAACGCCGGCATCGCCGCCGCGATGGTGATCACCGAGCGTTCGGTCGAGAAGTACATCCACTCGATCTTCGGGAAGCTCGGGCTTTCCTTCGAGATGGACACGCACAAGCGGGTCAAGGCGGTGCTGGTGTACCTCTCCGAGGCGGGTGAATAACGGTGCCTGGCACCGTTATTCACACGGGATCGTGCCGTGCACCTTCGTGCCCAGGCCGGCGCCGGAGTCGACATCGAGGTGGCCGCCCAGGGCGGCCACCCGGTCGCTCATCCCTACCAGCCCTGCCCCACCGTTGACTGCGGCGCGATCGAACCCCGGCCCATCGTCTGTGACCTCGAACTCGAGCCGTCCATCGATCTGTTCGAGGCGAATCGACACCTTTGTACCCTGCCCGGCGTGCTTGGCGGCATTCTGAAGCGCCTCCACGCAGCAGAAATACACCGCAGATTCGACATCCTGGGGATGACGCCCCACGCCGTCGGTCTCAAACACACCCTTAGTGGCGTTCGGTCAGACGCCACCCGCAACGCGTCCTCGAGTCCCCGCTGCTGAAGTAGCGGAGGGTAGATGCCGTGTGCCAGGTCACGCAGGTCGCGCATGGCGGCTTCGATGTCCTCGCCCAGCCGTCCCAGCAGCTCGGCCGCACGCTCGGGTTCGGAGTCGGCCAGATCGCGAGCGATCCTGAGGTTGACCGAGATCGCCACCAGGTGCTGCTGGGCGCCGTCATGCAGGTCGCGTTCGATCCGGCGGCGTTCGGCATCTCCTGCCGCGACCACCCGTGCTCGCGAGAACCGCAGGTCGTCCGCTCGCCGGGCGTTTTGGAGCGTCAGGCCAACCTGCCGGGTGAGATCTGCCAGCGCCTGCTCCTGGGCGACCGTCAGTTCCTCCTGCCCATCGGCAAGCTCGATCACGATCAGCCCCAGCAGCTCGCCGGGCTGTCGGATCACCGCCGCGCGGAGGCTGCGTTCCGGCCGTCCCTCGAGCATTCCCGGCAACCACACCCGCAACCATGCCGGGCCGGCGAGGTGGGCGCCCAGCATCGCCTTGGCTTCAGCCGAAGCGATGTCCACACGGCGCGGCGGCCGGTACGGATCGCATGCGGCCAGCTCGAGCCTCAGCCCGTCGAATGTCCACACCTCGGCTGCGGCCAGCCCGAATACGGCTCGCAGTGACTGGGCCACCTCGGTTAGCAGGTCGTCCAGCGGCAGCGGTTGGGCCAGGCGCCCCCCGGCTGCCTCCAGCACGTCTCGGGGGTCGCCGCCGCGGTCGCCCCCGAGCCGAGAGAGTCGTTGGCGCAGTGGTTGGAACGCGACCCCCGAAACGGCGACGGCGATCAGCGCCACCGCGACCAGCCCACGCTCACCGGTGGTGGGGGAGTGCCCCAGCACGAGCACCATCACCAACCCAGCCGAAACCACAAGGCAGCCGATCGCCAAAGCACCGGCAAGCCGGGGGCTCATTCGGCGCGGAGGGCCTGCGCGGCCCGGGTATGAGCTGCGCTTCGACCGGGCATGATCGCGGTGACGCCTGCAATCACAAGCGCCGCCGGGATCACCGCCATCAGCAGCGGCATCGGCTGGACAGTGACCTGAAGGACGCCCATCTCCCCGGCGATTCGCGTCCACAGCCAGCTTCCGATCGTCACCCCCAGCGGAATGCCGATCGCGACCGCGATGGTCGCCACGAGAATCGCCTGCCACATGACGGTCATCAGCAGCTGCGATCGCACGAAGCCCACCGTCTTGAGGACGGCCAGGTCGCGGCGGCGGTCGCGCACCGACGCCACCAGTGAGTGAGCCAGGGCAACCACGGCTACGGCGACTGCGATTGCCGCGATCGCGTAGGCAAGCGAGCCGCGCCGGGAGGTATCGGAGACCTCCTCGGGCGGCACCGAGTGAAACACCACCATCCCTCCCCCGTTGAGGTTGGCCAGCCCAGCGGCGGTGCTGACCCCAGGAGCCAGGCGCACCCGGAAAAGGCTGGCGAAGCTGTTGTGAACCAGCCGCTTCAACCCGGCGATCGTGACTGCAGCACCGTCGCCCAGCCCGTTCGTGGACGACGGCGGCAACAGACCCTCGCCGACCACGCGCATGCGCGCCGATCGTCGGTGCCTGCGGGCAACGACCCATGACCCAATGTGCGCGTGCAGCGACGCCATCGTCTGGCGTGCCAGAAGGATCTCGCCCGCGGATCGGGGAGCGCGTCCCGACTCGACGGTCGGTGTCACCGATCCGCGGGTCATCGCCTGGACGCCCGTCTGCTCACCATCAATGTGAAGCGTGGTGGCGGTGGCGCCTTCGGCGAACGCGCTCACGGCAGGGTCGGAATCGAGGAATGCCACCTCCGAGGGCTGGGTCGATCCGCCCTCACCGATCTCGAGATCCCAGTTCTGGCCGTACAGCGGCGGGTTTGCCAGGAGATGGCCGAAGCTCGCGGTCACCACGATTGCAATGCACACCGCCGCCACCGCGACGGTGGCGCCCACCATCGTCGTACCGATAGACGCGCGCGCCGCTCCGCGATCGAATGCCCCGCTCAGTCCGGCCGCGGCTGTCAGCGGCAGCCGCCGCAGACGTCGATCCAGGCCGTCGGCGACCGGTGAGCGGGGAACCGACCTGAGCCGGACGGCCATTCGCCAGGTGACCAATCCGGAGGCGAGCGTGCACACCAGCACGATTGCAAGCGCGCCGATGGTGACCACCGCGGCATCGACGGCAACTCCAGGTGAGGGCTCCAGCGTGTGCGCGCGCCCCACCGGAAACAAGGGCGAGAGACCGATTGCGACCGCGACTGCGAGTGTCGCAGCCACGAGCCCCACCACCGCCCCTTGGGCCGCGCCCAGCCATACCAGCTGCCGGCGGCGCATGCCCACCGCCCGCAGCACGTCCCAGTCGCGCGAGCCGCCCGCCGCCTGGCGGGCAAGCAACGTCACGGTCAACGCCAGCATCGCGAGCGCACCGACGATCGCCACCGCCCACACCATCCTGGTCTCGAGATCCACGGCATGCTGGGCGGCGGTGGTGCTGTCCGAGTTGGCTATGAAGTCGAAGTTGGCGTCACCGGCGATCCTCTCCACCCCAGTGTTGAACGCCGGAACATCCGCTTCTGCGTCACGCAGTGCGAACGTGTCGGCGCGCACCCACGCTTGCAACCGCCCGCGATCGTGGGCACGGTAGAACGCCGGCGAGAGCCAGATTCCGGGGCTCTCGAGGCTGGTCGCCACGCCCACCACGTGGAGCATTACCAGTGGGCCACTGTCGTAGGAGCCTGGGGGCTGGTCGAAGCCGAAATCCTTCTTGGCGCGATCGATTCGCTCCATGAACTGTTTCTTGGCGAAACGCAGATCGAAGCTGTCGCCGACGCCGTAGCCCAAGATCCTGGCAGACGCGGGGTCGAGCATCACCTCGTCGGGGTTCGATGGGTTGGGCCGCCTGCCACTGAGCACCACCGGCCGGTCGAGCCGACGCTCCTCCGCCGACCCGACCGGCTCGTACACGTTCAGCTGGTCGGGGCTCTCGGCCGGCCAGACGATGTCGCCAGAACGGGTGCGGCCGTCGATCACCAGAAAGTCTGTTCGCCCCGCGGCGGAGACCTGCGGCAGCCGAGCCACCTCCTTGGCGGCGACCCTCGATTTGCCGTAGTAGTACCCGCTCTCGATCACGGCATCGGCGCGGTGAGTTGCCTGGGAGAGCCTGGCGGCGACCGAGTCAGCCCGCCGAGCGCCCGCGACCCCCGCCATCACCGCCCCGCTTCCGAGCGCCACCACGATCGCCACCACCAGCCACGCCCCCCAGTGGGCACGCAGCTCGGTTCGAAGGCGAAAAAGGACGATCGTCACAGCGCCGCCGCGCCGTGCGGGGGAGCTCCCGCTCGACGCTCACCCCATCGCTGAGCCGGCCGTCGCGCATCTCGACTATCCGGGATGCGCCTGCGCCGACCGCGGGGTCGTGCGTGACCAGCAGGATCGATTGACCGCTTCGGTTGAGGCGGCGGAACAGCTCCAGGATCTCGGCGCCGCCGTCGGAGTCGAGGGCACCCGTGGGCTCGTCGGCGAGCAGCAGCGTGGGCTCGTTGGCGAGTGCGCGTGCGATCGCCAGCCGCTGGCGTTCGCCTCCCGAGAGCACTCCCGGCCGCACCTCGGCTCTGTCGACCAGACCGAGCAGATCGAGCAGGTCGCGCCCGCGGGCCTCGGCGGCGCGGCGCCCGGAGCCGCGCGCCATTGCCGGCAGCGCAACGTTTTCCAGCGCGCTCATGGTGTCGAGCAGGTTGAAGAACTGAAACACCATCCCGACGTGGCTGCGGCGCATCACGGTCAACTCGTCCTCGCTGCGTCCCACCAGCGGTTCTCCGGCGACGGTGATCTCTCCGCTGGTGGGCACATCGAGGCCCGCGACCAGATTCAGGAGCGTCGACTTGCCGCAGCCGGAGGGGCCCATCACCGCGACAAACTCGCCCTCTGTGAGATCGAGGTCGACACCGCGGAGTGCTCGCACCGGTGCGGACTCGGCATCGAACACTTTGCGCAAGCCGCGCACACGCAGGGCGGGCTGGCCGGACATGTCCGTATCTCCCCACACCGTGCGTTTTGTGTCAAGGGCGCCACCCTCCCGCCGATCCGGGGTGGTGGCCTCCCCCCGGCCTCCATGGCTGCACGGTTTCGTGGTAGCGCTCGAGCGGGCTATCACCCACCCACTGCCGACATCGGAGGTTCCATGAAGCGAGAGATCAGACAATCAGCAGTCGCGGTGGGCCTGGCGATGCTCGTGGTGTGGGCGGTGGGCTGCGGCTCCACCGCCGACGGCGCCGCGGTGCACCGTCTTCCGCGCGCCACGCATGTCCCAATGGGAGCGCCCGAGGACATCGCGTTTGACGGCCGCGGCAACATGTACGTGTCCGAGTTCACCGGAAACGTCATCGACAAGGTCAACCGGGCGGGTCGGCTCAAGGTGATTGCCGGCACCGGTGCGGCGAACTACTCCGGCGACGGCGGCCCCGCTACCCACGCCGACCTGAATGCTCCGACCGGACTGATCAGCGAGCCTGACGGCAGCCTGCTGGTGGCAGACCACCACAACGGCTGCATCCGCCGGATCACCGCCACCGGGGTGATCTCGAGCATCGTTGGCCGATGTGGGCACGAGGGGTTCTCGGGTGACGGCGGCCCGGCCACGAAGGCCATGCTCAATGATCCGATCGGGATTGCCCAGGATCCGGCCGGCAACCTCTACATTGCCGACGAGCAGAACCATCGTCTGCGCCGGGTGGGCCGCGACGGCATCATCACCACCGTTGCCGGCGGCGGCAATCTGCACATCGAACAGGCACCCGATGGGACGCTGGGCACGAAGGTGTGGCTGCGCCACCCGTCCTATCTGGCAATCGACCCTGCCGGCAACGTGTACATGTCCGACTTCTGGGCGAACGTTGTGATCAGGATCAGCCCGGCGGGCCGGATTACCCACGTCGCCGGGTCGGGGGCCAAGGGCTTCTCGGGTGACGGCGGCCCTGCCACGCGTGCCCGGCTTGACTTCCCCACGGGGCTGGCATTGACGAAGTCCGGCGACCTGTACGTCTCCGACTCGTTGAACAATCGCATCCGCCTGGTCTCCCGCGAGGGGATCATCACCACCGTCGCAGGCGCCGGCCCGACCGGCTTCTCGGGAGATGGGGGCGCGGCCACCAAGGCCCGGATGAACGCCCCTTCCGGAATCGCATTGGGTCCCCGGGGAACGCTGTTCATCACCGATCAAGGCAATAACGTCGTACGGGTACTCAGTCGGGGCGGAGTGATCACCAGAGTCGCGGGAGTTGCTCCATGACCCCCCAGCAGGCGAGCCAGATCATGCGTCGATCGCTGGCGGTGTCGATGATCGCAGTCGGGATCATGGCTGCGCCGACGGTGGCTTCGGCCATCCTCGTTCCCGGGCCGATGACGCTCGTGCACGTGCACGCGTCGTCGTACTCCCCGAACCTCGCGGAGCAGGAGTTCATCGTTTCGTGGAGCTTCCGGGGTCTCCCCGGATCGACCACCCGCTCGGTGACCGACTCCAGCGGCATGAACCTGTTCGACTCCGGGCTTCGGGGCAGCCTCGGTGCTGCATACGCGTTCCGATTCCGGGGCGCGGGCACCTATCCGTACCACTCGAGCAATCTGACATCGATGAAGGGCACGATCACCGATTCCATGAGCCAAGGCAGGGCCAAGAGAACCCACACCCCGACATTCATCATCGGGTTTGGGGGGACGCGCTCTCCCAGCTTTCGTGAGGACGTCCAGATCAAACCGCCGGGTGCCACCAGCTTCCGATGGTGGAGGTACGGCACCAAAGCCGGCTGGGGGACGTTCGTGCCAGCGAACCGCGGCGTGTATGTGTTCCGCGCCCGGCTGCGGCGGATCCGCACCGGCAAGACCTCGTTGTTTTCACCCCCGCTGGAGGTCAAAGCACCGTAGACAGCAGGCCACCCGTTAACGGGCAGTGGCCGCGACGAGGGAGCGCGGCCACTGTTTTGGGGGGCGTTCTGGAAGAAGTCGGTGCGACTAAAGAATGCCGATGACGCTGGTCAGCTGGGCGCTGATGGCGTCGCTCAAAAGGCCAAGGGTGACGACCACGGCGATGGTGATCACGGCCAGCACGACTGCGTACTCGGCCATCGTCTGGCCGGATTCGTCGGCCGCGGAAACGTTTGAGAGGAACCGCTCGATCATTGTGATGCCTCCAGGGGAGAGGGTGACATCTCGAACGTACGGGTTGTTTCAATCCGTGCAAGATGCTCGGAGTGAATTTCCCCCGATCGAGGGATCAAGTGCGCGATGTGTTGGCCGTGACCGAGTGGCAGCGCCCCGGCCTACTCGTCGAGCTTCTCGTTGATCGGGTCGATCACATGCTCACGCACGCCCTGGCCCAGCCGTGCCGCCGCCGAGGGGTCGTCTGAGTCGGCGGATCCGGAGTCGGCGGGTTCGATCACCTCGATCGAGACGATCGCGAAGGGCGAGTACGACTTGCCGGTGCCCGGCACCTGAAACCAGTGCGAGTGCACGATCGTCTGGCGGATCTGCTCCAACGTGTTCTCCGCGGTGTCATGCTCGGGCACGGTCCATTCGTGTCGGTAGCCGTCCGAAAAGGAGACACGGACGAGCTGGTTCGTGGCGGTTGCCATCACTACACCCTCCTTGAAACTCTCCTGAATACTTTTTCAGTGTTGTGGGTACCGTACAGGCCAGATGAGCAACGACCTCGGCAGAATCGCCCGCAGCCACCGCTGGACATTCTTCACCAACCATGCGGTGGTGTTGCTGCTGATCGCCGAAGCGCCTGACGCCACCACCGCTCGGATCGCCGAGTTGGCGGGCATCAGCCGGCGGGCGGTGCAGATGATCGTGCGCGACCTCGAGGAGGCCGGCTACATCACCCGCGAGCGGGTGGGACGTCGCAACCGCTACGGCATCCGCAGGGAGTCGCAGCTGCGGCACGCCGTGCTGCGCGATCGGGCCAACGTGGGCGAACTGCTCGAGGCTCTGGGCACGAGTGTCAGCGTCGCCGCCCCCGCGCACTCCGCCGCCGAACTCTAGAGAATGCCGATGACGCTGGTGAGCTTGCCTTTGATGGCTGTGCTCAAAAGGCCCAGTGTGACGACCACGGCGATCGTGATGACGGCCAGCACGACCGCATACTCAGCCATCGTCTGAGCGGTCTCGGCTCGCAGTTCGGTGGATATCCGGCGGATTGTCTCGCCTCCAGAGGGGTGGGCACGTTCCCCTGTCATCGACCGATCTGGCATCCCATAAAATGCGAAATGATCTTCGCCTTTTGGGTGGATCGCAGCGATTGGAGAATGATGAGTCGGCGGACGCCTTTGAAGGGCCTTCACATGGTGCCGCCGTATACTCACCCGAGGCCCGTTTCGGCGTGTCTCGGGAAGCGAGCGAGGAGTCTGTGTGGCGAGTCAGGTGCCGCCCAAACCGAAGATGAAGGTGTATGGCGGCAAGCCCCCCCGGCCTCCGCGTGGTCCCGGAGGGGACGGCCGCCGCGGCGGGTGGTGGCGGAGACGGCCGCGCTGGGTCAAGATCACCCTCGGCGTGCTGGGTGTGATGCTGCTCTTGGTGGTGGCGGCCGGAGCCGCGACCGCCTGGTACCTGAACGGGATCATCGACAAGGTGACCGCGCTCAACCCGAATGATCGGAAGGCCAGCGGCGGGTTGGTGGAGATGATCCCCACCTCGGATGCCCCGATCAGCCTGCTGTTGGTCGGATCCGACCATCGCGGCAAGGCCGTCAACGGCCAGTTCGGACTGTCCGACACGCTGATGCTGATGCGCATCGACCCCAAGCACCACATGGCCGCGCTGCTCTCGATTCCCCGTGACTACTGGGTGAGCGTGGACGGGTACGGCCCCGCCAAGATCAACGGCGCCTACTCGCTGGGAGGAGACGCGCTCGCGCTGAAAGCGGTCAAGCAAGCCACCGGCGTGCACCCCAACTACCTCTTGAACGTCGACTTCTCCGGCTTCCGCGGGATCGTCAACTCGCTCGGCGGCGTGTACGTGAACGTCGACCAGTACTACTACAACCCACCCGCCACCGCGCCCTACTCGGGCTGGTCGGAGATCGACATCAAGCCCGGCTACCAGCAGCTCAAAGGACGGGACGCGCTCGCGTTCTCGCGCTATCGCCACACCGATGACGACTTCCACCGCCAGGCCCGGCAGCAGCTCTTCCTGCGCGCCTTCGAGAGCCGAGCGGCGAACCGCTTCAACGGCGTGAGCGTGACCGACATCCCCGACATCACCGATCTTTTGGACAACATCTCCAAGAGCTTCACGATCGTGGGACCGGGCGGGCACAGCCCCAGCTTGCGCACCCTGATCAGCTTCGTCGCCACCGCCTACGGCGTGCGCTCCCACATCGCCACGGTCAAGGCTCCCTGGGGTGTGGTCAACGAGCCCGACGGTGAGAGCGCCGTGGATATCGATCCGGCCGCCCTGAAGCACGCGGTGTACCAGTGGAAGCACCCATGGGTGTTGGACACCGCCGGCAGGACACTTCCCTCGCAGCACCCGCACAAGCCGCCCAAGCCCAAGTGGACGCCGGCCGTCACCCCGGCGGGAGTGTCGGTGACGGTGCTCAACGGAAACGGCGTCGAGGGCGATGCCGCCAAAGCCGTCCAGCAGCTCGACGGCTGGGGGTACGGAGCAAGCTCCGGCGGGAATGCGCCCAACCTGACGTACTCAGGCTCGGTCGTCTACTACCGGCCCGGGCAGGCCGCCGCGGCCGCAGACATCGCGCATATCGTGGGCTCGGCCACCACCAAGCCGCTGCCGTCGACGATCACGGCCACCACGCCGGTGACCCTGGTGGTGGGGCACTCCTACAAGGGCACGTTGGCGGTCAAGCCCCCGAAGCCCGCGGGCTCGCAGAACGGCACGCCGTCCACCATCACCCACAGCACCGAGTATCGCGACTACTTCAAGCAGGCCCAGAAGAAGGTGCACTTCCGGGTGCTGTACCCGACCGTCGCCCAGTCGAGCTCGCAGTTCTGCCCGTACTCAGACGCTCCGCCGGGAGCGGGCGAGTGCTCCTACCTGGGTGCCGATCCGATCCGCACCTACAGCATCCCGGTGGCCGGGAAGGGCACGAACTCCCTGTATGCGATGTTCAAGCTGCCGGGCCCCGGTGACTTCTGGGGAATCGAGGAGACGCGGTTCACCGACGCCCCGATCCTGCGAACGCCCAACGCCATCCGCAAGCTGGACGGCCGCACCTACCGGTTCTTCTACAACGGCGCACATCTCCAGACGATCGGGTTCGTCCACGGCGGTCTGGCATACTGGGTGCAGAACTCGCTCACCAGCGAACTCACCAACGGCGAGATGATCGCCATCGCCCGCTCACTGAAGCCGGTCGGCTAGGAGCTCACTTGACCAGGTGTGAGGTGTTGTCGCCCGAGATCGCGCCCGACACCTGGTGCAGGATGTGCACGAGGTTCGCCGGATCGGGATCTTCGAGGTAGTCGCCCGGGCTCGCGATCTGCTTCATCGCCTCATACCCGGTCATCGGGTTCTTGGGGGCGCCCGACCCGCCGTAGTCCATGGTCGCGCCGCAGTACTCGTCTCCCTCGAGATCCGAGTACACGATCGCGTAGATCTCGGTGCCGCCCTTCTTGAGGGTGTCAGCGTTGGCGATGCCGGCCTCGCAGGGATGCGCGCACGCCCACTGCTCCGCCGTGCTGGTCGTGCACCTGGGGTCGTCGATCTGGTTCGCGGCGCCGTCGGAGATCATCACGATCACCTTGGCTACTCCCGGCCGGGCGTGCGCGTCGAACTCGCGCTCGGCCGCCATCAGCGAGTCGGCGTAGTCGGTGCGCGAGAACGGCATCATGCAGTCGATGTCCTCGATCACCGGCGAGGACGGATTGAGCGTGCCGTCAGGGTTGAGGTAGCCGCCGGTCAGCCCGACCTCGAGGTAGTTTCGGGTCGGGTCGTAGTAATCGCGGTAGTTGTTGGCGTTGTCCTTGGGGCTGCACGCCGGGGAGCCGGCGGTGTCGGGCGGGAACACCACCATCCCGACGCGATCGTCCTGACCGTCGAGAGATGGAAGAAATCCCTGCAAAAGCGCATTTTTGAGGTTGTCGATCTTGCGGACGCCGTTGCTGCTTCCCTTGCCCGGTGCGGCCATCGAGCCGGTGCGATCGAGTACCAACATGATGTCGTGGGGGGCGCTGGTGCAGGGCGCGCAGGCCTCGGCCTCGGTGCTCACGTCCAGGCTGGTGATCCCGAAGATGCTCATGAAGAAGGTCGGGACGGAGGCCGACTCGTGCACCGTGACGGTGTTCGGGGTGGCGGAGCCGCACGCGGAGTACAGCGAGTCGCAGCCGACCTGGACTCTCTGCGAGACAGTGTCGGTGTCAACCCCGGCGACCTGGTTGATGCCCTGCGAGTCCATCCCGAACCTGCGCGCGGTATCCGTTGCGCGGGCCACGTCGAACTGGCGGTCGAGCAGCGTGCTGGCGCCGGAGGTGGCCGCGGCGTCGGCAGCGTTTTGCATCTGTGCGCGCACCCGCTCGACGTTTCCGAGATCGATCACCAGGCCGGCGATGGCGATGATGCCCACCATGATCACCGCGACGATCGGCAGGGTTTGGCCGCCTTCGCGACGCAGAGAAGCCAGGATGGGAGCCACGCCCGGGTGATCGACGACCGCGGCGGGGTGTTAAGGGGGTTAGGCCCGCGGTTCGCCCACACGGGCGTGCGCGTCCATCTCGACCAGCATGCCCTCGAACAGGAATCCGCCGGCCACGATCGCTGTGGATGCGGGGTAGGGGGCGGACAGCACTTCGGCCCGCACCCGCTTGAACACCTCGTAGTCGGACGCCCGGGCGAGGTACACGGTCATCTTCACGATCGTTTGGAGCGACGCGCCGTTGGCCTCCAGCAGCACCTGCACGTTGCTGTAGGCCTGCCGCAGCTGGGCCTCGAAGTCGGTGGGGTCGACCACGCTTCCGTCGGCGCCGAAACCACCCTGACCGGACACGTACACCATCGGCCCTTCGGCCACGATCGTCTGGGAGTAGTCGTAGGCCTTCGAAAACTCGAGCGGGTTCTGGCCGGCGCGGTTCATACCCGACGAATCTACCAGGACGGCGTGCGCGCGAGCCGGACCAGCCGGTCGCGGGAGAATCGCGGCCAGCCCTTGGTGCGCACCACCGCGAGCATGGCCTCGACGCAGCTGGGGTCAAACTGGGAGCCTGAGCAGCGGACGATCTCGCGCAGGGCCTCATCCACCGGCACAGCCTTGCGGTAGACGCGGTCTTCGGTCATCGCATGAAACGCGTCACAAACCGCGATCACCCGCGATCCGAGCGGGATGTCGGCGCCCGCCAGCTGGTCGGGATACCCGGTGCCGTCGTAGCGCTCGTGGCTGGAGGTGACCAGCGGTACCAGCTCGGCAAAGTAGGGAACCGGCTCCAGGATGCGCGCGCCGATGCGGGGATGCTCCTGCATCACGGCCCACTCATCCTCGTCCAGTGGGCCGCGCTTGTGCAGGATCGTCTCCGGCACGCCGATTTTGCCGATGTCATGCAGCAGCGCCGCTAGGCGGATCATGCGCATGTCCGAGGATGCGATCTGCAGCTGCTCACATACGGCCGCCGCGAGCTCTGCGATCTGGGCCGCATGGTCGTTGGTGTAGGCATCCTTGGCCTCGAGCGCGGCCGCCAGTGTCCCCAGCGTGGCGATGTAGGCGTCCTCGAGGTGCTCTTGCATGCGCGCCCGCACCACCATCTTGCCCGCCTCCAGGGCCAGCGCCTCGCTCAGGCGAATCTCGGAGTCGGCGAACCGGCGGGCGGACTTGTCGTACACCTCGATCAGCGCGAACGGCTTGGACTCGACCGGAAGCTGCAGCATCAAAAGCGATCGGTAGCCGAGCTCAACCAGCCACCGGGCCTCGTGTGAGTCGGCATCGGCTCCCAGCATGCAGGTGTAGGGGGCGCCGTCGGTCAGCACCTGCTCGGTGCGCGGGTAGTCGGCGACGCGATGCTCTGACGGAGTCTGGGCCCACACGAACGGCGGCCGGGCATACCCGGCGCTGTTTCGCACGACTCCGCGGGCGGGATCGAACGTCGAAACCATGCACGCGTCGGCGCCCAGGATCTCGGTCAGATTCTGGGCCAGCGAGGCCAGCATCTCGGAGACGTCGTCGAGTGCGGACAGGGCCTGGACGATCTCCACCACCCCGAGGGCAGATTCAAGATGGTCAGCGTCGAGCGACGCGATCGGTCGGAGACCGGCCGGGTCGGAGTGGGAGCTTCGTGGCATTGCCAGCACACATTCGCTTTTGGCTCGGCGTATCCCTCTTTTGGGGACAAAACTGGATAACACGAAGAGGCTTCGGATCTACACGAAATCTATCGTATTTGATCCTGGCCCGTGGGAAATCGACCACCTCGAGATCGAGGTCGCGCCACCGCGCCAGCGCCGCGAGAAAATCGCGCGGATTCAGGCCGCCGCCCAGGAGCTCACCGACCTGTACGCGAGTCGCACCGACCGTATTTCATTGTCCGAGCTGGGCCAGGATGCCGCGGGGCTGGGTTTCGAGCGTTCGCTTCGGGCGCACCCGAAACTTCTTCGGGTTGCAGCTAAGCTCACGGCGATGCCGTTCGCCGACAACCTGACCATCCTCCGGGGCCTGCACAACCTCACCAATGCCAGGGCAGCGCCGCTCCTGGGCTTCTCCCAGCAGACGCTCAGCGAGTGGCAGTCCGGCAAGCAGGATCCCTCATGGCGGGGCATCAAGGCGGTCGCGGGGTTCTTCGAAGTACCGGTAGAGGTGCTGGTGGACGGCACCCCTCAGGAGGTCGGGATCGCACATCTGGACGGCGATCACTGGGCCTCGGTGCAGGCCAAGATCGCCGGCGCTACTTGACCAGGCGTGAGGTGGTGGCCCCGGTCAGCTCGCCCGAGACCTGGTGCAGGATGTGCTTGAGGTTCATCGGATCGGGGTCCTCCAGGTAGTCGCCGGGAGTGGCGATTTGCTGCATGGCGGTGTACCCGTCCATGGTGTCGTCGGGCCAACCGGCGTGGTAGCCGTCGACCGGCTCAGCACTCGTTGTCGTACTCCAGGTCGGAGTAGACGATGGCGTAGATCTCGGTGCCGGCATTCTTGATCGTGTCGGCGACGTTGATGCCGACCTGGCAGGGGTGCATGCACGACCAGATCGGAGTGGTCGTGACCGGACAGACGGGGTCATCGAGCTGGTTGGCGGCGCCGTCGGAGATCAGCACGATGATCTTCGGAACCCCCGGGCGGCCTTCTGCGTCCAACTCGTTCTGGGCCACCTCCAGCGGATCTGCGTAGTCCGTGCGTGAGTACGGCATCAGGCAGCCGATGTCCTGGATCATCGGAGAACTTGGGTTGGGGGTGCCGTTGGAGTCGACGTAGTCGTCGGTGAGCCCCGACTCCAGGTAGTTGCGGGTGGGGTCGAGGTAGTCGCTGGTAGTTGTCGGCGTTGTTCTTGGGCGTGCAGGCCGGTGACGGGCCGTATCCGGTGGGAACACCACCAGCCCGACATGGTCGTAGGTCGGATCGAGGGTCGTCAAAAATCCCTGCAAAACAGCGGCTTTGAGGTTGTCGATCTTGCGCACGTTGTGGTTGCTCGAGTACTTCCCGGCCGCGGCCATCGAACCGGTGTGGTCGAGCACCAGCATGATGTCGTGCGGGTGACGACTGGCACGGCGCGCACGCTTCGGCTTCGGTGCTGACGTCGATGCTGTCGATGCCGAAGATGCTCAGGAAGTAGGTCGGCACGGCAGCGGTCTCGTGTACGGCGACGGTATTCGGAGTAGTGCTGCCACAGCCGGAATACTCGTTGTCGCACTCGACGCTGACCGATTGCGAGACGGTGCTGGTATCCACCCCGGTGACCTGGTTGACGCCGTCGGCGGCCATCCCGAAGCGGCGGGCCGTGTCTTCGGCGACGGTGACGTTCGACTGGAAATCGAGCAGCGTGCTGGCGCCCGAGGTGGCCGCCGCGTCGGCGGCGACCTGCATCTGGGCGCGCACCCGCTCGACGTTTCCGAGGTCGATCACCAGCCCGGCGATGGCGATGATCACGACCATGAAGACGGCGATTATCGGAAGCGTCTGGCCGGCCTCACTGCGGAGAGATCTGAGGGTGGGAGTCACTCACTCGGTGATCGACTCCCGCACACGTGTGTTGAGCTAGCGGGCTGCCCCGGGTCTCACATTGCTCCAAGCTTGTCCAGCAGACTGATCACCGCGGGGCCCAGCACCACGATGAACACCGCCGGGAAGATCAGAAGCACCGTGGGGAAGAGCATCTTCACCGGAGCCTTCATGGCGTGCTCCTCGGCCTGGTTTCGCAGCCGCACCCGCAGCTCGTCTCCCTGCACCCGCAGCATCTCGGCCAGCGGGACGCCCAGCTTGTCGGCCTGGTTGAGGGCACGCACGAAGCTCGAGACCTCGGGGGTGTCGACCCTGGCCGCGAGAGCGATCATCGCCTCGTGACGGCTGGTGCCCAGCTGGATCTCGCGCAGCATCAGCCCCAGCTCGTCGATCAGGGCGCCGTTCAGGCGTCGCACCAGCCGCTGCAACGCGGCGTCGAAGCTCATGCCGGCTTCTACCGAGAGCGTCAGCAGGTCGAGCACGGTGGGCAGCTGGGCGACGATCTTGTCGCGCCGGCCGCGCACCCGGATATCGATCGCGACCGGCAGCGACAGGTAGGCCGCCAATCCCAGAACGATGCCGCCGGCTGCACCCACGGACAAGGGCATCACGCTCAGCGCTGTGGCCAGCAGCATGAGGAAGTACGCGCCCAGCGCGAACAGGATCTTGGCGCCGGCGATGTCTTCGGGCGTGTACCGCTTCGACCAGCCGGCCGCAGCCAGCTTGCGCCGAACGCCCTCGGCCCGGGCGCCCCGGCCGCCGGGGGAGACTCTGCCGATCTGTCGCAGGATGGTGCGCCAGTCGGTGCCGACCGGGCCCGAGCGGTATCCATACCCGGCCATCCGGCCCAGCACCGACTCGACCTGCAGACGGCCGCGGGTGAGGTGGCGCAGCGCGAAGAAGCACGAGCCTCCGAACAGCACGATTGAGACTACAAACCAGGGCACAGTGCGCTCCTCATGCGATCGTCCTTGGCTTCACCAGCCGGCGCAGCACCAGTGATCCCAGCCCCATCATGACCAGCGCGACCACGATCAGAATGTGCCCCACCGACGTGGTGAAGAGCGGCATCATGTAGTCGGCATTGATCAGCGTCAGACCTGCGGCCATCGCGAACGGCAGCCCGATCAGGACGTAGGCCGACAATCGCCCCATCGACGTCAGAGCACGCACACGGGCGCCGAACTGCTGGCGCTTGCGGACGGTGTCGGCCACCCGGTCGAAGATCAACGCCACGTTGCCGCCCACGCGACGCTGCACATCGGTGGTGAGTACCACCAGCTCGAAGCTGTCGGAGCGCAGCCGCTGGGACATCTCGTCCAGGGCGACTTCGATCGGCACGCCCAGCCGCACCTGCTGTTGGGCGCGGCGAAACTCGCCGTGGGCGGGCTCGTCGGCCTCGTCCACCAGGGTGTCGAGCGCCTGGGCGAACGACCGGCCCGCGCGCAGGGCGCTGGCCCATACCGCCAGCAGCTCGGGCAGCTGAGCCTCAAATCGAGCCGATCGCCGGGTCGCCTTCCAGCGCAGCACCCAGATTGGCAGGCAGGCGCCGATCACGAACCCGGCGATCCCCACCAGCGCACCCAGCAGGATGTCTGCGGCGACGCCCATCACAACCGCCAAGCCGACGATCCCCAGCAGGATCTGGGCGGTGGGCCTGGCGGTGCCCGCCTGCTGGCACAGCGCGTCCAGGTGTCGCCAGACGACGCTGCCCGAGAACTGCTCCTCGACTCGCTCGTACAGCTCGGCCAGCCGCGTTCGCCGGCCCTTGGTGTCGCTCGTGTCTGCGATCGCCGTGTATTCGGCGAGCCGTGAGTCGAGCGACTGGGGCCGGCCCCGGCTCAGCTGCATCAGCGACAGCGAGATCGCCATCACCGCGGCGAACCCAAGCACCGCCACGATCAGCTCGCCGTGTGCGATCCAGAAGCTCTGTGACCGGCCCGACACGCCGGCGGGCAGCGACACGCTGGCGGCGGGCGCGCCCAGCACGCTCACGTGCAGGTCGCGGGCGGGTGTCTGCGGCAGCGAGATCAGCGCGACGTAGGCGCCGGACAGCTCCCGGTCGCGCAGCCGAGTGGTGGTGGCCGCCAGTGACCGTGAGGTGACGTTCGCGTACCGTCCGCCGGTGACCGTCGCGATCTCTTCGAGCGGCGTCGAGGTGAAGGCGTCCGAGCGGTTCAGGCCGAAGGCGTCGACCTCGACTCCCGACGCGATCAGCGTGGCGTCGAGCGGGGAGCTCGATGAGCTGGTGGTGTCGGCTCCGTCGGACATCAGCACCACCAGCCGGCGCACCCTGACGTTGGTGCCGGCCACCTCCACGGCCTTGGTAACGCCGGCGTCGAGCGCTGTGCCGCGTCCGGTGCGAAGCTGACTCAGGGCCAGTCGAACGGCGCTCACGTCGTGGGTCAACTCGGATTCCACCTGCACTCGCCCGGCGAACGTGACCAGGCCGACCCGGTCAGCCGGCGTGACCGCGTCCAGCAGCTTCTCGGCGGCGGCCACCGCCGCATGGAACGACGGCCCCCGCATGCTGCGGGAGGTATCGATGGCGATCACGAGATTGAGCGGCCGGTGTTCGCCCACGGGTGTGACCGAGCGGACATATGCCCAGCGCGGGCCCAGTCGTGCCGAAACCCCGGTGGTGGTCAGGTTTCCGGGAGCGTGCAGCACCACTCGCACGGCGTTGGGGCCGGCCTTGGTGACGAGCCCCACGCGAGACTTGGAGGCGGCGCCCGACGCGCCTGCGGCCGTGGCCAGCGTCGCCGCCACCAGGATCGCGGCGGCGGTCGCGCGGCGGCGGCTCACGCCGTCCTCCGCTGGCGTCCTCCCGGCGCGCGCGGGCCTCGGCGAAGCACGTCGACGTTCGCGCTGGTGTCACCGAAGAACGACTTCGGCAGTGTCACCCCGTGGCGCTCCAGCTTCTCGATGAAGTTCGGGCGGATGCCGGTGTACACGAGCTTGGAGGTGGAGTTGTCGGGCTCCTTGTCGTCGGCGAACGACGCCACGAACACATCCTGCAGGGTGATGATGTCGCCCTCCATGCCGCCCACCTCGGTGATGTGGGTGATCCGGCGGCGGCCGTCCACCAGCCGGTTGGTCTGGATCACCAGGTCAAACGCACTCGAGATCTGGTCGCGAATGGCCTTCAGGGGCATGTCGAAGCCGGCGGTCAACACCAGCGTCTCGGTGCGCGCCAGGGCATCGCGGGGGCTGTTGGCGTGGATCGTCGTCAGCGAGCCGTCGTGGCCGGTGTTCATGGCCTGCAGCATGTCCACGGCCTCGGGCCCACGGCACTCTCCCACCACGATCCGGTCGGGGCGCATGCGCAGCGCGTTTCGTACCAGGTCGCGGATCGAGATGGCGCCGCGGCCCTCGGTGTTGGGGGGCCGCGCCTCCAGAGCGATCACGTGTCGCTGGGACAGCTTCAGCTCGGCCGCGTCCTCGATCGTGATGATGCGCTCGCGCTCGGGGATGAACGACGACAGCACGTTCAGCATGGTCGTCTTACCGGTGCCGGTACCGCCCGAGACGAGCACGTTCAGTTTTCCCGACACGCACGCCTCGAGAAACGCCGCGGCCTGGTGGGAGAGGGTGCCGAAGCCGACCAGGTTGTCCATCGTCAGCGGCTCTCTCGAGAACTTGCGGATCGTCAGTGACGGGCCGGTGATCGCCAGCGGCGGGATGATGGCGTTGACACGCGAACCGTCGGGCAGTCGGGCGTCCACCATCGGGCTTGACTCGTCGATGCGGCGGCCGGTCTGGGCCACGATCCGGTCGATCACCTGCAGCAGGTGAAGCTCTGACCCGAACCGGATGTCGGTCTCCTCGATCATGCCCTTGCGCTCCACGTAGATGGTGGAGTGGTTGTTGACCATCACCTCAGTCACGGTGTCATCGGCCAGGAACGGCTCGATCGGGCCGTAGCCCAGGATGTTGTGGGTGATCTCACGGACGAGCCGAGCACGGTCGCGGGTCGAGAGCGGAGTGCCGGCTTCAGCCAGCGCCGCGTCGATCGCGCGCTGCACCTGCTCGTGCAGCTCTTCCTCGACGACTTCACCCTCGTTCAGGGCGGTGCCGAGTTCGCGTACCGCTTCGGCCTGTGCCAGCGCCTTGATCTCGGCAAACGGGTCGTGCTCGTCTTTCTGCGCCCCCTGCTCGCCACCGGGGGTGGCGGGCTCGATCCGGCGCATGCGCCCGCCGAGTGTTCGCTCCCGGTCGGGTTTCACCGTCTGCTCCCGACCGCGGCCTCCAGAGATCGTGCCATCTCCTGGAGCGATCGGGCAACGCGAGACCGCGGATTGTCGAGGATCACCGGCTGGCCGCGGTTGACCGAAACCGGCACCGCTTTGTCGGACGGCAATGTGTAGGTGATTTCGCGGCGCAGCGTGCGCTCGACGTCTCGGTCCTCGAGGCCCACCTTGGCGCCCGAGCGATTCATCAGGATGCGCACGTCCAGCTGATTGACCTCCAGCAGCTCCAGCGTCTCCAGCGCGATCTTGAGGCTCTTGATGGTGGGCACGTCGGAGGCGCCGACCAGCACCAGGGTGTCGGTGTTGTCGATCGCAAGCAGCGTGGCCGGGGCGAACTGGGACGAGGTATCGATCACGACCACGTCATACGAGTCGCGAGCCACCTCCAGCAGCGGCTCCAGCCGGTCGATGGCGACCAGCTCCTCCTCGTCGGGCCGGGTGGGCGCCGGCAGCAGGTCGACGCCAGAGCTGTGGCGGGTCACGAACCCGGCCAGCTTCTCGGCGTCGAGATCGCCGGGTGACTGCACCAAGTCGAGCACCGTCCAGCGGGGGGAGAGTCCCAGCACCAGGGCGTCGTCGCCGGAGTGAAGGTCGAAGTCGATCAGCAGGGTGCGCTTGCCGTCGCGGGCGAAGGACACCGCCAGATTCGTTGCGATCACGGTCTTGCCCGATCCGCCCTTGGTCGAGAAGATCGTGAACACGTGCGCGTCGCGGGTCGATCGCAGCGCCCCTGAGGCGTGCAGATTGCTGGAACCGCGGCGATGCCGCTGAGCGCGGGCGGCAGCCACCGCCATGCCGAGCTGCTCGGGGATCTGGGGCAGGCACACGACTCCGTCGATGCCGAAGTCGAGCGCCTCGTCAAACCAGCGGCTGGGATGCGTATCGGCAAGGCCCAGCACCGCCGGCCCGTTGGGATCGCCCAGCACTCCGCGCAGCTCAGCCGGCAACCCGTCGGCGTCTTGAGGAAGGTGCCACACCAGCACCTCGGCGCCGGTGTCGACGATCTCGACCACTCCCGACTGCTCCAGCAGGTCGCGCAGGTGCGCGTCGTCGCCCTGGAGCGTCACTCGGATGAGGTCGTTTCGCATATGGCAGCAGTCCTTATCTCGACAGCGGGATTTCGGGGATCTTGGGCCACTTGGGGTTGTGCTTGCCCACCAGCACGACCCAGATGTTGTTGTCCGACTGGCCGGAGCTGTCGGCGGAAAGCGCGGCGGCCACCTTGCCGGCGTCGGCAGCGTCCATGGACAAGAGCAGCGAGCCCTGCCCCGACGTGGTGGAGGCGGGCAGGTCGGCGGCGATCACGAGCGCGCCCGGAACGATCAGCTGCTCGGTGAAGCGGGTGGCGTCGGCGTTGGCGGTCTTGGCCCACACGTCGACGCGGTCCTGCGGGGCGATGTCGGTGAGCATGCCCTGGTTGGGATAGAGCGGCAGCCGGATCAGTCGCTCCTCGCCCTTCACCTGGTAGCTGGGTGAGGTGCCGTTTGAGGAGCCGACCCGGGTGGTGGTGACGGTGTCGCCGGTGAACAGCGGCTGGGTCACGACCTGCCCCCGGATCATGTCCAGGTTGGAGACGGCGAAGCTGGGCACGTCGGCGAACCGCATGGTGCGGATGCCGAGGGCGCCGGAGCTGATCGCGTCGTCCACCGTGGTGCCTTCCGGCACGTCCTTGAGTGCGACCACGACGGCCACCGTGCGCTCGTTGGTGACGGCCTGATTCTGCACTTCTCCGACGTACAGCACCAGGGCCACGGCAGCGGCCAGCGCGAGCACAACAGAGATGATGATGTTCTTGCTCAGCGTTGGCATAGCGGGATGCCGCTCCTTCCCGTGTCGTCAGGCTGCCTGGATCGGTCGTACCCAGGGGGAATTGGGTAACCATGCGACCTATCGGCGTCCCAACCGCGAACCTTTACGTGTGACGCTTATGACACCCGTCCCGCTGGGGGTGGCGCCGCCGGCCGTGCTTGCCGATAACCTGAGTTGCGCCCGATGAAGCTGTTCTCGATCCCCAGTCCCGGCGACCCGTTTCTGTTCCGTTTTCACGGCCTGCAGGCGCGCTGGTATGGGCTGATCCTGGCGCTGGCGGTGCTGCTTGCGGGCTGGATCGCCCGCAAGGAATTCCGACGGCGCAAGATCGATCCCGAACTGGTGTACACGATCGCCGTGTGGACGGTGCCGTTCGGCCTGGTGGGGGCGCGGCTCTACCACGTGGTCACCGACTGGGGCGCGTTCTCGCCCGGTCACTACAGCCAGATTCCCCAGATCTGGCAGGGTGGGCTGGGCATCTGGGGCGCTGTCCTGGGTGGCATGGTCGGCACGCTGATCGGTGTGCGCCGGGCCAAGCTGCCGTTCTGGGTGGTGGCCGACTGCATCGCTCCCGGGCTGATCCTGGCCCAGGCGCTGGGCCGGTGGGGCAACTACTTCAACCAGGAGCTGTACGGCGGTCCCAGCACCAAGCCATGGGCGGTCAAGATCGACAATCCCGCGTTTCCGTACAACATCGTCGGCGGCCCACACACGTTCGTGCCCACGTTCCTGTACGAGTCGCTGTGGGACCTGCTGGTGTTCTTCATCCTGTGGCGGTTCATCAAGCGCTTCTGGAACCGCGTCCCGGCCGGAACGATCTTCGCCCTGTACGTGGCGCTCTACTCGTTCGGCAGGATCTACATCGAGACGCTGCGAATCGACACCGCCGATGAGTTCTTCGGTCAGCGCCTGAACGTGTGGGTGGCGCTGATCTGCCTGATCGCCGGCGCCACCGCCTTCTTGCTGTTGTTCCGAAAGCGGCTCTCCAAGGCGCCCGATCCAGAGCGCAAGCCGTCGCCGATCGACGCCACCGGGCACGTGCCCACCCCGCGGCCCGAAGCCGCCATCGCCGCCCGCCAGCGCACCCAGCGCCGCAAAAAACTGAGGCTGGCCCGTTGGGCCTGTGGCGGCGTCCCACGCCGCGTGCGGGCTCGACGTGGCTTTGCCACGCCTGCGCTCCGCTCGCGGCTCGATCCTTGCCACGGCCCAACGGCCTGCGCCGTCACGGGATCGCCGGTCCAGCTGCTTCACTCGGCAGTCGTGGCTTCGCCGACGCGGTCGGCGAGCAGGCTCTCCAGCGCGCGCACGACCTCGGGGTCGTGCCCGCTGCCGCCGTTGGCCGCCCACAACGATGCCAGCGCCCGGCCGGCTCCGGCCGATCCGGTGTGGCCTCCGGCTTCCACGAAGGCGGCTGCGACCTCGACGATGCGAGACTCGATCGGTGCGTCGCGGCCGTGACGGGCCGCCAGCAGCCAGCCGGCCGCCTCGGCGTCCAGGGCGTTGACGGCGACCTTGGCGGCCAGCCGGGCACGCTCGGCCGGCTCTCCGCCGGGAGTGGTGGAGTCGTACACGAACGCCGCCAGCCGCAAACGGTCGGCCCGGTCGGGCGTGAGCCCCAGCTCTGAGGCCAGGAACCCGGAGTACTCACTGACGGCCCGCGAGGTGGATGAGTGGCCGTGGGTGGCCTCCAGCGCTCTGATGGTGCGCTCGTAGGTGTCGCGCTCGAGCTGATCGGCCCGCTCCCGCGCCGACAGCGCCTCGACCACCCGCGCGTCGTAGGAGACGATCCGGCCGCCGCCGCCGCGCTGGGCCCAGTAGAGCGCACCGGTGGCGAGCCGCTGCAGCTCGCCGTGGGTGGCTCCGTCGGCGGGGAAGCCTGCCACCCCGCCCGACACGGTCACGCCGTCGGTGGAGGTGGCGAAGGCCTGCGCCAGCCGCGACATCAGCGTGGCGGCGGCCTCGGACGCCATTCCCGGCAGCACCAGCCCGAACTCGTCTCGTCCCAGCCGGCACACGCTGTCGTAGGAGCGCACTCCGTCGCCGAAGCAGCGCGCGGCGGTGCGCAGCAGGGCGTCGCCGGTGGCGTGCCCCTGGATGTCGTTGAGCGCTCCGAACCCGTCGATGTCGACCACGCCCACGGCCACCACCGCCCCGGTGCGTTTGGCGCGCGCCAGCTCGCGGGCCGAGCGTTCGCTGAATCCACGATGGTTGGGCAGGCCGGTGAGCAGGTCGACGGTGCCGCTGCCGGCGGCGCCCGACTCCCACATCCTGGCGGCTTCGACGGCCTGGGCGGCGACGCCGGCGATCATCCGCGCCGAGGCGATGTCCGCCCGGCGGCCGCGGTCGGCCACGATGCAGCCCAGTACGCGACGCGCGCTCACCATCGGCAGGCGCACGCTGTCGCCGTCGACCGTGGGCTCGGTGCTCTCGTCAGCCGGCAGCTGGTCTGCACCGGTGCCGGCGACCCGCACGAACACCTCGCCGTCCTCCGACAGCGTGTAGGCGGCCGCGGTGGTGGTGTCCATCGCCAGCCCCACAGCGGTGGACGCGGTCGTCAGGATGGCAGGCAGGTCGAGTCCGGCCTCGCAGGCGGCCACCAGTTGCTCGAGGCCCTGCGGGGTGGCGTTGTGCGCCAGATCTACGCAGCATCGCTGGCCGCCGCCGGCATCGTGATGGTGACGGTGGTGCCCGCTCCGGGCGTGGAATCGATCAGCAGCTGTCCCGCCAGGATCGAGGCCCGCTCGCGCATCGACGCCAGGCCATGGTGGGGCAGCCCATCGTCGGGCCCGTCGGTGAACCCCGAGCCGTCGTCGGCGATCCGCACCGTGTAGCCGGCCTCGGGCGATCCCGCCACGCCCACGTCGACTCGCGACGGGCGGGCGTGCTTGACGGCGTTGGTGACCGCCTCGCGAACGATCTGGTACAGGCACACCTGGTCGTCGGGGCTGAGCCCGTCGGCCGGGCCGATATCGAGCGTGATCTCGACCAGAGTGGCTGCTTTGGAACTCGTCGGCCAGCGCCTCCATGGCGGTCACAAAGCCCTGGTCGCGCAGCACCCACGGCTCGAGCGCAAAGCACAGCTCACGCAGCGTGCGGATCACCGTGCGCTGGCGGGTGCGGGCGGTCTCCAGGATCCGCACCGTCGGGCTCGGAGTCGGGCACGCCGGTGAGATCCTCGGCCACCGCGTCGAGCATCATGGCAACGCCGGAGAGCGTCTGCAGCGGGCCGTCGTGCAGGTGCAGCGAGAGCTTGCGACGCTCGTCCTGCTCGGCGTACACCAGCCGGCGCGACAGCTCGGCGCGCTCGGACTCACGGATGTGTGCCTGGCCCAGCAGCGCCTCGACGCGCTCGAACAGCAGCGCGTTCTCGGCGGCGCGGGCGGCGAAGTCGGCAAACACGGCCACCCGGGTGACGTCGGCCGGCCCAAATGCCGCGCCGTCGGTGGTGCGGGCCAGCACCAGCACCGATTGCAGCTCGCCCATCGCAACCAGCGGGGCGGCCACGATCGAGGTCGGCCTCAGGTGGCGGCTGAGCGCGTCGCTGAGGCCGTCTCCCGGCCCGGCGGCGAGCGCGCGGCTGCGGGCGGCCTCTGCCACCAGCGACTCGGCGTCGTCCATGTGGATCGCGAGCTCTGACATCGGGCCCAGAGCGACCCCTCTGGCCGCCGCGGGTCGCAGCCGCGTGCCGTCGGCATCGAGGGTCAGCATCACCACCGCCTCGGGTGCGAACAGGGCGTGGGCCTGCTCGGCGGTGCGCTCCAGCACGCGCGAGGCGTCGCAGGCTCGAGACCGCACCCAGGCTCTCCACCAGGGCGTCCAGGAACGCAGCCTGGGACACCAGCTCACCGCGAAGCTTGCGGCCCCACTGCTCGGAGGCGCGCAGCCGCAGCGTGTCGCGACGCACGGCGCGGACAGCGGCAACACCGAGCACGGCGATCACCACCAGCCCTGCGAACAGCGGAGCGAGGGTGTCATCGATAAAGAACTCGGCGACGAAGAAGACGATCGTCGTCAGGCCTACGGTGAGCGCTGCCAGCGCTGCTATCTGTGCGATCGACGTCAGCCCCTGAGGGGCGTCAGTCGATGATTGCCTGTCTGAGGGCGATGGCGACAGCATGCGTGCGGGTGTCAGCCTCCAGCTTGGAGAGAATGTGCCGCACATGGCTCTTGACGGTCTCTTGACTGATGAAGAGCTTGCCGGCCACGTCCGCGTTGGACATCCCGTCAGCCAGAAGCTGCAGGATCTCGCGCTCGCGCGCCGTCAGCATGTTCTCGCGATCCTTCGACAGGAACGCGGGCATCAGTGCCGGATCGACATAGCCATCTCCGCCGGCCACCTTCTGGATCGCCCGCACCAGCGTCTGCTGGGGAGCCTCCTTCAGGATGTACCCCTTGGCACCGGCTTCCAGGCCACGAGTGAGAAGGCTGCGTTCGCCGTAGGCGGTGAACATCAATACCGCCGTCTCCGGCACCTCCGTGGTGATTTCGCGGGCTGCTTGCAGTCCGTCCGCGCCGGGCATGCGCACGTCCAGGATGACCACGTTGGGCCGCCGCCGGCGGGCCAGTGCCACTGCGGCGTTTCCGTCCGCAGCTTCACCCACCACGCGGATGTTGTCTGCTCGGGAAAGCGCCAGGCGCAGTCCCTCACGAACGACCTCGTGATCATCAACAATCAGACAGCTTATGGAATCGCCCACATGCACTCCACTCGTCGCAAGGCTTGCCACAGTCAAGTGGTATCGGCAGAACCTCGTGCGGTCGTTAGCCCCAACCAATTTTCGGTGCGACCAACCTGGCGTCGGGATTCGGCACTTTCCCGATTTCCCCTGCGGATTTCCGCGGGTTCCCATCGGCAAGCACGCCGTGTGACTTGAGGTGTTTCAAACGAAAGTTGCCTCGGGTGTCCAGCACAGGTACGTCTCCGCGTCGTGGGCCGCGACGATCACCAGCTTCACCGCTTCGCGGAGTTTGTCGAGCACCTCGGCGTTCAGGGGGTAGCCGGAGGCGCCGGCGAGCAGGATGGGCGTACCCTCGGTGGCGCAAGCGAGGCCGCTATGACGGCGCCGGGAGATCGTTTGGTATCTCGCTGACCGAACCGTTGTAGAGCGGGGTGCCGACTCCCGATCCAGAGGTTTCGGTGATCTTATAGACGGTGCATTGGTCGCCCGGCTCGAGCAGGTCGGAGGCGGCTGTGCGAAGGTCACTCCAGGTGTCGTAGCCGAGTGTTCCGGACTCCGAGAGGCCCCTTGCTGCCAGTGAGTATTCAAATCCCATGGTGAGCCTCCTGGACGTCGTTGGGTGGGGTTGGTGTCGCTGGTTTGTGGTTTGCGGCGGCGACTCGCCGGCCCGCTCCGTACTGTCGCGTGACGATCGGCGGCGCGCCGCCGTGGTCGACGCCCCTCATGGTGTCGGCCGTGAGTTGTCGGTGGGCGCGGCGTGCTTGGCCGCGGCGTCAGCGGCCTTGCGAGTTACCACGGTGAGCGTCGAAGGAGCGGGCGGTTCTTGCCCAGGCGGCTTCATGAGCCGGTCGTGGCGATGGTCGGTGTGCATGTGACCTCCGAGAGAGACGATCCGTGATCGTCATGGAGAGTCAGCGGGCTGCCTGATTCGTCCTCGAGCGAGGCGGCGAGCGTTCCCTGAGTACCGAAGGATAGCTGCAATCGGGAGTCAACCACGTTGACAGTCGGAGCCGTTCCGTCAGCCCGCGGGCCGATGATCGTCCTGCGGTGGCGGAGTCAGGCGCACGGGCGGGGATGATCTGCGGGCTCTCGCCCATGGCCAATCGGGCCGCTGGCGGCGACATGCGCAACAGAGCGTCTCTCCCGGGGGGCGGTAGCGGCTGAGAACCGTGCGGCACTCCGGCGCCGCGCACTGAATCGGCACCGCATCAGACGGGACTATCCGCTTCGTCGTCACTGCCTCAAAGGTACGAGCAATTCCCGCCCAGGGCGACGATTTCTGCACAAAACACAGCCGGCCGGCGCGGTCGCAGCCGGTGTCATCTCCGTCCCCATCTATACTGGCGGGCTTGAGCGACGACGTTCCCAGTCCATGCTGATCGCCGCCGAGCTTCTGGCTGTGGTGGTGATCGTTGCGGCCAACGCATTCTTCGTGGCCGCAGAATATGCCCTCGTGACGGTGCGTCGCACCCGCCTGCAGGAACTTGAGGCGCAAGGAGTTCGGCGGGCGCGGCGCGTGCTCGCGCTGCTGGACAACCCGTCCGGGTTCATCTCCGCGATCCAGCTGGGTGTCACGCTCTCCAGCCTGGCCTTGGGTGCAATCGGCGAGCCGGTGGTCTCGGAACTGCTGCAGAAGCCGCTCGACTGGCTCCCCCGGGACATGCACACCGGGGTCGCCACCACCATCTCGGTGATCCTGGCGTTCACGATCCTGACCTACTTCCACGTGGTCATGGGCGAGATCGTGCCCAAATCGTTCACGCTTCAGCACAGCGAGCGGGTGGCACTGGCGGTCGCCCACCCGATCGCCATCTTCCGGACGATCTTCCGCCCGTTCATCTGGGTGCTGGTGGGGTCGAGCTCAGCCGTGCTGCGCTGGTTCGGGCTGCCGCCGCCGAGCGGCATCTCGCTGGTGCACTCCGAGGAGGAGCTGAAGATGCTCGTCACCGCCAGCCGCCAGAAGGGCGTGCTGGAGGAGGAGGAGCAGGAGATGCTCCACAAGGTGTTCGAGTTCGCCGACAAGGACGCGGAGGACGTGATGGTGCCGCGCCCCGACGTGGTTGCGCTGCCCCTGGACACGCCGATCGCGGATCTGCTCACGATCGTTCTCAAGAACCCGTACACGCGCTATCCGGTGTTCGGGGAGGACATCGATGACATCGCCGGCGTGCTCCACGTGCGCGACCTGTTCAGCGCCATCAACGAGCGTGGGCTGGAGCGCACCGATGTCCAGAGCATCCTGCGTCCCGCCATCCTGGTGCCCGAGACCAAGCCCCTGGACGAGCTGCTGGCCGAGTTTCGCCGCACCTCCAACCACATGGCGATCGTGGTCGACGAGTACGGCTCGGTGGCGGGGCTGGCCACGCTCGAGGATCTCCTGGAGGAGATCGTGGGCGAGATCGGCGACGAGTTCGACCTCCCCGACGTGGGCATCCTTCGGATCGGCCGCGGCCGGGTCAGGATCGGCGGGTCGTTCCCCATCGATCAGTTCAACCACCGGTTCGGCACCGAACTCTCCGACGAGGACTACCACACGGTGGGCGGGTTCGTCTTCGGCGAACTGGGACGGGCGCCCCGGGTCGGCGACTCGGTCGCGTTTCAGGGCCTGCGCTTCGAGGTCGTGGGCGTCGAAGGCTCGCGCATCACCGAGGTCGATGTCGACCTCACCCAGGCAGAGCGGGAGCCCGCGCCGGCAGAGGAATCCGTCCTAGGCGAGCTCGTCGCTGCGGCGAGCCATGGCGACGTCGTTCTCGGTGATCCCGCCCGCGGAATGGGTGACCCAGCTCACCTCGACCTGCACCCCAGCCCACCATCAGGTCGGGGTGATGGTCGGCCGCCTCGGCGGCCTCTCCGACCCGGTTGGCGTACGCCAAAGCGGCGGCGAAGTCAGGGAACTCGTACCGTTTTCGCAGGGCTCCGTCGCGGACTTCCCAACCGTCCAGGCCTGCCAGTGCCGAATCCAGTTGTACGTCTGTCAGTACCGCCATGGGTGGAACTGTACTTGTGTCCGGCTTGCGGGGGTATGTTTCGGACGTTGAAGGATCTCAACGACACCGACCTGGCCATCATTGCGGAGCTCCAGCGGGACGGGCGGGCCACCTTCGCCCATATCGCCCAGCAGGTGGGCCTGTCGCCGGCCGCGGTACACGAGCGGGTCAAGAAGCTCGAGGCCCGCGGCGTGATCGTGGGCTACCGGGCGGTGGTCAATCCCGAGATGGTCGGCTCCGGCGTGACTGCGTTCATCCTGGTGACCCAGACAGCCAGTCCCAGAGACTCCCTGGAGGGCGAGTTCGAGTCGATGCCGTGGGTCGAGGAGTGCCACCACATCGCGGGTGAGGAGAGCATCATGCTCAAGGTGCGAGGCGAGTCGATGCGCGCCCTGGAGCACTTCATCTGGGAGATTCGAGCACTCGAGTCGGTGGAGCGCACCAAGACCGTGATCGTCCTGGGCACAGAGTTCGAAGGCCGCCCGGTGACCCCGGTCACGCCCGATGTCGGACGTCCGCGAGGCCCAGGCCTGAGCGATGAATAACGGTGCCTGGCACCGTTATCCATTATTCACTGATCTGGAGCGGCTCTTCGGTGGCGAGCATGTCGGCGATGCGGTAGCCCCGGACGTCGGCCTCGGCGCCCGCCAGGGAGACGATCACGTACACCGCGTCGGGCCAGAATGCCTGTTCGGCATCGGTGCGGCTGGGATATGCCGGCGAGGAGACATGCGAGTGGTAGATCCCGATCAGATCCAGCCCGGCGTCGTCGATCTCGTTCATGATCCGGATCTGGTCGCGCGACTCGATCCGGTAGTAGTAGGGGCTGGGCTCGTCCGACTCAGCCGGGAAGAAGCGCTCCACGCGCCCATCGACCCCGGCCAGGATCCCGCACGCCTCGTTCGGGAGTCCGGCGCGGGCATGGGCGACGATGGCGTCGCGCACGTCCGCCGGAATCACCACCAGACGCGCTCTTCCATCTCGCGTTCGAGTTGCTCGGTGGGAGTGGTGTAGAGGCCGGCGCTCATGTACTTGGAGCCGCCGTCGGCGAACAGCACGACCACGTTTCCTTCCACCATCTCGGCGGCCACCTTGCGGGCCACCGCCAGCGCGGCTCCGGCCGAGACTCCGGCGAAGACGCCTTCCAGGTCGAGCAGCTTGCGCAAGGCCAGCACCGCCTCGCCGTTTGACACCAGCACCTTGCGGTCGAGCTGGGTGATGTCCAGGATCGGTGGCGTATAGCCGTCCTCGAGGCTGCGAAGACCCATCACCGGATCGCCCTGGAGCGGCTCGGCGGCGACGATCTGCACCGTCGGGTTGGCCTCGCGCAAACGCCGGCCGCAGCCCATCAGCGTGCCGCCGGTACCCAGTCCCGCCACGAACGCGTCGACGCGCCCGTCGGGTACCTGGTCAAGGATCTCGAGCGCGGTGCCGCAGTAGTGGGCGGCGGGGTTTGCCTCGTTGGCGTACTGGAACGGCATGAACAGGCTGGGATCGGCCTCGGCCATCTGGCGGGCCTTGGCCACCGCCCCGTTCGATCCGAGATTGCCGGGCGAGAAGATGATGTTGGCCCCGTACATCCGCAGCAGCTCGACCCGCTCGGGTGTCGCCGACTCCGGCATCACGACGCTCACCGGGTAGCCCTTGACCTTGCCGATCATGGCCAGGGCGATGCCGGTATTGCCCGACGTGGGTTCGAGGATCTGCTGGCCCGGCTGGAGCTCGCCCGTCTCCTCGGCCACCTCGATCATCTGCAACGCGACCCGGTCCTTGACCGAGCCGGTGGGATTCTGCTCCTCGAGCTTGGCGTAGATCCTGACACCCTCGTGGGGTGCCATCCGCGGAAGCTCGATCAGCGGCGTATTGCCGACTGCCGAGAGCGCCGCTCCGCGTTCGACCTTGAGGCAGCTCATCGGTGGGCGGCTCCGCCGGCCATGGCCGGCAGCACGATCACGGTCGAATCGGGCCCCACAGCGGTTTCGAGACCGTCGCCAAGCCGTACGTCCTCATTGTTCACGTACACGTTCACGAACCGGTTGAGATCGCCGCCATCGTCCAGCAGGTGACCCTTGATGGCCGGATACCGGGTGGTGAGGTCGCCCAGCAGCTCCCGCACGGTCGCGCCCGAAGCGTCGACTTCGCGGGCGCCGCCGACCGCCTGGCGCAGAATCGGGGGCATTCGAACCGTACTCAAGCTACTGCCTCCTTCGGGGGGTTAGCAGCCCGGGAGGGTAGCGCGCAGAACTGCTCGTAGTCGATGAACTCGATCTGGGACGGATCCTTGCTGCACACAGGGCAGTCGGGATCGCGCCGCATCTTCAGCTCGACGAACTCCATCTCGAGCGCGTCGTAGCGCAGCTGCCGGCCGATCAGCGGGGTGCCGATGCCGAGCAGCAGCTTGACTGCCTCGGTCGCCTGCAGCGAGCCGATCACGCCGGGAAGGATCCCCAGCACTCCGCCCTCGGCGCACGACGGCGCCAACTCGGGCGGCGGCGGCTCCGGGTACTGGCAGCGGTAGCACGGGCCCTCGATACGGCTTGTACACGGTCACCGATCCCTCGAACTGGTAGATCGATCCGTGCACGACCGGGATGCCGGCCACCAGGCTGGCGTCGTTCAGCAGATAGCGCGTGGGGAAGTTGTCGGTGCCGTCCACGATCACGTCATACCCAGTGATCACGGAAAGCACGTTCTCGGAGGTCAGCCGCTCGGTGTACTTGACGACGTTGACCTCGGGGTTGATGCCCTTGATCGCGATCTCGGCCGAGTCGACCTTGTTCATTCCCACCCGATCGACGGTGTGCACGATCTGGCGCTGGAGGTTGGAGACGTCCACCACGTCGGCGTCGATCACGCCGATGGTGCCGACTCCGGCTGCGGCCAGATACACGGCCGCCGGCGAGCCCAGCCCGCCCGCGCCGATCAGTAGCACCTTGGAGTCGAGCAGCTTCAGCTGCCCCTCCTCGCCGACCTCGGGGATCAGCACATGCCGGCTGTAGCGCTCGTACTGCTCGGGTGTGAGTGCCCGCGGCACCTTCCACTCGTGGCCGTTCTCCTTCCAGCCGGCAAAGCCGCCCTTCATCGAGACGACGTCGGTGTAGCCGAGCTCGTTGAGCGTCTTGGTGGCGTACACCGAGCGCTCCCCGCTGGCGCAGTAGATCACGATCGGAGTCGACCGTTCGAGCACGTTTCGCTCGATCCGGGACTCGAGGAACCCACGGGGGATATGGATCGCCCCCGGAATAAATCCTTGCTCGTATTCATGGCGTTCGCGAACGTCGATCAGTGCCGGAGGTGGCGTCTGCTGGAGCCGCTCGGCGGCTTCCTGCACCGTCTCCTCACGGATCTCACCCCGTGCCTTCGCCAGGTAATCGCGTGCTGAGATCACCTGTTTCACCTACCCTTCGGTTCCAACCTGCCCAGTCGCCGAGGCGCGGGCCGAAAATGCGTGCTCTTGATGTCAGTATAGCCAGCGAATGGATCCAAAACCCTCCGCCGTCAATGAGTTAAACGGGCCCCCCGGTACCGGTATTCCCGGCCTGTCCAAGCGCCGTCTGATGGCGCTCGTAGGCGTTGCCGCGGTGGCGGGACTGGTGGTCGCCGGGGTGGTGTGGATGACCGCGGGATCGGATGCCAAAGCCGCCCCGGCCGCGCAGCCGTTGAGCGGGCTGCCCCCGGCTGTGATCCAGCTTCCCGGCGCAAACACCGCCGACCCTCAGGATCCCGCAGCGGTGGCCAAGGCCGCCCGCCGGCTGTTGCCCGCAGGCGACGTGCGGATCCGGGTGGCCGAGCTGATGGCCGCCGACACCATGGCCCGGCGGCAGCAGACGATCGACGCGCTCCGGGGGCTGCCGCAGAACTCGCTGGCGGTCGGGCTTGCGCTTGGCATCGCCCAGTTCTGGGCGGGGCAGGTGAAGGACTCGGTGGCAACGCTGGAGCGGGTCAAGCACGCCGACATGTACGGCTACTACGGCACCGAGGCCGACAACCTCCTGAATTACAAGGAGTTCCCCGGATATCCGAGCTACACGCTGGCCGGCTCCGCGCCCAAGGGCTCGCTGGCTCAGCTGCAGGCTGCGGTCAAGCAGCACCCCGACGACGCCACCGCCTGGCTCGACCTGGCCTGGAAGCTCCAGGCGACCGATCGGGCCAAGGCGATCGCCGCCGCCCAGCGCGCCCAGAGCCTCGCCCCCGGCGCGATCGCTCCCGTGGTGGCATCAAACGTGCTGGGATTCGACAAGGAGAACACGGCCGTTTCGCTGGGAAACCTGATGACCCTGGCCCAGGCCCATCCCCGAAACTCCGAGATCCGCTTCCACGTGGGGCTGCTGTTCTTCTGGCTGAAGGATCGCCAGGACACGATCGCGCAGATGCGCCAGGTGCTGGCGAACGATCCCCACGGCCCCTACAGCGCGGTCGCCAAGGTGTTCATCGCCTGCCTCGACAACCCCAGTGGCGCAGCCTGCACGAAGCTGCAGTCTGGCTAGATGACCCTCACCAGGGCGGGGCGCCGTACACCCACCGCCCGGCCAGCATGGTGGCTTCAACCCGGGCCTCGGAGATCCGCTGCGGCTCGGCGATGATGTCGGTGTCGAGCACCACCAGATCGGCGGCGTAGCCGGGCAGCAGCAGCCCGCGGCGGCGCTCGTCGCCGACGGCGTAGGCTCCCGCCGCGGTGAAGCCGAGCACCGCGTCGGCCACCGGGATTCGCTGCTGCGGGTACCACGGGTCGCGGTCGTCGGCGGTGCGATGCACGGCTGCATGGATGCCGGCCAGCGGGTCGAGCGGCTCCACCGGAGCGTCGGAGCCGAACACCACGTGCGCGCCCGAGTCGAGCAGGTCGCGGGTGCGATACGCGCAGGCTGCCCGCTCACCCCACAGCCGGTCGGCCACGTCGCGGTCAGAGGTGGCGTGGCTGGGTTGCATCGAGGCGATCACGCCGAGATCGGCAAACCGTCCCAGGTCGGCATCGTCGAGGCACTGAACGTGCTCGATCCGGGGACGGGTCAACGCCTGCTCCCACTGCTCGCGAGTGGTCTCGAAGGCGTTCAGGGCGGCCCGGTTGGCGCCGTCGCCGATGGCATGCACGGCCACGTCCAGCCCGCCTGCGGCCGCCTCCAGCACGATCTCCTCGAGGTCGGCCTGAGAGGTCAGCACCTGGCCGGAGCCGTCCAGCATCCAGGCGGTCTGCGAGCCCAGCGTGCCGTCCATGAACACCTTCACCGGTCCGACCTTCAGCAGCTCGCTGCCGAACCCCGAGCGCAGCTCCAGCGCGCGGGCGGCCCCCAACTGCTCCGCGGCAACGCCCATGTGCACGCGCAGGGTCAGCCGCCGGTCGGCGTCCAGCCGCTGCCACAGATCACGGCCCCCGGCGAACTCGAGATCGAGGATCGCCACCACCCCGCGGGCGTTGGCCTCCGCCATGGTCGCGCGCACGGCCTTTGAGACCTCCAGCGGGGACGGCTCGGGCAGCGGGAAGGCCCAGGCCTCGCGCTCTTGCAGGATGCCGGTGGGGTGCTCGATCCCGGCCGATCGAAGCGCGGCCGAGTTGACCCACAGCGTGTGGCCGTCGTGGGCGGTGAGCGCCGCCGGTCGCTCGCCGGTGACCTCGTCCAGCACCGCCGCCGACGGGGCGCCGTCTGACCACGCCGCCGCCCGCCAGCCCCGGCCGCGGATCCAGCCTTGGCCGTCAGCATCGCCGGCCCGGGCGAGCACCTCTGCCCGCGAGCGGCATGTCGTCAGGTCGAGCTCGCTGCGGGCCAGCGCCCACGATCGGAAGTGCAGGTGGCTGTCGCAGAAGCCGGGCAGCACACAGCGGCCGTCCAGGTCGACGCGTTCGTGGCCCACGCTGTCGTCGTCGCCTTCGCGCACATCCACCCCGCCGACGATCAGCGGGCCGGCCAGCGACAGCGCACGCACTCGCGGAAGCCGCGGATCGAGGGTGTAGATCGACCCGTTCTCGAGGATCACGACCAGCCGTCGGCGGCGTACACGACGTCGCCTTCGGAGAGGGTCATGAGCGTCTGTGCCCCGGCGATGTGGTCGCTTCCGGCCGCGAACAGGTCGCGATCGAGCAGCACCAGATCGGCCAGCTTGCCCGGCTCGATACTGCCCGTGTGCTGATCGATGAAACCGACGTAGGCGGCGTTGATGGTCTGCGCGGCGATCGCGGTCTCCAGGTCGAGCTGCTCTTCGGCGAACAGCGGCTCGGTGGTGTTCCTGCGCGGATCGCACCGGTTCACGGCGGTGGACAGCTGCTCCAGCGGAGCCGGGGTCGACACCGACCAGTCACTGCCGAACGCGAGCTTCCCGCCGCTGGCGTGGATGCTTGCAAACGGATACATCGTGCGGGCCACCTGGTCGGTCACAAACGGCAAGGTCAGCAGCTCGACGCTCTCCTCCCGGCGTGCCCACAGCGGGGTCACGTTTGCGGTCACATTCAGCTGCCGCAGCCTGGGGATGTCGGTTGGATCCACGAACTGCAGGTGCGCCAGATGGTGGCGCGAGTCGCGCCGGCCGTTGTGCGCCTGGACGTGCTCGAAGACGTCCAGGCACTCGCGCACGGCGCGGTTGCCGAGGGCGTGGATGTGGACCTGGAACCCGGCCGCGTCGCAGGCGGTCACGTAGCGGGTGAGGTCGTCCAGGTCGTACATGTCCAGGCCGCGACTCTGGCCGGGGACGCCGGACGAGTCGAGGTACGGATCCAGCATCGCTGCGGTGAAGTTCTCGAACACACCGTCGTGGAAGAACTTGACCTCGTCACACACCAAGCGTCCGACGCTGCCGGCGGCCCGGCGCTCGATCAACTCGTCGAGTTGGCTGATGTCCGCGCCGGGGTCCCAGCCGAGCATCGCCCGCACACGGACTGTGAGCTCGCCCGACTCCGCCAGCGCCGTGTAGGCAGCCTGGATGGTCGGTGTCCACCAGCGCGTCCGCCCAGGCGGTGATCCCGAGGCTGAAGTAGTAGTCCTGGGCCAGCTTGATGCCGTGGGCGTAGTCGTCCACGGTGACGCTCGGGAAGACATCGGTGGCGAGATGCTGGGCCAGTTCCTGCAACACCCCGGTGGCGCGCCCCGAGTCGTCGCGTTCGATCCGGCCACCCTCGGGGTCGGGAGTGGAATCGGTGACGCCGATCAACTCCAGCGCGCGGCTGTTGACCCACATGCCGTGGTAGTCGCGGTTGATCAGGGCAGCCGGGCGATCGGGCACCAGTTCGTCCAGCTCCTCGCGGGTGGGGAGGCCGCCGGGGAAATCGCCCATCGACCAGCCGCTGCCGAGAATCCATTCCTGATCGGGATGACTGCGGGCGTAGGCGGCGATCGTCAGGCAGGTCTGCTCGCGTCCCTCGATCTCCTGCAGCGCGCACTGCGTCATGCCGTGCCCGGACTGGGCCGGGTGGGCGTGGGCGTCCTGAAAACCGGGCAGGAGCATCCCGCCCTGCATGTCGATCACGCGGGTGCTGGGGCCGCGGTGCTCGGCCAGCTCCTGCGAGTCGCCGACGGCGAGGATGCGGCCGTCGGTGACGGCGACGCACGAGGCCACTCGGCGGGTCGCGTCGACGGTGTGGACGACGCCGTTCTCGAGGATCAGGTCAGCGGTCACGGCCGGTATCGTAACCACATGTTCTCGCCGGAGCGGATCGAACAGCGGCTGGTTTCCCTGCGCACAGAGCTGCTTGCGGGTGGGCTGGACGGCGCCGTGATCGTGCAGAACACCGATCTGGCCTACTTCACCGGCACCAACCAGCAGGCCCACCTGATCGTGCCCGCCACGGGCGAGCCGCGACTGCTCGTGCGGCGCACGTTGGAGCGGGCGCGGGCAGAGTCGCCGCTGGCTCGGATCGACTCGCTGCGGTCGCTCTCGGGACTCGCCCCGGCGCTGGCCGATGCGGGTCTGGAGCCGGGCTCGCTGATCGGTTTCGAGCTTGATGTCCTGCGCGCCGCCACCTATCTCGGATACGTTCGCCGGCTGGACGGATATCGCATCGGTGACGCATCCGCGGCCATCGCCGCGGTGCGCTCGCGCAAGAGCTCGCAGGACATCGCCGACATGCGGGTGGCCGCTGCCCAAGTGGATCAGGCGACCCGCGCGGTGCCCGCCCTGCTGCGGGTGGGGCTGACCGAATCTCAGGTTCAAGTAGAGGTTGAGGGTATCTTGCGGCGAGGCGGGCCACCAAGGGCCTGATGCGCTACCGCGGATTCAATCAGGAGCTGCACTTCGGCCAGGTGCTGAGCGGCGCCGGCGGCGCGGTGCCCGGCTACTCGGACTCTCCGCTGTGCGGATCGGGACCCAATCCCGTGATCGGCAAGGGCGCCGGCAGCCGGGCGCTGGCCGCCGGTGACCCGGTGATCGTGGACATCGTGGGAGCCTGGAACGGCTGGCTGGCCGATCAGACCCGCACCTTTGCAATCGGAGCGGTGGCACCCGATGTCCGAGCCGCCTATGACCTGTCGGTGGCGATCCTGCGCGCCGTCGAAGCCGAGCTGCGCCCCGGCGCGGTGCCGTCCGAGCTGTTCGGCCTGGCCGAGCGGATGGCCGCCGACGCCGGACTGGAGGAGCACTTCATGGGCGCCGGGGCGTCGCGGGTTCGCTTCCTCGGCCACGGGATCGGCATGGAGGTGGACGAGACGCCGGTGCTCGCGCCGGGGTTCGATCAACCGCTGGTGGAGGGAAACGTGGTGGCGATCGAGCCCAAGTTCGTGTTCGTCGATCGGGGAGCGGTCGGGATCGAGAACACCTACGCCGTCACCGCCACCGGCTACGACACCCTCACCACCGCGCCCGAGGAGCTGATCGAGGTATGAATGCCGAGCACGAGCTGCTGATCGACGCTGTGCGCACGCTGGCGCGGGAGCGGATCGCGCCGCGTGCGGCGGAGGTCGATCACACCGGGGAGTTCCCCTGGGATGCGGTCGAGCTGATGCGTGACGCCGACGTGTTCGCACTGGCGTTTCCGGCCGAGTACGGCGGCACCGGCACCGGCACGCTGGTGCACCTGCGCGCGGTGGAGGAGCTGTCGTGGGCGGATGCCTCCGTGGGCCTGATCCTGGCGGTACAGGGGCTGGGCGGGCTGCCGGTGCTGCTGGCCGGGCAGCGAGCACCAGAAACAGGCTTACCTGCCGCGGTTTGCCAGCGGCGAGTGGCTGGCGGCGTACGCACTGACCGAGCCGGGAGCCGGCTCCGACGCTCAGGCCATCGCCACCACCGCCCGTCGGGACGGCGACCACTGGGTGATCGACGGCACCAAGCGATTCATCACCAACGCCGGGGTGGCCGCGGTGTACACCGTGTTTGCCCAAACCGGCGACGGCATCTCGGCGTTTCTCGTCCACGCCGACGATCCCGGCTTCGCGGTCGGGCGGATCGAGCCCAAGATGGGCATCAAGGGCTCGACCACCGGCGAGCTTCACTTCGACTCCTGCCGGGTTCCCGGCGATCGCCTGGTGGGAGAGCCGGGCACGGGCTTTCGGCTGGCCATGCGGGTGCTCGATCGATCGCGGCCCGGAATCGCCGCCCAGGCGCTGGGGATCGCCCAGGCTGCACTCGACCACTCCAGCCGGTATGCCACCGAGCGGGTGGCGTTCGGCAAGCCGATCGCCGAGCAGCAGGGCATCCAGTTCATGCTGGCCGACATGGCCACCGCGGTCGAGGGCGGCCGTGGCCTGCTCTACCGGGTGGGGGAGATGCTCGATCGGGGTGAGGACGGCGCCCAGCTGACCAAGCTCTCGGCGATGTGCAAGCTGGCCTGCTCGGATGCCGCCATGGCGGTCACCACCGACGCCGTCCAGATCCTCGGTGGATACGGGTACATGCAGGAGTTTCCGGTGGAGCGGCTGATGCGCGACGCCAAGATCACGCAGATCTACGAGGGCACCAACCAGATCCAGCGGATCGTGATCGCACGCGAGCTGCTGCGGGATCTCATGTGACGATCCGCGTATGCTCGGGAACGCCCCTGTCCCGCCCAGTCGATCGAGCCTCACTCATCGCAATCACATACTCGATCCCTAGCGTTCGCTGAGCATGGCCATCGCCGACCGACCGCCAATGCTCACCCGGCAGGCTGCGATTTGGGCTGCGGTTCGTGGCAGATCTGGCCGCGATCGGGCTGATCGCCGCCGCCGTGCTGGCGTCGATGCGCGACACGGTCATCTTCGGAAAGGTGCGCAAACGCCGATGCCCTGGCGCTGTGGCTGCCCGTGTGGACATACCTGGGCCGGGCGTTGCGGGCCGGGCACATCCCCCTGTGGCAGTCAAACCTGATGGGCGGCGCGCCGTTCGCGTCCGACGCCCAGTCGGGGTGGGGATACATCGAGCCGTCGGTGCTGTTCGTGCTGCTGTCGCCGGACCACGCGATCCGCACCATGCTGGTGCTGCAGCCGTTGACCGCCGGTATCGGCCTGTACTTCCTGCTGCGGGTGGAGCGCTTGCCCCGCTGGGCGGCCTGCTGTGGAGGGCTGGCGCTGGCGATGACGATGACCGGATCGACGCTGGCGGATGCGCTGCCGTTTTCGGCGTCCCTGGCCTGGACGGTGCTGACGCTGCTGGCCTGCTCCCGCCTCCTGGCCGCCCGCACCTGGGCGCGCACGGCTGGTGTGGATGGTGCCCACCGCCCTCGCCTGGGGGCAGATCGCAGCTGCCCACGCCGGATTGGGGCTGCTGATGGGAAGCGTCAGCATCATCGCCTACGTCGCCACCAAGCTGATCATCGACGTGCGCAAAGGTCGGCTTGGCGCCCGGCCAGGCGACCGCGATCGCGGCCACGCTGGCAGTGTCGGCGGCGGCGGTCAACCTCGCCTACTTCGCGCCCCGGCTGGCGTACGTGGACGAGACCAGCCTGGGGATGGGATACGGGCCGCTGAGAGCCCTCGGCCGGATGCTGGCCGGATTCGACCCCCAGCCCTACCAGCCGGGTTTCGGAGCCGGCTGGGGCTGGCCGCTGAAGCTCTCGGCCCCTCCCGGCGCGTACCTCGGCGGAGCCATGCTGATCGCCGTGTTCCTGGCGTTCAGCAGCCGCTACCGCCGCCTGGCCTGGACGTTTGCCGCCGTCACAGCGTTCGTGTACGTGACCTCGCTGACGGCCTTCATCAGCGTGCTGCCGCACGCCGTCGACGATCTGCTGCCGGTGGATCTGTACCTGCACGCGCCCTGGTGGCTGGGATATGAAATCGTGCTCTCGCTGTCGGTGCTGGGGGCGATCGGGCTGACCGCCTGGGCGCGGTGTCGATCTGCGCACCCGCCGCACCGCGGGGGTGGCGGCGGTCGGGGTGTGGATCGTCCTGCCGGTGGCGATGGGGGTCAGCTGGCCGGCGCTGGGAGTGGCGACGCTGGGCATCGCCATCGGGCTCGCGGTGCTCGAGCTCGCCCGCCGCCGGCCCGAGCTGACGTGGGTGGTGCCGTGTGTGCTGGCGGTCGAGCTGGTGCTCGCCGGCACCTCGCTGGCGCCCGCCTATCAGCGGCCGATCGCTGTCGGCCCGGTGCCGCCACGCCTGACTCCCGCCTGCGCGCGGAACCACCGATGTCGCCCCGGTGATCCTCGATCGTTCGATCTTCCAGTCGTATCTGGCCAAGCCCGGCACCGGCCGGGTGGTGGTGATCTCGAACAACGGATCGGCGCGGGCGGGCAAGCCGTACGGGCTGATCGGCCCCGGCACCGAACCGGCGTGGCTGCTCGACTGGCCGCTGCTCTCCGGTGCGCAGAGCGCCGGCGGATACGAGGCGGTCGAGCTGCGCCGCTACTGGGTGATCCTGCGCGCGCTGGGAGGCGCGCCGGCCAACTACGAGCACGCGACCTTCACTCGCGTTCCGCACACCCTGGCAAATCTGTTGCGGGTGCAGTGGGTGCTGCGGCCCTCGCGCGGACAGCCGCAAACGCGAGAACACGTCGCGCGCTTTGGTCCCACCTTCTCGCTGTTTCGGCGTCCGATGCCCGAGGCGGCGTCGCTGTTTGGCTCGTGGCGGTCGGTGAGGAAATCCACCCGCGGCACTGGCGTATGTGTGGCGCACCGGGTTCAAACCCAATAGGCAGGTCGTGATCGAGGGGCCCCCGGGTTCCGGCAACCCCGGCAAGCGCCCCGGCGCGGGCACCGCCGTGTACGAGTCGACCAGCCCTGAGTCGGCAACCGTGACCGTCCGTTCTCCCCGCCGGCAGCTGCTCTTGATCCGCACGCCCTACGCCTCCGGGTGGCACGCAACCATCGACGGTCAACCTACCGACGTCATGCCCGCCGACTACATCGACCAGGGCGTGATCGTCCCCGCCGGGCGCCACGTGGTCAAGCTGGAGTACACCGATCCATGGATCATGCGCGGGGTGATCGGCTCTGCGCTTGCGATCGCAGTGCTGTTGGGAGCCGCGGCCGTGGCCCACAGGGCGAGTCGCAAGCCCGATCCCGATCAGCCCGTGTGGCTGGCCGAGGCGGTGGGCGAACCGGACCGGGTGTGACGCCCGCCACCCCCCAACATCCGATCCGGCTTGCTCCCCGTACACCGGGGTATGAAAACGCGATGGATGCTCACAGCAGTGGTGGTCGGGACGATGGGGGTGCTGGCGCTCACGAGCACCGGCGCCGGGGCGGCGGCTTCCGTCAACATCGGGCTCAAGAGCTTTTCGATCACGCGCAGCACGACGACGGTGAAGCATGGTGCGGTCACGTTCCACGTGGTCAACCACGCCAAGATCGCGCACAACATGCACATCCGCAAGGGGACGAGCGGGGCCGTGCTGGCAGCCCACACCAAGAACCTGGCCGGCGGCAAGTCGGCCACCGTCACGGTGACGCTGGCGAAGGGCACCTACACGGTGTACTGCTCGATCCACCCCACGACCATGCATTTCGTGCTCAAGGTCACCTAGTAGCGCCGGTCGGGTCGTGAGCGAGCCGGCTCACGACCCGATGCGGCAAGCGCCGGCGCGCGAGTACCACCGCCGCCGTCGCAGGCTCGGCACGATCTCGAGCATCGTGTCACTGGTGACCCTGATTGCGATCACTCTCGCGGCCGGGAGCCTCGGCGGGTGGGGTTCACTCGCTGCGCTGGGGCTGCTGCTGCCGTTGGTGTCGCTGCCGTTCGGCCTGCTCGGCCAGCGGCTGTCCCGCAGCTATGGGCTGTCCCGGCAGACGACCTGGGGATGGATCGCCGACTGGCTCAAGGGCGTTGCGCTTTCCGATCTGCTGGGAGCCCTGGCGGCGGTGGGCCTGCTCGCCTGCCAGCGCCAGTGGCCGCACGGCTGGCCGCTTCCGGCATGGCTCCTGGCCGTGGGGCTGGGGCTGATCCTGGCCGCGGCCTGGCCGGTGGTGCTGCTGCCGATCTTTCTGCGCAGCCGCCCGCTCGACCCCGGTCCGCTGGCCGATGCGCTCACCCAGACCGCCGCCCAGGCGGGAGTTGCCGTGCGGGAACTGCGGCTGCTGATGATGGGTGAGAAGACCTCGGCGGCAAATGCGATGGTCGCCGGTCTGGGACCCACCGTGCGCATCTACGTGGGCGATACGCTCGCTGGTGAGAGTGGGTACGCGACCGATTCTGAGGCGCTCGGGCACACCCGCGTGGTGCTCGCCCACGAGCTCGGCCATCGCGTCCACCACGACGTCTGGAGGCTGACGCTGGCTGCAGGCGGCGGCCACCGCGGTGGGCATGCTCGGAGCATGGCTGGGCGTGCTGTGGCTCGCTCCCGACGGCGTCGGCCATCTGACCACCCTGCCGTCGGTGGTGCTCGGGTTCTCCGCTGGCAGCGGCGCTGATATCGCCGGTGGGCGCCTGGTACTCGCGGCGGCGCGAGTGGGAGGCCGACCGCTACGCGATCGAGCTCACCGGCGAGGGGGAGACCTACGCGCGGGCGTTCGAGCGGCTCACCGCCCAGAACCTGATGGAGCTCGACCCTCCCCGTCTGCGACACCTGCTGACCGCCTCCCACCCGACTCCGCGAGAGCGGATCGAGGCTGCCCGTAGGTGGCAGGAATAGACTGTTTATGAGCGAAGAACCACGCGATGCATACCGCTTGGCGTGATACGGCGGAGACACGAGCTGTCTCCGAGGCAGAGTCAACGACTGTAGAAGGAGCTGTTTTGGGGCAGGTTATCGCCTTCGCAAACCAGAAAGGCGGCGTTGCCAAGACCACAACGACGCTCAATCTGGGCGTGGCGTTGGCAGAGCGTGGGCAGCGGGTTCTGGCGATCGATCTCGATCCTCAGGGCAACCTGACCATGAGCCAGGGGCTCGACCCCGACGACCTCGAACGCTCCATGTTCGACGTGCTGGTGCATAAGACGCCGATCGTCGAGGTGATTCACCACCAGGAAATCGACCTGGCCGTGTCCTCGATCGACCTGGCCGGCGCCGAGCTGGCGCTGTCGTCGATGATCGGCCGTGAACGCGCCCTGCAAAAGGCGCTTTTGCCGGTGCGATCGGACTACGACTTCATTCTGATCGATACTCCGCCGTCGCTGGGACTGCTGACCATCAACGCGCTCACAGCCGCCGACGGGGTGATCGTCCCCGTCCAATGCGAGTATCTGTCGTTGCGCGGGCTGATCCAGCTCGAGAACACCCTCACCATGATCCGAGACAACCTCAATCCCGACGTTCGCATCCGCGGCATTCTGCCGACCATGTTCGACGGTCGCACGCTGCATGCCAAGGAGGCGGTCGAGATCCTCGAGGAGAACTTTGGCGACCTGGTGTTCCAGACCAAGATTCGCAAGACGGTGCGGTATGCCGAGGCGCCCGTGAAAGGCACGTCGGTACTGAAGTACGATTCCAAGGGCAACGCCGCCAAGGCGTACCGTGACCTGGCTGGGGAGGTGCTGCGCGATGGCAAAGCGGCATAGCATGCGAGACGGCCCGTTGGCCCAGCTGTTCAAGCAGACCGAGACCGTGTCCGAGATCGCCGCCAAGGCCGATCATGCGGCCGCTGAGTCGGGCACCCGCCCGCAGATGGTGGAGCCGTCCGACGATCGTCTCGACCAGGCTCCGCGCACAGCCGAGTCGCCGTATCTCGCGGTGATCCGGGTGGTGGGCGTCGGTGGCGGCGGATGTAATGCCATCAACCGGATGATCGAAGCAGGCGTCGGCGGCGTGGAGTTCATCGCGCTCAACACCGACATCCAGCAGCTGCAGATGTGCGAGGCCCCGACCAAGATCCAGATCGGCCGGGAGGACACCAAGGGGCTGGGTTCGGGCGCCGATCCCGAGGTCGGCCGGGAGGCCGCCGAGGATGCCCACGACCGCCTGAAGACGGTCTTGCGCGGCTCAGACATGGTGTTTGTGACCGCCGGTGAAGGCGGCGGCACGGGATCCGGTGCCGCCCCCGTGGTGGCACGTGTGGCCCGCGAGGTGGGAGCGCTCACGGTCGCGATCGTGACCTCGCCGTTCACCTTCGAGGGAACTCGCCGCGCGGCCCAGGCCGGCTCCGGGGTACAGGCGCTGCGCGACGCCGCGGACACGGTGATCGTGATCCCCAACGATCGCCTGCTGGAGGTGCTGGAGAAGGGCACCCCGCTGGTGGAGGCGTTCCAGGTCGCCGACGACGTGCTGCGTCAGGGCGTCCAGGGGATCTGCGACTTGATCACGCTGCCGGGGCTGATCAACCTCGACTTCGCCGACGTTCGCACGATCATGGGCGATGCCGGCAACGCGATGATGGGGATCGGCATGGCCACCGGCTCGACCCGCGCGTCGGAGGCCGCCACTCGCGCCATCTCCTCGCCGCTGATCGATCACGAGGTGCACGCCGCCAAGGGCATCTTGCTCGCCATCAGCGGCGGCTCCGACCTGTCGCTGCACGAGGTCAACGAGGCGGCCGAGATCGTCCGCGCAGCGGCCGACGACAACACCAACATCATCTTCGGCGCGACCGTGGACGAGCGGTCTGGCGGGCCAGCTGTGGGTGACCGTGGTCGCCACCGGATTCCCGCTGCCGGGTGAACGCAGTGCTCCCAGACGAGTGACGTCGTTTGCGCCGGTGCCGGAGCCCGAGCCCGTCGATCTCGACCCGCCCGACTTCCTGGTCTCGTAGGGCCTCGCGCGATGCGAGGCGCGATCGCTGCAGGGCACGAGTTGACCGCGCGCGCGGGCGCCGAGGCGCTGGCGCAGGGCGGCAATGCGGTGGACGCGCTGGTCGCCGCGGCGGCGATGTCGTGGGCGGCCGAGCCCGCGCTGACCGGTCCCTGCGGAGGCGGCTTCGCCCTGGTGCGCCCGGCCCGCGGCCGTCCCGCGCTGCTCGATGCCTTCACCTCGATCCCGGGCATCAATCTGCCCGGTGACCGGCCGATTGGGCGAGGTCGAGTCGGTCGAGGTGCCCGTTCGACGCGCGCACCACCCAGGTGTTCCACATCGGCCCGGCGACATGCGCCGTGCCCGGAGTGGTGCCCGGCTTGCACGCGATGCACCGGCGGTACGGACGGCTGCCCTGGCGCGACCTGCTGCTGCCCGCGGCGCAGGCGGCCGACCGGGGCGTGGCCGGTCAACCAGGGCCAGCACGCCGTGTTCAAGGCGATCGAGGTGATCGTCACCTCGACCCCCGAGGGCCGGGCGGTGTTCCAGCGTGACGGACACCTGGTGGGACCGGGGGACGTCGTCCGCCAGCGCGACCTGGCCGGCTCGATCGAGCTGCTGGCCGAGTCGGGGCCGTCGGAGTTCGCCACCGGGAGTCTGGCGCGGGCGATGGTCGACCATCAGCAGGCCACCGGCGGCAGCCTGACGATGGACGATCTGGCCGCCCAGCGGCCGGTGTGGCGGCGGCCGCTGACCGGCAGCTTCCGCGGCCATGACCTGCTCACCAACGCCCCGCCCTCATCGGGCGGCGCCCTGATCGTCTACATGCTGGCGGTGCTGGACGGATTTGCAAATGACCGCGACGGGGAGCCTCGGCTGACGCTGATGGTGGAGTCGATGCGCGCCGCCGCGCGGGTGCGTGACCGGCGGTTCGAGCATCTGCTGCACACCGGCGGGCTGCGCGGATATCTGTTCGCGCCGGAAACCGTGCAGCGCGGCCGCGACCAGGTCGCCGCGGCGCTGCGAGGGAGTCTCACAGCCGGTACCGGCGCTGCGATCAGACCACGGCACAACCCACATCTCGGTGGTGGACGCCGCCGGAAACGCGGCCGCGTTCACCGCATCCAACGGGTCGCACTCGGGTGTGATCGTGCCCGGCACCGGGCTGCACCTCAACAACATGATCGGCGAGGAAGATCTCGCGCCGGGACGGCACCTGCACCCGGGCACGCGGCTCACCAGCATGCAGGCGCCGACGATCGTGACTGCGGGCGGTGAGCTGCGGCTGGTGGTGGGCTCGTCCGGCTCCAACCGGTTGCGGTCGGCGATCACCCAGGTGATCGTGAACTCCGTCGACCGGGGCATGCCGGTGGCCGAAGCGGTGGCCGCTCCCCGGGTGCACGTGGAAGGCGACCGCATCGACTGCGAGGGCGGGCTGGATCCCGACGCGGTCTCGGCGCTGGAACAGCGCGGCGAGCAGGTCAACCGGTTCGAGGGGCTGAACCTCTACTTCGGTGGCGCCAACGCGGTCACACAGTCACACGATGGGAGGCTGCTCGCCGCCGGCGACCCCCGCCGGGACTGCTTCGGGTTGGTGCTCTAGTCTAGCGGTGTTCCGCAGGTGCGGCCGCCGGCCGTCCTGCGATCCAGACGGCGGTCATCACCAGCGCTGCGCCGGGGATGAAGGTGGCGGGCAGTCGCTCCGACAGAAACAGCCAGGACAGCGTCGCTCCCAGGATCGGCTGGATGTACAGGCTGGTTCCCACCATCGCCGCCGGCAGTCGCACCAGGGCGAAGTTCCACAGCAGGTAGGCGAGCACGCTGTTGACCACGCTCAGGTAGAGCAGCGCGACCCACTGCTCGCCCCCCGGCGATGTCCAGCCGTTCAGCCACACCGCCGAGATCACTCCCGGAGTGACCGCCCACAGCGCGCCCATGATGCTGACCGCAGCGATCAGCTCGACCGGCGAGAACTCAACCATCAGCGCCTTCCCCGCCACCGTGTACCAGCCCCAGCAGAGACCCATGCCGAGCAGGAACACCAATCCCAGAATGTGCGGTGAGTCGGTACCGACTCCGGCGACCAGCAACGCCCCCACCAGCCCGATGCTGAGTCCGGCCGCTCGCTTGCCGGTGAGCCGTTCGCCCAGCAGCAGCGCCGCCCACACGGCGATCAGCACCGGTTCGAGGCCGACGATCACGGCCGCGATCGCAGCCTGCGAGGCTTGAATGCCCTCGTACACGAACACCATCTGCGTCCACAGGCCGATCGAGGCCAGCGCCGCCATCCGCCGCCGCTGCGACCAGCTCGCGCGGCGCAGCACCGGCACTCCCACCCATGAGAGCAGCGCGGCGGCGATCGCAAACCGGATGGCGACGATCGTCACCGGGCTCCAGCCGCGCAGTGCGACCACGGAGAACGGGAACGAGCCGGCGAAGAGGATATTGGCGGCGAGCAGCGCAATCACCGCCTGACGGCGGGCGCTCACCGATGCAACGACGACTTCCCGTTGGTTTGCGCCAACCTCTGAACGGCGGCGGCCGAGGCGATCCGGTCGAGTCCTCGCCGCAACAGTTCGGTGATCACCTCGAGCCGTGCGCGCTCGCTGCGCAGCTCGAGCATGCGCTGCTTGTCTTCGGCCGGCAGCTCGACCCTGGCCGCGATCGCGTAGGAGATCGGGTGGGCACCGGCGGCGATCTCGGTGTCGGGTTCGACACCGGTCAGCTCGGCGATCTGGTTGTACAGCTCGACGGCCGCCGCCGCGGCGTCCTCGGCGCCGTCGCGGTCGTCCTCGGCGGGAGACACTCGCCCGCTCAGGTACGACCGGTCGCGGGCCAGCTCGACCACTCGCACGACCTCCTCGCCCTCCACCACGATGTTCAGGCGGCCGTCGTCGAACCGCTCCAGCACCTCGGCGACGGTGGCGGTGCAGCCGATCTCCCGGGTGCCCTCGTCATCGGCGTACAGCAGCACGAACGGATGCTGGTGCTCGAGGCAGTCGGCGATCAGATCCTTGTACCGCGGCTCGAAGATGTGCAGTGGCATCAATTCCCCCGGGACGAGCACCGCACCGAGAGGAAACAGTCCCAGCTCGTGGCCAGCCATGCCATCACTGTAGATGATCCGGCGGTGCGGCCCGGTGTCGGCCCCAACCGTTACGCTGGCCCGATGCGAGGATCGGCGTGACGCCACAGGTGCGACCGGCGCTGGCGGGTCTGCAACCGTACGAGCCGGGCAAACCGTCGTCCCAGGTGCGGCGCGAGCTGGGGTTGGAGCGGGTGATCAAGCTGGCGTCCAACGAGGGCCCGCTGGGGCCGTTCCCCGCGGCGCTGGAGGCGATGGCCGCGCGCGCGCCGGAGCTCAATCGCTACCCCGAGCACGGGTTCGAGCTGGTCGAGCAGCTGGCGGAGCTGCACGGCGTCGATCGCTCGTGGGTGGCGCTGGGAAACGGGGCCGACGCGATCGTGTGGCACCTGTCGGCGGCCTATCTCGATCCGGGCGACGAGGCGGTGATGTGCTGGCCGTCGTTTCCCTCGTATCACCTGGACGCGGTCAAGTGCGCGGCGGTGCCGGTGCACGTTCCGCTTCGCGACGGCGCCTATGACCTGGAGGCGCTGGCCGCGGCGGTCACCGATCGCACCCGGATCGCGTACGTGTGCAATCCCAACAACCCGACCGGGGGGATGGTCACCGCAGACCAGCTGGCAGCGTTCCTGGACGCCGTGCCCGAGCGGGTGGTGGTGGTGATCGACGAGGCCTACCACGAGTACGTCGACGATCCCGCCTACCCGGACACGATCCCCGCGCACGTGCGCACGCGACCCAACGTGGTGGTGCTGCGGACGTTCTCCAAGATCTACGGCCTGGCCGGGCTGCGGATCGGATACGCCGTCGCCGCGCCCGAGATCGCCAACGGGATGGCGCGGGTGAGACCGCCGTTCGATGTCAACGAACTGGCTCACGTGGCGGCCTCTGCCAGCCTTGGTGACACCGCCGAGATCGAGCGTCGACGTGGGCTGAATACCGCCGGGAGGCGCGTGCTCGAAGCAAGCTTCGCCCGCCTGGGGTTGCGGCACCACCCGGCATATGCCAACTTCGTGTGCGCGGCGGTGGGCGACGGCCGGGCGGTGGCCGACGCGCTGCTTCAGCGAGGGCGTGGTGGTGCGGCCGCTGGATCAGTTCGGCGACGCCGAGTCGATCCGCGTGACCGTCGGCACACCCGAGGAAAACGACGTCTTCGATGCCGCTCTCGAGCGCGTCCTGGGCGGCCGCTGATGGCCCGCCGACCGGTGGTGGTGCGGGAGTTGGTGGAGCGGGTGCTGGCGGGCGAGCCGCGCGCGGTTGCCCGGGCGATCAGCGTGGTCGAGGATGGCCGACCCGAGGCGAGGGAGCTGGTCGCCGAGCTGTATCCCCATACCGGCAGCGCCTCCGTGGCCGGGTTCACCGGCCCGCCCGGGGTGGGCAAGTCGAGTCTGATCTCGGCGCTGGTGACGCTCTACCGGGGACGCGACCAGTCGGTCGGAGTGGTGTCGGTCGACCCGTCCAGCCCGTTCTCGCAGGGCGCGCTCCTGGGCGATCGGATCCGGCTCACCGAGCACTTCCTCGACCCCGGCGTGTACATCCGCTCGATGTCCACCCGCGGTCATCTCGGCGGGGTGGCCGAGGCCACGCTGCGGGCGCTCGCGGTGCTGGACGCGGCCGGCACCGACGTGCTTTTGCTCGAGACCGTGGGCGTCGGCCAGAGCGAGGTCGAGGTCGCGTCGGTGGCCGACACCGTGGTGCTGGTGCTGATGCCCGGCGCGGGCGACTCGATTCAGGCGCTGAAGGCGGGCGTGATGGAGATCCCCGACGTGATCGTGATCAACAAGAGCGATCATCCGGCCGCCAAATCGATGCGCACCGACATCCGCTCGATCCTGTCGCTGGTGCCCGGCCGCAAGGTGCCGATCATCGACACCGAGGCGATTCGCGGCGAGGGCGTCGCGGAGCTGGCCGACGCGATCGCCGAGCATCGCGAGCTGCTCTCGGCCGACGGCCTGGAGCAGCGGCGCAGGCGCAATATCGAGCAGGAGGTGATCGGCGCGGCCACGGCCGATGCCCGCCGGCGGCTGGCCGCCGCGCTGGAGACCGACTCCGAGCTGCAGGCATTGCTGGATCAGGTGTACGAGCGGTCGCTGGATCCGATCTCCGCGGCCCACCTGATGGCCGAGCGGGTGCTCGGCCGGCCGGCCGACTAGGCTGGTGCTTGAGCGGCCAGGAACGCCGCTCGGCCCTCGGCGATCACCTGGTCGGCGTACGCGCGGCCGTGCCAGCCGTCCACCACGGTGGCGGCGCCGTGCTCGAGATCCTTGTACACGTCGAAGAAGTGGCCGATCTCATCCAGCAGTGAGTCGCGGATGTCGGTGATGTCGTGCATGTGGCTCCACTTGGGATCCTTGTACGGCACGCACAGCACCTTGTCGTCGGAGCCCTTCTCGTCGGTCATCTGGAAGACGCCGATCGGCTCGACCGGGATCACGCACCCCGGGAAGGTGGGCTCGGCCACCAGCACCACCGCGTCCACGGCATCGCCGTCTGCTCCCAGCGTGTCCATCAAGAAGCCGTAGTCGGCCGGGTAGACGACGCTCGTCCACAGCGTGCGATCGAGCACGACGTGTCCGATCTCGGGGTCGAACTCGTATTTGTTGCGACTCCCCTTGGGAATCTCGACGTAGGCCAACAGCTGCTCTGGCATCGCCCAACGTTAGTCCAAGCGGGTAGGGTTCGCGGTCACTTCGATGGTGGATCTCGAACATATCCAGGCGGCGGCTGCGGGCCTTCGCGACGTGGTGCACAGGACTCCGCTGCTGCGATCGGAGACGTTCTCGCGACTGGCCGGGTGCGAAGTGCTGCTGAAACACGAGAACCAGCAGAAGACCGGTGCGTTCAAGGTGCGCGGCGCGTACACGAAGATCCAGTCGCTGAGCGACTCGGAGCGGGCCGCAGGGGTGGTGGCGCCGTCTGCCGGAAACCACGCCCAGGCGGTGGCGTGGGCGGCCCACCGCGCCGGTGTGCCGGCCTCGGTGTTCATGCCCGAGGCGGCCTCGCTGGCCAAGGTGGGGGCGACCGAGGGCTACGGCGCGACCGTGCACCTGGTCGGCCTGGATGTGGACGAGTCGGTGGAGGCGGCCCGCCAGGAGGCGCTCGAGCACCGGCATGACGCTGATCCACCCGTTCGACGACGAGGTCGTGATCGCGGGTCAGGGAACCATCGGTCTGGAGATCCTGGAGGACGCGCCCGACGTCGACGCGGTGGTGGTGCCCCTGGGCGGCGGCGGGCTGCTGTCGGGGATCGCCTGCGCGATCAAGGCTCAGCGGCCGGAGATCCGGGTGATCGGAGTGGAGGCGGCCGGCTGCGCGCCGTATGTCAGCTCGATCGAGCACGGTGCGATCACTCCGGTGCCACAGACCCAGACGATCGCCGACGGGATCGCGGTGAAACGTCCCGGCGAGATCACCTTCGGCCTGATCCGCGAGCTCGTGGACGACGTCGTGACGGTCACCGACGCCGAGATCGCCCGCGTGATCGTGCATCTGCTGGAGCGCGAGAAGACGGTCGTGGAAGGCGCCGGCGCGGTCGCGCTGGCGGCGCTGGTCAACGGCAAGGTCTCGGCCAAGCGGGCGGTGGCGGTGCTCTCGGGCGGGAACATCGACACGCCGCTGCTGATGCAGGTGATCCGTTTCGGCCTGACCGTCGGCGGGGCGCTACCTGGTGATCCGCACTCGGCTGACCGATCGCCCGGGCGAGCTGATGCATCTGCTCCAGGTGGTCGCCCAAAACCACGTCAACATCCTGCTGATCTCCCACCACCGCGAGAGTGTCGACGTGGCCGTGGCCGAGACCGGCATCGAGCTGACGCTCGAAACTCGCGACGAAGCCCACGCCGCCTCAATCGTCGAGCTCGTCCGCGACGCCGGCTACCCCGTAACCCGAATGCACTAGGTGAATAACGGTGCCAGGCACCGTCATTCACCGAGGCTGCCGTTGGGCATCGCCGTTGGTGAATAATGGTGCCAGGCACCTTACGTGGCCGATGTCGCGGACTTTGGTGGCCAGGGCGCGGCGGAAGGCGGGGCGGGCGGTGCTCTCGGCCACCCCGATCGCCAGGCCGATCAGCGCGGTGTCGAAGCGGTCGAGGGCGTATCCCACGATCACCACCATCGCCGCGGCCAGCGCGAGCACCAGCCGGCTGGTGGTGGTCAGCGGCTGCGGCTCGATCTTCTCCACCTGGGACATCACCTCGCCGAAGGTCGCATCGCGATCCAGGCCCAGCAGTCGCCGCACGCCATCGCGATTGGCACGGCGCAGCTGCCGCATCCGGATCAGGAAGAACCCGCCGTAGGCGACCGCGATGATGGCGACGCCGGCCAGCAGCCGGTGATGCAGGTAGTAGCCGAACACGGCCAGACCCGGGCGCGGCGCAGCCCAGCAGCAGCGCGCTGTCCTCGACTGTCCGCCGAGCGCTCCCGGGCGGCACCATCCGGTTCACGATCGTGCCCATCAGGATCGCGATTGCCAGCGCCACCCCGCCGGCGATCGCCCAGTCGACGTGGCTCACAGGCCCAGCCCGCGAGCGATCACGAGCCGCTGCACCTCGTTGGTGCCCTCGCCGATCTCCAAGCACCTTCTGGTCGCGGTAAAACCGGCTGACCGCGTACTCGTCCATGAACCCGTACCCGCCGTGGATCTGCACCGCCTCATTGCACACGCGGCGCGAGAGCTCGCCGGTGTAGAGCTTGGCCATCGCCGCGGTCTGGGCGAACGGCCGGCCCTGGTCCTTGAGCCAGGCCGCCTTGTACACCAGGTTGCGGGCGGCCTCGATCTCGGTGGCCATGTCGGCCAGCTTGAACCTGATCGCCTGGAAGCTCGCGATCGGCTTTCCGAACTGCTCCCGCGTGCGCGCATACGCGGTCGCCAGCTCGAACGCGCCCTGGGCGCAGCCCAAGCCCAGCGCAGCCACCGAGATGCGGCCGCCGTCCAGGATCTCGAGGAACTGGTGGAACCCCTGCCCGCGCGGCCCCAGCAGGTTCCCCTCGGGCACGCGACAGCCGGCGAAGCTGAGCTCGCGGGTGTCCGACGAGCGCCAGCCCATCTTGTGCAGCGGTGCGGACTGGCTGTACCCCTCGGTGCCGTTCTCGACCACATGTTCGAGATCTCGTCGGCGCCGGTGCGAGCGGTGATCGTGACCAGCCCCGAGATCTCGACGCCCGCGTTGGTGATGAACATCTTGGCGCCGTCGATCACCCACTCGCCCTGTTCCAGCCGGGCGGTGGTGCGGGTGGCGCCGGCGTCGGAGCCGGCCCCGGACTCGGTCAGCCCAAACGCGGCGAGCCGCTCTCCCGAGGCCAGCGGCGGCAGCCACCGCTGCCGCTGCTGGTCGCTGCCGAAGCGCAGGATCGGAGTGGTACCCAGTGAGGTGTGGGCGGCGACGGTGATCGCAAACGACTGGTCGATCCGAGCCAGCTCCTCGATCGCGATCGCGTAGGACAGCGTGTCGGCTCCGGCGCCGCCCCACTCGGCGGGGATCGGGATGCCCATCAGGCCGAGCTCGGCGGCGGCGGCCACCAGCTCCAGCGGAAACCGCCCGGTGCGGTCGAGCTCTTCGGCCACCGGTGCGATCGCTCCCTCTGCGAACTCGCGAACCGTCCCCTGGAAGAGACGGTGCTCGTCGGAGAGGTCGTAGCTCAGCACAGCGACTCGGCCAGCTCCACCAGCAGTCGCACGCCGAAGCCGGTGCCGCCTCGAGCGAACTCATCGCCACGCGGGCGGGCCAGATCGGCGGTGCCGGCGATGTCGAGGTGCGCCCACGGGCCTTCGCCGGCGAACTCCTGCAGGAAGCCGGCCGGCGTACGACGGGCCGGCCATGCCGAGGCTCGACGAGTTGTTCATGTCGGCGATGTCCGAACGGATGAAGCGTGCGAACGTCTCGTGCAGAGGAAGCTGCCACAGATGGTCACCGGAGCGCTCGCCGGCTGCCACCAGCTGGTCGATCCACGCCTGGTCGCGGCCGATCACGCCGGCGTGCAGGTCGCCGAGGGCCACCACCACCGCACCGGTGAGAGTCGCCAGGTCGACCAGGTGGGTGGCACCGAGCGTGCGCGCGTGGTGCAGGCAGTCGGCCAGCACCAGCCGGCCCTCGGCGTCGGTGTTGGAGATCTCGATCGTCTTGCCGTTCTTGGCGGTGACCACGTCGCCCACCTTGACCGAGTTGGAGTCGACCATGTTCTCGGTGGCTCCCGCGACAGTGATCACGTTGATCGGAAGCCCCAGCTCGGCGATCGCCGCGGTGGCTTCGAGCACCGCGGCGGCGCCGGACATGTCGTACTTCATGCCCACCATGCTGCGGGCGGGCTTCATCGACAGCCCGCCGGAGTCGAACGTGACGCCCTTGCCGACCAGGCCCAGCACGACGTCCCGGCGGCGTGGCGCGAGCCGGTCGGTAGCGCATCGTGATCAGCCGGGCGGGAGCGCCGTTGGCCTGCGCGACCGCGGCGAACGCGCCCATCCCGTTGGCTTCGATCCAGCGCTGGTCGCGCACCTGGGTGGTGACGGCCCGGTGCTCGCGGGCGATCGACCGGGCGCGGTCGGCCAGCTCGGGCGGCCCCATGTCCCGGGCCGGAGTGTTCTGCAGGTCGCGGGCGCGGCTGACCGCGTCGGTGACCGCCGTGGCGCGCTTCACGGCCGGCCCGGTCGCCGCCCACGATCGCGAGCGACTGCAGCGGTTTGGCCCGATCCTTGGCTCCCTGGGTGCGGTACCGATCGAAGCGATAGGCCGCGGCAGACACGCCCTCGACCACGTACCGGCTGGCCTCGGTCAGCGCCGAACGGGAACGTGTCGGCGGCGAACGCGAGTCTGCGTGCCCGGGCCGCGAGCGCCGACCGCGCCACCGCGCCGGCCGCCTGTCGGGCCTGGTCGGCGCCGACGGCGTCCGCCGGGCCGAGGCCGACCACCGCCACCCGCAGCGCCCGCACGCCCGCAGCCCTCGGTGTGCAGCACCGTCACCTGGCCCAGGCCTCCCCGGATCTCACCGGCGGCGACCAGCGCGGCGATGCGACCGCCGAGGGCGCGATCCAGCGCCTCGACGGCGCCCGAGACCTGCACCGGCTTGGTCACGGCGACGGCCAGCATGTCGCCGGGAGTGGACTCGAGCGGGGTTCGGGTGGCTGAAATTCGCATGTCGCCTCGTTGTCGGGAACAATCAGCCGTGCATCCTAATGGCACCACGGCTTGAGCCATCGAGACAGGGAGTGAAGAGCATGGTCGATTCCAAGATTCTGTTGCCGGAGAGTGAGATTCCCCGGAGCTGGTACAACGTGCTGGCCGACGCACCCACGGCTCCTCAGCCGGTGCTGCATCCGGGCACCGGACAGCCGATCGGCCCCGAGGATCTCGCTCCGCTGTTTCCGATGGATCTGATCCTGCAGGAGGTGTCGACCGATCGCGAGATCCCGATCCCCGAGGAGGTCATCGATGTGCTGCGGCTGTGGCGGCCCGACGCCGCTGCATCGCGCGCATCGCCTGGAGCGCGCCATCGGCACCCGCTCGCGCATCTACTACAAGAACGAGAGCGTGTCGCCGGCCGGTTCGCACAAGCCGAACACCGCAGTCGCCCAGGCGTACTACAACGCCAAGGCCGGGCGCACCCGGATCGCCACCGAGACCGGCGCCGGCCAGTGGGGCAGCTCGATGGCGCTGGCCTCGCAGCTGTTCGGGCTGGAGTGCAAGGTGTACATGGTGCGCGTCTCCTACGACCAGAAGCCGTACCGGCGGATGATGATGGAGGCCTGGGGAGCGAGCGTCGTTCCCAGCCCGTCGCCGGACACCAACGCCGGGCGCCAGATGCTCGAGGCAAATCCCGACTCTCCCGGCAGCCTCGGGATCGCCATCTCCGAGGCGGTCGAGGATGCCGCCACCCGCGAGGACACGAGCTACTCACTCGGCTCGGTGCTTGAACCACGTGCTGCTGCATCAGACGGTGATCGGCCAGGAGGCTCACAAGCAGCTCGCGCTGGCCGGCGAGAGCGGTGTCGACGTGGTGGTCGGCTGCGTCGGAGGCGGATCGAACTTCGGCGGCCTGGCGCTGCCGTTCATCGGCGACAAGATCGCCGGGGCCGAGATCGAGGTGATCGCCTGCGAGCCGTCGGCATGTCCCACGCTGACCCGGGGGCCGTACAGCTACGACTTCGGCGACACCGCCCAGCTGACTCCGCTGGTGGCGATGCATACGCTCGGTCACGACTTCGTGCCGCCGGGCATCCACGCCGGCGGCCTGCGCTACCACGGGGTGGCGCCGATCATCTCGCAGCTGATGCTGGACGGACTGTTGCGGGCCGAGGCCTACGGCCAGCTGGACGTGTTCGAGGCGGCACTCACGTTCGCCCGCTCGGAGGCGATCATCCCGGCGCCCGAGTCGGCGCATGCGATCAAGGGGGCGATCGACGCCGCCAAACGCGCCGACGAGGCCGGAGTGGAGCAGGTGATCCTGTTCAACCTGTCCGGCCACGGCCACTTCGACATGTCGGCCTACGACGCCTATCTGCACGGCAGGCTGGAGGATTTCGAGCTGCCAGAGGACGAGATCGAGCGGGCGCTGGCTGCCATCTCGGGGCTGCCGAAGCCGGCGGGGTCGCCGGTGTGACCGGCTACCCTGCGCCCAATTCCACCCACCACGAAAGGTCTTCAATCGATGTCGCAGCCCACCGCTGAGATCCACACCCGCTTCGGTCAGATCGACGTGGAGCTGTTCTCCGACGAGGCTCCCGAGACGGTCGCAAACTTCGTCAAGCTGGCCAAGGACGGCTACTACGACGGGCTCACCTTCCATCGGGTGATCCCCGGGTTCATGGTGCAGGCCGGCTGCCCGCGGGGCGACGGCACCGGCGGTCCCGGCTACACCTTCGGCGACGAGTTCAACGACCACAAGATCGTCAAGGGCTCGCTGGCGATGGCCAATGCCGGGCCGGGCACGAACGGCAGCCAGTTCTTCATCGTCACCGCCGACTCCACCCCGTGGCTGGACGGCAAGCACACCAACTTCGGTCAGGTCACGTCGGGCATGGACACGGTCTTTGCGATCGTGAACGTCGACCGCGACGGCCGGGACAAGCCCACCGAGCCGGTGTTGATGGACAAGATCGTGATCAACGACGGCGAGTAGCCGTAAGCGCCGCGCCGGCTGCGCGCACCGCGTCGAGATCGACGCCGGTGCGCAGCCCGCGGCCGTGCAACAGTTCGACCAGTGCTTCTGTTGCCAGGTTCCCGGGAGCGCCCGGGGCGAACGGGCATCCGCCCAGGCCTGCCACTGACGAATCGAAGACGCGCACGCCGTGATCGAGGCCGACGGCGACGTTGGCCAGCGCCCGTCCTGCGGTGTCGTGCAGGTGCAGCGCGATCTGATCGGTTCCGATCCGGGCCAGCACCACGTCCAGCATCGCCGCCACCGTCTCTGGGGTGCCGACCCCGATGGTGTCCCCGATCGAGATCTCGGAGCAGCCCATGCCGGCCAGCGCTTCGGTGACATCGGCCACCACTGCCGGTTCGACCGGGCCCTGATACGGGCAGCCCAGCGCGGTGGAGACGTACCCGCGCACCCACATGCCTAGCCGCGACTGCCTCTGCCACGACGGCGCGGTAGATCTCCAGCGATCGCTCGATGGTGACCCCGATGTTGGCCTGGGCGAAGGCGTCGGATGCGGCGGTGAAGACGGCGATCTCAGTGACGCCGGCGGCTCGGGCGCGCTCCATGCCGCGAGCGTTCGGCACCAGCACCGGGTAGCGCACGTCCGACCGGCGGGTGATGCCGGCAAACACCTGCTCCGCGTCGGCGAGCTGGGGCACCAGCGTCGGCGACACGAACGATGTCACCTCGACCACCGGCAGACCGGCTGCCGAGAGCCGATCGACCAGTGTGATCTTGTCGGCGGTGGGCACGATCACCGGCTCGTTTTGGAGTCCGTCCCTCGGCCCCACCTCCACCACCGTGACGTCTCGCTGAATAACGGTGCCAGGCACCGTTATTCACCCAGCTCGACGAGGGTCTGGGCGCGGGTGACCTGGGCGCCGACAGTGGTGTTGACGGCCTGCACGAGACCGTCGCGGGGCGCGGTCACGGCCACCTCCATCTTCATGGCCTCGATCACCACCAGCTCCTGTCCCTCGGTGACCGGGTCGCCGACCGCGACCGAGACGCGCAGCACCGAGCCGGGCATCGGCGCCTGCAGCGACCCGGCGGCCGCGACCGCGCCCGAGGGAGCGTCGTCGTCCTCGAGTGTGTACTGCCACCCGTCGTGCTGCACGAACCCGTCGGCCACCGTCACTGGTGTCAGTGCAGCTGCGCCGTAGTCGCGCCACGGCCCCGCGGGGAGCATCGCCGCCCGGGCGGCGCGGGCCACCTCGGGCGGGAGCGCGGGTACCAGATCTGGACTCCAGCGGCGGTCGACGAAGCCGGTTTCGACGTCGCCGGTCGTGAACTCAGGCTGGATCAGCAGCCATCGCAGGAAGCCCAGGTTGGTGGAGACCCCGAGCACGACCGTCTCGGCGAGCACCGCCGACATGCGCTCGATACAGGCGTCGCGATCCTCGGCGTGGGCGATCACCTTCGCCAGCAGCGGGTCGTGGTGGACGCCGACGTGATCGCCCGCCCGCACACCGGAGTCGACGCGAACACCCGGCCACGAGGGGATCTCGAATCGCACCAGCCTGCCCGGCGAGGGCACGAAGCCGGCCGCCGGATCCTCTGCGTACAGCCGGCATTCGATCGCGTGGCCGGTGGGAGCGATGTCGGCCTGAGTCCACTCCAGGCGCTCGCCGCGGGCGATCTCGAGCTGCGCGCGAACGAGGTCGATGCCGGTGACCAGCTCGGTCACGGGATGCTCGACCTGCAGCCGCGCGTTGAGTTCGAGAAAGTACCAGCTGCCGTCGGGCAAGAGCAGGAACTCGGCGGTGCCGGCGCTCTCGTAGCCGGCCGCCCGCGCGATCGCCACGGCCGCGTCGCCCAGCGCCGCTCGCAGCTCGCCGTCCACGGCGGGGGAGGGAGCCTCCTCCACGATCTTCTGGTGGCGGCGCTGGGCCGAGCAGTCGCGCTCGCCCAGGTGGATGACGTTGCCGTGACGGTCGGCCAGCAGCTGGATCTCCACGTGGCGGGCGCCGTCGAGTTCCCGTTCCAGGTACACCCGGGGGTCGTCGAAGCCGGTCTTGGCCTCGCGCCTGGCCGCGTCGAGCGCACCGGCCAGTTCGGCGGCGGCGGCCACCCGGCGGATGCCGCGTCCACCGCCGCCACCGGCGGCTTTGACCATCAACGGGAACCCAACTCGTTCGGCCTCGGCGGTCAGGGTCGCGTCGGTCAGGTCGACGCCGGCGTACCCGGGAACCACCGGCACTCCCGCCGCCTCGGCCAACCGCCGCGCCGCCAGCTTGTCGCCGCAGGCGCGCATCGCCACCGCGGGCGGCCCGACCCACAAGATTCGGGCTGCCGACACCCGCTCGGCGAAGTCGGGGCTCTCGGCCAGATAGCCGTATCCCGGGTGGAGGGCATCTGCAGCGAGCGCCTCCACGGCGCCCAGGATCGCGTCCGGGTCGAGGAAGGAGGGAATCTCCGCGCTGGCATCAGCCAACTGCACGTGCAAGTCGCCGCTCTCCCCGGGGAGGTGGACGGCGACGGCCTCGATCCCCAGCTCGCGGCAGGCTCGGATCACGCGCACGGCGACCTCGCCGCGATTGGCGATCAGGACTCGGTCGATCGCACTACCCATCCCGGCTGCTTCTTCTCGAGGAATGCGGCCAGCCCCTCCTGGGCCTCCGGGGCGGCCCGCACCGCTGCCAGTCGCATGGGCAGGTCAGGCAGCGCCAGCTGCGCGGTGGCGTCACGAACCAGCCGTTTCGACTCGGCGATGGCGACCGGGCTGCAGGCCAGCAACTCGTCGGCCGTCTCGGTGACCGCCGCGTCCAGGTCGGCGGCGGACACCACCCGGTGCACAAGTCCGATCCGGGCGGCTTCCTCGGCGGAGAACCGCCGACCGGACACGAACAGCGCCCGGGTGTGCCCAGGGCCGATCTTTCGCAGCACGTAGGGCGAGATCGTGGCCGGGATCAGCCCCACACGGGCCTCGGTGAAGCCGAGTATGGCGGAGTCGACGGCGATCGCCACGTCGGCGCACGCCACCAACCCCGACCCGCCTCCCAGCGCCGGCCCGTTGACCCGCGCGATCACCGGCTTGGGGCAGGAGTCGATCGTCTCCCACATGGTGCGGGCGGTGGCCGCGTCCGCCACGTTTCGGTCGTCACTGAGCGTGCGGCTGGCCTTCATCCACTCCAGGTCGGCGCCGGCGCAGAAGGCGTCGCCCTCCCCGGTGACCACGATCACCCGGCTCTCGTCGAGGGCCAGCGCGTGGAACAGGTGGGTGAGTTCCATGATCATCTCCGGCCCCAGCGCGTTTCGCACCTCGGGGCGGCTGAGGGTCAGGGTCGTCACCGGCCCCTGCGTCTGCATGGTCACGGTGCTCACATCCGAAACACCCCGAAGGTCGTCTCAGGGACCGGTGCGCAGCGGGCGGCCTCCAGGCCCAGAGCGAGCACCCGGCGTGTGTCGCGGGGGTCGATTACCCCGTCGTCCCACAGTCGCGCTGTGGAGTAGTAGGGACTGCCCTCACGCTCGTATCGTTCCACAATCGGCGCCTCGAACTGCTCCCGCTCGGCGTCGCTGAGTTCCCCGCGCACCGTCGACAACACCCGGGCGGCCTGAGCGCCGCCCATCACCGAGATGCGCGCGTTGGGCCACATCCACAGCTGTCGAGGCGAGTACGCACGCCCGCACATGGCGTAGTTTCCGGCGCCGAACGAGCCGCCGATCACGACCGTGAACTTGGGCACCTGCGCGCATGCAACCGCGGTCACCAGCTTGGCTCCGTCCTTGGCGATGCCGCCGGCCTCGTATTCGCGCCCGACCATGAAGCCGGTGATGTTCTGCAGGAAGACCAGCGGGATCTTGCGTTTACAGGCCAGCTCGACGAAGTGAGCGCCCTTCAGCGCCGACTCCGAGAACAGGATGCCGTTGGACGCGACGATCGCGATCGGGTGCCCGTGCAGCCTGGCAAAGCCACACACCAGCGTCTCGCCGTACAACCGCTTGAATTCGTGTAGCCGCGACCCGTCCACGATCCGGCCGATGACCTCCCGCACGTCGCCCTGGCGGCGGCTGTCGATGGGCGCCAGACCGAGCAGCTCGCCCGCGTCCAGCTCGGGGTCGCGGACCGTCTCGGTGGGCCAGGCCGGCATCGGTGCCGATCCCAGGTTGGCGACGATGTCGCGGGCGGTGCGCAGCGCCGAGGCGTCGTCGTCGGCGAGGTGATCGACCACCCCGCTTTGGCGCGCGTGCAGTTCGCCGCCGCCCAATTCTTCGGCGGTCACATCCTCGCCGGTGGCCGCCTTCACCAGCGGCGGCCCGCCCAGGAAGATGGTGCCGGTGCCCTTCACGATCACCGTCTCGTCACTCATGGCGGGGACGTAGGCGCCGCCTGCGGTGCACGAGCCCATCACCACCGCGACCTGTGGGATCCCCGCCGCCGACATCCGGGCCTGGTTGTAGAAGATCCGGCCGAAGTGGTCGCGGTCGGGGAACACCTCGGCCTGAAACGGCAGGTTGGCGCCGCCCGAATCGACCAGATAGATGCACGGGAGCCGGTTCTGCTCGGCGATCTCCTGCGCGCGCAGATGCTTCTTCACCGTCATCGGGAAGTAGCTGCCGCCTTTGACCGTGGCGTCGTTGGCGACGATCACACAGGCCCGCCCGCTGACCGGCGCGATCCCGCACACGATGCCCGCACCCGGGGCCTGGCCGTCGTACATCTCGTGGGCAGCCAGCGGTGACAGCTCCAGGAAGGCCGCGCCCGGATCGATCAGACGCTCGATCCGCTCCCGCACCGGCAGTTTGCCGCGGGCGCGGTGGCGCTCCATCGCATCGGCGCCGCCGCCGCCGCACACCCGCTCGAGTGCCGTGTCGAGGTCGGCGGTGAGTGCCGCCATCCGCTCGCGGTTGCGACGGTACTCATCACCGTGGGAGTCGATGCTCGACGCGATCCGGGGCACCGGCTCAGACTAGATGATTGGCCAGCGTGAATAACGGTGCCTGGCACCGTTATTCACCTCAGGCTTTGGCGGCGGAGGTGGCGCTTGCCAGCGGCAGCCGGACGGTGAAGGTGGAGCCTTCGCCGGGGACCGACTCGAGCGAAATGCGACCGTCGTGATCTTCCACCAGCTGCTTGGCGATCGCCAGCCCCAGGCCGGCCCCGCCGGAGTCGCGGTTGCGGGCCTCGTCCGCCCGGTAGAAGCGCTCGAACACATGATCCTGCGCCTCTCGAGGGATGCCGATGCCGGTGTCTCGCACCTCCAGCGCGGCGTCATTTGAGGACTTGCCGACGATCACGGCCACCGAGCCGCCCGAGGGGGTGTAGCGAAGCGCGTTGTCCACCAGGATCACCACCAGCTGGCGCACCTGCTCCCGGTCGCCCTCGATGTGCAGCCCGGACGCAGCGTCCACCCGCAGGTCGATCGACTTGTCGGCTGCAAGCGCGGTCATCGCCTCAACCGACTGTTCCACCACCGACCCCAGGTCGAACACGTCGGGCTGGGGTCGGTCGCCGCGCCCGCCGCGGGCGAGCGCCAACAGCGAATCGACCAGCGCCGACAGCCGGTCGGTCTCGCTGACGATGTCGGCGATCTCGACCGACTCTGGCTGGCTGGCCTGCAGGTACTCGGCGTTGGCGCGGATTACGGCCAGCGGGGTGCGCAGCTCATGCGATGCGTCCCCCACGAACGCGTGCTGGCGATCGAATGCCTCGCGCACCGGAGCCAGCGCTTTTCCGGCCAGGAACCAGCCGCCGACTGCGGCCACCAGCACGCTGGCCACTCCGCCCACCAGCAGCACGATCAAGAGCTTGTTCAGCGACTGCTGCTCGGGGAGGGTGGAGCGGGCCACCTGCACCACCGCGAACACGCCCTGAGAGTCGGCCACGGCATCCGAGTAGATCCGCACCGAGCCCTGGCTGACGTGCACCGAACTCATGTCGTGGCCGTTCTGGAGCGCTGCCAGCACACCCTGCGCATAGGGCAGGCCGGCCTCCTCGGCGTTTCGTCCCAGCAGCCCCGAGCCGTACGGCGGTGGAACCACCGTGAGCTTGTAGAGGCCTCCGTCGGCGAGCTCTCGGATGTCGGCATCGACGGAGTAGTCGATTGCGGGCGATCGCCCCGAGTTGAGGTAATCGCTGTGCACATCCCGTGCGGCGCGAAATGCGGTTTTGCGAACGCCATCGTCGACCTGCTTGCGCAGCTGGTCCTGGACGACGTAGTAGACCGCCCCGCCGAGCACGGTCACGAATGCAGCCATGACCACGACGAACCATGCGGTCAGGCGAAAGCGGGCGCGAGAGAACATCTATTCCGGCTTGCGAAATGCATACCCGAGGCCGCGTACGGTGCGGATCGGGTCGCGTTGGAGCCCTGCAGCCTTGAGCTTGCGGCGCACGTAGTGGATGTAGATATCCACGACGTTCGAGGAGGGCTCGAATCCATCGCCCCACACCTCCAGCCGCAGTTGGTCGCGGCTCAGCACCGAGCCCTGGTTGCGCATCAGATACTCGAGCAGCGCGAACTCGGTGCCGGTCAGTTCCACCAGATCATCGCCGACGCGCACCTCACGGCCGTTGACGTCGAGTTGCAGATCGCCGGCCTCGATCACATCCGGCTGGGGGCCGCTGCCGCGCCGGCTGAGCGCCCGCAGACGGGCCTGCAGCTCGCCCAGCGAGAAGGGCTTCACCAGGTAGTCGTCGGCGCCGGCGTCCAGGCCCTCGATCCGCTCCGAGACGGCGGAGCGGGCGGTCAGCATCAGCACCGGCACAGTGCGGCCCTCGGCCCGCAGCCGCCGGCACAGCTCGATGCCCGAAAGTCGCGGCAGCATCAGGTCGAGGATGACAGCGTCGTGGTGCCCGCTGCGGGCCAGCGCCAAGCCCTGTTCACCGTCGTGGCTGACCTCGGCGGTATGACCCGCCGCCTCGATCGACTTCACCAGAATGCGCGCGAGCGCCTGATCGTCCTCCACCACCAAAACGTGCATCGGCCAAATCTACCGTGTCTGGATTGGTGTGGGGTTGCTACTCACCGCAGGGCCTTCGCCACCTCGGCCACGAACGTGCCCAGCGCGTCCGCGCCGCCCTGTTCGGCCACGTCGATTGCGCGCGAGCCGATCACGACTCCGTCGGCTCCGGCGGCCAGGGCCGCCTGGGCGTGTGCCGGGGTGGAGATGCCAAATCCGACCAGCAAGGGCAGCGCGGTGTAGGCGCGGGTGCGCTGGATCAGTCCCGCGACCCGGTCGCCCAACTGTTCGCGGGCTCCGGTCGTGCCGACCACGCTCACCAGGTACACGAACCCACCGGCGTTGCGGCAAGCCAGCTCGATCCGCTGATCGCTGCTGGTGGGAGCGAGCAGCGGCACCAGGTCGAGCCCGTGCTCGCGGCAGGCCTGAGACAGCGGCCCGGCCTCGTCGGAGGGGATGTCGGGGACGATCAGGCCGTCGGCGCCGGCTGCTGCGGCCGCTCGGCAGAACTCCGCCTCGCCGAGTGCCATCACCGGGCTGGCATACGTCATCGGGACGATCGGCACCGCGACGTGGGCGCGGATCTCGGCGATCACCTCGAGCGCCTTTCGGGTGGTCATCCCGGCGGCCAGCGACCGGTTGGCGGCGCGCTGGATGGTGGGCCCGTCGGCCAGCGGATCGGAGTAGGGGATCCCCACCTCGATCGCAGTCGCGCCGCCCGCCACGGCCGCTCGGGCCAACTCGACAGTGTCGGTGTCGGCCATCAGATAGATCGCCAGAGCTGGGGTGGAGATGTTCACGGCTGCAGCGCCTCCACGGCGTCCACGTCCTTATCGCCGCGACCGGAGAGGCCGACCACGATCAACTCACCCGGACGCGCCACTCGCTGCGCCAATGCCAGGGCGTGGGCTGATTCCAGCGCGGGGATGATGCCCTCGAGCCGGCAAAGGCGGTGAAAGGCGGTCAACGCTTCGGCGTCGGTGACCGGCTCATAGCTCGCCCGGCCGGTTGATTTCAGCCACGAGTGCTCTGGTCCCACGCCGGGGTAGTCGAGGCCGGCCGAGATCGAATGCGACTCCACCACCTGGCCGTCCTCGTCGGCCAGCACATAGCTCTTGGAGCCGTGCAGCACCGACACACGACCGAGGCTGAGACTGGCCGCGTGTCCGTGCTCGTCTCCGCCGGCCTCGGCGCCCAACAGGCGCACCGAGGGATCGTCGATGAACGGGTGAAACAGGCCGATGGCGTTTGAGCCGCCGCCGACGCATGCGACCACCGCGTCGGGCAGGCGCCCTTCCCGCTCCAATGTCTGGGCCCGAGCCTCGTGGCCGATCACCGCCTGGAGGTCGCGCACCAGCATCGGGTAGGGGTGAGGGCCGGCCGCCGAGCCGATCAGATAGTGGGTGGTCTCGACGTTTGCGATCCAGTCGCGGATGGCCTCGTTCATCGCGTCCTTGAGCGTTCCCGAGCCGGCGGTCACAGGCACGACCTCGGCGCCGAGCATGCCCATCCGAACCACGTTGGGATGCTGCCGGCGGATGTCCTCCGCGCCCATGAATACGTGGCACTCCAGACCGAATCGGGCGCACACGGTGGCCGCGGCGACACCGTGCTGGCCGGCTCCGGTCTCGGCCACGATTCGGCGCTTACCCAGGCGCACGGCCAGCAGGGCCTGGCCGACGGCGTTGTTGATCTTGTGGGCGCCGGTGTGGTTGAGATCCTCGCGTTTGAGCAGGATGCGGGCGCCGGTGCCCTCGGCGAAACGCTCGGCCTCATACAGCGGTGACGGCCGGCCGACGTAGTCGCGGGCCAGGCGCTCGATGTCGGCGGCGAAGGTGGGGTCGGCCTGGGCGGCCTCGTATCCGGCGGTGAGTTCGTCCAGAGCGCCCATCACCGTCTCGGGCACGAACCGGCCGCCAAACTCTCCGAACCGGCCGCGACTGTCGGGCATGGTCGAGCTCATGACGCTGCCTCCTTGGCTTCGGTGACGAATCTGCGGATCAGGTCGTGATCCTTGATGCCGGGCGCCGACTCGACGCCGCGGGCGGTGTCGACCGCCCACGGCCGGGCGGTGGCGACGGCGGCTGCGACGTTTTGGGGAGTCAGGCTGCCGGCCAGCATCACCCGCCCGGGAGTGCGTGCCGCGCGCTGCCAATGCGCTTCCAGGGTGGCCTGATCCGGTGACGATCCGAAGGCCAGGTCGAGCAGCAGCGGCACATCGGCGGGGACGTTGGCGGGCGGCTCGCCGCGGGTGGCCACGATCGTACGGTCAAGCGCACCGGCCGGCTCGTAGGTCTGGACGAGGTCGGTGATCGCGGGATCGGGGCCGTCGCCGGACAGCACCACGGCGACCGTGCGAACACCCGCGGGAACGTCGGCCGCCAGCTGGGCGGCCCGCTCGGGAGTCACCGATCGCGGGCTCGATGCCTCGAGCACGAATCCGACCAGGTCGGCTCCGGCCTCCACCGCGGCGGCGACATCCTCGGGTCGGGTGAGCCCGCAGATCTTGACCAGCACAGCTCACAGCCGCGGCACCCCCGCGATCTGCGAGAGCAACCCCGGATCGCGCATCAGCGCGGCGCCGACCAGCACCGCGTCGGCGCCGGCATCGCGGGCGGCCTCGACCCCGGCGCGACTCTCGATCCCCGATTCGGCCACCCGCACCACCGTGCTGGGCAGCGAGGCGATCAGCCGGTTTCGGCGATCGGGGTCGATCGCCATCGTCTGCAGGTCGCGGGCGTTCACGCCGATCACCCGCGCGCCCAGGCCAACGGCGCGCTCGCACTCGCCCTCGTCGTGCACCTCCACCAGGGCGTCCATCCCCAGCAGACCGGCCAGCTCGATCAGGCGGCGGGCCTCGGCGTCGCTGACCATCGCCAGGATCACCAAAATCGCGTCCGCGCCGGCCACCCGCTGAGCAGCCACCTGCTCGGGAAACAACGTGAAGTCCTTGGCCAGGGCCGGCAGCGGTGCGCTTGCCCGGGCCTCGGTCAGGTGCTCGAGGCTGCCGCCGAAGTCGCGCTGCGCGCACAGCACCGACATCGCTGCGGCGCCGCCCTTGGCGTAGCCGGATGCCGTGTCGGCGATGCTCGCGTCCGGGGCGATCGCACCCTGCGACGGCGACGCGCGCTTGACCTCCGCGATCACCGCGACATCCGGCCCCTGCCGTCAGCGCCGCGGCGAACCCCCGCACGGGCTCCGGAGGGGTCGAGCGCAGCTCGCTGCCGAGTGTCTCCAGGTAGCCGCTCACGCGTGGCCTCCGGCGTGTGCCTGCGTGAATGCCACCAGCTCGTCCAGCTTGCGCTGGGCCGCGCCGGAGTCGATCGTCGCTCGGGCCAGCTCGATTCCCGCCTCGAAGTCGTCGACGGCTGCACCCACCAGCAGGGCGGCCGCGGCGTTGAGGATGACGGCGTCGCGACGGGGGCCGCGCTCGCCGTCGAACACCGTGCGGATCACCGCAGCGTTCTCGACCGGCCCGCCCTCGACCCGCAGGTCGGCGGGTGAGCCCGGTGCCGGGCCGTCGGCCAGCGGCCGCGGGTCAAACGTCGTCACCGAGATCTGCTGGTCGCGCACCTCGGCCATCATGTTCTCGCCGGTTGGGGTGAGCTCGTCCAGACCGCCGGCCCCGTGCACCACCAGGGCGTGATCGACGCCCAGCTGGGCCAGCACCTGGGCAATCACCTCGACCAGATGAGGCGCGTACACGCCGATCACCTGCCGGCGGGCCCCGGCGGGGTTGGTCAACGGGCCGAGCACATTGAACACGGTGCGCACGCCCAGCTCGCGCCGCACCGGGCCGGCGTGGCGCATGGCCGGGTGATGGGCCTGCGCGAACAGGAAGCCGAATCCGACCTGGTCGACGCTCAGCGCGACATCTTCTGGTGAGAGATCGATGCGCACGCCCAGCGCCTCCAGGACATCGGCCGATCCGCACCGCGACGACACCGCGCGGTTTCCGTGCTTGGCAATCGGCACCCCGGCGGCGGCGGCCACCAGGGCCGCCGACGTCGAGATGTTGAACGTCTCGGCGCCGTCGCCGCCGGTGCCGCAGGTGTCCACCAAACCGTCGCGGCTGGGGATCGACGGGGTCACGTGGGCGCGCATCGCCCGGGCACATCCGGCGATCTCGTCCGGTGTCTCCCCCTTCATCCGCAGCGCCACCACGAAGGCGGCGATCTGGGCGGGACTGGCGTCGCCGCTCATCACCTGCATCATGGCCGCGTGGGCCTGCTCGCCCGAGAGGTCGCGGCCGTCCACCAGCTGTTTGATCGCCTCGGTGATCATGCTTGCTCCATTGCCAGGAAGTTTGCGATCAGGACGCGGCCCTGCGGTGTCAGCACCGACTCGGGATGAAACTGCACCCCGTGGGTGGGATGCTCGCGATGCCGCACACCCATGATCTCGCCGTCGGGCGTGTGGGAGGTCACGATCAGCACGTCGGGGATCGGGGCGAGCGCCGCCAGCGAGTGGTATCGGCCGGCTTCGAAGGGGTTGGGCAGGCCGGCGTACAGCTCCGACCCGTCGTGCGACACCAGATCGGGCTTGCCGTGCACGATCGCGCCGGCACGATCGACTCGGCCACCGTTCATCTCGCAGATCACCTGATGGCCGAGGCACACGCCCAGGATCGGGATGCGGCCGTGGAAGTGCTCGATCACCGCCCGTGACACGCCCGCGTCGGCGGGCGTTCCGGGGCCGGGGGAGACGACCACGTGGCTGGGCTGGAGCGCCTCGGCCTGGTCGACGGTGATGCGGTCGTTACGAGCGACGTGCACCTCCGCACCCGCGGTCGCGATGTAGTCGACCAGGTTGTAGGTGAACGAGTCGTAGTTGTCGATGATGAGCACCTTCACGGCCCGTACACCCCGGTCTCGGCCTGATCGATGGCGACCGCCAGCGCCGCGATCTTGTTCATCGCCTCCTGATATTCCCCTTCGGGGCTGGAATCGGCCACCACGCCACCGCCCGACTGCAGGTAGGCGACACCGTCGCACAGCACCAGCGTGCGGATGGCGATGCAGGTATCCATGTCGCCGCCGAAGCCGAGATACCCGACCGCTCCCGCATACGCTCCCCGTCGACGCCCCTCCAGCTCGGAGATGATCTGCATCGCCCGTACCTTGGGCGCGCCCGAGACGGTGCCGGCCGGAAACGTCGCCCGCAGCAATGCGGCGGCGTCGTGCGGCTGGGCGATCTGCCCGAACACGCGCGAGACGATGTGCATCACGTGCGAGTAGCGCTCCACGTCCATGAACCGTTCGATCCGGATCGAGCCCGGCGCGCACACGCGAGAGAGATCGTTGCGGGCCAGGTCGACCAGCATCACGTGTTCGGCCCGCTCCTTGCCCGACGCCATCAGCTCGGCCTCCATCGCGTCGTCCTCGGCGGCGTCGCGGCCGCGCGGTCGGGTGCCGGCGATCGGCCGCAGTTCGCATTCCCCGTCTGCCCCCAGCCGCACGTGCGTCTCGGGTGAGGAGCCGATCAGCTGGAAGGAGCCGAAGTCCAGCAGGAACATGTACGGCGAGGGATTCACCGCCCGCAGCGCCCGGTAGAGCGCAAAGGCGGAGGCCTGGGTGGGACGGTGCACGCGCTGGCTGGGCAGGATCTGGAACGCGTCGCCGGCGGCGATGTGCTCCTTGGCCCGCTCCACGATCTCGAGGTAGCGCTCGTGGGGGATCTCGGCGGTGGCCTCACCCGGGACCATCGGCTCGGCTGCCTCCACCGTCTCGGTGGTGCTCAGCGCGGCCACGATCCGTTCCACCGGCTCGGGCTCGCCGGTGACGGTGATCACCCGGCGGACGTGATCGAACGCCACCACCGCGTCGGTCAGCATGAACCGAGTGCGGGGAACGTCGGGGTCATCGGGGTGCGGAGGCGGCAGCTCGACCGGCTCCAGCTCAGCCACCCAGTCGTAGCCGATGTATCCGACCGCCCCTCCCACGAACGGCGGCAGTCCCGGCGCCGCGCCCGGCCGGGCGGCGGCGAACGCGGCCGCCTGATCGAGCGTGTCGACGGTCGGCAGGCCCGCTCCCAGGAAGGAGTAGCGACCAACCTGTTCGCCGCGTTCCACCGACTCCAGCAGGAACGACGGCGCCCCCAAAACGGCGCGCAGGCGCAGATGGGCACCGACCGGAGTCAGCAGGTCTGCGGGCAATGTGCGGGTGATGTGTTCGGTCATGGTCAAGTCGGGAAACAAAAAAGCTCCCCGTCGGTGTCCGACGAAGAGCTCGAGGAGCGAAGTGGGATGCCGCCGGGTCGCTAGCGGGCCGCACCTCGCTCGTAGCGCCACCACCAGCTGTTGCTGTTCACGGTCATCATGTTGGGCTTGACTATGCTTGATCGGAGTCCGATCGTCAAGTTTCAAGGAGCGTCAGGTATGGCACGAACCGTCGTCATCGGTGCGGCCCGCACCCCGTTCGGCCGCCTCGGCGGAGGGCTGGCGCCGCTGTCGGGGCCGCAGCTGGGCACGCATGCGGCGGCAGCCGCGCTGGAGCGTTCGGGCGTCGCGCCCGACCAGATCGACTACGTGGTGATGGGCGAGGTGCTGCAGGCGGGTGCCGGCCAGATCCCGTCCCGGCAGGTGTCGGCGGGCATCGGGCTGCCCAAGACCACCGGCTCCGAGACGATCAACAAGGTGTGTGCCTCGGGCATGCGCGCCGCCGCGATGGCAGACATCTACATCCGCGCGGGGGAGTACAAGGTGGTGCTGGCGGGCGGCATGGAGAGCATGTCCAATGCGCCCTACCTGGTGCCCAAGGCAAGGTTTGGGTACACGATGGGCGACGGCGTGCTGGTCGACTCGATGACCTACGACGGGCTCACCTGCACCTTCGACGGCAAGATCATGGCGGCTCAGAACTCCGACGTCAGCGCCGAGATCGGGATCGGCCGAGAGGCGCAGGACGCGTGGGCATTGCGCAGCCACCAGCGGGCGGTGGCAGCGATCGACTCGGGCAAGCTGGCCGAGGAGATCGTGCCGGTCACGGTCCCGGGCCGGAAGGGCGAAACGGTGGTCGAGCATGACGAGGGCCCCCGGCGTGACACCTCGGCCGAGAAGCTGGCGAAGCTGCCGCCCGTGTTTACCAAGGACGGCGCAACCACCGCCGGAAACGCCCCCAGCGTGAACGACGGTGGGGCGGCGATGGTGCTGGCCGACGAGCAGTGGGCGGCCGAGCACGGCCACGCCCCGCTGGCCGTGGTGCTGGCGAGCGGCCATGTTGCCGACGACTACGCGTATCTGGTGCGCACACCGGCGGGCGCGGCCCGCTCGGCGCTGGCCAAGGCGGGCCTGACGCTCGACCAGGTCGATGTGATCGAGGTCAATGAGGCGTTCAGCGCAGTCGCGCTGAACACGATCAAGCTGCTCGACGTCGATCCCGACAAGGTCAACGTCAATGGTGGTGCGGTCGCGCTGGGCCATCCGGTGGGGGCATCGGGTGCGCGCCTGATGATCACGATGATCTACGAGCTGCGCCGCCGGGGTGGCGGGATCGGCCTGGCTGCGATCTGCTCGGGGGCGGCCCAGGGCGACGCGATCGTGCTCGAGGTGCCGGCTCCGTGACCCAGCGGATCTGTGTCGTGGGTGCCGGCCAGATGGGGTCGGGGATCGCCCAGGTGGCTGCTGTCGCCGGCTTCGACGTGACTCTGGTGGACGTGTCCGACGCCCAGCTCGACCGTGCCCGGTCAGGGATCGAGCAGTCGCTGGCCAAGCTGGTGGAGAAAGGCAAGGTCGAAAGCAGCGCGGCGGATGCGGCGGTCGAGCGGATCGTGTCGGCGTCGGCCCCGGTGGATGCCGACCTGGCGATCGAGGCGGCCACCGAGAACGTCGACCTCAAGCTCCAGATCTTCAAGCAGATCGATGAGGCGCTCGGGGAGGGGGCGGTACTTGCTTCCAACACCAGCTCGATTCCGATCACGAAGCTGGCAGCCGTCACCTCACGGCCTGAGCGGGTGGTCGGCATGCACTTCATGAACCCGGTGCCGCTGATGCCGCTGGTCGAGCTGATCCGCGGGTTGGAGACCAGCGACGCGACCGCGGCGACGGTGCGCGCAGCGGCCGAGCGGATGGGCAAGACCGTGGCGGAAGCCCACGACTACCCGGGATTCATCTCCAACCGGATCCTGGTTCCGATGATCAACGAGGCGGTCTATTGCCTGATGGAGGGTGTCGGCGATCGCGACTCGATCGATGCGGTGATGAAGCTCGGAATGAACCACCCGATGGGCCCGCTGGCGCTTGCCGACCTGATCGGCCTCGACACCGTGCTGGCGATCATGGAGGTGCTGCACGACGGTCTGGGCGATGACAAATACCGCCCCTGCCCGCTGCTGCGCAGCTACGTGGAGGCCGGTCGGCTGGGCCGGAAGTCGGGGCAGGGCTTTTACGACTACCCCGTGGCGTGAACCGACGGGGGTCGGCGCGCGTCCTAGAGATATGAAACTGATCTTGCTCGCGATCGCGGTGGCGCTGGTGGCAGCCGGCTGTGGCCAGAGTTCATCCGGCGGCACGACCACCGCAGACGCCACCGCCGTCACCGGCGTCTTTCTCAAGCACCCGTCCACCAACTCCGGCGCCGGCACTCCGGTGGCCGGAGCGACCATCGGCGTCTACACCCGGCCGATCTCGACGGCCGGGCCGGTGATGGCCGATCCACCCTCACCGATCGCGCGTGTGAAGACCGCTGCCGACGGAACGTTCACCGTGCACGTGCCAGGTCACACCCGAGTGTTCCTGGCGCCGATCGGCGCCCAGCCCTACACCACCGGCAAGTGGGCACAGGTGGGCGGCCCGCCTGTGACTCTCACCGGCTGCACCAACTGCGTCCGCCCCTTGTGAATAACGGTGCCAGGCACCGTTATTCACCCGCGACAGCGGGCTTGAGCAGCATCGTGGCGGTCGCTCCGCCGATCACCATCAGCCCGGCGATGATCCACAGAACCGCCTCCACCCTGGGTGCCCCGGTGGCGCCCAAATCCAGCGTGAGATAGCCCTGGCCGGCGGTGGTCGCGCCGAAGATGCAGCAGGCCCAGGCGTACAGATTCTGGAGAGCACCCGGCCGCAGCCTGCTCATGCGCCACCCCAGCGCAGCGCTGGTCGCACCCGATAGCGCGACCGTGAGCACCGCGGTGTCGTCGACGCCGATCGCCACCGCCACCACCAGCGCCAGTATGCCTCCGGCCATGATCACGACCCGGGGGTGGCTCCATCGGTTGGCGCTCCGTCCCATCCACCGAGTATGCGGCCCCCCGGCCGTTGTGTCGAGCGCAGCATCGAGCTGGCCACCAGCGCGCCCGCGATCCCGGTCACAGCCGCGATCACCCACACGGCGTCGTATCCGGTGGCTTCGATCGCAAGGCCCGCGATCGGCGCTGAGATCGATCCCCAGCCGAACACCACCATCGATGCCAAACCAACCGCCCGACCGGCGCGGTCGGCTCCGGCGATCTCTCCGGCCGTGAGGTAGAGGACACCGTTGAAGCCGAACACTCCGAACGCCAGCGCCACTGTGGCGGCCAGTGACGTCACCGTCCCAGTCGCCAGGGCGATCGGCATCAGCACCGCCCCGGCCGCCGCAACCAGCCCGGTGGCCCGCAGCACGTGGATGCGGCGGGTGCCGGAGTTCTTGTCGGCCAGCCGTCCCCACACGATCCGCGACAGCGCTGCGGTGATGTTCACCACGGTAAATCCGATGGCCGCCTGGGTCGCAGACAGCCCGCCCGACTCGGCTGCGGGGATGTAGTACGCCAGCACGCCGCCCAGCGCCCACACGTACAGGAAGCCGACGGTCAGTAGCTGCCGCATCTGCGGGATCGAGAGCACACCGCCCAACCCGCGCGAGCGCACCTCGCTGCGGTCGTCGCCGGCCACTGTCGCAAAACCGAACGCTAGCCCTCCGGCGGCTACGGCCGAGACCAGCATCGCCAGCTGCAGGCCGCCGAGTGTGACCAGCGCGGGCAGTGCAATCGAGCCGACCGCGCCGCCCAGAGGCACCGCAAGCTGGCGCCAGCCGAGCGCCATGCCTCGCTGTTCGGGCGCGAACTCCCGCAGCAGCGACGTCATCCCTGCCACCGGCACTCCGGCCCCGCCGACTCCGGCCACGAACAGCATCGCGCCGTACCAGTACACATTGGGGGCAAATGCCGCTGCGATCAGGCCGGCGGCGGTGATGGTGCCGCCGGCCAGCAGGATTCGGCGGGCGCCGTGGCGGTCGACCAGCATCCCGGCCGGCACCAGCGCCAGCCCGGAGCCGATGCCGACGGCTGCGAACACAACGCCGAAGGCAACCGTGCCCACGCCGAAATGCGATTCGATATCGCCTCCGATCGCCGGCAACCCGAAGGTGATCACCGACAGGGCAGCCTGGGATCCGATCGCGAGCAGCAGGATCGTGCGTTGACGAGTTAACACGGTCGAAGCCTAACCATCACACGTCAATAGTGAAACAGCGTCTACATTGATCTATAATAGGTCTATGCCTATCTATCCCACAGCCCAGCTCGCCGCCTTGGTCGAAGTCGCTGCAGCGGGCAGCTTCACCAGGGCGGCCGAGCGCCTGGGCGTCTCCCAACCCACCGTATCGGGCGCGGTCAGGGCGTTGGAGCAGCGCGTCGGAGCGCCCCTGCTGGTGCGTGCTCCCCGATCGGTGCATCTCACGCCCGCCGGGACGGCGCTGCTGCCGTATGCCGAGCGGGCGCTGGTGCTCGCAGCCGAGGCCGAGGCCGCCCTCGACCGCGCGGTTGCCTCCGACCGACTACGGCTGTGGGTGTCTGGTGGGGAGGCGCTGGCGACCTATGTGCTGCCGCCGGCGATCGCGAATCTGCGCGAACGCCTGCCGAGCCTGGACGTTGGGTTCGTGGTCGGAGACGAGGCGAGGGTGCTGTCGGCCCTGCGAGTGGGCGAGGTTGACGCCGCCCTGCTGACCGAGCACACCGACCCCGGTGATCTGGAGGTGGCTCGATTCGGCCACGGTCGAACGCTTCTGATCGGCCCTCCGGGCAGCCCCGATTCCGACCCAAAGCATCTGTCCGATCTGCGCGATCACGTGCTGGTGATGCGCGACCAGGGCACGATCAACCGACGGGAGCTCGACCAGCTGCTGAGCGCCGCCTCGGTGGAGCCGGCCGGCCGGCTCGAGGCGTTCAGCCTGGAGGCGGTAAAGAGCTGCGTCGCGGCCGGCCTCGGTCTTGCGATCGTGCCGGAGATCTCGGTCCGCACCGAGTTGGCAGACGGGCGGCTGCGCGAGATCCCGCTGGGCGGGCCGTTGCTCGAATGGGGTTTCGTGCTGGGATGGAGACGGGGGGAGCAGCCGGGGCCGGCGGTGGAGGCGCTGTTGGCCGAGCTGCGGCGTGCCCATCAGGCGCCCGGCACGGGTGACCCCGCTGCCGGGCGCCGGTAAGCGCACTCCTGTAGTCGTCGCGGCCGATGCCCGCTGAAAACCCGATTGGGTGAATTGGTAGGCTCCTGCACGTGGTCCGACTCGACAAGATCTACACCCGGGCAGGCGACGGCGGCCTCACATCACTCGGTGACGGCGAGCGCGTGTCCAAGGACGATCCGCGGGTGTGGGCGTATGGCTCGGTGGACGAGACCGGCGCGGCCATCGGCGCGGCCGTCGCGGTGGGGCTCGACCCTGAGGTCGCCGACCTGCTGCGTCGGGTGCAGAACGACCTGTTCGATCTCGGTGCCGATCTGGCGGTGCCGCTCGACACCGAGCGCGGGCACGGCAAGAGTCGCCTGCGCATCACCGCCGACCACGTGACCGCGCTGGAGTCGGCGTGCGATCGCCACGGCGAGGGACTCGAGCCGTTGCAGAGTTTCGTGCTGGCGGGCGGAACGCCTGCGGCGGCGGCGCTGCACGTGGCCCGCACCGTGTGCCGCCGGGCCGAGCGGCACGCGGTGGGATTGTCCCAGCGCGAACCGATCAATCCGTGTGCACTGGGATATCTCAACCGGCTCAGTGATCTGCTGTTCATCCTTGCTCGGGTTGCGAACCACGGCGGGCGCGACGACGTGCTGTGGCAGCCGGGATCGTCAGTGGCCTGAGGTCTCGGTCGCGTTCCGATCGAGGCGTGGCGGTGTAGGCTTGCGGCGTGGCTGGGAAGTTCGATCCTGAGGCTCTGGGAGGGCTGCTCCCCCAGATCCCGGCGATAATGGTGATCATCGCGCCAGACGGCACCGTGCTGGGCGGCTCGACAGGTGCCGCCGAGGCTGCGCGGGTGCCGATCGAGACCCTCTTCGAGGGGCACTCGATTCTCGAGATCGCGCCGGGGAACGGGCCGACCATCCTCGAGAACGTGGCGGGGATTGTGGCCAGCGGCAAGAACATCGACGATGTGTACGTTCCCTGGATCTCCGGGGATGGGGTCACCGAGCTCTACCGGCAGACGTACTTCCCGATCGCCGGCGCCGACGACACGATCACATCGGTCGGCCTGGTGGTCGAGGAGGTGGGCGAGCGCGAGAAGGTGCGCAGCCGCATGCGGCTGTTCGAATCGGTGATCGATCAGGCCTCCGACTTCGTGGCGGTGGCCGCTCTGGACAGGCGTACGCTGTACCTCAATCCGGCGGGGCGGGCGCTGGTCGGGCAGAGCCTCGGCGCCCCGCTGCTCGAGCGCAGCTCGGACTACGTGGCGGAGGACTCGAGCGACCAGTTCCTGAAGGTCACCGAGTCGTCGTCGATCGCGCCCTGGAGGGGCTCGCTGCAGCTCAAGCACGTGGTCACCGGCGAGTCGATCCCTGTCGACGCGATGACGTTCGTGGTGCGCGATGACAAGACTGACCTCCCCCTGTTCCACGCCTCGGTTATGCGCGACACGCGTGAGTACGATCGCCTGATGCGGCGGCTGGAGCTTCACCTGGAGCGAATCCCGGTGGCGCTCATCACCGTCGGCCCCCCTGGGCGAGGTGAAGGGGTGGAATCCCGCCGCCGAGCGCCTGTTTGGAGTCCCTGCCGCCGCCGCTTTGGGACGCCCGGTTCAGGACGTGCTGCATGCCCCCCGGCTGGGCGAGATCGTCACCTCCGGAGCCGTCTCGGAGGAGGTGCTCACGGTGACGACCGCCGCCGGCGCAGAGGTTACGGTGGAGTGGTCGGCGGTGGTCCTGGACGAGGACTCAGGGGGAGCGCCGGAGGTGATGCTGATCGGCCGCGATATGACCGAGCAGATGCAGGCCGAGCTGGAGCGCAAAGAGGCCCTGCGGGTCGCAGCCATGGCCACCTGGAGTGCTGACCGAGACGGTGGCGCGATGGTGTGGTCGGATGAGCTGTACGGTCTGGTCGGGGTCGACCCGCACACGTTTGTGCCCACGATCCGGTCGTGCTGGGGACTGCTCGACCGGGGCGAGCGGGCACGGGCACGGCGACTGCGCCGGCGGATGAGTTCCAGCCCGCAGTTCAGGTTCAGCTTTCAGATCGTGAGACCGGTCGACGGGACGATGCGGTTTCTGGAGGTCGATGGCCGGGTCGGCGAGGATGGTGATCGTCTGATCGGCACGGCCCGGGATGTGACGATGCAGCGCCGGGCCGCCGACCGGCTGCGCGAACTGGATTACCAGCGGGGCGAACTGCTGGAGCGAATGCTGCTCTCCGAGGAGGAGGAGCGGGGTCGCATCGCCCGGGCGCTGCACGACGACACGGTGCAGCTGATGGCTGCGCTTCAGATCAACCTCGATCGAATCCAGAATGTGCTCGGCGGCAAGCCGCAGGCGGCCACGACGCTGGTGTCGGAGACGCGCTCGGCGCTGTCGGACGCTCTTGAGCGCACCCGCCACCTGATGTTCGAGCTGCGGCCCCAGCAGTTCGACCGTCACGGGCTGCGCACCGCGATCACCGCCCTGTGCGAGCAGGTCGACCTGGAGGCGGGGTTCACGACCTCGGTGGAGATTCCCGACCAGCGCTTCGGCGGTGTGGTCGAAGAGCTGTGTTACCGCACGGTGCGGGAGGCGATGGTGAACGCCCGCAAGCATTCCGGCGCGTCGCACGTGTGGGTACGCCTGGAGCCGAAGGACGGATCGGTCGTGGGGTCGGTGCGCGACGATGGGCGGGGATTTGATCCAGCCACGCTGGGAAGCCCGCCATCTGCGCCTGCACATGGGGTTGGACGCGATGACCGAGCGAATTCGGCTGGCCGGCGGCAGATGCGACGTCTCCAGCGCACCGGGCGAGGGCTGCGCCGTGTCGTTCACGATCCCGGTCAGGTCGGGGGCCGGCGTGTGGGACGGTGTGGCGTGACGGTGCGCGCCGGCCTGTGGTCTCGCAGCGAGATCGACGCAGCGCGGCTGCGAGTCGGGTGAGAACTACCAGCAGTTCCTGACGGTGCCTGCGCTCAGCGCCGGCACCTACGCGCTGGCGGCGGGCGAAGCCGACCTGCAGACCCCCCACCGCGAGGACGAGATCTACCACGTGCTGGGCGGTCGCGGGCGGATTGAGATGGACGGCGCCGACCATCCCGTTGGCCCCGGCGACACCGTGTTCATCGCCGCCGGAGTCGAGCATCGGTTCCACTCGATCACCGAGGATCTCACGCTGCTGGTGGTGTTCGCCCCGGCGCACTCCGGGTAGAGCACACCTCCCGCCCTTTCGGAATGGATCATCTAGAGTCATCTCCTGATGAGCGGCCGGATCCGAGTTGTGGTGGCGAAACCAGGCCTCGACGGCCACGATCGTGGAGCAAAGATCATTGCTCGCACGCTGCGTGACGCGGGCATGGAGGTGATCTACACGGGGCTTCACCAGACTCCCGAGCAGATCGTTGCGACGGTGCTCCAGGAGGATGCCGACGCTGTCGGTCTGTCGATTCTGTCCGGAGCACACATGACGCTGGTGCCGCGCATCCTCGAGCTGCTGGCCGAAGCCGGTGCCGACGATCTGCTGGTGGTGGTGGGGGGGACGATCCCCACCGACGATGTCGCCGAACTCAAGCGCCTGGGGGTGGCCGAGGTGTTCACTCCGGGCGCGCCGACGGCTGCCATCGTCGAGTTCCTGCAGAGCCGGCTGGGAGCGGTCTGATGCCACGCACGGGGCTCCGGATCTCGCTGGATGGGCGGGTCGCGATCGTCACCGTCGATCGGGCGAAGGTGCTGAACGCGCTCAACACGGCGCTGATGGAGGAGCTGATGCACACGCTCACCGACCTGGGGTCAGACGCCGGGGTGGGGGTGGTGGTGCTCACCGGCACCGGCGAGAAGTCGTTCATCGCCGGCGCGGACATCAAGGAGATGGCCGGCAAGACCCCGCTGGAGGCGCGTGCCTACTCCGAGCTCGGCCAGGAGATCGCCCACAAGCTGGAGACGATGCGAAAGCCGACGATCGCCGCGGTGAACGGTTACGCGCTCGGTGGCGGCTGTGAGATCGCACTTGCCTGCGACGTGCGGCTGGCCTCCGAGAACGCCTTCTTCGGGCAGCCCGAGATCAATCTCGGAATCATGCCGGGGTGGGGCGCCACCCAGCGACTGGCGCGCGCCACCAACATCGGCTACGCCAAGGAGCTGATCCTGACCGGGCGGATGATCGACGCTCAGGAAGCGCTCGAGCGCGGTCTGGTGCAGCACGTGTATCCCGCGGCGGAGCTGATTCCCAAGGCGATCGAGTTGGCCACCGCGATGGCCTCCAAGAGCCCGATTGCGCTGTACTACGCCAAGGAGGCGACCAACCGGAGCCTTCACGGCGACATCGGTGGCAACCTTGTGCACGAGGCCGACCTGTACTCACTCATGTTTTCGACTGAGGATGCGCGCGAGGGGCTGAACGCCTTCGTGGAGAAGCGCAGCCCGACGTTCATCGGAAAATAGAAGGGAACGAACCGCCTGTGAAGATCGCAGTCTGTGTCAAAGAGGTTCCGAGCGCGACGTCCTCGCGCCGGCTCGATCCAGCCACCAACCGGCTCGACCGGTCAGGCGACTCGGAGCTGAATCCGTTCGACGTGCATGCGCTCGAGGAGGCCGTCCGGATCCGCGAGTCGGGGGTTGACGTGGCCGAGATCGTCGCCGTCTGCATGGGGCCGGAGAGCGCCTCCCGCGCTCTGACAAAAGCTCTGGCGCTGGGCGCCGACCGGGCCGTGCTGCTGTCGGATCCCGGCTTGGCCGGCTCGGACATCTCGGGTACCGCGTACGCCCTGGCGACCGTGATCGCCGCGCAGGACGCCGATCTGGTGCTGTTGGGCCAGCAGGCGGCCGACGCCGACTGCTACGTGATGGCGGCGGCGGTTGCCGATCATCTGCGGCGGCCGCTGGTGACCCAGGTGGCGCATCTCGAGGTCAGCGACGCGGGGATCAAGGCCAAGCGCCAGACCGAGCACGGGTACGACCTGGCCGAGGCTCCGCTGCCTGCGGTGGTGTCGGTATCCGACGCCATCAACACCCCGCGGCTGCCTTCGATCAAGGCGATCATGGGGGCCAAGAAGAAGCCGCTGGACAAGCTCGGCCTGGCCGACGCCGGCCTGGACGCAGCGCGCGTCGGCGCCGAGGGATCCCGCAACGTGGTGCGGTCGGTCGCCCCGCCGGTCTCCAAGGCCGAGGGCGTCAAGATCGAAGACTCCGGCGGCGACTCGGCAGACAAGGTGGTGGCCATCCTGGCCGAGAGGGGGCTCCTGTGAAACTGCTCGTACACGTTCATCATGACGACGGCGAGTTCTCCGATCAGAGTCTGGGCGTGCTGGCCAAGGCCGCCACGCTGGGAGCCGAGGTCACTGCATTCGTTGCAGGTTCCGGGATCGACGACGGCTGGGCGGCCGAGCTCGGCGGCCACGGCGCCCAGCGGGTACTGGTAGCCGACGACGCGGCGCTGGCCGGTGGGCTGTCGCAGCCGCTCGTGGACGCCTTGGAGCCGTCGGCGCGAGGACGCGGACGGTGTGCTGTTCGGGGCCGGAGTGGTATCGGCCGACGTCGCCGCCGGCCTGGCCGCACGGCTGGGCACCGGCATCGCCTGCGAGACGACCGACATCGCGGTCGACGGCGACAGCCTGGTCGCCACCCGTCCCGCCCTGGGAGACACGGTCATGGTCGACTCGGGGTTCACCGGCGGGCCGGGCGTGGTGCTGGCCCGCGCCAACGCGTTCGCGCCGGCCGATTCGAGCGGCGGCTCAGCCCCGGTCGAGCGGATCGCGGTGACGGTCGCCGACTGGTCGCAGAAGGCTCGTATCGTCGGTCGTGAGCAGGCCGAGACGGGCGGGGTCGACATCACCGAGGCCGAGACGCTGGTGGCGGTCGGGCGCGGCATGGGCGGACCCGAGAATGTGCCCTTGGTGGAGGCGCTGGCGAAGGCGATCGGCGGCGAGGTGGCGGCCACCCGGGCGGTGGTCGACGCCGGCTGGGTGCCGTACTCGATGCAGGTGGGGCAGACCGGCAAGACGGTCTCGCCCAAGCTCTACATCGCCTGCGGTGTCTCGGGCGCGATCCAGCACAAGGTCGGCATGTCCAACGCCGGCACGATCGTTGCGATCAACAAGGACGCCAACGCCCCGATCCACGAGTTCGCCGACGTGAGCGTGATCGGCGACGCCCTCACTATCATCCCCAAGCTGACCGAAGCCCTGAACGCCATCGGTAGCGGTGAATAACGGTGCCAGGCACCGTTATTCACGAGCTACGTCGATGTGCGACAGGCGCCTGAGGCGCAGGACGCGGTGGTTCTGGCAAGGATCGAGCGGCGGGCGGAGCGGAGGCGTGGCAGAGCCACGTTGAGCACCGCACCGCCGCGTGGGACGCCGCCAGAACCGCCGCGGACCAGCCTCACATGTTGGAGTATTCGGGGCCGCTACCGCCCTCGGGCGGGGTCAAGCGGCCGCCCTTGGCGGTGATCGCGCCGCACTGAACGCAGTTGGATGGGGTCAGCTCGACCTCCACGATCCCGTCCCCGGCGTCGCCGGCGATCTCGTACACCTGGGCGGGGCACATCGCCACCCAGGCCTCGCCCACCTCGCGCGGCACGCGATGGGCGATGCGGACGTGGTTGGGCTGGTCATCGCGAGTGCGGTTGCCCGACAGGAACACGCTCGAGAGCTTGTCGAAGGTGAGCTTGCCGTCCGGCGCCGGGTAGTCGCGCGGGCCGATCGTGAGCGCCGCTTCGGCGTCGCGCTTGACGCTGAAGTTGCCGCCGGGGAACGCACCCCGGGTGAGATCCATGGCACTGGCCATGCCGCCACCCAGATACAGGCCGCGGTTGAGCGCCTGGCGCATGTTCCGCACCTTGTGCAGGTCGCTCCAGATATGGCTCTGGCGCACACGCCGGTCGTAGCCCTGGAGCGCACCCGGGGCAGCCGGGTCGGCGCCCGCCTTGAGTTGCTCGTAGATCGTGTCGGCGGCCAGCATGCCCGAGCGCATGGCGTAGTGGACGCCCTTCAGCTTGGGGACGTTGACGAATCCGGCCGAGTCGCCGGTGATCACCGCGCCCGGCACGCTCAGCCGATCGGGCACCGAGAGCAGCCCGCCCTCGGGGATCGTCTTGGCGCCCCACGCGATCCGCTCGCCGCCTTCGAGCAGCGGCCGGATCAGCGAGTGGGTCTTGAACTGCTGCAGCAGGTCGTGCGGCGACAGCGATGCATCGTGGTAGTCGAGGCCGACCACGAATCCGATCACCACCATGTCCTCACCCATCGGATAGATGAACGAGCCGCCACTTTCACCCGACTTGGCCGACGCCCGCAGCGGCCATCCCAGGGTGTGCACGACCCGATCCAGCGGCTTGGCCACCCGCCACACCTCTTTCACCCCGAGCGAGTAGATCTGGGGGTTTCGGCGGTGCAGGCCGAAGTGCTCGGCGGCCGCCAGCGACAGGTGGCCCTGGGTGCCTTCCGAAAGCACCGTGGCGCGAGCGTGGATCTCGGCGCCGGGCTCGTAGCTCGATCCCGGCTGCCGATCGCGGTCGAGGCCCTTGTCGCCGGTCATCACACCGCGCACCGCCCCGTCGGACACCAGCAGCTTCTGGGCGTCGGTCTCGGGCAGCAGCATCGCGCCGAGCTCCTCCGCCTGCTCGCCCATGTACCGGCCCAGCTGGGACAGCGAGAAGATCCAGTTGCCCTTGTTGTGAAACGGCGGCGGAGTGGGGATGTGCGCGGCAAAGCCCTCGCGCATCATGAACACCGACTCCTTCTTCACCGGGCCGAAGCTGGGCAGCTGCTCCAGCGGGGTATCCGGGAACAGGTCGCGCAGTGCCGAGGGATTGACCACCGCGCCCGAGAGCAGGTGGGCGCCGATCACCCGGCCCTTGTCGAGCACCGCCACCGGCACCTCGCCCAGCTGCTCGGCGGTGGCGGGGTCGGCTGCCAGCAGTTGTCCCAGCCGGATCGCCCCGGCGAGGCCCGCAGGGCCGCCGCCCACGAACAGCACTCCCACATCGATGCGCTCGTCCTCAGCGGCCTCGGGCGCGCACACGAACTCGTTGATCTGAACGGGTGGTGGGTAGTCCGATGGCCGGCGAGGAGTGGACATGGGCGGTGATGCTACCGGTTCGACCCGCACTCGGCGACCGGATACGCTGCCGCCGTGCGCACCCTCGACTTCCGTTCTGACACCGTCACCCGGCCGACTCCGGAGATGCGCCGTGCGATGGCGGAGGCGGAGGTCGGCGACGATGTCTGGGGTGACGATCCCACCGTGATCGCGCTGGAGGCCGAGGTCGCGGCGATGCTCGGCAAGGAAGCAGCCGTGTACGTCCCCTCCGGTTCGATGGGCAACCTGATCTCGGCGCGCTCCTACACCCGGCCCGGTGATGAGATGTTCGTCCACGAGCAGGCCCACGTGGTGGTGCACGAACAGGGCGGGGTGGCCGCCCTTGCAGGCGTGCAGCCGCGAATGCTGCCCGGCGACGGCGGTGTGCTCGAACCCGAGCTGCTCGACCGGTACCTGCGCGACCCCAGCGACCCGCATCACGCCCGTCAACGGCTGGTTTGGGTCGAGAACACGGTCGGTGAGCTGGGCGGACTGGTGTATCCGCCGGCGCGCCTGCTGGCGATCTCGGCCTGGGCCGACGAGCACGGCTTTGCGCTGCACATGGACGGCGCTCGCATCTGGAACGCTGCCGTCGCCACCGGGATGCCCCCGGCAGAGATCGCGGCCGCGGTCGACTCGGTCAGCGTGTGCTTCTCCAAGGGCCTGGGCGCTCCGGTGGGCTCGGCGGTGGCCGGCCCGGCTGAGTTCGTCGAGCAGGCCCGGCGTAACCGCAAGCTGTTCGGCGGAGGCATGCGCCAGGCCGGTATGATCGCGGCCGGCGCCCTGCACGCCCTGCGAAATCATGTCGACCGGCTGGCCGAGGACCATCGCAACGCCCGTGCCCTGGCGCTGGGGCTTGCCTCCAGCACGCGGCTGGTGTTCGACCCCGACAGCGTCCAGACCAACATCGTGCTGGCGGCGGTTGCCGACCGGGCGGCGACGCCCGCGCGGTGGTTGCCGAACTCGAGCAGGTCGGTGTCCTGTGCGCCGATCTGAGCCCGCGCACCGTACGTTTTGTCACCCACCTGGACGTCGACAGCGCAGCCGTGGAGGCGGCGGTGGAGGCGGCAACCCCCGTGCTAAGCTGAGGATCAAGATGAAGCCGGATATTCACCCAGACTACGTCGTCGCCCACGTCCACTGCTCGTGTGGGAATGACTTCGTCACCCGAGCCACCAAGCCAGATCTGCACGTCGAGATCTGCGCCGACTGCCACCCGTTCTACACCGGGAAGCAGAAGCTGGTGGACACCGGTGGACGGGTCGAGCGGTTTCGTCGCCGCCAGGCGCGGTCAACCGCATAGGCATTCGTGCCGATGGCTCCTTGGATGGCACACATCCAGGACTCACCGTGAGCACGAACGTGGGCGGACAGGCCGTGCTCGAGGGCGTGATGATGCGCAGCCCCGGGTCATGGGCGGTGGCCGTGCGCCGACCCGACGGCGGCGTCTCCAGCGTGTGCGTGCCGGTGCGCAGCGCCGCAGCCCGCCACCGGGTGTTCAGGCTGCCGGTGATCAGAGGCGTGGTGGCGCTGGGTGAGTCGTTGGCGATCGGATTTCGGGCGCTGGCGGTCTCGGCAAACTACGCCGCCGACGACGGCAGCGACGAGATGTCGGAGTCGTCCACCGAGCTGACCAAGGGCCAGCTGGTGTTCGCGTTTGCCATCGCGATCGGCTTTGCGGTGATCGTCTTCAAGGTGTCGCCGGTATTGTTGGTGTCGCTCCTGCCGATCCACAACACTGCGCTCTTCGTGATCGCCGAGGGCTGCATCAGGGTGGGGTTGCTGATCGGCTACCTGGCTGTGATCTCGCTGATCCCCGACCTGCGCCGCGTGTACCAGTACCACGCTGCCGAGCACAAGGCGATCAACGCGTTCGAGGCCGGCGCCGAGCTCACACCCGAGCGGGTGCAGTCGTTCTCGAAGGTGCACGTCCGCTGCGGCACCGCATTCCTGCTGTGGGTGATGGTGATCGCGATCTTCGTGTTTGCCGCCGTGGGACGGCCAGATTTACCGCTTCTGGTGCTGTCGCGGGTGCTGCTTTTGCCCGTGATTGCGGGGTTTGCGTATGAATTGATCAGGTTTGGGAGCCGACATCCCGATAGCAGCATTGTGCAGACGCTTCTCAAACCGGGCCTGTGGCTTCAGTCCCTGACAACGCGTGAGCCGACGCTGGACCAGGTCGAGGTCTCGATCCAGGCCCTCCAGGACGTGCTTGACGCGGAGTCGCGCTCAGACGGCGCGACGGTGGAGGTGATGGCGTAATGATGCCGATAGTGATCGTGATCGTGGTGGCCGCGATCGCCTTGGTCGGGTGGGCGGTCATAAAGAACCGGTCGACAACCGACGAGGCCCTGACCGACCAGGTGCGGCGTTTCGCCGAACATGACGTGACCGCGCTGACCGAGCAGATTCGCCGGGTGGGAGCTCCGCCCGAGGCGACCGCCGACTTGGATCACGCCCGCGAGTGCGAGCGACGGGCCAATGACGCGCTTGCCAATGCGCGGCACCCCGCCGACGTCCAGGCAGCCACCGCTGCGGTGGCCGAGGGCTTCTACGCCGTGCAGTGCGCGCAGGCGGCTGTCGAGGGGCGCGAGCCGCCCGAGCAGCGTCGGCCGTGCTACTTCGACCCCGCTCACGGCCTGTCCGTGGTCGACGTCGATTGGGCGCCCACCGGTGAGCCTCCCGCTCACGTGCCGGCGTGCCAGGCGTGTGCTGCCGCCGTTGCGCATCGAGCCGAGCCCACCGCGCGGACAGTCAACATCGCCGGCATGTGGATCCCACACTGGCAGGCGCCGGATCACTTCGATCCTTGGGCCGAGGGCTTCTACGGCCCGGCGTAGTTCGCTTCAGTCGTGAGTACGATCCAGGGCGATGGAAGCCCTGGTAGCCGAGATCGAGCGGAGATTCGCCGAGCTGGAACGCGAGCTGGGCGATCCCGACGCGATCGCTGACCAGCATCGGTACGCCGCGCTCGCGCGAGAGCACAAGCAGCTGACCGCCGCCGCTCAGATGGCGCAGCGATGGCGCGAGCTGCAACGTCAGATTGCCGACGCGGCCGAGATCGGCGCCGACGGCGACGAGGAGATGCGGGCGTTCGCCCAGGAGCAGCTGGAGGAGGCCCGCGCCGAGCTCCCCGACCTCGAGGAGCGGCTGCGGCTGGAGATGCTCGAGCGCGACCCGGCCGACGATCACAACGTGCTGGTCGAGCTGCGCGCCGGCACCGGCGGCGACGAGGCTGCGATCTTTGCCGGAGACCTCCACCAGATGCTCACCCGCTACGCCGACGCGCGTGGCTTCAAGACCGAGGTGGTGACCACCTCCGGCGGGGATGTGGGTGGCTTCAAGGAGCTGGTGTTCGAGATCCGCGGCGACGGCGCCTATTCGGTGTTCAAATTCGAGAGCGGCGTGCACCGGGTGCAGCGCGTCCCCCAGACCGAGTCCCAGGGCCGGATTCACACCTCCACGGCGACGGTGGCGGTGTTGCCCGAGCCGGAGGACGTGGATGTGCAGGTCGAGCAGACCGACCTGCGGATCGATGTGTACCGGGCCGGTGGGCACGGCGGCCAGTCGGTCAACACCACTGACTCGGCGGTGCGGATCACCCATCTCCCCACGATGACGGTGGTGACCTGTCAGGACGAGCGCTCCCAGCTCCAAAACAAGGAGCGGGCGATGAAGATTCTGCGTGCCCGGCTGTACGAGCAGGAGCGTGAGCGGATCGCCCGGGAAGAGGCCGAGGCGCGTTCGTCGCAGATCGGAACCGGCGAGCGATCGGAGAAGATCCGCACCTATAACTTTGCCCAAAACCGTGTCACCGATCATCGCATCGGCCTCACCACCCATAACCTCGACCGGGTGCTGGCAGGCGATCTGAGCGAGTTCACCGAAGCCCTCCAGGCCGACGAGAAGCGGCGAAAGCTGGCCGCCGCCGCCGGGGGATGACCAGCCTCGGTGAGGTCATCGCCAGCTCCACCGGTGCGCTCTCCAGCCACAGCCCCAGCCCGCGGCTTGGATGCCGAGTTGCTTGCCGGGCACGCCCTGGCGCTGTCACGCAGCGAGCTCTACTCGCAACACGCCCGGGTGCTGACGGCCGCCGAGCTGGGATCGATCGGGTCGCTGGTGGAACGCCGCAGCCGGCGCGAGCCGGTCGCCTACATCCTCGGCCGGTGGGGCTTCCGCGGCCTGGATCTGGCGGTCGATCGCCGTGTGCTGATTCCCCGGCCCGAGACCGAGGAGCTGGTGGATGTGTGCCTGGAGTTCTTGACGACGGTGCCGGTGCCGGCGGTGCTGGATGTGGGCACCGGATCGGGCGCGATTGCGCTGGCAATTGCGCAGGAGCTGCCGTCGGCGCGGGTGACGGCCACCGACATTTCGCCCGGCGCACTGGATCTCGCTCGGGCCAACGGCGCCGATCTCGGCTTGGAGGTCGAGTGGCTGGAGTCAGACCTGCTGGCGGCGGTGGCTGGGCGGCAATTCGATCTGATCGTCTCCAACCCGCCCTACATCTCCGCTGCCGAGCTGGACACGCTCGAGCCAGAGGTGCGGCTGTGGGAGCCGCGCATCGCGACCACTTCCGGGCAGGCCGGACTGGAGCTGCTGCTGGCGCTGGTGCGAGTCGGCGCCGGCCGCGCTCGCCGCGGGCGGGATGCTCGCGCTGGAGTGCGGCGCCGGCCAGGCCGGGGCCGTGGCCGAGGCGTTGGCCGCCGGCAGGTACGCCGACGTCGGCGTGCGAGCGGACTTCGCCGGGATCGAGCGATTCGTGATCGGGCGGCGGCCGTGAGCCAGCGCCGAGCAGGTGGCGTTGCTGCTCGCGGGGGAGCTCGCGATCCTGCCCACCGACACGGTGTATGGGATCGCCTGCGCGGCCGCCGTGCCCGGCCGCGGTGGAGCGGCTGTACGCGCTCAAGCAACGGCCGCCCACACAGCCCACGGCGATCATGCTGGGGTCGGTCGAGTCGCTGCTCTCCGACGCCGTTCCGGAGGCTCGGCGGCCGCATCGGCGTGCTGATGGCGAGCGTGCTGCCCGGCCCGATCACGCTGGTGATTCCCAATCCGGCGCGACGATTTGCCTCACGTGTGCGGTGACGATCCCACCCGCATCGGGGTGCGGGTGCCCCGGCTGACACCCGAGGTGGCGGCGCTGGCCGACGCCGTCGGGGGACTTGTGGCCACCAGCGCCAACCTGCGCGGCCGGCCGGCGCCGGCGGCGTTCGACCAGGTCGCGGCGGAGCTGCTCGAGGCGGCCGCCATCGCGATCGACGGTGGTGCGCTGCCGGGCGCGTCCTCCTGCGGTGGTCGACGTCACCGGCGATCAGCCGGTGGTGTTGCGAGACGGCCCCGGGGCTGAGGCCGTGCTGGCCGCGGTGCGTTAGAGTCGGTCGACGTTCGCGATTCAGGAGGCAGGCATGGCTACCACCGAACAGATGCTGACGTCGTTCCAGGTCGCCGGCCTGGCTGAGACCGATCCCGCGATTGCGGCGCTGATCGACAAGGAGTTGGGGCGGCAGCGCACCCAGCTCGAGTTGATCGCGTCCGAGAACTTCACCTGGCCGGCGGTGCTGGAGGCGGTCGGATCGGTGCTGACCAACAAGTACGCCGAGGGCTATCCCGGCAAGCGCTACTACGGCGGCTGCGAGTGGGTCGACGAGGTCGAGCAGCTGGCAATCGATCGTGCCAAGGCGCTCTTCGGCGCCGAGCATGCGAACGTCCAGCCGCACGCCGGCGGCCCGGCCAACCAGGCCGCCTACTTCGCCTTGATCAAGCCCGGCGACCCGATCCTGGGCCTGCGGCTCGATCACGGCGGTCACCTCACCCACGGCCTCAAGGTCAACTTCTCCGGCCGCCTGTACGACGTGCATGCCTACGGCGTGCGCCGGGAGGACTCGCGGATCGATTTCGACGAGGTGCGGCGGCTGGCCAAGGAGTACCGGCCAAAGCTGATCGTGGCCGGCGCTTCCGCCTATCCGAGAGTGATCGACGCGGCCGTGTTCCGCGAGATCGCCGACGAGGTGGGGGCGCTTCTGATGGTGGATATGGCGCACTTCGCAGGGCTGGTTGCGGCCGGTCTTCACCCCAACCCGGTGGAGCATGCCGACGTGGTCACCTCCACCACCCACAAGACGCTGGCCGGGCCTCGTTCCGGCGTGATCCTGAGCACTGCCGAGCATGCCGCGGCGGTCGACAAGGCGGTGTTCCCGGGTCTTCAGGGCGGGCCGCTCTGCCACGTGGTGGCAGCCAAGGCGGTGTGCTTCAAGCTGGCTGCATCGGATGCCTTCAAGGCCTACCAGCAGCAGATCGTGGCCAACGCCAAGACGCTGGCAGAGACGCTCATGGACGGCGGTTTGGAGCTGCTCACCGGCGGTACCGACGTGCACCTGCTGCAGCTCGACCTGCGCAACACCGAATGGTCCGGCAAGGACGCCGAGGAGCGGCTGGATCAGGTGGCGATCACCGTCAACCGAAACACGGTGCCCTACGACGAGCGCCCGCCGACGATCGCCTCGGGTGTGCGTATCGGCACCCCTGCGGTGACCATGCGGGGCTTGACCGAGGAGGACATGCGCGAGGTGGGTGCGATCATCCTGGAGACGCTCGACCAGGCGGCCGACCTCAGCCGTCTGCGGGCGCGCACGCTCGAGCTGCTTGGCCGCGCGTCCGCTCTACCCGGCGTTCATGCACGGCTACCCCGAGCTTTGAGTGCCGCTCGTCGTCGTCGACCACCCTCTCGCTCTGCACAAGCTCGGTCTGCTGCGCGATCGCGCCACCACCACGCGTGACTTTCGCCAGCTGATGGGCGAGCTGTCGGCGTTTCTTGCCTACGAGGCGACCCGCGATCTGGAGCTGGAGCCGGCCACGGTGCGAGACGCCGCTGGCCACGACCGAGGTGGCCCGCATCTCGGGCAAGAAGGTGGCGGTGGTGGCGGTGCTGCGGGCGGGGCTGGGCATGCTCGATACCGTGATCGATCTGATTCCGGTCGCCCGGGTCGGATTCGTCGGGCTGTACCGCGACGAGCACACACTGCAGCCGGTGGAGTACTACAGCAAGCTGCCCGGCGACATGGATGAGCGCGACGTGCTGATGCTCGATCCGATGCTTGCCACCGGCGGCTCGGCCGCCGCGGCGCTGACCGAATGCGCTCGCCAGGGCGCTCGCCGCATGAGCCTGCTCTCGATCGTGGCTGCGCCCGAGGGGCTCGAACGGGTGGCCGCCGCGCATCCCGAGGTGACGGTGTACACAGTGGCGGTCGACTCCGGCCTGAACTCCGACGGGTACATCCTGCCCGGCCTCGGCGACGCCGGCGACCGCCTCTTCGGCACACAAGCTGAATAATCGGTGCCAGGCACCGAATTATTCACGACAACCACCGGGTTCAGTCCAGCGCTAGGGGTACGCTTGACTGGAGATGAACGGGCTCGTCGACTACCAGGCAGCCGGCGTCGGATTCATGGTCGCCCTGCTGCTGGTTGTGCTGATCACACCGGCGGTGTCGCTGGCGGCATGGCACTTCGGCGTGCTCGACGTGCCCACCGACGCCCGCCGGTTGCATCGCCTGCCGGTACCCCGCCTGGGTGGCGTGGCCATCTACATCGGCATCGTGATCCCGGCCCTGGCGCTCGGCCATCATCACGGGTTCTGGGGGATCATGCTGGGCGCCACGCTGATGCTGGGCCTGGGTCTGCTCGACGACATCCACTCGCTGCACCCCGGCGTGAAGATGGCCGGTCTGGTGGCGATCGCGGCCGTGCCGGTGTCCTTCGGCATCCGCATCGACCACGTCACGCTGCCGCTGCTGGGCGTCTTCAACCTGGGCTGGTGGTCGGTGCTGGTGACCGTGCTGTGGGTGGTCGCGATCGCCAACATCGTCAACTTCATCGACGGCATGGACGGTCTGGCTGCGGGGTTCTGCGCGATCGCCGCGCTGACGTTCGCGATTCTCTCGGCATCGCTCTCGCATCCCGACGCGGCCGCCATCAGCGCGATCGTCGCAGGCGCGTCGGTGGGGTTCCTGCGGTACAACTTCCATCCCGCCAGCATCATCATGGGCGACTGCGGCGCGCTCATGCTCGGCTATCTGCTGGCCACGATCGCGATCCAGGGCGTGCTCAAGACCGCGGCGGCGGTATCGCTGGTGTTCCCGCTGGTGGTGCTGGCGCTGCCGATCCTCGACACCTCGTTCGTGATCCTCAAGCGGATGAAGTACGGGCAGCCGATCTACCAGGCCGATCGGTCGCATTTTCACCACCGGTTTGCGTCCATCGGGTTCGGGCAGCGGCGTACCGCGCTGACGCTGTACGCTTGGTGTCTGGTGCTTTCGGCGTTTGCGCTGGCCGTCCGGTTCGTGCCCAATCATCGCACCGGATGGGACACCACCTCGGTGTTGGTGCTGGGGAGTCTGGGCCTGCTCGCCGTGGGCACGTCCCTGTATGTGATCTACACGCTGGAGATCCTGAAACTTGCGCCATCTCCAGGCCGTCGGCCTCTTTCGCGGGGTGTCGGACGACGTGACACAAAGACGCCCCGCGGCGTGAACAACCGGTGACCGAATTCGGCCAGGGATGGGAGATTGCGGCGATTGTGACAGACTCATGTGGTTGTCACATACTCCCGCGTCTGGCATACTTCGCGGCGGTTACGTAGTGCTCGTCCAAAGGACGTGTTGACGTGGCAGGAAAGCCGGTCGCTTCGGGAGCGACGGCGGGAATTTTTCTGCTCTCGGCGCTGGTGGTCTTCGTCGGTGCCGGCCTTGTGGTTGGATGGGCGATTGGATTTCCGGTCGCAGGTGGCGCCGTCGGTGCCGTGGTCGGAATCCCTGTCAGCTTCTACCTCGTCTACCGCCGGTATCGCGATCTATGACCTCGACTGAAACGTCAGCTTCACGCCTGCTCGCACACAATCTTGATGCGTGCTTGGCGCTGCTCGCGTTCCCGCTGTTCCTGGCGATCGGGCTGCCTCTCGAAGGCTGGTTCTGGGCGACCCTGCTGTGGGCGCTGAACCGGTATCTGAGCGTCGTGATCGAACGCCGCGCGGCCAAGGCCGCCCCGCTGCGGGGGGTGGGCATGATGGGCGTCAGCATGCTGGCGCGGCCATGGATCCTGATGCTGGCGCTGTTTCTGATCACCAAGGACAACCCGACCATGGCGATCAGCTCGGTCTGCTCCTGCTGATGCTTCTGACCGTCGACATCGCCACCCGGATCGCAACTCACCGACACGACGTGGGAGAACACCGCGTAGATGCTGAACGTCCTGCTCGCCGCCAGCGATTTCAACCCGGTGTCGGAGTTCACCGACTTCGTCAATCACCCGTACATCGACCTTCCCGGCAAGCTCGATATCAACAAGGCCGTGCTGTACCTGTGGATGGCCTCCGCGCTCTCGATCATCCTGACGCTGTTGGTCGTCCGTCGCGGCCTCAAGAACCGGCCGGACAAGCCCCAGACGGCGATCGAGGCGATCTTCGACGTGTGCCTCAACCAGATCGCCCGGGCGGGACTGCCGGAAGAAGGGCTGCGGATCTGGTTTCCGTACATCGCCACGCTGTTTGTGTTCATCTGGATGAACAACCTGATCGGGTTCATCCCGCTGCCGTTCAGCGACGAGCGGGTGTACATCCCCGGCACCTCTCTGACCGTCCCCAAGCTCCAGATCTACGCCGCCACCGCCAACTTCTCGGTGGCCATCACGCTCACGCTGATCACGTTCTTCGCCACCCACATCGAGGGCATCCGCTACAACGGCGTGCTCCCGTACTTCAAGAGCTGGATGCCCTCGGGCATGCCCAAGATCACCAGCTGGAAGAACGCCGTCCCGATCGCGCTGCTGATCGGTCTGATCGGGTTCATCGAGGTGCTGTCCCAGCTCGTACGGCTGGTCTCGCTCAGCTTCCGGTTGTTCTTCAACCTGCTCGCCGGGCACCTCGTGATTGCGGTCTTCCTCAGCATCGGCGCCCTCTTGGGCGGGGTCAGCTTCTACTTCATCCAGCCCATCGGGCTGGGAATGGGTGTGGCCCTGTACGCTCTCGAGGCCACCCTGATCGCCGTTCTCCAGGCATTCATCTTCGCTTCCCTCTCTGCGATCTACATCGGTGGAGCAATCCACCCCGACCACTAGGAGTACCGGTAATGGCATCGGACACCGTCCAAGCAGCAAAGGCAATCGAGCTCGGGCTCGCGACCGCCATCGGCGCGATCGGCCCCGGCATCGGGGTGGGGTTCATCTTCGGTAAGACGATCGAGGCGGTCGGCCGCCAGCCCGAGATGCGCGGTCAGCTTCAGGGCATGATGTGGCTTGGCTTCGCCCTCACCGAGGCGATCGTGTTCTACGCCCTCGGCATGTCATTCGTCGCATACTCGATCATCTCCTAAGGGATCGGTTGCATGTTCCTCGCTGAGGCGGCGGCAAGCCCCAATCTGATCAACATCAACTACGGCCTGATGGTGTGGACGCTGGTCTGCTTCGTGGTCGTCTTGGTGATCCTCAAGAAGTACGCATACGGACCCATCCAGGACATGCTGGAGGAGCGCCGCAAGCTGATCGCGGCCGACCTCGACACGGCCGAGTCGGCGCGCGTGGAGGCCCAGCAGACGCTCGACGAGTACCGCGCCCAGCTGGCCGAGGCCCGCAAGGAGGCTGGTCGGATCGTCGAGGATGCCCGCAAGGCGATGGAGGAGCAGCGCAAATCCGACCTGGCCACGATCGAGGCCGACAAGGAGCGCCAGCTGGCCCGTGCCCGTGAGGAGATCGCCGCCGAGACGCGGCATTCGCTGGCCACGATCAAGCAGCAGGTGGCCGAGCTGACCATCGCAGCGACCGAGAAGATCGTGCGCTCCAAGCTGGACGAGGCCGAACAGCGTCGTCTGATCGATGCCGCCCTGGCCGACGTCGACTTCGAGGCATTCGCCCCCGAGAAGGTGGCCGACTAGGTCATGGCCGAACGCATCGACCCAGCCGCCAACGTCTATGCCCGCGCGCTGCACGGCGCGGCGGTCGACGCTGGGCGAGTCGCCGAGGTCGATGCCAACCTGCGGCAGTTCAGCGAGGCGCTGGCCACCAACGTGCCGGTGCTGCGGGCGCTGGTCAATCCCGAACTCCCAGCCGAAGCCAAGAAGCGGATCATCTCGCGCATGATGGATAGCGCCGAGCCGATTGCCCGCAACGGCCTGCTGCTGCTCGTCGACAACCGTCGGGTGGAGCTGCTGCACGATCTCCAGGTGGCCTACGCCGCGCTGGCGGCGGTGGACGAGAAGATCCTCGACATCGAGGTCACCACCGCGGTCGCGTTGGACGACGCGGAACGATCCGAGATCGAACGCCGGATCTCGGCCGCTGTCGGGCAGACGGCCCGCGTGACTGCCTCGGTCGACCCCGAGATCATCGGCGGGCTGGTACTTGCGCACCCGCGGCGTCCTCTTGGATGCATCCATTCGGCGCCGGCTGCGGGAGCTGCGGCGCACCCTTGTACATACCCCCCTTCCAGTTGGGAGTGAAGCGTGAATCTGCGTCCGGACGAGATTGCTGCAATCCTCAAAACCGAGATCGAGCGCTACGAGGTTTCGGCCGAGGTCGAGGAGGTCGGGACGGTCATTCAGATCGGCGACGGTATCGCCCGTATCTACGGCCTTGACCGCTGCGTGGCCATGGAGCGCCTGGAGTTCGATCACGGCGTTGTCGGCCTGGCCCTGAACCTGGAAGAGGACAATGTCGCCGCGGTGCTGTTCGGCGATTGGGACCTGATCAAAGAGGGCGACACCGTGCGCCGCTCCGGCAAGGTCATGTCGATCCCGGTCGGCGATGCGATGATCGGCCGAGTGGTCGATCCGCTCGGCCAGCCGATGGACGGCCGCGGCCCGCTGGACTCGACCGAGAGCCGGCCGATGGAGTTCAAGGCGCCGGGCGTGGTCGATCGCCAGCCGGTCAAGGAGCCGCTCCAGACCGGCATCAAGGCGATCGACTCGATGATCCCCATCGGTCGCGGTCAGCGCGAGCTGATCATCGGCGACCGTGGTACCGGCAAGACCGCGATCTGCGTGGACACGATCCTGAACCAGAAGGGACAGGACGTGATCTGCATCTACGTGGCGGTCGGCCAGAAGGCCTCCACCGTCCGCTCGGTGGAAGAGGTGCTCCGCCGAGAGGGTGCGATGGACTACACGATCATCGTGTCGGCCTCAGCGGTCGAGGCGGCGCCGATCAAGTTCATGGCTCCCTACGCAGGCTGCGCCATGGGCGAGTACTTCCTGTACAACGGCCGCCACGCGCTGGTGATCTACGACGACCTCTCCAAGCACGCCGACGCGTACCGGCAGATGTCGCTGTTGGTGCGGCGCCCGCCGGGCCGCGAAGCCTATCCCGGCGACGTCTTCTACCTGCATTCGCGATTGCTGGAGCGCGCCGTCAAGCTGTCCGACGAACTCGGCGCCGGCTCGCTCACGGCGCTGCCGGTGATCGAGACCCAGGCCGGCGACGTCTCGGCCTATATCCCCACCAACGTGATCTCGATCACCGACGGCCAGATCTTCCTCCAGTCCGACCTGTTCTACTCGGGTGTGCGCCCGGCCATCAACGCCGGCATCTCGGTGTCTCGCGTCGGCGGCAACGCCCAGACCAAGGCGATGAAGAAGGTCGCCGGCCGGCTGCGGCTCGACTTGGCGGCATTCCGCGACCTCGAGGCGTTTGCCCAGTTCGGATCGGATCTCGACGCCGCCACTCAGCAGCAGCTCAACCGCGGTGAGCGGTTGGTGGCGACACTCAATCAGCCGCAGTACTCGCCGTGGCCGGTGGAGGAGCAGGTGGTCGCCATCTGGGCCGCCACCAACGGTCATCTCGACAAGGTGCCCGGTGCCGGAGGTGCCAGCGCTTCCTCGACGAGATGATCACGCAGCTGCGGGGCACCACTTCGGTGCTCGACGACATCAAGACCAGCGGGGAGCTCTCCGACGCCACGGTCGAAACACTGACCACCAACGTCACGGCCTTCAAGGAATCGTTCTACGTCGAGGATCAGACCGCGGCCTAAGTGATCACCTGATGGCAACCCAGCAGGACATCAAGCGCCGAATCCGTTCGGTCAAGAACACGCAGAAGATCACCAAGGCGATGGAGTTGGTGGCCGCTTCGCGGCTGCGCCGCGCTCAGGCTCGGATCGTGGCATTGCGCCCGTATGCCGACCGGATCCAGAGCCTCACGGTCGAGATCGCCCAGAAGTACGGAGTGGGTGACCAGCCCCTGCTGGCCAGGCGCGAGCAGGTCGGACACCGTGGCCATCATCGCGATCGCCGGCGACCGCGGCTCAGCCGGTGCCTTCAACGCCAACGTTGTGCGACGGTCGCTCGAGATCGCCCGCGACCAGCGCGCTCAGGGTCGCGAGGTGCGCTGGTTCAGCGTCGGTCGCAGAGGCGGGTCGACGCTGCGCTTCCGGCGCCAGACGCTCGACCAGGAGTACATCGGCCTGACCGATCGTCCCAAGTACTCAAACGCCCAGGAGATCGCCACCCACGTGGCCACCCAGTACGAGGCGGGCGAGATCGATCAGGTGATCATGGTCTATCACCACTTCCTGACCGCTCTGTCGCAGCGGCTGGACGTGGTCGAGCTGCTGCCCGTGCCGGAAGCGATACTGGGTGAAGAGCCGGCGGTTCAGATCCAGGGCGCGTATCTGGAGGAGCCCGACGGCCGCGAGATCCTGGCCGAGCTGCTGCCCGCCTACCTCGAGGTCACGATCTTCCGTGCGCTGCTGGAGTCGACGGCATCCGAACACGGCGCCCGCATGACCGCCATGCGCAACGCGTCCGACAACGCCGCTGAGCTGATCGACGATCTGACGTTGAAGATGAACCGCGCCCGCCAGGCCGAGATCACCCAGGAGATCCTGGAGGTCGTGGCCGGTGCAGACGCTTTGGAGTAGCGCTCGTCGCCTGACCGCGGGGACGGCGATCGCGCTCGCCGCGACGGTCGCCGTCGCAGGGTGCCGTGCCGCCGCGCCGCCCGCGGCCACGATCCCGCCGCCCGCGTCGCAGGGGCAGTTGAATGCACCGCTGTACGGCTCCGACGACCCCGCCCTGGCCGAGGCCGTCAAGGGAGCGGTGGTTCAGCTCGACCCCGCCACCGGCCGGCTCTCGGGGGTGCTCGCCGCGCAGCTGGCACCACAACCGGTGCCTCGACCGTGTACACGTTTCGGCTGCGGCGCAGCGTGGCCGCACAGGTCGCGGCCCGGTGGACTGCGGTGCACCACCAGCGTCCCACTGCGCTGCCGGGGCTGCGCCGGGTGACCGCCGTGGGGCGGCGGGTGGTGTCGGTACGGCTGGCCGCCGGCGATCCCGGCTGGCCGGCGTATCTGGCCGATCCCGTCACCTGGCTCGACTCCGGCGGCCCCTACCGGATCGCCGCCCGGTCGACCGACCACCATCGAGTTGGAGCGAAACCCCGGCTACGTCGGGCCGCCGGCACCGATCCGGCAGGTACACCTGCACGTGTACCCGGCCGGTGATCTCGACCGCGCCTTTGCCGACTTCCGCGCCGGCCGGCTCGACTACGCCGCGATCCCGCCGGGGCAGATCGCCCTGGCCAAGTCGGATCCGAAGCTGGCGCGGGATGTGGTGTCACAGCCACGACTGGAGCTGATCGCGGTCGGCATCGGCATGCTCGCGCCGGAGCTTCGCCGGGCGGTGGCGCTGGCCACGCCGGCAGAGGCCGCCGCAGCCGACGTCGGGCCGGGATCGGGGATCCCCGCCGACGGGCTGATTCCGCAGGGCCTGGCCGACTATCTTCCCCGGGCATCGCCGTATCGGTTCGACCCTGCGGCCGCCCGCGCTGCCGCGTCCGGCAGCGCCCCGGCGCTGCGGCTGGCCTACCCCGACGACGCCTTTCACCGCCGGATCGCCGGGGTGGTGCTGGGTGGATTCGCCCTGGCCGGGCCTGCGGGTCGAGCCGCACCCGATCCGGCCCGCCCGATACCGGCCGGCGGCTGGTGGCACGCGCAGCACCCTTTGTGGCTGATTGATGTCAGCACCGCGCGCGCCGTCCTCGCAGGGCATGCTGGGCGCGCTTGCACTGGCCGCGCCGCAGGCGGGTATTCGGCCCACCGGCGACCCCGACGAAGTCCAGCGAACGGTGCTCGCAGAGGCAAGAATCGCGCCGTTGCGCTATGAGCTGACCACGTACGCCGTGCGCCCGCCGGGTGAGCACGTTCGCGCTGGATGTGACCGGCGTTACCCACCTGGCGCAGTCCGCTGTCGACAAATAATCAAGGCAGGTGGACAAACTTTCCCGTCGAATAGGCGTCTCATGTCAGGTATGCCCGCACCAGGAGCGGGTTTCCGATTCGAAGGAGAACATGTTGAGAACGGTCGCAATCCCAAGGCAGCCGTGGCTCGCAATCGCGGTGGCATTGGCCACGGTGGCGCTTGCCGCGGGTTGCGGTTCGAGCTCCAGCTCGAACTCGAGAGCTCCGCCACCACCAAGGTGAACCCGGGGGACATCCCCAACGGTGGCACGCTGAACTACCCGCTGTACGCGAACCCCGCGTCGATGACGCCGCTGCACTGGTCAGGAGTCCGAGGGCATCAACGTCGAGAAGAACGTGTTCGCCGGCTTGGTGGACTACAACTGGAAGACGCTGGCGGTGGTACCCGCCATCGCCACCAGCTGGGATCACAACGCCGACAACACCGTGTTCACCTTCCACCTGCGCTCGGGCGTCAAGTTCCAGCCGGGCCAGAACGGTGAGGACTACGGCGACGTCACCGCCGACACCTTCGTCAAGGACTGGGGCATCGCCTGCGCCAAGGACACCGCGTCCGAGGTGTCGTACATCCTCGAGCCGATCAAGGGATTCGAAGCGTGCGCCAACTCCAACAATCAGGTGCTGAGCGGCGTCAAGGCGATCAACCCGACCACGCTGCAGGTCACGCTGTCGTCGCCGTTCGCCGACTTCCCGAGCACGCTGGGCCATCCGGTCACGTGGGCGTTCCCGCCGCAGCTGGCCGACACGCCGGACCAAGGAGAAGGCGTTCGAGAAGTATCCCGGTCGGCGCCGGCCCGTTCCAGTTCGTCTCCTGGACACCCAACAAGTCGATCGTGATCAAGAAGTTCCCCGGCTACTACGGCACGCCGGCGCACCTCAACGAGGTCGACTTCTCGATCTACCCGCAGTCGAACGACAACGCGCCGTTCCAGGCCTTCAAGAGCGGCCAGGGCGACTATGTCCCGGATCCCGTCCGGTCAGGTGAAGGCCACCGAGGCCGATCCGACCGCTCGGAACGACGTGCGCTTCGGCACCGAGCTGGCGCTGTACTACTACGGGTTCCAGCTGAACGGCGACTTCACGCTGGCCAAGAACAAGATGCTGCGGCAGGCGCTCGCCTGGGCCACCAACTCGCCGGCGATCGTGAACAACATCAACGAGGGCGTCGGCACGGTCGCCGACGGCCTGGTGCCTCCGGGCATCCCGGGCTTCAAGCCGGGCATGTCGCCGTATCACTACGACCCGACCAAGGCCAAGGCGGTGGTCGAAGGCCTCCGGCGATCCCAATCCTCGAGGTCACGCTGAACTACAACACCGACCCGGGTCACCAGCGCATCGCTGAGGCACTGGCCCAGGGCTACGAGCAGGCGGGCTTCAACGTCAAGCTGGCGAACTACGAGTGGGGCACGTTCCTGGACAAGCTGTCCAAGGGCGAGCTCGAGTTCTGGCGCTCCGGTTGGGTTGCCGACTACCCGCTGATGGACAACTTCCTGTACCCGCTGTTCGCCTCGTCACAGGCGGGCAAGAACAACTACACCTTCTACAAGAACCCGAAGGTGGACGAGCTGCTGATGCAGGCGCGGGCCGAGCCCGATGCCCGAAGCGGTACGCCGACTACAACCCCATCGGCAAGGTGATCATGGAGGACGTCCCCGAGATCCCGATCTACTACTACGGGCACGCGTGGGTGGTGTCGCCTCAGGTCATCAACTGCCGTACGACGCGATGGGCGTGCCGCACTTCGCCGAGATGGGCGTCGATCGATCGCAGCCTCACCTGTAAGTCGAACTGATGGGCCTTACCGGCGGCGTTCGCGCCGGCCGGTAAGCGCTCCTCGCCCATCAGATGATCCCGTTCATCATCCGCCGGTTGCTGCAGGCGATTCCGACGCTGATCGGGGTCAGCTTGATCGCGTTCATCCTGCTGAAGCTGGCGCCGGGCGATCCCGCCCGGATCCTGGCCGGCAAGAATGCCACGCCGGCCTTCCTGGCCGAGAAGCGCCACCAGCTCTACCTCGACCGCTCCTACCCCGAGCAGTACATGCATTTCATGAAGGGCTTCTGGCCGCCGTGGAACATGAACTTCGGCGACTCGTGGGCGGTGCAGCGGTACACGCCGGTGACCACCGTGATCGCCCAGAAGTTCGGGCGCACCGCCGCGCTGGCGATCGGCGCGGTGGCGATCGAGGTGGTGTTCGGCATCGGCCTGGGCGTGTTCTCGGCGCTGATGCACCGGCGCAAGGTCGATACCGCTGGTGACCGTGACCAACCTGGCCGTCTACTCACTGCCGGTGTTCGTCGTCGGCTAGGTGCTGCTGCTGGTCGTTCGCCCTGCCGCACCCCAACGTGTTCGGCACCGGCTTCGGGTGGGACTTCTCCGGCGTTTTCAACGCCAACACCCAGAACCCGTCGAGCTTCCTGGCCTCGTTCGAACCGAGCTTCTGGGTCAAGAATCTGATGTGGCCGTGCATCACGCTGGCGTTGATCTCGGTCGCGTCGACCGCGCTGGTCATGCGCACCAGCCTGCTCGAGGTGATCCGCGCGGATTACATGAAGACCGCCCGCGCGAAGGGACTTCCGCCCAGCAAGGTGATCGGAAAGCACGCGCTCAAAAACGCGATGTTGCCGGTCGTGACCCTGATCGGCCTCGACTTCGCCGTGCTCCTGGGCGGCGCGGTGATCACCGAGTTCATCTGGAACTGGGACGGGCTGGGGCTGCTGGTGCTGAACGCGATCAACGCCCGTGATGTTCCGATCGCGGTCGTGCTGACCATGATGCTGGCGTTCATCTTCGTGATCGTGAACGCCTGCGTCGACATCCTGTACGCGTTCCTGAACCCCAAGATCCGACTCGAGGATTCCGAGTGAGATGGCTGCCGGCGGACATCTGATCGACACCCCCGAGCCGATCGGGATCGGCACGACGGCGGCGACTGGAGGGCCGCTCCCGCTCGCCCACCCGCGAGATTCTGCGCCGGACGTTCGAGCAGAAGAGCGCGGTGTTCGGGCTCGGGCTGCTGATCTTCATCGTGTTCGTCCAGCTGATCGGGCCGTACGTCCGGCCCGAGGATCCGCAACACATCAACCTGGCGGCGGGAGCCGTCTATCACGCGCCGCCGAGCCTGCACCCGTTCCACCCGTTCGGCACCGACGACCTCGGCCGCGACATCTTCAGCCGGCTGATGATCGGCGGCCGGATCTCGATCACGATCGCGTTTCTGGCCACGGCGATGTCGCTGGTGATCGGCGTCATCGTCGGCGGCGTCTCGGGCTTCAAGCGGGGCAAGACCGACGTGGTGCTGTGCATGGTCACCAACTGGTTCCTGTCGTTCCCGTTCTTCCTGCTGGCCCTCGCGATCGTCGCCGTGCGCGGCGCCAGCGCGGTGTCGGTGCTGCTGGCGCTCGGGATCACCGGCTGGGCGCCGTTTGCGCGGCTGCTGCGCGGCCAGGTGCTGGGCGTGCGCGAGACCGAGTACGTGGAGGCGGCCCGGGCGGCGGGTGCCGGCGGCTACCGGATCATGATGAAGCACGTGCTGCCCAACTCGATGGCTCCGGTGATGGTGCTGGCGACGCTCTCGATCGGCGCCAACATCACCGGCGAGGCGGCGCTCTCGTTCCTCGGCGTGGGCGTGCCACCGCCGTCGATCACCTGGGGCAACATGGCCGGGAGAGGGGGAGGCGTATCTCACCATCAACCCGGTCGAGGTGCTGGCGCCGTCGCTGATGATCGCGCTGACCCTGATCGCGATCACCCTGTTCGGCAACGCCTTGCGCGACGCCGCCGACCCCAAGCTGAAGGACTGACGTGGCCGAGCCGGTGCTCTCCGTGCGCAACCTGCGCACCCAGTTCAAGACTCAGGCGGGGTTCGTCAAGGCCGTCAACGACGTCTCCTTCGATCTGTATCCGGGAGAGACGCTGGGCGTCGTGGGCGAGTCGGGCTCGGGCAAGACCGTGCTCTCGATGTCGATCCTGGGGCTGATCCCGAGTCCCCCCGGCGAGATCCTGGGCGGCGAGGTGGTGCTGCGCTCCGACGACGGCGAGCGCGACCTGACCAAGCTCAGCGACGTCCAGCTGCGCCAGGTGCGCGGTGACGACGTCGCCATGATCTTCCAGGATCCGATGACGTCGCTGAACCCGGTGTACAAGATCGGCGACCAGGTGTCCGAGCCGCTGCGAGTGCATCGCGGCATGAGCAAGAAGGCGGCCTGGGCCGAGGGTGTGCAGCTGCTCAGCCGGGTCGGAATCGCCAACCCCAAGGCCCGCGCGGACGAGTATCCGCACCAGTTCTCGGGCGGCATGCGCCAGCGCGCGATGATCGCGATGGCGATCGCGAACACGCCGCGGATCCTGATCGCCGACGAGCCGACCACCGCGCTTGACGTCACGATCCAGGCCCAGATCCTGGAGCTGATGCAGGCGATGCAGCGCGACTTCGGCTCGGCCATCGATCCTGATCACCCACGATCTTGGTGTGATCGCCGGCATGGCCGACCGCGTGCTGGTGATGTACGGCGGCCGGGTGGTCGAGGCGGGCACCGTCGATGAGATCTTCTACAACCCGCAGCACCCCTACACCTGGGGACTGCTGGGCTCGGTGCCGCGGCTCGACCTGAGCGCCGATGCCAAGCTCTCCACGATTCCTGGGCAGCCGCCCAACCTGCTGAACATGGACGAGAACCGGTGCCCGTTCGCGCACCGCTGCCGCTGGGTCAACGATGCCTGCCTCGAGGGCTTTCCCGCCTACAGCGAGGTCTCGCCGTCGCAGAAGGCGGCGTGCGTGCTCGAGCCAAGGTGCGCCGCGCACTGGCCGAGAGCGAGCTCACGCCGGTGCGGGCGTCGAGGGAGGTGCGGTGTGACCGAGCAGCCCGAGAAGCTGGTGGACGCACGAGGCGACGCCGACCGACCCCGACGCGCTGCTGTCGGTGCGAGGATTGAAGAAGCACTTCCCGATCCTCTCGGGGGTGCTTCGCCGCCAGGTCGGAGCGGTGTATGCCGTTGACGGCGTGTCGTTCGACGTGCGGCCGGGCGAGACGCTCGGCCTGGTCGGTGAGTCGGGCTGCGGCAAGTCGACCACGGCGCGGCTGATCCTGCGGCTGATCGAGCCCACGGCCGGCGAGGTGATGCTGGACGGCACCGATATCCGGGCGCTCAACGGCAACGAGCTCAAGACCGCGCGCAGCGACATGCAGATCATCTTCCAGGATCCGTACGCCTCGCTCGATCCGCGCATGCGGGTGCAGCGACATCGTGGAGGAGCCGCTGGTTGCGATGAACCTCGAGTCAAGGACGGCAAGGCCGCCGCGCGCGGGTGGCAAAGCTGCTCGAGACGGTTGGGCTGCTGCCCGATCACGCGGCGCGGTATCCGCACGAGTTCTCCGGCGGCCAGCGCCAGCGCATCGGCGTCGCCCGGGCGCTGGCGGCGCGGCCCAAGCTGGTGATGTGCGACGAGCCGGTGTCGGCGCTGGACGTCTCGATCCAGGCCCAGATCATCAACCTGCTGTACGACCTGCAGGAGGAGTTCAAGCTCACCTACGTGTTCATCGCCCACGACCTGTCGGTGGTCAAGCACGTCTCCGACCGGGTGGCGGTCATGTACCTCGGCCGGATCGTCGAGACCGCCGTGGCCGACGATCTCTACCGAAACCCGCAGCACCCCTACACGCAGGCGCTGCTTTCGGCGGTGCCGCTGCCCGACCCGCGGCTGGAGCGCCAGCGGACGCGGATCGTGCTGGAGGGCGACGTGCCCAGCCCGGCCAAGCCGCCGGCCGGCTGCCACTTCCACCCGCGCTGCTGGAAGGCGCAGGACATCTGCAAGCACACCTATCCGACGCTCGAGCACAAGGAGTGCCGGAGGAGCACATGACGGCGTGTCATTTCCCCGACCTCCCGGCCGATCCACCGGCGGGAAGGTCGTACCAACCTTGGTGCGGATCCAGTCGTCTTACCTGGTGGTAAAGATAGCGGCGAAAGAAGCCCGCACGGCTCCGTTCTCACAGTGCTCGTGAAAGTCCGCTCATGAACTCTCGATCTCCAGCCTGCGTCTCCACTCGCGGAGTGGTTTCCGCCCACCTCGACGGCCATGCGTCAGAACTCGAGCTGGCCGCGGCCGAGCGGCACATGAGCGGTGCCACGAGTGCCGCGGTTTCCACGGGCCGCGTTCATGACCGCCGCGGTGCGCAATGCCCCGCCTGGTGGAGGCGCCGGAGGTGCGCGCTCCGGTGCTGGTGCCCGCCCGGCGTCACGCAGGTCGCGCCCGCAGGCGGCGGTTCTGGCTCACAGGGTCGGGGTCGCCGCGGTTGTGACGCTCGCGCTCGTGCAGTGCGTCTCCATGCTGTCAGCCGGCGAATCCCCCGCGGCTCGGCGCGCAGCCTCGCTCGTTGGTTCACGCCGACCCGCTCGCAGAGCTGCACCAGACAGAACGTCGGGCTCAACGCGGGTCTGCCGGTCGCGGTGGCCCCGCGCCGCTCGGCGGACACCGGCTCGAGTTGACAGCCTCCGAATCAGATGTCACGATGTCCGGGACCGCGGGCTCCTTGACGCTGATAGAATCGGCTTCACTACGGCAATTTCCGCCCTGCGGCGGGATCACAAGGGAGTCACATGACCGGTGAGAACGGCCATTCTGGCAACGTTGGAACGATCGTCGAGATCCGCGGCGTCGTCATTGATGCGGTGTTCCCGGGCGGTCACCTGCCCTCGATCTACAACGCGCTCGAGATCGGGCTGCCCTCGACCGATGGCTCTGACTCCGTGACCACGCTGGTGGCCGAGGTGCAGCAGCACGTCGGCGACGGCCGGGTGCGTGCCATCGCGATGGACGCGACCGACGGTCTCTCCCGCGGCCTCGAGGTCGTCGACACCGGCGGGCCAATCACCGTTCCGGTCGGCGAGGTGACGCTCGGGCGGATCTTCAACGTGCTCGGCGAGCCGGTCGACAAGGGCGAGCCGCTGCCCGAGGTGGGGAGCGCTGGCAGATCCACCGTGACCCGCCGCGCTTCGAGGATCTCTCGCCGACGGTCGAGATCTTCGAGACCGGCATCAAGGTGATCGACCTGCTCGCGCCGTACGTCAAGGGCGGCAAGGTCGGCCTGTTCGGCGGCGCCGGCGTGGGCAAGACCGTGCTGATCCAGGAGCTGATCAACAACATCGCCTCCGAGCACGGCGGCCTCTCGGTGTTCGCCGGCGTGGGCGAGCGCACCCGCGAGGGCAACGACCTCTACCTCGAGATGACCGAGTCCGGCGTGATCGACAAGACCGCGCTGGTGTACGGCCAGATGAACGAGCCGCCCGGCGCCCGCCTGCGCGTCGGCCTGTCGGCGCTGACGATGGCCGAGTACTTCCGCGACGAGCAGGGCCAGGACGTGCTGCTGTTCATCGACAACATCTTCCGCTTCGTGCAGGCCGGCTCCGAGGTGTCGGCGCTGCTCGGCCGCATGCCCAGCGCCGTGGGATACCAGCCCACGCTCGCCACGGAGATGGGCCAGCTGCAGGAGCGCATCACCTCGACCAACAAGGGCTCGATCACGTCGGTGCAGGCCATCTACGTGCCTGCCGACGACCTCACCGACCCGGCCCCGGCGGCGTCGTTCGCGCATCTCGACGCCACCACGGTGCTGTCGCGGTCGATCTCGGAGAAGGGCATCTATCCCGCGGTCGATCCGCTCGATTCGAGCTCGCGCATCCTCCAGCCGGGCAGTCGTCTCGGACGAGCACTACCGCGTCGCCACGCAGGTGCAGCAGGTGCTGCAGCGCTACAAGGACCTGCAGGACATCATCGCCATCCTCGGCATGGACGAGCTGTCCGACGAGGACAAGGTGGTCGTGCAGCGCGCCCGCAAGGTCGAGCGATTCCTGTCGCAGCCGTTCTTCGTCGCCGAGCAGTTCACCGGCACGCCGGGCAAGTACGTGCAGCTCGAGGACACGATCCGGTCGTTCGCCGAGATCCTCGAGGGCAAGCACGACGATCTGCCCGAGCAGGCGTTCTACCTGGTCGGCACGATCGAAGAGGCCCAGGAAGCCGCCGAGCGAATGAAGACCACGGCGGCTAGGTGGCTGAGTACACGCCGTATCCGGTCGAGCTGATCACGCCCGAGGGCGCGGCCTACGCCGATGAGGCCCAGCAGGTGATCGCGCCGGGGTCGGCCGGCAAGCTGGGCATCCTGGCAAACCACGCCCCGCTGGTGTCGCTGCTGGACGCGGGCGAGCTGCACATCATCGACGCCGGCGGGCGATGCACCGGTTTGCGACTTCGGCCGGCTTCCTCCAGGTGCGTGAGAACCGTGCGCTGGTGCTGGTGGGCGAGGCGGTCTCGTCGGATCAGATCGATGCCGCCGAGGCGCGCACACGGCTCGAGCAGGCCCAGGCCGCGGTGGAATCAGCCGCCGAGGGGCGACGTCGAACACGCCCGCCGCGAGCTGGCCTTCGCCGAAGCCCTCGTCGCCACGAGTGAATAATGGTGCCAGGCACCACTTATTCACGCCCGAGGGGCGGCGGGTAGCCACTCGGCGAATGACGGTGCCAGGCACCGTCGGTCACCGAAGCGGGTGACATCGAGCGCGCGGATACCGCGGTGTGGGGGGCGCCGGCGATGCGCTCGGCGACCAGCTGACCGAGCGCGAATCCGGGCACGTTGCCGACGCCGCTGTAGCCCCCGCACACCCACAGCCCGGGACGCCCGGGATCTCACCCATCACCGGGAGCATGTCGGCCGAGAAGCCCATGATCCCGGCCCAGCGGTGGGTGACGCGGCTGGCCGCAATCCCCAGCCGCTCGCTCAGGAACGCCTCCAGCGCGGCCTGAACCGGGGCGTGGTCTGCTTCCCGTCGTGTACTCCGCGTCGAGATCGCTGGCCGCCCGCCACCGAGGGCCACCCGGCCGTCGGGAGTGGGGCGGTAGTAGAGGAAGCCGTGATCGGAGTGGGTCGGCCGCGTGATCACCGTGTCCTCGAGCGGCTCGGTCGCCAGTACCTGGCCCCGAACCGGGTAGACGATCCGCTCGAGGTCGGGCACCAGCGCGGGGATCAGGCCGTCGCAGGCGATCACGGCGACCGCGGAGCGTGCGCGGTCGGCCCCCCGGCAGAGCGAGAGCGCCCAGCCGTCGCCGTCGGCGGTGAGCGCGGTCACGGGGGTGTGCTCGTAGATCGCCGCGCCTGCGGCTGCGGCGTGCGGCCGCCAGCGCGCGCACCCACTCCGCCGGGAGCAGTGCGCCGTCGGCATCGACCACGGCCGCCAGCGGATACCACGGCCGCACCCGCTCGGGCACCGCCGTACGGTCGATCCGGCAGCGGAAGCCGGCCTCGGAGATGTGCGACGATCGCGCTCTCCACCGTCTCGACCTCGTCGTGGGCCGCGAGCCACACGCTGCCGGTGCGGCGCACCGCGCGCGGCGGCGCCGGCCGCGCCGCGCGAGGCCAGCATCTGATCCATGGCCGACTCGGTCAGCTGCTGCACCGCGATCGCGGTCTCGAGTCCGACCCGTTCGACCAGCCGATCGAATCCAAGGCCGGTGCCGGTGGAGGCAAAAGCGCCGTTTCGGCCGCTCGCCCCGGCCGCCACCTCGCGGCCCTCGATCACCGCCACCGACAGACCCTGGCTCGCCAGCCGGCGCGCGCACGCACACCCGGTGACTCCGGCTCCCACCACGACCACGTCCGCTGTCAGGTCGGCGGCGGCCGCGGGAGACGGCGTGGCTCACCCCGCTGCTGCCAGAGGGACGGTTCACCCATCGGGCACGAACGCTACCGCCTCTGCCAGAATCGGGCGGTGAGCACCATCGACGAAATCGCGCTGACCGAGCGGCTGATCGGATTCGACACCTCGCGACCGGAGGGCATCCGTGACGCCGTCGCGTTCATCGGTGGCTGGATCGAGGCGAACGGAATCCAGCATCAGGAGGTCGAGCTGGACGGTCGGCCGTCGGTGATCGCCACGGCCGGGGAGGGGGATCGAACGATCGTGTGGTCGAGCCACGTGGACGTCGTCCCCGGCGAACCCGCCCAGTTCACCGCCCGGCAGCGCGCCGGTCGTCTGTACGGTCGCGGCAGCTACGACATGAAGGGCGCGCTGGCAGCGATGCTGGCCGCGCTGGCCGACTTCACCGCCGCTCCCGAGCGGGCGCCCGGGGTGCGGGCACAGCTTCTGATCGTGCCCGACGAGGAGTCGGAGGCGCGCTCGCACGATCACAAGGCCACCGCCCGGCTCGCCGACGCCGGCTACGTCGGAGAGTTCGTGGTGTGCGGCGAGCCAACCGACCTGAACGTGGGCATCCAGGCCAAGGGAGCGCTGGTGCTGCGGCTGGACGTCCACGGCCGCTCGGCCCACGGCTCGACGCCGTGGCTGGGCGAGAACGCGGTGCTCAAGGCCGTCGAGATCGCCACGCGCGTGGCGCTCAGCTGCCGTTCACCGAGGCCCGTCGCCGCTCTTCACCGCAGGCCCGACCGTGAATCTGGGCCGCATCAGTGGCGGCGACGCGGTCAACCGCGTGCCCGACCGCTGCAGCGTCGACCTGGATATCCGGTTCCTGCCGGAGCAGGATCCCGACGAGATCCTCGCCCAGGTTCGTGGCCTCGGCGTCGCGGTGGAGCGCATCTATCTGGTGGCCGCGGCCGATCTCAGCCCCACGAACGAGCCACGTCGCCGCGTTGTTGCGGGCGGTGGCCGAGCTGTGATCGCCCGTCCGAGCCGGTGGGTCGGGACGGCGCATCCGACGCTGCGGTGTTTCTCAACCGGGGGGTTCCCAGCGCCGAGTTCGGGCCGGTCGGAGCGGGCCATCACGGGCCGGACGAGTACGTCGAGGTGGCCTCGCTGGGGGTCTACCGCCGGGCGCTGGGTGAGTTCCTGAGCCAAGCGTCGGCAATCGGGGCCGGATGATCCTTATACTCAGCCTCCACCGATGAGTAACGACCCCAGAGCCGCGATCGGTGGGAAACCGATCGGCGTGATCGGCGTTGGCTACGTGGGCCTGGTCACCGCCGTCTGTTTCGCCGATCTCGGCTACGACGTGATCTGCCGCGACATCGATGCCGACCGGATCGAGGGTCTGCGCGCCGGGCGGGTGCCGATCTACGAGCCGGAGGTCGAGCCGGTGCTGGAGCGAAACCGTGAGCGGCTCGAGTTCACGCTCGATCTCGAGCCGATGGTGCGCCGCTGCCAGATCGTGTTCGTGTGTGTGGACACGCCCCAGATGCACTCCGGCGACGCCGACCTGTCGCGGGTGCACACGGTGATCGATGAGCTGTCGGGGCGTCCGAACAGCTGATCCTGGTGATGAAGAGCACCGTCCCGGTCGGTACCGGCGATCGGCTGCGGGAGGAGCTGCAGGCCGCCGGCCGCGAGATCGCGTACGTGTCGAACCCCGAGTTTCTGCGCGAGGGCCGTGCGGTGACCGATTTCGCCCACCCCGACAGGATCGTGATCGGTGACTACGACCCTGCCCACGGCGACGCGGTCGAGGCGCTGTATGCCAGCATCGATGCGCCGGTGATCCGCACCGACGTGGCCTCGGCCGAGATGACCAAGTACGCCTCCAACGCCTTCCTGGCGGCCAAGATCTCGTTCGTCAACGAGATCGCGAACGTGTGCGAGGAGGTCGGCGCCGACGTCTCGGTGGTGACGCAGGGCATGGGCCTGGACGCGCGCATCGGCCCGCACTTCCTGCGGCCGGGCATCGGCTATGGCGGCTCGTGCTTCCCCAAGGACGTCCGCGCGCTCAAGCAGCTGGCCGGGAACACGGGGTACCACTTCCAGCTGCTGACGGCGGTGATCGAGGTCAACGAGCTGCAGAAGCGCCGCCTGGTCGGGAAGCTGGAGAAGCACCTGGGGCCCTTGCGCGGCCGGCGTGTGGCGGTGCTGGGATTGGCGTTCAAGGCCAATACCGATGACATGCGCGAGGCGGCCAGCCTGGTGCTGTGCGATCGTCTGCGCGCCGAGGGCACGACGGTGGTGGTGTATGACCCGGTGGCGATGGCCAACGCCGACCATCTGCTGCATCCCCAGGTGGAGCGGGCCGGATCGATGCTGGAGGCGGTAACGGGTGCCGACGCCGCCGTGATCGTGACCGAGTGGGACGAGTTTCGCGGGCTGGCCTCGCCGGCGGTGCGTGAGGCGATGGCCCAACCGCTGATCGTGGACGGCCGCAATCTGCTCGACCCCGCCGCCGCCCGCGCCGCGGGGTTTGCGTATGAGTCGGTGGGGCGGCCGAGCGATCCGGACGACGTCACCCGGATCGCCCCTCCGGGATCGCCCGCGCCGGCATGATCGCCGTGGTCTTGGTGGGCGGTCTCGGCACGCGCCTGCGACCGCTCACCGACACCGTGCCCAAGGCGATGCTGCCGATCGCCAACCGGCCGTTCCTGGAGCGTCAGATCGATCATCTCGCCGCGCACGGGATCGACCGCGTGATCCTCGCGTGTGGCTACCAGCCCGATCACATCCGCGAGCATTTCGGCGATCGCCTGGAGTACGTCGTCGAGTCCCGAGCCACTGGGTACGGCCGGGGCGCTCGCGCTGGCCTCGCGGAGGGCTGTCGCAGCCGTTCGTGGCGTGTAACGGCGACGTGCTCACCGACCTCGACCTGACCGCGCTGGTGGCCAGCCACCGCGCCTGCAAGCCCGCGCGACGCTCGCGCTGCACACCGTCGATGACCCCAGCCGGTACGGAGTGGTGGTGACAGCGGCCGACGGAGAGGTGACGGAGTTCGTCGAGAAGCCGCCGGCAGAGCCGCCCGGCGACACCATCAACGCCGGCACGTACGTGCTCGACCCCGACGTGCTCGCCGCTGTGCCGCCCGGGCGCGAGGTGTCGATCGAGCGCGAGGTGTTTCCGCCGCTGGTCGGGCACGGCCTGTTCGGTTTCGCCCAGGACTGCCGCTGGATCGACATCGGAACGCCCGCGTCGTATCTCGAAGCCAACCTGGAAGCGGCTCGGGCGAAAGCGGGGTGGTCGACCCCGCTGCGGTCGATCGCAGCCGGGGCGCAGGTGATTTCGGCTCGGTGGTCGGGCCTGCGGGCCGAGGTCGGCGCCGGCGCCCAGGGTTGTCCGCTCGGTGGTGCTGGCCGACGGGCGCGTCCCGTCCGGTGCGATCGTGGAGAATGCCGTGATCAATCGAGCCAGGGAGTGGTGTGGTAGACAGCGACAACATCCGGGGGGCGATCGAGCAGCTCCCCGACCAGCTGCGCGAGGGCGGGCGCATCGGCGTGGCCGCGGGTGAGCGTCTGTCGATGCCGGCCGCCGTCGTGCTGGCGGGGATGGGTGGCTCGGCGGTGGGCGGCGAGCTGATGCGCGGCATCATCGCCGGCACCTGCCCGGTGCCGGTCACCCGGGTGCGCGGTTTCGGCGTGCCGACCTTCGTCGGGCCCGGGCACGCTGGTGGTGTGCGTCAGCTATTCGGGCGATACGGCCGAGACGCTGGCCTGCGCCCGCCAGGCCCACGATCGCGGAGCGAGCGTGCTCGCGGTGGGCGCGGGCGGCACGCTTGGTGACGCTGGCGGAGGAGTGGGGACGCGCCGTTTGCGCAGGTGCCCAGCGGGCTCTATCCCGCGCGCGGCGCTTGGGATACCTGTTCGGTGCCACCGCCGAGGCCCTGGCGGTCGCCGGGCTCGCGCCCGAGGGCCTGGCCAGCAGGCCGCCGACGGGCGCCGAGCAGGCCGATCAGGATGCCGCCGCAGGAGCTGGGAGCGACGCTGGCGACGCACGATCCCGCTGATCTACGGCGCCGGCCCGCTGGCGGTGGTGGCCTACCGGTGGAAGACCCAGCTGAACGAGAACGCGAAGATGCACGCCTTCAGTCACGCGTTCCCCGAGGTCGGCCACAACGAGATCGAGGGCTGGGCCGGTGCCCGTGGCGGGAACTTCGCGGCGGTGTTTCTGCGTGACCAGCATCAGCTGGCCGCGAACACTGGACGATGCTCGACGCGGCCCGGCGAACTGATCGCCGGCGACGCGGCGGTGACGGCACGTGGTCGAGGGCCGCGGCGACACCCCGGCCGCGCGGGCGTTCTCCCTCGTTGCCCAGGGCGACTGGGTCAGTTACTACGCCGGATTGGAGCGCGGCGTCGACCCGGGCCCGATCGCCCGGATCACCGAGCTCAAGGCGCGCATGGCCTAGAGGCGTCGCCACGGCGGCGCGCGGCTCACACCGCCGCTCTATAGTCACGCTCCATGAGCACAACCACCCCCAATCATGTCCGCGACATGGCGTTGGCGCCAGGCAGGAGTTCGCCGGATCGAGTGGGCCGATCGGCAGATGCCGGTGCTGTCGGCGATCCGTGCGCGATTCGAGACCGAGCGACCACTCGAGGGCAAGCGCGTGGCCGCCTGCCTGCACGTCACGTCGGAGACCGCCAACCTGATGCGCACGCTCAAAGCCGGCGGCGCCGACGTACTCCTGTGTGCGTCCAACCCCCTCTCCACCCAGGACGACGTCGCGGCCGCTCTGGTCGACGAGTACGGCATCGCCGTCTACGCCATCCACGGCGAGGACAACGATGTCTATTACCAGCACATCGACGCCGCCATCGCCCACGGTCCGCACCTGACCATGGACGACGGCTGTGACGTCGTCTCGACCATGCATCAGCGCTATCCCGAGCGCCTCGCCGACGTGTTGGCGGGCACCGAGGAGACCACCACCGGCGTGATCCGCCTGCGGGCGATGCAGGCCGACGGCGTGCTCGGATTCCCGATCGTTGCCATCAACGAGGCCAACACCAAGCATCTTTTCGACAACCGGTACGGCACCGGGCAATCGACGCTGGACGGCATCATGCGGGCCACCAACATCCTGATCGCCGGCCGCACCTTCGTGATCGGCGGCTATGGCTGGTGCGGTCGCGGGCTGGCCGAGCGCTCGCGCGGCATGGGCGCCAACGTGATCGTGCTCGAGGTCGATCCGCTGCGCGCGCTGCAGGCGGTGATGGACGGCTTCCGGGTGATGCCGATCGCAGAGGCGGCCAAGCTGGGAGACGTGTTCGTGACCGCCACCGGCGACAAGCACGTGCTCCGCGGCGAGCACTTCGAAGTCATGAAGGACGGAGCCATCCTGGCCAACTGCGGCCACTTCGACGTCGAGATCGACATCCCGGCGCTGAGCGAGCTGGCCGTGTCCAGGTCGGTCGCCCGGCCGGGCGTGGAGCAGTTCGACCTGGGTGACGGTCGCAGGGTGTACCTGCTGGCCGACGGCCGTCTGGTCAATCTGGCGGCAGCCGAGGGCCATCCGGCGTCGGTGATGGACATGAGCTTCGCCAACCAGGCGCTCTCGGCCGAGTGGGTGTGCAAGCACCACGCCGAGCTGCGCAACGAGGTCTACACCGTCCCGGCGGAGCTGGACGCCGAGGTCGCGCGGCTCAAGCTCGAGGCGATGGGCGTCGCCCTGGATACGCTCACGTCCGAGCAGGCCGCATACCTCTCGTCCTGGGACGAGGGGACCTAGAGCGGGCACGATGTCCACTGCAGTGGGCCTCACCCCAGAGGCGATCGTCCGGCTCGAGCCCGACGCGCTGGTGCTGCTGGATCAGACCCGGCTTCCCGGCGAGCTGGTTGAGCGCCGGTACACCAACTGGCAGGACGTGATCGAGGCCATCCGCGGCATGGTGGTGCGCGGTGCGCCGGCCATCGGGGTGACCGCAGCCTACGCCGTCGCCTTGGCGGCGGTCAGCGACGACACCGAATCACTCGACCAGCTTCGCGCTCACGTCGAACGCGCCGCCGTCGGTCTGGCCGGAGCGCGTCCCACAGCGATCAATCTGGGCTGGGCGATCCAGCGCATGCGCGCGGTTGCCGCCGAGCCCTACGCCGACGTCGCGGAGCTGCGGGCGGCGCTGGTGGCCGCCGCGGGGGAGCTCCACCGCGAGGAAGTCGAGCGGTGCGTGCGTATCGGTGATCACGGCGCCGAGCTGCTGCGGGCCGGAGCGCAGGTGCTGACGCACTGCAACGCCGGGGCGCTGGCCACCGGCGGCTACGGCACCGCCCTGGGAGTGGTGCGCTCGGCCCACCGGCGAGATCCGCAGCTGCACGTGTGGGTGGACGAGACCCGTCCCCTGTTCCAGGGGGCGCGGCTGACCGCCTGGGAGCTGCAGCAGGAGGGCATCGCCGCCACCCTGATCACCGATTCGACCGCGGCCTGGCTGATGGCGCAGGGCAAGGTCGACGTGGTGATCACCGGCGCCGACCGGATCGCGCGCAACGGCGACACCGCCAACAAGATCGGAACCTACGGGCTGAGCGTGCTTGCCCGCGCCCACGGCATCCCGTTCTACATCGCCGCGCCCACCTCGACCATCGACCCCTCGCACACCGACCGGCGCCGAGATCCCGATCGAGCATCGGGCGCCGAACGAGGTGCTGGGGTCGCACTCGGCAGCCGACGTGGGGGTGTACAACGCCGCCTTCGACGTGACCCCGGCCGAGAACATCAGCGCGATCGTGACCGAGGACGGCGTGCTGCGACCGCCGTTTCAGCTTGTCGGGTGATCTGCGGGACGAGCTGGCCCGGCTCGATCCCGAGTTGGCAGCCGAGCTCTCCGCCGACGGCTTCGACCCCGAGCAGCTGATCGCGTGGTCGCAGACGATCGGGCACGGCCCCGAACGAAACTGGGTAAAGGGCGCGGTGCTGCCGCCGGCGCCGGGCGACGTGCGGGAGCTACCCGAGCACGGCAGCGCGGCCGAGCGAGAGCTGGCGGCCGTGGGAATGCAGGCACTCGAGGCCGGCGAGCTGGCACTGGTTGTGCTGGCCGGCGGGATGGCGACGCGCATGGGCGGTGTGGTGAAGGCGCTGATCGAAGCCGTGGATGGACACACCTTCCTCGACCTGCGGCTGGCTGAGCGAGATCACTGGAGCCGCGTGGCGGGGAGTTCGCTGCCGCTGTGGTTGCTCACCAGCCATGCCACCGACGATCCGATCAGGACGGAGCTTGGCAGCCGCCTGGACGGCACCGCGGTGGACGCCGTGAGGCAGAACGTGAGTCTGCGGCTGACGCCGGAGAAGACGTTGTTTTATGAGGCTGATGGGCGGCCGAGCCCACACGCAACCGGGCACGGCGACCTGGTGGACGCGATTCGTGCCCGCGATCGGCTCCAGCAGTTCGCCGATGCCGGTGGCCGCTACCTGTGGATTGCCAACCTGGACAACCTTGGTGCCAACGTCGATCCGGCGCTGCTGGGCTGGCACATCCGCCAGCCCGCCCCGGTGACGGTGGAAGTGGTGGAGAAGGTGGGCTCGGATCGGGGCGGGATCCCGGTGCGCTGGAACGACCGGCCGGTGATCTTGGAGGAGTTTCGGCTGCCGCCGTCGTTTGACCCTGCGACGGTCACGGTGTTCAACACCAACACCTTCATCGTCGACGTCCAGGCGCTGCTGCAGCTCGACTTCGAGTGGACGTACTTCGTCGTCGAAAAGCAGGTCGACGGGCGGCCGGCGGTGCAGTTCGAACGGCTGATCGGCGAGCTCACCAGCGCACTTGAGTCGCGCTTTGTGCACGTCCCGCGGGAGGGACAGCGGTCGCGCTTCCTGCCGGTGAAGGACACGGCCGAGCTGGAGCGGCGACGCCCCGAGATCGCCCGCCACGCCGCGCAATATCTGGACTGAACCGGCACGCGGCCGGTGACTCCTGCGGTGATCTGCTGGTTATCGTCGGCGTATGCAACTGCTCGACTTGATCGCACCGCCGGTGTGCGCGCTGTGCAACGGCTGCGGCATCAGCCCGGTGTGTCTGCCCTGCCTGGCCGGGCTGCCACTGGTGATGGGGGCGGTCTGCGAGCGCTGCGGGTCGGCCGCACCCGACGTCCCCGAGAACACCGTCGTGCGCAACTGCCTCGAGTGCCGCGATCGGCGGCTGGGTTTCGAACGAGCCCGGGCCGCGCTGCACTACCAGGATGACACGCCGCGGCTGGTGCACGCGCTCAAGGACGGAGGCATGCGCGGCCTGGCAGACCATGCCGCGGGGCTGATGGTGATGGTGCTGGAGCGGCCGGCGGTCGACACCATCACCTGGGTGCCGCCCGACCGCTACCGGCTGATCCGCCGGGGCTATCACCCTCCACAGCTGCTGGCGGTCGAGCTGGGTCGCCGCTGGTCGCTGCCCGTGAGCGAGTTGCTGTGCCAGCGCGGGCGCCGGCCACCCCAACGAGGCCTCGATCTGCGCTCTCGCCGCGCGAACGTGCGGGAGTCGTTCCGAGCGATCGCCCCGGCGCCGCCCTCGTGCTGCTGGTGGACGACGTGCACACCACCGGGGCCACGCTCGAGGCCTGCGCCCACGCCCTCCGACGGGCCGGCGCCGGTCGTGTCGAGGCGGCCACGCTCGCCCGGGCATGAGCATTCGCGATTACTCCAAACCGGGGAGCCGAAACCGCAAAGAGCTCTGCTAACGTCGAGCCAGGGTTCAGGTCAGCAAGAGCGCCTCTAGTGCAGGAGGGTCCATGGTCACGGCGTTGCGGGATCTCGTGAGGAAAACGTGTGCGGACGATCTTCCGATCGTGAGCTACCGGATCGACGAGCGGTCCGGGAGCGTCGGCCACGTCAGCCCCTGGCTCGAGCGCGTCACGGGCCACCGACCGGAGATGTGGGTCGGCACACAGCGATGGAGCGAGCACATCCACACCGAGGATCGTGATCGCGTCAGCCAGGAACACGCCCAGGCGGTCGCTGCCGGCGCGGAGTTCCGCGGCCAGTACCGACTGATCGCCGCCTCCGGCGCCACGGTGTGGGTGGACGACACGGAGATCGTGTCGGCTTCCGGCACGCGCGAGGGAGTGCTGGTCGACATCACCGCCCAGCGATCGGCACAGCTGGAGGCCGAACGCGTTCGGCGGATGGCCGCCGACGAGCTGCACGACCACATCCTGCAGGTGCTCACGGCGGCGCTGGTGCTGCTCGACCGGCTGGAGCTGAGCGCTGCGCGAGACGGTCGCGAAGGTGAGACGGCGTCGGCCAGAAGCGCACTCGCGCATGTGATGGAACGGGTTTCCAGGCTGACCGTCGAACTCAGCCCCCAGGACGAGCGTCGAATTCGGCTGGGGGCGCCATCGGGTCGCACCGGCGTGCCATCGACGGTATCGTTCAGGCCGTGTCCGCATTGAGGAGATGCCGATGAACCTGCAGGTGAAGGGGCGAAACGTCGACGTCACTGATGCACTGTTCTCGCATGCCGAGAAGAAGCTCGGCAAGATCGCCCGTCACCTCTCGGACGACAGCCGGTGCGAGCTGGAGTTGGGCGTTGAGCACAATCCGAGCATTGCCGCCGATCAGGTCGCCGAGGCGACTGTGTGGACAAAAGGGCCCGTGCTGCGCGCCAAAGAGTCGTCCCAGGACATGTACGCCTCGATCGATCTGGTTGCCGAGAAGCTCGAGCGCCAGGCCAAGCGCTACCGCAACCGGCGCAGCCGTCGTGCACACCACCACGCGCCTGCGGAGCCCAGCTCCCCGCCGCCCGAGGCGCCCGACCCGTCCGACGAGGAGACCGCCGTGATCGTGAAGCAGAAACAGTTCATCATGAAGCCGATGGGCGCCGAGGAGGCGGCCCTCCAGCTCGAGCTGATCGGCCACGACTTCTTCGTCTTCACCAATGCCGACTCCGACGAGATCAACGTCATCTACAAGCGCCGCGACGGGCAGTACGGCCTGATCGAGCCCGCCCGCGCCGAGTGAGGGCCGGGTGAGAGTGGCCCAACCTTCGGTTGGTACCATCCAACCGCGATGAGCGTCTTCCAAAAGATTCTGAGGACAGGAGAGGGCCGCACCCTCAAACGGCTCGAGCAGCGAGTCGCCGAGATCAATGCCTTCGAGCCCGAGCTGGAAGAGCTGAGCGACGAGCAACTGGCCGCCAAGACGGTCGAGTTCCGGGAGCGGTTCGAGGCCGGCGAAGAGCTGGACAGCATTCTGCCCGAGGCGTTTGCCGCAGTCCGAGAGGCATCCAAGCGCACCATGGGTATGCGCCACTTCGACGTTCAGCTGGTCGGCGGGATGGTGCTGCACGAGGGTCGCATCGCCGAGATGAAGACCGGCGAGGGCAAGACGCTGGTCGCCACCTTGCCGCTGTATCTCAACGCCCTGGCGGGCGTGAACGTTCATCTGGTCACGGTCAACGACTATCTCGCCCGCCGCGACGCCGCCTGGATGAGCCCGATCTACGAGGCCTTGGGCGTGTCGGTGGGCGTGATCCAGGCGATGATGCCCGAGGACGAGCGGCGGGCCGCGTACGCCTCGGACATCACCTACGGCACCAACTCCGAGTTCGGCTTCGACTATCTGCGCGACAACATGGCGCCGACCATGGAGTGGACGGTGCAGAAGGGGCACTGGTTTGCGATCGTGGACGAGGTCGACTCGATCCTGATCGACGAGGCCCGTACGCCGCTGATCATCTCGGGTGAGCCCGAGGCCGCGGCCGAGACGTACTACGCCTTTGCCCGCGCGGTGGCCGAGCTCGAGCCCGAGAATGACTACGAGGTCGACGAGAAGATGCACACGGCGGCGCCCACCGAGGAGGGCGTGTCCAAGGTGGAGAAGGCGCTTCGGGTCGACAACCTGTACGCCGCCGAGAACGGCCAGCTGGTGAACCACCTGATCCAGGCGATCAAGGCCAAAGAGCTGTACCACCGCGATGTGGAGTACGTCGTCGAGGACGGCGAGGTGCACATCGTGGACGAGTTCACCGGTCGCAAGATGGAAGGCCGGCGCTGGTCCGAGGGCCTGCACCAGGCGGTCGAGGCCAAAGAGGGCCTGAACATCCAAGACGAGAACATCACGGTCGCCACCGTCACCATTCAGAACTACTTCCGGATGTACGAGAAGCTCTCGGGCATGACCGGCACGGCTTTGACCGAGGCCAACGAGTTCCATGAGATCTATGCCCTCGAGGTGGTGCCGGTACCGACCCACCGGCCGATGGTGCGGCTCGATCAGAACGACCAGATCTACAAGACCAAGGAAGAGAAGTTCGCCGCCGCGATCGAGGACATCGTCGAGCGTCACGGCACCGGCCAGCCGGTGCTGGTGGGGACGATCTCGGTTGAGGTCTCCGAGCATCTCTCGCGGCTTGCTGGAGCGCCGCGGCATCCAGCACGAGGTGCTGAACGCCAAGAACCACGAGCGCGAGGCCACCATCATCGAGGACGCCGGGCAGCTGGGGGCGGTCACGATCGCCACCAACATGGCCGGCCGCGGCGTCGACATCAAGCTGGGCGACGGCGTGCTCGATCAGGGCGGCCTGTACGTGCTGGGCACCGAGCGGCACGAGTCGCGCCGGATCGATAACCAGCTGCGCGGCCGCTCCGGCCGCCAGGGGGATCCGGGAGAGACCCGCTTCTACCTGTCGGCCCAGGACGAGGTCGTGCGCCTGTTTGCCGGCGACCGCATGTACAAGATCCTGGACAAGCTGGGGCCGACCGACGGCGAGCCGATCGAAGCCAAGATGCTCACCAACCAGATCGAGCGCGCCCAGAAGAAGGTCGAGGAGTTCCACTTCGTCAACCGCAAGAACGTCGTCAAGTACGACGACGTGCTCAACGACCAGCGCTCTCAGGTGTATGCCCGCCGCCGCCAGATCCTGGAGGGCGAAGACCTCCGTGAGAGCGTGGTGGGCTGGGTGGAGGACGTGATCGAGGCGGTGGTCGACGCCCACATGGCGGGGGAGTACTCCGAAGAGTGGGACTGGGACGGGATGCGCGCGGCGCTGCACTCGATCTACCCGGTGCGGGTGGATCTGGCGGCGCTCGATCACGAGCAGACCTCGCGGGAAGACCTGCTCGACATCGTGTTCGACGACGCCGTCGCCTACTACGAGGAGCGCGAGCGGGCGTGGGGCGAGATGGACGAGAAGCTGCCGCGCAACATCGAGCGCTGGATCGTCCTGCAGGTGATGGATACGCGCTGGCGCGAGCACCTCGACAACATGGAGTATTTCCGCCAGGGCGTGGGCCTGCAGGGCTATGCCCAGAAGGATCCGCTGGTGGTGTACAAGAGCGAGGGCACGCTCATGTTCGAGGAGATGAACGAGCTGATCAAGCAGGAGGCTGTGCGCGGCCTGATGCACGCCGAGGTCGAGCTCGATCAGACGCCGCAATTCGAGCAGCAGCCCGAGCGAGGGTTGGAGTACCTGCACGCCGACGCCGCCTCGCTGGAGGCGATCGCCGCCGGCTATACGCCCGAAGAGGACGATGGCGAGCCGTACACGCCGCCGATCGTCGAGCAGCGTCAGCTTGATCCCGAGAAGACCGTCGGCCGCAACGATCCCTGCTGGTGTGGGTCAGGGAAGAAATACAAGCGCTGCCATGGCGCTTAACGTCGACGAGCCGCGCTCGCTCGAGGATCTGCGGATCGCGGTCGAGGAGCTCAGAGCCCAGCTTCACTGGGTTCGTGATTACCTTTGACCCCGCTCAACTGGAAGAGCGAAAACACGAGCTGGAGCAGGCCACGCTGGCCCAGGGCTTCTGGGACGACCAGCGCAAGGCCGCCCGCGTCTCGGCCGAGCTGGCGGCGGTGCAGCGCCGACTGGAGACGTTCCATCGCCTGACCGCCGAGGCGGCTGAGCTGGACTCGATGGTGGAGATGGCCGAGGCCGACCCCGAGTGGCGGACGGAGCTGGACGGCACCCTGCGCCAGCTCGCCACCGAGGTCGAGCGGATGCAGGAGGCCGCGCTCTTCAACGGCGAGTTCGATGCCGGGCCGGCGGTGGTGGGCGTGCACGCCGGCGCCGGCGGCACCGACAGCCAGGACTGGGCCGAGATGCTGCTGCGGATGTACCTGCGATGGGCCGAGCGGCGAGGCTTCAAGACCGAGATCCTGGAGGCGACGCCGGGCGAGGAAGCCGGGCTCAAGAGCGCGACCTTCACACTCACCGGCGAGAACGCCTACGGGTTGATGCAGGCCGAGAAGGGCGTCCACCGGCTGGTGCGCCTGTCCCCATTCGATTCAGCCCACCGCCGCCATACCAGCTTCGCCCAGGTGGAGCTGGCTCCGTTGGTCGACGACGACGTGGATGTCGACATCGACGAGGCCGACCTGCGCATCGACACCTACCGCGCCCAGGGCGCCGGTGGCCAGCACGTCAACAAGACCGATTCGGCGGTGCGGATCACCCACATCCCCACCAACATCGTGGTGCAGTGTCAGAACGAGCGCTCGCAGCTCCAGAACAAGGCCCAGGCCATGCGGATCCTCAAGTCGCGCCTGATCGAGCGCGAGCACGAGCTGCGGGCCGCGGCGCTCGCCAAGGAGCGGGGTGAGAGCCAGGACATCTCGTTCGGCAGTCAGATCCGCTCGTACGTGCTGCACCCCTACACGATGGTCAACGACCACCGCACCGAGGTCAAGATCGGCAACGCCCAGGGAGTGCTGGACGGCGATCTGGACGAGCTGATCCGCGCCTTCCTGCTTCAGCGCGCAACCTCGTAGGCTGCAGGCGGTCGGGGCGACGCGATACAGCATGGTTAACCCAAAAACCCGCGGTACCGGTTTGCGCCTCACATGTGGCACAGGTACCCTGACTCGACAGGAATTCGCCTACTCCAGCGCGAAGTACGTCTCTCAGTGACCGAGGAAATCCGCCTGCACGAGCGCCCTGACACGGCGCCTACACCGACTTTGGCTGCGCCTATCGAGGCGGCGGCTCGCCCAGCCTCGTCGGCGATGATCGTGTTCGAGAGCGTCATCAAGGAGTACCAGGGCGGGGTGGTGGGCCTCGACGACGTGTCGGTGCAGATCGACAAGGGCGAGTTCGTCTTCCTGGTCGGCCCGTCCGGCTCGGGCAAGTCGACGTTCATCAAGCTGCTCTTGAAAGAACTCGACGTCACCTCCGGCAACCTGATCGTGGGCGGCAAGTCGCTGCCCAAGCTGAAGCGTTCCAAGGTGCCGGTGCTGCGCCGAAACATCGGCTGCGTGTTCCAGGACTTCAAGCTCCTGCCCAACCGCACCGTCTACCAAAACGTCGCCTACGCCCTGCAGGTGCAGGGCCGGCCGCGCTCCGAGATCCGCCGCAAGGTGCCCGACATCGTCGGTCTGGTCGGCCTGGCCGACAAGAGCGATCGGCTGCCTCATGAGCTCTCCGGTGGCGAGCAGCAGCGCGTGTCGGTCGCGCGCGCCTTCGTCAACCATCCGCCGCTTTTGATCGCCGACGAGCCCACCGGCAACCTCGACCCGGACACGTCGGTGGGGATCATGCAGCTGCTTTACCGCATCAACCGTGCCGGGACGACCGTGGTGATGGCCACCCACGACCGCGAGATGGTCGACAAGATGCGCCGCCGCGTGATCCAGCTCGAGGGCGGCAAGGTCGTGCGCGACGACCGGCGCGGAGGGTACCAGGCATGAAGTGGCGATTCTTCCTGGCCGAGGCGATCAACTCGATTCGCGGCAATGCCGCCACAACGCTGGCCGCGGTCGTGACCGTGCTGATCGTCACGTTTCTGCTGGGCGTGACCGTCACGGTGGGCAAGTGGGTGTACGACTACACCAACGGGGTTCGTAACGACATCACCGTGAAGGCCTACGTCAGCACCTCCGACTATGGCAGCAACGACCCCCAGACGGTGGTCAAGCGCGGTGACCTGCTGAACGAGATCAAGCAGCTGCCCTACGTCAAGACCGTCACCTACGTGTCGCCCGCCGCGGCGCTGAAAACCGTCAGCCCCAGCATGCGCGAGAGCGCCAAGGAGATCGGATACAACCCGTTCCCGCCGTCGTTTTGGCTGAAGCTGACCGATCCCGCCAAGGCCAGCCTGGTGGCGGCCGAGGTCGGCCGGGTGGCACCCGTGCATTCCTGCGATGCCCCGCCCTGTGTGACCTATGGCTCCCAGATCACCAAGCGGGTGCTGAATACCACCAAGTACATCCTGTACTTCCTCACCGCGCTGATGATCCTGCTGGCGGTGGCGGCGGTGGTGCTGATCCAAAACACGATCCGGCTCTCGATCTTTGCCCGTCGGCGCGAGATCGAGGTGATGAAGCTGGTGGGCGCGACCAACTCGTTCGTGCGCCTGCCGTTCATGCTGGAGGGGATGATCACCGGGCGTGTCGGGGTCGGTCGCGGCGCTGGCCCTGCTCTCGATCGTTTACGTCGCGCTCAACAGCATCCAGGAGGGGCTGACGGATCCGGTGCGATCGGTCGGCGTGTTTACCTTGATGCTGCTGCTGGCCGGCTTCGGTCTCGTCCTGGGGGCGTTCAGCTCGGTGTTGACGCTGCGCCGGTTCCTGCGCGTCTGAGAGCCTGTGATTGTCGCTGTAGTCGCCCGCCGAGGGCGAGTCGCGGTTGCCGAGCCGTACTTCGAGCCGGGGGAGCCGCTCACGCTCGGTCGCCGGGCGATGGCTGAGGTGGGCGAGGGGGAATTGGTGGCGGTTGAGCCGACCAACCGCGGCAACGGCCGCCTGTTGGCGCACATCGGCAGCCCTGACGACATCCACGCGGTGATGGAGGCGGTGGCGCTGGACACAGGCGTGGCCGACCTGGAACAGGCGCCGGTTGCGATCGTCGAGCCCGACCGGCTCGAGCCTGACCGGCTGGATCTGCGCGACCTTTTGACCTTCACGGTCGATCCGCCCACCGCCAAGGACTTCGACGATGCCTTGACGGTCGACTTTCAGACGCCTTCGCCTCGTGTCTTGGTGCACATCGCCGACGTGGCGGCCTATGTCGCGCCGGGGTCGGATCTCGACCTCGATGCCGAGGACCGGGCCACCTCGGTGTACCTTCCCGGCCGGGTTGACCCGATGCTGCCGTCGGAGCTCTCCGACGGCGCCTGCAGCCTCTCACCCGGAGACGATCGCCGCGCGGTCACAGTCACGCTCGACCCTGCCGGCGGCGCCCCCGTGTTTCGGCGCACGCTGATTCGAAGCGACCACCGGCTCACCTACGAGCAGGCCGACGCGGTGCTGGCAGGCGGCGAGGCCGAGAGTCCCGAGCTGACGGCGGCGGTGCGGGCGGCGGCCGCGGCAGCCGGCGACTACCGAGACGCTCGGCTCCAGGCCGGCGCACTCGACCTGGTGACCGCCGAGACGGTGCTCCAATTCGCCGAGGGACGGGTCGCCGACGTGCACACCGATCGAGCTGCGACCGCGGCTCACCGGATGATCGAGGAGCTGATGGTGCGTGCCAACGAAGCGGTCGCCGAGTACCTCGATCAGCGTGGCGAGCCCACGCTCTTTCGGGTGCACGAGCCGCCGGAGCCCGAGGCGGTCGAGTCCCTGGTAGAGCGGCTGGAAGCGCTCGACGTGGCCACACCACCGCTGCCGGAGCTGCACGACGGTCATCAGGCGTCGCTGTATGTGGCCCAGCTGGCGGTGGCGATCGACCGCCACGCCCGCCGCCGCCCGGCCAGTCGCGAAGGACTCACCTCGCTGGTGCTAAGGACGCTTCGGCTGGCCCGGTATGACCCCCAAAACCTCGGCCATGCGGGACTTGCCAGCCGTGCCTACTGCCACTTCACCTCGCCGATCCGACGCTACCCCGACCTCGTCTGCCACCGCGCCCTGCTGCACCGGCTGGCTGCCGCTGCGGGGGACGACCACCGTGGCGGCGAGCTGGCCGAACTGGCGGTGCATACTTCCGCGCGCGAGCGTGAGGCTGCGGCGGTGGAGCGGCGCGGCACCGCCATCTGCCTCGCGCATCTGCTGCACGACCGGCTCTACCACCTGGGCTGGGACTCGCACTTCGACGGCGCGGTGACCGGTGTCGCCGGGTTCGGGGCGTTCGTTCGCTTCGCCGACGCGTTCGAGGGCCTGCTGCCGGTGCGCACCATGGAAGACGACCGGTACGAGCTGGATGAGCACGGAGTGGCATTGGTGGGTGTCCGCAGCGGCCATCGCCTGCGGGTTGGCGACGAGCTGACCGTTTCTGTGCGTTCGATTGACAGGCTGCGCGGTCGTGTGGCTCTGGAACCGGCGACCTCAGGCAAAATGTGACGATGGAACGGGCACATGGTGGGCGCAGGTGGCTGCGCTGGGTTCTGGGATTCGCGCTGGTCGCGGTCGTTTTGGCGGCCGCCGGCGTCGTGTGGAAGACATCGGTCGAAAAGAGCTCGGCCGAAGAACAACCGCATCCGGCCGACACCGCCCGAGCATTCGTCACCGCCTGGCGTGCAGGTGACTACGCCGGCATGTACAAGCTGATCGCGCCCCGCTCCCGCCGGGCGATCCCGCTGGGCGCATTCGAGCAGGCCTACCAGCAGGCCGCCGACGTGGCCTCGCTCAAGCGCGTGTACCCGGTCGGCCCCACCCACGTGGTGGCCGGGGTCGCGACGGTTCCGGTGGTGGCCAACACCCGCGTGTTCGGACATGTGCACCAGACGCTCCACCTGCGGCTGGTGACCGCGCCCGCCGGGTTCCGGGTGCTGTGGGCGCCTGCAGCTGGTGTTCCCCGGCCTGGAGCCGGGTGAGCACCTGCGCACGCACACCAAGGCGCCGTACACCCGCGGGGCCATCCGCGCCCGCGACGGCGAGATCCTGGCCAGTGGCCCGGCCTCCAACCGCGTCTACCCGCAGGGCTCAGCGTTCTCGGACGTCACCGGGTACGTCAAGACTCCCGCCGCCGATCGGGTGGCGGCCCGGGTCGCCAAGGGCTGGCCCGCACACCGACCGTACGGCCAGGCGGGGCTGGAGCAGTCGCTTGACGGCGTGCTCGGCGGCCGCCCCACGATCGATCTCCAGGCCGTCTCCAAGGCCGGCGCGGCCCGGTCGCTGGGCGAGCGCCCCGGTGCCAAGCCCGAGGACGTGGTCACCACGCTTCGCATCCACGTCCAGCACGACGTGGCCGACGCACTGGGTGGGCGGTACGGCGGGGCGGTCGTGCTCGACCCCAAGTCAGGTGCGGTGGAGGCTTCGGTCGGGCTGGGCATGGAGGTGCTGCAGCCGCCCGGCTCGTCGTTCAAGACCGTAACCGCGGCCGCGGCGCTGAGCTCCAAGGTGGCGACCCTCTACACCACCTACCCGTACGCCCGCTATGTCGAGCTGAACGGCTGGCGGCTTCACAACTTCCACAAGGAGTCATGCGGGGGGTCGTTCCTGTTGGCCTTCGCCGTCAGCTGCAACTCGGTGTTTGCTCCGGTGGCCGATCAGGTCGGCGCTCGCCGGCTGGTGGCGATGGCGAATCGGTTTGGCTTCAACCGCAAGGGCACGATCCGCTACCCCGTGCCCAAGAGCATCACTCCCAGAGCCAGTCAGATGAGCTCGGATCTCTCACTCGGGACGGCCGGCATCGGCCAGGGCGGCGTGGGGGCGACCTCACTGCAGATGGCCTCAGTGGCGGCCACGATCGGGTCGCGCGGCATCTACCGCGCGCCCTACATCGTGCATTCACCCGACCGGATCGCCGATCACCAGCCCGATCGCCGCGTGCTCAGCGCCGACATCGCCAAGCAGGTGCGCACCATGATGGAGGCGGTGGTGACCGAGGGCACCGGCACCGGCGCCGCCGTTTCCGGGTTCACGGTGGCGGGCAAGACCGGCACCGCCGAGGTGGGCATCAAACGCCCGACCGACGCCTGGTTCATCGCCTTTGCACCGGCCGACCATCCTCGCGTTGCGGTGGCGGTGCTGGTGGCCGGCGGCGGGGTGGGAGGCGAAGTGGCCGCGCCCATCGCCGGCCAGATTTTGGCGGCGACGCTGAGATGAGTACCCGCCCGGCGGCAGTGATCCTCGACATGGAGGGGGTGCTGCACGTCGACTGGCAGGTGCTGCCGGGGTCTGCCGATGCGGTGGCGGGGCTGCGGGCCGCACGATTCGAGCTGGCGGTTTTGACCAACACCACCGGGCGCACCCGCGATGACATCTCCCAGCGGCTTGCGACGATGGGAGTCGAGATGCCGCGCGAGCGGGTGGTGACAGCGGCTTCGGCCACCGCCGCCTGGGTCGCGCGGGAGTATCCGGGTGCCTCGGTGTATCTGCTCGGCGAGCAGGGCGCGGTGCCCGAGTTCGAGGGCGTGCAGCTGGTCGCGAGCCCGGATGCTGCGGGTGTGATCGTGGTGGCCGGCCCCACCGCCGAGACCGCCTATCCCCAGCTGGACGCCGCCTTCAAGGCCCTGATGGGCGGAACGCCTCTGGTTGCGATGCAGCGCAACCGATGGTGGCCGACGCTGGAGGGGCCGGCGATGGACGCGGGTGGGATCGTGGCCGCGCTCGAGTACGCCGCCGACGTGCAGGCGGTGGTGGTGGCAAAACCATCGCCGGGAATCTTCGAAGTGGCGCTTGAGGTGTGCGGGGCGCAGGCCTCACAGACGGTGATGGTGGGCGACGATCTGCGCAGCGACCTGGCGCCGGCCGCGGCGCTGGGGATGCGCACCTGCCTGGTGCGTACCGGCAAGGGCTCGGGTTTTCAGCCTCGGCCGGGCGAGGTCAGCTACGACCTGCCCGATCTGGCGGCATTCGCCGCGCTGCTGCTATCCTGATCGCCGCAATGGTCACCCGCAGCCCGCATACCCATGTGCTCGTCCTGCTGCGCTTCGCCATTTCGCGCGTCTCACACTGAGCGGGGTCTTGCGTCAGCCTGCCCAAAAACGGGCCCGGCGCTCCTGAACCCCCGTCTCCCTGGCAACTTCTCGAGGTGCTGTGAACGCGCGATCACATTCGATCTTCCGGCTCTACCAGCTGTTCAGCGGTATCGCCTTCACCGGTCCCATCTGGGCGGTGTACCTGCTCTCCCGCGGTCTCACGCTGACCGAGTTCGGGCTGGTCGAGGCCAGCCTGCACGTCGGCATGCTGGCCGCGCAGGTACCGACGGGCGCGTTGGCCGACTCGCTGGGGCGACGGCGGATGATGGTGATGGCCGGGATGTTCACCGCGCTGGGAGAGCTCGGGTACGTCTTTGCGCCGACCTTCGGGTTGATCTGTCTGGCCGGGGCGGTGCACGGCATCAGCTTCGCGCTTCGCACCGGCACCGACGAGGCCTATCTGTTCGACTCGCTGGCGCATGACGACGCCCAGGCCCAGTTTCCCCGGATGCTGGGCGGTCTGTGGGCGGTGTTTCAGTTCGCCACGGCGATCTCTTATATGGCCGGCGGGCTGATCGCGAGTTACTGGTCGCGGCCGGCCGCCTTCTTCCTGACCGCCGGGTGCGCGCTGGTCGCCTCTGCCATCGCGCTCAAGCTGCCGGAGGATGACCGCAGCCAGGTGGGCAGCGGCGTGTCGGTGGCGCAGCGTGGGTTGGGGGCGCTGCGCCGGTCGCCGCGACTGGCCACGCTCACGTTCGCGTGGAGTCTCTACTGGGCGGCGAACACCGCCTGGTGGTTCTACATCGCCCCGTTCTACGCCTCGCGGGGCGCCACCGACACGATGCTCGGATTCGCGCTGGGCAGCGCCATGCTGGTGGGCGCGGGCTTCAGCTGGGTGGGCGGCCGGATCGGCGAGCGGGTGCCGATGCCGGTGTCGGTCACGGTCGCCACCGGAGCGGCCGGGTTGGCGTTGATGATCGGCCCGTCGCTGCCGGGACTGGCACTGCCGGTGGTGGTGCTGATGATCGTCGCCGGCGCTCCCGAGCTGGTGTACGTGACGCTCTCGACCTATCTTCAGCACAACACCCGCTCGGAGTACCGGGCGACCTCGATGTCGATCGCCGAGGGCGGCTTCTCGATCCAGATGCTGTGGTTGTTTCCGCTGGTCGGCTATCTCTGCCAGCATCAGGGCTACACGGTCGGGTTCACCTTGTGTGCGCTGCTGCTGATGGGCTCGGGGGCGCTGTTCATCCTGTCCCAGCGGCTGCGCGGCCTGGAACCGACCGCGGCATAGACTTTAAGCGGAATGGCTGACGCACCCCGAAAACTGATCGCCGAGAACCGCAAGGCCCGGCACGACTTTCATATCCTCGAACGGGTCGAGGCCGGCCTGGCGCTGACCGGAACCGAGGTCAAGTCGCTGCGCGACGGCGGCGGCAATATCCGCGAGGCCTACGCCGTGGCGCGGGGTGGGGAGCTGTTCCTGGTGGGCGCGAACATCGCACCCTACAAACAGGGAAACATCCAGAATCACGATCCGCTGCGCGACCGCAAACTGCTGCTCCACCGGCGCGAGATCGAGCAGTTCGCAAGCCGGGTGGCGGAGCGCGGCAACACGCTGGTGCCGCTGTCGCTGTACTTCTCCAACGGACGGGTGAAGCTGGAGCTGGGCCTGGCCAAGGGCAAGGAGGGCGTGGACAAGCGCCGCACGATCGCCGACCGGGAAAGCAAGCGCCAGCTGGAACGCGAGGTGAAGGAGCGGTTTCGGCGATGAGCGCCGCCGTCGAGGCGTTCTGGTCGCAGTTCACGCGCGAGACGGGGGCCCACGGCGAGTACACCGCCTGGGGATTCGGAGATTCGCCCGAGATGGCCGGCGAGCTGGGTCGACTGGTGCGAGACGGGCCCAAGCGCGCCACCGCGGGCCTCTTGTCGGAGTACGCAGACGGCAGCGAACCGATGCCGGCGGTGGGCGACTACAGCGTGATCCTCGACGGTGACGGGGCGCCGCTGTGCGTGATCCGGACCACCGCCGTGGAGCTACGCCGGTTCGGTGACGTGGACGAGCAGTTCGCCTGGACCGAGGGCGAGGGCGATCGCAGCCTCAGGTACTGGCGCGACGCCCACATCCAGTTCTTCGCCTCGATCGGCGCGCCGGTCAGCGACGATACAGAGCTGGTGCTGGAACGCTTCGACCTGGTGTGGCCGATCCCCGCAGAGTCGTCTAAGTCAGGGTTCTGGACGCGATACTCGTCGAGAGCCGCCTGCGCGGCGGCGGCGGCTGTGTCGCGCACCTCGAACAGGATCCGATCGCCGTCGCGGGCCAGCTCCGCCCGCCAGAACTCGACCGGGGTCGATCCGTCGGTGTCGAGCGCAAGCCCCATCACCGTCCACGGGTCGAACCCGATCAGGCTCAGCTCCAGGCCCAGCGCTCGGGCCTGATGCTGGAGCTGTTCGAGATCGTCGTCGGGCATGACCGGTCGTAGAGTATCCGCAGGTATGGCCCGCTTTGTCGTGCAACTCCATGACGCCACCACCCTGCACTTCGACCTGCGCCTCGAGGCGGGCGGCGTGCTGCGGTCGTGGGCGGTGCCCAAGGGGCCGTCGATGGATCCGGCGGTGCGTCGGCTGGCGGTCGCGGTGGACGATCACTCGCTCGCCGCCGGCGAGTTCGAGGGGGTGCACGAGGGCAGCACCCGAGGGTCGGGGGCGGTGATCGTCTGGGATGAAGGTACCGTCGAGATCACGCGTGACCAGCCCGACCACGTGTCGTTCGAGCTACACGGCCACAAGCTGGCGGGGCGGTTCGGGCTGACCCACACCGGCGAGCAGAGCTGGATTCTGGTCAAGGCGGTCGACTCGGCAGCGCGGCCAGGTTCCGATGTCGTGGCAGAGCAGCCGGCGAGCGTTCGCAGCGGGCGGACGTGGCAGCAGGTGGCTGCCGGGGCAGCCGGCTAGTCGGCTGCCACCCGGAAGCGCGCTACCAGGCGTTCCAGCTCACCGGCGGTTGTGGACAGTCGTTCGGCGGAGGTCACGATCTCGGCGGTTGAGGCGGTTGTCTCCTGACTGGAGGCCGACACCTGCTCGACTGCTGCAGAGGACTGCTCGGAGACTGCGGCCACCTCGGTCAGGCTGTTGGTCATCTGGCGGGCCCCGTCGCGTACGGCCTCGATCGCCACCAGCACGTCTGACACCTGGCTGGTGACCTGCGACACCGACCCGCCGATGGCCAGGAACGCCTCGCGGGCGGCTTCCACCGTCTCTGCCCCGGACTCGGAGCGGCGCGCCGATTCGTCCACCACCTCGACCGCGCGGTTGGTCTCGGCCTGGATCTCGCAGATCAGCGAGCTGATCCGGGCGGCGGCCTGCTCTGACTCCTCGGCCAGCTTTCGCACCTCTTCTGCGACCACCGCGAATCCGCGGCCCTGCTCACCGGCGCGAGCGGCCTCGATGGCAGCGTTCAGCGCCAGCAGGTTGGTCTGCCCGGCGATCCCGGTGATGGCCTCGACGATCCCGCCGATCTCCTCCGACTTGGCCGCCAACCTGCGGATGGCAGCGGTCACGGATTCGGCCGACTCGCGCAGCCCACCCATGGCCTCGCTGGCTGCGGCTGCCGATTGGACGCCGGCCTCGGCGGCTTCGCGCGCGTTTCCGGCCACAGAGCTGGCCTCGGTGGCGCTGGATGCGCTCAGGTCGATGCCGTGGGCGACCGCGTCGGCGGCCATTCGGGCCGACTCGGCCAGACGCGCCTGGCGTTCGGCGCCGGAGGCGACGTCTCCCATCGCGTGGGCGATCTCCTCGATCGCACGGCCGGCTCCGGCGCTGGTCTGAGACATGTTCTCCGCGGCTCCGCGGACGGAGTTCGACGCTCCGCCGATCTCACCCACCAGTGCAGCGAGGTTCTCCACCATCGCGTTGAAGCTCTGGCCCAGGCGTCCCAGCTCGTCATCGCCGGCGGCGGCACGAACCGTCAGGTCGCCTCCGGCGGCCGCCTCGCTGGCATGCATCAGATCGGCGATCGGCCGGCGGATGCCGCGCACGATGAAGATTGAGACTCCGATCGTCACGATCACACCGAAGATCACCGCGAACACGCCCATGAGTCGGGCCGTGCGCGCATAGCCGCGGGCGGCGGCGACGTCTCGGTCGCGCAGCTGGTCGATCCGTGTCCGCACCTCCAGCAGTGCGTTATAGGGCACCTGGACGTAGCGGTTGGCCTTCAGCAGCGCCGCGGTCGCAGCCTTGTGATTGTCGTGCTTGAACGCGGGGAAGAGCAGGTTGTGGACGGTGTCGTCGTGGTGATGGTCAGCCACGCTGGCCGCCGCGGAGACCCGGGTGATGACAGAGTCGTGCACCTTGGAGACGGCGGTTGCTCCGCGGTCGCCCAGCGTGACGGCCTCTTCCCACCGCTGCATGTGCACCGGATCCCACGTCGCCACCAGCGCGTTTTGCTCGAACATCTGCGCCTGGGTGCTGCGGATCTGCTCGGCGATACCCTTCTGCGCCGCGGTCCAGTGCAGCGACTGTGACCAGGCGTCCTGGGAGCGGGCGGCAACCGTCAGTACGGCCGCCATCGAGATCAGGGAGACGGCGATCACCAGACCGAATCCGAGCACGAGCTTTCGCTTGATTGACCAACTGGCAGGGTGCACGGGTTCCTCCACGCGTAATCGACGGTGCGTGCGGCATGGCACGCCGCACGCACCGGATGATCGGACGCGCGCGCGCGGGGTTTACCGGAGGGGCCGGCCGGGTTAGGAGTACCAGGCGGGAGGATCGACCCCGGGGGCGGGTGGCTCGGCCGTCTGACCGCCGGCGTACTCGGGCCGCTCTGTGGTGGCACACCACACCGACACGCTCTCGAACCGCTCAGCCATCAACCGGGCGGTCACGTCCTGGACGGCGGCGTCGGTGACGCTGGCGCGGGCGTCGGTCTCGATCACCAGCAGCCCCTCCTGCCCCTCGGTGAAGTAGGTGGCGCGCACACCTGTTCCTGACAGCGGCTGCTTGAGCCAGTGAAAGCCGATCCCGTCCAGTTCCGGCCCCCAGTCGAAGCGGTAGCCGAGTGGCTCCAGGAACGCGCGCAGGCCTTCGACCGGGATCGCCGAGAACCTCACCTCGAGACGCATCAGCCGGCTCCCGCATATCGCACGATCAGCTGGTCGGTCATCCACTCCACCGGAGCGCGATCGTCCGTCAACGGATCACTCGCAGGCGGCTCGGGCTTCAACGTGATGGCCAGGTCGGCGGCGGGGGTGAGGGCGGGGGAGGCGGCGATCAGGCGTGCCCGCAGTGTCCGGGCGGAGACCGGCCGCGTGAACGCCACCACGATCTCGTTGAAGCCGCTGATGCGCCACCGATAGACGCCAGGGAACACTGTGGCCATGGTGCCGGCCACGGCCTGGGGGAGTTCTTCGTTGTCGGGGATGGTGCCGACGTTGGCCATCACCATCCCGCCGGGCTGCAGGCGATCCTGGGCCAGCCGCCAGAACTCCTGGGTGGTGAGGTAGAACGGGATGTAGGGCTGGCGAAACGCGTCCAGGAAGATCGCGTCGTAGCGGGTGGAGTGTGTGGCCAGGTACGGGCGGCCGTCTGCGGTCGCGACCCGCACACGGGGGTTGGAGTCGAGGCCGAAGTAGCGGCGGCCAATCTGCGTGACCGTCGGGATCAAGTTCGATGCCGAGCACGTTCACCCTCGGCCAGTAGGTGCCGTATGCCCGCCCCACCGTGCCGCCGGCGTATCCGATCATGGCCAGCGACCGCAGCCCGGGCCCGTGGAGAAGCGGTGCCAGCAGGAACTGATCCCAGTACCCCCCGGTGAGCACTCGGTGGGGGTACCACACCGAATGGTCGGCCCAGCCTTCGTTGAGGTGGAGCACGCGGCCGTGGTGTGCGATCTCCTGCACCTGGATGAACTGGTAGGCCGACTCGCCCTCCCAGACGACTCCGGCGCCGGGCTTGACCAGCCCCGGCGGGATCAGCGCCACCACCGCAACCGCCGCCGGTACCAATACGTACCGGCGCCCCAGCGCGGGGGTCGCGGCCAGTCCCAGCATGGCTGCGGTCAGGAGCATGGTGCGGCGGGTTCCGATCAGCGGGATCAGCACGACCACCGGCAGGAAGGTGCCGAGGATCGCGCCGGCGGTGGAAAGCGCGTACATCCGGCCCGCGATCTCGCCGGCCCGCTCGACCGAGTCGACGGCCAGCCGAACGGCGAACGGCGAGGCCATGCCCAGCAGTGTGATCGGCACCGAGAACAGCGCCATCGATGCGAAGAACGACCCCAGGAATGCGCCCACGGAGGCTTCGGCAAACGCGCCCACCGCGGCAGAGAGCAGCGGCTCGGCGACGAACGGGATGATGGCGATCGCGATCGCAGCGCACAGCACCAGCCCGCACATGTAGCGCAGGCTGGGGTGGCGATCGGCCAGCCGGCCGCCCCAGAAGTAGCCGACCGACAGGTAGATCAGGATCAGGCCGATGATGTTTGCCCACACCAGGATGGACGCTCCGAAGAACGGAGCGAGCAGCCGTGAGGCGGTCATCTCGGTGGCCATCGTGCCGGCTCCGGCGACGAATACCAGGGGATAGAGAAGGCGGTTCACGTTTCCCGCAGAGTATCCGTGGGTATGATGGCGCGGCTATGAAGCGCGTCTCGATTGCCAATCCCACCTTTGAGTACGACCCGGCCGATCCCGAGGGATACAAGGCGGGGATGTTTCGCATCGGCCCGTCCGTGGAGGCGACCGGCACCGGCTCGACGGTGTACGAGCTGCACGCGGGCGAGACGCTCTGCCCGTACCACTATGAGTACGGTGAGGAGGAGTGGCTGCTGGTGCTGCAGGGCCGGCCGACGGTGCGCCACCCCGAGGGCAGCGATCAGCTCGACCAGTGGGATCTGGTGTTCTTCCCGTCCGGCCCCGCCGGTGCCCACCGCGTCCAGAACGACACCGACGAGACGGTGCGGGTGCTGATGTACTCCAACATCACCCATCCCTGCGCGACCGTCTACCCCGACAGCGACAAGATCGGGGTGTGGACCGGAAACCGCGCTGACGACCTGATGGTGAAGCGCACCAGCGGCGTGGAGTACTACGAAGGCGAGTAGCGCCGCCCGGTAGAATGGGTGGGTGGTTCCTGGGGGCGTACTGGTTTCGACATGGTCGTTTCTCGGGGAAGGTTGCAAGCCGAGGTTCCAGGTGGCCTCGTAAAATCCCTGGAAAACCGCAAGTGCGGAAAATGATCTCGCACTCGCTGCCTAATTAATTAGGTAGCGCGTCGGCCCCTCCGGCCCGTGGGAGGGATCGCCGGCGTCAGCTAACGGGCTTGCTGGAAGGGGGAGCGCCTGCGCCGCCGACCGGGACTTCAAAGACGGGCTAGTCCGTAGGGTGGCCTGTTCGGGGGCAGCCCAAGGGCGAATTTCAAACCCGGACTACGCTTGTAGACGCTTTCTTCGTGCGGTCATGGACGCGGGTTCGATTCCCGCCGCCTCCATTGGTGTGTTTCACGAACTGTTTCAGAACACGGCAATTTTGGGGCCGAATTCCCGCTCGAGCCAGCCTGGCCTTCACATGACGGTCAGGCCGGCTGATTCATGGCATGGCGAAGCCCACCCTCGGTGTGGTGAGGAGCGGGCTGGGGTGGTTCCCTTAGGTGTCGCCAGCTCTGATCCGCTTCCCGTTCGGCTGAGGCTGAGCCTGGGCTAGAACGGGATGGCGCCGTTGAAATTGCGTAACGTCATCTTGCTCGGGTCACCGACCGGGCGGCCTGAGCCGCCGGGTGAGATGTCCGACTCGTGACCCCCTGGGACCAACCGCGAGCTACTCGGGCTCAGTTGTGTCCGAGCTGGCGGCCTCGATCTTTTGGATCAGATCGTTGGCCCAGGTGACCGCGTCGGCCACGGTGCGGAATACGCCGGGGATCCCTTCGGCTGCTTCGTTGTAGATTGTCTCCCACTTGTGGTGTTGGACGACAGTCGGCGGCCATGGTTGTGCTTTGCGAGAGGTGAACAGTCGCATGCAGATCACCTTGATCTTGGCGTAGTCAAGTTTCGGGTCGGTGGCAGCGTCTATTTGCAGATCAACGAGATCGTGTGCCCGTTCGTTCTGACCGGTTCTGGTGACTGACGTGCAGGCATGGAGCTTCTGGGCGATCTGGTGGTAGGGGTGGATCACCGAGAGGTTGTCGGGGCGGGGAAGACCGACCTGATCGAATAGTTCGAGTACCGCTTCGGCTACTTCGGTCTCTGGCTCCTCGGTACTGCCCACCTCGTCGTGTCCGACTTCCAACGTGACCGTCACCCATGCGCTGCCTCGATAGTTCAACCGGATCTTGTACGGCTGCATGATGTAATCCTCTGGGGCGTTTTTGGGCTGCGCCGGCTCGCCTTGTTCGAGGGTGCCGGTAAACCCGGCCCATCCGGTCGCCAGATTTGCCGCTAACTCGTCGGCGTAGTTCTCGATGGTCAGCGAGTTGGCTCGGGCAGTGTCGAGGTCTGGCGTGAACCGGGTGTCGTGAGTTCCGTGTCGGAGCTTCATCCCGGTTCCGCCTTTGATCACACCTTCTGGAAGCACCTGTCCGACGATGGCGTTTGCCATCACTCGTTCGATGCGGTACATCAGCTCGCCGCCTCGTTTCTTGGCGATGTTGTTGATCCGATCTTTGAGAGATCCGAGCGTTCGCGGCGGTTCTCGGTCTGGTTCGGTCATGTCGCCATTTCGAGCTCGTGGAGGACATGGCCGGCCTCATTCTTTCGGATCAGTCCGGTTTGGGCCGCTTCGTGTGTCGCCTGGATCAGCCGGTCAGTCATGATCTCGTTGCGGCAGTCCAAGATCGCCCGGCCGACGGTCGTCGCTGGAATCCCCTCATAGAGGGTGATGCCGTCATTGGGCAACTCACGCTGCTCGACCTCGACGAAGGCGGGGAGATGCTGGCGCGAATGGCGAGTGGTTGCCACGCGGATACGTCGTGGGTTGGCGAAGGCCAGATCGTGGAGGGCTAGGACGGCGTCGCCGACAAGGTAGGCGTCACCTCCGACGAGCAAAACAGCTTCCATAAACTGCTCCTTGCCGTCATGGGGGATGTCCTCAAACCGGTACACCCCTCGGCCGACCTGTTCGAGGCCGCCACGGTATGCCAGCTTTCTGAGTTCGACCGTAGGGATGCCGAGATCGTCGGCATCAGCGGTCGTCACGTACCCGTACTGTTCAAGAGCTCGCTCGTGGAGCCGGCGTCGGTATGTCGGTTTCAGTGCCATGGTCTCCTCATTCTAACGCAATCGTACCGAAAACAGTACTGTCAGATTAGATTCTGGTACAAGAGCGTACCGTTTTCGGTATGGACACGTCGTTTTCTACGCTGGAATCCTTCACACGTCGGCCCTCCCGCAATCAGGCATCGCCGTCATGCGGCATCAGCGATAGATCTCCTACATGGTGGTCGCCGCGGCTCTCGACCGCGTCCGGAACGAGCGCGACGAGCCGCTGTTCGTCGCCAAGGGCGGAATCGCGAAATGATTGATGAGATCAACAGCGCCGACCGCGGCGCCTGAGCCCACGACTCGTATCGCCGCGGAGGGGTGCCGCAACGCATCGAGCAGCAGTGGCGTCGACTTCGCCGTTTTGCGGATCGCACACGGCGCAAAGGCCAGTGCCGTAAATTGTCCATGCCCTAACTCGTTCGAATCCTCGAGGCGGTCGGAGGCGGGAGAGATGAGCAAGAAGTCGAAGGCAGAGGAAGAGCAGGATCAGCCGGCGGAGAAGATGAAGCGCAAAGCGTACGAGCGCGAGATGAGGATCCTCCAAGGCGAACTCGTGGCCATGCAGGAGTGGGTCAAGACCACCGGCGCGAGGATCTGCGTCGTGTTCGAGGGCGTGGACAGCGCCGGCAAGGGCGGCACGATTCGGCGGATCACCGAGCGCACGAGCCCGCGCGTGTTCAAGCACATCGCGCTGCCGGCCCCCGACGAGCGGGTCAAGTCGCAGATGTACATCCAGCGCTACATGGCCCATTTTCCGGCGGCCGGGGAGGTCGTGATCTTCGACCGCAGCTGGTACAACCGCGCCGGGGTCGAGCCGGTCTTGGGCTACTGCACGCCGCAGCAGACCGAGCGGTTCTTGCGGATGGTGCCGCTGGTCGAGAAGGCGATGGTCGACGACGGGATCATCCTGATCAAGTACTTCCTCAACGTCAGCCGAGACGAGCAGACCCGACGACTCGAAAGCCGGATCGATGACCCACGCAAGATCTGGAAGCTCTCCCCCACGGACTTGAAGTCCTACGGCCGCCGGTACGACTACCTGCGGGCCCGCGATGCCATGTTCATCGCCACCGACACCGAGTGGGCGCCGTGGCACATCGTGGACAACGACGACAAGAAGCGCGGCCGGCTCAACATCATCTCCCACCTGCTCAGCCAAATACCCTACGAACCGCTCGCGGCGCCGGGCGTGAAGATGCCGGAACCGCCGAGCCGAGATGGGTACGTCGAGCCGGAGTCGTCGCGGCCAAACGTTCCCACGATCTTCTCGTAACGTGGCGGCTGACGAGAACATCACCGTCGCGGGCAACTGGTATGCGCTGACGCCGCAGGACGTCTCGAGCAAACTCGGGGTCGACCCCGCCGAGGGCCTGTCCGCGGCCAAGGCCGCTGAGCTGCTGCAGAAGAATGGGCCGAACGCGCTTCCGGCCGAGGCGACGGTGCCCGGCTGGCAGCAGTTCCTGGCCCAGTACCGAAGCTACATGCAGATCATCCTGGTCGCGGCGGCGGTTGCCTCGATCGTGATCGGCGAGATCTCCACCGGCGTCGCTGTGCTGGCGATCACAGCGTTGAATGCGCTGGGTGGGATGCGGCAGCAGGGCAAGGCGGAAAGCGCCATGAACGCGCTCCAGTCGATGCTCAAGGCATCCGCCCGGGTGCGGCGAGACGGGGCAGAGGTCAAGATCGACGCTGAGCAGGTCGTGGTTGGTGATGTGGTTTTGCTCACCGCCGGCGACGACGTCTGCGCCGACGGTCGCATCATCCAGGCCGCGTCTTTGCAGATCGACGAGTCCGGGCTGACGGGTGAGAGCGTGCCCGCATCCAAGGACGCTGATGTCATCACGGACGAGCAGCCGGGTGTGGGAGACCAGTCGAACATGGCGTTCATGAACTCTCCCGTCACGCACGGCAGCGGCGTGATGGTCGTCACCGGGACGGGCGCCGAGACGGAGGTGGGCAAGATCTCGGGGATGCTGAAGTCGACGCCCACCCTGAAGACCCCGTTGACTGCGCAGCTGGACACGTTGACGCTGTGGATCGCGGGTGCCGCCGGCTTGACCATCGCGATCATGTTTGCCCTCGGAATCTCTCGCGACCAGTCGGCCCAGACGATCTTCACGACCGCCATCGCGTTGGCGTTGGCCGCCGTGCCGATGGCGATGCCGACCGTGCTGCAGGTGATCCTCTCGAGGGGCTCCACCACCCTCGCTGCAGAGGGTGCTGTGGTGAAGAGCCTGGCCTCGGTGGAGACATTGGGCTCGACCTCGGCGATCAACTCGGACAAGACCGGCACCCTCACGCTGAACCAGGTCACCGTCGTTGAGGTGATCGACCCGACCGACCGCTACGAGATCACCGGGATGGGCTACGGCCTGGAAGGCGACGTCAAGCACACCGCCGGAAACACCAACACCATCGAGCAGGCGATTCTGCCGTTTCTGATCGCCAACGACGCCAAGCTGGTCGACGGCAAGGTGGTCGGCGACCCCACCGAAGGTGCGCTGCTGGTGCTGGGAAGCAAGGCCAAGATCGACGTGGACGCCACCCAGGCCACCTACGCGAGGCGGGCGACGCTGCCGTTTGATCCCACCTACAAGCTGATGGCGGTGTTTGCAGACGCCACCGACGACTCCGGAAACGCCGTTGTGCGAGCGTTCGTCAAGGGTGCCGGGCCGGCGGTGATCGGCCGGGCGAGCTCAGCCCTGGCCGACGGCAAGAGCGTGCCGTGGGGTGACGATGAGGGCGCACGAGCGGCCCAGGAGATGGATCGCCTCGGCGGCAAGGGCCTGCGGGTGATGGTGGCGGCCACGCGAGATATCGCCGCTGCCGAGTTTGATCCCGACGGAGACCTGCTGTCGCTGATGACGGGCCTGCAGATGACCGCAATGGTGGGGATGATCGATCCCCCCCGAGCAGAGTCCAAGGACGCTGTGCGAAACGCCCAGAACGCAAATATCCGGGTGCGGATGGTGACCGGCGATGACATCGTCACCGGCGCTGCGATTGCAAAGCAGCTCGATATCCCCGGCGAGGCCATCCTCGGCTCTGACTTTGCGGCGCTCTCCGAGCAGGAGCGGCTCGACCGGATCGACCAGATCGGCGTTGTCGGACGGGTGGCACCCGAGCACAAGGTGCTGATGGTGGAGACCCTGCGCAAGAAGGGCGATGTGGTCGCGATGACCGGCGACGGCGTCAACGACGCCCCGGCGATCAAGGCCGCCGACATCGGCATTGCCATGGGATCGGGTACGGAGGTCGCCAAGAACGCGGGCAAGATGATCCTCACCGACGACAACTTCGCCACCATCGTGCGTGCCGTCTCCGAGGGCCGAAAGCTCTACGACAACATGCTGAAGTACATCCGGTTCATGATGGTGGCACTGGTCACCTACGTGGTCACGTTCCTGCTGGCGAGCCTGCTCAACATCGCCGGTGGACAGCCGTTCTCGGCCGCTCAGATCCTTTGGATCAACTTCCTGATCACCGCCCCGGTCGGGATCGCGCTGGGTCTCGACAAGGAGACCCCCGGGCTGATGGTGCGCAAACCCCGCCCACGCACCGACTCGATTATGTCCCCGGCGGTGATGCGAACGGTGGGGCTGGCGGGTCTCTTCATGTCGGTCGCGATCGATGTGGTGATCGTCTACGGAAAGGACCAGTACGACAGCGTCGCCATCGGCAGCACGATGGGACTGGTCGGGTTCTCGCTGATGCTGGTGGTGGCGGCCCTGGAATGCCGTGACCAGACGGGATCGGTGCTGCGCACCGAGACGTTCGACAACAACACCGTGAACATCACCGTCCTGGTGGAGGTTGCGCTTGCGCTGATGATCGCCCGCGGCGGTGCGCTGACCTCGCTGCTCAACACCCAGACCCTCACCGGCCGGCAGTGGCTGATCGGCGCGCTGCCCGCCCTGATCCTGTTCATCCTCTGGGAGCTCGGCAAGCTGATCGTACGCCGCGAGTCAGAAGCGCCGCAGACAGGCGCCACTTAGCTGTCGGGGGACGGTTCTGGTGTCCACGTGGCCCCCGTCTGCTCCTGGTAGGCGGCGATAGCGGATTCGAGCGTGGGGTAGAAGTGGTTTGGATCGATCGTGCGGGTGAGTTCGTAGCGCTCGATCTTCTCGCGCACGGGATCCTTCATCTCTGCGAACACGAGCGACACGCCGCGGGCGTTGAGGGCTTCGTCCAGATCCTCGAGCATGTCTGCGGCGGTCGTGTCCACGTCGGTGATCGGCTCCGCAGCGATCACGATCCAACGAGGTGCTGGGTCGGTCGATGCGAGCTTGACGACCTGCTCTCGGAACGTCCGGGTGTTGGCGAAAAAGAGCGGCGCGTCGAATCGGAACACCACCAGCCCGGGGAGCAGTTCGGCCTCCGGGTAGCTGGAAACATCGTGGTAGCCCGGGATACCCTCGACTCGTCCCAGCTGTGTTTGGTAGGGCCACCAGGAACGGCGAAAGACGTTGATGACCGAGAGCGCCACGGCCACGGCGATGCCGGGCAGGACGCCCGAGCAGTGCGACTCCCGAGGAACGCGGCGATCGAGAGCGCGAACTCGCTCTGGCGTTGATTCCACAGCCGGATCGTGCCGGGCACGTCTGCCAGACGAGAGCGACGCGGCGATCACGACCGCCGCGAGCGTGGGCTGGGGAAGGTCGCGCAGAAGCCCTGGGAACAGCAGCAGCATCGCAGCGATCGCCACCGCGCCGACCAGTCCCGTCACCTGCGATTTGGCGCCCACCTGCTCGGCCACAGCGGTTCGCGAACCGCTGGTGCTGACCGGGAATCCCTGGAACAATCCGGCCGCGACGTTGGCTGCGCCGATTCCGATCATCTCCTGGTTGCCGTCGACCTCCTCGCCCGAGCGGCCCGCAAACGCAGACGACGTCGCGATCGTGTCGGCCAGCGACACCAGCGCGATGCCCAACGCTCCGCCGATCAGAATCGGGATGTCCGAGGCCTTGACATCAGGCACAGTCAACGGCGGGAAGCCCTGCGGCAGCGTCCCCACGAGGTCGACGCCGCGTTGGGCGACGTCGAACAGATTCGCCGCCACGATTGACACGACCACCGCCACCAACACGCTCGGCACCTTCGGCAGCACCCGCTGGAGCACGAACATGACCACCAGCCCGAGCACGCCGATCGCAAGCGCGGCGGTGACGGTGTCCCCGTCGGCGACGCCGCTGACGAACGCTCTGGCTTCGGCGATGAACCCGTCAGCGTCGACCGAGAACCCGAACAGCTTGGGCAGCTGGCCAACCAGGATCGTGACCGCAAGCCCGTTCATGTAGCCGATCATGGTCGGCTTCGAGAGCAGGTCGGCCACACACCCGAGCCGAGCGACACCGCCGAGCAGCATCACCGCTCCGACCATCAGCGCAAGCATCGACGCCAGCGCGATCGCGCGGGTGGGATCGCCGTTGGCCCCCATCAGCGGAAGGATCGTTGCCGCGATCATCGGGCCCAGCGACGAGTCGGGCCCGAGCACCAGGATCCGTGACGGCCCGAACACGGCATAGCCGATCAGACACAGGATCGACGTGTACAGCCCGGTGATCGCCGGCAGCCCGGCAAGCTCTGCATACGCCATCCCCTGCGGTACCAGCAGCGTCGTCAGCACCAGCCCGGCGACGACATCCTTCGGCAGCCACGACCGCTCGTAGGAGGCGAGTACCCGAAGCCCGGCCACCGCCGCCAGCCTCGGATGTCTTTCCGCGCCGATCTGGGTGGTGGGAGCGGTCAGCCGAGAACCATTCCTTCGGCAGCGCTCGACGGCGCGGGGTCTGGCAGGCGCATCATCCGGAACGAGTTGAAGAGCCCCACGAGCCCGGCCAGGATCGGGATGAGCAGCGCCACCTGCAGTGCGATGTGTCGTGCGTCGGTGTTGATGCGGATGATCTCGGCCTGGGTGGCTTTGGGCTGGCCGACGAGCTGCTCCTCGAGCTTGGTGTTGCTCATCACCTCGGCGTCGTCTTCGAGCGCGGTCTGAGACCTGTTGCTGCTGCGCCGGGGCGAGGACGGTGCTCGCGTCGGCCATGTGGGTGAAGGTGAGCGAGAGCGTCGCCAGCATGATCGCGCCGGCAAACGCCAGGCCGAACGACAGCCCGAACGATCCGGCCGCCGAGTTCACACCGGCGGCTTCGCTGACCCGCTCCTCGGAGATCGGGGACGAGCGTGTAGTTGTTGAGCTGGGACACCAGCAGACCCAAGCCCGACTCCCGCGATCATCAGCGGGATCACCAGATACCAGCCGGAGTCTGCCCGCGGCACGATCGGGATCAACACCAAGAGTCCGATGGTCAGGAGCCCAAATCCCAGCCTGATGATGCTGCTCGGGCGGCGGTTTCCGGCCTTCTTCGCTGCCAGCAGCGCGGTTGCGAACATGCTGAGCGAGAGCGGGGCGAGCGAGAGGCCTGCCTCCATCGCGTTGTATTCGAGCACCATCTGCAGGTAGATCGGAAGCGCGATCATGGTGCCGCCCAGCGCGATCTGCTGGAGCATCTGTTCGGAGACCCCGAACCGGAAGATCATCGGACTTGAACAGGTCGGGGTCGATCAGCGTCGGCTTTCCCCGCCGCTTCTGTCGCAGAAGCCAGTAGACCAGTGCCGCCCATCGAGATCGCCCCCAGCACCAGCAGCGCGCCAACGGCCTCGCCGCCTTCCTGCCAGACGAGGATGCCAAGCACGATCCCGCCCATGCCCAACGACCGACAGGCACGGCACCAACCAGCGTCGATGTGCCGAGGCCCCGTGTACGGCACGTCCTGGACGAGCTTGATGTTGACCAGGACGACCGCGATGATCACGTCCTCGAGCAGGAACGCGATCCGCCACGACAGATACGTGGTGATGAATCCTCCCAGCAGCGGCCCGACTGCGGCGGCGATCGCGGCCGCCGCCCCGACCAACGCGTAGGCCTTTTTCTGAGCCGCCCCTTCGAAGTTGCCGTGGATCAGCGACTGCATCGCGGGCAGCAACAGCGACGCGCCCAGCCCACCCACCACCGCCCAGAAGATGATCACCGGGGTCAGGCTCTGGGCCAGTGCCATCGCCAAGGCGCCGGTCGCGTAGGCAAGCAGGCCCAGCACGTAGGCCCGCTTGCGGCCGATCAGATCGCCCACCTTGCTTCCGATCAGGATGAACGCTGCCGATACCAGCGCCTCGATCGCGATCGCAGACTGGACGCCACTGACGGTCGTGCCCAGATCATCGACCACCGCCGCGATCGACACGTTCATCACCGACGTGTCCACCACCAGCACGAACATCGCCATCGACAGCAGGATCGCGAGCCGCGGATTCCCGCGCCTCCTCCGCCGCGCTCGCGCTGGCTCCCGCGGTCATCGGCGAGCCAAGGCTGACCCTGGACCCCGAACGGGGTCACGTCGAGGCCAGGGCTTTTGCTTTCAGCGTGTCGTACTCGGCCTGGGTGATCGCGCCGCTGTCGAGCAGCTGCTTGGCCTTCTCGATGTCTGCCGTCGCGCTGGAAGGTGCGACCGAGCGGATGTGCTCATCGAGCTGCTGCTGGGCCGCCTGCTGCTGCTTCATCGCGCGTTCGGTCATGCTGTTGTGGTTGGCGATCAGATAGACGAACACGCCCAGGTACGGGAGGATGATCACAAAGATCATCCACAGCACCTTGGTGCCGCCGCCGACGTCGTGCCGTCGGAAGAGGTCGGAGAACACGGTGATCAGAAGCCAAAACCAGATAATCCACGCAAAGAACACCGCCATCGTCCAAAGCACCGAGAAGAACGATGGGTAGCTCGAGAGAATCGTCATTCCGTGAACTCCTTTTCCCCGACTAGCCGGTGATCCGGCTGTCCTTCGTAGATTCGCACGATCTGCGGGGCGGCGCAACGAGTCTCACCCAGGCCCAAGGCGACATCCGCCATCACGCTACCCGTGGCGAGGTGGTAGAAAGGCAGGCTCTCCGCCTGGTTAACGTGTCGTCACCCGCCGTGGCCGTGCTCGAGTTCGAGCTCGGCAGCGTGATCGGGCACATACCTCTGGGAGTTCCTGGGCGGTCGTACGTAGCCGCTGTCTGGCTGGCGCGGCGGGAGCTTGGGAGGGGGCGGCGGCGTGCGGTCCTCCCACGGGAGTCGAGACAACAGGTGGGCGATGCAGTTGAGCCGCGCGCGGCGCTTGTCGTCGGCTTCGACCACGAACCACTCCGTGCCGGGCAGATCGGTCTGCTCGAACATCTCGTCCTTCGCCCGCGAGTAGTCGACGTAGTGCGACCGGGATTTGAGATCCATCGGTGACAGCTTCCAGCTCTTGGTGGGGTCATCGATGCGGTCCTGAAACCGGCGTCGCTGCTCGTCATCAGAGACCGAGAACCAGTACTTGGTGAACAGGATGCCGTCGTCGATCAGCATCCGCTCGAACTGTGGCACCTGGCGCATGAACAGGCGGTACTGCTCGGGCGTGCAGAATCCGAGCACGCGCTCCACACCGGCGCGGTTGTACCAGCTGCGGTCGAACAACACGATCTCGCCGGCCGCGGGTAGCTGTGCGATGTAGCGCTGGAAGTACCACTGAGTCGTCTCTCGGTCGGTCGGCGCCGGCAGCGCCGCGACCCGTGCGAAACGCGGGTTCAGCGGCTCGGTGATGCGCTTGATGGTGCCGCCCTTGCCGGCGGCGTCGCGACCCTCGAACAGCACCACCACCCGCTGGCCCTCGTCGCGCACCCAGGTCTGCATCCGAGCCAGCTCCACCTGGAGCCGCTCGAGCTCGGCCTCGTATACGTCGCGATCGATCCGAGTTGGGCGGTTCTTGGCCATTCCGGAGATCCTACCGATGCCCCTAGGATGCGGCGATGACCGCAGCCCGTCAACGTGCGCCCGGGTCGGCCGGCCGACATCGAGTCGATGCAACAGATCGAGATCGCCGCGGGCAGCCTGTTCGCCGAGATCGGGATGCACGATGTGGCCGAGGACGGGGCGCACGAAACCGAGCTGCTGGCGGGGTACGTCGCAGACGGCGCGAGCGTGGGTCGCGGAGCAGGACGGCGTGGTCTGCGGCTATGCCCTGATCGATATCCTCGATGCCCAGGCGCATCTGGAGCAGGTCACGGTGCATCCGCAGTACGGCCGCCGCGGCATCGGCGGGGTGATCATCGACCGCGTCGCCGAGTGGGCACGTGGGCAGGGGTACACAGCGATGACGCTGCTGACGTTCCGGGACGTGGCCTGGAACGGGCCGTACTACCGGCGACTCGGATTCGTGGACGTTCCTGACTCCGAGATGGGCTCCCGAGCTTGCGGCGCTACGCGCTCACGAGGCGGAGTTGGGGCTCGACGTCGTCCGTCGCGGTGCGATGCCGCTGGGCTGAAAGCGCCGGCCATCGCGACGGTTTGCAGGCTCCACGCGAAACGGGGAGGGTGGACGCCGCGACGGCCGGCCACAGTCTACGCTTTTTTGCGCATTCGGGTTCCGGCGTCGCCGCCGATCGCTTCGACCGCCCGCTCCACTCCCGCTCTCGCAGGACGAACTTCTGGGTCTTGCCGGTGGAGGTCTTGGGAAGCTCGCAGAACTCGACCGCCGAGGGGCATTTGAAGTGGGCCAGCCGCTCCCGGCAAAAGGCGATCAGCTCGTCCTCGGTCACCTGCTCGCCGGGGCGGGTGGTGACGAACGCCTTGGGTCGCTCCCCCCAGCGCTCGTCGGGCATCGCCACCACCGCACACTCGAGCACCGCGGGATGGGCGGCGACGGCCTGCTCCACCTCGATGGTGGAGATGTTCTCGCCGCCGGAGATGATGATGTCCTTGGCCCGGTCACGCAGCTCGAGATAGCCGTCGGGGTGCATCACGCCCATGTCGCCGGAGTGGAACCACCCACCTCGAAAGGCCTCGGCGGTGGCCTCCGGATCCTGCCAGTAGCCCTTCATCACGTTGTTTCCGCGCATCACAACCTCACCGACCGTGGCGCCGTCGGCAGGCACGTCGTGCATGTCCTCGTCCACCACCCGAACCGGCTCGATATCGAGGAACGAGACGCCCTGCCGGGCCAGCCGCTCGGCTCGCATCAGCGTCTGGCAGCTGGTTCCACTGCTCCTGCCATTTGCAGATCGTGTGCGGCCCATACGTCTCAGTCAGCCCGTACAGGTGCCGCGGCCACAGGTTCAGCTGCTGCATCTCGGCCAGCAGCGTGGGGGAGGGCGGCGCGGCGGCAACCGCGACGGTCACCGGAGTTTGCAGCCGGTGGGCCGAGGGGTGATTGACCAGCCCGATGTGTACCACCGGGGCACCGCAGTAGTGGGTCACGCCCTCCTCGGTCGAACAGTCTCCAGATCTCGGCTGAGTCGACGTTTCGCAGGCACAGGTGGGTGCCGCCGACGGCGGTCACCGCCCAGGTGTTACACCAGCCGTTGCAGTGAAACATGGGAAGCGTCCACAGGAACACCGTGTCGGACGTGTAGCCCACCTCGATGATCTCGCCCAAGGCATTCAGATAGGCGCCGCGGTGCGTGTACATCACGCCCTTCTGGCGGCCGGTCGTGCCCGAGGTGTAGTTGATCGCGATCACATCTTCATCGTCGGTGACCTCGAAGGCGGGGGCGCGGCTCCAGAGGAGCGTCGGAAACGAATCTGGCGTAGGCCGAGTCGGCGCCGATCGCTGTCGTCGATCACCACTCGAGGCAGGGTGCTGTCTCCGAGCAGGTGCTCCAGGTCGGTGTGCACGAAGATCATGCGGGCGCCGGAGTGACCCAGGATGTAGTCGACGTCCTCCGCGGACAGGCGGGTGTTCATCGCCACCAGGATCGCGCCCACCGCCGGCACCGCGAAGTGGGCCTCGAGCAACTCGGGTGTGTTCGGACACAGAAACGCCACCCGGTCGCCCGGCTCGACGCCGGCGTGCCGCAGCGCCGCCGCCAGTCGGTCGGCGCGTTCGCCGAACTCGCGATAGCTGTAGCGCCGCTTCCCGTAGATCACCGCGGTGCGCTCCCCGAACACCGCCGCGGCGCGCGCCAAGAACGGCACCGGGGAGAGCACTTCCCGGTACACGGGGCGGTCGCTCACATTGGCGTCGTGCGTGCCCATGCTCAAGCCAGAGTGTCGCAGAGTTTGCCCGGCTGCGTCCGGCGGTTCGCTACGCGGGCGCCAGCCTCGTCATCAGCTCGATCGCCTCGGAATTGGTGAGGCCGTGCTGCGTGAGCGACCGCCACGTCCCGAATGTGACGGCGTGGGCGATCGCTGCGCGCACCCGGCGCCGCTGGGCACCGCGTTCGGAGCGGCCACGGCAGAGAGCGTCAGTGACGGCCTCGCGGTAACTTGCGAAGGCCCGATACTGGGCATGCATACTCGGCATCATGGGAGCGTCGCGCGCGAGCAGCTCGATCATTTGCTGATTGCGTTCGTACCACGCATACAGTTCGCCCAATCCGCGCACCAGCCGCGCCTGGGGCTCGTCCACGGCTGCCCACCGCGTCGGATCTGGGCGAGGGTTCTGTGCGGTCCAATGGGCGGAGCAGGCGGCGAAGATCGACTCCTGATCGGGAAAGTGCCGATACACCGTGGCCCGCTGGACTCCCGCCTGCTGAGCGATCGCGCTGATGGTCGTCTTCGCCGGGCCGACGGAGCCGTGCAACTCCATCGCCGCCTGGGTGATCTGCGCCCGCGTCTGGTGTTCGAGTTCGGCTCGGCGGGTCTTTGTGTATGTGCGGGGGCCGGTCTTGGTCATTAGCGGCTGGGAGCGTGCTAACTTCATTGAACACTATTGTTCAATGGAAGGGTACCTCATGACCCAGACGACTGAACAGCCTCGCCGCTTTGACGCATCGCAGGGCCCTCGCATAGTCGGGCCGAATGACGGGCTGTACGTCGAGTTGGGAGGGTGTGACGCCCGCTTCCTGATCTGGGGAGAGGAGTCCGGCGGCGGCTTCTCGCTGGTCGAACATCCCATCCCGCCACACTCGCTGTGCGCCCCCCGGCACCGACACGCGGGCGTGGATGAATGGAGTTACGTGCTGGAAGGGCGGATGGGGGCGCTGCTGGGCGACGACGTCGTCTATGCCGACGCCGGTGACCTGGCGTTCAAGCCGCGCGATCAGTGGCATACGTTTTGGAATGCGGGCGACGTGCCCTGCCGGATCCTCGAGATCATCTCCCCCGCCGGATTCGAGCATTTCTTCCGCGAGCTCGGCGAAGGCCTCCAAAACGGGACCGCCGACATGGGCGCGCTGTCGCAGAAGCATGGGATCGAGTTCGACCTCGAAAGCCTGCCGCGGATCTGCGAAGAACACGGTCTCACCCATCCGTTACTCGCACTGGGCTGAAGCGAGCCGGTGAATAACGGTGCCTGGCACCGTTATTCACCTACCGCGCGGCGGCGGTTGCCTCGCGTTCCAAGTACTGGTGCACCAGTTGGACGACGGTGGCGCCTTCTCCCATCGCGGTGGTGACTCGCTTGACCGACGCGTGACGGACATCGCCGGCGGCGAAGACGCCGGGGACACTCGTCTCCAGGTGATCCCGCCGGCCGCCGCCGTCCACGTCCTTGCCGGTGAGGATGTATCCGCGCTCGTCCCGCTGCACGGTGCCGTCCAGCCACTCGGTGCGCGGCTCGGCACCGATCATGACAAACAGGGCGGCGGTCGGAATCCGTTCGGCCGTGCCGGTGGTGCGATCACGGATCACGATCCCTTCCAGTTGCTGGTCGCCGTCGCCGTCGATCAGGTCAACTCCAAGACGAACTGACACGTTCGGCAGCCCCTGGATCTCAGCGATCAGATAGTCGGACATGCTCGTGGAAAGTGAGTCGCCGCGAACCAGCAGCGCGACCGTGTCGGCGAACTTGGCCAGGTGCGTCGCCGCCTGACCGGCTGAGTTCCCGCCACCGACGATGCTGACGTGCCGCCCTCGCATCGCCCGAGCCTCACTCATCGCGGCTCCGTAGAACACTCCGGCACCGATCAGCGACTCCAGCTTGGGGATTCCCAGCCGGCGCCAGGCAACGCCGTTGGACAACACCACCGTGCGTGCCGTCACCCGCTGGCCGTCGGCCATCTCCACGACACGCTTGTCGCCCGAGACGTGCAGCGAGCTGACCTCCTGCGCGAACACCAGGTTTGCTCCGAACAGCCACGCCTGCTCGCAGGCGCGATAGGAGAGCTCCTGTCCGCCGATCCCCCAGGGGAAGCCGGGGACGTTGCGGATACGTGAGCTCGATCCTGCCTGACCGCCGGAGATCTGCTGTTCCAGCACGATCGTCTGAAGGCCTTCGGATGCGGCGTAGACGGCCGCCGAGAGACCTGCCGGGCCGGCACCCACGATGGCCAGGTCGTACTCGGTCTCGCCGACGCAGGTACCGCCGCCCACCGCTTTGACCAGATCGCCGTCGGTGGGGTCGACCAGCACGCGGCCGTCGTGGCGAACTGCCGTTGGCAGCCGTGAGAAGGCCTGTCCGGCTTCGTCCAGGATCGCGGCCCCCTCCTCGGAGTCCGCCTCGTGAAATGCGAACGGCGTGTTGAAACGCGTCAGCAGGTCGCGGATCTCGTGCCCGCGGGCGCTGTTTTCCTCCGCCGCGATCCGGAACATCGTGAACCCCTCCGGGCCGGTTCGGGCCCAGCTCGCCAGGAACTCGCTCACCGCCGGGTAAAGGCCCAGGTCAGGAATCCAGGGCTTCACCAGGTGGTAGTCGATCTGGCCGCGCATCATCGCCGGCACGATCGGGTTGGCCGCGGTGTAGTCGCGTTCGACCAGGAGGATCCGCTTGGCCAGCGGATGCAGTGCGTGGGCGCTGCCCAGAAACTCGATGCCCGTCATCTCGGGCATGCTCTCGTCGGCGATCACCAGCGCGACCGGGTCGGCGGCATCTGCCAGCGCGTGAAGCTGCGCCAATCCGGCTCTGGCCCCGTCGGCGGCCATGATGTATGTGTCGTTCCCAAACCGGCGACTGATGTCCGCCTCGAGGGCTCCCAGCACCGACTGATCGGATGAAACCAGGAAAATAATCGGGTCTGCGGTGCCGGAGCGTGACTCGCTCAGTTCCCCGGGCACGATCCGCGGCTCCAGATTCGGAGGTGGTGCTATCGAAAACGTCATCGGCGTCCCCTTAAGTAGTACGATCGTTCGTTCTTGATCTGGAACTATACGACCGTTCGTGCTATCTTGTCAAGTGATGACCGACACCGACCTCACAGCCGAAGTCCCAACCCGAGTGCGCAAGCGCCGCAGCGACGGTGAACGAAGCCGCAACGCGATTTTGCGCGAGGCCGCACAGCTGGCCACGGTCGAAGGCATCACCGGACTCTCGATCGGCCGCCTGGCAGACGCCGTGGGGATGAGCAAGAGCGGCCTGTTCGCGCATTTCGGCTCCAAAGAGGAGCTGCAGCTGGCGACCATCGAGACGGCCTCAAGCCTCTTCACCGAGACGGTGATCGAGCCGGCGTTGGAGGCTCCCACCGGTCTCGAGCAATTGCGACAGCTCGCCGAGGGCTTCCTCCAGCACGTGCAGGGCGGCGTCTATCCCGGCGGCTGCTTCTTCGCATCGGTGGCGGCCGAGGTGGACACACACCCCGGCCCGGTGCGCGACCTGGCGGTGAAGGTGATCGAGGAATGGTACGGGCAGCTCAGGGCGGCCCTCGTCACGGCCCAATCGGAGGGTGACATCGATCCCGCCGAGGACATCGATCAGCTCACCTTTGAGCTCGACTCCTACCTGCTGCTGGCGAACGCGCAGTTCGTGATCACGCAGGATCCGACACCGATGGAGCGGGGACGGCGCGCCATTGATCGCCGTCTGGCCGAAGCCGCACCCCGCTGAGCGACCCGTCCTTTCAGACCGCCCGGCTGTCGATGACCCCGGTCACCGTCGCCGACGCCGGCGAGATGGTCAACGTGCTCGGCGACCCGCGCCTGCATGAGTTCATCGGCGGCGCGCCGGCCTCGCTGGACGAGCTCCGCGATCGGTACCGGCGGCTGGTCGGCGGATCAGGCGACCCCGCCGAGGAGTGGCTCAACTGGGTCGTCCGCATCACGAACACCGGCAGTGCCATCGGGACGTTGCAGGCCACCATCTCGACGGCTTCGGACGGTCGCTCGCGGGCGCACGTGGCCTGGGTGATCGGCGTCGAGTGGCAGGGCAGCGGATATGCCACGGAAGCCGCTTGCGGCCTGGTTGAGTGGCTCGCGAGGCGCGGTGTGGACGAGGTTTTGGCCCACATCCATCCCGCCCATCACGCCTCTGCCGGTGTCGCCGGCCGCGCCGGTCTCCGCCCCACCGACGAGCGGCGGGACGGAGAGACGGTGTGGCCTGGCCGTTATGGCAGCGCGGTGATCTTGACCGCCGGCACGTAGCCCGCATGGGTGTTGGGCGTACCGTTGCAGGGGCCGTCCAGGTTGAACACTCCTGGCACGAACCCGCTGGCCGAGCCGATGCCGTTGGTGACATCCCCGCAGGTGAACCCGAGGTAGCCGGTGTCCCAGAACATCCCTCCGGGGAACACCTGCTTGCCCTTGGTCGTCGCGGGGCTGAGCGCCAGGTTCAGCGAGTCCTCGGGGGCGTTGGTGCCGCCGAGCGGGCTGGGGCCGTGGTTATCGGAGTTGTACGAGACGCCGTACACGATCCGCTGGGGAAGCTTCAGCTTCAGCGCCCGCAGGTTGAAGGTGACGGTGTGGTAGAGCCCGTTGTGGCATGCCTTCTCGGCCGCGTCGTACCACTGACCCATCGATCCCATGTCCGCGCACTTGTTGCTCATTGACGGGCGATACGGCATCGAAAACGTGCGGGTCACCGACATCAGCTGGTGCCCAGGCACGGTCTCACCGCTGGGCTGCGTGGCTTTCCAGCGGTAGATGTTCAACGTCACCGGCACCTTGAAGGTGGCTCCGGGGTCGGTCACGCACGTGGTCAGGTTCCACTGCCCGGACTGGCAAGCCCAGTCGGTGAAGCCGACGGTGACCTTGTCCAGCGTGTGCCCGTGGCGTCCGAACTGCACCTCGTCGCCGAGCTGATTGAAGCTGTAGGCCTCGACTCCGAGGCTGGGCAGGCTGCCGGGGGCGGGAGACGGCGTGGAGTTGTAGATCACCTTGGCAACGGGCTTCGGAAGTGCGTGCGCCGAGGCCGAAGCGACCGACATGCCCAGCACGGCTGTGCAGGCGAGTAGTGTCGCGGTCAGGGGACGAAACCTCATGGGTGGTGCTCCTTGATGGAAAACGGGGGGCTCGCTGGAACGCGTCCGGTTTGTATCGGCTGTTTGGGCGTCCCTACTTGAGCGCGCTCTCTCACTGACAAAGGGATCCCCAATGGTTCCCCGTGAGCGCGGACATCGCCTTTCCGTCCGGTTTATGGCAGTGGCTCGTCCGATCGCTCTGCAACATTTGCAGGAGTACGCCGATATCTCGGGAAGATCAGCGAAAAGATGGACGCCATTTCCACGTTCTGCAGTACCTGCGGCGCCCCGCGGCGCCCGACCAACCCCGGCGGCCGATGACCAGCCCTACGGCGGCGAGATCACCCTGGTGGCCGTCATCGGAACGCTGTTCGTCCCGCTGATCTCACTCATCATCGCGTTGGTGGTGCGCTCCGGCGAGCGCCGCGAGAGCCGCCGGCAGTTCCTCAAGACATGGGCAATTGCCTGCGCGGCGTGGATGTGCACCGGCTGGATCGTGGTGGTGCTGGTCTTCGTCGGCATGGGATCGTCGGCCGGCGTTGGCGGTACGTGCCAGGGCGGGGTCGACCCATTCAGCCTGCCGAGCTACCAAAGTCAGGACGGCCGGCACTGGACGGTCACCCGGTCATGCTACGGCGGCGGGATCAAGACGCGTCCGGCCACGCCCGCCGAGAACCGCAGGCTCAACAAGCACGGCTAACCGGCCGCCGCAGCCCGCTCGAGCGCGTCGATGTCGAGCTTTCGCATCGTCAACATCTCGCTCATGACCCGCTGGGACTTCTCCCGGTCGGGATCGGCCAGCAGTTCGAGCAGGCGCGCCGGGACGATCTGCCAGGAGACGCCGAAGCGGTCCTTCAGCCAACCGCAGGGGCCTTCCTCGCCGCCCTCGGCGAGTGCGTTCCAATAGTGGTCGACCTCGTCCTGCGACTTGCAGTCGACCTGGAACGAGATCGCCTCGCTGAAGGTGAACTGGGGCCCGCCGTTCAGGGCCAGGAACTTGTGGCCGTCCAGTTCGAAGCTCACGACCATCACCGTCCCCGCCTCTCGAGGGCCGGCCTCGCCGTACCGCTCGACGTGTGTGATCTTCGAGTTCGGGAAGACCGACGTGTAGAACTTCGCGGCATCCTCGCCTTCGGTGTCGAACCACAAGCATGAAGAGATCTGGGGCATCGTTTCTGTCCTTCCGCTGAGTGCTTATCACTTCACGGTAGACGGCCGCCGGCGCGAAAACTCATCGGTGTGGTGAATAACGGTGCCTGGCACCGTTATTCACCCGAGCGTTGCTTGGAGGGCGGCACTGACGGGCACGGCGATTGCGCGGGAGTAGGTGGTGGTCATGTGGTCGGTATCCCAGTAGGCCACCGTGTGGCCGACCACGATTGGGCACTTGCCGTCGTAGCAGAACCACTTCAGTGTCGGCAGGTAGAGGGCGCCGTGGCTGAGCGTGAGCCGGCGGATGGTGCTGTGCTCGGTGGCCAGCTCGTGCGGGTAGATCAGGGTGCACGACCCCAGGGTCGCACCCGGCTTGAGCAGACAGTCGATCGGATTGATGGCCGGGTGTCGCGGCGGATCCTCGATCACGACCACCCTGGGCACGATCTGCTTGATCGCGGCCACCTCGGCCGCCATGCCGTTGTACATCTCCTCCACCGGAATTCGCGGGTCGTAGTACTGGGCGATCACCACGAACCCGGGGTGCAGGGTGCGAATCCGCTGAAGCGCATGCCGATACCAGGTGCGGCAGTCGCCGGTGGCCGAGGCCACGCCGATGGTGCAGCCGGCACGCACCACCGGGGTCAGCGCCCAGCGCCGGGTGCGGGCGTAGTAGGCCAGCGACGGCATCCAGGCCGCCGCGTGTGAGTCGCCGAAGACGATCATCCTGCGCTTGGCGTGCACCGCTCCCAGCGTGCATCGCTTACCCAGTCCGCCCAGCCTGACACAGCCCTTGGGGCCGTCGTGGGAGATCTGGGGGATCGACGGGATCGAGCACCTTGGGGATCGGCATCGCCATTCGCTTGGGCGTGACGCTGGCGGCCACGGCCGCCGTGTATTTGGGCAACGGCCTGGGCACGATCGGGGCGTGCGTGATCGCCTTGGCCTCGACTGCCACTGACGAGGCCAGCAGGGCCGTCACCACCACCATCGACACCGTTATCGGCCAGAGCGCCAGTGCCGGCCGGGGCATCTGCAGCCTCTTCATGTGCCGGATCGGGTTTTCGAAGTAGTGGTAGGTCACCAGGCTGACACCGAAGCCGACCACCAGCAGCAGCAGGTTCTGCCACACCGGCAGCGCGTGACCGACGTACTCGGCGGTGATGATCAGGATCGGCCAGTGCCACAGGTAGAAGGCGTAGGAGCAGTCGCCGGTGATCCTCATCGGCCGCAGCCGAAGCAGCGGCTCAGCTCCGCCGCGAGGGGCGCGTGCCAGTCCGCCGATCAGCACCAGTGCGGTTGCCAGCACCGGCAGCAGCGCCGCGTATCCGGGGAACTTGGTGGTGCTGGTGTACCACACCGACGCCAGCAGGATCCCGCCCAGGCCGATCCAGGTAAACGCAGCGCACAGCCGCTCCGGCAGCCGCTTCAGCTGCGGCGTACACACCGCGACCAGCGCGCCCACGCCCAGCTCCCAGCCGCGCGCGAGGGTGGAGAAGTAGGCGTGCACCTGGTCGGTCGAGGTGTCACGCACCGAGTACGCGAAGGAGGCCAGCACACAGGCCGCGACGACCAGCGACAGCCGCCGCAGCACGACCTCGTGGGGCAGCCGCCGCCCACGACCGCGCAGCAGCACCAACGACACTGCCAAAAGCGCCGGCCAGACGATGTAGAACTGCTCCTCGACCGCCAGTGTCCAGAAGTTCTGCAGCGGCGAGGGGGGATCGTCGGTGGCAAAGTAGTTCGCGCCGATCTCGGCGAAGTGGATGTTGGCGGCAAAGAACGTCGCCCAGATGGCGTCGTGGATCACCGACACCGCGCGTACGTAGTTGAGGTAGTGCCAAGCCGCGACCACGGTGACCACCAGGGTGAGCGTGGCCGCCGGCAGGATCCGGCGGGCGCGGGCGCCGTAGAACTCGCCGAACTTGATCCGTCCGGACTTCTCGGCGCGGCGCAGCAGCCACCCGGTGATCAGGAAGCCCGAGATCACGAAGAACACATCCACGCCGATGTAGCCGCCGGGCAGAAACGGCACTCCAGCGTGGCACAACGCCACGGTCAGAACGGCGATCGCTCGCAGCCCCTGGATATCCGGCCGGAACCGTCGCTCTGTCCGGGGATCGACCGGATCGGTGGCTGGCTGGTGTGATTGAGGCGTCTGGAGCATGCCGCACATCGCAGCACGCCGGGTTCAAGGCGTGGCGTGCCGCCGCGCTTTCAGACTTTACCGGCACACCCCGACGGTTCCGGCGACTCGTCAACCCCGCGCCAACAGAGATGTACCCAGATCGACAGAGTGGACAACCCCCATCGAATCGCGGAATATCCCCAAACCGCCCAAGGTATGATTCGCGTACGACTTAGGGCGGCCCCCGAGTAGGAAGCGAGGAGTAGCGGATGCACACCGACGTCTCGGCGCTGGAAAGGCGGCTCCAGGCATGGTCACGCTGATGTCCACCTCCAGTCAATGGCTCCTGGGGATCGGCGTTGGCGTCGTGGTGATCGCGGTGGCGGCGGCGATCGTGGTCACGATCGTGATGCTGGCCATGCGCATCGATCGCCAGGCGAAGACCTCTGAGGGAGCCGTTCAGCTGGTGCGCGACCAGACCGCGGAGCTCAACAACATCGGTCAGATCAACGACTCCGGCGTGCGGATCCTGCATTCGGCTCGGGCGCTTCGCAAGGTGGCGGTGGGCAAATGACCGTGCTCGCCTTGTCCTCGCACGCCTATTGGGAGATCGCGCTTGGCATCGGCCTGGTCGCGGCCCTGATCGTCGCGTTCCTGTTGGCAATCCTGATCCAGACCGTGCGTGGTATCCAAAAGTCCGTTGACGGCCTGCTGGTGGCTGCCACCGAGGTGGCCGGGAACACCGCGAACATTCCGCAGCTGGAGGCCACCGCCCCCGTGCTGGGTCTGATCATTCAGGAAGCGGTGGTTCAGGACGGCTACATGAACGCCCTGACCGACGGGTACGGTGGCGCATGAGCACCAACGGACTCGCAATTCTGACGGTGCTGCTGATCGTGGTGGTGGTGGCGGTCTTGGCCGGCGCGCTGATCATCGTGCGCCAGAGCCTGACTCGCACATCCGAGGGGCTGGCGACGCTTGGGCGGTGCGCTGGAGGGCGTCGAAGCTGAGCATCTGCGCCCGCTCGAGCCCGCGGTCAAGGCGATCAACGCCCAGTTCGACATCATCCTGAGCGCCATGCCCGGCATCGCCGCCAAGGCTGCCGTGGTGGCCGAGAGGAGGCCGAAGTGACGCTCTGGTGGATCGGAGACGCAATCCTTCTGATCGTGGTGCTGCCGATCGTGATCTATCTGCTGCACGGCGTGCTGGAGGCGGCCAAGAGCATCGTCCCCAGCGTTCAGAAGATCTCGACGGTCGCCGCGGCGGGCTCCAAGGATCTGGACGCCACGGCGCTGCTTCTGACCACGCAGGAGCAGGTCAGGCAGACGGTTGCGGTGGTCGCCAACTACGGCGGCTCACTCGACGTGATCGTGGATGACGCGGAGGTGAAGGCGTCATGACGGTACTCGCGATTGGAGCCGGCACCGGGATGATCGTGGCCGTCCTCTTGATCGTGCTCGCGCTCGTCTACTACCTGCTCTCGACCATCGTCCAGCTCTCGAAGATCGCAAACGGCCTGGACGATGTGATCAAGAGCGTCACCGAGATCATCGAGAAGAGCGCGCCGGTGAACGAGGTGGTCAAGGACATCAACGCCAACCTGGACGCGGGCGTCGATCTGCTCGAGGGCCTGCTGGTCAAGAAGGCCGGTCTGGTCGACGCCGTCGGCCTGGTGGACGGCCTCTATCCCGGGGCGGCCGAAGCCGGCTTTCGGAACTTCCCCGAGAGCACTGAGATCGAGGCACCGCGGATCTCCGAGGTGTACACCAAGGGCACGCTCACGCTGGCCCGGCTCGGCCGCGAGGCTCCGATCGCCACGGCCAACCCCGCCGGCCCGGTGCTGCGAAACGTGGAGGGCGGCAGCCTGGCTGCGCGAGAGCTCTACCCCAGCGTGCGCCACACCAGCCCCGAGGAGCTGCCGCGATCGCCGGTGATCGGCACCGATGCCCCCGTCCAGTACGAACAGCGCGATGACATCGGTGCGCCTCGCAAGAGGATGCCGGCAGGTACCTCCAGGAGCGGTGGAACCGACGATCGCTAGGGTTCCAAATTGACCTCAATTACCCCTGTTTGCAGGCTGAAAGGAGCACGCTTTGCAGGTTCCGGCGGCATTTGAGTACGAGCGTGCAAAGAGCGTCGAGGGCGCCATCGCATCGCTGAAGGAGCACGGTTCGGAGGCGCGTGTGATCGCCGGCGGACACAGCTTGCTACCGATGATGAAGCTGCGGCTGGCCAATCCCGAGTACCTGGTCGACATCAACGACCTCAAGGAGCTGGCCTACATCCGTGAGCAGGACGGCGAGATCAGGATCGGCGCCCTCACGCGGCATGTCGACCTGCTCAACTCCGATCTGCTGGCGCAGCGCTACACCCTGTTTCGCGATGCCGAGCACGTGATCGCCGACCCGGTCGTGCGCAACCGCGGCACCATCGGCGGTTCGCTGTGCCAGGCCGACGCCGCCGAGGATCTGTCCGCAGTCTGCAGTGCAGCCAAGGCCAAGGTGGTGATCCGAAACGCCGACGGCGAGCGAGTGATCGGGATGGAGGAGTTCCACGTCGGGCCGTACATGACCGCCGTCGGCGAGGGCGAGATCCTCACCGAGGTGCGGCTGGCGCTGCGACCCGGAGCCGGCAGCGCCCACGAGAAGGTCGAGCGGCGCGCGGGTGACTGGGCGATCGCCGCCGCCTCGGCGGTGGTGTGGATCCAAAACGGCACCATCAGCGACGTCGGCATCGCGCTCAGCGCGGTCGGACTGACGACCATCCACCTCACCCGGGCCGAGGAGCTGCTGCGCGGCAAAGCCCCCAGTGAGGAACTGTTCAAACAGGCCGGCCAGATCGCGTCGGAGGACTGCTCTCCCGGCGCCGACGGCCGCGGCCCGATCGACTACAAACGACATCTCGCCGGCGTGCTCACCCATCGGGCGCTGCGTCGTGCAACATCCCGCGCCACCGCTCAGGAGGTCTGATCATCAACGTCTCGATGACCGTCAACGGCGAGCAGGTCTCGCGCGATGTCGAGCCGCGTCAGCTGCTCGTGCACTTCCTCCGTGAGACGCTCGATCTGACCGGCACCCACTGGGGCTGCGATACCTCCAACTGCGGCGCCTGCGTGGTGCAGATCGACGGCCAGCCGGTCAAGTCGTGCACCACCCTGGCGGTGATGTGTGACGGGCACGAGGTGCGCACCGTGGAGTCGCTCGAGGTCAACGGCGAGCTCGACCCGATTCAGCAGGGCTTCCATGAGCGGCACGCCCTGCAGTGCGGATTCTGCACCCCCGGGATGCTGATGACCACACGTGCGCTGCTGGACGAGAACCCCGATCCCACCGATCATGAGATCCGAGTCGCCATCTCGGGCGGTATCTGTAGGTGCACGGGATACAAGAACATCGTGAGCGCGGTGCGCTGGGCCGCCGACCACGAAGCTGCGACCAAACGAGAGGCATAAGCGATGGCCACCATCGAGACCGAGAATCTCCCGAGTCCCTCCACCGAGCGCCCGATCGGCTTCGGCCGGCTCAAGCGCAAGGAGGATCCCCGCTTCATCCGCGGCCAGGGCAACTACCTGGACGACATCAAGCTGCCGGGAATGGTGCTACGGGGCGATCCTGCGAAGCCCCTATGCCCACGCCAAGATCGTCTCGATCGACACCTCGCGCGCGCTGGCCCACCCCAACGTGGCCGCGGTCGTGACCGCGAAGGATCTGGAGACGCTCGGCTTGGCCTGGATGCCGACCATCTCGTACGACACTCAGGCCGTGCTGGCCGGCGACAAGGTGCGCTTCCAGGGCCAGGAGGTGGCATTCGTGATCGCCACCGACGAGTACCACGCGGTCGATGCGCTGCAGCTGATCGACGTCGAGTACGAGCCGCTGCCCGTGGTCGTGAATGCCCGCAAGGCGCTCGATCCCGACGCGCCGCTGATCCGCGACGACAAGGCCGGGCAGCGCGACAACCTCGCCAGCCCCACCTGGGAGGCCGGCGACGAGGCCGCCACCGATAAGGCCTTCGCCGAGGCCGACACGGTCGTCAGCCGCGACATCATCTATCCGCGCTGCCACCCGGCTCCGCTGGAGACGTGCGGCATCATCGCCGACTTCAATCCCCAGACCGGCCAGCTCGACATCTACAACGGCAATCAGGCCCCGCACGCCCATCGCACGGTGTACGCGCATGTGGCGGGCCTGGCCGAGCACATGATCCGGATCAAGTGCAACGACATCGGCGGCGGCTTCGGCAACAAGGTGCCGGTGTACCCCGGGTACGTGTGCGCCATCGCCGGATCGATCGTGGCCGGCGTGCCGGTCAAGTGGGTCGAGAACCGCTCCGAGAACCTGATGTCGACCGGCTTTGCCCGCGATTACATCATGCGCAGCGAGATGTGCTCCAAGGACGGCAAGATCACCGGCCTGCGGGTCGATGTGATCGCCGATCACGGCGCCTTTGACTCGACCGCCCAGCCGACCAAGTTCCCGGCCGGGTTCTTCCACATCTGCTGTGGCTCCTACGACCTCCAGGCCTCGCACGTCAAGGTCAAGGCCGTGTACACCAACAAGGCCCCGGGTGGGGTCGCCTACCGGTGTTCATTCCGGATCACCGAGGCGGTGTACCTGGTGGAGCGGATGGTGGACGCACTGGCGCTGGAGATGAAGGTCGACCCGATCGAGCTTCGCATGCGCAGCTTCATCGCGCCCGAGCAGTTCCCCTACGAGACCACCACCGGGTGGACGTATGACTCCGGCAACTATGCCGAGACGATGCGGGTGGCGATGGACATCGCCGGCTACGAGGATCTCCGTCGTGAGCAGAAGGAGAAGCGTGAACGCGGTGAGCTGATGGGAATCGGCGTTGCCTTCTTCACCGAGGGAGTGGGTGCCGGCCCGCGCAAGCACATGGACATCCTCGGCTTGGCGATGAACGACGGCGCCGACCTGCGGGTGCACCCGTCGGGCAAGGCGGTTGTCAGCATCAGCGCCCAGACGCAGGGTCAGGGGCACGAGACCACCTTCGCCCAGATCGTGGCCGAGGAGCTGGGCATTCCGCCGGAGGACGTCGAGGTGCGCCACGGCGACACGGACAAGTCACCCTACGGCCTGGGTACCTACGGCAGCCGCTCCACGCCGGTCTCCGGCGCAGCGGTGGCCGTCGTCTCACGCAAGGTTCGCGACAAGGCCCGCCTGATCGCCGCCACGATGCTCGAGACCCGTCCCGAGGACCTGGCCTGGGAGAAGGGCCGCTGGTACGTCAAGGGCGACCCCGAGAAGGGCGCCATGATCGAGGAGATCGCGGTGCGTGCGTATAGCGGCGAGCCGATGCCGGAGGGCATGGAGGGCGGGCTGGACGCGCAGGTGATCTACGACCCGCCCAACCTCACGTACCCCTACGGCGCCTACATCGCTGTGGTCGACATCGACCCGGATACCGCGCAGGTGACGGTGCGGCGCTTCATCGCAGTCGACGACTGCGGCGTTCGCATCAATCCCATGATCGTGGACGGCCAGATCCACGGCGGACTGGCCGAGGGTATCGGCATCGCGCTGATGGAGCTGATCAGCTTCGACGAGGAGGGCAACTGCCTCAACTCGTCGTTCATGGACTACCTGATCCCGACCGCGCTGGAGTGTCCCGACTTCGAGCTGGGAGAGACGGTCACCCCGTGTCCGCACCACCCGCTCGGTGCCAAGGGCGTGGGCGAGTCGCCCAACGTGGGGTCGCCTCCCGCGATCGTGAACGCCGTGATCGACGCGCTGTATGAGCCGCACGGTGTCGAGCACCTCGACATGCCGTGCACTCCCGCGCGGGTATGGGCGGCCATGCAGGGGAGGCCGGAGCCACCGCAATGATGACCGCCGCCATGTCCCGGCGGGCCCAGGAGCTCGCAGCCGAAGGCACGGTGTTCGTCACCGCCACGGTGGTGCGCGCTCAGCGTCCCACCAGCGTGGCCGCGGGCAACGTGGCGCTGGTGCTGCAGGACGGGACGATCGACGGCTTCGTGGGCGGGGTGTGTACCGAGCACAGCATCCGCGCCTACTCGCTCCACGCGATGCAATCGGGAGAGTCGGTGCTGCTTCGCATCCTGCCGTTCAATGAGGACGCTGACGCCGGCCGAAGTGGCGAGGACGGCAAGGATGCAGACGGTGCGGTGACCGTCCAGAACCCGTGCCTTTCGGGCGGCGCGATCGAGGTGTTCCTGGAGCCGATGTTGCCCGCCCAGCGGATCCTGATCGTGGGCGAGACGCCGATCGCAGGTGCCCTGCTGCGGCTCGGCGGAGAGCTGGGGTTCGAGACGGTGTCAGTGGACGGCGCCGATCTGGAGCCGCGACCGCGTGATCTGGCGCTGGTGGTGGCCGCTCACGGCCGCGACGAGCTGCACACGCTGCGGGTGGGGCTCGAGTCGGGCCTGCCGTATGTGGGTCTGGTGGCCAGTCCCAAGCGCGGCACCGGCGTCTTGGCCGAGCTGCGCGGCGACGGCGTTTCCGACGAGTTGCTGGGGCGTATCGACGTCCCGGCGGGGCTCGATATCGGTGCCCGCAGCCCTGCGGAGATCGCGCTTTCGATTCTCGCCAGCATCATCGCCGCCCGCAGTGATCTGCCGGCGGCAGTCGCGAAAAAGGCCGGTCCCACGCTGGCCGTGAATACTCCCGATTCAGCCTCTCCGCCGCTGGCCGTCGATCCAATCTGTCACATGACCGTGGCGGTGCTTGCCGACACGCCGTCGCTGCAGCACAACGGCGAGACCGTGTACTTCTGCTGCGACGGCTGCAAGGCCAAGTTCGAAGCCCAGAACGGGTATGCCCGAGCCTCAGGCTGACCCGTCCAGGGTCACGGGGGCAGCCCCGGATGAGGTGCGCGTGCGGGTGCCCGACATCGAGACTCTGGCGATTCGCCTCGCCGAGGCCGCCGACTACCTGGTCGACGAGAGCCTGGCCACGTCGATGTTCCTGGGCGCCCGGCTGCCGCAGCCGCTGCTGCTCGAAGGAGAGGCCGGAGTGGGCAAGACCACGGCCGCCAAGGCGCTGGCGGCGGTGCTCGACACCCCCTTCATCCGCCTTCAGTGTTACGAGGGTATCGACGCCGCCGAGGCGCTGTACGAATGGAACTATCCGCGTCAGCTGCTGAGCATCCGGATGGCCGACACCGGCGGCCAGACGCTGAGTGAGGACGACCTGTTCGGGCCCGACTACCTGATCCAGCGGCCGCTGCTGCGGGCCCTCCAGCACCCCGGCCCGCGCCCGGCGGTGCTTTTGATCGACGAGATCGACCGTGCCGACGACGACTTCGAGGCGTTCCTGCTCGAGCTGCTGGCAGAAGCGTCGGTGACGATTCCCGAGCTGGGCACGATCGTCGCCACTCATCCACCGATCATCGTGTTGACGTCAAACCGCACGCGCGACCTGCACGACGCCGTCAAGCGCCGCTGTCTGTACCACTGGATCGACTATCCCACTCCCGAGCGAGCGGTGGAGATCGTCCGCCGGCGGGTGCCCGGGGCGGAGCAGACACTGGCGGTACAGGTCGCAACCGCGGTTGCACGGCTGCGCACCAGCGACGTCCAGAAGCCCCCCGGCATCGCCGAGGCGATCGATTGGCTGGCGGCGCTGACTCTCCTGGGGGTGTCCACCCTGGATGCAGGAGCGGTCGATCGCACGCTCGGCTCGGTGCTGAAGTACGAGGAGGATCAGGAGGCCGTGCGCGCCGAAGGCCTCGAGGAGCTTGTGCGCAGTGGTGACTGAAGCGTTCCAAGTCGAGACGATCGAACTCGACCTGCCGCCGCTGGTCGGGGCGTTCACCCAGCGGCTACACCAGGCCGGCCTGGAGATCACGCCCGCCCGCACCGCCGACCTGGCCCGCGCGCTCAACCTGGTGCGGCCGGTCAGCCGCCGCCGGCTCTACTGGACAGCGCGGGCGGTGCTCGTGTCCGACCCCACACAGGTGGCCGCGTTCGACAGCGTCTTCTTCTCGATCTTCGGCGGACGCGACCAGTCACCGCCCTTCTCGTCCGATGATCCCCTGACCACCGCGACACCCGCAGACGAGCGGCCGGCGCCCGAGCACAAGACCATCGAGGGCGACGGCGAATCGCGTGACGCCCGCCAGGGCATGTCGTCATCGCAGCCCCGCTCGGGAGACGATGAGAGTGACTCACCGGAGGTGGAGGTGCCGCTGGCGATCTCGAGCGACGAGGAGCGCCTGGCCGGGAAGCGGTTTGACCAGCTCGATCGCCAGGAGCTGGCGCAGCTCTACCGGTTGATGTCGCAGCTGCAGCTGGCCACTCCGGTACGCACCACCCGTCGCTACCGCCGAGGTCGCCACGGGCAGCGCATCGATATGCGGCGGACGCTGCGCGGCAGCCTCCGCACCGGCGGCGATCCGCTTCGCCTGGCCCGCCGCCGCCGGCGTGTCGCTCCCCGGCGACTGGTGATGCTGTGCGACATCTCGGGCTCGATGGAGCCGTATGCCCGCGCCTACCTGCAGTTTCTGACCTGCGCTGCAGGCAGTGGGCCCGACGCTGAGGCATTCGTGTTCGCGACCCGGCTGACCCGGCTCACCCGGGCGCTGGCGTCCCGCAATCCGGAGCGGGCGATCCAACGGGCGGCCGCGGCTGCGCCGGACTGGTCGAGCGGCACCCGCATCGGCGATGCGCTGAAAGCGTTCAACGACCTGCACGGACGGCGCGGCATGGCCCGCGGTGCGGTGGTGGTGATCATGTCCGACGGCTGGGAGCGGGGCGACCCCAGGCTGGTGGCCCGTGAGATGCAGCGGCTGAGCCGCCTCGCTCATCGGATCGTGTGGGTGAACCCCCGGGTCAGTGCGACTGCGTTCTCGATCAAGGCCGGCGGGATGGTGGCGGCCCTGCCGTACTGCGACGCGCTCGTGAGCGGCCACAGCTTTCAGGCTCTGGGCGAGGTGGTCGAGGCGATCGGGGCCACCACCTGCGCCGCACTCGACCCGGTGGCCGCCGAGTCGGCGTCTGCTCCCGAGCTCGAAGATGAGCCGTGGGCCAGTGCCACTCCGGTGCCGGGCAGCTCGGTGGCGATGCCGAGCGGGTACGGTCCCAGCAAGGGCAACACCACGCCCGGCTGGGTGACAGATGACGACTGATGTTCGAAGGAGATGCTGAGCCGATGGGCCAGACCACGACCAAGATCTGTATCTACCCAGGCTGTGAGCGTCCCGCAGCGCCTGCCCACCCCCAGGGTGGGCCGCAGCCGTCATTTTGCGACCTGGAAACGCACAACGCGCTCACCGCCCATCAGGAGCGGCAGCGGATCGCGTCTCAGAATCCCGACCCCGAGGAGGTCCGATAGTGGCTAACGAGGCCTACCGAGCAGTGTTTCTGCGTGTTCACCCCACCGGCAAGATGGTGCTCAGCCTGACCACCGAAGCCGACGGCAAGGAGCCGCAGTACGCGCAGCTGGTCGCCGAGGAGCTCGGCGTGCCGCCGCTCGACGTCAAGGTGGTTCCGGCAGACACCGATCGATTCGGGGTCGGTCACGGCTACAACACCAGCCCCTCGGCCGGCGCGCCGGCGGCGATCACCCGGGCCAGCGAGAAAATCCGCGACAAGGCACAGCTGCTGGCGGGCATGCAGCTGGGGGCCGCCCCCGACACACTCGTCTGGGAGAACGGCGCCTGGGCCGGTGTGGGCGGGGACGATCCCACCAAGATCGCCACCATCGCCGACGTCGCGCTTTACGCCCACGGCACCGGGGCGCTGCCTCCGGGTGTCGAGGGAGGGCTGGACGCGCAGGCGGTCTACAGCGACTGAGGAGCTATGACCCGGAAGCGACGCCGGCGGGAAGGTGCACGCCGATCGTGACCGTGACCTCGTCCACGACCTTGAGGGCGCCGAACAGCGTGGTGTAGGGCTTCATGCCCCAGTGCGTCTGCACGATCTTGGCGACGGCCGTGAGCCTGCCGTCCGCGGCGATGCCCGCGGTGAACTCGAGCGGCCGGGTTTGACCCATCAGCGTCAGATCGCCCTTCACCGTCACGCCGGTTCCGTCTGACGAGAGTGCGGCGCTGGTCGAGGTGAACGTGACGCTGGTGCGCTTCAGGATCTCGTCGTGGATCGTCTGCTCGATCCCGGCCTTGTCGTCGGTATCCAGCTCCTGCACGCCTCCGCGGCCCTCGCGAACCGTCAGCGAGCCTGCGTCGGCGGTGATCTCGACCCGGGTGTCTGCCGGATCCTCGCTCACATGGAGGGTGGCCTCCCACGAGCCCACGTCGATCACCAGGTTGTGGCCGGCCTTGGCCGCGGCGCCGGTGCGCCGAGTCCACACGGTCAGGCGACCGTCGTCGGGTCCCAGGTGGTAGGTGCCGGGCGGAATGGCCACCCCCGAAGTTTAGAGCCTCTCCCTGCCGGGATGGACACTTATAATGCCGGTCTTTCGCATGGCCCACTCACCGCAAAGGACACCGCGCACATGGCTGTAGAGCTCGACCACACCTTCTCGACCGAGAGGTCGCTCGACGATATGTACACGACCGTGCTCGACCTGGAGCAGGTGATTCCCTGCGTCGAGGGTGCGAGCGTGCTCGAGCGCACCGGCCCGGAGTCGGTCAAGGCCCAGATCAAGGTCAAGATGGGCGCCATGTCGATGACGTTTACCGGCACGCTCGAGATCATCGAGCAGGACGCCGCCGCTCACACCGCGGTGCTGAGCGTCAAGTCGCGTGAGGCAGGTGGGCAGGGGCACGCCAACGCGACCATCACGTTCGCCCTCCACGACGGTGGGGGAAACATCCACACCAACGCTCAGATCACCGGCAAGGCGGCCTCGATGGGCGAGGGAGTGGTGTCCGGCGTGCTGGATGCGCTGGTGGCGGATTTCGCCGGCAAACTCGGGAAGCTGTGACGGCGGCCGCGATGGCGACCATCGTGATGCGCGAGGTACGGCCGGGTGAGGTGCCCAAAGACGGCGGTACCGCCGTCCAGGAGGATGCCGGCCGCCCGGTGTTTCACGGAAACGGCCCCGACGACTACGTGTGCGTCACCTGCGGCAACCTGCTGGCCGAGGGCATGGAGGCCACCTACATGACCCGCCGGGTGCGGGTGCGCTGCGGTCAGTGCTCGACAGTCAACGTCGCTGTGGTCGATCAGGGCGATCCGCGGCTCAAGCAGCCGTAAGCCGCAACAGCGCCTCACGGTGGCGCTCGTAGGCGCCAGCTCCGTCACCGTCCAGGGCGGCGATCCGGATGAGCGGGGGGTGGCCCATGGCGGGCGTGGCCAGGTCGCGTAACGCGTCGTGGTATGCCCGTTCCCGCTGCACGCCGCCGAAGCCGAAGCCCTTGGCCGGAAGTCCCCGGGAAAGCCCGTCGGTCTGCGTGCACAGGTCCCGGCACAGCCGCTTGTGCTCCTCGATGTCGAACCCGAGAGCGACGCCGGCCGGGTACAGATCGAGTCCCGCCAGGCGAAACGAGGTGAAGTGGGGCGGACCGCATACCTCGATCACCGTGCCGGTGGGGACGTGGGCCAGTTCGACCGGCAAGAGCAGGTTCTCACGCGCCGCGTGCAGCACCGACTCGTCTCCCTTGAGCCGCGCAAAGATCACCCTGAGCAGCGCGATAGCCGCTTGGGCGGGGGCCACCAGCGCCGGGTCGCGGCGGGCCTTGGCCACCCGTTCCAGTCCCACGTGACCCTGCTCGCAGAGCCAGTCGAAGGACTGGCTTTGGAGCTCGATGCCGTCGTCGGCCGCGGCCTCGGCAAAGGCCGCATGTGAGTCATCCGCCACTGCTGGATCGTAGACACGCGCTTGATCCGACCTATGTAGTCAGCAATGGACTAGTATGGCCGGGCTGTGAACTCAAGCTGTGACGGCACCGACCCACACGATCATGGAGCGCCGATGAGCAAACTGACGATGAGACGATCCCGGGCCCTCGCAGTGCTGGTTGCGGTGGTGGTATTCGCGGCCGGTTGCGGCAGCAGCTCGAGCGACTCCAGCAGCTCTGCGCCTGCGTCCAGCTCGGCCCCAGCTACGCATACGCTCACCGTCGACGCAGCCTCGTCGCTGACGGGTGCGTTCACAGAGCTGGCCAAGACGTTCGCGGCCCAGAACCCCGGCTGGAAGGTCGTCACCAACTTTGCAGGCACCGATAGCCTCGCCGCTCAGGTCGAAGCCGGGCAGAAGGCCGACGTGTTTGCCGGTGCCAGTCCGACCTACCCTGAGGAGTTGCAGTCCAAGAACCTGCTCGGCGCCACGACCAACTTCGCCACCAACACCCTGGTGATCGTTGTTCCGTCGTCAAACCCCGCCGGGATCACCAACTACCAGCAGCTGGTCTCGAAGCAGCCAAAGCTGGTCATCGGAGACCCGGCGGTGCCGATCGGTGCCTACACCATCAAGGTGCTCGGAAACCTCGGCATCGAGGAGAGCCAGCTCAACATCGTCAGCAAGGAGCCCGACGTCACCAGCGTGCTGGCGAAGGTGACCACGGGTGCAGCCGACGCGGGATTCGTGTATGTAACTGATGCACTGTCGGCCGGCTCGCAGGTCCAGCAGGTCACGTTCCCGGAGAAGGCACAGGCCACGGCGATCTACCCGATCGGCGTGCTCACCTCGAGTACGAATACAGAGGCGGCGCAGAAGTGGATCGATCTGGTGATGGGACCCACGGGTCAGGCCGAGTTGAAGAAGCTCGGCTTCGGCGCGCCCCCGTCCAGCTAGCCGTCATCGTATTGACCGCGATCGCGGTGGCGTTTCTGGCGCTGCCGCTGATCGCGATCTTCACGCAAGGCAGCCTGCGGGAGGGATTGCAGCAGCCCGGGGCGTGGACCGCCCTCAAGATCTCGTTCGAGACGAGCGCGATCTCCCTCGGGCTGATGCTCGTGTTCGGGACACCGATCGCCTACATGCTCGGCGACCACCGAGTTTCGCGGAAAGACGCTTCTGACAACACTCTTCGAGCTGCCGCTGGTGTTGCCTCCGGCAGTGGCCGGGCTGGGTTTGCTGATGGCATTTGGCCGGTTTGGCCTGATCGGGCCGCAGCTGAGCGCGCTCGGCATCGAGATCCCGTTCACCAAGACGGCGGTGGTGATGGCGATGACGTTCGTCGCCTGCCCGTTGTATGTGAGGCAGGCGGTCTCGGCGTTCGAGGCTGTGGACGTCGACCTTCTGGGGGCGTCCCGCACACTGGGCGCCGGCCCGGCCCGCACCTTCTTCCGGGTCGCGATCCCGGTGGCCGTGTCAGGCCTCAGCGCCGGAGCGGTGTTGGCATGGGCGCGTGCGCTGGGCGAGTTCGGCGCGACCATCCTGTTTGCAGGGAGCCTGCAGGGGGTGACCGAGACGGCGCCGGTGGCGATCTACCTCGGCTTCGCCCAGAGCCTCAACCAGGCGCTGGCGCTGGGGGCGCTGCTGATCGCGGTCAGTGCCTTCGTACTGATCTGCCGTCAAACTGCTGATTCGGGGACGAGCGTTTCGCTTCACGCCCGCCTGACGTACCCGCTTCGCTCCTTCACACTCGACGCCGACGTCGAGGTCGCCGAGGCAACCGCCGTGATCGGCCCCTCCGGCGCCGGCAAATCGACCCTGCTACGACTGATCGCAGGGTTGCTCACGCCGACCTCCGGCCGGATCGAGTGCGAAGGTGAGGTGTGGTACGACGGGCAGCGCAGCGTGCCCGCCGACCGTCGGCGGGTTGGGTTCGTGTTCCAGGACTACGCGCTGTTCCCTCACATGAGCGTGCGCGCCAATGTCGCCTATGGGGCTCGGGTGGCGGTCGATCCCCTGCTCGAGCGGATCGGCATCGACCATCTCGCAAAGGCCAAACCGCGGGCGCTGTCGGGCGGTGAGCGCCAACGCGTGGCACTTGCCAGGGCGCTGGCCCGGGATCCCAAACTGCTGCTCCTGGACGAGCCGCTGTCGGCGCTCGACCCGGGCACGCGAGGACGGATCGCAGATGAACTGTCGGCCACGGTGGCCGAGGTCGGGGTGCCGACGCTGATTGTCACCCATTCCTTCGATGAGGCGGTGGCACTCGCGAATCGGGTGATCGTGCTGGAGGAGGGACGGATCACCCAGGTCGGCCTCTCCAGCGAGCTGCTGCGAGCACCGCAAACCGCGTTTGTGGCGCAGTTCGCGGGACTCAACCACGTCGAGGGGGTCGCCGACGGTCTGGTGGTGGTGCTCGACTCCGGCGAACGGATCCGCCTGGCTGAGCCGGCATCCGGCCGGATCGCCGTGCTGATCCCACCGTGGGACATCACGCTGGCACGGCAGAGACCCGACGATACGTCCGCACAAAACCATCTCACGGCCCCGATCAGCCACATTCTCGTTTTGGGGAATCGCGTGCGGGTCAGCGTTGGGCCGCTCACCGCGGAGATCACGGCGGCGTCCTCCGAGCGTCTCGGCTTGAAGACCGGCGATACCGTCACGGCGTCGTTCAAATCGACCGCCATCCGAACCATCCGGCTGGAGCATCCCGATTGATCCGTCGTGGTAGCCTCGGGCACCGTGCCCGACCTACCCGATCTCTCGCCCGGTGAGTGGGCCGTGCTTGCCCTCCTGTGCGAGCGGAAAGCGCATGGTTGGCCGTTGGTGCACATGCTCTCGGCCGACGGCGAGATCGGTTGCATCTGGACGGTGAGGCGCGCGGTCGTCTATCGCTCACTGGATGTGCTGCTGGAGCGAGGTTTGATCGAGGCGGTCGGGGTCGAACCCAGTGCTCGTGGGCCGCGCCGCACGGTCATGCGGCCCACCCGAACCGGCCGCGCTGCGGTGCGCCGGTGGCTGGTGGAGCCCGTCGGGCATGTGCGGGACCTGCGGTCGCTGTTGATTCTCAAGCTTGTATTCGGTCGTCGCGCGGGGGTGGATCAGCGGGCGATGCTCGAGTCCCAACAGACTGTGTTGCTCCAGATCGAGGACGGGTTCACGGCCAGTCTCGCCGCCGCGTCCGCCACCGATGAGCTGCTGCTGCGCTTCCGGCTCGAGACGACCCGAGCGGCGGGACGCTTTGTCCAGAATCTGCTGGCCGAGTAACCTCAGGTAGTCTCAGGGTGACTAGAGAGTACCCGCGCAACCAAAGCAGGAGCACCGACATGAAGCTGAGTGCACGAAACCGCCTCAAGGGCACCGTACAGAGCATCACCAAGGGCGAGGCGATCGCAAACGTGGTCGTCGATGTGGACGGCCAGCGCGTCGTTTCCTCGATCACCGTCGAGGCCGTGCAGGATCTCGGCATCAGCGAGGGCAGCGAGGTCACCGTCGTGATCAAGGCGTCTGACGTGATGCTGGCGGTCGGTCTGGACTAATCGCTCGGCCCGTGGATCCCTCCGGGCCGCAGGAATACGGCGACGGCGATCGCGATGAACACCCCGATGTTCCCAAGCTGGGCGCCGGCCGCTCGCGCATCCTCACGGCTCCGCTTGCCTGACCGGTGACGCGCTGGCGGCCGCATCGGCCACCGCCCGCCGCTGCGCCAAGAGCAGCACGAACAGCCCGGTCAGAGCGATTCCCAGCGCCGCGATCGAGGCGATCGCCCCGGCCGTCGAGTCGTGGAGCTGCTCGTCCAGCAACAGCGTGCCGAGCAGCAGGCTCGCGATCGGGTCGAAGGTGGCGGTGGTGGCGATCGAGATCTCGAGCCCGCTCTGCAGCGCGATCTGGGTCAGCCAGAAGGCGATCACGCCAACCGCCACCAGCGCATACAGATGCCAGTCCAGCACGACCGCCTCGACGCCGTTGTCGACCAGGTCGACCGTCGATTTGGTGAGGGCGGCCGCGAACCCGAACAGGATCCCCGCGGCCGACCCCAACAGGGCTGCCCGCAGCGACGGGCGGGTGCGCAGTGAGATCAAAAACAGCGCCACGCTGATTCCCCCGGCGATTGCCCCGGCGATCAGCCAGTTGCGCACCGGCGCATCGCTGTTGCCGCCGGAGGGATTGATCACCGCCAGAAACACCACCAGGCCGCCGGTGACCAGCGCGGCCCCGAGGATCTCGCGTCGTCCCGCCCGCTGCCCTGTCAGGCGCGCCCCCAGCGGCAGTGCGAACACCACGCTTGCGACCTGAATCGGCTGCACCACCACCAGCCGTCCCAGTCCCAGTGCCACCGCCTGCATGCCGAATCCGGCAAACTCGATCACAGCGCCCAGCAGCCACACCGGGCGCTGCGCCAGGCGGGCCATGAAGTTGGCGTTCAGGGTTGAGTCGCTCGGTTCCTGCATGCCGCCCTTCTGCTGGAGCACCGAGCCCAGGGCATACAGAAACGATGCGCCGAGCGCGAGCAGGACGGCCGTCATATCGGCCCACCCTACCGCTCCTCTTGCGGCTGCGAGCGGGATCGAGAATACTCTGGCTTCATCAGCGGGCAGGCGGGAACCCCGCGGATCCAGGTTCCAATGAAAATCCTTTACGGTGTCAACGGCGAGGGCCTTGGACACGCGACACGGTCGCGGGTTGTCGCTCGGCATCTGATCAATCAGGGCCACCAGGTCAAGATCGCGGCCTCCGGCCGGGCGTTTCCGTACCTCAGCCAGTTCTTCGACGACGTGGAAGAGATCTGGGGCCTCGAGTTCGCCCTTGAGCAGGGACAGGTCGACGTCTGGCGGACGCTCACCAAGAACGTTCGCAAGGGCTATCACGGGGTTCCCGAGGACTACCGCCGGGGAGTCGAGACGGCCAAGGGGTTCGGCCCGGAGATGGTGGTGACCGACTTTGAGGCGTTCTCCTACCTGTACGCCAAACGCCATCGCATCCCCGTGATTTCGGTCGGCAACATCCAGATGGTCGATCGTTGTCACCACGAGCCGGCGGTGCTCGTCGGCATCCGGCGCGAATATCTTGCGGCCCGTTCCTTCGTCGCCGCCAAGCTCTCGCGCGCCAACCGCTACATCATCACCACCTTCTTCTGGCCGCCCACGCGCAAGCTGCGCACCACCCTGGTGCCGTCGCTGCTGCGCGACGAGGTGCTGGCGGCCACTCCCGAGGCGGGCGACCACCTGCTCGTGTACGGGCGCATCAGCGAGACCGCCGACGCTGCGCTCAAGGCCGCCGGCGTACCCGCCCACGTGTACGGCGGGCGGGACGATGTCACCGCCGACCAGCGTGACGGCAACCTGCTCTACCGGCCCTTCGCTAACGAGGCGTTCATCGAGGATCTCCGCACCAGCCGCGGGGTGGTTGCCTCTGCCGGCTACTCGCTCATGAGCGAGTCTGTCTACCTGGGAAAGCCGATGCTGGCGCTGCCGCTGGCGGGGCAGTTCGAGCAGGAGATGAACGCCCGGTACCTGACGTCGCTCGGGTACGGCACCGCGTCGTCGGCGCTGGACACGCCGGCGCTGAAACGGTTCCTGGGGCAGGAGCCTCAACTGACCGAGAATCTGGCCGGGTACAGCCAGGACGGCAACTCGGTGGCGCTTGCGACCATCGACAGCGCGATCGCCGAGCTCACCGCGTGAGCGACCTGCACCTGGCTCGCGACTTGCTGTTGTTTGCCTGGGCATTTGGCCTGGGCGGGGTCGAGGTCGAGATCGAGGGCGGCTACGGCTGGGCCGAGCGGATGCCCACCTGGTTTCTCAAACGCGGCCGGCTGGGAGCCCTCTACGGCATGGTGATGGGGCATCGGCCGCTGACCGGCTACCACGTGTACGTGTTCATCATGCCGATCGTGATCCTCAACCTGCCCTTCGGCTACGGCGTGCCGTGGAGCCTGGCGGGCGAGCTGATGGTGTTTGCCACCTTCTTCGCGCTGGCGGTGGTGTGGGACTACACCTGGTTTGTGCTGAACCCGGCGTACACGGTGCGGCGGTTCCAGAAGGGCAACGTGTGGTGGTTCGAGCAGCCCTGGATCTGGCGCTTCCCGCTCGACTACTACATGGGTATCGGGCTCTCGATCGTGCTGGCGGCGCTGGCTGCCTGGCGGGCCGGCACCGCCCGGGTGCTGTACTCCCACCTGTGGATGCTGGCGGTGATGGCGGTGCTGATCGGTCTGATGGTGCTGCTCGCGCCGTTCTATCATCGCTGGTATCGGTACATGCGTCGTGACGGTGCCGATGATCGCGCGATTACTGACACCTATGGGCCGCCCGCGCCGGACGAGGTCTGGTCGGGCGGAACTCCCGATTTGCATCCGCTCGACGTTCGACCAGCCGGGCACGAAGGACGGAGGGAACCGTGAGGAAGTGGGCTTTGGCGGCCGGCGCGCTCGGCGCGGCCGGGTTGGCGTACTACGAGGGACAGGCACCCAAGCCGCAGCTGTACGGCAAGACCTTCTTCGGCACCCCCGGTGAGGGCGGCCTGATGGCGCTCACCTACGACGACGGGCCAAACACGGCGTGGACGCCGCAGCTGATGGAGCTGCTGGACAAGCACGATGTCAAGGCCACCTTCTTTACCATCGGCAAGTTCGCCGAGGAGCAGCCCGAGCTGCTGCGCCAGGTGGCGGAGGCCGGTCACGCGATTGGCAACCACACCTACTCGCACGTGACCATGCCGCTGCACACTGACGAGACGATCCGGCGTGAGCTGCGGATGACCACCGAGGCGATCGAGGCCGCCGGGGTCGAGATGGCCCGTGCCCAGGGCAAGCGGCTGATGCGCCCGCCGTATGGCCGCCGCCGGCCGGGCACCCTGCGCGTGCTGCGGGAGGAGGGGTACGTGCCGATCACCTGGTCGGTGACCCTGTGGGACTGGAGCAAGCGGGTCACCACCGAGAAGATCATGCGCAAGGCCGAGCGCCAGATCCGCGGCGGCGACGTGATCCTGCTGCACGACGGCTGTAACGTCGAGATGGGGTGGGACCGGCGCCACTCGGTCGAGGCCACCGAGCTGATCCTGACCCAGTGGAAACAGCAGCAGGGCTACACCTTTGTGACGATCCCCGAGATGATCGAGGCCTCCGGCTTCGAGGCGCCGTGAGGATCTTCATCTGGCACGGGTACCTGTTGTCGGGTACCGGCTCCAACATCTTTGCCCGCGAGCTGGCGCGCAGGTGGAGTAACGCCGGGCACGACGTCACCGTGTTCTCGCAGGATCCGCATCCCGAGCGATACGACCTGGGCGGCGCCGCCACCGTGCGGCCCGACGTCAACGGGTTGCTGCCGGTGTTCGTGATCGACCGCTACGAGGGCTACCGGGTGCAGAAGGTACAGGACACCACTCGGCAGGAGCTCGACGCCTGGGTGGAGGCCAACGCCGCCGCGATCCGGGAACTGCTGCCGGCCGATATCGTGGTCGCCGGCCATGTGATCCTGGGCGGCCCGGTGGGAGCGGCCACGGGCGCCCGCTACTCCGTGCTGGCGCACGGGTCGGAGCTCGAGTACTCGATGCGCGGCAACGAGGAGCTGTCGCGCTGGGGTGCCGAGTCCCTGCGCGACGCAGCGGCGGTGATCGTGGGCTCCGAGCACATCCGCGAGGTGGTCGAGGAGGTGTGCGGGCCGGTCGAGCGGATGCACGCGGTGCCTCCGGGAGTGGACGTGGACGCGTGGGTGCCACAGCCTCGGGACGAGGCGCTGGCGAGCCTGCTGGCGGAGTCCGAGCGCGACCGGCCCAATCCCGGCAACGCCAACGAGCGCATCCCCGACGAGGGAAACGCCCCGCGCTTGGCGGAGTTTCTGGCCGGTGACACACCCACTGTCGTGTACTTCGGCAAGCTGATCCACAACAAGGGCGTGCACGTGCTGATCGACGCTCTGCGAGACGTCGATGCCCGTGCGGTGATCGTCGGCTTCGGGCCCTATCGAGCTGAGCTGGAACAGCGGGCCGAGGGGTTGCCGGTGCTGTTCACGGGTCCGCTGGAGCACCGCCATCTCGTCCACCTGACGGCGTTTGCCGACGCCGCCGTGGTGCCGTCGATCTTTCCCGAGGCGTTTGGGATGGTGGCGGCGGAGGCGGCCTCGGCGGGATGTCCGCCGGTGGTCGCACACCACTCCGGGCTGGCGGAGATCGCGCAGGGCCTGGAGGCCGCCTATCCAGCGGGAATGGGAGAGCTCGCCAGCTTCCCCAGCGGCGATCACGTCGAGCTGGCCGAGCGGCTGAACGCGATCCTGGCGTTGTCGCCAAGCGACCGGGTAGCTCTGCGGGCGGCGGCACGCCAGGCGGTGATCGACCGCTGGAGCTGGGATAGCGTGGCCGAGCGGATCCTCGCTGCAAGCGTCGGGTGAGCACCCGCCCCGCCCGTCCCGCCACGTCTCGCTGGCCTCCCCGCCGGGCCGACATGACGCATCTGCTCGACACCTTCCTGATCTGCGCGGTGCTGACGATCCTGATCGTTCGCACCGAGCTCTACCTGACCAACTACCCGCAGGTCGGCGGCCATGGGCTGCATATCGCCCATCTGCTGTGGGGCGGGCTGCTGATGTTGATCGCCCAGGTGATTCTGCTGGCGTTCGTGGTGCCTTCCGCCCGCCAGGTCGCGGCGGTGATCGGCGGCATCGGATTCGGGCTGTTCATGGACGAGGTGGGCAAGTTCGTGACCTCCGACAACAACTACTTCTTCAAGCCCAGCGCGGCGATCATGTACTGCGTCTTCATCGCGATCTTCGTGACCGTGCGCCAGATCGACCGTGGCCGGGTGTTCACCAAGCGCGAGTTCCTGCTGAACACGATCGAGATGACCAAGGACGTGCCGATGGTGCGGCTGGGCGCTGAGCGCAGGCGCCGGGCGCTGGGCATGCTGGCCCTGTCGGATCAGTCCGATCCGCTGGTGAAGCACGTGCGCGGGATGCTGGACGACCCTCGCGCCCATCACGAACACCGTCCGTGGCCGACCACGCGGCTGTGGCGGCGGCTGCGGGCCTATCTGCTGGACGCGGTCGAGTGGCCGGGGTTCCAGAAACTGGTGGTCGCCCTGATCTGCGTGTGGGTGGTTGCGCTGATCGTCCAGATCGTGGATGTCACCTGGTTCACCAAGGCCTACACCGAGCCGCAGCAGGTGTTCCGGCTGGGCAGCAAGATCACCAACGTCCCGCTGGACAGCGGTCAGCGCCGGTTCGTGTGGTGGGCGGTGACGATCTCCACGGCGGTGGCGGCGACGTTTGCGATTGTGGGCCTGGTGCTGCTGGTGCGCGGGCGCCGCGAGCGGGCCTTCGTGATGCTCGAGCGGGCGCTGCTGGTCACGATCTTCTTCACCCAGGTGTTCGCCTTCGTGCACACCCAGTTCGCCGCCGTGCTCGGCCTGATCATCGACCTCGGGCTGTTCGTCATGGTCCGCGCCGTCCTCAACCAAGAAATCGAACACCGCGCACTGAGTGAATAAAAGGTGCCAGGCACCTTTTATTCACGCGGCTCTGGGGAGTTCGGCCGGTTCTGCGGCGGGTTCGGAGTCGATTGCTTCGCGCTCGGTCTTGGCCCAGTTGTCGCGCTTGGTCACCTGCCGCACGGTGGAGCGAAGCAGCACCGGCCACAGCAGCCAGGTGTAGAACGTGTACAGGTTCCCGATCAAGAAGCCCATCGCCCATCCCCGCGGACCGTCGGATCTGCGGGCGGCGATACAGCCGAGGATCGTGCCGCCGAAGGCAAGCAGGTAGAAGAACAGCAGCTGCCAGGTCGGGCCGCCGTTCCAGAACGGCGCGATGTCGAGCAGCGTCACGGCGACGGCGGTGAGAAACGCCGCTCCGATGATTCCCTGCCACAGCGGCATGAACAGGTAGGCCAAGAGCTCCAGTCGCGCCCCCATGGTAAACGGCGCGTGGATCAGCTCCCCGACCAGCCGCAGCGCCTGCAGGTTGCCCTGCGACCAGCGCGTGCGCTGACGCAGCAGCGGCCGCAGCTTGGGCAGGCCCTGCTGGTCGACGGTGGCGCGCAGCTCCTGACGGCCGCTCCAGCCCTTGCCGACCAGCCGCAGGCCGAGATCCTGATCCTCGGTCAGGCGGTCGCGCCAGGGGCCGGTGGCGTCGGCGATGTCGTCCAGCGCGCTCAGCCGGTTGAACTGGCCGTTGCCGCCCATGCCCGCCGTGCCCCAATCGTTTCGCCCGGCCTGGTACAGGTGGCCGTACACGCCGAACTCGACGTCCTGGAACCAGGTCAGGATGCTCTGGCGGTTGTAGATCCGCACCAGCGACTGGACGCCGCCGACGGTGGGATCGGCGAAGTGCCTGGAGACATGCGCGGGGGCATCGGGTGCCAGCCGCCCGTCGGCATCCACGATGGCCACGATCACCTGGTCGCGATCGACGCGACCGATCCGCTCGCCGAGCTCGCCGTAGGCATGGTTGAGGCCGGCCGCCTTGCCGATGCGGGCGTGTGGCAGCTCCCGCCGGATGACGTGCAGGTCGCGGTGTCGGATCTCGCGCAGGATCTCGGGGGTGCGGTCGTCGGAAGCGTCGTCGATCACCACCACGTGCCGTCGCTTCACCGGCACCGCCAGCAGCCGCTCGACGCTGTCGCGGATGGTCACCTCTTCGTTCAGCGCCGGCACCAGGAACACCCAGGTGAACGCCGCCGCGGGATCGTCCGGGGACTCGGAATCACGTGGAGCCGTGCGGCATCCGCGCACGAACAGCGTGACCGTCCACAGATCGACACCGATGATCACGATCAGCGCGAACCAGAACAGCACCTGAATGCCGGGCGGCAGCCCCGCGAAGGGCGATTGCAGAGCGAGCGGGATCACTCCGCTCCGTACTCGCCGACCGCCTCCAGCTGCGGGGTGTCGAGGTCTGCGCTGAGCGCGGGTGCGGGCAGGTCAAATCCTGCCGCGCGGGCGATCTCGGCGCGGCTGTAGCCCGGGCCGAACGGCGCCGGTGCTTCGCCGCCGAGCAGCACGTGCTCCAGCGCGCGCACGATGCGATCGGCGGCCTTGCCGTCGCCGTAGGGATTGGCGGCCTCCGACATCTCGGCGTACGCGACCGGGTCGTTCAGCAGCCGGTCGCCCTCGTCGAAGATCCGGTCGGGGTCGTTCCCCACCAGGCGCAGCGTGCCGGCTTCCACGCCCTCGGTGCGCTCGGTCGTCTCACGCGCGACCAGCACCGGCTTGCCCAGCGACGGGGCCTCCTCCTGGATGCCGCCGGAGTCGGTGATCACCAGGTGGGTGCGGGCCAGCAGCCGGGCGAAGGTGGCATAGCCGAGCGGCTCGGTCAAAAGCACGTTGTCGAGATTGGCGAGCTGGCGGGACAGCGTTTCGCGCACGCTCGGGTTGGGATGCAGCGGCAGTACGAAGTGCACCTCGGGCTCGGCCGCGGCCAGCCGCCGCACGCCCTCGGCGATTCCGGTCAGGCCGGTGCCCCAGTTCTCCCGCCGGTGGGCGGTGATCACGACGATCCGGCTGTCGCTGTCGTGGAGCGCCTGCAGAGCGGGATTCGAGAACTTCACGTCGATGGTGGACGCCCATTGGAGGGCGTCGATGCCGGTGTTGCCGGTGACGAAGATCTGCCCGATGGGAATGTTCTCGCGGATCAGGTTCTCGAGGTTCTTGGCCGTCGGTGCGAAATGCAGGCCGGCGATGCACGAGATCAGCTGCCGGTTCAGCTCCTCGGGAAACGGCGTCAGGTTGTTGCCGCCGGTGCGCAGGCCCGCCTCCACGTGCATCACGGGGATGCGCAGGTGAAAGGCCGAGAGCGCAGCCGACATGGCCGAGGTGGTGTCACCGTGGACGAGCACCGCCGCCGGGAACCGGCCGTTGAGGATGTCCTCGGGGTCGGCCGTGCCGTCGGGGTGCGCTTCGAACCGCTCGGCGCAGAAATCCTCGAACCGCTGAATCACCGATGCCACCCGCTCGTTCAGCTGGGAGCGCTTCGAGCCCGCCCACAACACCACATCCGGCGTGATCCCGGCAAGCTCGAAAATGTAGGCCACCATCCGCTGGTGCTGGCCGGTGGAGACGACCAGCGGTTCGTAGTGGTCGGACTCGGCCAGCCGGCGGATGATCGGCACCAGCTTGATCGCCTCCGGCCGGGTGCCGACGATGATCGGCACGACCAGCTTGGACGCCTGCAACGGCTCCGATTTGGCCACGCGGGCCACCGCAGGTGCTTTCACACCGAGTTGGGCGGTCTCGGCGGTTATGAGTGTGACCTTGGGTTTCTGCGACATCCGGGGTTCCCATCGGCAGCAGGGCAAAACTCTTGAGTTCGCTGTCAATCCGGCTGAAATCAGCAGGTCACGTGGGCAGTGCAGTCGCCAGGAACTGCTGCACCAGCGGTGACGGCGTGCCTGCACGGTGGGCGAGCGCCAGCCGCAGCGTCGCCGAGGATCCGCTCAATCGGCGAAACGTCAGGTGCTCCCGGCTGAACGTGCCGCACCGACTCGGGCACCAGCGCCACGCCGATCCCGGCGGACACGAGGCTCACGATCGTCTGCATCTCGTTGGCTTCCTGGACGACGGTGGGGCTGAATCCGGCGGCGGTGCAGACGGCCAGGATGTCGTCGTAGAGACCGGCACCGAGCCGGCGGGGGAAGCTCACAAACGACTCGTCGGCGAGCATGCTGACCGGCACCACTTTGCGGCGGGCGAGTGGGTGGGAGTCCGGCAGCGCCACCAGCAACTGCTCCTCCACCAGCGGTATCACCACGAAGGCGTCGCTTCGAACCGGCGGGCGCACCAGCCCGACATCGATCCGGCCGGCCTCCAGCGCCTCCAGCTGGGGGCCGGTTGTCAGCTCCACCAGCTTCACCTCGACCTGCGGGTGTGCCTGGCGGAACGCGCGCACGATCGTGGGCAGCGTGCGGTAGGTGGCCGACCCGACGAATCCCACCGTGAGCGTGCCGGCCTCGCCCGCGGCGGCGGCGTGCATCGTCTGTTCCAGCCGATCGGCCTGGGTCAGCAACGGCGTCGCCTGGCTCTGCAGCAGCCGGCCGGCGTCGGTCAGCCGCACGGTGCGCCGGTTTCGGTCAAACAGCTGCACTCCCAGCTCGGCCTCGAGCCGCCGGATCTGCTGGCTCAGGGGTGACTGGGCGATATGCAGGCGGGCAGCGGCCCGGCCAAAGTGGAGCTCTTCGGCGACGGCGGTGAAGTAGCGCAGGTGACGGAGTTCCATTGAGACCTCTATCGTCTCATACACTGAAAAGATTGATCTTGGACATCCTAGCCGTGCACCCCTAGGGTTAGAGGACGTGGAAGCTCCACCCGCCAACATCCGGATCCTGGGCGGAATGTCCCCGTTCTTGCTGGGAGCGGGGGCGATGTTTGCCACCATGTACTCGACCCAGGCGATCCTGCCGCAGCTGGGCGACTCGTTCGGCGTGAGCCCAGCGGAGGCCGGGCTGACGATCTCCGCGCTGGTGGTCGCCCTGGCGGTGGGCGCGTGGATCTGGGGACCGCTCTCTGACCGGATCGGTCTGCGCCGCTCACTCACGCTCGCCAGCGCGCTTCTGGTGGTACCGGCCGTTGCCGTGCCACTGGCTCCCACGTTTGCGCTGCTGCTGGTCGCCAGGGTGGCCGAGGGACTGGTGATGCCGGGACTCCTGACCGTCGGGGTGGGCTACATCGCCGACGTGTACAAGCCACGGATCGGCTCGCGGGCGATGGGCTACTACGTCTCGACGCTGGTGGTGGGTGGACTGATCGGGCGGCTGGGGGTCGCCTGGCTCACCGATCTGTACGGCTGGCGGTGGGCGATGGCCGCGCTGGCGGTGCTCCCCGCCGTAGCCGCCGTGGTTGTGCGCCGTTCGCTCGAATCCGATCCGGTGCGACATCACGCCGACACGCCTGTGGGGCCTCGGCTGGCGCTGCTGCGAAATCGCACCCTGATCGGAGCCACCGCCGCCGGGGCGGCGCTGTTCTTCGGGTTCGTGGGCGTGTTCTCGTTCATCGACTACCGGCTCGAGGCCGCCCCCTTCTCGCTGTCACCGTCAGCGGCCAGCCTGATCTTCGTGCTGTGGGTGTTCGGTGCGGTGGGGCCGGCCGCCGGCAACCTGTCGGGCCGGATCGGGTGGCGCCGGGTGGCTGCAGCCGGTGTCGCGGCGGCGCTCCTGGGTACCCTGCTGACGCTGTCGGGAGCGATGGTTCTGATCGTGGCTGGGCTGGGGTTGTTTGCCGCCGCGATGTTCGCCGGAGTCACCGCATGCCAGCTGGGCGTGGCCTCCTCGACCGACCACAATCGCGGCTTCGCCACTGCGGTCTACTTCAGCTGCTACTACATCGCCGGGGCCTTCGGCGGGTATCTGCCCGGACTGGCCTGGGAGTCGTGGGGCTGGGGCGGCGTCGGTGGCCTCGCCGCCGGAGTGCTCGCGGTCGGTCTGGTGGTGCTGACCGCCACTGCCGGCCGATCCCCTCAGCGCGCCGTGAGAGCGGCTCGGGCCGACTTCTCGAACGGGATCAGCTCCAGCGGGATCAGCCGCTGAAGGCGATCGTCGGTGACGATCGTGGGGTTCTTGAGGCCGTCGATCAGCGGTCGCGCGGTGGCCGCGTTGACCGGCGTCACCAGGCCCAGCCAGTGTGACGAGAGCCGCGGCGTCAGCACCGGCACCTCGACGATCAGCGGATGACGGCCGCGGATCGCAGCAATCTCCTCGATCATGCGCCGGTAGGTCATCACCTCTGGCCCACCGGCCTCATACGTCTGTCCCAGCGTGTCCTCACGGCCCGCCACCGCGGCCAGGTAGGCGACGATGTCGTCGATCGCGATCGGCTGGGTGGGAGTGGACACCCACCGCGGGCAGACCATCCCCGGGAGTCGGTCGACCAGCGCGACGATCGTCTCGAACGCCGTGCTGCCGCGGCCGATCACGACGGCCGCGCGGATGGTCGTGACCGGGGTCGCGCCTGCGGCCAGCACCCGCTCAGTCTCGCGGCGGCTCTCGAGGTGCTCGGACAGGCCGGCGCCCTCGAGTCCGAGGCCGCCCAGGAACACGATCTGGCGTACTCCGGCGCCCTCGGCAGCCCGCGCCATGATCGCCGCGGCGCGACGGTCGCGGGCGGCGTAGTCGGACGTACCCAGCGAGTGCACCAGGTAGTAGACGACCTCGACTCCCTCCAAGGCAGCTCGGACGCTGGTGGGGTTGCCGGCATCGGCGACAACCCAGCGGATCGAGCCCTCGTCATCGCGGGGCCGCCGCGAGACGCCCGTCACGTCATGGTGCTCGGCCAGCACCGGCAGGAGCGCCCGGCCGATCGTTCCCGTCGCTCCGAAGACGGCCACCTTCATCGCTGCGCCGTTCCGACCAGGTGGCGGAAGTACTCGCCGCTGATGCCCACGTGGATGCGGGCCTGGACGCGCTTGTACAGCTCGCCGGTCCAGTCGGGAGCTCCCGGTCGCGCGGCCAGCGTCGGGTGAAACCCGGCGATCGCCGACTCCAGCTGCACCCGGTCGGCCAGCTGCCGCTGGCTGAAGGAGATGGTGCCGGTGGGTTCGCGGCTCAGCAGGCCGCCGGTGATCGCATACACGCATGTCACAGCGTCGGCTTCGACCGACACCTGCGCTGGGGCAAACCGCAAGACCGCAGGGCCGTAGCCGGCCACACGGATCTGCACGCCTGAACTCGAGATGCGCACGCGCACCAGCCCCCGGGTGGTGCGCTGCACCTCGCGCCAGTAGCGCAGGCCAAGCTCGCGAGCGCCAGACTCACTGGCCTCCACAACCGGTTGTGCGACCCACACCTGCTGTTTGGATTCCACCGCGCCGTCCTCCGATCGTGCCTCGGACGAACGCCATCCCCACAGGTCAGCGTTCGACGGCATACGTACCCTTCGTGCTCGACCTGTAACCCGGATGCATCTCCGGATCTTGACAGGCGCCGAGCGCTACCATCCGGCGATGGCGGATGCTGGGGTTGTTCTGATCACCGGAGCGTCGAGCGGTATTGGCGCGGCGACGGCGCGGCAAGCGGTCGAGAGCGGGCGCAGGGTGGTGCTCGCCGCCCGTCGCGAAGACGACCTGGCAGCGCTCGCGCAGGAGCTCGGCGGCGATGAGTCACGCGCTGGCCGTGCGCTGCGACGTGACCGAGTGGGACGACGTCCAGGCACTTGCCGCGGCTGCGCTCGATCACTTCGGTCGCATCGACGTCGTGTTCGCCAACGCCGGATTCGGAGCCAACCGAGGATTTCTGAACGAGTCGGTCGAGCATTGGCGCTCGATGATCCTGACCAACGTCCTGGGCGTTGCCTTGACGATCCGAGCGACCTTGCCGCATCTGCTCGAGCGGGGAGACGGCCACTACGTGCTGACCAGCTCGGTGGCCGGGCGGCGGACGATCCCGGGCTCGCTCTACGGCGCGACCAAGTGGGCGGTCACCGGCATCGGCCAGAACCTGCGCGCCGAGCTCCACCAGGATCACCCTGAGGCCGCCGTGCGGGTCACGCTGATCGAGCCCGGTGGGGTGGAGACGCCGTTCTTCGACAACCCCGGCTCCGGCCGGCTCGAGCCCGAGGATATCGCCCGAGCTGTGATCTACGCCGTTGACCAGCCGGCTCACGTCGACGTCAACGAGATGCTGATTCTTCCCATCGCCCAGCCCTGACGACCGAGGAGTCTGCCGTGGCCGACACCTGTACCCACCTTGATCAAATCCAGCTCACCGAGCTGCCCGAGTCGATTCCCGGATGCGAGGACTGCCTCAAGATCGGCGCCCGCTGGCTGCACCTGCGGATGTGCACCAGCTGCGGCCACATCGGCTGCTGTGACTCGTCTCCCAACCGGCACGCGACCGCTCACGTGGCTGAGACCGGCCACCCGGTGATCCGCTCGGCGGAACCGGGCGAGGACTGGTTTTGGTGCTACCCCGACGAGATCGCGTTCACGGTATGAGCGAGCCCGAGCCGGAACCGAAGGAGGCAGCCGCCAGGCCGGTGGTGCTGGCGGTCGATGACGAGCCGTCCGTGGCCCGCGCGGTGGAACGCGACCTGCGCCGGCGCTACGGCCGGGACTATCGCGTGCTGCGTGCCGAGAGCGGTGAGCAGGCGCTCGAGGCGTTGCGGCAGTCGAAGCTTCGCGGTGCGGCGATTGCGCTTCTGATCGCCGACCAGCGGATGCCGGTGATGTCGGGCGTCGAGTTCCTGGAGCAGGCCATCGAGATCGCTCCCGAGGCCAAGCGGGTGCTGCTGACTGCCTACGCCGACACCCAGGCGGCGATCGACGCCATCAACCGGGTGGCGCTTGATCACTACCTGCTGAAGCCGTGGGATCCCCCTGAGGAGGAGCTCTACCCGGTGGTCGACGATCTGCTCGACCAGTGGCGGGCGGACGCTCCCGAGCCCTCCGACCGGATCCGGGTGGTGGGCCACCGGTGGTCGAAGGCCTCACATGATGCGCGCGACTTCCTGGCTCGAAATCAGGTGCCGTACCGATGGCTGGACGTGGAGCGCGAGGACGAGGCCAGGCGCCTGGTCGCGTCAGCCAACGGCGCCGCCGACCTGCCGCTGGTGCTGTTTCCCGACGGCGGTTCGTTGCAGGCCCCGACCATCCCCGAGCTGGCCGACCGTGCCGGCGTGCGCCGGCGGGCGGAGCTGCCCTTCTATGACCTTTTGATCGTCGGCGGCGGCCCCGCCGGCCTGGCGGCGGCGGTGTACGGTGCCTCCGAGGGGTTGCAGACGGCCATGATCGAGCGCGAGGCCCCCGGTGGGCAGGCCGGCCAGAGCTCGCGGATCGAGAACTACCTGGGCTTCCCCGCCGGTCTCAGCGGCGCCGATCTTGCCCGCCGCGCGACCGCCCAGGCGACTCGCTTCGGGGCCGAGCTTTTGACCGTGCAGGAGGTCGTCGGGATCGACGAGCGCGGGCCTGCCAAGATCGTGCAGCTGTCGGAGGGCGACGAGCTCGGCGCCGCGGCGGTGATCGTCTCGACGGGCGTGGACTACCGCCGCCTGGAGGCTCCGGGGATCGAGGAGCTGACCGGTCGCGGTGTCTACTACGGAGGCTCGCGCAGTGAGGGCGTCTCGTGTCGCGACGAGCATGTCGTGGTGGTCGGCGGAGCCAACTCGGCCGGCCAGGCGGCGATCTACTTCGCCGGATACGCGCAGCGGGTGACGCTGCTCTATCGCGGCGACACCCTCGCCAAGAGCATGTCCCGGTATCTGATCGATCACATCGAGGAGACCGCCAATATCGACGTGCGGCTCAACGGTGAGGTGGCGGAGGCCCACGGCGACGACTCGCTCGAGCGGATCACGGTCAAGGACACCAAGACCGGCGAGCTCGAGCAGCTCGACCTGGCGGCCATGTTCGTGTTCATCGGCGCCCGGCCGCAGACCGATTGGCTGCCGGCGGCGGTGGCCCGCGACCAGCGCGGCTTCGTGCTGGCCGGGCCGGAGCTGCTGATGGAAGACGTGCGCCCGCGCTGGCGGCTGGAGCGCGGGCCGCACCTGCTGGAGACGAGCATGCCCGGCGTGTTCGTGGCCGGCGACGTCCGCAGCCAGTCGATGAAGCGGGTGGCCTCGGCCGTGGGTGAGGGCTCGATGGCGGTCAGCTTCGTCCACGAGTATCTGGCGGTGCTCAGGGTGATCGAGTTGCTGCGCCAGCTCGACATCTTCGACGGCGTCGACGACGAGACGCTGCAGGAATTCGCATCGAAGGGCTCGGAGGAGCATCTGGGGGTGGGCGAGCCGGTGTGGGTCGAGGGCAAATCGATCGAGCGGTTCATGGTGCTGGCCGAAGGCACGGTGGAGTGGTCGCGAACCATCAACGGCGTGGACATCGTCGTGGGTGAGCGGGGCGCGCCGACCTATGCGGGTGCCACCAATCTCTTGACCGGCGACCCGACTGTGGCCAGCGGCCACGCGCTCACGCCGCTTCGGCTGATCGTGTGGGACGCCGCCACCTTCCGCCAGTTTCTGCATGACAACCCGTCGGCGATGAAGACCGCGGTGCGGCTGATCGCCCCGATCGCCCAGGCGGCCGAATCGGCGCTGCGCCAACAGGAGAAGCTGGCGGCGCTGGGCACGCTCAGCGCCGGGCTGGCCCACGAGCTCAACAACCCCGCCGCGGCCGCTCGGCGCACGGCCACCGAGCTGGCTGCCGCGTTCGAGACGGTCGAGACGACGCTGCGCACGTTCGTCTCCAGCGGGGTGGAGCGCGAGCAGGCCGCGGTGCTGGTGAGGCTGCACCAGCAGGCGGTCACCCAGTGCACGGCGCACGTCGACGAGAGCCCGGTGGAGGCCGCAGATCGCGAGGATCGGCTGGCGGCGGAGCTCGACGAGCTGGGGCAGGAGGGCTGGCGTTTGGCCGAGCCGCTGGCGATGGCGCGGGTCGACGACCGGTGGCTGGCCGAGGTGGGCGAGGCGGCGGGCAGCGCCACCGGTGCGGCGTTGGAGTGGGTGGCGGCATCGCTGACCGCTCACAGCCTGGTGGCCGAGCTGCACGAGAGCACCGAGCGGATCTCCGACCTGGTGTCGGCGGTCAAGGACTACACCCACATGGATCGGGCCTCAGTGGAGGAGGCCGATATCCACGATGGGCTCGACAGCACGCTCAAGATCCTCGGCTACCGGCTCAAGCACGGCGACATCACGGTGGTGCGCAACTACGACCGCAGCCTGCCCCGGATGACGGTGCACGGCTCCGAGCTGAACCAGGTGTGGACGAACCTGCTGGTGAACGCCCTGGATGCGCTCGACGGCAAGGGCACGATCACGATCACGACCCGGCCGGGACCGAGCAACGGCGTCACGGTCGAGATCTCGGACGACGGCCCGGGGATTCCTGCCGACGTTCAGTCGCGCGTGTTCGAGCCGTTCTTCACCACCAAGGGGGTGGGCAGCGGCACCGGCCTGGGGCTCGACATCTCCCGTCGGATCATGCTCAGCCATCGCGGCAACCTCACCGTCCGCTCCAAACCCGGCGAAACCACCTTCACCGCCACCCTGCCAGGTGAATAATTGGTGCCAGGCACCGAATTACTTCACCCAGACAGTCGGTGGTGAATAACGGTGCCAGGCACCGTTATTCACTCCCAGTCGTAGCTGACTCCGACGGCGGCGCGCCAGCGGTCGAGGGTGCGCATGGTGGCAAGCGACTGGGCCCACGATCGCTCCCACTCAGCCGGCACCGGCATCGATCAGCTCTGCGAAGCCGTCCAGTTCGAGCGCGAAGATGTGGCCGCGGCGGCCGATCTCGATCACCTCGGTACCGGCCGCTGTGCGCAGCTCGATGCTGGTGTCGCTGTCACGGCATTCCGGGATCCAGCACGGCCGGTCGATCGTGATCTCGCCGTCAGTGCCTGAGATCCGCAGCTGGTGCGGTTGTTCGAGTGCGACTGCGCACTCGACCTGAGCCACCACCGCGCGCGGAAACGTGAGCGTGCCCACGGCGTGCAGATCGACTCTCTGCACGGGGTCGAGGTCGGCGGCGCCGGTCACCGCGATCGGTTCCTCGCCGGTGATCAACTGCGCCATCGACACGCAGTAGCAGCCCACATCCAGGATCCCTCCGCCCGCGAGCGCATGATCGGTCACGCGGCTGCGATCGGCGCCGTCGGTGGTGAAGCTGAACCTCACCGCGATCTCTCGCAGCTCCCCGATCCGGCTCTGCTCGAGCAGCCGCATCAACGCATGTGTCTGCGGGTGGAAGAGATACGCGAACGCTTCCATCACCATCACACCCGATTCCCGCACCGCCGCGATCACGGTTTCGGCCTCGTTGGCGGTCACCGTCAGCGGCTTCTCACACAGCACATGCTTGTGATGGGCCAGCGGCGGCGCATATCCACTCAGCGTGCTGCCTGTGGGGCGTGGCCACGTACACCGCATCGATGGCGGGATCCTCCAGCAGTTCCTGGTAGGAGCCGTGCGCGCGGGGGATGCCGTGGCGCCGAGCAAACGCGGTGGCCCGCTGCGGGTCGCGGGAGGCAACCGACACCACCGTGACGCGGCGGCTTCCGGAAGCTGCCTCCGCGAGTTCGGCTGCGATCGAGCCGCATCCCGAGGATCCCCAGGCGCACAGGTGCGCTCAGCTCTCCGTCTCCGGCGTCTGGCCCTCAGGCATCATCCACACCGCGCCCACCAGGAAGCAGATCGCGCCCAAGAACGTGCCGGCGGTATCCAGTGCGGCGTCCAGCAGGTCACCCGTGGTCGGTTGTACCCAGCCTGCGATCGCCGAGATGCCGAAGAAGATCGAGCCGAGCATGTTGATGGCTGCGATCCGCCACCCGAGGCTGCGCGGGTTCCATGAGATCCACCGATGCCCAACTTCGGCATAGGCGAGCTGGCTCGAGATCAGAAAGCAGATCGATCCCAGCGCGTCCGGCGTCCAGATCACCAGGTCTTGCTGATGCGCGTCCAGGCCCTGGATCAGCGCGTCGCCGGTGGTGAAGTTGAAGAAGACGGTGCCGAGCAGCTGGATCATGGTCGCCCACCAATCCACCCGCGTCGGCTGGATCGCGAACCATCGCCGCCGCCCGTCGGCGTGATCCACGGTCGGTGAGCTGCTGATGCATTCGATGTACTGCAGGTACGACGCCGACGTGAAGAAGATCGACCCGACGAAGTACGTGATCGCGTCGGCGTGTCCGCCCACGAGCGAGCTGTATCCCGGCATCGACCCCAACGCGAAGCAGGCCGAGCCGACCACGAACAGCGCTGCACACCACCAGCCGATGTGGTGCGGGTCCCAGTAGGGCGAGTCGGAGCTGCGCTGCTTGCGATGACGGCGGGACATCCACACCGCCTGGGTGCCGTCCTCGAGTTCGTACAGCACTCGGGTCACGAATGGGCCGGGACCGTCGCTTTGCAGGACGCGTGCGCCCGGGGGAAGATCGACGTACGCGGTTCGAGTCGCTCAGACAGCCGACGATACCAGGCGCACATGACTGCGCTCATGAGATGCTTTGCGCGTGTCGGAAACCGAGCTGACCTCACTGCTGATCATCGTCGGCGCGGCCGCGCTGGCACCGTTGATCGCCGACTTGGGCAGGAGCCTGATGGTGAGCGTGGTGGTGGTCGAGCTGCTGCTCGGGATCGTGATCGGCCCCCAGGTGCTCGACATCGCCCACATGGGCCCGACGATCGACACCCTGAACGTCTTCGGGCTCGCGTTTCTGTTCTTTCTCGCGGGAAACGAGGTGGAGATCGAGCGGGTCCGGGGCAAACCGGTGGAGCTGGCGCTGGTCGGGTGGGTGGTGTCGTTCGTGGTGGCCTTGGGGCTGGCGGCGGTGCTGCAGGCCTCGGGGCTGACGGTGGACACGCTGTATGTGGCCACCGCGCTGGCGGCCACCTCGATGGGCACGCTGGTGCCGATTCTGGGAGACGCGGACGATCTGGATACCCGCTTCGGCGCGTTCGTGCTCGCGGCGGCCAGCGTGGGGGAGGTGGGGCCGATCATCGCAGTGTCGGTGCTGTTCACCAGCGGCGGTCGGCACGGAACCGCGGCAATACTGGTCGCGATCTTCGCGCTGACAGCCGTCGGCCGTGGCCTTCGTGGGCGTGAAGTTCCGCCAGGAGCGGATCCAGCGGGTGATGAAGAAGACGATGTTTCGCAGTGGCCAGTTCGCCCTGCGTACCGCCATCTTCGTGCTGGTGCGATGGTGTACCTGGCGGATCAGTTCGGGCTCAACATCATCCTGGGGGCGTTCGCAGCCGGCGTTGTGATCGGGCTGGTCGGCGGGCCGGAGGAGAAGGACCAGCTGTACGTGAAGCTCGAGTCGATCGGGTTTGGGCTGTTCGTCCCGATCTTCTTCATCACCACCGGAATCACCTTCGACCTGGACGCGGTGCTCAGCCCCAGCGGATTGGTGCGGCTGCCCCTGTTCCTGGCGTTGTTCCTGGTGGTGCGCGGCCTGCCGGTGTACCTGTTCTACCGGCGTGATCTGTCGCCGCGCGACCGGCCGCCGTTTGCGCTGCTCTCGGCCACGACGCTGCCGCTGGTGGTGGCGATCACGGCGTTGGCGGTGCAGCAGGGGCAGATGCGAACGTCGACCGCCGCCGCGCTTGTCGGCGCGGGCATGGTGTCGGTGTTGATCTTCCCTCCGGCAGCGCTCAAACAGCGGCTGCGAGTCGAAACGGTTGGAGGCCGAGGCGGCGTGAGGATTCGGTAGCGTTCGCGGGCGATGCGACCGGTAATCGGCTACACCATCGAGCTGGACGATCCTCTGCTGGGCGGAGGTCGAGCCGTCGCTGCGCACGCCGCTGGAACGGGCCGGCGCGGTCGCGGTGGTGCTGCCGCGGGCGACGCCGGTGGGCGATGTCGATGCGCTGCTGGATATCGTCGACGGGGTACAGCTGTGCGGCGGGGCCGACGTCGACCCGGCCCACTACCGACAGGATCGGCATGCCAAGACCGAGCCGATCGATCCCGCCCACGACGCCTTCGAGCTGGCGCTGGCCCGCGGGGCGCTGGATCGTGGGATGCCGGTGCTTGGCATCTGCCGCGGGATTCAGGTGCTGGCAGTGGCCGACGGCGGAGCCCTCACGCAGCACGTGGAGGAGCAGCATGAGGGAGCGGAGTTCCACAATCATGCGTGGGCGGAGCTCGCCATCGCCCCGCCGGGAGATCACTGGCACGAGGTCGAGATCGAGCCTGGCTCACACGCAGTCGAGTGGTTCCAGGGCGGCAACCGGCGGGTCAACTCGTTTCATCACCAGGCGGTCGCCCGCACGGGCAGCAGGCTGTCTCCGACCGTGCGCACGCCCAGCGGGGTGATCGAGGCGATCGAACGCACCGACGGCCTGGGCTGGGCGGCCGGCGTGCAGTGGCACAACGAGCTGATGTGGCGCTTCGACGAGCGCTTCCTGCGCCCCCACTACGAACTCGTAGCCGCCGCGGGTGAATAACGGTGCCTGGCACCGTTATTCACGCGATGTCATCCGTCGGCGAGGATGGCGCGGGCGGCGTGATCGCCGGGGCCGCCGGTGAGGCCGCCGCCGGGATGGGCGCCCGAACCGCACAGGTAGAGGCCGGGGATCGCCAGCCGATGCCGAGCCAGCCCCACCACCGGCCGCCAGGCGAAGAACTGGTCGAGCGCATGCTCGCCGTGGTAGACGTGACCGCCGGCCAGGCCGTACTCCCGCTCAAGCTTGCTCGGGGTCATCACCGCGTGTTTCTTGACGAGTTCGCTGATCCCAGGGGCGTAGCGCTCCAGCTCTGACACCACCCGCTCGCTGACCGCCTTGCCGGTGACCCCGGGCGGCACCCACTGTGCCAGCACCTCCAGCCGGTGCTCCTTCGCTCCCTCGTCGCCGAGGGTGGGGATGGTCGCCTCCAACATCGGGTGCTCACTCAGCTCGCCGTACTTGGAGGCGTCAAATGCGCGCTCCAGGTCGTCGATTCCCGGCGCGGTCAGAATCCGGCCCCCGAGCTGTGCCGTGTCGGTTACCCCGCTGAACTCGGGCAGCCCGGTCAGCGTCAAGGTCAGCCTGGCGGTACGCCCGGGCGTGCGGATGTTGCCGGCGCGCCAGCGCAGCTGAGGGCCTGCGACCACCGGATCGATCCAGCTCGTCAGTACCGTCTTTGGGTCGACGGAGCAAGCCACCACCGGGGCAAACAGCTGCTCACCGCCTGCCAGCCGCACACCCTGTGCCCGCCCGTACTCGGTGATCACCCGCTCCACCGCCGCTTGGGTGCGAATCTCGACCCCCGCCTCGATCGCCGCGGCGGCCAGCGCATCGGTGACAGCCGTCGGGCCGCCGCGGGCGTGCACGCTCTCGCCGGCGGCGCCGCCGTCGTTGCCGGCAGAGTCGTTGAGCAACACCAGCGCTGTTCCCGCCGACCACGGGCCCATCGCGGTGAACCGGGTGCCGCGTGCTGCCAGCGCGGCCCGCACGGCGTCTGACTCGAACCACTCGCCGACCAGGTCGGCCACCGCCATCGGAAGCGCCCTTGTGATCTCCCGGCCGGGCTTTGCACCCAGTCCGCGAAACGCCCGGCCCAGCCCCAGTGCTCCACCGGCATCTCCCCGTGTCGCCCGGTCGAGGCGGGGCGGGATCGTCTCGTTCACCCGGCCGAGGAACGCCGCCATCGTCCGTACGTGGTCGTCGAATCGCGGATAGGCATCAGCGTCGGCGGCCGAGTGGTCGCGCAGTCCCGTGGCGGTGCGCTGCGCGCTTCGCCAGAACGTCGAGCGGTTCGGCGTCAGGTCGCAGAGCCAGCAGACGCACATCCGGTTCGATCAGCTGGAGGCCGTGCCGACGCAGTTCCAGCTCATCGACCAGCGACCGGCGCAGCCGTCCCGCGGTGAGCACGACCTCGGCGATCCCGCCGACGCTCGCGCGCCGCTCCACCACGGCCACGCTGCGGCCGGCCCGGGCCAGCCGGGTGGCGCACACCAGCCCATTGTGGCCTCCGCCGGCAACGATCACATCGAAGCTGGTCACGTCTTCACCCGCGCGATGCCGCTGCGCTTTGACTTGAGCAGCTGCAGCGCCGCGATGCGCCCGGGAGCGCCCATGATGCCGCCGCCGGGGTGCGTCGCCGATCCGCACATCCACAGGCCGTCCACCGGCGTCTTGAACCGGGCCCACCCGGGCACCGGGCGGTTGAAGAAGAGCTGCTCCAGGGACAGCTCACCTTGGAAGATGTTGCCTTCGCTCAGGCCGATCTTCTGCTCGATATCGAGCGGTGTCAGCACCTGGCGGTCGACGATGATGTCTCGGATGTTCGGCGCCCGCTCGGCGATCGTGTCGATCACCGTCTCGCCGAAGGCGTCACGGGCCTTGTCGTCCCACACCCCGCCGTCGGCCAGGTGATACGGCGCGTACTGCACGAAGCAGCTGATCACGTGCTTGCCCGGCGGTGCCATCGACGGGTCGACCAGGGTGGGGATGATCATGTCGATGTAGGGCCGCGCCGACGGGCGCCCGTACTTGGCGTCGTCGTAGGCCCGCTCCATGTAATCCAGCGATGGCGAGAAACTGATCGCGCCGCGCAGATGCTCACCCACTCCCGGCATACAGGTGAAATCGGGCAGCCCGTCCAAGGCCAGGTTGACCTTGCCCGACGAGCCGCGGAACTTGTAGCGGTCGACCTCGGACTCGAACTCGGGGTCGAGGGTGCCCGGCTCCAGCAGCTGCTTGAAGGTGACGCGGCTGTCGGCGCTCGAGAGCACGGTGTCGGCCAGCAGCTGCTCGCCCGACTCCAGGGTCACGCCGGTGACGCGGCCCGACTGCACGTCGATGCGGGCGACCGGAGCCTCGGTGCGGATCTCGGCGCCCAGCGCCTCGGCGGCCGATGCGATCGCCAGGCTGACGCCGCCGGTGCCGCCGCGGGGAATGCCCCAGGCACGGAAGGCGCCGTCGATCTCGCCCATGTAGTGGTGCAGCAGCACGTAGGCGGTGCCGGGCGAGCGGACGCCCTGGAAGGTGCCGATGATGCCCGATGCGGACATGGTGGCCTTGAGCGGGTCGGTCTCGAACCACTGGCCGAGAAAGTCTGCGGCGCTCATCGTCATCACCTGGATGAAGGTGTCCTTGAGCTTTCGCGGCAGCTCGGCGAAGCGCTTGCCCAGCGGCAGCAGCGACAGCCATTCGAGCGGGTTGATGCGGCCCTGGTCGGGCGGCACCGCCGACAGGATGGGCTTGATGAAGCGCGCCATCTGCACCATCAGGCGGCCGTACTCCTCGTAGGCCTCGGCGTCGCTCAGCGACCATCGGCGCAGCTCGCGGACGGTGCGGCCGTGGTCGTTGGGTCGCCACAGGTAGTCGTTGTCGAGCGGCGTCAAGGTGCCGTCGAGCGGCAGGATCTGGAGTCCGTGGCGGGGCAGTTCCAGCTCGCGCACGATCTCGGGCCGAAGCAGCGAGACGACGTAGGAGGCCACGCTGAACCGGTATCCGGGGACGACCTCCTCGGTCACCGCCGCCCCACCCAGCACGTACCGCCGTTCCAGCACGACCACCCGCATCCCCGCTCGGGCGAGGTAGGCCGCGGTCACCAGGCCGTTGTGGCCGCCCCCGACCACGATCGCGTCATAACGTTCAGGCACGGCGGGCATCGTACCGGCCGGCGGCCTAGACTTGCTCGCTATGACTATCGGCACACCCTTCTTCGAGAGCGAATCAACCCGTAACACCAAGCACGCCTGGGGCGAGTGGTCGGGCTATCTGGCGGCCGCCACGTACGCCGACTCGCACGAGATCGAATACAACGCCATCCGCCAAGCGGCGGCCGTGATCGATGTCTCGCCGCTGTACAAGTACACGCTCACCGGCCCCGACGCGCAGCGCCTGGTGGATCGTGTGATCACCCGCGACGCCTCCAAGATTGAGGTCGGCCAGGTCGTCTACACGCCCTGGTGCGACGAACGCGGCAAGGTCATCGACGATGGCACGGTCGCGCGCTTGGACGAGACCAGTTTCCGCTGGACGGCGGCCGACCCTCAGTATCGGTGGTTGCGCATGAACGCCGCCGAACTCGAGGTCGAGATCACCGATGTCAGCGAGCAGCTCGGCGCGCTCGCCCTGCAGGGCCCGCGTGCCCGAGCGGTGCTGGAGGCTGTCACCGGCACCGGGTGGGAGGACGTGCGGTATTTCCGGCGGCGTTCGGCGGAGATCGCGGGAGTCGAGATCGACGTCACCCGCACCGGATATACCGGCGACCTCGGCTACGAGCTGTTCATCCCTGCCAAGGCTGCGGTGACGGTGTGGAATGCGCTGTTCGAGGCGGGCGCGGCCCACGGGCTGCGACCGGCGGGTATGCGCGCGTTGGACGTGGTGCGGCTCGAGGCCGGGCTGATTCTGATCGAGGTCGACTACACCAGCGTCACGCATGCCGAGGCGGCTGACCACGAGTACTCGCCGTTTGAGATCGGGCTGGGCCGGTTGGTGAGCTTCACCAAGGGCGCCTACGTTGGGCGCGACGCGCTCGAGCGCGAGCGCGACAGTGGCGGCCCTCGCCGGCGACTGGCGGGCATCGAGATCGAATGGGAGGGGATCGAGCGGGAGTTCGCCCGGCATGACCTGGCGCCGCACGTCTCGCCGGTGGTCGATCGCAGTCCCATCCCGATCTATTCGGGGCGCAGGCAGGTGGGGCGTGCGACCAGCACCGGATGGTCGCCCAGCCTCAAGAAGATGATCGCGCTGGCCTCGGTCGACCGCGATCACGAGGCGGTCGGCTCGAAGCTTCAGATCGAGTGGTCGGTGGAGGGAGAGCGCGGCCGGATCCCGGCGACGGTGGTCGAGCTGCCGTTCCTCGACCTCGAGCGCAAGCGCAGCTGATCGTGCCCGTCCGCTTGGCCGTGGTGGTGGCAGTGGCGCTACTGGCGGTGATCGCGAACTGTCGCCGCATATGGCTCGGAGGCCGCCCGCCCGGCGGCCACGCGCACCGTCACGGTCGTGCTCGACCCTGGGCATGATCTGATCGCCAACCTCGGCATGGAGCCGATCGGGCCGGGCTCCGCCGATCGCAAGATCAAGGACGGCGGCGGCACCTCGGGAGTGGTCACCGGCCAGCGCGAGGCCTCGGTGAACCTGCGGGTCGCGCTGCGCCTGCGAACGCTGCTGCAGGCCGCCGGCGGAATTCGCGTGAAGATGACCCGAACCACCACCTGCTGCGTCAGCCGCGGCAACGTGTGGCGGGCCAACTTCGCCAACGGCTGGGATGCGGCACTGTTTCTGCGGATCCACGCCGACGGATCCACCAACCATGCGGTGGCCGGCACATCGACGCTGTATCCGGCCAATCATCGCGGCTGGACGAGCGACATCTACGCGCGCAGCCTGCAGGCAGCCCGGATTATCCAGTCGCGGCTGGTGAAGCGGCTGGGGTGGCCCAACCGCGGAATCGTGCCGCGCTCGGATATCACCGGATTCAACTGGTCGAACCGGCCGGTGGTGCTGACCGAGGTCGGATTCCTCACGAATCCGAGCGAGGATCGTGCCCTGAAGACCGCCGCGGTCGTGAACCGCGCGGCGGCCGGTCTGCGCGACGGGGTGCTCGCCTATCTGCACGCGCGCGGCCTGCGCTGACCAAACGATCGGGCCGGATCACTGACGAGTCTCGTGCCAGCGGCTACAATGTAGGTGATGACTCGTTACTTAAGTCACAAATACAGCGCCGAAAGGAGCCGACATGAAGAGCCACTCGGGGGACCTCGCATGGGGCATCAAGGTTGGTCTTTTGGGGGTGCTGGCGTTCATGACGTGGCCGGTCTGGGGCGAGATCGTCGCGGGCTTCCATCACTTCAGCTGGGCGGTCGCGGCCTCCGCGCTGGTACCACTGACCATCACCTTGGCGGTCCCGTTTTTGATCTTCGACGGGCCCGACCGGGTCGGCTCAGCAATACGCAGATTCGAGCACGCGACGCACATCGATAACCTGCTGCACCACGGCCAGACCCACCGCCACGCGTAACTACGCCGCGGAGGCGGTGCGCAGTTCGGCGAGCGCGTCGCTGATCGTGTCGGCGACACGCTGAAGCTGGTGCTGCTCGATCACGTAGGGCGGTGAGATCTGGAGCGCGCGCCCGGCCAGTGCCCGTGTCAGCACCCCGCGTACCCGGCACGACTGCACCAGGCGGTCGACGAACGCCGGGTCGGCCGCGCGCAGCTGCGGGTCGATCTCGACCGCTGCCAGCAGGCCCAAGCCCGCCCGCACCTCGCTCACCTCGGGGAGATCCGCCAGCGGGTTGACCGCTGCCGCCAGCGCGCCTTCGAGTTCGAGCACTCGCCCCAGCAGGCCTTCGCGCTCGATCACATCCAGGTTGGCCAGGCCGGCGGCGCAGGCGCTGGGATGGCCCGAATACGTGAACCCATGCCGGAAGATCGCGCGTCCCGGCTGGGAGTAGAACGGCTCCTGCACGCGGGTTGAGGCAAGCACCGCGCCCAGTGGCTGGTATCCGGATGTGATCACCTTGGCGCAGGTGACCAGGTCGGGCTCGATCCCCAGCCGTTCGCTGCCAAACCATGTTCCCAGCCGGCCGAACCCGGTGATCACCTCGTCGGCGATCAGCAACACGTCGTGGGCCCGGCAGATCTCCTGCACGCGCTGCCAGTACCCGGGGGCGGGGTGGATGATCCCGCCGGCGCCGATCACCGGCTCGCCGATGAAGGCTGCGACCTCGTCGCCGCGCTGGGACAGCAGCTGCTCGAGTGCCTCGGGGTCGTTGTGGGAAACCAACGCCACGCCGGGGATCAGGTCACCGAACCCCTCGCGGTTGGTGGGGATGCCGGCGAGGCTGGTGCCATAGGCGTTCATGCCGTGGTAGGAGTGCTCGCGGTGGACGATCACCTGCTTCTGTTCTCTGCCCAGCGCATGCCAGTAGCGGCGGGCCAGCTTGGCCGCGGTATCGACCGCCTCCGACCCTCCGCTGGTGAAGAACACCGCGGCGTCGGTCATCGGTGCGATCGCTGCCACGCGATCGGCAAGCTCTAGCGCCGGCCGGTTGGCGAGCCGCTCGAATGTGTCGTAGGCAGCCAGCTCGCGCATCTGGGCGGCGACGGCATCGGCAATCTCGGCCCGGCCGTGACCGATACCGCAGTACCACAGGCCGGCGCGGGCGTCGATGTAGTCACGGCCGTCTTCATCCCACACCACCGCACCCTGTCCGCGGGCGATCACGACCTCATCGTTCTTAACCACCGCCATGTCGGCGAAGGGATGCCACAGGTGGGTGCTCATGCCAGCCTGGACGATAACTCAGCCGCGGCTTGCACCAATGCACCGAACACCGGGGCGCCCCCGCCGGCCGGGTCGGCGTCGGGGTGCCACAGGACACCGACGCAGAACCGCAGCGCTGGATCCTCGATCGCCTCGATCACGCCGTCAGGCGCCTGGGCAGAGACGATCAGCCCCCGGCCGAGGGCGGCAACACCCTGGTGGTGGTGGGATCGCACGGTCGCCCGCTCGCCCAGCATCGCGGCCACGCTGGTGCCGGGCACGGTCAGCACGTCGTGCTCGCCGAAGGTGCGATCGCCGGCTCGGTGCGGGGTGATGTCGATGCTGTCGGCCAGATGCTGGTCGAGCGTGCCGCCGCGAACGACATTCAGCAGCTGCATTCCGCGGCAGATCCCGAGCGTCGGCAGTCCTCGGGCGAGCGCTGCCGTCAGCAGCCCGACCTCGACGCGGTCGCGTCGCTCATTTGCCGGGCCGGTGGCGGGGTGACGCTCGGCGCCGTACAGCGCCGGGTCAATGTCATCTCCGCCGACCACCAGCAGGCCGTCCAGCAGGTCGAGCACATCCTCGGGCTGCGACTCCCACAGCGGATCGGTGGGCAGCACCAGCGGACGGCCCCCGGCCAACCGAACGCCTTCGACGTATCCCTGGCTGACGAGCACAGCGTCGGTCGACCAATGTGCCATGGCTGCATTGGCCCAATAGCTCGTGAGCCCGATCGATGGACGGTCAGACATGGCCGCCTACCGTACCGAACACGCGGCGTGCGGTCAGGCTTCGGGGAGCGTGAGCTGTGCCAGCATCGATCCACCCATGATGCGGGAGTGGTCGTCGACCTCGAGCATGCGCTCACGCACAGCCTGCTCGACGTGCCTGTCGGCCGTCTCGGCCAGGGCTTCGCCCAGCGGTGTCAGCTTGGTGTGTCCGCTGGCGCCACTGCGAGTCGCGATCCCGCGGCGCGTCAGCCGCAGTGCCAGCTGCTTGGCCTGGCTGCTGCTGGCTGCGAGCCGTTGCGCGAGTTCGGCGGTGGACAGGCGACCGCCTGATTCGAGCAGCAGCAGCGTGTACAACTCCATCGGTCGCAGCTCCAGCTGGCGCGCGACGTCCAGCACCGCCCGGTCGATTGCGCGCACCAGTCGCAGACCCGCCGGCACGTCTGAGGCGGAAAGGGAGGGGGTGCCACCGGCGACGACACTCAGCCGGCGGGGCATGCGAAGGTGGGGATCCGGAGTTGCCACGGACCGGAGTCTCGTCGCCCCAACGCCGTCCCGCGCTCCCCGTTTTGCGGTAATTTGCGGAATTTGACTGAGCATCTGACACGATCCGCAGGTTGTTGTCGATTCGAGCAGCGCGGACCGCGAAGTGGCTGCGAGCTTACGCCACCGCCGTGCAGGGGTCGTACCGGTGCAGTTCGTGACCGAATTCGTGAAGCCACCCGGAGGCCTGCTTGCGCGCCGGGAAGTGCGTCTCCACCAGATCCCAGAACGCCCGCGAGTGGTTTGGCTGGATCAGGTGACACAGCTCATGCACAACCACGTAGTCGAGCACCTCGGCTGGGGCGAGCAGCAGTCGCCACGAAAATGACAGCGTCCCGCGGCTCGAGCACGAGCCCCATCGCGATCGCGGGTCACGGATCGAGATGGTGGTGGCCCGCACGCCGATTGCAGGTTCGTGCAGGCGCGCTCGATCGGCGATGCGCGCGCCGGCCTCGCGTCGGTACCAGCGCTCGATCGCGGCCGCCGCCTCGGCGTTCGATCCGCCCACCAGCAGCCGACCGCCGTCCAAGCGTGCGATCGCCCGTCCCCCGCGGCGCGCCACCGGCATGGCCTCACCGTTGAGATGGACGACGCCCGGCCGGTCGAGGCCCAGCCGGGACGGGCGGTTCGCCACCGCCCGGACTGAGCGCAGCCTCTGTGAGATCCACTCCCGGTTCTGATCCAGCGCCTTGCGCACCGATCGGTCGCTGGTGCCGGCAGGGACGATCACCTCCAACGGCCGGTTCGGGCCGATCCCGATCCGAATCGAGCGGCGGCGCCTCGACTCGCGTACTCGCACCGACACGACCTCGTCGGGCAGCGAAAGCTCAATCGGCAGGCGCTCGACCAGGCGGGAGGGGCTCATCGGTCGATTCTAGAGAGCCCGATCGGTCAGTCGTCCATGCCCATGATCAGTCCCGGCTGCGCGATCGTGTGATCGGCCTGGGTCGGAATCACGGCGGTGCCGACGGCGAAGAACTCGATCACGTGCGATCCCCAGCCGTGCGAGCGCTCGGTCAGCTGGACGCCGACGATCCCTTCGGCCTGGACCTCTTGGGCCTCGGCCTGCATCCGCTGCATCGCCAGCTCGCGCGCGTCGTACAGCGCCTGGGTGTAGTTGGTCATCTCCACGTTGCGGCCGGCCGACCGCAGGAATCCCCGCAGGCCTTGGTGGGCGACGTGGTAGACGCACGATCCCATGCACATACCCACCGGCCGATAGCCGGAGGCGTGCAGCGTCCAGAACGCCTGTCCGGAGAGATCCGACGTGAACGGGCGGCCGTTGGGGGCGCGGTGGAGTTCGCCTTCGCGATGCTTGACGGCGGTGCCGATGGCGATGAACTCGGCCAGATCGGCGCCCCATTCGTAGCGGCCGATATCGAGTCTCACCCCGACCACGCCGTCGGCACCGAGCTGCTCGGCCTCCTCTTCCATGCGGGTCATGGCCAGCTCGCGGGCGTGGTACATGGCCTGGGTCAGAACGGCCATCTCCTGGTTTTGGTTCCAGTTCGATTGCTGATAGCCGATGTGGTAAATCGAGCTTCCCACCACCATCCCCAGCGGATCAAAGCCGGCCTGCTTGACCAGCAGGAACTCTTTCACCGACAGGTCGGAGGTGAACAGGCCGGCCTTGTTCTGGGCCAGCCTGCCCTTCGCGTCGTCGGGCACGCCGGCGAGGCTGGTGGGGTCGTAGCTCATGGTCAGTCTCCTTTGAGAGTGTCGCCTTCCAGCAGGTTCTGGAGTGCGATTCGGCCGGACTCGGTCTGCTCGGCGACCTTGCCGAGTTCGGATACCAGCTCGGCGATCCACTCGCCGATCGCGAGTGGCTCGGTCTTGAGCGTGATCCCGCCAACCACCTTGAGCCGGGTGGCGGTCACCTGCCGGCCTGCGTACCCGAGTCGGTACACCAGCTCACCGAAGGACACGGCCACCGACTCGACCACGCGTTCCGAACTGAGCATCCCCTTCCGCTTTCGGGCCACCTCGCAGCGGTCGGGGAAGGCGTCCTCCAGCCGCACCGCCAGCGCCGGCAGGAAGGCGCGCAGATCGGACGAGTCGGCTCGCAGGTTTGCCGCCAGCGAGTCGAGATCGTGCTCTGGTCCGAGCGGGGGATGACTCATCGCCTGGCATTATCGCCACAGACCCATGCCGCCGCCTGTAGGCTCGCACTGTGACCACGTTCGCTCCCGTGTGCTTGGCCGCAGTGCAGGCGACGCCGGTGATCCTCGACCGCGAAGCGAGCGTCGAGAAGGCGCTCGATCTCTGCCGCGACGCCGCGGCCCAGGGGGCGAAGCTGGTGGTGCTCCCGGAGTGCTTCCTGTCGTTCTACCCCTCGGCATCGATTACCCGATCACGTCGGGACGAGGGCATGGCCGAGCTGTTCGAGCGGATGTGGCTGAGCGCCGTGGACGTACCTGGGCCAACGGTGGATCGCTTCGTCCGTCACTGCAAGCAACTCGACATCCACCTCGCGATTGGTGTCAACGAGCGCGAGGCGGCGCGTCCCGGGACGCTCTACAACACGCTGTTGCTGGTGGGGCCAGACGGACTTTTGGCCAAGCACCGGAAACTCATGCCGACCTACCACGAGCGGCTCTTCCACGGGTTTGGAAACGGCCAGGACATCGAGGTGGCCGACACCCCGATCGGCCGCATCGGTGGTCTCATCTGCTGGGAGCATCGGATGCCGCTGGCCCGCTACGCGGTGTATCGCGGCGGCCCGCAGGTGTGGGTCGCGCCGACCATGGACGACAGCGACACCTGGCTGGCACTGATGAAGGCCGTCGCCTACGAGTCGGGAGCATCGGTCGTGAGCGTCAGCCAGTACCTCCACGGCGGCGAGTATCCGTCCGACTTCCCGTTCGAGCTACCCGCCGACTGTCACCGCGTGCTGGGCCGCGGGAACTCCGTGATCGTCGACGGACGCTCCCGCGAGATCGTCGCCGGCCCTCTGATCGACTGCGAGGGAATCCTGGTTGCGGAGTGCGATCTGCGCAGCAGCCTGCGGGAAAAACAGTGGTTCGACGTGGTCGGGCACTACAGCCGGGAGGATGTGCTCCTGCCGCTGCTGCATGCGGATGAAAGGACTTGAACCTTCACGACCTTACGGTCACACGGACCTGAACCGTGCGCGTCTACCAATTCCGCCACATCCGCGAGCGGGCCGTAGTCTATCCCGACCCACAGGCCCCGGCGAGCAGGTCGGCGACCTCCTCCGGGCTGTATCCCGCCTCTGCGAGCACCTCGGCGGTGTGCTCGCCGAGACGCGGGGGATAGCGGCGGGCGGAGGGTCGTTCGCCGTCGACTGAGATCGGGGAGCGCACCAGCTTGAGCGGACCCGCGGTGGGGTGCTCGACCGTCTCGACCATGTGCGCCGCCGGGCCGTCGAACACCTGGGGCACCGTCAGCACCGGGCCACCGGGAGCGGCGGCCCGATCCAGCACCGCTTCCCACTCGGCCACCGATCGGGTGGCGATGGTCGCCTGCAGCTCCGCCACCAGCGTCTCCCGAGCGACCACACGGTCGCGGTTGGTGCGATACCGGGGATCGTCTGCAAGATCGCCGCGGCCGGCCTCACGGCAGAAACGCGCGAACTGGTCGTCGGTTCCGATGGCCAGATTGATGTAGCCGTCTGCGGCTTCGAACGTCTCGTAGGGGACGATCGACGGGTGGGCATTGCCCAGCCGCTGGGGCTCGATTCCGCCGATCAGCCAGTCGCCGGCGCGGTTTGCCAGCCACGCCACCTGGGAATCCAGCAGCGACACCTCCAGTTCGCGGCCGGTGTGGGTCGATGCTCGCTCCACCAGCGCGGCCAGAATGGCGTTTCCGGCGAACAGCCCGGCCACGATGTCGGCGATCGCGACAGCCACTTTCACCGGCCTGCCGTCGGGCTCTCCCTGCATGCTCATGATCCCGCCCACGCCCTGCATCAGAAAGTCGTATCCGGGCCGATCGGCATTGGGGTGGTCGTGCGGGTAGCCGCGGATCGCGCACGACACGACCCCGGGATTGGTCTCGATCAGGCTGGCGTGGTCGAGTCCGTAGCGCTGGGCGGTGCCGGGGAGGAAGTTTTCGATCACCACATCGGCGGTGTCGGCCAGGCGGCGTGCGACTGCCACCCCCTCCGGCTGCTTGAGATCGATCGCGATCGAGCGCTTGGAGCGGTTGACCTGCAGGTAGTAGACGCTCTCGTCGCCGGCGAACGGCGGTCCCCATTGGCGGCTGCCGTCGCCGCTGCCGGGCCGTTCGACCTTGACCACGTCCGCACCCAGGTCGCCCAGCACCATGGTGCAGTACGGCCCCGCCAGGATCTGGCTCAGGTCGAGTACACGGATGCCGTCGAGCGGGAGTGGGCGGCCGTCCATGGCCGCCGGTCAGCCCGCGAGCTTGGCCAGCTCGGCCAGAGCCCAGTCTTTGTGGGCGGTGGCCCTGACGTTGCGCTTGGCTGCTGCCAGGGTGCCGTCGGCGTCGATCACGAATCCCGACCGGATGATGCCGAGGTAGGTCTTTCCGTAGTTCTTCTTCTCGCCCCAGGCGCCGTAGGCCTCGGCGACCGCGTGATCGGGGTCGGAAAGCAGCGCAAACGGCAGGCTGAACTTGTCCCGGAAGCTGTCGTGGGACTCGATGCCGTCGGGGCTGACACCCAGCACCACCGCGCCGTATTGCTCGAACGCACCCCAGTCGTCGCGGATCTCGCAGGCCTGCTTGGTGCACCCCGAGGTGTCGTCCTTGGGGTAGAAGTAGAGCACCACCGGCTTGCCCTTGAGTCCGCTCAGGGACACGCTTCCACCGCCGTCGGAGGCGAGTGTGAAGTCGGGTGCTGGCTGTCCGGGCTCGACCATGGGCGCGCAGTTTAGCTAGCCTCTTGCGGCGATGCCTTTGGTACATGCGGTGGTCGGGACGCTCCTGATCGCAACCAACCTCGCGGTGGCGATCTGGGGCTTTATCGCCTACCGCCGTGACCGTGCCCCTGGGAGGGCATTCACGCAGCTGTTGGCTGCCGCCCACACGCTCGTGATCGCCCAGGCCACGCTGGGGCTGATCCTGCTCTCTGAGGGCGACCAGCCCGCGGATCGCCTGCACTTTGTGTACGGCCTGCTGCCGCTGCTGGCGGTAGCCTATCCGTATGCACTTCGGGGCGAAGATGGACGGCGCAACGTGCTGCTGTTCGCGGTTGGGTCGGCGCTGGTGACCGCGCTGGGCATCCGCGCGTTCATGACGGGGCCGCACCTGTGACCCGCGACCAGATCCGGGGATGGCTGATCATCATCGGCCTGGCGTTGATCGCGACCGTGTTCTTCAGCGTGTCGCAGCAGATCGCCGCGATCGTGTTCGGGGCGCTGGGTCTGCTCTTCATCGTCCTGATGTGGTACTTCGGCTACTCCTGGTATCGCGACAATCTGACCGCGATCTCGCTGATGCCTGATCGCCAGCGAAACGCGCTGTACGGCGGCGCGGGGGCGCTGACGGTGGCGGCCGCGATGTGGTCGCTGGATAAGTTCGGGTTGATCCACCTGGGCGGGTTCACGCCACTGCTTGCACTGGTCGCGATCGTCGGCGGTCTGGTGGCGTTCTGGGCCTGGCAGGAATCCAAGCGGTACTACCTGTAGGCCGATGTCGGCTGCCTCCGCCATGATCGCTCAGGCCGAGGTCGGGGCGGCCGAGGCGGCCGAGCGGCAGGCGCGGTTCCCGGTCGGCGCAGCCGTCGAGTTCGAGGATCTGGAACGGGCCGATCGGGTCGACGTGTTCGATCGGCTGCGGGCGACCGAGCCGATCTCGTGGGTGCCGGCCATGGGCGGGTGGTTGGTGACCTCCTACGCGCTTGCCCGCCAGGTGCTGGGGCCGCGCTCGGCATTCACGGTTCAGGCCCACCAGAATCTGGTGCGGGCGTCGCTGGGGCAGATGATGCTGACCACCGATCCGCCCGCGCACGAGCACATGCGTGCGCCGTTCGAGGCGCCGTTTCACCGGCGGGCGGTCGAGCAGCGATTCCGGGAGCCGGTGGCGGCGCGGGTGGGGCAGCTGCTGGACCGGCTCCAACCGCAGGGCAGCTGCGATCTGGCGTCTGAGTTCGCGGCGCCGTTTGCGATCGGGGTCGCGGGAGACATGCTGGGGCTGTCACTCGACGACGTGCCCCGCATCCGCGGGTTCTACGACGCCTTCGCCGGGGGCATGGTGTACGACGGCGACCCCGAGCCTCAGCGCAGGGCGGACGCCGCCCGGGCCGAGTTCAGCGAGCTGCTGCTGGGCGAGCTCGAGCGTGCCCGGCGCGCTCCCGACGGCTCGGTCACCGCCGCGGTGGTGTCCGACCCGGCCACCGAGCTTTCCGACGATGAGGTGGTCGCGCAGCTGCGGGTGATCCTGTTCGGCGCGATCGAAACGATCGAGTCGATGGTGTTGAACACCGTCATGCTGCTGCTCGATCACCCCGAGCAGCTCGATGCGATTCGCGCCGACGCCGAGCTGATCCCCAACGCGGTGGAGGAGTCGCTGCGCCTGATCCCGCCGGTGACGTTCATCGAACGCTGGGCGTCCGCGGCCACGGTGGTCGGCGATCTCGAACTCGGTGTCGGTGAGTTCGTCGGTGTCAGCACGCTGGGGGCGAATCGCGATCCGGACGTGTTCGCCGATCCGCTCCGGTTCGACATCCGCCGCGAGAACGCCCGCCACGGGCTCTCCTTCAGCTTCGGCGTGCATCACTGTCTGGGGTTCTCGATGGCGCGCCTGCAGGGCGCGATCGCGGTGGAGGAGATCACGCGCCGGCTGCACAACCTCGAGATCGTCGAGGTCGAGCGTCCCGCCGGGTTCGTGTTCCGCAAGCCCGCGGTGCTGCGATTACGTTGGGACGCCGAGGGCGGCACTGCCGCCGAGTGACCGCAACGCCTGCTCGACCGACACCGACATGCAGGTGAAGATCGGGGTGTCGGTCTCGGTGTAGCGACTGGCTTCGGTCTCGCGCAGCGTCATCATCAGGTCGAGGAAGTCGCCGACATAGTCGGTCTCGAATGCCACCACGAACTCCTGGTCGTCGATCCCGAACGAGTAGGTGGTGTTGATCTTGACCGTGGGAAACTGCTTCCCGGTCGCGATGTGCTCGTTCATGATCCCCTGCCGAGCCGGCTTGGACAGCTGATACCAGGCGCGGGTCTTGACCATCGGGTAGATCAGCAGGTACTTCGAGTCGGGATCCCACATCACCCGGCCGCGCTTGTGCATCGAGCGGCCCTCGCCCTTGACGTACTGCGATCGCCGCGTCATCGAGAGGTAGGCATAGGGGGTGTGCAGGTAGCCGCCCATCGCCGTCGAGAGCATCGCGGTACCCAACTCATGGAAGTCCTCGAGTCGCTCGGACACCTTCCACAGCATGATGTCGGCGTCGGGGCGGAGTCCCGCCATGGTGTAGGCCCGGATCGGAAACTTGGTGGCGTGCTCGTCGATCACTGCGGCCAGTTCGGCGCGTGATGCGTCCTGCTCTTCGGACGGCAACCGCCGCCAGGCGGGGTCGAGCTTGTAGAAGCTGAAGTGGACGAACTGGCGATCCTCGCCCGAGGAATTGTTGGCCGGTTCGGTTGCGCCGTTGTCTGCCATCGACTCGATCGTAGCAGCCGGATTGTGACCGTTTCGGCACGGCCACTCGGTTGAGTCGTCACCAGAGCGTTCATACCGTGGTCGCATGGGTTCACAACGGGGTCAGGCAACGATCGAGACAGTGGTGCTGCTGCCGGTGCTGGCGGCGTGTGGCGTGGGCGCCTGGCAGGTGGTGATGGTGGCGTGGGCGCTGGTGTCGGTTGGCGACGCGGCTCAGGCCGGCGCACGCGCAGAGCTCTCGCATGAACCGCCACGGCCGGCGGTGGTGAGCGCGCTGCCGGGGTCGATGCGCAAGGGCATGACGGTAGAGACAGCCGGAGGGCGACTGCGCGTGACCGTGCGGGTGCCGTCGGTGATCCCCGGCTTCGCCCCGCGGGTCACCGCCGTTGCCGAGGTGGCACGGTGAGTCGCGACACCTCCCGGGGCCAGGCCTCCATCGAGATGATCGCCGCCTGCCTGTTGGTGCTGGTGGTCGCGTTTGGCGGGTGGGACATGCTGCGAGCGCTGCAGGCTCGCGACACGGCTCATCGGATGGTCGACCAGGCCGCGGTGCTGACGCTGGAGCAGCGACCACTCCCCGCCTGGCTGCGCAAGTCGACCACGATCAGGCGGGGAGTCATCACCGCCACTGTGAGGGTGTGCGCGGTCACGAACGGAGTCGGCTGCTTTGACGTCACCGCGGTGGGCCACACCAGGTGAGTCGGCGTGAGCGCGGCCAGGTGTCGATTGCGGCTGTCGGGTTTGCGATCGCGGTGCTGCTGGGAGCGGTGGTGCTGGTGCACCTGGCCGCCATCCGATCCGGCGGCGCCCACGCCCAGAGTGCGGCCGACGTGGCAGCGCTGGCGGGTGTGCAGGTATTGGCGGCCGATCCGTCGGCGTCGAAATCGGCGGTCGAGTCGGCGGTGAGCCGTGCGGCTGCGGCCAACGGCGGGCGAGTCGAGGCGTTTCGCATCGAGACCTCGAACGGCGTCCCCACGGCGGTGGACGTGACCGTGTCCGAGCTGGTCACGGGTGCCGTGCCGGGAGTCGGCAAACGCGCCGACCGGGTGTGGTCGTGGTCGCGGGCGGGAGTGACGTACACGGCCACGCTCGCCTCGGGGTCGTTTCGCCCGGTCGATCTGGCGGGCGCTCAAGGCGCAGCGGCCGTGGTCGCTGCCGCCGAGGCCCAGATCGGGTGGCCCTACGTGTGGGGCGGTGAGAGCCGGGCGGAGGGCGGGTTCGACTGTTCCGGGCTGGTGGACTACGCCTACGGCGCGGCCGGTGTGTCGCTGCCGGGACGTCCCACCGCGGCGGATCTGTGGCACATGTCCCGTCACGTCACGGCGTCTGAGTTGGCGCCGGGCGATCTCGTGTTCCTGGGGGCGGACACGAATCAGCCGTACCACGTCGGTATGTATGTGGGTGGGGGCATGACGGTGGTGGCGCCGCACACCGGCGCGGTGGTGGGCTACGAGGCGCTGGTCGACGTTCCCTGGGACGGCTTCGGCCGTCTGCTTGCCGGCCCGCCCGCGGCCGATTCCGCTGCTTCGGGCGTCGAGGCGGCCGCCCGCCGGTATCAGGTGCCGGCGAACGTGATCGCGGCAGAGCTGCGGCTCGCCGTCGACACCAATCCGTACCGGATCGCGTCGCTGCTTCACCAGGCGATGTTGCGGCATGAAAGCGACCTGATGGAGGCGTTGACGGATCAGCTCGGAGGTGACGCCTCACGGGCCGCGGTGGTGATGCGCAGCGCCTCCGGGCCGGCGCTGGGAGCGGGCTTTGAGGCCAAGGTTGGACTGCTGCCGCGGCCGCACAAGACCGCCGGCAGCGGTCGACCGAATCAGCCTTCCGGCGGCACCGGCTGGGGCTCGGTGATCTCAGGGGTGGGAGGGACACTCGGCCATGGCGTCGATTGGCTTGGCGACCTCAGGCACGAAGGCGGATTGCACTTTCCTCGGCACCTCGGCCACGGCGGCAACGTCCTGCTCGACATCGCCTCGGCGATCCCGAATACGACCACGTCGGCGATCGGTCAGGTCGCGTCGGCCGGCCGTGACATCTAGTCTCCGCAACTCGAGCTCGTTCGGGGCCCGCTGGTCGAGGCATCGAAAGTCGCGCGCGGCTTCGGCGGTGTGCTTCGCGTGCCTCCAGATCGGGATGTCCGCGTACGGTCTCTATCGGGCACGCTCGTGGCGCGGGCGTTTGTACAACGGCGCCATGCTGATCGGCGGGGTCCTGCGATCCTCGCCGCGTCGATAATCGGCGGGAGTCGCCGCGGCGCCACTGCTGCTTGCGGCCGGTCTGCGTGATAACCGCCATCGCCACCGTCTACATCAACTGGGACACGCTCACCAGCGCCGGCTCGCGGGCCGCCGGCTGGTGCCGCGACACCGCAAGCAACGCCGTCCACTCCGCCGGCAGAGTCGGTGCCAGGCTCCGCCTTCTCCTCCATCGGCCTCTGACGTGGGTGAATAACGGTGCCAGGCACCGTTATTCACCGAGACCGAGGCGGTTCAGAGCCTACCGCGTAGGATTCGGGGCGTGGCCACGGCATCCCAATCCGATCGCTTCGAACGGCTCCAGCTCCAGATGAAAGCGCTGCCCGATACGCCCGGCGTCTACCTCTTCCACGGCGCGTCCGACGAGGTGCTGTACGTGGGCAAGGCCAAGTCGCTGCGAAAGCGGGTGCAGTCGTACTTCCGCGGCGGATACGCCATCCAGCGCACGGCTGAGCTGGTGGAGCGGATCGAGGAGATCGAGGTGTTCGTCGTCACCAGCGAGACCGAGGCGCTGCTGCTCGAGCAGAACCTGATCAAGCGTCACCGGCCGATGTTCAACATCCGGCTGCGCGACGACAAGTCGTATCCGTACATCGCCGTGACGGTCGGTGATGAGTACCCGCGGGTGATGTTCACCCGTGAGCGTCACCGCAAGGGCATCCAGTACTTCGGGCCGTACTCGAGTGCGCGCAAGGTACGAGAGACGCTGGATGTGCTCAACCGTGTGTTCCCCTACCGGCCGTGCGAGGGGCCGACACCGGGCCGGCGCTCGGGCGTGCCCTGCCTGGATTACCACATCGGCCGCTGCGGAGCACCGTGCGTGGGCTACGTCTCCAAGCAGGAGTACGGCGCGGTGATCGACTCGGTGATCGAGTTTCTGTCTGGACGCGTGCGACCGCTGGAGCGTGACCTGGAGAAGGCCATGCAGGAGGCCGCAGAGTCGCGCCAGTACGAGGAGGCGGCGCGCTACCGAAACCGCCTCACCGCCGTCCGGCACCTGTCCGAGACGCAGGTGGCCGACAAGCGCAGCCTCGGCTCGGCGGACGTGCTCGCGGTTGCCGTGGCCGGCGACAACGCCAACGTCCAGCTGTTTCACCTGCGCGACGGGCGGCTGGCCGATCGCCAGAGCTTCTACCTCGAAAACACCGAGGGCGAGGACGAATCCGAGGCCCTGTGGGGATTTGCGCTCGAGTACTACGGCGGCCATGTGGCCATCCCCGCCCAGGTGGTGGTGCCGCGGACGTTTCCCGACGCCGAGCTGCTGGAGGCGTTCCTGGGAGAGCGACGCGGGGCGACTGTCGAGGTGCGGGCGGCGCAGCGCGGTGAGAAGCGCCGGATCGCCGAGCTGGCGGCCCAAAACGCGACGCTCGCGCTGGAGCACGACGCGCTGCTTGCCCAGCGTTCGCGGGCCCGCCGGGTGGAGGCGCTGGAGGAGCTGCGCGAGCGGCTCAACCTGGAGAAGCTGCCGGTGCGGATCGAGTGCTTCGACGTCTCCAACCTGGGCGATACCAACACGGTCGCATCCATGGTGGTGTTCGAGGACGCAGTCGCCAAGCGCTCCCACTACCGCTCGTTCGTGATCCGTCACGGCAAGGGCCAGGACGACTTCTCGAGCATGCGCGAAGCCGTCTCCCGCCGGTTCGCGCGGATGCGGGCGGTGGAGGCCGACCGCTACGACGAGAGCTTCGCCGCGACGCCCAGCCTGGTGGTGATCGACGGCGGCAAGGGACAGCTGAACGCGGCGCTGAGCGCGATGGCTGAGTTCGACCTGCCCCGCGTGGCGGTGATTTCGCTGGCAAAGCGAATCGAGGAGGTCTTCATCCCCGGCCGCCCCGACCCGATCATGCTGGATCCGGCCTCAAACGGCCTCCAGCTGCTGCAGCGGGTGCGTGACGAGGCCCATCGATTCGCCGTCGGCAGGCATCGCAAGCGCCGCGCCCGCTCATCGGTGGAGTCGATTTTCGACTCGCTTCCCGGTGTCGGGCCGGCCCGCAAGCGGCTCTTGATCGAACACTTCGGAACGCCGGAGCGATTCGTGTCAGCCACCCGGGACGAACTCGAATCCGTCCCGGGGCTTCCGGCCAAGGTGGCTCGACAGATCCACCAGTCGCTGCACAAAGCGGGAAGATAGTCGTGGCCATGGATCTCTTTCCCGAGCAGACCAGCGCGTTCGAGCCGGCGCCGTCGCGGCGTCGCAGAGGGGTGCGGGTCGTGTGCCTGGGCGGCGGCACCGGGCTCAGCATGATCCTGCGCGGCCTCAAGCGCATCGCCAGCGTGACCGCGGTGGTGACCACCACCGACGACGGTGGCAGCTCCGGCCGGCTGCGGCGTGACTTCGGCATGCCCGCGCCCGGGGATCTGCGCAGCTGCCTGACCGCCCTGGCCGAGGACGAATCGCTGGTGGGGCACCTGTTCCAGCATCGCTTCACAACCGGCGAGCTGGCCGGGCACAGCTTCGGCAACCTCTTCCTGGCCGGCATGACCGACATGCTGGGCAGCTTCGATCAGGCCGTCTCGGAGTCGGCCCGGGTGCTGGCGGTGCGCGGCCGGGTGGTGCCGTCCACCACCGATCTGGTCGAGCTGGTCGCACACTTCGCCGACGGTCGTGTGGTTCGCGGGGAGACCGCGCTGGCGGCCGACGGCGCGCAGTGCCAGCGAGTCGAGCTGGACCCGCCCAACCCGGTTGCGCACCCTCGCGCGCTTCAGGCGATCGAGCGGGCCGAGCTGGTGGTGATGGGCCCGGGAAGCCTCTACACCAGCACCATCCCGCCGCTGCTGGTACCGGGCATCCGAGAGGCGATCCGGGCCGTCCAGGTGCCCAAGATCTATGTCTGCAACCTGCTCCAGCAGCCGGGCGAGACCGAGGGCTACCGCGCCTCCGATCACGTCGCACGGATCATCGAGCATTGCGGTGAGGGACTGGTCGACGCCGTCTTGGTGAGCCGTAACCGGGCGGAGCAGGGAACGCCGGTGCCGGTCGATCGCGGCGGCCTGCGACGGCTGGGCGTGCGGGTGTTCGGCGCCCGCCTGGCCGGGGAGTGGCAGCACGATCAGGACAAGCTGGCGCGCACGTTGGTGCGGTTGTCGCGGTGGGATCCGCGCGCCGAGGGGCAGTGAGTTTCGGCGAGGCGGTGCGGCATGAGCTGGCGGAGCGACCGCCGGCCAAAGCCTGCTGTCGGCTGGCCTTCATGAGCGGCCTGATCCGCACTGCCGGCACGCTCCAGCTGCGGTCGGGGGGCGAGCTGGCGGTGAGACTCGACCCGATCGACGCGACCGCCGCGCGCACGCTGTTCACACTGCTGCGTCCGATGGAGGCGGGGATCGAGATCGTCTCCTACCGGGAGCCGCGATTCGCTCGTCGCAACGTCGTCAGCGTGCGGCTGCACGGCCCACGGAGCCTTCAGCTCTTGCACGAGCTGGGAGTCTTGGGGGAAGGACTCGCGCCCCTATCGGAGCCGCCACGGCGGCTGGTCAATCGCCGCTGCTGCAGAGGCTCCTACCTGCGCGGGGCATTCATCGCCACCGGCTCGGTGTCCGCGCCGCGCGCCCCCGGGCACCTGGAGTGGCGCACCGCCGACATCGAGGGAGCCGAGGTGATCGCACGCCTGGCGGCGGGCGATCAGCTGGTGGTGCGCGCGGTCGAGCGGCGCGGGCACGCCATCGCGTATGCCAAGAGCAAGGCCATGATCCGCGAGCTGCTCGTGCACATGGGGGCGCACGACGCGGCGCTGTCGTTTGAGGAGGCTGACGTGATCAGCGAGACGCGGGCGCGGGCCAACCGCAACACCAACTGGGACGAGGCCAATCTGGGGCGCATGAGTGAGGCCTCCCGGGCTCAACGCAGCGCCATCGCGCAGCTCGACCTGGACACCCTGGACCCCCGGCTGCAGCAGATTGCGCGGCTGCGGCTGCGACACGCCGACCTGTCGCTGACAGAGCTCGGAAGGAGGGCCAGCCCGCCGCTTTCGAAGTCGGCCGTGGCCCATCGCATGCGCGCGCTGATGTCTCTGGCACGGCCCTGACCCGGCGGGTTGTTAACCTGGGGCGTACCCATACCTTACAATTTGCTAAAGAATCACTCGGACGGGGGGCGCGACCGAAACGCGGGTCCGGCACACTGGGTTTCAGTGTTTCGCGGGTGACCGGCATCCCCTGCGCGACGGAACCTGACCCCATCTGTTGCTGCCCGATTCTGCCGGACACCCGCGAAACCCGGGACATCTCCTCGCCGGGCCACCCCGCCCGGCGGAACCCGTTCTGGCCGATCGGCGATAGACTCGACCCCGACAGGAGTGGCCAACAGCGGGGGTCTTGATGAGCGTTCGAGTGGCGATCAACGGGTTCGGGAGAATCGGTCGCAATGTGTTTCGCGCGGCCAGGGATCGCGCCTCGGGGTTCGAGATCGTGGCGGTCAACGATCTGATGGATCTCGACACCGCCGCCTACCTGCTGCGATACGACTCTGTGCACGGCCGGTATCCAGGCACGGTGGAGGTCGGCGACGGCGGCCTGATCGTCGACGGCAAGCCGCTCAAGGTTGTGTCCGAGCGCGATCCGGCGGCGCTGCCGTGGGGCGATCTGGGCGTCGAGGTGGTGGTCGAGTCGACCGGGTTCTTCACCAAGCGCGAGGGCGCAGCCAAGCACCTCACCGCCGGCGCCCGCAAAGTCATCATCAGTGCGCCTGCGACCGACCCCGACATCACCATCTGCATGGGCGTCAACGACGACAAGTACGACGGCGACTCCCACAACATCATCTCGAACGCCTCGTGTACGACCAACTGTCTCGCGCCGCTGGCAAAGACGCTGCACGAGAACTTCGGCATCGAGCGCGGATTCATGACCACCACCCACGCCTACACCAACGACCAGCATGTGCTCGACCTGCCGCACTCCGACCTGCGCCGCGCCCGCGCGGCGGCGGTCAACGTGATCCCCACGTCGACCGGGGCGGCCAAGGCGATCGGGCTGGTCATCCCCGAGATGAAGGGCCGGCTCGACGGCATCTCCATGCGAGTTCCCGTCAGTGACGGATCCGCCACCGATCTGGTCGCATTGGTCGGCCGCGAGACCACCAAGGACGAAGTCAACGAGGTGTTCCGGGAGGCCGCCGAGTCGATGCCGGGGATCCTCGCCTACATCGATGATCCGGTCGTCTCGTCCGACATCGTGGGCGACTCGCACAGCTCCGTGTTCGACTCGGGGCTGACGATGGCCAACGGCAACCTGGTCAAGGTTGTCTCGTGGTACGACAACGAGTGGGGTTACTCCTGCCGTGTGGTCGACCTCATCGACAAGGTCGCCTGAGGCCGTGCTGACATCGGTCGCGGACGTGCCGGTGGAGGGCCGGCGAGTGCTCGTGCGGGCCGATCTGAATGTGCCGCTGCGCGACGGCGAAGTGGCCGACGACGCCCGCATCCGGGCCTCGCTGCCAACCATCCGCCACCTGCTCGACCGGGGGGCGACCGTGATCGTGATGTCGCACCTGGGCCGGCCCAAGGGCGAAACCATCCCGGAATTGTCGCTGCGCCCCGTGGCCGAGCGACTCAGTCAGCTCGTGGGCGAGCCGGTTGCTCTCGATGGTGAGCCGGGGCGGCTGCGGCTGCTCGAGAATCTCCGGTTCGATCCCCGCGAGGAGCAGAACGATCCCGAGTTCGCGGCCGAGCTGGCCGGTCAGGCCGACCTGTACGTGAACGACGCCTTCGGCGCCGCCCACCGAGCGCACGCCTCCACCGAGGGTGTCGCCCACCTCCTGCCATCGGCCGCCGGGCTGCTACTGCAGGCAGAACTGGATGCCTTCGGGCAGCTCCTGGATCAGCCCGAGCATCCGTTCGTGGTGGTGATCGGGGGCGTCAAGGTGGCCGACAAGATCGCCGTGATCGACCGCTTCACCGATCTCGCCGATTCGATCCTGATCGGCGGCGCGATGGCATTCACCTTCCTGGCCGCCGACGGGATCGATGTGGCGGCCTCCCGGCACGAGGATGCCGACGGCCAGGCGATTGCCCGCCGGGCGGTGACCGAGGCTGGTGCCCGGGGTTGTGAGCTGCTCTTGCCCTCCGACGTGGTGGTGGCTGACCGCTTCGCCGCCGACGCCGACACCCGTACCGTGGCGGTGGACGAGATCCCCGCCGGATGGATGGGACTCGACATCGGCCCCGACACGGTACGGCTCTACCGAGAGCGTTTGGCAGCGGCGCGCACGATCTTTTGGAACGGCCCGATGGGCGTATTCGAGTTGGAGCCGTTTGCCGCCGGCACGCTGGCGATCGCCCACGCGGTGGCCGACTCGCAGGCCGTCTCGGTGGTCGGCGGGGGCGACTCGGTCGCAGCCGTGAACGTCGCCGGGGTCGCAGATCAGATCTCCCATGTCTCCACCGGCGGGGGCGCCGCGCTGGAGCTGGTCGAGGGCCGCACCCTGCCGGGGGTGGCCGCACTGGAGGAGCACACATGAGCCGTACACCGTTCGTTGCGGGAAACTGGAAGATGTTCAAGACGTCCACCGAGGCGGGGCCGTTCGTGGCCGCGCTGGCGGGACAGCTGCCCGCCGGCGTGGATGCCGCGGTGTGCGCGCCGTTCACCGCGCTTGCCGCTGCCGTGGCCGCAGCGGAGGGATCGTCACTGCAGGTGTTCGCCCAGAACATGCATCAGGCCTCCGAGGGCGCGTTCACCGGCGAGATCTCCGCCGGCATGCTCACCGATCTCGGTGTCGACGGCGTGCTGCTCGGCCACTCCGAGCGGCGTCAGTATTTCAACGAGACCGATGCCGCGGTGTCCGAGAAGCTGGTCGCTGCCCATGCCGCCGGGCTGGCGGTAATCCTTGCCGTCGGTGAGAGCGAGCAGCGAGCGGCGCGACGGTTCCACCGAGCAGGTGCTTGACCGCCAGCTGGGCGCGCTGGACGCGTTGACCCCGGAGCAGGTGGCGGCGACCACGATCGCGTATGAGCCGGTGTGGGCGATTGGCACCGGGCTGACCGCCACCCCCGAGATGGCGCAGGCCGCGCACGCACACATCCGCGCGGTGCTGGGTGGAGCCGGCGACGGGGTGCGGATCCAGTACGGCGGCAGCATGAAACCCGAGAACGCCGCCGGCCTGCTGGAGCAGCCCGATATCGACGGCGGCCTGATCGGCGGCGCCAGCCTGGACGTGGACAGCTTTCTCGCCATCCTCGACGCCGCGGCATGAGTCCAGCGCCGGTGTGCGTGGTGGTGCTGGACGGGTGGGGGCTGGCCGAGCCGGGACCGGGAAACGCGGTCGAGCTGGCACAGACACCCGTATTCGACCGGCTGTGGCGGGAGTATCCGCATACGACGCTGCAGGCCTCGGGACGAGCCGTCGGCCTGCCCGACGGCCAGATGGGCAACTCCGAGGTGGGTCACACCAACCTGGGGGCGGGTCGGGTGGTGCGACAGGATCTGGTGAGGATCGACGATGACATCGACGCCGGCACGTTCGCGCAGAACCCCGCGTTCGCCCAGGCGTTTGAGCGCGCCCGCGGCTCGGCGCTGCATCTGCTCGGCCTGCTCTCCGACGGCGGGGTGCACAGCCACATCCGGCACCTCCAGGCATTGATCGCGGCGGCCGCTGATGCCGGGGTCACCCACGTGTATGTGCACGCGTTCACCGACGGCCGCGACGTGTCGCCCACCAGCGGAGCCGGCTTCGCCGAGCAGATTCCGGGAATCGTGACGGTCAGCGGGCGCTACTGGGCGATGGATCGCGATCGCCGTTGGGATCGCACCAAACGCGCCTATGACGCGATCGTGCACGGAGTCGGGGCGTCGGCCGCGAGCGCGGGCGAGGCGATCCGCCGCTCCTACGAGCAGGGCGTCACCGACGAGTTCATCGAGCCGACCGTGATCGGCGATCCCGCGCACGGTCGGATTCACTCCCAGGATGCGGTGATCTTCTTCAACTTCCGGCCTGATCGCACCCGTGAGCTGACGCGGGCGCTGATCGAGCCGGAGTTCGACGAGTTCGATCGGGGCCCCGACCCGCCGCTGCCGCTGTTCGTCCAGATGACGGAGTTCTCGGAGGAGTTCGACGCTCCCATCGCCTATCCACCGGAGTCGCTCAGCGACGTGCTGGCGGATGTGCTTGCCGGTGCCGGATTGGCCCAGCTGCACGTGGCCGAGACCGAGAAGTACCCCCACGTGACCTACTTCTTCGATGGTGGCAATGAGCACCGCCGTGCCGGCGAGGAGTGGCGGTTGGTGGACTCTCCGCGGGACGTCGCAACCTACGACCTCGCGCCCCAGATGAGTGCCGAGGCGATCACCGACGTCTTCTGCGACCGTGTCGCTCAGGGTGGCCTCGGATTCCTGCTGATCAACTTCGCAAACCCTGACATGGTTGGCCACACCGGGGTGATTCCGGCGGCTGTCCGGGCGGTGGAGGTGGCCGATGCCTGCCTCGGCCGGGTGGTGGCGGCGGTCGCTGACGCCGGCGGGGTGGCGCTGGTCACCGCCGATCACGGCAACGCCGAGCAGATGCTGGAGGCCGACGGCTCGCCGCACACGGCCCACACCACCAACCCGGTGCCGCTGGTGATCACCCGCAAGGGGATCCGATTGCGCGACGGCGGTCGGCTTGCCGACATCGCTCCCACCGTGCTGGGACTGCTCGGGATCGACGTGCCGGCATCGATGTCCGGGCAAAACCTGGTGGTGTAGGCGAAACGCTGTTCGCCAACGTGTTGGGGTCTCGTTAGATTCAGCACGACGGGGGGTATGTAACGGCTTGGCCCCGGTCTATACTGCGACCGGTTCCCGTAACCACACCGACACAATTTGGGTCTCCCACAGCCTGATCCCAGCGTGCTCCGCCGTGCCCGGCGGGGCGATGAGGACGCGTTTGCGCTGATCGTTCGTCAGTACCAAACGCCCCTTTTCAACTATGTCCTGAGAGTTTTGTCAGGGGATCGTGCGCTGGCCGAAGACATGTGTCAGGAAGTGTTCCTACGCGTCTACCAGGCGCTGCCGAGGTTTGACGACAGGTGCCGGTTCACGACCTGGATGTTCCAGGTGGCAAAGCACCGGGTGGTGGACGAACTGCGCGCGCGAGAACGGCGGGTGCGCACTCCGGTCGACCTCGACTCGGTGCCGCAGCTGCGGCTGGCGGTGCAGCCGACCGAGACGGTCGAGTCGATGGACGCCCTGTGGCGCGCGATCGGCGCTCTTCCGCTCGACCTGCGCATGGCACTCGTGCTGCGCGATGTTGTGGGCTTGAGCTACGCCGAGATCGCCGACACGCTGGAGACCACCCTGGCCACTGTCAAATGGCGCATCTACAAGGCGCGCGAAGGCGTGGTCAGCGAACTCGAGCTGAGCGGCGTCGACCTCGGCTTGAACGTGCGCACACCCAAGCCGCAGTCGTCGCCGAGGCGTAGCTAGCGTCCGCTGCTGAGGCGCGTGCCTAACCTCCGCGGCAGGCCGACGTCGGCAATCGATCGCTGCGTCGCGGCGATGTCGTACTCAACCCGCTTCCAGGTGGCGTGCTCGTTGTCGAGATCGAGCAGCAGGTATGCCGCCCGGGGGTCGCCGTCGCGAGGCTGGCCGACCGAGCCGGGGTTGAGCAGAAACGGGCCGCCCGCAAACGAGATCTCGGTGTCGGCGGGAGCCAGCCCGGCCACGAAATCGTCGCCGGAGTAGCCGTACAGCAGCGGAACGTGACTGTGGCCGATCAGCGCCAGCTGTGACGACTGCAGCTCGAGGCACACGGCGGCGGTGTGGTTGTCGATCACGTACTCCCATACCGGGTCGCGGATGCTCGCGTGGTACAGCTCCACCCCGGCGCGCTCTCCGCTGGGTTGGAGTCGCTTGAGCGTTTCCATGGTCGCCGCCGTGATGGTGGCTGCGGTCCAGCGCGCCGCCGTGCCGGCGTCGGACGCGAACACCGCGATGTCGATCGCGTCGGTCACGACCAGGTCGTGGTTGCCCGCCAGACAGACCGCGGAGCGGGCATCGACCGTGGTCACGCAGACGTCCGGGTTGGGGCCGTATCCCACCAGGTCTCCCAGGCACCAGACCTCGTCGGCACCGGTCGCGTCGATGTCCTCGAGCACCGCTTCCAGCGCCGGAAAATTCGCATGGACGTCCGAGATGACCGCGACTCGCATCCAGTAACGCTATAACGCCTTGGTGCGCCGAGCCGCCGCAACGGTCGCGCTGGCGGCTCTCGCCGGCCTGGGAATCTGGCTGTGGCAGGCTCAGCTGCCAGGAGCGGTGTCCGCGATTCCGGCCCGCTCGGTCTTCACCACCCAGCAGATCCAGCGGGCGATGTCGTATCGGGATGCGCAGTACGTGCTGGCGTTGATCGGACTGCTGGTTCCGCCGCTGGTGGCGTGGCTGCTTGCGTGGCGCGGCGGTGACCGCCTGGCCTTGGGGAAGGCGGCGGCGGTGAGGGTGGCGACGGCGTCGTTCCTGGTGGCGGCGATCACGATGGGGTGGTGCTGCCGATCGGGTACATCACCCACGTGCGCGCACGAGAACCGCGGGCTCGACCTGCAGTCGACGTCGGCGTGGCTCGAAACCGCACTGATCACGCTGTTGGTCTCGTCCCTGGTGGTCGGGGTGGTGTACACGGCGGCGTGGGCGATCGCGCGCCGGTCTGCCCGGCCGTGGCTGGCGGTGGGCATCGCCGCCTGGGTGGGGGTGGCGGTGGTGACGCTGCTTCAGCCGCTGCTGTGGGATCCGCTGCTGCTTTCGACCAGCCCGCTCCCCAACGGCCCGGCGGCTGCGCTGGTACACCGCTTGGAAGTCCGCATGGGGGTGCATCCGGCATCGGTGACAGTCGCCCACACCGGCTCCAAGACCACCGAGGAGAACGCGTTTGTGGACGGCGTGGGGCCGACTCAGCGGGTCGTGATCTACGACACTGCGCTGCGAAACATGTCCGCGCCGCAGCTGCGGGCGCTGGTGGCGCATGAGTTCGGCCATATCCAGCGGCGGCACACGCTCAAGGGCGTGCTCTGGTTCGGGGTGCTGGCGCTGCCCGCGCTGTGGCTGATATGGCGGCTGCTGGAGCCGCTCGCCCGCCGCCGCTACGGAGACGGACTGCTCGATCCGCGCGCGACCGCTCTGGTGCTGGCGGGCGTGCTGACCGCCGCCGCGATCCTGACGCCGGTCGAGAACCTGATCTCGCGCCGCGACGAGGCCGAAGCGGACTGGGCCGGCCTGCGGGCCACCCGCGACGGACCGGGGATGGTGTCGCTGGAACGGCGGCTGGCGCTCACCAACCTCTCCAACCCGCTGCCGCCGCTGTGGGCTGTGTGGACGCTGTTCAACCACCCGCCGGTGATGGACCGGATCGAGGTGGGGCGCAGCTACCCCTCCGGGGGCGGGCCGAAGGCGTCGTCGGCGTCGTCACCGCGGTCGAACTCGGGCAGGCTCTTGATGCCTTCGCGGGTGCGCCACTTGGAGTAGTTGTCGGTCATCGCGTCGATCAGCTCGGCCATGAACTGGGGCGAGAGGTTGACCCGCGACACGACCACGCCCGGCACCTCGTCGTCCTCGACTTCGTGGTCGACTCGCGCGAACGTGAGCGTGAACTCGTAGTCCGAGTGACTGATGTTGGCGAAGTTCGAGTACACCCCCGCCATCATCTCGGGCGGGAAGTGGATGTTCAGGTGGCGGTCGGGAGGTTCGTCGTTCACCGGTGCACCCTACATGGTGGATACCGGTACCATCCCGGCGCATGACTTCGACCCCGCTTACCGACCTCTCCGAAGCGGTCGCGGGCGCGGTTTCGACCGTCGGCGGCGGTGACTCCAGCGTCAAGCTCGAACGCCCGGCCGATGAGGGCCACGGCGACTACGCCACCGCGGTTGCGATGTCGCTGGCGCGGTCGTTGAAATCCTCGCCGCGTGACATCGCCGGTCGCATCGCCGAGACACTCGACTCGCCGTTGATCTCGTCGGTCGAGGTGGCCGGGCCGGGATTCATCAATATCCACGTCTCCGACGAGTGGTACCGGCAGGCGGTGGCCGCGGTGCTGGCCCAGGGCGATCGATTCGGCTCGGGGGCTGCACCCGAGCCCAAGCGCATCCAGGTGGAGTACGTCAGCGGCAACCCCACCGGGCCGGTCACGGCCGCCACGGGTCGAAACGCGGCGTACGGCGACTCGCTGGCGCGGCTGCTGGCCTTCTCTGGGCACACCGTCGAGCGTGAGTACTACTTCAACGACGCCGGACGGCAGGTCGACCTGTTCGCGGCTTCACTGCGCGCCCGAGCCCGCGGCGAGGAGCTGCCCGAGGACGGCTACCAGGGGGCCTACGTCGCGGAAATCGCTGAGCGGCTCGATGTCGGCTCAGATCGAACCGGTGGATGTCTGGCGGCAGGCGGGCGTCGCGGTCATGGTGGACGAGATCAAAGCCACACTCACACGCTTCCGCGCCACCTTCGACTCATGGTTTCTGGAGCGCTCGCTGTACGAGGACGGCTCGGTCGATCGCGCCATCGCCAAGCTGGACGAAGGCGGACACACGTTCCGCAGCGAGGGCGCGCTGTGGCTGCGATCGACCGACTTCGGGGACGACCGCGACCGGGTGCTGGTGCGCTCGGACGGAAATCCCACCTACATCGCGGGCGATGTCGCCTACATCGTGAACAAGCTGGAGCGCGGATTCGACGTGGCCGTGTACGTGCTGGGATCAGACCACCATGGGTACATCGGCCGGCTGAAAGCCGCTGCCGGTGCGCTCGGCTACGACCCTGACCGGATCGACGTCCAGATCTATCAGTTCGTGAAGATCAGCGAGGACGGGGTGCTGGTGAAGATCGGCAAGCGGCGCGGCAACGTGCTGATGCTGGACGAGCTGCTCGATGCGCTGGGTGTGGATGCGGTGCGGTTTGCGCTGGTGCAGCGCTCTCACGACCAGGTGATCGAGCTCGACCCCGAGCTGTGGGCCCAGCAGAGCTCCGACAACCCGGTGTACTACTGCCAGTACGCGCACGCCCGGATCGCTGCCATCCTGCGCAACGCAGGCGAGGCAGCCGAGGGCGCCGCGCCCGACCCGAGCTGGCACCCAGAACCGGCCGAGATGGCACTGGTGAAGGCGCTCGCCGGATTCCCCGATCTGGTGGCCGAGGCCGCCGAGCGGCGTGGTCCCCATCGGATCGCGGGCTACACCCAGGAGATCGCCAAGGCCTATCACCAGTTCTACAAGCAGTGCCGGGTTTTGGGCGCCCCGCCGCCGGTCGAGCGCAGCCGGTTGGCGCTGTGTGCAGCGACCGCACAGGTGATCGCAACCTCGCTCGACCTGATCGGTGTGTCCGCTCCGGACTCGATGTAGAGGGCTGCTAAGGTGAATTCATGAGTACGCCCGAGGCGCCGGTTATCTATGAGATCGAGGAGCTGTCCGAGGAGCTCGCCAATCGCAACGACGGCGACTTGGGCGACGGCGAGTGGTATGCCATTCGCACCGATCCGTGGCCGTGCCCGACCTGTGGGCTCGCCGAGGACTACATCACCGCGTGTCATCACGTGGTGATCGCGCCTGACCGAGACGATCTGATCGATCACGCTGCGCGGGCGTCACAGGTGGGACGAAACCCCAAGATCGTGCGCTACGACGACATCAAGCCGACCATCACCCTGTTCCAGTGGCGGGCCCTGGGACGGCCGGTGCACGGCATCAAAAAGGTGTAGCTCGACTCGTCGGTGGGTAGTAGCGCTCAACCAAGGAGGTATCGCGATGCTGCGCGAGTTCCGGCAGTTCCTGTTTCGTGGCAACCTGATCGACCTGGCGGTGGCAATCGTCATCGGCACTGCCTTCGGCTTGCTGGTGGCGGCGTTTGTCGCCGACATCATCACGCCGATCGTGGCCGCCATCTTCGGCAAGCCCGACTTCAGCAACCTGAAGTTCACGATCAACGGCAGCGTGTTTCTGTATGGCGACTTCCTGAACGCGCTGGTCACGTTCATCTCGATCGCGGCGGCCGTGTTCTTCTTCGTGGTGCGCCCGATGAACGCCGTGATGGCACGCACCGCCAAGCCAGACGACACGGCTATCGCGATGCGGGAATGCCCGGAGTGTCTCAGCTCGATCCCGGCGGCCGCTCGCCGGTGCTCGGCGTGTACCGCTCAGGTGCAGCCGGTCTAGCTGACGCAGACGGGCACCTGTGCCGACCACCCGGACGGCGAGCCCGCGGCGTCGACGGCCTGGTAACTGATCGTGGTGGTGCCTTTGGTCTTGACGTCGTACGTGCCCAGCACGTTGATCTTGGTCGCCGCGCCGCCGTTGATACCTGACGTAGTAGTCGATCGGGCTGCCATCGGTGCCGTTGGCGGAAAACCCGGTGACCGTATTGGTGCCTGCGGGGCATCCGGCAGTCGGGGTGACGGTCGGTATCGGTGGCGGGACGTTGTCGATGTTCGCCTCGCTGGCGGAGGTGGTGTTGGTCGGGCCCCAGGCGGAGACGTTCCCGGCGTGGTCGACGGCGCGAAATCTGACGATGGTCAAGCCCTGGTTGGTGATCACAGCGGGCCCTTGGATCGGCGGCCCCGGCCACCCGCCTCCGTGCGCGGGGCGGGAGGTCTCGTACTCGTAGTAGTCCACTCCCGAGCCTCCGGTGTCGGTGGATGCCGACGCTGTGATGGTGACTGAGGCGGCTGTCGTCCACGAGGACGATCCCCCGCTGACACTCGGCATGGTCGGATCGGCCAGGTCGATCTTGGCGGTCGCGGCGGCCTGAATCGTCGACCAGCCCGACCAGTTGCCGGCCACGTCACCGGCCCGGAACTGGACGAGCGTGGTTGCCTGAACGCTCACCGGCACGGTCGATCCGTCTGTCGCCGCCGACCAGGAACCGCCGTTGTTGGTCGATGTGCGGTACTGATATGGCACTGCGGCCAAGCCACTGAGGGCATCGGTGGACGTTCCGGTGGCATCGATCACGACCGGAGTGACGTTCGTCCAGCTTGATGATCCGCCGGAGGGAGTCGGCACCGAGGGAGCGGTGCGATCGAGCCGAACGTCGACGGGCAGGCTCCATGCCGAGGTGTTGCCCGAGTTGTCGGCGTTATCGGTCACCTGGAACTCGACCTGGGTGTAGCCCTCGGCCGAGACGGTCACGCTCGACCCCGGAGTGCCTGGAGACCACCCGCCGTTGTTGAACGACGTCCGATACTGGTAGGTGGAGGCCTTGATGCCGCTGCCGAGGTCAGTCGCGGCGGGTGTGACCACCACCGAGTTGAGCTTCTGCCAGGCGGAGGATCCGCCGGAAGCGCTGACCGTCGGCGCGGTGCGGTCGATCCTGACCTCCGCCGGCGCGCTCCAGTTGGACACGTTGCCGGCGTTGTCGGTGACCTGGAACTCCACCAGGGTGTCGCCTTCGGTGGTGATGGTCGCTGTTGACGCGGTGGTCGGGGCCGACCATGCGCCACCGTTGGTGGACGTCTGGTACTTGTAGGTGGAGGTCTTGACACCGCTGGATGCATTGGCGCCGTTCAAGCGGATCGCTGCTCGACGGGGTGATCACGACCGATGCTGCCTTGTGCCAGACCGTGCTGCCGCCGGTGGTGGTGACCGTCGGCTTGGTGTTGTCGATATTGGCGGTGTTGGCCGCGCCGTTGGTCAGCGGCCACGGCGTCGAGACGTTGCCGGCGTTGTCCACGCCCGCATCTGCACGTAGGTGGTTCCGTCGCCCGCGACGGTTGCCGGCGCGCCGGTCGCCGACCAGTTCGACCAGGTCGTGCCGTCGGGTGAGGTGCGGAACTGGTACGGGCTGGCCAGGCAGGCCCGACAAGGGGTCGGTCGAGCCGCTGGCGGTGAATGTCGTCGAGCCGGTCTTCCATGTCGTCGAGCCGTTGGCGACGGAGGTGGGGTGGCTGGGCGCCGCCGTGTCGATCAGCACCGTCCCTCCGGCGGTGGGCGATGCCGGCCAGGCGGATGTGTTACCGAGCGCGTCCTTGACCTGGAACTCGACGTACAGCTTGCCGTCGACCTGGGGGACGCTCACGATCGACCCGGTGCCGGTGGTCCAGCTGCCGGTGCCGGTGGGCGATGTGCGGTAGGTCCAAGTCGTTCCATCCGGACCTGATCCCGCGTCTGTCGCGGTCGCGGAGACCTGGCTTGGCGGGCTGTTCGTCCAGTTGGCCGAGCCTCCCGAGACCGTCACCACCGGCGCGGTGCGATCCAGCCACACGTCAGCTGGAGGCCGACCACGCAGAGCGGTTACCGAGAACGTCCAGGCTACGAAACTCACCTGGTTCTTGCCCTCGCCGGCCACTGCCATAGGAGTTGCCGGAGGTGATCGGCGCGTTGGCGAACGTCACGGTCGGGGTTTGGACGCGGTACTCGTACACGACCCCACCCGAGTCGGCGTCCGTCGATCCCGAGGCGGTCACGAGCACGGACGCGAGCTTCTGCCACGTCTGGGACCCGCCGGAGACGGTGGGAACCGACGGCGCAACCTTGTCCACCCAGGCGGTCGCGGTGGGATCGCCCGCGGCCGGGACCCATGCCGAGGCGTTGCCGGCCTTGTCCACTGCCCGGAACTGAACGTCGGTCTTGCCGGTGGTGGAGACTGTGGCGACGTTCCCAGTGGCCGCAGACGACCACGTCGATCCGGGCTCGAGCAGGGTGTGGTACTGGTAGGAGGCGATGCCGCTACCGCCGGTGTCGGTCGATCCGGTGGCCGAGATCGGGACAGCGCTGGTGGTCCACGCGGCGGAGCCACCCGACACCGACGGAGCCGTTGGCGCGACCGTGTCAACCGACCACTTGTAGGTGGCCGAGCGGGTGGTGCTGCCATGCTTGACTCGTACCGAGAACGAGTGCGCGCCCTGCGTGAGATTCGCGTAGGAGCGGGTCTTGGAACACTTCGCGTAGGCGCCGGTTCCCAGACGGCAGGTGACCGTCAGCCCTGTTCCCGTGGTCTTCCACCCAAACTTCGCCGTGGTGCTGCGAGCCGCCGTCGCCGGATGGGTCGTGATCTTGACCGTGACCGCGGTCGAGGCGGGCATCAATGCCTTCGCGGCCGCCGGAGCAGCCATCAGCAGGCATGCCAAAGCCGCAATCACGACGGATCGCGGCAAAGCGTGCAGCCTAGGGGGTAGGGGATACCGGTGGGGATCTGCCACCTGAGCACCTCTGGAGGTCGGGAGTGCGCTCCAGACCTGTATCGGTGAATAGAGCACAAAGATTGAGTTTCAACAGGGGGATATCGTGGTGGAACCGTCCGAAAACGGACTGTTGGGTGGGGCCGGTTGCCTCAGTCCGGCCGGGCGGTAGGCTGGTGGCATGGCCTTGGGGCGTGGATCGCTGGTCTCCATCGGGGTGGGTGCATTGGTGTTCGTGGCGGCGCTGTTGCTGCTACGCGGCGTCGGCGCGGACGGCTCGAGTGCCGAGCCGGCTCTGCCCTCGAACATACGCATCGTCCACCTGGGCGGCTCGCCGTCGGCGATCGCATGGTCAAACGGCGCGTTGTGGGCCACCGCAGGCGATCGGCTGACGCGGATCGACCCGGCCACCATGAAGCTCACCAGGTCGGCGCGCCTGTCCGCCCTGTGCGACGACAGCCAGTTCACCTTCGGACTCGGCTTCGTGTGGGTTACCAGTGGCCACTGTGGGCCCGGGCGGTTGATGCGGATCGATCCGGCCACCATGGCAGTGACCGAGATCGCCGCCGCGCCGGGGCATCTCGAGGGAGTGGCTGTGTGGCATCGCCGGGTGTGGGTGACCGCGCCAAACGGCGCGTCGCTTTTGGAGCTCGTCCCGCAATCCGGGCGACTGGTGCCCACCGCACTTGAAGTGTCGGGGCTTTCCCAGATCGGACTGTTCGCGTTTCGCCTGAACTCGCTGCTGGCGACCCCCGATCAGCTGTGGGGTGTGGTTGGTGGGAGGGGTTCGGGGCTGCTTCGGATCACGCAGGCCGGGGGACACCTCGAGGGTGTTCCGCTGGGGGGCGACCGGCCGCTGGTGACCACGCCGCTGGCCTTCACCGGCTCGGTCGTGTGGAGCGCATTTGGCTCGGCGGTCGCGCCGTTGTCAGCGCGTTCCGGGATTCAGATCGGCAAGTCGGTGAGACCGCCGGCGGGCGATCCCCTGGCGATCGCAGGGGGTGACACCGAGGTATGGATCGCGACTGACCGGCGGCTCTACCGCGGCAGCATCAGACCGCCGGTGCTGGTGCCCTCGTCGGTGCTTCCGTTCCGTCCAAAGGCGTTGGCGGTCGGCGGTGGGTACGTCTGGGTGGCGAGCGGCGGCGACGCGATCGCCCGCCTGGGCGACCCGCCGGTGGTGTCATGATGCGCGCGGGTGTCGGCGTATGTGGATCGGTGAACATGGACGTATTCGGTTACGTCCAGCGGCCTCCCGAGCCCGGCGAGACGGTGATCGGTGACCGGCTGGCACTTTCCCCTGGTGGTAAGGGAGCCAACCAGGCGGTCGCCGCCCGCCGGCTGGGTGCCGAAGTGCGGTTTGTGGGGGCGTGTGGCGGCGACGGATTCGGCGACGTGGTAGCGGCAGCCCTGGCTACCGAGGGCATTGACCTGTCCGGCCTGGAGCGCGTGGACACGCCCACCGGCGTTGCGCTGATCCTCGTCTCTCGGGGCGGGGAGAATCAGATCGTGGTGCTCCCCGGTGCCAATGCGCTGGTGGAGGGACCCGATCCCGATCCGGACGTTGCGGTCTGGCTGGCCCAGGCGGAGGTGCCGCCGGCGGCGGTGGAACGGACGCTTGCCGCTGCCAGGTCGACCGGGTCGCTGGCGCTCGTCAACCCGTCACCTGCCGGCCGGCTGCCGCCCGAGCTCGTGCGCAGGTTCGACATCGCGATCGTCAATCAGACCGAGCTGGAGGCGCTCGGCGCGGGGAGTCCACCCACGGTCGTGCTCACGCTGGGCGCGGGCGGAGCCCGGCTCCTGCCCGACGGCCCGGCGCTGCCGGCGCTGCCGGCCGAGGTGGTGGACACCACGGGGGCGGGTGATGCCCTCGCCGGTGCGTTGGCGGCGGGTCTTGCGGCCGGGGCGTCACTCGAGCAGGCGCTGCAACTGGGCCTGGCGACGGCATCGTTGTGCGTCGAGCGCGACGGCTGTCAGCCGGCGATGCCGACCCGGGCGGAGGTGCAGCGCCGCCTCGATTCGCTGCGGTAGCCGTCAGCCGGTGCCGAGGCGAGCAGCGATCAGCGCGATGGCACGGTCGAGCCGCTCGCGGTTCCCCGGCAGGTGCGGCCACGGGCTGGCTCCCGACGGGTGGGGGAGGGCGATCAGGGTGCGTCCGTCAGCGGTTGTGAGTTCGCCGCCGACGGCATCGTCGAGCTTCTCGCCCGGTGCCAGGGTGGTCAGTGCCAGTGCGCCGACGGTGATCACCGGCAGTCCGGGGAGCGCCGCCAGCTCGGCGTCGAGCCAGGGTCGGCAGGTGCGCTGCATCGCTCGAGACGGTGCTCGGTCGGAGCCGCCGGGGCGCTTTCCGGGGAAGCACTTGGCCACCGACGTCACGTGCAGACGCCCGTAGAACTGCAACTCCTGGCCCAGCCCGGCCGGCTCCAGCCAGGCTCGCAGTGTCCGTCCCGCCGACGCCGCGAACGGCCGCCGCACCACCGGCTCGTGTACCCCGGGGGCCTGTCCCACCAGGATCGCCTCAGCGCCGTTCCGACACCGAGAACACCGGCATCGACTCCACCTCGATCCCCGCCGCGGGACACCGCCGGCACACCCACATCAGGGGCGCGAGCTCGGAGATCTCACTCACCACGTGCCTCGATCACGAGCATCACCACGAACATCGCCACCAATACGGCCAGCTGAGCGGTGGCCTCGATCCGGATTCCGATCGGGATCGTGGCCAGGGCGACCACCGCGGCCACGGTGCGGGTGCCGACCGCCCCGATCGATAGCGTCCGGCGAAACAGCGCCTCGCCGATCAGAAACACCGCCGCACCGCCGCCAAGGGCGACCGCCACCGAGTGTGGGAGAGGATCGAGCGCGTGGCCGGTGGCGGTCTTGAGGCCGGTCGCGATGGCGATGATCCCAAGCAGGATCACCATGTGCCAGTAGCCGAACGCCTCCACCGCCAGCCGGGGGCGGGCTCGCATCGGCGCTGCGGTCATCGCCCGCTCGGGCGCCGTCTTCGTCGTTTCCGAAGTGCGTCCACCACAGGCAGCCGCTGAGCGCGAGTCCCAACAGCCCGACCGCGACGAGTTGGGCATCGACCGCGAGCCCGGCTGCGCCGATCCCCACGGCGATGACCGATTCACCGATCGCGATCAGCACGACCAACCCGTGGCGCTCGACGAAGTGGCCCGGCTCGATCACGAAGCCTGAGTCGTCGATCAGCCTGGGGGAGATCCATTCGCCGATCACGGCGATCGTCCAGATCACGTACTGGGCGGTGCCGCCGATCACGCCGCCGAGCAACACCAGCGCGGCCGTCGACAGGTTGAAGGGGGCCAGCCCGAGGATCGCGCGTGTGGACGTGACCCCAGATGACCGGGCGAACATGCCGAGGTGCAGCAGCACCACCACCAGGTATGCGAGCCCGAAGGTCGCTCCCTTGCCGGTGAATGCCTCGGGGATCGTGAGCGCCACCAGGAAGAAGCCCGCCATCCCGCTCAGCAATATCAACCGGCGGGTGAGACGATCGAGCGACACCGCGTTGGTCAGCCACACGTACCCGCCGTACATCCAGAAGATGATGCCGAGCATCAGACACACCTGGTAGAGCCCGGTCCAGGTGGGCTCGTGCGACAGCACCCCCGTGAGCTGGGTGATGGTGAACACAAACACCAGGTCGAAGAACAGCTCGAGGGTGGAGACGGCGACGCGCTGATCGGGTGTGAGGCTCGGTCATCGAGGGATCATTGCATCCGATTCACGGAGGTGGCCGGCAGGTATCGTGGCGGGCGTGGCAGATCAACAGGATGTTCGCCGGATCGCGCTGGCGTTACCCGAGAGCAGTGAGTCGGAGCGAGCGGTTTGCCTTCTCGGTGCTCAACAAGGGCAAGCAGAAGGGCTTCGTGTGGGCGTGGAACGAGCGCGTCGAACCGAAAAAGCCGAAGGTGCCCCGAGACGACGTGGTGGCGGTGCGGGTCGTCGACGAGCAGGACAAGCAGGCGCTCCTGCAGTCTGACGACGCCGTGTTTTTTACCGAGCCGCACTACAACGGCTTCCCGGCGGTGCTGGTGCGGCTGCCGGCGGTCAGCCTGCCGCAGCTGGAGGAGCTGATCGTCGACGGCTGGCGCTGCCAGGCCCCGCGGGCGCTGGTCGAGGAGTTTGACCGCGACATCTAGGTCAGGCTACGCGCTGTTGCGGGCTTCAGAGCGTCGCCACGCTCTGATCGCTGGGATCGCCGTGACGATCCCCACAGAGATGGCCACGGCAGACACCGGCTGCCAGCCGATCAGGACGGTCGCCAAGACGATCATTGCCGCAGCCTGCACGGTTGCCTGGAGGAGATCGCCCCACACGGTGCCCGCACGCCACTGGAACAGCCGGGACCGGTAGAGGAGCGTGAACATGTCCTCCCTATCGACGAAGGCTCGCCGCGGTACGGTAGACCGGGACTACGGAGCGGCATCGCCAGGATGATCCCGGCCGCGATCACGGCGCCGAGCATGTCCATGCCAGATCTCCGACGACATCTCTGGTAGGCCCCGAGGCCGGTTGCCTGCGGATGCTTGAAGACCACGAACTCGAACAGCTCGATGGCGATCCCGATGAAGAGGCCTCCGGCGACTGCGACTGCCGCCAGCGCGATCCGCCCGTCGACGTATGAGCGAAGCAGGGCCGCGGCGAACATCGCCGAGAATGCGAGTCCGACCAGGTGGGCGGCCTTGTCGTAGTGGTCGAACCGCGCATACAGGTGCAGGCTGTTGCCCGCCAGATCGAACAGCAGCGGCGCCATCAAAAAAGAGTCAGCGGCGAGCGGATACGAGCGGCGACCGCTCAGCGCCCAGCCGACCGGGATCAGTAGCACTGCCACCGCGTAGACGAGCACTCGCCCGGTCATCGCCTGGCCGCGTGAACTCGTGCATCGCCGGCACCGCCAGTGCGGTCAGCGTCGTGAACATGATCAGCGCCTTGACGGCGATCAGGCATCCGGGGACGGCGTCCGCCGGCCATCCAAGGCCGCGGCGCACCAACTCGGCCGGGCCGCTGGGGAGAGTATGGGTGGCGATGGTTTGCATACGCCCACGGTAGGACGGCCGGGACGCGGTGGCATCGGGGATACCCCGCGGGTTACGGTCGGCGGTCGAGCAGCCGCTGCCACAACGATGGGGGACGCGGTTGTGTGCGTTCCCATTCGCTGCGCGACGGCAGCCGTCCCTGCGCCCGGGCGGCGTCCACACACTCTCGGTGGGCGTGGCGCCTGCGACCGGTGTTACCTTCGGGTGCGATCAGCACGTGTTCGCTCATCGCGTGCAGCTGATACCCGCACAGCGGGCAACGGTAGCTGGCCGGCTTGCGGCTGGACACGCGCCGGACCGTCCACCAGCGTGCCTTTTCGAGTCGTGCCATGGTCGTATGATCGCGGCATTGGCTTGTCGTGGTGGCGATTCCGCGGCATGATTGAACCGATGCCGACTGCCGCCCGCGACCGCCGCGTTGAGCCTCGACGAAGGGCGGCCTGCGGCCATGCCCTAGCCATGCCGCCGAACTTCTGGCCTGAGCGACTGCGGCTGGACGAGTTTCGTCGGTCGCTGAGACAAGCAGGAACGGGCCGACTTCGAACGCAGGCGCCGCCGCCGTACCCACACGCGGCGCGCACTTCCGGCCGTGTTACTCGAGTGGGCCGGCTACGTCGAGCTGATCGTCTCCGAGCTCGACGAGGACTTCAGCATGGATCCGCACGAGAACCTGCACGCGCTCACGATCCGAGATGCGGTAAAGGGGTTCGTATCCGAGCACCCGACCGGCCTCGAGGCGAACGTGAAGGCCTGGCTCGCCCCCGTCGACGAACGGTTCCGAGGCGTCACGGACACTGAGGACAGAGTTCCTGATCGCCTCCCTCTGGGCGAGCTGCGAAGCCGCCCCGCCGCCGGAGGCGTGGTGGTGGAAGCGGCTCCCTGTCCGCGGCCAGATCCACGATGATTTTCGGAGTAAATTCGGTGAGCTGCGGGGTGATCGGACAGCTTTTTTTTTTTTTTTTTTTTTTTTTTTTTTTTTTTTTTTTTTTTTTTTTTTTTTTTTTTTTTTTTTTTTTTTTTTTTTTTTTTTTTTTTTTTTTTTTTTTTTTTTTTTTTTTTTTTTTTTTTTTTTTTTTTTTTTTTTTTTTTTTTTTTTTTTTTTTTTTTTTTTTTTTTTTTTTTTTTTTTTTTTTTTTTTTTTTTTTTTTTTTAAAAAAAAATTTTTTTTTTTTTTTTTTTTTTTTTTTTTTTTTTTTTTTTTTTTTTTTTTTTTTTTTTTTTTTTTTTTTTTTTTTTTTTATCGTTATAATAGCCGAGCGGGCTTTTTTTTAGTACGTTCACGGCTACGTCGACGTCCGGCGGTACAGTTGCGACTGTGGCAGAGGGGGGACACTGTGTGCTGTTTTTCTCATGCGGATTATGTGTTTTTTTTTTTTTTTTTTTTTATGTTTGTTATGTTATTATTAATGTTTTTTTTTTTTTTTTTTTTTTTTTTTTTTTTTTTTTTAAAAAAAAAAAAAAAAAAAAAATACTTTATGCTCTGCCAGTCAAATTTGCTCAGCCCGCGACGCCCGAGCCGATGTCACTGAACTTCGGGACGTCCTCCAGCAGTTTCTGGGTGTACTCATGCTGGGGGTCGCCAAGCACGGTGTCGGTTGGCCCGGATTCGACGATGACGCCCGTCTTCATCACCACCACCTGCTGAGCGATGCTACGGACGAGCGCGAGGTTGTGGGTGATGAACACCAGGGAGAGGTTCTGCTCGACCTGGAGTCGGCGCAGCATCTCGACCACTGCGGCCTGCACTGAGACGTCCAGGGCGGAGGTGACCTCATCGCAGATCAGGACGCGCGGATCGACGATCAGGGCTCGCGCGATCGCGACCCGCTGACGCTCGCCGCCTGACAGCTGGTCGGGGTATCGGTCGAGCATGTCCGGAGACATGGACACGGCTTGGATCGCCTCAACGACCTTATGATCGCGCTCGCGCCGGCCGAGCGTGGTGAAGTGCTCGAGCGGCTGCGCCAGCAGCCCGCCGATCGTGCGACGTGGGTTCAGTGAGGCGTACGGGTTCTGGAAGATGTATTGCACGCCGCGAAGCGTGTCTTTCGACCGGTCGGAGATTCCGGGCGTCAACCGGGCGCCCTCGAACATCATCTCGCCGGTCCACGATGTATGCAGTCCGACGATGCAGCGGGCCAGTGTCGTCTTGCCCGAACCGGACTCGCCGACCACTGCAACGCACGCGTTCGCCGGCACGGCGAAGCTGACGCCGTGCAACACCCGGTGGGGGCCGTAATTCGCTCTCAGATCTTCGACCTGCAGCACCGCAGAGTCCCCCGCCGAGGCGTTCGCCTCTCGTTGCGTCGAGGGACCGTCAGGGGCTACGCCCACGGACACTGACTCCTGGCTCGCAAGCTGCCCCACCAGGAAGCACCGAGCCATATGCTCGTCGGCACCGGCCGGGTAGAGCTCGGGCCGCTCGTTGTGACACCTGTCGACGCTCACCGGGCAGCGGGGAGCGAAGGCGCAGCCGGGCGGGCGCTGGCCGGGGCGCGGCGGGACCCCCTCCATGCCCACGAGTGGGGTCGAGCGCTCAGGGGACGGGACAGCCCGCAGAAGGCCGCGGGTGTAGGGGTGCTGCGGCGACCGCAACACCTCGACGGTGGTGCCGATCTCGATCACGCGGCCGGCGTAGACCACCGCCACCCGATCGGCCAACTCGCCCACGACCAGTACGTCGTGGCTCACGTAGATGGCTGCAACGCCATACTTGACGCAGAGTTCCTTCACAGTCGTGAGAACGGTGCGCTGGGTCGTGACATCCAGACCGGTGGTCGGCTCGTCGAGCACGATCAAGCCCGGACGGCAGGCGAACGCGAGCGCGATCGTGACCCGCTGTTGCTGGCCACCGGAGAGCTGGTGAGGATATGACGTCAGCACGTTCGGCACCGACGTCAGTCCAACCTCACCCAACAGCTCCTGGACGCGCGCGCGCGCCTCCTGCTTGCTGCTTCCGTGTGTGGTGAGCGCTTCGTCCAGCTGCGGCCCGATCCTCCGGGCCGGGTTCAGCGCCGTGCCCGGATCCTGCGGTACGTATGCGAGCGTCCTGCCGCGCAAGGGCACGCATCTCCTCGGCCGAAAGCTTCCCGATGTCCTTGCCGTCGATGATGATCGGTTCCGTTACTGATTTTCAGTCCCCGGCGGGTGTGTCTGAGCATGGCCAACCCGAGGGTGGTTTTGCCGGATCCTGACTCGCCGACGACACCGAGGATCTCCCCGGCCGGCACCGACAGCGAGATGTCCTGGATGATCTCGCTGAGCGATCTCCGAGCCTGGACGGTGAGATGCTCGACGACGACCCGATCTGACGAGGTGGGGCTGGGCGCTCGGGCTGGTCGAATCATTGCTTGTCATACGCTTGTCACACTGCCTGTCATGGCCTCGGTCACCGCGGTGGTTTCGGCTCGCTCCACACCGAGTGTGACCCGGGTCACCGCATCGGTGAACGTGTTCACGCCGATGGTCAGCAACGCCAGCGGGATTATCGGTGCCACCACGCCCCACAGGTTCAACGTCACGCCGATCTGGTTCTCTCTGATCATGAACCCCCAGGTCGGGTTCGGGGGTTGGAATCCGAAGCCGAGGAATGCCAACCCCGCCATGATGATGATCGAGTAGGTCATACGCAGACCGGTCTCCACCATCAGCGGCGAAACCAGGTTGGGCAGGATCTCCTTGGCCATCACTTTTGAAGGCCGCACGCCCATGATGGCGACGCTCCTGACGTAGTCTCGCTCGGCCACGTCCAGAGCGGTGGAGCGGATGACTCGCGCGACCTGCGGGGCATGCGACAGCCCGACGGCGAACACCACCAGCGACAGATGATTTCCCAACACGGAGATGAGCAGCAGGGCAAACACCAGCTGTGGGAACGCGAGCAGCACGTCCACGCCGCGCATGACCACGTTGTCCCGCCAGCCTGGGAAGTACGCGGCCGCCATGCCCGCCGCCGTCCCAAGCACAACCCCCAGCGCCGTTGCCAGCGCCGCCAGTAGGAGCAGCTGCCAGCCCCCGGCGAGCACTCGGCTGAGAACGTCGCGGCCAAGGATGTCGCCGCCGAGCTTCGCCACCGACGATGGCTGTGCGAATGGCGCCACCACGCCCACCTGGTTCGGGTCGTACGGCGTCACAAACGGCCCGATCGCCGCAATCGCCACGACGATCATGGTGGCCGACAGTCCGAACGCGCCCCGGGGGGTGCGGGCCGCGTCGCGCAGAACGCGGAGCCACTCCAACCGCTGCGACCGCGGGATGAACTCGACGCTGCCCCCAGAGTCTTCGACGGCAGCGCTCATCGGGGCACCCGTCGGCGCGGGGAAGCGATCAGGGAGATCACGTCGGTTGCGATGTTGACGAATATGTAGAACGCCGCCAGCAGCATCACGAGCGTCTGCACCATCGGGATGTCTTTCTCGACGACGGCGTTGTACAGAGCCAGCCCGACGCCGGGATAGTTGAACACGACCTCCACCACGACGATCCCGCCGGCCAGGTAGAGCAGCGTGAGACCGATTGCCTGGATTGTCGGCGGCAATGCGTTCGGCAGGGCGTGCCAGATCAGGACCGCCGAGTTACGCAGGCCCTTGAGCCTCGCCATCTCGACATAGTCGCTCTCGAGTGCCTCGATCGTGGCAGCCCGCATCATCCGAAAGATGTACGGGATGACAACGATCACCAGCGTCAGGGTGGGCAGTACCAGCATCGACGGTTCCTGCCATGGCTGTGTCCCCGGCGGTATCGGCGATACCGCCGGAAAGAGGTGAACCCCGTTTGTCGCCAGCGCGATGATCAGTGCGACCCCAACCACGAACTCTGGCAGGGCGGTCACGCCGAGGCTGGTGATCGAGAAGATGTGATCGATCGCCTTATCCCGTCGGATCGCTGCCAAAAGGCCCATGGCCACCCCCAACACGGTTCCGATCACCCCGGCTGTCACCACCAGGGCGGCCGAGTTCACGATCCGGGGCCAGATCAGCGTCGAAACCGGGACGCGAGCGGTGAGGCTGCGCCCCAAGTCGCCCTGGAGCAGGCCCGAGAGCCAGCTCCAGTACTGGTCGAGCGCAGGCCGATCGAGGCCCATCTGATGTTCGAGGATGCGAAGTTGAGCCGGCGTGGCGGTTTGTCCGAGGACTGCATACGCCGCGTTTCCCGGCAACAGTTGAGTTGCGGCAAAGACCACGATCGAAACCAAGAACAGCGTCAGGATTCCGAGCACGATGCGTTGCACCACCAAGCGCCTGATCGGGTGCGGACTCTGCTCCGCGGGAGCCTCGGAATCGAGCGCTGCGAGGTCAGTCAATGCGTCAACTCAACCAGAAGTTCTCGAAACTCCAGTTACCAAACGAGAACCCATAACTGCCAGGCTCGACGCCCTGGAGCTTGCTGGTAAACCCGTCGATGATCGGCACGTAGTACGGAATGGCGAGCCCACCGCTGTCGTAGTCGATCTGCTGCATCTGATGGATGATCTCGGTCTGGAGGCTGGAGTCCGTCGTCGCGAACGCTTGATTGTACAGATCCGTGTAGTGCGGATCGTTCCAGTGAATGTTGTTAAACGGCGATCCGGGCAGCAGCTGCTGAGCGACCTGCGGGAGGTAGGGGTTGGTGAACCAATAGTCCTGGGTCGAGAATGTCCACTTGCCGTAGTTGGGTCCGAAGATCTCGCCCACCGGGACCTGCTTCAGATTCACGGTGATTCCGGCGGCCTTGGCCTGATCGGCGAACACCTGGGCCGATTCCACCACGCCGGCATAGATCGGAGCGGTAACCAGTTCCACCGTCAGGTTCTCTTGGCCCGCAGACTTGAGCAGCGATTTCGCCTGGTCGATGTCCTGCACCCGCTGTGGAATCGAGTGATCGAACGCCGGGTCGAACGGAGCAAACAGATCATTCGCGATCGAGCCGTTTCCGCCGAACACGAGGTTCAGCATCTGCGGACGATCGATGATCAGTCGCATGGCCTGGCGCACCTTTACGTCGCTGAACGGGGCCTGGTCCACTCGCATCTCAAACGGGGTATTCACGCCGGTTTTGCCGATCACCGTCTTGCCATCGGCCTGCTCGAGCCTGTGGGATGGACGGGAACGAGAGCAGATCCACCGCATCGAGTTGCTTTGACAGAAACGCGTTGATCTGGCTGTTCTCGTCTGGGTAGTCGGTGATGATGACCTTGTCGAGATACGGCTTGCCGGATTCCCAATAGTTCGGGTTGCGGACCATCGTGCTGGTCTGACCGGGGGTGAAGGACACGTGCTTGAACGGGCCGGTGCCCACCGGTTTGTTGGGCTTGTAGCCGTCTTGCACAATCAGGAGGTTCTGGTAGAGCGATGCGTAATACTCGGGGAAGCTTGGATACGGCTTTGTCATCGGGATCTGGACCGTCAGGTCGTCGATCTTCTTCATCGCCGGTGCGTCGACCAGCTGAAGCGCAAACACTCCGAAGGACTGGGCTTTGATCACTCGGTTGAGGCTATAGATGACGTCGTCGGCGTTGAGCGTCTTGCCGTCGTGCCATTCCACACCGGGCCTGAGCTTGACCGTCCAGGTTTTGGCCGTGGCGTCGGGCTCCATCGACTCGGCCAAGACCATCTTGAGCTTCATGTTCAGGTCCCAACCGACGAGCGGCTGGAACATGGACAGGAGCCTGGAGTAGTCGGCGTTTTGGAGACCGAGTTGCGCATCCAGCGTGTCGGAAGGGCCTCCGCCGGTGACTCCGACGCGCAGTGTCCCGCCCCTCGTGGGTGTGCCGCCCCCACCGCCGCCGCTGGTGGCGCTGGAGGTTCCTGACGAGCTGCTTCCGCAGGCCGCCAGCGCCCCTGCTCCACCGAGGACGACCGCCCCGGCTCCCGCGTAGCGGAGGAAATCTCGGCGGCTGAGCTCCCTGATTTGGTCTTCCGATCGACGCTCGTTGCGTTCCATTACGATCTCCTTGACCTTGGTTCATGACCCGCTGGAAGCGGTCGTGTATGGGAATTTGCGTTTTCGCGGACGAGGGTGGCAGCGTTGTCGTTGAGCAGTCGTACTGTGTGCGTGGGTTGAGCCGACATCTAGACGCTCCTGCCGGGGATCGTGACAGGCATGCTCATGACCGCCCGGGGAACGCTGTGGTTGTGCATGAAGTCGACCTGCGAGCTGGTCTCGTACTCAGGGACACGCAGGCAAAATTCCTGGAACACAATCTCGCCGGCTAGTCGAGCAAGCGGAGCGCCGATGCAGTGATGGATTCCGCCGCCGAACGCGAGATGGGCGGCGTTCTCCCGATCGATCTGGAACTCATCGGGGTCAGTATAAATTCGCTCATCGCGACACGCGGATGCATAGATCAGCCACACCCAACCCCCGGCTGGGATGTCACATTCATGAATACGAACATCACGGGTGGTGCGCCTGGCCACACCGTGGACAGGGCATTGGTGGCGAGTTACCTCTTCGTTGAACCGACGGGCGCGCTGGGGATCGGAGGCGATCCTTTGTCGTTCGTCGGGCATGGTGGCCAATATCGAGATGCCGTTGGAGAGGACGGATGCGGTGGTATCCATGCCCGCCCCGAACATGATGAAGCAGAGCCCATCGACCTCGTCTGACGCCAGCCGGCCGTCGCGTTCGGCCTCCACCATGACGCTGAGCAGGTCGTCGCGGGGTTCGCTCCGGCGCTCGGCCAGCACCGATCGGATATAGCGTTTTGCTTCGAGTGCGGCCGCTCGAGCGGTCTCCGGCAGCGGGTCGTCGTTGCCCGATTCGCGGCTCAACAGCTGGTACAACACCTTCTGGAGGTGGGAAAGGTCATCGACGGGGAACCCAACGAGCTGACTGATACCGAACAGTGGCATCCGCCACGACAGCTCTTGAGCGAGGTCGCCGCCACCACGATCAACCAGATCGTCGATCAGGGAGATCGCATGCACCCGCATGGCCTCGGCGAGTATGGCGATCTGCTTCGGAGTGAACGCGCGGTGCACCACCTTGCGGATGCGGTCGTGGGCTTCGGGGTCGAGGTTGAGGAAGTCGCCGGGTCCGAAAAGCTCGGTATACAAGTCCGGAGCTCCGTCGAGTTCTACGCCGGAACCGCTGGAATACGTTCGCCAGTCGCGTACCGCGGTCTGCACATCGTCAAAGCGCGACAGCGCCCAGAACTCTCGGTCGGGGTTGTAGTACACCGGATACTCGTCTCGGAGGATCTGATAGACGGGCCAGGGATCTTCGTGCACCGCGAACGAGAACGGGTCGTAGGTGAACGGCTCGTGATCGATGTTAACCATGGTGGCTAACGATTCTTTGGCTCATCTCTGATGTCACGGAAACCGCCAACCCCGTCTCTGGTCATCGCGCATTGCCACGACGCGACCTCCTCGTTGAGGTGAGATGCGCGCACCGCTTTGTACCGACCGAAATCCCCGAGTTGCATAATCACGCACGCGCCTACTATATTCCGGAAAACCTAGAGGACAGGAGAACGTTTGTCAAGCAGCCGCTCCGCCGCCTTCGTCTCTTGGCAGCCGGGCATGCGAACGCTGTTTTGACTGAGGCAACGACTCTCGGGTCCGACGTCCCACGAATGTCCGAACCAGACGGAAGAAGGGTTCTGCAGATGGATCTCTTGGTTTTTCAGTCGATGTGGGCGATGGAGGGCTTGCCGTTCGAAGGCCCGGAATGGACGTTGGAAGAGCAGGTGCGACGGATGGCGGAGGCCGGTTTCGACGGCGCCGAGGTCGACTTCGATGACCTGGAGTCTTCGCTGATAGTGACCTCGTTACTTAAGGAACACGGCTTGAAGTGGAACGCCACGTGCTTTCCAAAGACGGTCGACGATCTCCGGCCGATAATCGAATGGATTGAGCTGTGCGGTGCCGAACATTGTCACCACATCAACTTGCAGCCCAATATCCGCCCCAATCGCGTGCTCGATTGCATCCCCTACGTTCTCGGATGGCAAAGGCTTGCGGACGAGGCAGGCATCGATCTGCTGTTTGAGAATCATCGTGACCGCATGACAACCGATCTTTTGTTCACCCTTCAATTGATCGATGCGGTGCCGTCGATGAAGCTCACGGCGGACCTCTCACATTTCCTGGTCGCGCGCGAGTTCCGAATTCCTCTCAGTGATGAAGATGATGCGCTGATCCAACGTATCCTGCGGCGCTCGTGGGCGTACCATGGTCGGGTGGCGAGCCGCGAACAGATCCAGCTGCAGCTCAGCTTCGCCCACAACCAGGTGTGGGTGGAGATGTTCCGTCGGTGGTGGGGGCAGGGCTTCCAGCTCTTCCGTGAGTCAAACCCAGAATCCTCCACGCTCACGTTCACCGCAGAGCTGGGGCCGCGGGAGTGGTATGCAATGACCGGAATCGATGGCACAGAGTTGTCTGATCGATGGGCCGAGGCGTTGCTGCTGCAAGACATGGCACGCTCACTCTGGGCCGCGGAAGGGACAGTGAGATGACAAGCGGGCGGGTGTGGCTGATCACGGGTGCCTCGACGGGTTTCGGACATGCCCTTACCGGCGTCGTGCTCGGCTCCGGCGGGGCGGTGGTTGCCACCGCGCGGAACCCCGACACTCTGAGCGTTGCGGGTCAGCATCGCGAGCGCAGCATGTTCCTCGGCCTCGACGTCACGCGTCAGGTCGACATCGACGCTGCCGTCGCCGCTGCGTTGGAGCGATTCGGGCGGATCGATGTCCTGGTTAACAACGCTGGTTACGGGTTGGTCGGCGCTGCCGAGGAGCTCGACGATGCCGAGGTGCGCGATCAGTTCGAGACGAATTTCTTTGGGGCGGTGAACCTCACCAAGGCCGTGCTGCCCTCGATGCGTGCTGCTGGTCAGGGTCAGATCGTCAACATTTCTTCGGTTTGTGGGTTCTGCGGATTCTGGGGGTTGACCGCGTACACGGCGTCGAAGTTCGCGCTCGAGGGATTCTCGGAGTCGCTGGCGGCAGAGGTGCGGCATCTCGGAGTGAGGGTGTTGATTGTTGAGCCGGGCAGCTTCCGGACGGACTTTCACGGCCGCTCACTGGCGAGCGCCCGCCGCGAGATGGGGGAATACGCCGCCTCCAGCGGGGTCATGAGAGCACAGCTGGCCGCGGTCGCCGGAAACCAAGTTGGCGACCCGGTCAAGGCGGCCGCGGCGATCGTCGCCGCCGTCGAATCTGACGATCCGCCGCTGCGGCTTGTGCTGGGCGCGGATGCACTCTCTGACGTCCAACAGAAACTCACCGCAACCCAGTCCGACCTGGAGCGATGGAGAGCCGTGACTGTTGGCACCGCGCTCACATGACCGTGAAGGACGCAGCCAGTCAGCCTCGACCGTACGAGGATTTGTCATTTGCGATCAGCTTGGCCGATCGTGCCGATCGCCTCACACTCCGCTATGCCCAAGCCTTTGCATCGCTCGACGTCGGTATGAAGGAGGACGGCTCCCCCGTGACCGACGCCGATCACGCCGTGGAGCGCGAGCTCCGTGCGATGGTACGCCGGGCGCGCCCGTCAGACGGGTTTCTTGGGGAGGAGTCAGCGACCACCGAGACGAGCTCCGTCAGTGCCCGGCGCTGGATTGTGGATCCGATCGATGGGACGTTGGCGTTCATTCGCGGTGAGAGGTCCTGGTGCACGCAGCTCGCGCTCGAAGCTGACGGTGAGCTCCAGGTCGCGGTGCTCTCGTTCCCAGCGATGTCGCTGCGCTACGTTGCCACCCGATCCGGGGGTGCCTATCGAAACGGACGACGCATCAGGGTGTCCTCGACCACCCCGCTCACTACAGCGACATGGAGCACATACGTTCCGGACGACTCATGCCTGGGCCTGGCTCCGGTGCGACGGATGAACACCGCGGCGGGCAAGCGCGACGAGCTGCACGGGTACGCGTGGCTGGCGGAGGGGGCGATCGATGTTGCGTTCGACCTGACAGCCGGAATCTGGGACTTCGCGCCGGCCAAGCTCTTGGTGGAGGAGGCGGGTGGCCGGATGACCGACCTCGACGGCGGATCGCGGCTCGACACAGGCGCCATGGTTGCGACCAACGGACTGCTCCATTCAGACGCACTGAAGGTGCTGGCAGGGCCCGAAACCTCGATTGACTTCTCGGCTACGATGCCGTAGCGTTACGAAATATAGAACAACCTTGCTGAATTCAGCATGCGACGCCCGCTCGATGTGGGCGGATCCCGGAATGGTGGGAGGGACCCGAGATCGGAACTACTGACGAGAGTGGCGTGACCCGGCCTGGTGCCGGGGACGTATCCCAGCGACGGAACTACGATGTGGCCCTCGCGCAGAAGGAAGTCCCGCCCCGATGACCGAGGGGAACAGCAGCCGGATGTCAAGGGTCACCAGATCGCGGCTTTGACGTTGTGATCATCGGTGGTGGAGTGATCGGTACAGCCATCGCTGATCGGCTGGCGTTCACGACCGCGTCAGTGTGCTTGCTGGAGCAGGCCGCAGACCTGGCCGAAGGAGCCAGCAAAGGGAACGGCGGTGTCACCAACACCGGATTCGATGGGCGTCCCGGTACCCTGGAGGGAGAGCTGGTTGCTGCGTCCAGTTCGCGGTGGGAAGAGATCACCACGCGCCTGGATGTCCCCTTCCACCGGATTGGCGAGCTGGTTGTGGCGATGGATGATGCGGACGAGGCGCGGATCTCCGAGATCCAGACGAGTGCCGCCGAGTTCGGAGTGGAGACCGAGCTGATCTCATCCCGCGAAGCACGGCGTCGAGAGCCGCTGATCACGCCCTCGTGCACGGCAGCTCTGTGGGTCGCGGGCGAAGGGATTATCGATCCCATGCGCCTGACCATCGGGTACGGCGAGTTTGCGGCCCGCAACGGAGCGGATGTGCGGCTGGGTGCACCGGCGACGGGGTTTGAGCGCGACGCTGACGGGATTCGGGCGGTGCTCACACCCCAGGGGCCAGTTCCGTGCCGGTATGTCGTCAATGCAGCCGGACTCTTTGCCGACCAGGTCGATGCCCTCAGCGGCGCCGACTCGTGCAGGATGTGGCCGCGGAAGGGCCAGTACGTGGTGCTCGACCGCGAATTCGGCTCGCGCATGAACCACGTGATCGCGCCGGTCCCCGGCGCTGAGGCTCGAGGCGTCTTCGTCGTCCCGACCACCAACGGCACGGCCCTGGTCGGCCCCACCGCAGACGACGAGGAGGAGCGGTGGGATAAGTCGACGTCCAGCGCCGTGCTCGGTTCGATGTTTGAGCGTGCCCAGCGCTTGGTGCCATCGATCTCGCCCGAGCTGGCAATCAAGAACTTCGCCGCTCTGCGTCCTGCGTCGGACGATGTCTACCGGCTGCGTGCGGATAGCACGATCCCCAACGTGATCCACGCGACGGGCATCCGCTCAACCGGCGTTTCCTCCTCGCCTGCTGTGGCGGACTTCGTGCTCCGCCTGCTGCGCGAGTGTGGGTTAGATGTCGAGGACAGAGAGCCCCGTCATGCGCGCATCCCTCTTGTGCGGCGGCTCGCGTGGGATAGTGACCCAGAGTCGCTGGTTGATGCTGATCCGCGCTACGGCCAGGTGATCTGTGCCTGCGAGCAGGTGTCCGCGGCGGAAATCTCGGCCGCGCTCTCGATGCAGGTTCCGGCCCGATCGATCGAGGGCGTGCGCAAACGCACTCGGGCAACCGGGGGGAGATGTCAGGGCGCGGTCTGCATGGCCGGTGTGGCGTTCATGTGCTCGACGCACATGGATGTGCCGCCCCAGGACGTTTCGGTCGGCGCTGAGCTGGACAGCCTGGGTGTCAACCGATCGGATGGGAGTCGATCGGTGAGCGGTTTGGAGCCCATCCGGTGACCGACGAAACCCGCCCGGAGAACGTCCGTATCGGCGTGCCGGACATCGCTCCGCCGAGACTGTCCGACGCACTGAAGCGAATCGCGGATGACGTGCCGGATCCAGCGCGAACCGACGGGGATGGGAGCGGCGGCGGCGGCCTTCCGGACGTCGGCGTGATTCTCCGCCAGCTCCGTCATCGGCAGAAGATGAGTCTGCAGGACGTCGCCGGTGCGGCGGGAGTGTCGGTGTCGTTTCTCAGCGCCGTGGAACGCGGGCAGTCCGATATTGCGCTGGGGCGCTTGAGTCGGCTGGCCGCAGTCTTCAACCACGACATCGGGTCGCTCCTGGGGTACTCGGCCCGACGAACGACGCCGCAGTTTGTCGAGGAGCAGAACCGGATAAAGGTCGACCGTGGGGACGGCGTCGACTACGCGGTGATCCGGCTTCCCGGCATCGATTTCGAGATGATCATCGCCACATTTCAACCCAACACCGAATTTCGTGACGCGATCACGCATGCCGGCCTCGACATCGTCTACGTCACGATGGGGGACATCGTTCTGCTTCACAACGACCTCCGGTATGAAATGCGCACCGGCGATTGCACCGTGTACTCGGGCGCCTATCCCCATAGGTTTCTCAACGAAACGAAAAAGCCGGCGCAGTGGCTCTCAATCGTCACAGAGAGCGTGTACTGATGCGCGGCGAAACGTCAACAGCCATCCTGGGGTCAGGCACCCCCGCCGCTCGTGACGTGACCATCACCGCGATTCGCACGACCCCCATCAATATCCCACTGGAGACGCCGTACAGATGGAGCGTCGGAGTGTTTCCAGGGCTCTCGAAGACGATCGTCGAGATAGAAACGTCCGCCGGAGTGGTGGGGATCGGGGAGGCGCCGTCGCCGTGGGCGGGCCGCATCATCGACGAGCGGATCGCACCGCGCCTGATAGGGGCCGACCCGACCAACCTGGCTGATTGCGAACGTCGGGGCCTGCCGCCCGTGCGTGTGATGAGAAATGCCGATGACGACTCTGTGGTGCATGCGTTCGGCGGAGTGGAGATGGCGCTGTGGGACGCAGCGGGGCAGCTCCAGGGTCGCTCGATTGCGGAGCTTCTGGGCGGACGTGTGAGAGACAATGTGTCGTTCACCGAGTATTTTGCGCCGCGACTCGGGCTGAACGGCGTGGGCGGCGAGAATGATCCCCTTTCCATCGCTCGCTACTGCGCCCGGATGCGAGAGGCACACGGAGCGACTGCGTTCGAAGGCAAGGTCGGCGTATTCGACGTGGCCACGGAGGTGAAGATCGTTCGTGAGGTGCGCGCCGCGATCGGCGAGGATTGCCTGCTGCGGTTGGACGCAAACAAACGCTGGACAGTCGGGGTCGCCCGTGGAGCGCTTCGGGAGTTCGAGAGGTTCGGCGTGGCGTCGATCGAGGATCCCGTGTCCTCGGTGACCGAGATGGCCTCACTTCGTCGTTCAACGCAGATCGGATTCTCTTCCCACGACCCTCAGGTGGGCCTGGCCGCAACTCTCGGCGTCCCGGACGCGTTCTGCATCAACCTGTGCGCCCTCGGCGGGATTCGACGGACACTCCAGATGGTTGCTGCCTGCGCCGAGCTCGGTATCGATGTGTGGTTCTACAGCCCAGATGCCGGAGTGATGAATGCGGCCTATCTCCAGGTGGCCGCTGCCACCCCGTGGATCTCACAGCCCAGCCAGACGCTGCTGCGTTGGCACACCGATGATGTGATCGTGGGTGGGCCGATGCAACCTGAGAACGGGTTGTTGCCGGTCCCCGACGGGCCGGGGTTGGGCGTGAAACTCGATCGTGAATCGGTTCGCCGCTGCCACCAGCGGTTCCTGGACGACGGCGCGTACGATCATTACGGCGATCCGAGCCGAAGTGGATACGTGACTTGGGCATAGCGGTGGGCGTGTCAGAGACCGACGGTCTGTTGGTAGGTGTCGACGTCGGCACGAGCAGCGTCAAGGCCCTGCTCGTTACCGTTGAAGGGCGGCTCGTCGCGGAAGTGGCGATCGATTACCCGATGTCACACCCCCATGCCGGGTGGGCTGAGACGGACCCCGACGATTGGGTGGACACAGTGGTCGCCGCAGTTCGCCGGCTTGTCGCCGAAACCGATCCTCGGCCCGGCGCGATTGCCGGTATCGCGATCGTCTGCGTGCGTGAGCCCGGCGTGCTCCTCGGGGCTGACGGCGACCCGTTGTGTCCGGCGGTGAGCTGGATCGACCGGCGCAGCCAGCGCGAGGTGGCCGGCTTTCGGGAGCGGTTTGGCTCCGAGCGGTTCCTGGAAACCACCGGGCTGCCGCTCATCACCGGCTCGACGCTCGCGAGTCTCATGTGGACCATCAAACAGCGACCGGACGTCTGGGCGGCCACGGAGAACGTGCTGTTGGCCAAGGACTACATCATGTACCGACTGGCGGGCGGGATGACCACCGACAGCTCCACTCCCGGCCGCACCGGCCTACTCGATATCCACACCGGAGACTGGTCAGAGGACATCTGCGAGGCGGCCGGGATCGATAGCGGCCGTCTGCCTGAGATCGCCCATCACCCGGCCCAGCTTCATGGCCGACTGAGCCGGAGCAGCGCTGACCAACTTGGTCTACCGCCCGGGATAGCGCTTGCCGTCGGGGGCGGAGACGACCCGGCTGCAGCGCTCGGCGGAGGAGCGATTCGACCGGGTGATCTGTGTGCCGGAACGGGAACCGCCAGCAGTTGGCGAGTGGTGAGCGGCGACTCCGAACCCGACCGCAGCGGACGCACAGAACTGGCGCCGCACGTGATTCCCGGGATGTACATCCGCGAGGCGGTAATTTCCAGCACCGGCTCGTCCATGCGGTGGTTCAAGGACTACGTCGATTCGGATCTCTCGGACTCCGACACTCACGAATCGGCGCATGATTACCCCTGGTTGATCGCGCAGGCCGCGGAGATCCCACCAGGGGCGGGCGGGCTGTTCTTCTACCCTATCTCGAAGGATCGGCAATGCCGCGGTTCAACCCGGAGGCCACGGGTGTGTTCTTCGGAATCACGGCGAGCGCCACGCGAGCCCACATGGCGCGGGCGATCATCGAAGGGATCGCCTTCCAGTATCCGCCCTCGGTGGATGCCCTACGCGCATACGGTCTCGATATTTCCGAGTTGACGGTGGTGGATGGAGAAGCCCGCAGTCCGGTTTGGAATCAGCTCAAGGCCGACGTGCTTGGGTTCGACGTGCTCGTCCCCGAAGTGACACGGGCCGCGGGGCTCGGCGCAACCATGCTGGCCGGCGTGGCGGCCGGCGTGTTTTCAGATCTCGACGAAGCCAGCGGCGCGATGTTTCACACGCGGGAGCGGTACACGCCGGACCCCGCCACCCATCAGAAATACGCCGAGATCCGCAGTGACTACGAAAAGGTGTACGCGCATCTGGATGGAGCATACCGAGAGGTCGGCTTGAGAACCTACACGAACGGAGAGTGACAAGTGAATAGTCTTGGTAAGAGTCTACGGTTGGCGAACATGTTCGATCATGCTTCGCAGACATCGGTTGTTATCCCGATGGACCATGCTATTGAGGGGGCGGAGTTCCCCGAACTCGATGATCCTCGGGATCTGATCGCATCATTCGTCGATGTTGGAGTCGACGGATTTCTCCTGCGCCGAGGGCTCGCACAGTTTGCCTTGAAGGAGTTCGCGGGGCGTGGCGCCTTTGTCCAGAGGGTGACCGCGCGAACCGGGTTGGCGACCGGTGCCGACGGTGAGTCGATGATCGCCGGCGTTGAGCAGGCAATGCGAAATGGTGCCGACGCAGTCTGTACCACCTTCATGATCGGCGGCGACTCGGAGCGGTATCAGGTCTCAGAGTTTGGCAAGCTGGCCGACGAGTGTGCCGCCGCCGGGATGGCATTGGTCGGGGAGGTCTTCCCACTTCCGGGCGAGGGGCAAGAGGCCTACAATGGGCCGTTCACGGTGGATGAGATGCGAGTGGCGGTGCGTACCGCTTGTGAAGAAGGCGCGGACGTGATCAAGACGTGGTACTCGGGCGACCCCGAGTCCTACCGGCAGGTGATCTCGTGTTCAACCGTGCCGGTGCTGATCGCCGGTGGGCCACCTGCGAAGACTCAGCGGGAGGTGCTCGAGATGGTGCATGGGGCGATGGCCGCAGGTGCAAAGGGACTGATGATGGGGCGAAAGATCTGGCAGTCTCCCAACCCTCCGGCAACTGCCAGCGCGCTGATGGCGATTGTCCGCAACGGCGCAAGCGTTGATGAGGCCGAGGAGGTTCTCCACGACGCGGTGGTTGCGGCACGATGAGAGTTGCCGTGGTCGGCGCCGGGGCGTCGGGCCTTGCTGTGGCGGAACGGCTGTGCCGGCGCCATGACGTTACGGTTATCGATCGGATTCCGACCGCGGGTGGAGTGTTGCCGTATGACTTCCCTCCCATCGTCGCGCTCGAGCGTGCCTGCGTAGCCGGGGGCACCCGGTTCGCCCTGGGAACGACAGCGCTACGGTGGGAGGGTAAGCGGTTGCTGCTGGCCGGGCCGGAAGGTATCCGCTGGACTCCGGCTGACCACCTGGTCTACGCCGGCGGTGTCCGACCTGCGACTGCCGCCGAGGCGGGGCTGGCGGGCTCACGCTTGGCCGGGGTACTCTCGGCCACCGTGGCCGTCCACTTGGCCGAGGCGGAGGTGATCGTCGGCCGCCGGGTGGTGATTGTCGGCGGAGGCAACTGGGCCGAGCGTGCCACCGAGGAGCTGAGCCACGGCGGCTCTGAAATCACCCACGTTGTCCCTTCAGGTGAAGCGATCCGGTGCGCCTCGACGCGAGTGTATGACGGGTGGTCAGCACTCGAGGCGCGGGGCGCAGGCCGGGTGAGTGAACTCATCATCGGTCGTGATGAGGCGCGGCGACGGCTGCTCTGCGACGCGGTGATCCTTGCCGGAGGTCTCAGGGCGCTGCGCAACGTGGACGGTGCCGTGTTTGGAGGCGAGTGTGTCAGCTTCGTACAGCCACTCGAGGGCGACGCGACGTTTGACACCGTGGTTGAGCACGCACGAGAGAGTGTTTCGAGTATTGAGGCCACGATTGATGGAGGCGCAGGATGAAGGTCAGTTCTCCGGTGGGAGATTTCCCATTCGCCATATCGCGCGTCGAACTGACACGCGATGGGATCACCGTGCGGGGCTTGATGGGGGCGTGGCCGGCGCGGGTGGAGGTTGGAGTGTCGGACATCCCCCAGCTCGCCAAGGCCATGCGGGTCCCGCTTCTCATCGGCGGTCTTGGGGTCACCTGGTTGGTGGCGCGCGGGTTGCGCGGACGCTGAGAGACCGCGCAGGGCTAATCTGGCACGGCACGTCTCGGCCTGAGACCTTCGCCGGTTTCACCAACTGCGCGGCGGCTGCTGGTGCCCGGTGCCCGTCGTGCACGGCACCGACGACCGCGTAGTGCCGATCGCATTTGCCCGGGCGGTAGCGACACGTCACCCACGTGGACGCTGCAAGAGCTTGACGGCGGCCAGGCTCCACGCCGACCAGTCGCGCGGGTGGGCGGCGTCGTCGATAGCCTGGCTCGGCGTCACCACGTCATGATGGCATCAGCCCACCGAACGTAGCCTGCCTCCGTGCCGCTCAGCGCCGCTGTGACGCGACCCTTCCCAGGGGATCCTCAGGTGGTTCGAAGGGTCTATTGAGCTTTCGGGTGTCTTATGTGGAGAGTCATTCTCGATCACTCTGTCCACGAGGTGTTGTTGTGTTCTATTTGTCGTATATGTTTGCGGAGCTTCGACGGCGTAAGGGTCGTACCATCCTCACGGCGCTTGGCTTGGCTGTCGGGGTTGGTTTGGTGGTGACGGTGAACGCTCTTTCTACGGGGTTGGATAACGCCCAGCAGAAGGTGTTGGAGCCGCTCACCGGTGTGGGGACAGACATGTCCGTGACGCGGCCGTTGACGATTACGCAAAACGGGTCTGGTCAGTTTGGGAATCTTTCGAAGTCCGAGCAGAAACAGCTTCGGCGGTTGGGGGGTGGCGGGCCCGGCCTGAACTTCCGCGATCTCAAGGCTGGATCGAAGATCAATACTGACACGTTCACCGCGGCCAGTCAGTTGACGTTCTCTGAATCGAAGGTGAGCAGCATCGCTGCGATTTCTGGCGTTTCGTCAGCGGCGGGTTCGTTGACGTTGACCGATCTGCATATCTCGGGAACCGTGCCGAAGATCAAGATCGACCAGTCCGGCGGCGGCGGCATTGGCGGGTCTGGAGACGGTGGGCCTCCGACTGGCCAGTTTGGGAACAGCAGCATCAAGTTTGCGTCGCGAACCGTCACTGGTGTTGATCAGACCCACCCGTCGCTGGGTGCGGTCACCCCTGGTCAGATCGTGAAGGGCTCGTATTTCACAGCGTCGGGGGGTTCGCGCGATGCGATCCTCTCGACCGGGTATGCACACAGCAAGAACCTGCACGTTGGTTCGACCGTGACGCTGGGTGGAAAAGCGTTCAAGGTGATCGGGATCGCCTCATCACCCCTGGGCGGCACGGCGTCGGATGCCTACGTGAAGCTCGCCACTCTCCAAAACCTGGCGGACTTGAAAGGCCAGGTCAACACGGTGCAGGTGCGCGCGAGCGACACCTCCCACGTCGTTCCGGTGTCGACCCAAATCACGACGGGGTTCAAGGGCGCCTCGGTGACGACGTCAGCTGACCTCGCCAAGCGTGTCGGTGGTTCGCTCACGGATGCTCGCAACCTCTCGTCAAAGCTTGGCACCGCGCTCGAATTGGTCGGACTTTTGGCGGCGATCCTGATCGCGAGCCTTCTGACGCTCGCGTCGGTCTCGAAGCGCGTGCGTGAGATCGGGACGCTGAAGGCGCTTGGATGGTCACAGTGGTCAGTGGTTCGCCAGATCAGCGGCGAATCGTTGTTTCAGGGCGTGTTGGGTGGCGTGATCGGCGCGGTCATCGGCCTTGCCGGCGCGGCCGCCATCAACGCGGTTGGCTGGACGCTCAAAGCGACCGTCGCAGGGGCATCCCAGGCGTCGAGTGCGGCGCCTGGCGGGTTTCCCGGCGGGGGGTTTGGTCTGGGCCGCGCATCCTCATCGGTCACGTCGGGCTCCACGCTGGTCAAGATCACGACGTCACCTGACCTTCGGTTGATCGCCCTGGCGATCGGCCTAGCGGTGCTCGGCGGTCTCGTTGCCGGCGCTGTGGGTGGCATGCGCGCCGCCCGGATGCGACCAGCCGCCGCGCTTCGCACCATCGAATAACCCCACCATCGCACCCAAGGAGACCTCACATGAGTACCCAACCCGACGCAGCGACACCCGATCTCATACCCGTACCCGACGCGCCACCAACAAGCGCCTATGAGCTTCGTGACGTGTCAAAGGTCTACGGATCCGGAGATCGGCAAGTCGTCGCTGTCAACCACATCAGCCTCACCGTTGAGCGCGGCGAGTTCCTCGCCATCGTCGGTGCCAGCGGATCCGGAAAGACCACCTTGCTCCAACTCTTGGGGGCGCTTGACCGACCCACCTCGGGCCAGATCCTGTGCGCAGGAGACGACCTTTCCACCCTCAGTGAGCGGGATCTCTCGCGCCTTCGCCGCGACCAAATCGGCTTCATCTTCCAACAGTTCAACCTGATCCCCACGCTCACCGCCGAACAAAACGTCGAAGCCGCGATGGCCGCCGCCAAACTCACATCTGGCAATCGGCGGGCACACTCCCAAGACCTCCTGGGAAAAGTCGGACTCTCCCACCGCACCCGCCACCTCCCATCACAGCTCTCTGGTGGAGAGCAACAGCGGGTTGCCATCGCCCGCGCGCTCGCAAACCACCCCAGCGTCCTGCTTGCAGACGAACCCACCGGGAACCTCGACACCACCACCGGCCAAGAGATCCTCGAGCTACTCCGCACGATCTCCACCGAACACGGACAGACCGTCATCCTGATCACCCACGACAGCGCAATCGCCGAAACCGCGCTTCGCACCCTCCGCCTCAAAGACGGTTCGGTCATCGAAGACACCAACCCCCAGCCCAAATGATCCGTAACCTCCTCATCCTCACCTGCCTCGCGGTCGCCGCGACAGCCTGCGGCGGAACCTCGCACTCCTCCGCGAACACATCAACCACGGCTGCCGCGAAACGCTCAACAGCAGCATTCACCTCCTGTCTCAAACACCACGGAGTCACCCTCCCCGGCGGCGGATTCCCCCAAGGCGGCCAACCACCCACGGGAGCCCCCAGCAACGGACAGCCACCCCCAGGTGCAGGAGCGGACGGCCCTCAAATACCCGACAAGTTCCGAAAAGCGATCAAGGCATGCGCGAGCCTCGCGCCACAGGGCAACGGGCCACCCAGCGGCGCATTCGGAAGCAACTAAACCACGACCACCCGCCAACCTCGATGACGGGGGGCGGGGCAGTGCTCGTGGCCCTGGCCCGAGCAGTCAGCAAGTCCAAAATCTGAGCGGGGGAGTAGAATCCCGCGAAACCAGCGAGATGTAGTTGTGAATAGATCAGCCGCCCAGGAGACAAGTCTCCAGCCCGCTCCCAGAGCGGGATTGAAGGGCATCAAGCGGACGTAGCTCAGTTGGTAGAGCGTTGGCTTCCCAAGCCAAAGGTCGCGGGTTCGACCCCCGTCGTCCGCTTTCTTAGCGGGTTACTTGGTAGGCGATATGCACGCCCTTGCTCCCCGCGTAACGGATGGTTGGCCGACCTGAACTCACAGGCCGAAGCCTCCGACCTTCGTCAGACAATTGAAGGGTGTTAGGAGCTCGAGCCAGGGAGTACCACCCACATCTTGGGTGCCAGCTCGACCAGCTGGGCGCTGTCAACCTCGGCCACCGTCTCCACGCTCGCACGCTGCATGGCCGTTCCCAGCTCGCGCCAGGCGAGCGCCACCGCCGCCACTCGGGCGGTGGGCCCCCAGCCGGTGGTCGCCCGCAGCTCGCCCGCCCGCGAGAGCACATCCTCGGTGGTCAGCTCGCCAAACGGCCGGCTGGCGCCGCGGATGTATACGCTCTGCTCGAGGATCCGGGCGACCGTCTCAGCCGTGGTTGCCATCCTCACCACACTCCCGTCGTCGACATCCGGTGCGCCGCAATCGCAGCCTGTCCGTAGGAGATCCCGCCATCGTTGATCGGTACTTGCCTGGGCAGCAGCACCCGCAGCCCGGCTGCCGCCAGACCCGCGGCCACTGACTCGAGCAGGAGCCGGTTTTGGAACACACCGCCCGCCAGCACCACCCGATCGGTGCCGCAGGCCGATGCAGCTCGGGTGCAAGCCTCCACAGTCGCGCGGCCCACCCCGGCGTGGAACCGGTGGGCGACGATGCCGACGGGGACGCCCGCCGCGATGTCCGCGGCCACCCCAACCACTCCCTCGCGCGGGTCGAGCACCAGTCCCCCGCCGCCGTTCGAGACCGTGATCGGGTAGCGGCCGTGGGCGCTTACATCGCACAGAGCCTCCAACTCGATCGCAGCCTGCCCCTCGTAGTGCACTCGTGGGCGTACCCCGCAGAGAGTCGAGACGGCATCAAACAGCCGGCCCATGCTGGTCGTCACCGGGGCAGCGGCGCTTCCGCGAGCCAACACCGCCACCGCCTCCCACCCGGCGGCGTCCACGCTATCCGCCAGCGCGGCGGGGATCGCCGGTATCTTGGCGTCGGGCTGGGCGAGGGCGAGCCACGCACAGGCCATCCGCCAAGGCTGGCGGATCGCTTGAGCGCCACCGGGCATCCGCACCGGGAGAAGCGCCCCCACTCGTTTGAAACGGTCGAGGCTGCCGTACAGGATTTCGCCACCCCATATGGTGCCGTCGAGGCCGTACCCGGTGCCGTCAAAGATCGCACCCACCGCAGTCGTCTCGTCGTGTTCGGCGAGCACCGCTGCCAGGTGAGCGTGGTGGTGCTGAACGCCGATCGGCTCCGCCTCGGCGCGTTCCAGCGCGTACTTCGTGGACAGGTACTCGGGGTGAAGGTCATGCACGATCACCTCGGGAGTGACCGAAAACAGCCGCTCGAAGTGGTCGATGCCGCGCTCGAACGAGCGCAGCGTCTCGTAGTTCTCGAGGTCTCCGATGTGGTGGCCGAGCCACGCACGGCTCCCGCGGGCGACGCAGAAGGTGTTCTTGAGCTCGGCGCCACAGGCGAGCAACGGGCGGTCGGCCGGATGCGGAATCCCCAGCGCGGCTGGGACGTACCCGCGCGACCGCCGCAGGCCGATCGTGTGGTGCTCGCCGGCGGCATCAACCACTCGCAGCACCGAGTCGTCGGTGCGCGTCTCGATCGGACGGTCGTGAACCAGCAGCACGTCGGCGATCCCGCCCAGGCGCTCCCGCGCATCGTCGTCACGGAACGCGATCGGCTCGTCCGAGCGGTTGCCGCTGGTCATCACAAGCGCAGAGTGGGGATCGCCGGTGCGCGCGGTCACGTCCGCCAGCAGCAGATGGTGGAGCGGGGAGTAGGGCAGCATCACCCCCAGCTCGGGTGCCCCGGGAGCGACCACCACCGCCACCGGCGCAGCCTCGCGGCGGCGGCAGAGCACAATCGGTCTCCGGTTTGATGCCAGCAGGTCGCGTTCCTCGGGACCGAGCACCACCAACCGCTCGGCCGCCTCGAGCGAGGCCACCATCAGTGCGAATGGCTTGTCCTCGCGGTGTTTTCGCGCGCGCAGCGCCGCCACCGCACCCTCGTCGGCGCGCCGGCACGCCAGGTGGTAGCCACCCACACCCTTGACGGCCAGGATCCCACCCTCGCAGACGGCCGCCGCAGCGGCCTGCACCTGATCGCCCGTCCCGGCCACGTCGACCGGCCGACCGGCGGGATCGATGAGCGACACCGTTGGCCCGCACACCGGGCAGGCGTTGGGCTGGGCGTGGAACCGCCGGTTGGAGGGGTCGTCGTACTCGGCTCGGCAGAGCTCGCACATCTCGAACCGCGCCATGGTCGTGAACTGGCGGTCGTACGGGATTCCCTGCACGATTGTGAATCGCGGCCCGCAGTTGGTGCAGTTGGTGAACGGATAGCGGTGGCGGCGATCGCTCGGATCGAACATCTCACCCAGGCATTCCTCACAAGGCGCGGTGTCAGGCGGTCACCTCAGCATCGGCCGTGCCACCGCGAGGGCTCTCGACGATCTGAAAGCCGGAGTGACCGATCGGCTCACGGTCCTCGGCCGACACCCGATCGACCACGGCCAGCGGCGGGGCATCCGACGCCAACCGGGCGAGGAACCGCTCGACCGCTGCTTGCTCGCCCTCCACCTCGAGAAGCACTCCGTGGGCATCGTTCAGCACGAACCCGCTCAGCTCGAGCTCACCCGCCAGCCGGTACACATAGGGCCGAAAGCCGACGCCCTGAACCGTGCCTTCGACCCGTACCTGCGCCCGGTGTGCCAGCGCCATGCTCACTCAGCGGCCCCGGTCGATTCAACCAGGTCTCGCAGCACGTGGTACGCGGTCGCTTGGGCCTCCTGGATCCGGGGGATGTGCTCGGAGCGAGTGATGATGACGTGGTCGGCGAGCTGCTCGGCCGCCACCCGGCCGCCGTCATAGCCGACCAGCGCGACCGTGACCAGACCACGGCGGCGGGCTTCGGCCAGCGCCTCGATCACGTTGCGCGACCCACCCGACGTGGATATCGCCAGCAGCACATCCCCGTCGACACCGTGGGCGATCACCTGACGGGAGAAGATCGCGTCGAAGCCCACATCGTTTGCGATCGCCGTCAGGATGGCCGCGTCCTCGGTCAGGTCGATCAGCCGGCCACGCGCGGCCGCCATCGCCCGCGGTGTGGAAGTCGGCGACCACGTCCATCGCGTCGGTGGCAGAGCCGCCGTTGCCAAACGCCAGCAGCTTGCCTCCGCGCTCGGAGTTCCGCGCGCAGGGCGACGGCGGTCTCGATCAGCGCGTCGCGGTTTTCGGTCAGCGTCTGGATGCGGAGCGCTCCGATCTCCTCGGATTTCATCTGCGCCGAGCGGCGGACGTCCTCAACCACCGGTTCCAGCTCGTGCTCGCGCTCGTCCAGGAATGGGTACAGAAAGCTGGACGCGCCGGCGTCGTGAACGGCGCGACTCGATCGGCCCTCCAGCAGGCCCCGGTGGTCGAAGAAGACGTGCACCAGCTCCCACAGCACGTGGTAGAAGGTCTCGACCAGTTCCTGACGGACGTGCGGGATCGGCTGCTAGGGCGGGGCGAATTCCCACTCAGCGCCAGAGCCGCCAGAACCGATCGCCAGGCAACCGCGCGCGTGGGCGGCGGCCAGCGCGCGGGCGGCCTCGCCGGCGTCCTCGTCAGCGCCGAAGGCGATCGCGATGTCGTCGGCGCGGGCGATCAGGTCGACCTGGCGACGGAGATTTCCGCCCTCCCCGGCCAGCCCGATCGCAGGCAGCGCGCGCTTGCCTACGATCACCGGGTGAACGAACTCGACGGCGACGTGACGGGCGTCCGAGCGCGCCGCGGGGGAGCGGCCGAAGGCGATCAGCCGGCCGCCGCGAGCGAACCGCTCGGCCATGCGATGGCACAGGTGGGCGAGCCGCTCGGCCTCGTCGTTGAAGAACGCGCGGTTGGCCTCGGTGCGCCGCTCGAGCAGCTCGTCCACTCGAGCCGCAGGCCCACCCTGCACGCGCGGACGTCATGCAAGCGCCCCCTCCCGCGTTGCCAGCGCGGTCAGCCAGTCGCGCCACGGCTCAATGCCCTCGCCGGTGCGGGCGCTCACCAGCATCCGATCGACTCCGGGGTGCACTGCGTCGAGGTTGTAGAGGAACCGGTCGAGGTCGTAGTCGAGATGCGGGAGCAGGTCGATCTTGTTGACCAGCACCAGATCACAGGTGCGAAACATCAGCGGGTACTTGAGCGGCTTGTCCTCGCCCTCGGTCACCGACGAGACCATCACTCGCAGGTCCTCTCCCACCCGGAACTCGGCCGGACAGACGAGGTTGCCAACGTTCTCGATCACCAGCAGTCATCGATGTCCAGCGGCAGCGACGGCAGCGCCGAGCGCACCATGTTGGCGTCCAGGTGGCACTCCCCGCCGAAGCTCGGATCGGTGTTGAGCTGGGTCACCGGCACGTGCAGACTGGCCAGTCGGTCGGCGTCCATCGACCCCTGCACGTCGCCCTCGAGCACGCCCACGCGCACGCCCGGGAGGCTGGAGACGCGCTCTCCAGCAGCGTGGTCTTGCCGGCCCCGGGGGCGCTCATGAAGTTCATGACCGTCACGCCTGCGCGGTCGAAGTCGGCCCGGTTGGCCGTGGCGATCGTGTTGTTGGCGTCCAGCGCCTCCTCGACGACGTCTCACCTTTGTGCGATGCATGCGGCTCCTCCTCGACCTCGATCGACTCAACTTCGAACTCGTTCCCGCTGGCGACCTCGACGTCGCTGCCGCCGCAGGTGGGGCAGCGGAAGGCGGGGATCTCGATCGCCCACTCGCGCGCGCAGGCCGTTGCAGCGCAGGCGGGCCTCGATCAGTCTCTTGCTCCAGCCGTGCCCCCTCGCACAGCGTGCCCCGGGCGACGAACTCGAAGTAGAACTCGAGCGTGTCGGGAACGACCTGGCGCAGCCGCCCAACCCGCAGGCTGACCACGGTCACGCGCCGCCCGTCGGCGTGCTTGACGGCAGTGTTCACGATCGCGCCGCTGAGCGACAGCTCATGCACCGGCGGCGCCCTGCGCGCCAGCGCCTCGGCCGCAGCTCGGCGACCGTCTCGAGCCACCAGCTCGACCGCCCGCTGGACCGCATCCTCCACCTGCTGGCGAGAGCCCGAAGCCGAGCTCCTCGACGTCGGCCGGCTCGCACGCGATCACCACCACCCGTCCCGGCCAGGCCCCGATCGACTTGACGAAGCGCAGCACCGTCTGAGGATCCATCCCGTGGGGATTGATCGTCTGCCGTCTTCGATGCCGGCCGGTCGATCGACGTCCTCGTCGGGCTCCATCACATACAGCGTGCCGGGCTCGCCACCCTGGCGGCTGACGTCCAGGATCACCAGCGCGTCGTAGCCGCGCATCACCTCGTAGGCGAGGTCGAGGCCGCCGGTGCCGGCGTCCATCACGGCCACCCCGGCGGCATCTCCCGCTCGCGCAGCCGGCGGGCGGCCTCGCCGCCAAACCCGTCGTCGCGCAGCCAGGCGTTGCCGACCCCGGCCACCAGGATCAGCGGCTCGCGCTCGGGGCTCATGACTCGATCACCTCCACTTCGGGTGCGAAGAAGAACAGACAAACGGTTGGTCTCGCGCATCAGCTCCTGCCCGGGGTCGTCGTCGACGGTGACGCCCAGGTGGGTCTTGCCGTCGTAGTCGATGAAGATCCGCTCGATCGTGGCCGTGCGCCCCTCCAGCAGGCGGGCGTGCAGGTCGGCGTCGGGGCGGGTCTCGGATGCGCACGTGGCCGCCGCGGCGGAAGATGACGCCGGCCACGTCGGCCTCGTCCTGGCCGGCGCTGGGGTCGGCCAGTCCGGGGGACGGCTCGGGCGGCTGCTCGGTCACGGGGTCGCGCAGCGTCACCCGGCCGTGCAGCGCGGAGGATGTCGCCGGGGTCGCGGCCGCGGCCCGCGCCACCATCTCGGCGACCGCCGGGTCGGCCCGCGCGATCTCGCTCGCGCTCGCCGTCGGTCAGCGTCTGCACGTGCAGCAGCAGCGCCTCCTCGATCTCGGTCGAGTCGAACAGGCCGCCGCGGCTCTCGGGCGCGATCTGGGGGTGGTCGGGGAGCACGATGGCCGCGCCCAGCACGGCGTCGTCGGCCGTCGGTGGCCAGCACCGGGAAGGTGTTGACGCACTCGCACGCGGGCGTCCAGCGGCGAGCAGGAACCGGCCGCCGGCGACCCGCAGCAGCGGGTGGGTGGAGAGCAGGGAACGCGCGAGCGCGCCGGGCCGGTCGAGACCCTGCGCGCAGGCCGTGCGGTTCTCGACCCGCAGCGCCACCTCGAAGGTTCACCGTCCGGCCGGCTCGGGCGGACAGTCGCAGCCCCAGCGCCAGCTCACCGAACCTCGTCTCGCTGTCCGCGGGGGCGGCGGCCAACTCGGCCAGCGAGAGCGGGGCGAGCGCGACCGGACTGCGGCGGCGCCCGATGGCGGCGCCCGCCGGGCGCGAGGAAGCGAACCTCGGCGATGCAGCGTCGCGCCGTCCGCCGCCTCGAGCCACGCACCGCAGCTCGAGGTGGTCGAAGGTGCTGGCGAGCCTGGCGCGTAGCGACGGCGGATACACGATCCCAAACGGCGTCGGGGTGGCGTTCTTGGTGGCCGTGGGCGTGTACGGGTAGAGCGCATAGCCCTCGAACAGGAGGGACTCGACCAGCTGCTCGAGCTGGTCAGGCATCGCCCGAGTCCCTCAGCAGATCAGCGACACAATGCGTCGAAGGTGGCATGACCGCCCTCCACCCGCCGGCGCTCGAGCGCTCCAGCGTCTCGGCCGCGCAGACCCACCCAGCCGGTGTTGGGGTAGTAATGCTCGATCGTCTCCCGCCATACCCCCACCGGCATCCGAAAACCCACCGAGCGTGACCACGGGATCATCGTCATCTGCAGGCCGCCGGCCTCGTTGGGGTAGTACACCAGCCCGTTGAAGTGCATCGCCAGCGGCGCCTCGCCGTCGGGAAGCGCGTGCAGGTACTTGGCCGCGGCCACCTCCAGGTCGAAGTTGCAGGCGATCGGCACCGCCACCGTGGTCGATCCGACGAATGCGGGCACGACCACGTCGAGCTGCGACCACACCAGGCTGCGGGTGGTCACCGACCATCGCTCGGGCGGCCCGAACAGCCCGATCAGCCGCTCGCGGGTGGCCGTCGTCATAGGCCCGCCGGGCCGGTTCGATCATCACCTGGATGGTGAGCGCGATCATGTACACCTGGCGCCCGCTGGGCTCGGACACCTGCAGGTCGAACATCAGCATGGGTGCCGCCGCGTACTTGACCGGCGGGCGCCGATCACCTGGAACTCCGGCTCCGGTGCCGCCGGCTCGGGCGGCGGAGGCATCGACGCCGGCAGGACGTGCTCACGCCGGCACCGCCTCGCGCTCGCAGAGCCGATCGAAGAAGCCGGCCACCGCCTCGTGGACGCGCGCCCCGCCGGAGATGCCCTCCCAGTTGGCCTTGATCGTGCCGGTGAGCGCGTAGCAGCGGTCGATCGGGGCGATCACGTACTCGGGTGGATCGGACAGGCGGTTGACGATCAGGCCCTCGATGTCGGGCTCCAGGCTCGCCAGCGACCGGGTTGAGCTCCACCATCCGGCTCCAGGATCGCGAAGTGCAGCTCGCTCTCGGTGGCGCCGCCGGGGCTGGGGTAGAGCGCGACCACGCAGCCGGCGGTGGTGGAGTCCATGAAGAAGGCCAGCCCGATCGGGATCTGGAAGCTCGCCCACACGTCGTCGGGCAGCTGAATGTCGGGCAGCCACTCGATCCGGCTGCCGGTCGGCCGGTACTCGGCATCGCCCGAGCGCAGCGCCCAGCAGCTCTCGCACACACACTCGATCCGGCGCTCGACCAGGTGCAGCAGGTGGCGGTGGTCGGCCGGCACGGTGGTGCCGCACAGGTCGCAGCGCTCGACGTCGGCCGCCTGGCCGTCGGGCGCGCCGGGTGCGGGCATCGTCGTTCGCCGACGCATCCTGGGCGCGGGTGAGGCTGCGCAGACCTGAGACGACCAGCGCTCGGCGGCGCGCTGGCCATCGCGGCTTCGGGAGGCCGAGCCGCCCGCGTCGAGCCGCTTCGCCGTTCTCGCTCACGTCGCCACCGCCACCCTGACGCTGTCCCGGTCACGCAGCAGCGGCACCGGGTCGAGCTGCAGATGGTCGGCGTCCATCGACCGCCCGGCCCGGGGCAGGAAGTACATGCGGCTGCAGTGCGGGCAGTGGAGCGCGCCGTCGACCAGCTCGCCGGCGTGCAACGCTCCGCCGCAGGCGGCGCAGCAGTCGCGGTAGGCGAGCAGCGTGCCGCCGACGTTGGCCACCACCAACTCGGCACCGGCGACCTCGGCCGAGACCACCAACTTGCCGTCGGCAGCAGGCCGAGGCGGTCGACGTCGACCCACGCGGGCGCGGCGGCGCTGCGGACATCGGCTGGGGCAGCGGCTCCGGGCTGGGGAGCGATGCCCTCGACCTCCAGCCCGTCCAGATCGGGAGCCGCCTGCCTCGAGCGCCTGCTTGATCGCGAGCTCGAGCGTCACCGCAGAAGCCGAGCAGTCCGAGCAGCTGCCCTCCAGTCGCAGCCGGGCGACCCCCTGGTCGAGCGACAGCAGCTCCACGTTGCCGCCATGCGACTCCATGTACGGGCGCACCTGCTCGAGCGCCTGGGCGACCCGCACCTCGAGCGGCACCGGGTGCAGGTCGTGGATGAAGAGCAGCATGGCGACCAGCGGGTCGTCCGCCAGCGCCGCGGCGAGCCGGCTCGCCCTCTCGCCCGCCTCGACGAGCGACTCCCACGATCCGCTCCAGGCCCGCGCCGTACATCTGCACGATGGCAGACACCAACTCCTCGGCCAATCGCGCGTGGCCGGGTCGCCGGCCGCGTCCAGCCGCGCCTGGAGATCCTGCACGCGCTCGACCAGCTGGCTCGGCGGATCGCTCGAGTGGTCACTGCAGCGGTGCACTGCACGGATGGTTGCTGCATTCAGGCCATCGCCGTCGGGGTATGAACCACCTTGCGCACCTTGCCGCCGCCGGTGTACATGTGCACACCGCAGGGCAGGCACGGATCGAACGAGCGCACCGCGCGCATGATGTCGATGCCCTTGAAGTTCTCCGGGCCGTTCTCCTCGAAGATCGGCGTGTTCTGCACCGCGTCCTCGTACGGTCCGGGAGTTCCGTAGCACGTCCCGCGGGACTGGCATTCCACGGCGTTGGCGGATACGGCTGGTAGTTCGCGATCTTGCCATCGCGGATCACCATGTGATGCGACAGCACCCCGCGAGCGGCCTCGTGGAAGCCGCAGCTGACCGCGTCTCGGGCACCGTGAAGTTGTTCCAGCTCTTGGTGCGCCCGGCCCTGACCTCGACCAGTCGCCCGCTCCAGGTTGTGCAGCGCAATCAGCGCTGCGTAGGCCTGGTGGTAGGTACGGGCGCGATCGCGCTCGATCGCGTTGGACTTCTCCGGGACGTGCCACTCCAGCTCCATCTCGGGCATGTTGGGAGAGCGCGGTAGCACCATCTGGAGCGAATGGCCAGTCGCCTTGGCGTAGCCGAAGTCGACCAGGCCCGCCTTGGCGGTGCACCACTGGCGGGCGAACGGGCCGCCACCGGTGTCGCAGCAGACGTGAGTGTCGGTGCGCTTGTCGTAGATTCGCGGCGACACCACCCACGTGTACTTGTCGGTGAAGTCGCGCTTCTGCGGCTTGCGGCAGCGTCACCTTGTTCCACGGGTGGTTCTTGTCAACCGGGTTCCCCAGCGGATCGCTGTCGACGAAGGTTGCTTCGTTCTCCCACGAGTCAAAGTACGACGACCCAAGCAGGATCCGGATCATCAGGTTGATCTCGACCAGGTCGGTCGAGATCAGCTCGCCGTTGATGGCCACGCCCGGAGTGATGTAGCGCTTGCGGCCCCACTCGGTCATGTTGCGATAGTCGTAGTCGACGTAGTCAGGGTCGTCGAACGATCCCCAGTTGACCAGGTTGGTCTCGCGGAAGCCGACCATGTCGTACCCGGGAGTTCGCGAAGGAAGAAGTCGTACAGGTCGTCGTGCATCGGCACGCTGCGCTTGACGTAGTCGAAGTAGCGCATCAACCGCACGTAGTAGTCGGTGCAAGTCTGATGCGTGATGTCCGCGCTGCAGCCACCGGGCATGATCGTCGACGGATGGGTATGCCGCCCGCCGAAGAGGCAATACATCTCGCGCGTGTACCGCGCCACCTGCAGCGTCTCCAGATAGAACTCGCCGGTGAAGGGGTTGAGCGCCCGCATGATGTCGGCGATGGTGGCGTAGCCGTGGATATCTTTCCCCGGCGCCGACGTGTTCTCAGCAGTGGCCAGCAGTGAGGGATTGGTCTCCTTGACCATCTGTTCGCAGAAGTCCACGTTCGCCATGCAATCGTTGAAGATCGCGTGGTCGAAGATGTAGTCCGCGGTCTCGGCCAGGTTGAAGGCCAGATCGCCCAGCGCGGGAGGCTTGACGCCGTAGGCCATGTTCTGGTTGAGGCATGAGCAGGTGGCGTGATTGTCGCCACAGATGCCGCAGATGCGGCTGGTGATGAAGTGTGCGTCGCGGGGATCGATTCCCTTCATGAAGATGTCGAACCCCGGAAGATCATCGAGGTGCTGTAGCACTTCAACACCTGCTTGTTGGTGAAATCGATCTCGGTGTGAATGCCGAGGCTCCCGACGATCCGCGTGATCGGGTCCCACGACATCTCTTTGACCATGACCTTCTGTTCGCCTGGCGATTCAACTGTTGCCATCGATCTACTCCTTACGCATGCGAAAGGGTTTGCGATGGGCCGCACGCCTACCAGCGCGGCTGATAGCCGGTCACGAGCGACTTGCCACGCCTGCGCCAGCCCGGTTCCTTGTCGTACTTGGTCGCGATGTGGCGCTTGCGGAAGTGACGAACCAGCGGCCCGTAGGCAACGGCGGAGAACTGTCGAGGCGGCCTTTCCCCAGCTGTCGGGATCCATGAACGGCATGAACTTGTCTGGGAAGCCCGGCATGGTGCACGCCATGCAGATGCCACCGACGTTGGGACAGCCACCGATCCCGTTGACCCACCCGCGGATCGGCACGTTGCATTTCACCACCGGGCCCTTGCAGCCCAGCTTCACCAGGCAGCGATGGTCGTTGCCGTAGGTGGTGGCGAAGTCGCCCTGCTCGGCGAACCCGGCTCGGTTGCAGCTCTCACGTACGGTTCGCCCGAAGAGCCATTTGGGCCGAAGCGCCTCGTCGAGCTCCGGCGCCGGAGCGAGTCCGGCCAGGTGCAGCGCCAGATAGAGCAGTACCTCGGTCATGTTGTCGGGCTGGGCCGGGCATCCGGGGATGCACACCACCGGCAGGCCCGCCTTCGACTTCCAGCTCCAGCCGAGATAGTCGGGGACGCCCATCGCCCCGGTCGGATTGTTCTTCATCGCCGGGATGCCGCCGTAGGTCGCACAGGTACCAACCGCAACCACCGCCGCCGCCTTGGGCGAGAGCCGGTCGATCCACTCGTTCATGGTGATGGGCTGTCCGTCCTCGGGATTGACCGCGAACCCTGTCCAGAAGCCGTCGCCGTTGATCTCCTCGTTGCCCAGCGAGCCCTCGATCACGAGCACGAACGGATCGAGCTTGCCCTCCTCGGCGTCAAACCATGCCTGGGCGTACTCCTGCCCGTTCATGTAGTCGATCACCTGGTTGTGCACCACCACCTTGGGCATACCGGGAATCGCCTGCAGAATGATGTCCTCGAGGCTTGGATTGGTGGCCGAAGTCATCGCCACCGAGTCGCCCTCGCAACTGAGGCCGGTCGTCATCCAGAGGACGTGTGCGGTGACCGCCTCCGTCTTCTTCTGCTCATCGTACGCGGTACTCGACATGCCCTCTCCTCTCGTGTTTCAGCAGATCCGCGGCAGCGGGTCGCCGACCAACTGATCCATCACTCGCCGGCCGCCAAAGCTCGTCTCCACCAGCACCATCCCGGGGGGCTCGGTACGCACCTCACCGATCTCAGCGGCCTCCTCGCAGCCGGGTATGCTGCGCAACGTCTCGAGCGCGGTGTCGGAGTTGTCGGGATGGACAAACGCCACCAGCTTCCCCTCGTTGGCCACGTACATCGGGTCGATCCCAAGGATCTCGGCGGCACCCGCGACCCCCGGCTTCACCGGCACCGCCCGCTCATGCACGATCATCGCCACCGCCGATGCCCGGGCGAGCTCATTCAGGACCGAGGCGACCCCACCGCGGGTCGCGTCTCGCAGGCACCGGATCGATGGGCCGCAGGTTTCCAGCAACGCATCAACCGCCGGCCACAGTGAGCGAGTATCCGACTCGATCTCGGCATCCAGCTCGAACTCGCCGCGGGCCACCATGATGGCGGTGCCGTGCTCTCCCACGCTGCCCGAGAGCAGGATGCGATCGCCAGGTCGCAGCCCGGCGGGCGAGAGCGACGCGCGGGCATCCCGCCTGCCAACGCCGGCGGTGCACACATACATCCCGTCCGCGTGGCCTCGCTCGACCACCTTGGTATCGCCGGCGACGATCTCCACGCAGGCCGTCTGGGCGGCGGCGGCGATCGCCTCCACCTCGGCGCGCAGGTCGTCCGCCGCAAGCCCCTCCTCCAGGATCAGCGAGAGCGTTAGGGCGAGCGGGCGGGCACCCGAGACCGCCAGGTCGTTGACGGTGCCGTTGACCGCGAGATCGCCGATCGACCCGCCCGGGAACCGCAGCGGTTTGACCACGTATGAGTCGGTGGTGAAAGCCAGTCCGACGCCACCGACATCGACGTCCCCGGCATCGGCCATGCGCGCCAGGGACTCCCCTCCGAGCGCCGGCACCAGGAGGCCTTCGATGAGCGTCTGCGTAGCCTTCCCGCCGGCTCCGTGCGCCATCGTGATCTGGGTGTCGCGGAAGCGAGCACGCCGCCCCCGCACGTGCTCGATCAGGTCGAGCACCCGCTGCTCGCCTTCGGAGATCGTGGACTGGGAACTGCTCACACCACCTCCCGCTCACGGGCGAACCGGCCGTAGTTGTAGTACGCCGCGCAGGCGCCCTCGGATGAGACCATGCAGGTGCCGATGGGACGCTCGGGTGTGCAGGCGGTGCCAAAAACCTTGCACTCCCACGGCTTGATCACACCTTTCAACACCTCGCCGCATTGGCAGGCCTTGGGGTCGGCGACTCGTACCCCGGGGACGCTGAACCGGCGCTCAGCGTCCAGGTCGGCGTAGTCGTCGGAGATTCGCAGACCGCTGTGGGAGATGAAACCCAGCCCTCGCCACTCGAAGTGCGGCCGCAGTTCGAACACCTCGGCCATCACCTCCAGCGCGCGAAGGTTGCCCTCGTACGGCACCACTCGCTTGTACTGGTTCTCGACCTGGCAGCGGCCCTCGCGCAACTGGCGCAGGATCATTGCGATCGCCTGCAGGATGTCGAGGGGTTCGAATCCCGCGATCACGACCGGCTTGTGGTAGTCGGCCGGGATGAACTCGAACGGCCGGGCGCCGACGATGGTGGAGACGTGCCCGGGGCCGACGAAGCCGTCCAAGCGCAGGTCGGGCGACTCCAGCAGAGCTCGGAGCGGCGGCACGATGGTCACATGGCTGCACATGCAGGAGAAGTTCTGGATCCCCTCGGCTCGCGCCCGTTTGAGCGTCAACGCCGTTGAGGGCGCGGTCGTTTCGAATCCGATTGCGTAGAACACGACCTGCCGGTCAGGGTTTTCCCGCGCAATCCGAAGCGCGTCGAGCGGCGAGTAGACCATCCGCACGTCGGCGCCTTCGGCCTTGGCCTCGAGCAGTGTCCCGTTGGCACCTGGCACCCGCATCATGTCGCCAAAGCACGTGAAAATCACGCCGTCCCGGTGCGCCACCGCGATGCCGTCATCCACCCGGCCCATCGGGATCACGCACACCGGACATCCGGGGCCATGCACCAGCTCGACGTTGGACGGCAGCAGGTCGTCGACCCCGTACTTGTAAATCGAGTGGGTATGTCCGCCGCACACCTCCATGAACTTGTAGTGGCGGCCGGGCTCAACCAGCGACACGATCTCGCCCGCAACAGCGCGACCCAGGTCGGGATCGCGGAACTCGTCGACGAACTTCACGCCGCCCTCCCGCCACCGGTCGGCATCGCAATCGCCACGCCGGCGTGCACCAGCACCACGTCCCCGGCCGCAACCGCGTCCACCAGCGCTGGATCGACGGTGCGCAGCGCGCCCCGCTCGTCACGGCACAGGCATAGGCCGTGACCGACATCAGCCTCGATCACCGTCATCGGATCGCCGTCATCGCCGCACGTGATGCAGTGGTCGCTACTGCACGACACCTGAGCGGGGTCGCCGCTCACTCGATCACGCTTGCCTTGAGCTCTTCGAGCTCGCGCTCATAATCCTCGCCCATGCGCTCGAGCATGTCGCGGGTCGCACGGGCTTCCTCCTCGTCCACCTGGGAGATCGCGAACCCGACGTGGATCAGTACCCAGTCGCCGGGCGTGACACCACCATCGATGTCCAGCAAGCCGATGTTGACGTTTCGCCGCACGCCCGCGACCTCGACGATGGCCAGCCTGCGCTCGTCGTCCACCACCTCGACGATCTGACCAGGTATCGCGAGACACATCGCGTCCAACTCCCCCGTCGTTGTGAGGATCAACCACTTGCCCCAGAGAGACAGCCTGTTCTACCATGGCCCGCAGGCCCGCAATCGGGCCCGGTAACCGCGATTACCAGGCATATTGGTAACCACGATTACCAGGTCGGCAGGTTTCCGCCCAGGCGCCCAGGGGTATGCTCGGCGGGAGATTTTCCACGGGGAATGTGACGCAGGGGAGGGGATGGACTTCGACCCAGCTGCAGAGTCCTCGCGGTGGACACAGGGGCGTCCGAGGCGCCCCGAAACGCCCCCGCTGTACGGCTACGTGCTCGACGTCGACGACGATCTTGCCGATGAGCTCGACGTCCGCATGCGGCTCGGCGCGCGCCAGGTGGCGACCGCCAAGGTGCTCGATGCCAGGCAGGGCGCGTGCGATCTCTCGCCATGGCTCTCGGCTGTTGGGCACGGACCGGGACTGCTGCTGTTCGACGGCCTGGTGGCGATCCACACCCGCATCGCCGATCGCACCGTTACCGAGCTGATCGGTCCGGGAGACGTGCTCCAGCCGCTGTCGCCGCGGATCGACGAGATGTTCGAGCGGGCGGTCGCGTTTCGGGCGTTGGAGGCCACCCGCTTCGCGTTGCTGGACGACGAGTTTGCCGAGCGTGTGCTGCCGTGGCCCCAGATCTCGCAGGCGCTCTTTCGCCGGGCAGAGCGACGCTCCGAAGATGTCGAAACCCTGCGTGCGATCTCGTGCCAACCCCGGTTGGACACGCGGCTGGTACTGCTGCTGTGGCACCTGGCCGCGCGCTGGGGCCGGGTGGAGCGGGCCGGCATACACCTACAGTTGCCGCTCACCCACCGGCTGATTGGCCAGCTGATCTCGGCCGAACGGCCGTCGGTGACGCATGCGCTGGCGCGCCTCTCACGGTCGGGCGTGGTGACCGGCAAGGCGGGCGACTGGCATCTGCACGGGAACGTCGAAGATCATGTCGAGGGGCTCACCGACCGCACTGCTCAGCTCCCGCGCCAGCCCGTCGGCGATCGGATCGCCAGCGCGTGAACCACCCCATCAGCCTCCTCTGGATCACCAGTGGGCTTGGATGCGACGGTGACTCGATCGCGATGACCGCAGCCACCAGCCCCAGTCTCGAGGACATGCTGCGTGGATGCCTCCCCGGCATGCCTCCGGTGGTGATGTACAACCCGGTGTTCGCATTCGAGACCGGGCGGGAGTTCCTGCGGGCGTTCGAACGCGCTGCGGCCGGCCGGCTCGACCCGTTCATCCTGGTGCTCGAGGGAGCGGTGCCGAACGAGGAGATCAATGGCGATGGTCACTGGGCGGGCATGGGGGTGGCGCCCAATGGCCAGCCGATTCTGACCAACGACTGGCTCACCCGGCTGGCCCCCAAGGCCGCGGCGGTGCTGGCCCTCGGCACCTGTGCGGCCTACGGTGGTGTGCCGGCCATGCGTAACAACCCGACCGGGGCGATGGGACTGCGCGACTACCTCGGGGCTGGCTGGGTCTCTCGCCTGGGAGTCCCGATCGTGAACCTCCCGGGCTGCCCGGTGCAGCCTGACAACATCACTGAGACGCTGCTGTGCATGGTATTGCAGGTCGCCAAGCTGGGTCCGGAAATTCAACTGGACGAGCAGGGAAGGCCACGCCGGATCTTCGATCGCACGGTGCACGAGAGTTGCAACCGCGCCGGTTTCGCGGAGACCGGCGAGTTCTCCCCTGCCCACGGGGATGGCAAGTGTCTGGTTAAGCTCGGCTGCAACGGGCCTGTGGCGCGCTGCAACGTGCCGATCCGCGGCTGGGTCAACGGGATTGGCGGCTGCCCCAACGTGGGCGGCATCTGCACCGCCTGCACCATGCCCGGGTTCCCCGACCGCTACCTGCCCTTGATGGAGCCCAGCGTCGGCGCGCGGCTGTACGCCCGCACCGGACGCCTCGCCCACGGTCCGCTGGTGAGGTATCTGCGCGAGCGCCGCATCCGTAAGGTGTTCGACGTCGAGCCCGCGTGGCGCCGGCCCGGACCAGAGCTCGCCAGCGGATATCGCCCACCCGAGCCGGTTGCAACGACAAGTGAGCGGGCTGAGGTGGTGTGACCACCGCCGCACACGTCGAACCTCTGCGGTTCAACGACATGCAGGAGGCCACGGCCGCCCTCCGCGCTCGCGGGCTGCGGCTCTCCACCCCGCGCCGCATGATCCTGGCGGAGCTGTTCGACGCCGACGGCCCGGTGTCGGCCGAATACCTGGCGGGACGCCTCGGCCTCGACCCGGCCTCGGTGTACCGCAACCTGGAGACGCTCGAAGCGCACGGGGCGGTGCAACATGTTCACCTCGGCCACGGCCCCGGCCTGCACGCGCTGGTGGGGCCGGGCGAGTACGAGTACCTGTACTGCGAGCAGTGCGGAGCGGTATCGGCGCTGGCGCCGCGTGAGCTCGAGCCGGTGCGGGCTCGGATCCGCGAGCGCACCGGCTTCGAGGCTCGGTTCAACCACTTCCCGATTGTCGGCACCTGCGCCGTCTGCGCTGGGGCGGAGTCAGGCGATCCCACCGAACTCCACAGTCACGGCGATCACGTTCACGCGCATCCGCACGACCACCCGCACGATCACTGAGCGATCGTCACCCGCGGTGGAGCATCTCGCTCCAGCGCTCCTCAATCCGCCCTTTCTTCCACACCAGCAATGAGATCGCCCAGGTGACCACGAACGCCGCCACGATCGCGTAGCCGATGTGACCAAAGTCGAGTCTGTCAAGCCAGCTCCAGAACCCGCCGGTGAGTGAGAACTTGGCGGCCAGTACCTGCAGCAACTCGATCGTGCCGATCAGCAGCGCCACCGTCACCGACAGCGTTGTGACAGTGATGTTGTAGTAAATCTTGCGAACCGGGTTGGAGAACGCCCAGCCGTACGCCTGGCTCATGAAGGCGCCGTCGGCGGTGTCCATCAGCGACATCCCCGCGGCAAAGAGGATGGGCAGCGAGAGTACCGCCAGGAATGGCACCTCGTGGGTGGCGACGCCGGCCGCGATCGCCAGGAGGCCGACCTCGGTGGCAGTGTCGAATCCGAGGCCGAACAGCACGCCCAGGGGGTACATCTTCCAGCTCGCGTCAATTCGTTGAGACACGCGCGCCAGCCAGAAGCGATTCATCAGGCCGCGGTCGAGCAGCCGCTGATCGAGCTGCTCGGCGTCGTAGGCGCCGGTGCGCATCGCGAAGAAGATCCGCAGGATGTCGATCAGCACGAGCAGATTGAGGATGCCGATGATCAAGAGGAACGTGCCTGACACGCTGGCGCCGATGTACCCGCCGTAGCTCTGAAACCCGGGGATTCGTGAGTTCACAGTCTTGGCCGCGATCGCCAGGCCGGCGGCCAGCGAGAACACGATCGTCGAGTGACCGAGCGAGAAGAAGAAGCCGACCCCCAGCGGACGCTGCCCGTCTTGGAGGAGCTTTCGGGTGGTGTTGTCGATTGCCGCGATGTGATCGGCGTCGAACGCGTGCCGCAGCCCGAAGGTGAACGCCAGCGTGCCCAGTCCGGCCATCGCCGGATTTCCATGGGCGTAGTACACGAAGAGCCCCCACCCGAGCACGTTCAGCGCCGCCACCGCCACACCGAAATAGGCGAGCCGCAGCCACTCAGCGCGCGAGATTACGCGTGTCCAGGAGGTCATCGCTAGGCGTGACGGTCACATACCTGCAACCTGGCTGCAACAGTAAGGTGTTGCCGATTACTGGTTCCCTCGGCCGGCGGTTCGCAAGAACACCACAGGCTCCTCGTGAGCTGCGAGGTCATAGACCGTCGACCACTGTGGCGCGCTGGTACGGCGGGGAAGACACTGTGGCCCACGTGGCGGCTGGCCCGGCGATGCGGAGCCCTGCAGGCGCGTCGGTGGATGGAGAACTCTGGAGGGCCCACGGCGTAGGGCGGCCAGAATCGACCGAGGTTCAAGCCGGCTGCTGCTTCGTTTAGAAGGCGCCGAGCAGGAGCGGTATGAACAGGCTGACGCCGAGAGCGTACAGGGCGTCGAACCAGAAGATCCGCAGGGTGTTGGCCAGGGTGATCAGACCGGAAGCGGTCTTGGCGAGGTAGAACGTCATTCCGCGCCCGCGGGCGTCGTGCACCTGGGCGGTGAGCGAGGCAGCGTCCTGACGGCTGGGAAAGGCGTGCATTCCGATCGAGTAGCCCAGCCACGCGAGCACGATCAGCACCGGGTCGTTGAACTGCTCGTGCAGGACGACCAGCTGGTAGGCCACCGTGAGCGTGAGGATCGAGCACAGCACGGTGTTGATCACCAGCGGCCCGGCCGAAATCAGAAGCGCGGCGCGAAGGCTCTTGGACTGGCCGTGGATCACGTAGCCGGCGGGGTTACCCATTGGCCGGAAATAGCTGACCTCGTAGACGGGCGTGTCGGTCAGGTCGCAGAAGAAGCGATGCGCGATCTCGTGCACCACCACGCCGGGAAACGTGACGAGCGCTACCAACCAACCGGGGAGAAAGAACATGCTGCCTCTCGTTAATTGACAGTGGAGAAGTACTGCTGGTACTTCGCTGGCATGTACTGCTTGAGCGCATCCCAGTCGCTTTGACTGAGCCGAACGCCCTTCAGTAGGTTCATGGCATCGGTGGGTTCGCCGGCTGCGAACTCGGCCTCCGCGAGGGCGACCGTGACGTTCTTGGATGTGGGCGCTTGACCGTGCGCACGCTGGAGATCGGTGACGGCGGTCTGGTAGTCGCCGCGTTTCAGCGCGGACTGGCCGTTTCGCAAATCGCGCGCGGCCGATATCACCCCGGGCGCGAGTGCGAACGAGTAGACGGCGGCCAGCAGTGTGAGCACCCCTGCAACCACGATGGGGAGCGGATAACGGTGCTTTGGGAGTGCCGGCGGCGGGCTCGGAACGTCCGCGACCAACTCGCCCGTGGGCTCTGCAATGGTCATGTCGCGAGTATCGGTCGATACAAGCGGTGAGGCTCATCCCCCGTTCGAGGGGTGACGCCGGAGGTAGTCCTCAGCACTCCGATGGAGGGATTTCGGGGTAGCGTGGCCTCCGATGGTGGCTTTGTGGATCGCACTGTTCCTTGTCAGCCTGGCGGTGGCTCTCGTGTCGAGCTTGCTGCTCGCGCGGATTCTCGATCGAGTTGGAAGCCGGCTGGGATGTACCGACGCCATCACCGGGGTGTTGACGGCGCTCGGCGCTGACTCTCCGGAGATCTCGACCGCCGCGGTGGCCGTGCTCACCCATCAGACAGATATCGGCGTCGGGGTCGTGCTGGGCTCGAACGTCTTCAACCTCGCGGGCCTGCTCGGCGTGAGCGCGCTGATCACCGGCGCGATTCGGGTCGGGCGAGGTGGAGCGCTGGTGGAAGGCATCCCCGCAATCCTGATCGCGGTGGTCGCGGTCGCGCTGATCGCCGTCCCGCTCAACGCGTGGCTCGCCCTCGCGCTGGTGGTGGCCATCGTCGTGCCCTACCTGTGGCTGAGTTCGATCGACCCCGCGAGCCTCGAGCGTGGGGCTCCGCGGTCAAAGCTGCGACACCGGCTGGCGCTGGCGGTGGCCGAGGAGGAGCGGGACGCCGCACCCGACCACCATGAGCCGCCCGCGCGCGCGATCGACCTGGCGCTGCTCGTCCCCGTACTCGGACTGGTGGTCGCAGCGAGTGTCGGGATGGTCGAGGCGGCCCAGCACTTGGGAGATCGCTGGGGCATCTCGCCGGTGGTGTCGGGCACGCTGATCCTGGCGATGCTCACGAGCATCCCCAACTCGGTCGCTGCGATCCGGCTGAGCCTGCACGGCCGGGGAGCAGCGGTGGTTGCCGAGACGTTCAACTCCAACAGCGCGAACATCCTCGCCGGGCTCTGCCTACCCGCCGCGATCCTCGGCCTCGGAAGTGTCTCTCACGACGCCACCCTGACAGCGTGGTGGTTTCTGGTCATGACCATCGTCACCGTCGGTCTGCTGTGGCTTCGCGGCGGCCTTCACCGCTTCGGTGGCTGGGTGGTCATCCTCAGCTACGCGGCATTCGTGGTGTGGGTGCTTCGGTAAATCTGTGAGCGAAGTCAAGGCGTGGCGGTGGTGCCTCCGTGAGCCTCGACCGCTTCGCGGATGCGGTTGTAGATCGCCTCGCCGCCCACCAGCTCGATGATGCCCGATCGTTCCAGCTGCTCGCGGACGTTGTCGCTCACCTCGGCAAAGACGACCATCACGCCCTGGGTGTGGGCCTGGGTGATGACCTCCCGCAACGTCTCCATGCCCGTGTAGTCGATATCGTCGATGCCCGCCGCGTCGATGCACAGCGTGACCAGCGGCGGCTCGGCAGGAGCCATGATCGCGTGTACATCCTGGGCCAATCGGTTCGCGTTCGCGTAGTAGAGACTCGCGTTGAAGCGATAGAGGATCAGCCCGGGAAAGAGCTGCGGCACCGGCCCGTGCTCGGGCACCGGTGCCCAGGCACGCTGACCGATCGACGTCAGCACGCCGTTTCGTGGCTGGTAGCTGTGGCGCAGGTGGATGATCACCGAGAGCCCCATCGCCAGGATGATTCCCTGCTCCACACCCACGACCACGACGACGGCCGCGGTGGCCGCGGCGACCCAGAACTCCTCGAGGCGAGCCCGGTAGATCCTGATCATCCCGCGGACGTCGACCAGCTCGATGCCGATCAGCAGCACCACCGATGCCAGAACCGCTTCGGGCATGTACTGCAGCGGCCCGGTCAGAAACACGAGCACGATCAGCACGATCACGCTGGTCACCAGTGCCGGGATCTGACTCCGCCCGCCGGCGCTGTCCACGATCTGGGTCTTGGTGGGGCTGCCGTTGACGACGAACGCTCCGGAAAGGCCGGCGGCGAGATTGGCTGCGCCCAGGCCGACCAGATCGACGTTCTCGTCGAACGGCTCGCGGTATCGATTTGCGTAGGCACGCGAGGTCGCCGCACTCTGGGCGAGCACCACGATAAAGATCGAGACGGCTGTGATCATCAGGTCGCGGGTCTGGCTGAGGGTCACATCCGGCCAGCCGAAGGTCGGTAAACCACCCGGCACCGTGCCGACCACCGACACGCCGTCCGAGGCGAGGTCGAGCCAGTAGCTGACGACAATCGCGCCGACCACCGCGATCAGCGGACCCGGGATGCTGCGGCTGATCATGCGCGCGCCCAGGATCACCACGATCACGCTGACAGATACCGCCAGGGTGGGGAGGTTGGTCTCGTCAATGTTCTGCAACGTCCCCCACAGCTTGTGCAGCGTCCCGCCGGTGCCGCCGGGGACACCCAGCACTCCGCTCACCTGGCCGCATGCCACCTGAATCCCGACTCCGGTGAGAAACCCGACCAGCACCGTGCGAGAGAGGAAGTTGGCCAGAAACCCGAGCCGCACGATCCGGGCCAGAATCAGGAACCCCGCGGCGAGCACCGCAAGCATTCCCGCCAGCGCCACATACTCGGCCGACCCCTCGACCGCCATCCCCGCCAGTCCTGCTGCCAGAATGGCCGCGGTGGCCGAGTCGGCACCCACGACCAGGTGACGGGACGACCCCATGATCGCGAACACCGCGGTCGGGATCAGGATCGTGTAGAGACCGGTAATCACCGGCATACCGGCGATCTTGGTGTAGCCCATCACCTCGGGAATCGCCAAGCACGCCAACGTAATCCCGGCCACCACCTCGGTCGGGACGCGAGCCCGATCTACGGGCCGGATGCCCCTAAACAGCGGTACCGGATACACGTGTACTCCAACCCAAGAGGCCGTTGAGAAATCCAGCATACGGATTCCGGCGGCCGGCGGGTTGTGGTCGGCTGGGGATGTGCGATGCGGGTATCCCGACACTGCGATCGGGGAATTCACCGATGGCGTGCAACTGCGGCGGTGCGAGCCTTTCAACCATGCAGGCAAACAACAGCTCGCTGCGGCCGCTGAAGGTGGTCATCGCCGGGGGCGGAGTGGCCGCGCTGGAAACAGCGCTCGCTCTGCGCGATCTCGCAGAAGGCCTGGTGGACGTGACCGTGGTCGCGTCCACCGATCGGTTTACGTTCGCGCCGGCGTCGGTGGGAGTGCCGTTCGGCAAGGCGTCGATCCGTCGGTTCGACCTCTTTCGCATCGCCAATGATCTCGGCGTGCGGCTCGTGGTGGGCCGCCTGGCATCGGTGGATGCCGAAAACCGGCGCGTAATTCTCGAGGACGGCGACGTGCTGGAATATCAGGCGCTGGTGATCGCCTGCGGGGCAGAAGCGCGCGAAGCCGTTCCGGGCGCAACCACGTTCCGCGGCCCCGGCGACATCGATCGGATGAGCAGCGTGCTTGCCGACGTTCGCGAAGGGCGCGCATCACGGCTGATGTTCGCCCTGCCGGCGAGCCTCGGCTGGGCACTGCCGCTGTACGAGCTGTGCCTCCTCACCGGTCAGTATCTCGCCGAGAAGGGCGGGATCTACCGCTATCCCAACGGCAACATGCGCCGCGAATTCGTCGAGATCGGCGTGGTTACGCCAGAGGCGACGCCGCTGGAAGCGTTCGGAGGCGAGGCCGGCCGCACCATCGCGGCGATGATGGCCGACCGCGGCATCGTCTTTCACCCTCGGCGCACACCCGTGCGGTTCCACGAAGGTCAGCTCGAGGTGCTGCCCGGCGATGCCATCCGGGCCGATCGGGTGGTGGCGATGCCCCAGCTCGGAGGCATCGGGATTCCCGGTGTTCCGGTGGACGGCAACCGCCTGATCCGCACCGACACCCACGGCCGGGTGGAGGGACTGGACGATGTCTACGCCGCCGGAGACACCACGGCGTTTCCGATCAAGCAGGGCGGCATCGCCGCACAGCAGGCGGTGGCCGCCGCCCAGACGATCGCAGCCACCGCCGGGGCAAACATCACCCCTGAGCCGTTTCAGCCGGTGCTGCGGGGCCTGCTAATGACCGGCTCGGATGCGCGCTATCTGAGAACTGAGGTGCAGGGCGGTCGGGGTCCAACGTCGACGGTCGCCGAGCAGCCGCTGTGGTGGCCGCCGGGGAAGCTTGCAGCCCGCTACCTGGGGCCGTACCTGGCAGAACTCGACTCTGATCTCACTCAGAGGTTGGAACAGTCGTGAGCGATTCGTCTCCCGATCCGGATCCCGATCGAGTCTCGGTGGGGGGCGTGGTGGTTGCCTGTCTTGCCGTCAGCTTCGTCATGTTCGCGGTCGCTTTGGCAGCCTGGTACGCAGGTGAGTCGCACGCGACGCCGACGGCGGCTGCGACCCGACCGGCGACCACGTACCCGGCCGTCAGCCCGCTGGTGGCCGCCGGTGCGCATGACTTCTCGCGCTTCGCCTGCGGCCAGTGTCACGGCTTCCGGGGCCAGGGAGGCGTCTCTCCCGACGTGCCGGCACTTGCGGCGCTCGGCCCCACACTGAGCGAGGCGACGTTGGAGCAGGTCATCGAGCACGGCGCCGGCGTCTCGTCCGACCCCACCAAGCCGTTCATGCCGGTGTGGCACGGCATCGTCTCGAAGACCCAGATCCACGAGCTCGCTGCCTATCTGCACGCCGGCCTTCCGCCCGTTCAGCATGCCACCCCGCCGCCGGTGCCGGCGGGCCAGGGCGATGCGGTCGCAGGGTCTGTCCTGTACGTCAAGTTCGGGTGCGTCAACTGCCACGGCCCCAACGGGTTGGGCGGTGTGCCCAATCCGGACTCGCCAGACACCACAATTCCTTCTCTGGCGACGGCCGACTTCCGTGGCGAGTTCAACACCGCTCAGAAGATTCGCGACATGATTGTGTCCGGAAGCGTGATTGGGCGTGCGCCGATCGTGAGCATGCCCCACTGGGGCGGGATCCTCACGCCGACGGAGATCCGGCAGCTGATCGCCTACCTGCAGACGCTCAAGTAGGGCTTCCGGCGATCTCGCGTGTGCCCGGCGCGCCGGTGAGCACCGGACATGGGGCATACCGAAGAACGCCGGTCACGACGCTGCCGTGGATCATGCTCTTGAGCGCGCTCCAGCCATGGGCGCCGATCACGATCATGCGCACATTCCGATGTCGTGCAGTCGCGCAGATTTCGCTGACCGGCTCGCCCAGCAGAAGGCAACTCTCGGCATCGACGCCGAGCTTCGAAGCGTGGGCCAGAGCGGCGGTGAGCACGTCCTCGGCGGCTCCCCGGTCGGCGTCGACGTACTCCTGGTCGATGTAGCCGAACGGTGCTCCGACTCCACCTCGGATCATGTCCCACACCGAGACGAGCAGCACATCGTCGCCAGCCGCCTTTGCGATCTCGAGCCCCAGGTCCATGGCGGACTCCGCAGCTTGGGAGCCGTCGGTTGCGATCATAATTGTGGCCATGCGGGTCCTCCGTTGTCGGTGGTGAATAACGGTGCCAGGCACCGTTATTCACCACCTCGGTTGGTGCCGGCTTTCAGCGTACGGCGTGTCTGTGCGCTGAACGTCGGGAGATTGCCGGTAGGTGACTGCGGGGAATTACCGATCGCCGGGGCGCAGGTTGGGTGATCTCACGCATGCCGCGCTGAGGGCGCCGCGGCATCATCCGAACGCATGAAGACCGCCGATGATCTGCTGCAGTTCCTGGACGAGCGGACACAGGAGTCCGACGGTGACGGGTCGGCCGTCAGCTGGAACCTCAGAGTCGGCTTGCTCCGCTGGGACGAGGATCCTGGCCGAGGCGTGGCAGGAGCCTGGGTGCTGACGGTGGGCGCCCATGACCGGGTGCTTCACGGCGTGTCCCGCGCAGACCGGGCCGAGGCGCTGGAGCGATCTCGCCGGTTCGTGGCCGAGTACATGAGCAGCGTTGCCCACCACTACGTCGACTGAGCTGGGTTGTCGTGATCTGCTCAAGCGGTGTTCGCGCAGCCCTGCACATGGTCGCAATCGCGACCTCGATGATGGCCTTGGCGGTGGGCGCGACTCGTGTTGATGCCCAGGCCGCTGTGCGACCGGCGATCACGACCCGCGGTGGTCAGTTCGTGAAGGCGGATGGGGCGCGTGTGATCCTGCGAGGCGTCAATCTCAACTACCACTCAAAGTACCGAACTCTCGTGACTCAGCTCGGCGCCAACTTCGTGAGAGTTCGTGTGCTCTGGAATGACGTGGAGCCCGCCCGCGGCCTGTTCGATCAGGCGGAACTGGCGCAGCTCGAGAACCTGGTTCAGTGGCTCAACGCCAACCAGATCGCGGTCGAGCTCGACTTGAGGGGTGTGCCGACCCCGGAGTGGTTCGGATCGCCCGTGGGCTTCTGGAATGCGAACATGCACGCCTCACAGGTCGCGTACTGGGGTTTCGTGCGCAAGATCGTCGACCGCTACCGGCGATACCGGTACGTCATCGGTTACGGGATCTACAACGAGCCGCATCCGTTCTCCCCGTCCGCGGGGTCACACGCACTCGATCAGACGATTCTGCGCTGGCAGGCGGGCATCCGCAACCGGATCCTGGGCCTTGACCCATACCGGGTCGTGTTCTTCAGCGTGCGAGGCGGCAACTACGGGATCAAGTATGCGAACTTCAGGGAGGCCGGCTTCCGCCTTGGGCATACGGTGTTGGATTGGCACAGCTTCTACAACGGTTGCTGCGGATCCGGATTCGACGAGCAGAACGACAACTGGATCCCCAGCTGGTCGCTCACCCACAACCAGCGCAGCCACAACTACGCCGGCACACGCCAGAACCAGTGGCTGAACCTGTCGATCCCCTGGAAGCGCACCCACGCCCTGCGGATACCGATGATCGTGGGTGAGTGGGGCATTCAGAACGTCGATGTCGGCAGAGCGGCCTACAACAGCCAGATGTCACGGATCTTCGCCACGCATCAGATCAGCTGGGCGCGGTGGGCGCTCGACTCCAACCGCATGGGGTTGATCCGCCACGGCGCGCTCAATGAACAGGGGACGTGGCTCACCGGGGTGATGGCGGCGCCCGGTTAGATCGCGTCGCCAGGCTAGACCACGTCTCCCATCGCCAGCGCACGGGCGACGTCGGTGAGCGACAGGATTCCGACCAGCTCGCCCTGCTCGAACACCAAGCCGCGGCCGACAGGTGTGGTCATCAGCTTGTCGGCCGCCTCGATTGCCGGCGTCGAGCCGGCGAACACCGGTACCCGGCCGGCCGGAATCATCGTCTGCCTGACCGTTCGCAGCCCCCAGTCGGCAGGGGGGTTATCGACGAACGCTCGCAGCGGAAACAACCCCACGACCACACCGTCGTCGACGACCGGATAGGAGGTGTGTCGCGAGCTTCCGTGCAGCTGTGCGGCGACCACCGCGAGCGACGACGACGCGTCCACAGAGATCGGATCGAGGGTCATCAGCCGTCCCACATCGAGCTTGCCCAGCGCGTCCTGGGTGGTGACGTGGCGCTCCTCAGCCCGTCCCGCTTCGAGCACGAACCAGCCGATCACCGCGAGCCACAGCCCCGTGACCGCTCCTCCGAGCACCTCGAAGACGCCCACACCGATGAGAACTGCGGCGAGCACCGTACCCACCCGAGCCGCCCGTCGGGTGGCCGCACGAAAGATCGCCCGATCGTGCCCACAGCGCCGCCCGCAACACCCTCCCGCCGTCGAGTGGCAGGGCCGGCAACAGATTGAACACCAGCAGGGCCACGTTGATGTATCCGAGCCAGAAGAGCACTGACTCGACCGCACCGGCCTGGGGCCATATCGCGGCGCCGAGCAAGCACGCCGAGCCGATCGCGAGCGTCACCACCGGGCCGGCCACCGCGATTCGAAACTCGGCTCCCGCCGATGGGATGTCCCCGGCGATCTTGGCGACTCCGCCAAACAGCCACAATGTGATGCCCTCGATCCGCACCCCTTCCTGACGGGCCTGGTATGCATGTCCAAGCTCGTGCAGGATCAATGACCCAAAGAACGCGATGGCTGCTACCACGCCCATGGCGCAGTAGATGAACCACGATCGGCCGGGTGCGTCCCGGGGGAACTGGACGCCTGCGAGCGACCACACGATCAGGGCGAAGATCGCAATCCACGTCCAGTTGATGCCGATCTCAACGCCACCGACCCGTCCAAGCGTGACGGTCGACGCGAACAGTCCTCCCGACCCTTTTTCGCGTCCTCGGCGAGGGGCTGCGGCACCCGTATCAACCGGCGCGCTCACGCCACTCAGACTGGTTTGTGGCTCGGAAAGTGCTCGATGCTCGCATCCGAACCTGGATAGAGGATGCTCTCGTGACCATCCGACTCCCAGCGCACACGATACGGGCCATTCTGTCCGAGCACCTCGAGGATCTCGGCGTCAAGCGGAGGAGTTCCCTGGTGATGAGCGTGGACAACGAGCCGGTCTCCGGCTTTCACGGACGGCGCTGAACTTTCGGTGGGCATCTCTTCCTCCTCGTGGAACTCGATGATCCACATCCTCACCCGGGTGGGTCTCGCCGGCATCGGTGCGGGACCGGATCGTGCATACGAGGTTCGCGGGAAACTACTCAGGGCCGGCCACGGGATCGCGGAGTCAGAGTCGGTGCCCGCGCCGATTGCTGCCGGGTGGATCCGAGAGAGACTCTGGTAGTGGCAAGAACCGCGGACATTGCACGGGTGAGCGTCGCCGTCAGAGGCGAGCAACTGGGCGCGTTCAAGGCGTTCGTTTTCGATCTCGACGGCGTGGTGACCGACACCACCGGACTCCACAAGCGCGCATGGCAGACGATCTTCGACCGCCATGCGGTGAGGTTTGACCCCGAAATCGACTATCCCAAGCATCTCGACGGTCGGCCGCGGTTCGACGCCACCAGAGACGTACTGACTGCACGTGGCATCTCGCTGCCCTTTGGCGAGCCGACCGACTCGCCCGGAACAGCGACCGTATGCGCGCTCGCGAACGCCAAGAACCGGGAATTTCTCCGGCTCGTGGGTATCGAGGGTGTGCAGCCGTATCCCTCCACCGTCGGACTGCTGCGCGAACTCCGCAGCGCCGGTATCCCGACCGCGCTGGTGTCGTCGAGCATGGACTGCGACACGGTCACTCACGCTGCCGGGGTCGCCGATGCGTTTGACGTTCGGCTGAGTGGCGTCGAGATCCGGGCGCTCGGTCTGCCGGGGAAACCGCACCCGGGCGGCTTTCTCGAGGCGGCTCGCCGGCTCGGGGTGGAACCGATCGACGCTGTGGTGGTGGAGGACGCACAGGCCGGAGTCGAAGCGGCACGACGCGGTGGGTTCGGGCTGGTCGTTGGCATCGATCGCAAGGCAACCGGCGATCGGCTGGGTCGCTTCGCCGACGTGCTGATCCGCGATGCGAAGGAGCTTATGATCTCGACAACCACCCAGGAGCTGACCCCAGAATGAGCGATCGCCCTGTCATCTACTGCTACGACGGCTCTGACGCCGCCAAACACGCACTGACCGCCGCGCCGGAGGCCCTCTCCGGCTCCCCGGCAATCGTGATCACGGTGTGGCGATCGGCGTGGGTGGCGACTGCCGGACTCACACACGCAATTCTCCCGCCCGAGAACGTGGATGCGGTCGACCAGGCATCCGCCGGTGCGGCGGCTGCACTCGCCGCCGAAGGAGCAGCTCTCGTGCCCGATGCGACGTCTGCGGCGGTGAAATCGAACGCCTCGGTGTGGCAGTCAATCCTGGGGTTCGCCGATGCTCACGACGGATCGGTGATCGTGGTCGGCGCCCGCGGTCGCGGCGACTTCAAGTCGACCGTGCTCGGGAGCGTCTCGCACGGCCTGGTGAACCACAGCCACAGACCCGTGCTGGTGGTGCCGCCCGGCGACTGAGAGACGGCGCCGTTAGCGCACCCGCAGCACCGCCGTGCCCTGGATCCGTCCGCCCTCCAGCTCGTCCAGCGCGTCGCCGGCGGCGTCCAGGTCGAACACGGTCGTCTGGGGGCGTATCGGGATCGCGGCGGCCAGTTCGAGGAACTCGCGGGCGTCCTCGCGGGTGAAGTTCGCGACCGAGCGCAGGCTGCGCTCCCGCCACAAGAGGTCGTAGGAGAACTCGGGCATCTTGTCCAGATGGATGGCGTTGATCGCCACCGTCCCGCCGGGCGCGAGCGCCGCCAACGCGGATACGACCACCGAGCCCACAGGAGCGAATGTGACCGCTGCGTCCAGCGGTGCTGGAGGCGAGTCGTCGTAGCCGCCGACCCAATCGGCGCCCAGGTCGCGGGCCAGCTCGTGCTCGCCGGGTGACCGTGAAAACACGCACACCTCGCAGCCCCAATGCTTGGCGACCTGGATCGCCAGGTGCGCGGAAGATCCGAACCCGAACAGACCCAGCCGCCGTCCCGGCTCGACCCGGCTGAGCATCAGCGACCGATACCCGATGATGCCACCACAGAGCAGCGGCGCGGCTTCCTCGTCCGAGAGCTGGTCGGGCAGCGGGAACACAAAGTCGCTGCGGGCCGCCACGCGTTCGGCATAGCCGCCGTTCAGCGTCCAACCGGTGAACTCGGCGTGCTCGCACAGATTCTCGAGCCCGGCCCTGCAGTAGTTGCACGTACCGTCGGCTCCTCCCAGCCACGCCAGCCCCACTCGTTCGCCAGAGGGCAGCCGCCCGACCACCTGGTGGCCGGGAATCAGCGGCGCGCGGCGCATCGGCAGGTCGCCCCGCACGATCTGCAGGTCGGTGCGGCAGACGGCGCACGCCGACACATCGATCACCACTTGGCCATCACAGGCGATTGGGTCGGCCACCGTCCTCAGCGTCAAGTCGCCGGGCTGTGTGAGCACCATTGCGCGCATTTAGGCTCCTTGGATATCACGTCGGACGAACATCGCGCCACCGGCGACCGCGGCGATGACTCCGACCACGAGCATCGCAGTGGCCCCGCCGGCGTCGAAAGCGTTCTGGGGGACGGCCGAGACGTGCTCGAACGGGGAGAGCGAGAGAATCCAGGAGGGAGCGCCCACCGCCGCACCGATCAGCTCCCAAAGGAATGTCACACCCACCAGCGCGATCGTTGCTCCCCCGGAGTGTCGCGGGATGACGGCGAAAAACAGCGTCCCCACGCCCAGGAAGAGCAACGCTGCCGGAACGCAGTTGGCACCCGCCGCGAGCAGCGCACCGAGCCCGACACCGGCACCACGAGCGGCGGCGCCCACCCACGCCAGCACGCCGAGGGCGAGGCTGAGAGCTATGCACGACGTCACCGCCAGGGCGAGCCGCCCGGCCAGCCACGACACCCGGTCAGTCGGCAGCGCAAACAGCGTCTCCAGCCGTCCCGAAGATTCTTCGCCGTGGATGGAGTTGACGTGTGCTGCGGCAAACAACGCGATTACGAGTCCGAACAGCACAAAGCTGAGGGCAAGGTATCCACTCGCGGTGTTGATGTTGGTGCCCAGCGCCGAGTTGAGATCGCTCTTCTTGGCGTCCTCGGCGATCGACTTGGAGAACGCTCCCAGGATCACCGCGAACGTGCCGGCCCCGATCAGCCACACCAGCAGTGCCGGCAGTTCGTCCCGGGCCGCTGCCTCAGTCGGTGAACCCAGAAAGGCGGTGTGAGAAGTCGCCGTGCTGCGGCCGGGCCAGAGGCCCCGTGCCACGTCTCGCCTGGCGGCGATCACCACGGCCAGGCCGCCGATCAGCACGCACGCGGAAGCGAACAACCCGAATACCCCAACCTGCAGTCCGGTGACCGGATGAATCTCTTCGGCCCAGCCCAGCGGACTCGCCCAGCGGAGCCATCCCACACCGGCGGTGTCGGCTGCAATCCGAAGCAGGAGCGCGGCAGCGAGCAGTGCCCCGCCGAGCGCCTGGGCGCCGCGGGTGGTGCCGACCAGCTGACATGCCAGCGCGCCAATCGTCGCAAACAAGGCTGCCGGTGCCACAAACGCTGCGGCGGTCAACATCGCCTGGCTGATGGTGAAATCACCCGGGATCGAGCCGACCAGCAGCAGGGCGATCGCCGCGGATAGCCACAGAACCAGGCACTCCACGAGCAGTGCCAGCATGGCTGCAAAGCAGGCCCCTCCACGGCCCACCGCTCCGGTCAGCATCAGCTCCCACCGGCCGGTCTCTTCCTCTCCCCGAAGCGCACGGGCGGCGGCGAACACCGCCCACCCCGCAGTGATCACGGAGAGGATCCCCACCAGCCGGAACTCGGCGTAGCCACCCACCGTCGCGATGTCTTGGGGGACGCCGTAGAAGAGCCGCAGCACCAGGTCTCCCTGGAACGCCTCGGCGAAGCGGATCCGCTCGGCCGCGGTGGGGTAGGTGTCGCGATAGCCGACCACCACCGAGATTGACGAGGTGGCAAGGATCGCGGCGATCACGAGTAGACGGGTGCGCTCGAGCCGCAGCGACGACGCGGTGATCCAGCGACCGATCACGCCGAAGGCTGGTCGTATTGGGCCAGGAACAGCTCTTCCAGCGATGGTTCGCGGCTGGAGAGTGAGACGACCGATGTACCCGCCAGTGCGTCGACGAGCGGGCCGACCGGGCCCTTGACGGTGAATCGCAGGCGGGTTGTACCGGTCGGCGAGGTTGTCACACCGGCCATTGCCGGGAGCTCCGGCGGGCGGTCTGCGAATGTCGCCTCGACCACGGTTTGCGACAGGTGTCGAAGCTCGGCCAGGGTGCCTTCTTCGATCAGCCGTCCGTCTCGCAAAATCCCCACCCGGTCGCACAGCGCCTCGACCTCACTGAGGATGTGTGAGGACAGAAAGACGGTCTGCCCTGACGCGGTGGCCTCGCCCACGGTCTCGCGAAACGCGGCTTCCATCAGTGGGTCCAACCCGTTGGTCGGTTCGTCCAGGATCAGCAGCTCGGCGCGGGTGGCAAATGCTGCGATCAAGGGGATCTTCTGGCGGTTGCCCTTTGAGTACTCCCGTACACGTTTGCCGGGGTCAAACGCGAATCGTTCCACCAGCGCGCGCCGATACGCCTCGTCGATCTCGCCGTGCAACCGGCCGAGCAGGTGGAGGCATTCCTCGCCGGTGCGGTTGGGCCAGAGCTGCGGTTCGCCGGAGACGTGGGCGAGCCTCCGGTGGGCTGCCACCGGCCGGCTCCAGGCGTCCATGCCGAACAACTCGGCGTGCCCCGCGGTGGGACGTTGGAGGCCGAGGAGCAGCCGGATCGTGGTGGTTTTGCCCGCGCCGTTGGGACCGAGGAATCCGTACACCTCGCCCTCGGCGATTGACAGATTCAGCCCGTCGAGAGCGAGGGTCGAGCCGTATCTCTTGGACAGCCCTGCGGCGTGGAGTACCTCCTGGCTCAAGCCGTGGTCGCGGCGGCAGCCGCGGACTCCTGCTTGTCCCCGGCCGGCGCCGCGACCGGAATCACGAGCACCGGACACGGTGCCAGGTGAAGCAGTCGCTGGGCGACGGATCCGACCAGCAGGCCCGATACAGGGCCGTGGCCGCGCGTACCCACGATGATCACGTCGGCGTGGATCAACTTCGCGATCTCGGCGATGATCTGCGCCGGCCCGTCGCGCACTGTGGACACCACCTGCAGGTGCACGTCATATCCCGCCTCACTGAGGCTCGTGAACCGTGCCCTGCACCTGCTCGACCACCGCCGCCTCGTCCAGCTTCACCGGCGCTCCTCCGACGCCGCGCCCCATCAGCAGCTCGCGCACGTGCACGACCTCGATTCGGGCGCTCTTGTCCGGCGACAACCGTTTTGCGTACTCAACGGCCTTGAGCGAATGCTCGGAGCCGTCCAGTGCGATCACGATTTTCGAGAACATCATGCTCTCCTCTCGCTTGGTGTGGTGGTGATGATTGATACTGGGTGGCCGGTGACGACGGTGCCCGCCCGCTGTCGCACGAGACTTCCGATCTCGTCCAGGGAGCCGATCACCGCGGCGTGGCCGGTACGTTCGACGAATCGGCAGGCCGCCTCGACCTTGGGAGCCATCGACCCGGCGGCGAACTGCAGGTCGCGCAGCTCGTCGGGGTGGGCGGTGTGGATCGGATAGGCGCAGGCGGTGCCCCAGCCGGCCTGGACGACGTCGACGTCGGTGACCATCACCAGCTCATCCGCGTCCAGCTCCTCGGCGAGCAGGGCGGCCGAGAGATCCTTGTCGATCACCGCTTCGACGCCGTGGCGGCCGGTCTCGTCGGCCACCACCGGGATGCCGCCGCCGCCGGCGCAGACGACCACCACCCCCGCATCCAGCAGGATCCGGATGGTCTCGATCTCCACCACCTGCAGCGGTTGAGGTGACGGAACGACGCGGCGGAAGCTCGCCCCGTCGGCCGCCACAGCCCATCCCCGGGCCTTCGCGACCTTGTGGGCGGTGGCCTCGTCGTAGATGGGGCCGATCGGCTTGGTCGGGTTGTCGAACGCCGGATCGTCGGCATCCACCACGACCTGGGTCAGGAGCGTTGCGATCGGTCGATCGCCCAGGTGGTTGCCCAGCGCCTGTTCGATCAGGTAGCCGATCATGCCCTCGCTCTCTGCTCCCAGCACGTCGAGCGGGTACGGCTCAGAGTCCGGCATGGCCTCGGCCTGCAATGCCAAAAGACCGACCTGGGGGCCGTTGCCGTGGGTGATCACGATCCGATAGTCCCGGTCGAGCGCAGCGATCGCCTCAGCCGCGACGCCGACGTTTCGACGCTGGTGCTCGGCGTCCATCGGCTCGCCGCGGCGAAGCAGGGCGTTGCCGCCGAGAGCGAGCACGACCAACGGTCGTTCCCGCGGTGTGATCACGGTGCCACCCAGTTTCCCCTGATCAGCGAGTGCAGCAGCGCCTGCTCGGTCGGCAGCCGGTTCGCCGCCTGCTGCCACACAACGCTGGTCGGTCCGTCGATGACCTCGGCCGCCACTTCCTGGCCGCGATGCGCGGGAAGGCAGTGCATGAACACCGCATGGGGGTTGGCCAAGGCCATCAGCTCCGGAGTGACTCGGAACGGTTCCAGCTCCCGCAGCCGCGCGGCCTGCTCGGCCTCCTCGCCCATCGACACCCACACGTCGGTGTAGACGGCATCGGCACCGCGCACCGCCTCGCGCGGATCTTCGACCACCGTGACGTGACTTCCGTGTTCACGGGCGACCCGTTCCAGTCGCTGTGTCTCCCCGGCGCCAATCTGGTAGTGCTTGGGAGACGCCACCACGATCTCGACGCCGGCCAGCGCGCCGGCCTCCATCAACGACCGGGCGACGTTGTCGCCGTCACCGATAAATGCGAGCCGCAGACCACGGATCTCACCAAACCGCTCTCGCAGGGTCAGGAAGTCCGCCAGGGCTTGGCAGGGATGATGCTGATCGGTGAGGGCGTTGATCACGGGCACCTCGCTGGCATCCGCGATCTGGTGCACCACCGCCTGATCGAACGTGCGCACCACGATTGCGGCCGAGTATCCGGCCAGCACGCGGGCGGTGTCGGCGATCGGCTCGCCGCGGCCCAGCTGCAGCTCATCCGGCCGCAGCCACAGCGCCGTCATCCCCAGCCGGGCTGCCGCGCCGGCGAACGACACCCGCGTGCGGGTGGACGGCTTCTCGAAGTAGCACGAAATCATCCTGCCCGGCAGCTGTGTGCGGTACTCGAACGGCCGAGCCTTCATGCAGGCTGCCTGGTACAGCAGATGCTCGAACTGGTGCTCGTCGAGATCGCTGATCCGCAGGAGATCTTGGGGGATGACTTTGGCGGTGAGTGTCTCGGTCATTTCTGGCGCTCCTTGGTGGTCACGCAGGGTCGCGGAGGATCGGGCACGACATGCAGCGGGGGCCGCCTCGGCCGCGGCCGAGTTCGGCTCCCGCGATGGTGATCACCTCGATGCCCTCGTGGCGAAGGCGGGTGTTGGTGTCGACGTTTCGCTCGTACGCGACCACCACCCCGGGAGCCACTGCGAGCACGTTGTTGCCGTCGTCCCACTGTTCGCGGGCGGCCTCGTAGCGGTCGCCGCCGGTTTCGATCAAACGCAGCTGCTCAACATCGAGTGCCTCGGCCAGCGCGGCGAAGAGATCGGGCACCGGGGTGATCGAAAGCGCATCTCGACCCGACACCAGCGAGTACGCACTCAGGCTGTGGCGGAGCTCGGGGTAGATCGTGAACGCGTCTCGGTCGATCATGGTCATGACCGTGTCCAGGTGCATGGCCGATCGTTGCTTGGGCAGCACCACCGCGATCACCTGCCGGGCCGCACCCGCCTCGAACAGCCGACCCGCCATCGCTTCGACCGCAGCCGGACGGGTGCGCTCGCCCATCCCGATCAGCACGCAGCCCTTGCCGACCACCAGCACGTCGCCGCCTTCCAGGGTCGCGGCCTCGCCCAGATCGTCGCTCCAGAAATTTGGTGCGGCGGTCTGGAATGCGGGATGGTGGCGATAGATCAGATTCACGTTCACGGCCTCACGCACACGCGCCGGCTTGGCCATCGCGTTCACGGTCACCCCGTTGGAGATCCAGGCCGAGGTGTCGCGGGTGAACAGGTGGTTGGGCAGCGGTGGCAGTACGAAATCGTCTGGTGCCGCCACCTGTGCGGCCAGTGAGCGGCCCAAACGCGGCAACTCGTCATACGTCACACCCGCGATCGCGACCTCGGTCAGCGTCTCGGGCGAGAGCTCTCCCAGCCACTCGCTCAGCTCCGCAGTGAACCGCGCCCCGAGCGGCCGCCGAGCGCAACATGCCGTCGATCAGCTCGATGCGAGCCGCCCCGGCCGAGAGCGTCTCGATCAACAGCTCGTTGAGGTAGAGCACCTCGACGCCCCGTTCGACGAGCGTATCGGCGAACGCGTCGTGCTCCTGACGGGCGCGCTTCACCCACAGTACGTCGTCGAACAGGAGGTCATCCTTGTTGGTCGGGGTGAGCCGCTTCAGCTCGTTCCCGGGCCGGTGCAGCATCACTCGCCGCAGCGTGCCAACCTCGGATGCGACCCCCACCTGGGGAGTGGTTGCGCTCCCCAGGGTGGTCTGCGTGGGGTGGAGGTGATTGATCATGCGGTCATCCACCCACCGTCTCGAGTGTCTGCCGAGGCTCTGCCGTCTCCGGTACGCCCGGTGGGATCGCCTGAGCGGCCTCGGCGGCGTTCTTGGCGTTGCGCCACTTGATGTACACGTACACCGGGATGCCCGCCATCAGCAGCAGGAAGCCCTGAGCGATGTACTCCTGACCGGCGCCGTAGATCATCCAGAAGGAGTAGGCGAAGGCGAGGATCGCGATGGTGGCGTCGCGCGCCACCCGGCGCCCGGTGAAGTTCTCACGATCGTTGAACATCTGCATCAGCTGTGCAGCTGCCGCGAATGCGTAGGGCACCAGCGTGGTCAGGGTGGCCAGGATGATGACCTTGGTGAAGGTGTCGGTGAGAGACGACTGGTAGTTCATCGCCATCAGACCGGTCAGCAGCACCGACGAGGCGACCAGGCCGACGATCGGCGTCTTGCGAACGCCGCTGACCTGCGCGAACTGCCGCGGGAACAGCCCGTCTTGCGCGGCGGCCAGAGGGATGCGCCCCTGGATCAGGATCCAGCCGTTGAGCGCTCCGAAGGTCGAGATCATCGCGACCGCGGCGATCAGCTTGCTGGGTGACATCCCGAGCACCGAGTTCCCGAACATGACCTGAGCGGCGTCGGCAAACGGAGCCGGGGAGTCGGCCAGCTTTGCGCTGGGGATCACGCCCATGACTGCGACCGTCGAGATCACATACAGCACCGTCACGGCAAGGGTTCCGAAGATGGTGGCGCGCGGCAAGGTGCGCTTGACGTCCTTGATCTCCTCGGCCGGCACGGTGGCCGACTCCAGCCCCAGGAACGCCCACAGCGTCAACGTGGCGGCGAACGAGATGGCGTGGAAGTGGCCCACCAGGCTGCCGTGGCTCGGGTCGAAGGGAGAGAAGTTGGCGGTGTTGATGTAGAACAGCCCGATCACGCCGATCAGAAGCAGCGGCACGAACTTGAGCACCGTGGTGACGACCTGCATCACTCCGGACTCGCGTACGCCGGCCATGTTCAGGAGCGTCAGCCCCCAGATCACCGACAACCCCAGCGCGAAGGCAAGGGCGTTGTTGGTGGCGAGACTGGGCCAGAAGACGCTGGCGTAGCTGACGAAGATGACCGCGATCGCGGCGTTGCCGGCCCAGGCGGCGATCCAGTAGCCCCACGCAGTCCAGAATCCGGCGAAGTCGCCGAAGGCGATGCGCGTGTAGGCGTATGGCCCGCCGGTGCGGGGATACGCCCGGCCGAGGTTTGCGAACACCAGTGCCAGGAGGATTGCGCCGGCGCCCGTGAATACCCACGCGAGCAGCGCGATCGGGCCGGTGCCGGCGAGTGCGGACGGCAGTCCGAACACGCCTGAGCCGACCATATTTCCGACGACAAGCGCCGTGGCCATCGAGAGACCCAGTGAGCGCTTGAGCTTGGGGCGGTTGGCGCCCGCAGGTACTGAAGCCATGACGTTCCTCCTTCTCAGAGTCCGTTTAGGAATGCGCTCTTATTGCACCGGCACCCGTCCGCGGCGGCATGGGTGGATCTGCTGGTCACAGGCGCGGGAAACTACGCAACCTTGGTGGTGCGGCTACCGATGCGGTGATCGGGACCGGCGGCCAGAATTTGTGTGGATGGCGAGAACCGAGCACGCGGCCGGCCGCGCGACCGGCACCGACATTTCGGCGACGATCGTGGCCGGCGCCGCTCTGCTTGCGTTGCTGGCGGGCATCGGGCTCAGCGTCGCGGGACTCTCGTCCGCCGCTGACGCGATCTGGGTGGTCACAACCGCCGCCCTGCTGGTGCCGCTGACGTGGTCGGTGGTGAAATCGCTGGCTCGGGGAGATGTCGGCGTTGATGCGATCGCGCTGCTGGCGATGGCGGGCTCGCTGATCCTGGGGCAATACCTGGCGGGTGCGGTGGTGGCGGTCATGCTCAGTGGCGGGAATGCGCTCGAGGCATACGCCGCGCGGCGCGCGCGACGAGAGCTCTCTTCCCTCCTGGGCCGGGCGCCACGCACCGCCAACGTGCGTCGCGGAACGTCGATCGAAGTAGTGGCCATCGACGCGGTGGCGGTGGGAGACATCGTGGTTGTGCGCACCGGTGAGGTGGTGCCGACCGACGGGACGCTGCGCTCTGATCACGCCACCCTCGACGAGGCGGCGCTTACCGGCGAGTCCTTCCCCGTGGAGATGAGTAGCGGTGGTGATATCCGCTCGGGAACCACCAACCTCGGTGCGCCATTCGAGGTGGCGGTCACCCGTCCGGCCGCCGACAGCACCTACGCCTCGATCATCCGGCTGGTCAAAGCCGCTGAGCTGCGCCGAGCGCCGTTCGAGCGACTCGCCGACCGGTATGCGACCCGGTTTCTTGCGATCACCCTGATCGCCGCCGCGGCGGCCTGGATCGGAAGTGGCGATCCGGTGCGTGCGCTGGCGGTGCTGGTGGTTGCCACGCCGTGCCCGCTGATTCTGGCCGCGCCGGTCGCGCTGGTCTCGGGCGTGTCGGCCGCGGCTCGCCGGGGCGTGATCGTCAAAGGCGCGGCCGCGATCGAGGCGCTGGGATCCGTCCGCGCGGTGCTGTTCGACAAGACCGGCACAGTCACGTTGGGCGTGCCCACAGTGGAGCGCATCGTCCCGCTCAACGGGCGGTCAGATACAGAGATCCTGCGGCTGGCGGCATCGCTCGATCAAGTCTCACTCCACGGGGTGGCCACATCGCTGGTCGCAGCAGCGACGCAGAACGGTTTGCAGCTGGAGGTGCCGTACGACACCGACGAAGGTGTCGGTGAAGGGATCGCGGGCCGGGTGGGCGCTCAGCGGGTGGCGCTGGGCAGCCCGGCGTTTCTCCGTGGCCGTGGCATCGAGGATCTCCCTGACACCACCGCACTGGGTGTCGAGAATGACAGCGCTCGGGTGTTCGTCGCGATCAACGACCGGGTCGAGGGCGTGGTCGTGATGAGTGACGATCTGCGCATCGACGCCGGCGGCCTGGTCGAGCGGCTCCACCAGAGTGGGGTTCGTCACGTCGCCATCGTCAGTGGCGACCGCGCTGGGGTCACCGAGCGGATCGGCCGACAGCTCGGGGTCGACGCAGTTCATGCCGGCCTCTCTCCCAGCGAGAAGCTGGATGTGTGTGCAACGGTGCGGGCGGCAGAGTGGGGTGGACCCGTGGCGATGGTCGGCGACGGCGTGAACGACGCGCCCGCCCTGGCCGGTGCAGACGTGGGCATTGCGATGGGCACCCGCGGCGGTTCGGCTGCGGCCGAGACTGCTGACGTCGTGATTGTGGATGACCGCATCGACCGCGTGGTGGATGCGATTCGGATCGGCCGGCGGTCGGTCGCGATCGCCCGTCAGAGCGTGCTGATCGGCATCGGCCTGAGCGTTACCGGGATGGCGTTTGCAGCCTTCGGCTACCTCCCGCCGGTGGCGGGCGCGATTGCCCAAGAGGTGATCGACGTCGGCGTCATCCTCAATGCGCTGCGGGCGCTCAGCCCAGATACGCGCGAATGAGTCTGGCAGCGATCAGCTCCTCCCGGGCGTGCACAACCAGGATCCGAGCCGGCGATTCGTCGTTTGCGATGTCGCAGTCGGGCGCGGCGTCGCGATTTCGAGTTGGCTCGAGGCGCACACCGAGGAATCTCAGCCGGTCACAGACCGCCGCGCGCACCAGCGAGGAGTTTTCACCGATGCCGGCGGTGAACACGAGCGCGTCGATGCCACCGGCCGACACGGCCATCGCGGCGATCGCCCCCGCGACGCGCAGGCTCAGGTGGTCGAGTGGGAGTCTGGCGGTGACGTCTCCGCTGCGGATCGCGGCTTCGAGTTCGCGGACGTCTCCGCTGGTACCGGTCAGGGCGTGCAGGCCGGATTCGCGTTCCAGCTGATCCTCGAGTGCGTCCATCGTCATGCCCGAACGGCGAAGCACGTGCAGCAACGCGCCGGGATCGACCGAGCCCGAGCGTGTGGTCATCGGTACGCCCTCCAGCGGGGTGAAGCCCATGGTGGTGTCCACCGAGCGGCCGTCCACCACCGCGGTCACCGACGAGCCTCCGCCGAGATGGCACACCACCAGCCGAAGCGGAGACGGCGGTGGTTGCAGCAGCTCCGCGGCGCGTTGGGCCGACCAGGCGACCGAGAGGCCGTGGAAGCCGAAGCGGCGAATCCCCCATTGCTCGCGCCACTCTCGCGGCACCGCGTAGATCGCCGCTTCGGGCGGGATGGTCGCATGAAAACCGGTGTCGAAGACCGCGACATGGGGGATGTCGGGGAACCGTGCGCGGGCGTCGTCCAGCGCTGCGAGGGCGGGCGCGTTGTGCATCGGCGCGAGTTCTTCCAGCTCGATCATCTGGCGCCGCACCGTCTCATCGACCAGCACTGGATCGTGATAGCGCGAGCCGCCGTGAACGATGCGATGTCCGACTGCCGCAATCGATTCGCCGCGAACGCCGTCCAGTGAGTCGACCGCCGTCGCCTGCCCGTCGCCTGCGACCACGCGCAGCTTGAGGCTGGTCGACCCGGCGTTCACCACCAGGATGTCGCCGTCTGTCAGTACGGCCACACCCAATCGGTGATCTCGGCGGGATCCTCACCGTGGTCGCGCGTCCACTGGCGGCAGCGCAGCCGCTTGCTTCCCATGTCCTGCCGGATGTGGCCGGCACTCGATTCGAGGCCGGGCACGCGATCAATCACGTCCATCACCAGATGGAAGCGGTCGAGGTCGTTCAGGATCACCATGTCGAACGGCGTGGTCGTCGTCCCCTCCTCGTTGTAGCCGCGCACGTGGATGTTGCGATGGTTGGTGCGCCGGTACGTGAGCCGGTGGATCAGTGCGGGGTAGCCGTGGTAGGCGAAGATCACCGGCCGATCGGCGGTGAAGAGCGCATCGAACTCGGCATCCGACATCCCGTGCGGATGCACCGTCTCTGGTTGGAGGCGCATCAGGTCAACCACGTTCACCACGCGCACGCGCAGATCCGGAAGCCGCTCGCGGAGCAGGGCGACCGCGGCCAGCGTCTCGAGGGTGGGGGTGTCGCCGCAACATGCCATCACCACGTCCGGCTCCTCGGCGTCGCCGTCGTTCGAGGCCCAGTCCCAGATGCCGGCACCACGAGTGCAGTGATCGACCGCATCGTCCATCGAGAGGTAGTTGAGGGTGGGCTGCTTGCCCGCCACGATCACGTTGACGTAGTCGCGGCTTGCCAGGCAGTGGGCGGCGACCGACAGCAGCGTGTTTGCGTCCGGTGGGAGATAGACGCGCACCACCTCTGCCCGCTTGTTCACGACATGGTCGATGAATCCAGGATCCTGATGCGAGAAGCCGTTGTGATCCTGTCGCCAGACGTGGGAGCTGAGCAGATAGTTGAGCGACGCCACGGGCTGTCGCCATGGGATCTGGCGACTCACCTTGAGCCACTTGGCGTGCTGGTTGAACATCGAATCGACGATGTGGATGAACGCCTCGTACGAGTTGAAGAGGCCATGGCGTCCGGTCAGCAGGTACCCCTCCAACCATCCTTCGCAGAGCTGCTCGGACAGCACCTCCATCACTCGGCCGTCAGGAGTGCGCTCCACGTCGACCGCGAGCGTTTCAGCATCCCACGCGCGGCTGGTCGCCTCGAACACGGCCGAAAGCCGGTTCGAGGCGGTCTCGTCCGGCCCGAACAGCCGAAATGTCTTCGGGTTCTTGGTGATCACATCTCGCAGGAACTCTCCCAACACGCGAGTCGCCTCGCTGGAAGTGGTTCCCGGAGCCGTGACCGGCACGGCGTAGCGGCGGAAGTCGGGCAGATCGAGGTGCTTCAACAGGCAGCCCCCGTTGGCGTGGGGGTTGGCGCTCATCCGCCGCTCGCCCTGCGGGTGGAGCCGCTCGAACTCGCGGTTCGGCGCCCCGCCCACGTCGAACAGCTCGTTCGGCCGGTAGCTTCGCAGCCATGTCTCCAGAATCGCCAGGTGTTCGAGGTTCCCTCGGGCGTTGGCCACCGGCACCTGATGCGACCGCCACGTCCCCTCGACCGGAAGTCCGTCGACCTCGCTGGGGCACGTCCATCCTTTCGGCGATCGCAGGATCAGCATCGGCCAGGCGGGCCGACTCACCGCTCCCTCCTCGCGGGCGGCGTGCTGGATCGCCGCGATCTCGTCGAACGCTTGGTCGAGTGCGGCAGACATCGACTGGTGCGCGACCTCGTGGGAGTCGGAAATCTCGCAGGTGACCACCAGCGGATGCCAGCCATAGCCCTCGAACAGCGACACCAGCTCGTGCTCGGGAATGCGCGCCAGCACCGCCGGGTTCGCGATCTTGTAGCCGTTGAGGTGCAGGATCGGGAGCACGGCGCCGTCATTGCGGGGGTTGAGGAACTTGTTGGAGTGCCAGCTCGCGGCCAGCGCGCCGGTCTCGGCCTCTCCGTCTCCGACCACGCAGGCGACCACTAGGTCGGGATTGTCGAAGGCCGCGCCGAACGCGTGTGCGAGCGAGTAGCCGAGCTCTCCGCCTTCGTGGATCGATCCCGGCGTCTCGGGTGCGACGTGGCTGGGGATGCCGCCCGGGAACGAGAATTGGCGGAACAGCTTGCGCAGTCCCTCGATGTTTCGACCGATATCGGGGTAGACCTCGGAGTAGGTGCCCTCGAGGTACGCGTTGGCCACCAGCGCCGGGCCGCCGTGGCCGGGGCCGGCGACGTAGATCATGTTCAGGTCGCGCTCACAGATCACGCGGTTGAGATGTGCGTAGATCAGGTTGAGGCCCGGTGCCGTTCCGAAGTGGCCCAAGAGCCGCGGCTTGACATCGGCAGGCACCAGCGCCTCTCGCAAAAGCGGATTGTCGAGCAGGTAGATCTGGCCCACCGACAGGTAGTTCGCGGCCCGCCAGTAAGCGTCGATCGCCTGGGCCTGGGCGGATGTCAAACGTACATCCGTAGATGAGCTACTCATGCTGTCGGCCCGACGCGGTCTCCCCGACCAGTTCCTCTGGATCGAGTAGGCCCGGCGGTTGGGGCGTGCCGCTCAACACCGCGCACGGCGCGTGGCGAAGCACGCCGGCAGCGACGCTTGCGGACATGAATCCGCGAATCGCGCCCCAGCCGTGCGATCCGAGCACGATCAGCCGTGCGTCTCGCTCGGCGGCGACCCTGCAGATCTCCTCCACGGCGTCTCCCGACCGTGACACGGTGTCGGCGTCGATCCCATAACGCGTGGCCAGCGCCTTGGATGCGACCAGCACCGCCTCGGCACGCTCCTTGTCGCCCTCGAGGTAGCGCTGCTCGATGGAGGTGCTGAACTTTCCGAAGTTGCTCTTGACGATGTCCCATACCGACACGAAGACGACGTCGTCCCCGGCCGCACTCGCGATCTCCAACCCGAGTTCAGCCGCCTTCTGGGCGGCCTTCGAGCCGTCCGTTGCAATCAACGTGGTCGACACGGCGTCCTCCGTGGTGGTGGTGTCACGTCAATCTAGGAGCCGTTTGTCACCGGCGAATCGGGGTCACCACTGAACCGCGGCGCGGGTTCTCCGTATCCGGTCGTACAATGGCCGAGTGAACGCCGGTATCACCGATGCTTCGCGGCTCGAGCTCCTCCTCGATGCGGGCATAACGATCGGTAGTGGCTTGGATCTCGAGGCGGTCCTGACCAAGTTGGTCGAACTCGCCTGCCGTGTGACCGACGCTCAGTATGGGGCGCTCGGGGTGATCGACCAGTCGGGAAACCGGCTCGCCCGATTTATCACCCACGGGCTCGACCCCGAAACCCGTAAGGCCATCGGACCTGAGCCGATCGGCCGGGGCATCCTGGGGGTGCTGATCAGCGACGCCCGGCCGCTGCGCTTGACAAACATTCAAGCCGATCCTCGCTCCGCCGGTTTTCCGCCCAACCATCCACCGATGACAAGCTTTCTGGGGGTGCCGGTGGTGGCGGGTGGGAGGGTGTTCGGGAACCTCTACCTGACCGAGAAGCACGGGGGCGAGTTCACCGACACCGATGAGCGGCTGGCGACCACGCTGGCCGCACAAGCGGGTGTCGCCATCCAGAACGCCGGGCTCTACACCGAGGCGCAGCAACACTTGGAAGCGCTGGAGCGGGCGGTCTCGGAGCTCTCGCTCGTACGCGAGGTCAACGAGGCGATTGTCTCGGAGCAGCCCCTCAGCCATGTCCTGGAGTTGGTCGCCGCCCAGGCGTGTGCCGGCTTACACGCACGCGTGGTGATGGTCGCTCTGGCTCAGCCGGGTGAGACAATGTTGCGTGTCGAGGCGGCCAGCGGTGAAGGAGCTGCGGCCGTGGTCGGAGTCGAGATTCCGGTGGCCGCCTCCAAGTCGGGGATCGCCCTGCGCGCTCGCAGGCCCGTGCGGATCGACGACGTGCGCGAGGATCCTCAGTTCAACCCGGTGGCAACGGACATCATCGGTGGTAAGGCGGTGCTGATCTTTCCCCTGGTTCGACGCGATGCCGCCGACGGCGTGCTGATAGCGGTCGACAGCCTCGAGCATCCGGTTTTCAACGAGGACGATGAACAGGTGATGGGGCTGTTTGCGGCCCGCGCGACATTGGCGCTGGGAATGGCGCGGTCACTTCAGTCGGAGCGAGATCGCGCCGACGCCGAGGCGCTCCTGCTCGGCGCCGAGGAACGAGAGAAAGCCCGCCGCGAGACGCTTAGGCGGGTGGTGGAGGCACAGGAGGCGGAGCGCCGCCGAATCGCACGTGAGCTGCACGATGACACCGGGCAGTCGCTGGCGTCGGTGCTGATGGGGCTGCGGCGTGCCGAGGAATCGCGTGACCCCGCCGAAACCGCGATGATCCTCGCCGAGTTGCGCGAGACGATCACCGGGTCGATTCGCGATCTCCGCGCCCTGGCGGTGGAGCTGCGACCCACCGCGCTCGATGACTTCGGTCTCAAGGCTGCGCTCGAGCGCCTCACCGAGACGTTTGGCCGGCGCACCGGTCTCCAGATCGACCTGCAGACGTCGGGGCTGGAGGCCAGGCTGCCCGACCCGGTTGAGACCGCGCTCTATCGGATCGTGCAGGAATCGCTCACCAATGTGGCCAAACACGCGGGTGCAGGCACCGTCAGCGTCGTCGCCCAACAGCACGCGGGTCGAGCGGTGGTCGTGATCGAAGACGACGGGCGAGGGTTCGAAAGCACCGCGGCGCCCGGCGGCCTGGGGCTGGTCTCGATGCATGATCGAGTCGAACTGGTCGGCGGGACTCTCCGCGTCGAATCCACCGAGGGCGCGGGTACCACGGTCGCCGTCGAGGTGTCGCTGTGATCGGAGTGCTGATCGTCGATGACCACGCGGTCGTCCGATCGGGTATCCGGCTGCTGCTCGAGCAAGAGGACGACCTCGAAGTCGTCGGCGACGCCCCCGATGCCCGCAATGCGGTGTTCCTGACCCGGCGGCACAGGCCGGACGTGATCCTGCTGGACGTGACGATGCCGGGGAGAAGCGGCGTTGACGTGATCGCCGAACTGCTCACCGAGTCACCCGAGTCAAGAGTCGTGATGCTGTCGATGGAGGACGACCCCGCCTACGTGCGCCAGTCGTTCGCGGCCGGCGCTTGCGGCTACGTGCTCAAGGAGGCGGCGGACACGGAGGTCGTCGACGCGATCCGCCGAGTGGCAGCGGGGGAGCAGTACGTGCACCCGGCGCTGGGTGCGCGGCTGGTCTCGCCTGCCATCACCGGCGACGCCGACCTGGAGGCGCTGTCCGACCGCGAGCAGGAGGTGCTCTCGCTGCTTGCGCTGGGCTACACCAACCCCGAGATCGCCGAGCAGCTGGTCGTCAGCGTTCGCACCGTCGAGTCGCATCGCTCGCACATCTTCACCAAGCTGAGGCTCTCCACCAGAGCCGAGCTGGTGCGCTATGCGATGGATCACGGACTGCTGAAGCGTCCGTAGTTCCCCGCCGGCAGGTTCCGCGAATCCGCCCATGTCGCGGCGCCTCCGCGCTCTCACACTATGTTCATGGTTGCGCCGTTTCCAATCGCGTGGGAAGCCGAGGACACCCTGCGGTTCGTTGGGAAGCTCACCTTGCGTCCCGACGAGTTTGAACTCAACGGGACGGCTACGGAGCCGTCTCGGCCGCGACGCGTGGTGATCATCCAGAGGGTCCACGTCAAGAGCGCCCTCGTCGAGCGGACTGAGGAATGGCCGTCGGTGAGGATCACCACAAAACACACTGTGTACCGGGTCGAGATCCTCTCGGGTGGCCGCGGCGCCGCTATGAGGCTGGTAGAAGATCTCTCGATGTAGCTTCGCGTTGCTCAGCCTCACGGCGGCTCGCCACTACCAGTCCTGCCTGCCAGCCTGGAGCGCTGCCCCCCGCCGGTGGGTGGATCGATTCGGTGGGAAGGCCGCAGGCGGCGATCAGCCATGCGGTCAGCGAGTTTGAGTTCCACATCTCGCCGGCGCCAGATTCATCACGGCCCCACACCGGCGTCGGTATCGAAGAGGCGAGGTTGAGCAGGCGCCGCGCTCGGGCCAGATCGCTGGTCAGGCGCTGCGGACTCTCGACCGCCTCATCGATGTCGGGGATGCGGCCGCCGCGCCAACACCTCACCTCGTAGCGGAAGACCCGAAACCGTGCGGCCCACCGGCTCCCGACGGCCCCTTCGGCGACCACACCACGCTGCTTGCCGTTGGCGTCGGGGATCGGCGTCATCTCGATCACGAAGCGGCCCTCCGGCACGAACACCTCGAGCGCCGCGTGGTAGAGGTCACTGGGCGACCGGCCTGCGAGCCGAGCTGCGAGCGCCTCGTACACACGTCCGTTGATCCTGACGGATCTCCCGCCGGCACCGAGTGGAAGCCAATACAGGTCGACCGCGGTTTCGGACTCCAGCAGTCACGGCGCGGGTACGACCAGCACCGGCCGGCGGCTGTGGTTCACCAACCCGTGGGACACGCTGCCGAGGACGGTTGATTCGATCGCGCTGAGGCCGCGGGATCCGGCGACGATCAGTTCGGCGTCGAGCTCGTCGGCGTACTCGAGGATGGTTTGCCACACGGGGCCGGTCGCGCGCATGCAGTGAATGCTCGCGCCCGGAATCAGCGCTGCACCCTCCCGCGCGAGAGCTTGCGCGGCGTCCTCGGTGGCGCTGTCGATTTCATCGACGGTCTCTTGAGGGAGGAGCGCAGCCGGAACCGCCGCAATCGCGGTCCACCCCGATCGCCACACCGTCACCACCACAGACGACCTCTCCCCGAGCGTTCTTGAGGCGGTGATCAGCGCGTTTCTCGCATGTTCAGATCCGTCGTAGCAGTAGATCACTGACGGGTCGGTCGTTTCGGCCATGGGTGCACCGTAGGTGGTACGCGGCCCGTCGGCGTCGGGGTACTCGCTGAGCGCGCGTCCGTGGCCGCCACCGACCTCCGTGGTTTCCCAGGGCGTGGTTCCGCGTCCATGCGGAAGCCGCGGGCGGGAACCGTGGCGACCATGAGGTCATGACGGAAACGGCAATGCGGCCCTCTGCCCAACTCGATCTTCCTCAGGCGGCAAAGCTCTCCCCGGCCGAAACCCTGACCAGACTCGACGCTCGAGACGCGGGGCTCACCGGCGCCGAGGCATCTGCGCGGTTGCTGGAGTACGGGCCGAACGTGCTTCGCACCCACGGCGTGCATGCCCTCGACGTGCTGGTTCGCCAGCTTCGAAGCTACCTCTTGCTGCTCCTGCTCGCGGCGGCTGTGGTGTCGGCGGTCGTCGGCGACGTCAACGAAGCGTTGATCATCGCCGCGATCATGACGATGAGCATCGGCCTCAGCTTCGTCAACGAGTTTCGCTCCGAGAAAGCCGTCGAGGCGCTTCACTCCCAGATCCGCCATCACGCCGCCGTGGATCGTGACGGAGCCTCCGTACGCGTCGATGTCTCGAGCCTGGTGCCCGGCGACGTCGTCCATGTGCGGGTCGGCGACGTGGTTCCCGCGGATCTTCGTCTGCTCGAGTCCCACGGGCTCGAGTGCGACGAATCGGTGCTGACCGGCGAGGCCGAGGCGGCTCGGAAGACGACGGTCGTGGGTGCACCAGGCGAGTCGCCACTCGACCTGGCCACATGCGCATTCATGGGCACCATCGTCCGATCGGGAGCGGGGCGGGGCGTGGTTGTCGCAACCGGCGCGCACACCGCGTTCGGCGGAATCGCGCTCAGCCTTGGGGCAACGCCACGAACAGACCGCGTTCCAGCACGGCCTGCAGGACTTCTCGCGCATGATCGCGATCGTGGCCGGAGGGCTGGCGGGATCGATCTTCGTGATCAACGTTCTGCTCGGGCGATCGGTGCTCCAATCCGCCCTGTTCGCCCTGGCAATTGCGGTCGGCCTCACGCCGCAGCTGCTGCCCGCGATCGTGACCGTGAGTCTCGCTGCCGGCAGCCGCCGGCTCGCTCAGAAGGACGTGATCGTCAAGCGGCTCGTCTGTATCGAGGATCTCGGCAACATCCGGGTGCTCTTCACCGACAAGACCGGCACGCTCACCGACGGCGCGATCCGCTTCGCCGACGCGCTCGGGCCCGACGGCAGCAAGTGCAGCACGTGTGTTCGACCTCGGGCTGGCATGCAGCGATCGAGCGGGCAACGAGCTCGACTCGGCACTGTGGGATGCGCCGCCGCCCGACCCGGCTGGGCACGTCGAGTGGGAAACGCTCGATCGGCTGCCGTTCGATCACGAACGCCAGATCGCCTCGGTGCTGGCGCGCTCGGGCGATGAATTGCGGGTCATCACCAAGGGAGCACCCGAACGCGTGCTGAGCCGGTGCGACGACATCCCGGACGAGTCTCAGGCGGTGCTCACCGGACTGTTCCAGTCGGGCACGCGCGTGGTGGCTGTCGCCAGCCGTCCGGCCGTCGTCCGAACACCTCAGCGCCGAGGACGAACGCGGGCTGCGCTTGGAGGGGTTCCTGTGTTTTTCCGATCCACCCAAGCCGAACGTCACCGAGTCGCTGCGCCGGCTCGATCGGCTTGGCATCGCGGTCAAGGTGATCACCGGCGACAACGGCCTCGTCGCCCAGCACGTATGCGATCAGATCGGCCTCGGCGGCGGAGGCATCCTCACTGGCAACGACCTCGACCAGATGACCGACTCCCAGCTGGACGCCGCTCTCCCCGCGACCACCATCTTCGCCCGCGTCACGCCCGACCAGAAGTCGCGCGTGATCGTACGCCAGCGCGCGCTCGGATCGGACGTCGGGTTCCTCGGCGACGGGGTAAACGATGCGATCGCCTTGCACAAGGCCGACATCGGCATCTCCGTCGACACCGGCGTCGAGGTCGCCAAGGACGCCGCCGACGTGGTGCTGATGACCAAGGATCTCGACATCCTCGCCGACGGCGTGGCCGAGGGGCGGCGCGTGTTCGCCAACACCATCAAGTACGTGCTGATGGGGACATCATCCAACTTCGGCAACATGTTCTCCGCCGCCGGCGCGTCGCTGTTTCTGTCGTTTCTGCCGATGCTGCCGACCCAGATCCTGCTCAACAACCTGCTCTACGACGTCAGCGAGCTGACCATCCCCACCGACAACGTCGACGAGGAGCTGCTGGCCCGTCCGTCGCAGTGGGACATCGGCATGATCCGCCGGTTCATGGGCTTCTTCGGCCCGATCTCGAGCATCTATGACTTCCTCACCTTCGCGGTCATGCTCAAGGTGTTCGACGCCGGCCCGACGCTGTTTCGCTCGGGCTGGTTCGTGGAGTCGCTGGCCACACAGACGCTCGTGATCTTCGTCATCCGCACCCGCCGAGTGCCGTTCTTCAGAAGCCGGCCGAGCACGCCGCTGCTTGTCACCACGATCGCCTGCGCGGCCGTCGCGGTCGCGATTCCGTACATCCCGTTCATCGCCGAGCCGCTGGGGTTCACCAGCCTCCCGCCCGCGTTCCTGGGTGTGCTCGTGGTGATGGTGATCACCTACCTCGCGCTCGCCGAACTCGGCAAGAGCATCTTCTTCAAACCGCGGCCGCGGCCACGGCATGCCCTCAGCCGGCCCGTTCACGGGCGCAGAATCATGCGCCGGGCAGCGCGCTGGAGCATGTGGCCGCGTCACCACAAGCATCCGATCTAGAGATACTTGGCCCGTGACCACCTCGAGCGAGTCTGAGCCGGGTTCGGAGCCGAACGGATCGCCGCGGCGCAACCTTGCCCAGACCGCACTCGTCGTCGGCGCGCTGGGGGTGGTGTTCGGAGACATCGGCACCAGCCCGCTCTACACGATCCAGACGGTGTTCAATCCGTCGGATCCACACCCCATAACCGTCACCACCGAGAGCGTCTACGGGGTCATATCGCTGATCGTCTGGTCGGTCACGATCATCGTCACGTTGCTGTACGTGCTGCTGGTGATGCGCGCAGACAACGATGGCGAAGGTGGGATTCTCGCCCTGATCACGTTGATCAGGCGCCGAGGGGTGTCCGGCAGCCGCCGCACAAAGGTGGTGCTGGCGGGCCTCGGTGTGTTCGGTGCGTCGCTGTTCTTCGGTGACAGCATGATCACCCCGGCGATCTCGGTGCTTTCGGCGGTCGAAGGGCTCAAGGTCGTGCAGCCGTCGCTCGCAGATGCCGTCGTCCCGATCACCGCGGTGGTGATCATCGTGCTGTTCGCGTCTCAGCGGATCGGCACGGCTGCGGTGGGACGGCTGTTCGGCCCGGTGATGATCGTCTGGTTTCTCGCGATCGCCGCCTGCGGCATCAACGGCATCGCCGACCACCCCGAGATCCTGAAAGCGTTGTCGCCGACCTACGCGCTGGGGTTCCTGTTCGGGCACTTCACGATGGCGTTCTTCTCCATGGCGGCGGTGGTGCTCGCGATCACGGGCGCCGAGGCGCTCTACGCCGATCTCGGGCACTTCGGCCGCGCGCCGATCACGCGCGCGTGGCTGGTGCTGGTGTTTCCGGCGTGCATCCTCAGCTACATGGGCCAGGGTGCGCTGGTGCTCTCCGATCCGCACGACGCGATCTCGAGCCCGTTCTTTCTGCTGGTGCCCGAGTGGGGGCAGCTGCCGATGGTGGTGCTCGCCACAGCAGCGACCGTGATCGCCTCGCAGGCCGTGATCACCGGTGCCTTCTCGGTCGCCCACCAGGCGGTCCAGCTCGGCTACCTGCCGCGGCTGCGGATCGCCCACACCTCGGAACGGACGATCGGACAGATCTACGTGCCGTGGATCAACTGGGTGCTGATGGTCTCGGTGCTGACCCTGGTGTTCGCCTTCCGCACGTCGACCGCTCTGGCATTCGCGTTCGGTATGGCGGTCACCGGCACGATCACGATCACCACGCTGCTCTTCTTCTACATCGTGCGCCACCAGTGGACGAAGCCGCTGTGGCTGGTGCTGACCGGCGCGGCCGGCTTCCTGGCGGTCGATCTGCTGTTCCTTGCCGCCAACCTGACCAAGCTCACACACGGCGCGTGGCTGCCGCTCCTGATCGGCGTGACGGTGTTCACGATACTCACCACGTGGCAGCGCGGACGCGCGCTCGTGACCGCACAGCGTGAGCGCAGCGAAGGGTCGCTGCGCGCGTTCATCGACGAGCTCCACGAGCGCGAGCCGCCCCTCCAGCGGGTGCCCGGCACCGCGGTCTTCCTCAACCGCGGCAACACCACGACTCCGCTGGCCATGCGGGCCAACGTCGAGCACAATCACATCCTGCACGAGCACGTTGTGATCCTCTCGTTGGAGACGCTGCCGGTTCCGCACGTGCCCCCGGGCGATCGGCTTGTGGTCGACGATCTTGGCTACACCGACGACGGCATCTCGCACGTCGCCGCGCGATTCGGGTACGCGGACACTCCCAACGTCCCCGGCGTGCTTCGATTGGCCGCCGCCGCAGGCCTGGAGTGCCCGCTCGAGGTCGATCAGGCGTCGTACTTCCTCTCCACGATCGAGCTTCGCGTCGGCGACGCCCCGGGCATGAGCGGTTGGCGCAAGCACCTGTTCGTGTCGACCTCGCACATCACCGCCGATGCCGCCGAATACTTCGGCCTGCCGCGCGATCGCACCGTGATCATGGGGTCACGGGTCGAGGTCTGACTGACGCTCCAGTCACACGGCATGTCCGACCAAACGACCCACCACCATGGTCAGCAGCATCGCCGCGACACCCCACACGGTGACGCGCAGCGTTCCACGGGCGACGGGCGCCCCGCCCAAGCGGGCCCCGGCCCAGCCGGTCAGAGCGAGCGCCACCAACGTCGCCGCCACGGTCACCTCGATTCGCCACGAGGACGGCGCGAAGATCACCGCCAACAGCGGCAGGGCGGCACCGACAGTGAAGGATGCAGCCGACGCACCGGCTGCCTGAAACGGCCGGGCATGGGAGAGCTCGGTCATCCCCAGCTCATCCCGGGCATGCACCCCGAGCAGGTCGTCGCCGGCGCTCAGTTCGCCGGCGACCTGCTCTGCCAGCTCGGGAGAAAGCCCGCGGGCGCGGTAGATCTCGGCCAGTTCGGCACGTTCGCCGATCGGATCGCTTCGCAGCTCCTCCTGCTCGAGCGCGAGGTCAGCCCGCTCGGCGTCTGCCTGCGAACTGACCGACACGTATTCTCCGGCGGCCATCGACGCGGCGCCCGCGACCAGGCCTGCCACGCCTGCCGTGAGGATCGCCGAGCGGCTCGAATCGGCCGCCGCCACGCCCACGATGATGGCCGCGACCGAAACGATCCCGTCGTTGGCGCCGAGCACGGCTGCCCGTAGCCATCCGGTGCGGTGGCTGAGGTGTCGTTCCGGGCTTCGGGCCAGTGCGGTCACGGTGCGATGGTACCGCGACCGCGGGCGCGGTTAACCGTGCCCCCAGGCGGGGAGGAGCGGGAACACGACCACCGCCACGAGCACTCCGAGCGCGGCGATTCCCACGACCGAGAGTTGCCGCAGACGCGACCCGGAGATCCGGTCGGCCGCATTCCAGTCGCGGCCGGCCATCGCCGGCAGCGACCACACGTGCCCGAGCACATGGATTGTCATCGCCCCAAACCACACGATGAAGCTGAGCTTGTGGATCGTGTACACGGTCTGAGAGTTACGGCCGACAATCGCCAACGCCACGCCAGAGGCGAGCAGCGCGACACTGGTAAGCACCACGAACGGCCCGGCGACTCGCAATACCGGATGGGGCGCGCCGGCTCGCCGATACGCCGGGTTGCCGGTGTAATACCGGGCGAACCGGTAGAAGGTGGTGCAGAGCTTGAGCAGCACGATCGGGATCAGCACCAGTCCCACGACCACGTGCACAACCTCCAGCTGCCCCAGAAACGGGATCGTTCCGCCCTCGATCGCGAACAGCACCAGCAACACCGCACCGAGCGCGGCGGTAAGCCGGCGATTGCCCTCCACGCCAGTGTTCTGCCGTGCGAGCTGAGCGACCGTCGGTGTCGACCGCGCTGCCACGTGATCATTGCGCCCGCACCAGGCGCAGCGCGAGCTTGGGACATGCTGCAACCGCCCGTCGGGCGTGCACCGCGGTGATGCCGTGCACGGGCGTTCGATCGATCACCGGATACCCCCACTCGTCCAGCTCGATTCGTTCCGGCAGAAGGTCGGCGCACAGACCATGCCCGTCGCACGCGATCGGGTCGACATGCAGCTGACGCTGCCTCATCGCCAGTCAGCCTCCGCCTGCGGACGCGAAACCAGTGGCAACGCGAGTGGCTGGGCATCGAGGCAGCCGCCGTGGCGCTCGTGCTGGGCGACGTGATCGGGAAAGCCGTCAAGCACGCTTGCCACCAGCCGGCGGACGCCGTCCGGGAGGGCGCACGCACCACGCCCGTCGATCACGCTGATGCGCGAGCGCAGCCGTGCGGTGGTGATGCCCCCGGTCGGCCTCGAGCACAGCCGCGCGAGATCGCCGGCCACCGCGGCCACCCCGTTGAAGCACGGGCCACACTGGCCGGCGCTCTCGCCGGCGAGGTACGAAACGATCCTGGCCGTCTCTGCGATCACGCAGGTACCTTCCGGCGCTGCGATCAGGATTCCGGCTCCCAGCCCGGCCCCCGACTGCTTCAGCTGGTGAGGATCGACCCGCAGCCCCGCGCACGACTCCCAGGGAATCCACCCGCCGAAGTAGCCGCCGGCCAGCACCATCGCCGGCTTCGAGTGCGGATCACACGCCTCCACCACGGCGTTCAGTGAGGCCCCCATCGCCACCTCCGCAACCCCGCCGTTTGCAACTGCGCCGGTCACGGTCATCAACGTCGTTCCCGGGAGCGTGGGAGGGCCCGAATGCGCGAAACCATGCGTCTCCGTAACGTGCGATCAGAGCGATATGGGCGAGCGTCTCGACGTTCAGCACCAGCGTCGGTCGCCCGGCAACACCCCGTTCAAAAGGACGAGGGGGCACCGACTGGGGGCGGATCGGGCCGCCGTTGAGCCAGTGGACGACCGCCGTCTCCTCACCGCCGACGTACCGCGGTGGTCCCTGATGGATGCTCAGCTCGATCCGATCGAGCCCGAACTGGTGACGCTCGGAAACCGCACGGGTGAGCGAGTGCACCGCATCCACGCGGTCACGGCGCACAGCCAGCTTGACCGCGTCGGCACCGACCTCGGCCGCCGCCAGAACGGCTCCGTCCAGGACGAGGTGGGGGACGACCGAGAGCAGGTAGCGGTCCTTGGCGCTGGCCGGTTCACCCTCCATCCCGTTCACCACCACGATCGCCCGGCCGCGGCCCCGCCTGACGGCTTCGAGCTTGCGGGCGGTCGGGAATCCCGCGCCGCCTCGGCCGACCAGTCCCGACCGTTCGACGGTGGGCCAAAGCGGGGCTGCGTACGCCGCCGTGCGGGGATCGCCGTAGTAGTCGAGGTGGTCGTGCAAATTCATTCGGCCTCGATGCGCTCGATGACCGGCCAGCAACCGCGGCACCCCGGCGGGGGCAGCCGCCGTGCGCGGTCGGTCGTAGGCGGTGACGGCCGCACTCACCGGATGCCCGCCAGCGCGAACGACGCAGACTTCGCCCATCCCGGCTGAAGCGGACCGGTGAGCGTCCAGGCGGTCACGGCCAGCATCACTCCGACGCCGACGGCTCCCCAAGCTCCCCGCTGCCACGCCGGAATGTCTGCCGTGACCACCCTCCAACCGGAGGCAGCCAGCACCAGCGAGGTGCAGACGGCGGCGACCACCGGCAGGATTCTCGATCGCACATCCGAGCCGGAGCCAAGCGCGTGGATCACGGCCACCGGCCAGATCACGTACACGGCCCAGTGCACCGCGCGCCATGCTCGATGACCCAGCCTGACTCGCACGAGGCTCGTGACGATCACGGCGGCCAGGAGATCAACCGCGACCGCCCCCAGGCCGATCCACACCGGCCGGTAGGTCGACGCCAGCGGCACGACCGCGTCGATCAGCCGGATTCCCGCATAGGGGTCAGCGACCGCCGTGGCGATGTGCACGCACACGAACACCACCACCAGCAGGGACAGGTTGCGATGCAGTCCTGCGATCACGAACCGCGGCATGCTCAGCATCTGTCCCGGACTCATGCTCACGAGTCCCAGCAGGAACGTGATGGTCAGGAGCATGAGCGTGACGATCCCTGTACCGCGGGTCAGGTACCACAGCGTGCGGGTGTCCAGCCCGATCGTGCTCACTCGCTCTCCCCGGCGTTCGGCCATCCGCCCACACTGGTCACGTCACCTGTGGCTGTCACCAGTCTGGAGGGGAGTCCCGCCCGGGTCAGACGCGCCAAGGCACCACGCCCATCGACGATAGCGGCGGTGCTGGCAACGTTGGCTGCGACACACGTACCGGCAGCCACGGTGACCGTTCGCCACACGACCTCGGCGGAGCGGCCGCGGCGGGGATCGACGATGTGGTGACAACGCTCTCCGGCTCTTTCCCAGGTGCGCGTGGTGGTGCTGGACGTGGCGATCGCCCCCCTGGTGATCGCAATCGCCTGCTCGATCTGATCGAGGTCGGCCCGGTGGTCGTCGGCGATCCCTATCGACCATCCGCCCGCCGGCGCAGGCCCTGCGGTGCCGAGGTCTCCGCCGATGCTCACAAGCACCCCACAGCCCACGACTTTTGCCGCTCGTGCGACCGCCCGATCGACTGCCAGTGCCTTCCCGGTCGCCCCCAGATCGAGGTTCGTGCCCCGGCGGACGCGCACCTCCCGCCGTGCTTTGTCGAAACCGACCGTGCTGATGCCGGGAACCCGGCGTTCGTCGGGGAGGGGGCGATCCAGCGGCACCAACTGGGCGTAGTCGCGGTCGTACCCGATCGCTGAAACCGCGGTTCCGACCGTGGGGTCGACCAGCCCGCCGGTCGCCTCGGCGGCCCTGAAAGCCACGCTCAGCGCCTCAGCCAAGAGCGGGCTGACCGTGGCGGGACTGTCGGGCGCCTCTTGCAGCTGCATCAGCTCGGAGTCGGGCCGAAACCGGCTGTACGTGCGGTCGATCTCGGCGATCTCGGCTTCGACCTCGGCAACCGCCGCGGCCAGCCGGCGGGGACTGGTGACCGCCACCACGGTGGTCGTCCCGAGCGCGTCGAAACGCGCGCTGACGCTCGACGAACTCATGATCCGCCTGTGACCGTGATCGGTGGTGACGAGGTCGAGGTGACCGGTGGCGGAGCCGGCTGCGTGGTGGTTGGTGGCGCAGTCGGCTGCGTGGTTGTCGACGGCGGGCTGCTGGGGGCGCTCTGGGCCGCGATGCACACTGGTGGACAACGCTCGCCGGCTGTGGCGGAGACGTGAACCGACCCGGATTCGAGCGTGCAGCCGCCACCGAGATGACCAGCGCCCCTGTCGCGGCGGCAGCGGCGGCCACCCTGGTGAGGCGGGAGATGCGAGCGCGGCCGAGGTCGCGGTGGCGTATCCGGTGGTGTCTCATGACTCCACTGTGGCCGCGGAACATGAACGGTTATTCACGCTCGGTCGCCGGTCGCGGGCACGTCGCGGTACCGTCAGGTCATGCACCTCCTCGTGGTGGATGACGAACCGCGGCTTCTGAGTCTGCTGGAGCGGGGCCTTCGCACGCAGGGGTTCGACGTGCAGACCGCGGGCAGCGCCGATGAGGCACTGTCGCTCGCCCGCGCCGATCCGCCCACGCTGGCCGTGCTGGACGTGATGATGCCGGGGGCGGATGGGTTCGAGCTGTTGGAGGCGCTACGGGGGGTGGTGCCGGGCATGCCGGTGATCATGCTCACCGCTCGGTCGGCGGTGGAGGACAGGATTCACGGCTTGGAGCTGGGGGCGGTCGACTATGTCGTCAAGCCGTTCTCGTTCAGGGAGCTGACCGCTCGAATTCGTGCCCAGATCCGCCGCAGCGCCGAGCCGCCGGTGGAGCTGCTCAGCGCCGGAAGCACGCGTCTGGACGTGTACAAACGTGAGCTCGAATCACCGCCGGGGGTGTTACACGCTTTCCAACCGGGAGTTCACGCTGCTCGCCCATCTGATGCGAAATCCCGGTCAGGTACTGACCCGGTCTCAGCTGGCCGAGGGTGCGTGGGACACCCTCACCGACGTGCGCTCGAACATGATCGACGTGTACATCGCATCGTTACGGCAGAAGCTCGCGCCGGGCACGATTGAGACAGTTCGGGGCGTCGGCTATCGCCTCTCGCCTGAATGATCAGGCACGTCTCGCTGCGCACGCGGCTGGCGCTGCTCTATGCCGGCCTGGCCATGATCGTGCTCGCCATCAGCCTGCTGACCGTGTACGAGTACGCCCACCGCAACGCGCTCAACCGGGTCGACAGCTCACTCCGATCTGACGCGGACAAGCTCGGCGGACGAGCTGAGGGAGCAGAACACGGGGATGAGCCGGGATCGGGCGAGCGATTCGTCCACGCCCGCGAAGCGGTCGCCTCGGGCCACCTGCTCGCCTTGTACGACGACCACCGTGTGATCGCCCCCAACGCCGATGGGCGCGCGCTCGCCACCCGGGCGCGCGAGTCGGGGCTCTTCTCCCAGACAGCGCATGTGGCCACACTGCAGCTTCCGTCGGGGAAGTTTCGGGTCAGCGTGGTGCCGATCGACAGCGGTGAATACGCGTTGGCCGCGGCCCCGCTCGAGCCGGTGCTGGAATCGATGGAGAGCCTGCTTCACGCCACTCTGCTGGCCGGCGCGGTCGGCGTGGTTCTGACCACGGTGGGCGCCTGGTTCGCGGCTCGCCGCGGCCTGCGGCCGCTGGAGTCGATCACGACGTTGGCAAACGAGGTCGCGCCAGATGCCATGGGACTGCGGACGGGACTCGAGAACCGCGACGAGATCGGTGCGGTGGCGGCTGCCATCGACCGCATGCTCAACCGCTTGGAGACGGCCTTCGACTCGCAGAAGCAGTTCCTGGAGGATGCGTCGCACGAGCTGCGCACCCCGCTCACGATCGCTCGCGGCCATCTCGAGTTGCTCGCGGAGAATCCCGACGCCACCACGGAGCAGCGCGACGAGGCGGTGGAGGTGGCGATCGCCGAGATCGATCGGATGGGCCGGCTGGTCGACGGGCTGCTTCAGCTGGCCCGCGCGAGCGAGGTTGAGCGGCTCAACATCGTGGCTGTCCCGGTCGAGCCACTGCTCCAGTCGATCGCCTCGCAGCTGTCACGTCTGGGCGAGCGGGACTGGGCGGTGATTGCGGTGGACGGCGGCAGCGTGTCGGCTGACGAGGACGTGCTGCGCCAGATCGTGCTCAACCTCGCCCGAAATGCCGAGGAGCACAGCCCTGCCGGCTCGCGCATCGAGTTCTCGGCGACGACCCGCGGTGAGCATGTCGAGATCACGGTTGCCGATCGCGGCACGCGGCATCGACCCGAAGGTGCGCGACCACCTGTTTGAACGCTTCGCCCATGACGGCGAGGGCATCGGGCTCGGCCTCGCGATTTCCCAGGCGTTGGCCGAGGTTCAGCAGGGGACGATCTCACTCGCGGATCGGCCAGGAGGTGGCACGGTCGCGACGGTGCGCCTCCCAACCGCCGTTTAGACCGGCTCGGTCGCGCTCTCTCGCGCGAGGCTGGGCGCGCCTCGCTCGCTGGGGTCGACCTCAGCGGCGACCTGCTCTGCGGTGGGACTGAAGAAGTGCTGGGCGATCGCGGTGGGGACGATCGCCGAGAGCACGACCACGGTTACCAGCAGCGAGAACTGGGTCTCGTCGATGATCCCCGCCTGGAGTCCGTACAGCGACGTGATCGTGCCGAATGTCAGGCCGGTCGACATCAGCAGCGTCGTGAACGCCGCGTGCGGTTTGGCGTAGCGGCGCGCCAGCGGGTAGACGCCGGCGAACTTGGGCGCGATCTTGGCCACGATCAGCAGGGCCAGCACACCCAGGTTGGCCCACACCGCCGAGAGCGACACATTGAGCCCGCCCTTGATGAAGAAGAACGGCGTCAGAAACGCGAATGCGACCACGCGCAGGCGCTCCTGCTCCTGGCGGTGCTGGACGTAGTGCCCGCTCATCGCCAGGCCGAGGATGAACGCGGGCAGCACCGGTTGGCTGTCTGCCTTGGTGCCGAAGTAGATCAGCACGAAGAGCGCGGCGAACACCAGCTTGATCTCCGGCTCGATCACGCGGTCGCCGTAGCGGCCGAAGAACCACGGCGCGATCTTGGGGAGGCCCCAGATGAATGCGATCGAGAGCACCACGAATGGGATCACCCACAGGTTGGGGGTGACGAACAGCACCGACAGGCCGATCACCGTGAGGATGTCGGTGATGAAGGTCGCCGACATGATCCGTTTGCCGATGATCGAGCGGTTCAGGCCGGTCTCGACCAGCACTGCGTAGACGACCGCCAGGCTGGTGGTGGAGAGTGCCAGCCCGCCGATCTCGGCCTGGTCTCTGCTCCACCCGGCCAGCCAGTAGCAGGCACCGAGTGCGACCACGAACGGCGCGGCGAACGAGACCGCGCCGATCAGGACGCTGGCCCGCCACTCGCGGCGAAATTGGGGCACGTCGACCTCCGCGCCCGCCAGGAACGTCAGCAGCACACCCGCGAACGTGCCGATGAACGAGAGCCAGTCGGGCACGCTCACCGTGAACAGGTTTCCCACCGCGACGCCGGCAGCCAGCTCGATCAGCGCGACCGAGAGGCCGGCCTCGATCGACACCATGCTCGCCAAAAGAATCGCCGTCGTCAGCAGCGCTGCTAGGGCTAGATCGCTCACCGCACACCTCCAGGACGTGGTTCTACCGAGTGGTAGAGGCCATCAGCCCCTGAGGGCGGTTAGGCGCGAGCCTCATCGCGCGTGCCCGAAGATTAGCGCGTCGGGCGACCCGAGATCGCGAGGTACGGTTCACCGACCCGATGGTCATCCACCTCATCGACGGCACCTACGAGCTCTTTCGCCAGTTCTACGGCAGGCGCAGGGGCGCTTCGGAAGACGTGGAGTTCGGTGCAGTCATCGGTGTTCTGCATTCGCTCTTGCAGATGATCGAGGAGGGGGCGACCCACATCGGGGTGGCAACCGATCACGTGATCGAGTCCTTCCGCAACGATCTGTGGCCCGGGTACAAGACCGGAGCGGGGGTCGATCCGCGATTGTTCTCGCAGTTTCAGCCGCTGGAGCAGGCGGTCGCCGCGATGGGGGTCGCGATCTGGCCGATGATCGAGCTGGAAGCCGATGACGGGCTGGCCTCGGCGGCCCGCATCGCAGATGCCGACGACGCCGTCGAGCAGGTGCGGATCTGGACGCCGGACAAGGATCTGGGACAGTCCGTTCGCGGCGACCGGGTGGTGCAGGTCGACCGGCGTGCCAACGCGATCCGAAATGCCGAGGGGGTGCGCGAGAAGTTCGGTGTGGATCCCGTGCTGATCCCCGACCTGTTGGCGCTGGTCGGCGACGCGGCGGACGGCTATCCGGGGATTCCCGGGATCGGCCGGGTCACGGCCGCTCGCCTGCTGAACACGCACGGCCCGGTCGAGCAGTTTCCCGCGGAGGTGCTCAGCGACGACCGGCGTGAACTGGCGCTGCTGTTCAAGGATCTGGCAACGCTCCGAGACGGTGCCGAGCTGTTCAGCGAGGGTGACGATCTGGCCTGGGCCGGCCCGACGGCCGACTTCGCGGATTGGGTCGAGCAGCTGGGGGATGCCAGGCTCGCCGAGCGGGCCGTCGCGGCGCAGTCTTTGCGGTAGACCGCCAGTCTATGCGAACATACGTTCGGTATGGCCGAGGCGACCATTCTCCACGCCGATCTGGATGCGTTCTACGCGTCGGTCGAGCAGCGAGACGATCCCCGCTTGCGTGGACGGGCGGTGATCGTCGGGGGCGGGGTGGTGCTGGCAGCCAGCTACGAGGCCAAGGCCCACGGTGTCCGCACCGCGATGAGCGGTCGGCAGGCGCGCGGGCTGTGTCCGCACGCGATCGTGGTCGGTCCGCGCATGACCGCCTACTCCGAGGCGAGCAAGGCGGTCTACCGGGTCTTCGACGACATCTCACCGCTGGTGGAAGGGCTCTCGATCGACGAGGCGTTCCTGGACGTGCGCGGGATGCGGCGGATCGCCGGATCCCCGGTCGACATCGCCGTGCGGCTGCGCCGGGCGGTGCTGGAACGGGTGGGACTGCCGATCACTGTCGGCATCGCTCGCACCAAGTTTCTGGCCAAGGTGGCGAGCGGGGTGGCCAAGCCCGACGGTCTGCTGGTGGTGCCGCCCGACGGAGAGCTCGAGTTTCTGCACCCGCTGCCGGTGGAGCGGCTGTGGGGCGTGGGGCCGGTGACTTCGAGGAAGCTGCGCGAGCGGGGGATCGTGACCGTGGCCCAGGTCGCCCGGCTCGACGAGGCCGCACTGGTGTCGCTCTTGGGGCGCGCCTCGGGGAGGCATCTGCATGCTCTCGCTCACAATCGCGATCCCCGACCCGTACAGACCAGGCGCCGGAGGCGGTCGATCGGATCGCAGCGGGCACTCGGCCGATCGAGGCGGTCGATGGAGGAGATCGACGCCATCCTGATCTCGCTGGTCGACCGCGTCACCCGGCGGATGCGACTCGCCGGTCGGGTCGGGCGCACCGTCGTTCTGCGCTTTCGCTTCGACGATTTTTCGCGGGCGACGCGGTCGCACACACTGCCGTTTGCGACCGCGGAGACACAGCTGGTTCTGTCCACCGCCCGGCAGCTACTGGCATTCGCCGCGCCCATGATCAGTCACCGCGGCCTGACGCTGATCGGCGTGGCGGTCGCCAATCTGGACAACGAGACCCCGATGCAGCTGATGCTCCCATTCGAGCGCGCCCGGGATAGCGCGCTCGATGCGGCGGTGGATCAGGTGCGGGCGCGGTTCGGCACGGCGGCGATCACGAGAGCGGTGCTGCTGGGACGCGACCAGGGCTGGTCGGTGCCGCTGCTACCCGACTGACGGGCGCAGCTGCTGATCCAACTGCCGCCCGAGCGTCACGGCGGTATCCAGCAGGTCGTCGATCGTGTCAGCCTCGGCCCGGTAGTTGACGATGCAGGCCCGCAGGCAATACGCGCCGTCGACCTCAGCGTTGCTGGGGAATGTCCGGCCCTGTACCCGGATCTCATGCAGCAGCCGCTCGTTGAGCTGATTGAGGTATACCTCACGTCCCTCGCCGGATGGCAGATCCGGCGGTACGTAGCGGAAGCATGCGATCGAGAGGGCGACCGGGGCGATCGGCTCCAGCTCCTCGCGACGTGCCGCTTCGGCGTGCAGGTATTTGGCCAGATCCACGTCGTGGGCGATGCGCCGGGCATAGGCGTCCAGGCCGTACGCGGCCAACGACATCCACACCTTCAGCGCCATGAACGGGCGCGACCACGACGGCCCCAGGTCGCCAAAGTTCGAGCCGGCCTTGGTCATCTCGCGGTCCTCGTACACGTAGGCGGCCTCGGAGCCGTAGCTGGCGGCAAGCAGGGAGGGGTTTCGCACCAGCAGGCAGCCGCTCGCCTGCGGGGTGTACAACCACTTGTGGGGATCGAACGCGAGCGAGTCGGCCAGCTCGATGCCGGCGATCAAGGGCCGCAGCGAGGGGGCGAACATGGCAGCGCCTCCATAGGCGGCATCGACGTGGAACCACAGGCCGTGGCGGTGGCAGATCACCGCCACCTGGTCCAGCGGATCGATCGAGCCGGTGCCGGTCGTGCCGGCGGTGGCGGCAACCGCGATCGGCCGCACCCCAGCGGCCAGATCGTCGACGATCGCCTGCTCCAGCAGGTCGGTGCGCATGCGCTTCTGCTCATCGGTGGGGATCAGCCGCACGGCTCGAGATCCCAAGCCGAGTATGTCCCCGGCCTCCTCGATCGTGGCATGGGCCTCACGCGAGGTATAGATCGCCAGCGGCGTGGTGACCCCGTCTCGACGGACGTCGCCCCCGGCGCGGTTGTCGCGGGCGACTTTGAGTGCCGTCAGGTTCGAGGTGGCGCCGCCGCTCGTCATCAAGCCGCCGGCGCCGCTGGGCAGTCCGAACCGTTCCGCCATCCAGCGCATCAGGTGGAACTCGAGTTCGGTGGCCGCGGGCGAGAGCACCCAGCCGCCCACGTTGGGGTTGAGCGCGGACGCCAGCAGGTCTGCAGCAGCGCCGGGGGTGGTGCCCGCCCCCGAGATGTAGGCCAGGAAGCCTGGGTGGCCGCAGAGCGTGGAGTGTTCGAACACCATCTGCCGCATTGAGAGTTCGAGCTGGTCGAGAGGCATCGGAGATTCAGGGATTGGCAAGCTCATGGCCTCAGCGACCTGCTCAGCCGGCTCGACCCGGCTCACCGGCAGGTCGCGCATGCCCTCCAGCAACTCGCTCCAGATGCCCAGCATCCGTTCGGTCAGGTCACGCGCCTGCTCGGCATCCCAGTCCAGGTCTCGAACGGGTTGGGGGCGCTCCATTGGGGGAACCTACCGGATCGGTCACCGCCGCAGCCGTCGCGTGATCGACCGGTTTCTGGGATCCTTCTCCGCTCTTGACCGACCCTCTCACCGTCACCTCGTTTCCCCGTACCCCGACCGTCCGCACCGGCCTCTTCATCCCCATGAGCGACGGCACCCGCCTGGCCGCGCGGGTGTGGCTGCCCGACGATGCCGACGCCGATCCCGTGCCCGCGGTGCTCGAGGCGGTGCCCTACCGGCTCAACGACGGCACGGTCGCCGGCGACCATCAGCAGATGACCTGGTTTGCGGGTCACGGCTACGCGGGCGTGCGCGTCGACATCCGCGGCAGCGGCGAGTCCGACGGCATCCTCACAGACGAGTACACCGAGCAGGAGCAGGCCGACTGCGTCGAGGTGATCGCATGGCTGGCAGCCCAGCCGTGGTGCACCGGCAAGGTCGGGATGATGGGCTACTCCTGGAGCGGCTTCAATGCGCTCCAGGTCGCGGCGCTGCGGCCGCCGGCGTTGAAGGCGATCGCGTCGTGCTTTGCCTCGGATGACCGATTCGCCGACGACGTGCACTACCGCGGCGGATTGGTTGAGCCGATGGACATGGTGCACTGGTCGACCTGCATGCACGCCTGGCAGGCCCGCCCGCCCGACCCCGAGGTGGTGGGTGAGCGCTGGCGTGAGATGTGGCTGGAGCGGCTCGAGCAGCCTCCGTGGATCGAGCATTGGCTTGCGCATCAGCGACGGGACGCGTATTGGGAGAACGGCAGCGTGCGCGACGCCTACGACCAGATCGAGTGCGCGGTGATGTGCGTGGCCGGCTGGACGGATGGGTACAACGACGCCGCGCTGCGCCTGATGGAGGGCCTCGACGTGCCGCGGCGAGCGCTGATCGGGCCGTGGGGGCACAACGATCCGGTGCACGGCAACCCCGGCCCGGCGGTGGGAATCCTGAGCGAGTTCGTGCGCTGGTGGGACCGGTGGCTCAAGGGCATCGACAATGGGATCGACCGTGAGCCGACGGTGGTGGCCTGGATGCAGGACTCGGTGCCGCCCAGCGCCAACCTGGAGCAGCGACCGGGACGGTGGGTGGCAGAGCAGCGGTGGCCGTCGCCGCTGAGTCAGCCGCTGTCGCTCGCGCTCGGTGACGGCGAGCTGGGCGATCCGGTGTCGCACGAGCTGACGCGCAGCATCGGCAGCGTCCAGACCGTCGGTCTCGACGGCGGCGCGTGGTGCGCCGACGGCCGCTCGGCCGACCTTCCGGTCGACCAGCTGGTGGACGATGCCCGCTCGCTCACCTTCACCGGCTCGCCGCTGCCAGCGCCGCTCGAGATCCTGGGCTTCCCGGTGGTTACGGTCGGGGTGTCCTCCGACCGGCCGGTGGCGCTGATCTCTGTCCGGCTGTGCGAGCTGCGCGCCGACGGTTCGTCGCTCTTGGTGACGCGCGCTCAGCTCAACCTCTGTCATCGCGATTCCCACGCACGCCCGGCCCTGACTGGAACCAGGGCGGGAGTACCCAATCACCGTCAACCTCGACTCGATCGCGCATCGATTCGAGGCCGGCAGCCGCATCCGCCTCTCGGTCTCGCCGTGCTACTGGCCGCTGGCGTGGCCGTCGCCGGAGCCTGTGACGCTCAACCTGCATCTCGGCGGGGACAGCGCGCTGGTGCTGCCCACGCGTCCGCCGAGGGCCGAGGATGGCCCGTCGCGGCCGCCCGATCCACCGCAGGAGCCCGCGCCGCTTGCCACCGAGCAGGTCGAGGGCAGGCCCGGCGGGTCTCGAACCGTCACCCGCGACCTCGGCAGCGGCCGTGCCGAGCTGTCGTTCGACTGGGACATGGGCGGGTTGACGCGGATACCCAACGGGCTGCTCTATCAGGACACGTCAGTCGCCTCATACAGCGTGGTGGAGGGCGATCCGCTGTCGGCCGAGGTGCGGGTCGAGAACACCTCGGTGGGCGGCCGTGAGGACTCCCGGGTCGACATTCGCGCGACCGGGGTGATGACCAGCTCCGCCACCCACTTCCTGGTCACATCCGAGCTGGACGTGCGCGAACGTGGGCATCGGGTGTTCGCGCGCACGTGGACGCATGAGTTTCCCCGCGATCACTGCTAACGCGGACGTCCGTAACGACTCCGGAACGGTCCGGTGGGAGACTTAGCGTGGTGAACCAATCCGCTCCAGCACTCTCATGACAGGCCGAACCGCGACCTGCATCGGCGTCGTGTTGACGGTTGTCACCTTGATCAACCTGGTGGTGTTCGCCGCCGCCGGGGACACCAGCGGAGTGGCCTCGGGGATCTCGGGCGTGCTTGCCGTGATGTCTTACGGGGTCGTGGGCACCCTGGTGGTGGGGCGCCAACCCAAGAATGCCCTCGCGTGGATCCTGTGCGTCACGCCGTTCATCATTTCGGTGTCTGCCGTGAGCGCGACGTACTTCGAAAACGCCGGTACGGGCTGGCCGGCCACCACGCCCGTGGGGCTGGTCGGAGACACCGGCTGGATCGTCGGGATCGGGTTGCCGGCGTGTTTCCTGGGTCTGCTGATTCCGGACGGCCACCTCCCGTCCCGGCGGTGGCGCCCGGTGGCGTGGGTGGCAGGCGCCGCGCTCGCCGCCGCCACGCTGGGGACGGTGTTCGGGGAGTCGCAGATCGACGAGCGAATCCCCAACCCTGTGTACTTCGCGGGGGCCGGGTATGTGTTCAACGTTGCAGCGTTCGCACTGCTCGGACTGCTCGCAGCCGGGGTTACGGCAGTGGTGGTGCGCTACCGCCACGGCACGATCGTCGAACGCCAGCAGCTGAAATGGATCATCGCCGCGTTCGTGGTGATGGTCATCATCGGCGTGGGCAGTGACGTGGTGCCCGAGATCGTGTGGTTCTCGTCGTGGGCGCTCTTGCCGATCGCGTTTGCCATCTCGATCTTTCGCTATCGCTTGTACGAGATCGACGTGATCATCCGGCGCACGCTGGTGTACGCAGGCGTTGCGGTCACGTTGGGCGCCCTCTATCTGGGGGCGGTGGTGCTGTTGTCGACGGGCTTTCGCAGTGTGGTGGGCTGGTCGGATTCGGTGGCGGTGACGCTCTCAACGCTGGCGGTCGCGATCGCGTTTCACCCCGTGCGCCGACGGGTGCAGCGGCTGGTCGACCACCGCTTCTACCGCAGTAGCTACGACGCCGCCAGGACACTGGACGAGTTCAGCACCCGCCTGCGTCAGCAGATCGATCTCGACGCGCTGTCGACGAGCTGGTGGGAGTGGTGGGATCGACACTTCAGCCCGGTCAGGTGTCGCTCTGGCTTCGCTCCGGCGATCGCTGAGCCAGGTACGCCCCCGCGGCCCGAAACGCGAGCACAAGCGCCAGCGTGAACACCATGGTGGTGATCAGAAAGGCCGCCTGCTTGCCGTCGGCATGCCGCCCCAGCGCCACCGCTCGGATCGCGACTCCCAGCGGAATCCCGATCGCCCAGGTGATCAGCAGCTTCCCGCGGCTGGGGCGGCGGTACGTTCCGACCACGACGGCAACGCCAAACCAGCCCACCAAGAGTGGCACGGCATCCCGCGCAAACCCCGCCACAAACACCGAGCCATCGTGCGACAGCATGCCCAGCACCGCGAACACCACGATCGCAGCCCCATCCTGAATAATTGGTGCCAGGCACCAATTATTCAGGCGGGTCATTGACACCGAACCTCCACATCTGCAGCTCGCCGGGGCGGAGGCCGCGGCGCTCGTAAAAGCGGATGGCGTCCTCGTTTCCGGCCAGCACCCCCACGGCGAGGTCGTGCACACCTCGGTGGATCAGCTCGGCATCGACGGTATCCATCAGCCGGCTGCCCAGCCCAGAGCCGCGTTCGCCGGGGGAGACCGCCAGCGACTGTACCTCGGCGTGGGTGTCTCCCACCGGCCAGGTGTCGTCGGGGCCGGCGTGGATCTCGACCACGGCGTATCCCACCGGCGTTTGATCGCGGCGGGCGAGCACCATGAACCCGTCACCACCGGTGAGTATCTCGCGGTACCAGGCCGCCCGTCTCGACCAGGACAGATCCTCATCCTCAACCAGCCGTGAGGTCGCCACCTCACGGTGGTGGCGGTGGAGTTCACGGTAGAGCGGCTCGACGTCTGCGATCCGCTCGGGCCCGGCGATCTCGATGCTGACGGCGCTGGTCATACACGCATGCTCGCAGACCGGCGCCCGCCCGGGGGTGTAACAATCCGCGCCATACCGGGACCACATCGAGCGTATTCTTCAGGGAACCTTCGACCAGAAATGGGAGCCAACGTATGGCGAGCAAGATCACCAAGACCGAAGAGCAGTGGCGAGCCGAGCTGACCCCGGCGCAGTACCAGGTGCTGCGCGAGAAGGGCACCGAGCCGGCCTTCACCGGCACCTACTACGACTGTCACGACGACGGTGTGTACCGCTGTGCCGCCTGCCACGCCGAGCTGTTTCGGTCAGACGACAAGTTTGATTCGGGCACGGGCTGGCCGAGCTTCACTCAGCCGGTGTCCGCCGACGGCGTGGAGACCCACGACGACCGCAGCTTCTTCATGCGGCGCACCGAGGTCATCTGCTCCAACTGCGGTGGCCACCTCGGCCACGTCTTCGAGGATGGGCCGCGTGAGGCCGGCGGGTTGCGGTACTGCATCAACTCGGCCGCGCTCGAGCTCGAGAAGGCCGACGACTGACCTCACGGGCTACCCGGTAGCTGCGCCGGTGGCATAGGCGAACACCACCGTCACGTTTGCGGTTACCCGCTGTGAGCCGCGCCGGATCGGTACCTCGAGTGCTCCCGGTGCGGCGGCCTTGGCGGCGGTGTCACCCATGTATGTCGGGTAGCCGTAGGCGACATGCGCTTCCGACACCGAGATCACGCCGGTGACGTGGAGGCCGGCGGCCGCGGCGGCGGCGTCCGCCTTGGAGCGGGCGTCGGCGACCGCCGATCGGATCGCCCGGGACTGGCCGGCGTGCTTCGCCCCGGCCGAGAAGTCAGGGCCGTAGTTGGCGGTGGCCCCGGCGTCGAGGCCGGCGGCGGTCAGTTTGCCGGTCGTTCCCACCTTCATCACGGTCACGGTCAGGTTCTGGTCGGCGTGGTACCCCGTCGAGGTCTGGTACCCGTTGGCCCCGTCGGTGACCATGTTGATGCGCGCGACGCCGCCGGCGTGCATGGCGGAGATCACTGCGCGCATGGTCTTGCTGGCCTGGTTGGTGGCGTCCACCAGTGTGCTCGCCTCGCCACTGGTGGTGAAGTGGATGGTGGCGCGGTCGGGGCGGATGGCGACGCCGCCCTCACCGTCGAAGCGCAGGAAGCTCGGCATGTCGGGCTTGGGTGACGTGGCCGCCACCGCGCGCGGGTGTGGCCCGGCCAGAGTGTTGTACGCGAACACGGCGAGCACCAGCGCGGCGGCCATGACGACCAGCCGTTGAACGGACACCGACATCTCCAACCTCCTGCGAGCGGGTTACGGACATCGGTTAGACCGCGGTCGCACTCGGCTGGTTCAGTGAATCGTCAGCCGAGCGGCACGCCGGAGCGGGGAAACGCGATCGGCTGTTCGCAGTAGGCGTTGTGCAGGGCCACCGTCACCTGGTGTTCGAGCAGCTGCACGACCCGCGGGTGGCCTCCGTCGGCTCGCAGCACCGCAATCGCTGCATTCACCTCGCGTTCCCACTCGAGCCAGTCGTTCTGTTGGGCGTTGTCAGGCACCAAAGGAGCGTAGATGATTGACGTCCGACCGCGTTCCTACGATTCGAATATGGAGTCCAAACGCGACAACCTTGCGATGACGATCGACCTGCGGCTGGCCGATCTGTGGGCCGAGGTGTTCGAGGTCGACCCCGATAAGGTGGATGCCGAGCTGCTGGGGTGGTTCCTGCGGGCGGCTTACGGCCAGGGCTACACCGACGCGTTGCGCGAGACCCAGCGTGGTCAGCTGTGCCTGGATCTCGGGTTCGCTGTGCCAGATCCGACTGCCTGAAGCGCCGAGTAGCGCTAGTCTGGCGTCATGAACGCTCGGCCGCGCCTGGTGATAGCTCTCGTCGTTTCGATGATGCTGGTCGCGTTCATGGGGTACTTCGTGTTCGCGGGCGCGGGACAGCTGCTGGTGAGCGTCAATCAGCTGATGGCCGACAAAGACGGCGCCCAGCAAAAGACGGTGCAGCTGACCGGGAAGGTCGTCTCGGCGACCGGGGATCAGAGCCCGGTGCGGTTCGTGCTGCGCGACTTCAGCACACCTCGAACCGTCACTGTGGCCTACACCGGCTCCGTCCCGGATGCGTTCCGCGTCGGGCGCAGCGTGATCGTCACCGGCAGGCTCAGCTCGACCGGGGTGTTTCAGGGCAAGCCGGACTCGCTGCTGACCAAGTGTCCGAGCAAGTATTCGGCGTCCAAGGACGCAACCTAAGAACCCTAAGAGATCGGGAGCCGGGCGTAGTGCGCCTGGCTGACGCCGCCGATCACCGTGAAGTCGCCTCCCACCGAGAGCCAGGCGGGCGCTCGGGCCAGTACGTACACGCCCAGGTCGCTGTTGGCTTCGGGGTTCCAGGCGGTGAGATCGCCGTTCGAGGTCTTCAGGCCACAGCAGATGGCGCCGGGTGACCAGAGCGGGGCAGTGCGGGCGGCGCACGCAGATGCCGCTGAAGTGGCCGCCGACGTACACCTGGTTGCCGATCACCGTGATCGATTTGACGTTGCCGTTGACCTGCCGCACCCACACGCGGTTCCCAACCGCCGAGAAGTGGTTGATCGCTCCGCCCAAGCCGGACACACCGGCATAGATCTGGCGACCCTGCTGCGCCAGCGTCAGCACCTGCCCGCTGGGATGGCCTCGCCACGGCAGCTTGGCTCCGGTCACGGGAGTAACAGCGGCCAGGCGGCGCGAGCGCTCGCCGCGGACCGTTGTGAAGAACCCTCCCAGCATGATCCGTCGCGGCTGTACCAGCACCGCGGTGACCCGACCGTCGGTATCTGCTCGCCACCGAGACACGGCGCCTGTCCTGAGGACGAAGGCGGCGGCGTTCGACCGGGGGTGGCCGTTTGCCTGGGTGAACGTGCCGCCGACATACAGGCGGTTGTGGCCGATGGCGAGGGCACTCACCTCACCGTTGGTGTGGGCTGGGTAGGACAGCAGCGCGCCCGCACGAGAGAAGGCGGCGATCCTGAGGCGCGTTTTCCCGCCGGCAGTGGTGAACCCGCCGCCGGCGATCACCATCGAGCTGGTGGCGGCCAGCGCCTTGACCTGACCGCCGACGACTGGATGGAAGGTCAAGATGGCGTCGCCGGCCGCGTTGAATGCGGCCAGATTTGTCACGGTGAGGGACTGCCCAGAGTGGTCGGTGACCCTCGTGAACGTCCCGCCGACGTAGGTCACGCCGTTTACCGTCGCGATGGCCGCGACCCGGCCGTTGGTCTGCCAGGTGGACGCCGGCGTGCTGCCGACTGCCGCCACTGCGGAACTGGTTGTCAGCAGGGCGATCCCGATCAGGGCAATCCCAATTGTTGGGCAGAACGCGAGGCACGCGGAGCATTCTATGCTGTTTCATAATCGGTCGGGTTGACCCTGCGATCGGGCGCCCTGGACGGTCAGCTGTAGGTGAAGCGGGCGAGATGCTCCCGCGTCGATCCGTTGATCACCGTGAAGTCGCCGCCCACCCAGAGATTGCCCTTGGATGCGCGCAAGGCGAACACTCCCAGCACCGAGTTGATAGTCGGCGCGAACGGCTGCAGTGCGCCTCCGGGCCCGACCGCGAACATCTTGTGCCGCACGACCTTGCTGGGGCATCCAATCACCTTTGTGCAGACGTTGTTGAAGTGGCCTCCGGCGATGATCTGGTGCGCGGTCACAGCGATCGCAGCCAGGCCGCCGTCGGTGCGTACCTGCCACACCCTGTGTCCGGCGGGCGTGAACGCGGTCAGCCAGCCGCCGGCACCGCTGCCACCCACGTACAGCCTGCCCGAGAGCGCCAGCGAGAGTACGGGGAAGGTGACGTCAGGGAATCTAATCCGAGCGCCGGTGATGCGATTGAGCGCGACGATGTGGCGCTCGGTCTTGCCGTTGACTGCGGTGAACTCGCCGCCGAGATAGATGCGGTTGGCAGACACGGCGATCGCGTCAACTGCGCGGTTGACGTTGGGGGCCCACTTCAGCAGGGCTCCGGTCTTGGGGCTGAGTGCGGCCGCGCGGTGGCGGCGCTTGCCCTGCACCGCTCTGAACGTGCCGCCGATGATCAGACGCGTCTTGTCGAGACGGATCGCGCGCACCACGTTGCCCGCACCTCCGCCCCACAGGCGTCCACCGGCGAACGAGATCGCGGCAATCCGCTTGGCTCCCTGACCGCGAATCGTGGTAAAGGCTCCGCCGGCGAAGATCCGCTTGCCGTTTGAGGTCAACGCGCGCACCTCACCGTTGGCGTTGGGGTTCCAGGCGGTCACGCTGCCACCGGTGAGATTGAACGCCGCCAGGTTGTTCCGCGGGAAGGTGTCGCCGTTGTCTGTCGCGCACCTGCGTGAACTTGCCGCCCACGTAGACCACGTTTCCGACTCTCACGATCGAGTTCACCCGTCCGTTGGTCCCACCGAACTGCTGTGAGTTCGCCGAAACCGCGCCGGAAGCACTGACAACAGAAAATGTAAAGCTCGCGATCAGAATCAGCGCGAGCGGAGCGTAACGTCGCATCTCTCCCCCTTGCCCGGAATAACCCCAAAAGAAACGTACACGAAAGATGCAACGGAAGCGACGTTCGACCGCCCACCCCGCGGCGCAGCAGCCGTCCAAAGCCGGTACCGTTCAGGCCATGTCCCTCGCCATCCCGGAGGCCGGCGGCCGGTGACCACCCTCGGTTCTGTTGCCCTGTACGTGCTGGTTGCACTGGCGATCTACACAACCGTCGCCGGGGTGTTGGCGGGTCTTCGCCATGACCGCCGGCTCGCCCGCAGTGCCGGCAACGCGCTGGTGGCAGCACTCGCCTGCGCGGTGGTGGCCGTGGCTGCGCTCGAATACGCGCTGCTGACCCACGACTTCTCGCTGGTGCAGGTGGTCGACCACACCAGCCGCGGCTTGCCACTGGTGTACACGATCACGTCACTGTGGGCCAGCCAGCCCGGTTCGCTGCTTCTGTGGCTCACGGTGCTGGCCGCGTGCGGGGCGCTGGTGACCTACCAGAACCGCAATCGAAATCGGGAGCTGATGCCGTGGGTGACCGCGGTGATCGGCGGGGTGATGGTGTTCTTCGCCAGCATGACGGCGTTTGTGTCGTCGCCGTTCGAGAAGGTCTCCGGCGCGACGCCCACGGCCGGCTTGGGCCTCGACCCGTCCTTGCAGAACCCCTACATGGCAATCCACCCGCCGATGCTCTATCTCGGCTACGTGTCGTGTGCGGTGCCGTTTGCGTTTGCGATGGCGGCGCTGGTCACGGGCCGCACCGACGCTCGCTGGCTTCTGTCCGTGCGCCGCTGGACGCTGATCTCGTGGACGGCGCTGGGGATCGGCATGCTGCTGGGCGCCCACTGGGCGTATGTCGAGATCGGCTGGGGCGGCTACTGGGCGTGGGACCCGGTCGAGAACGCGGCCCTGATGCCGTGGCTCGCGGCCACCGCATTCCTGCACTCAGTCATGGTGCAGGAGAAGAAAGGCATGCTCAAGGTGTGGAATATGGCGCTGGTGTCGGCCACCTTCGCCCTCGCCCTGTTCGGGACGTTCCTCACCCGCAGCGGGATCGTCAACTCGATCCATTCGTTCGTGCAGTCGTCCGTCGGCCCGTTTCTACTCGGGTTCATCGCAGTCGTGCTGGTGTTCGCCGCCTCCATGATCGTGTGGCGGCTGCCGCTGCTTCGGGCCGACCACAAGCTCGAGTCGGTGATCTCCCGGGAGGCCACCTTCCTGTTCAACAATCTGCTGCTGCTGGCGTTGGTGTTCGCGGTCATCTGGGGCGTGGTCTTCCCGGTGCTGAGTGATGCCGCTCGGGGGGTGCAGTCGACCGTGTCGAGCCCCTACTACAACTTCTTTCTGGTGCTGTTCGGGCTGCCGTTGCTGATGTTGATCGGGATCGGCCCGATGATCGCGTGGCGGCGGGCCTCTCCACGCAGCTTGATGCGCACCTTCCGCTGGCCGATCGTCTCAGCCCTGGCGGCCACCGTGGTGCTGGCGTTCTTCGGCCTCGCATCGAGCACGCGCGGGGCTCACGGCGCTGTCGCTGTGCGTGTTCGTGGTGGTCTGCATCGGACTCGAGTTCGCGCGCGGGACGGTGGCCCGACGGGCACTCTCCGGCGATTCCTATCCGCGCGCGTTGATCGAGCTGATCGGCCGCAACCGCCGCCGGTACGGCGGCTACGTGGTGCACCTGGCGGTGGTGTTGCTGGTGGTCGGCGTGGTTGCCTCGGGTGAGTACGGAAGCTCCACCCAGGCACTGCTCAAGCCCGGCCAGTCGGTCTCGGTGGACGGCTATACGCTCACCAATGCCGGCATCTTCCAGACTCGCGAGCAGAACTCGATCACCGCCCGCGTGCGCTTGAACGTGACCGATCACGGCCAGCCGGCCGGCTCGATCTCGCCGGGCATTCGCCAGTTCACCGACGCCGATCAGCGCCAGTCGGCCGAGGCTGACATCCGCACCGTGTATCCGTCGCTCACCGACGTGTACGCGATCCTCCAGGGGATCCAGGGGCGCGACGTCCAGGTCAAGGTGCTGGTGAACCCCATGGTCGGCTTGATCTGGCTGGCGGGAGTGGTGTTCCTGCTGGGCGCGGCGATCACGATCTGGCCGGATCCGCGCGAGGCGCGGATGCTCGCCCGCCGGTACGCTCGGGCGGTCGGGCCCGAAGCGGCTCGCCGCGCGTGAGCACTGCGGTGGCCGCGCTTGCGGCCGCGGGACTGGTGATCGCGGTGCTGGTGTTCGTGGCCTGGCCGTTCGTGGTGCCGGAGTCGCAGCCGGTCGAGCCGGCGCTGAGCGAGGTGGAGCGGCGGCGACTGGCAGCCGCGGAGCGCCGGGACGAGGCCTACTGCCGCCCTTCAGGAGCTCGAACAGGACATCGCGTCCGGCAAGGTGACTCCCGAAGACAGCCAGCTCGAGCGCTCTCGCCTGCGGGCCGAGGCGGCCGCCGCCCTGCAGGAGTTGGACGCGTTAGAATTGCCCGAACACCGAGGTGGGTCCGAGGAGGATTGATGGCTGGATTGATGTCCCGATTTACCACGCTTTTCAAGGTCAAGGCCAACAAGGCGCTCGACAAGGCCGAGGATCCTGGAGAGACACTCGACTACAGCTACCAGAAGCAGCTGGAAAGCCTGCAGAAGGTCAAGCGTGGCGTCGCGGACGTGGTCACTGCCAAGAAGCGACTGCAGCTGCAGACGGCCAAGCTCGAGGAGAGCGTGGTCAAGCTCGACGGCCAGGCCAAGCAGGCGCTGGGCGCCAATCGGGAGGATCTCGCCCGCACCGCGCTCGAGCGCAAGGCGTTGATCCAGGGTCAGCTGCAAGGGCTCGACCAGCAGATCGCGGCACTGGAAGCCCAGCAGCAGAGCTTGATCGAGCAGGAACAGCGACTGTCCACCAAGGTCGAGTCGTTCCGAACGCAGAAGGAGGTCGTCAAGGCGCAGTACTCCGCCGCCGAGGCCTCGGTGCGGATCGGTGAAGCCACCACCGGCCTCAGCGAGGAGATGTCCGACGTCGGCATGGCGCTCAGCCGCGCGCAGGACAAGACCGAGCAGATGCAGGCTCGGGCGGCCGCGGTCAACGAGCTGGTCGACACAGGCGCGATCGACGATCTGACCGCGCCCGCGGGCTCCGACCTCGACCGCCAGATCGCTGCGCTCACCGCCGACACACCAGGTGGACGCGGAGCTCGCCAAGATGAAGGCAGAGCTCGGCCAGGGCTCCGGCCCGGCGGCGGAGCTGGAAGCCGGCGACGGCCGCGGCAGAGGCCGCGGCGGAACCGGCCAAGGAAGGGACGGAACAGTGATCGTCCGGATCCTCGAACACGGTCAGTTCCGGCTCGACGATGACCAGATCGGCCCCCTGAACGAGCTCGACAACGCGGTCGCCAACGCGGCTGCGGCGGGTGACGACGCCGCCTTTCGGTCGAGCTTCGATGCCTTGATCGAGTTCGTGTCGACCGCCGGCGAGCGGGTCGGCGACGCTGAGCTGGTGACGTCGGATCACGTGCTTCCGCATCCCGGTACCACGCTCGAAGAGGCGCGCGAAGCGTTCGCCGGCGAGGGCGCCGTCCCCGGCTGAGCTACTGGTAGACGATCACGTCGGGCGAGGGATGCAGATGCATCACCTCTCGGCGGCTTCATCAGGTTGGTGTCCTGCGTGTAGAACAGCTTGAGGCCGTTGTATCGACCCGGCTTGGTGCGGGCAAACAGGTGGTACTTCGAGAGCTTGGCGGCGCGACCGCCCCAACCGTCGACCGTGACCGCAGTGGCGATTCCCGGCACTGTCTGGATCTGGCCTCGGTTCTTGATCATGTCGGACGTGAACTGGTGCACCATCAGGAGCTTCTGGGGCAGCTTGTACTTGCGCACGAAGCCCGCCATGTAGTCGGCGACCTGATTGACGATGGTGGCGTTGGTCGAGCCGATCACGGTGCCGGGAACCTCACCCGGGCTGCATGCTCCATTCGGGATCCATCGCGATGCCGACGTCGGGCTGCCGCAGCCATTTGCCAAAGTGGTGCACCTCGGTCATGAAGCTGGACTGGCCGGGCTGGATGTCGAGGATCAGCAGCATCTTGGCGCGGCGGGCAGCGGCCAGATAGTCGGCGATCACGTCGTCCTCTTGGCGGGCGTTGTAGTTGCCGTCGAGGCCGGCGTCGCGCTGGGCGATGGTCGCGATCAGCTCCATCGCGGGTAGCACCGGCCGTTTCGGCGTGTCGTATGCCTCCGCCTGCTGATTCAGCTTGGCGGCGGCCTGATCACGCGTGCCGACTCCCAGTGGCCCCAGCACGGGCGTCTGGGGAGCGCCGTCGTAGGCGACCACCCGGTAGTGCGGCAGGATCTGTCGCCCGCCTCGTGGGAGCTGTGCCGGCGGCTTGGGCTTCGGCTGGTGCTACCACCGCGGTCGTGCGGGTCTGGGAGCCGTGCGGCCACAGCATCACCCCGGCGCCGAGGACGACCGCGATCAGCGTGCCTGCACCGATCATCCGCTCTCGCCTGATTCGGCGGCGTCTGGCTTCACGAGCGGCTTCGCGGTTGTATTCGAGCATCAGACCGGGGCATCCCACAGCGGGAACCAGCGTTCCAGCTCGGGTTCGATGGGAAGTTCCTGCTCGAGCTTGGCCTGCAGCTCGAGCTCACGATCGGAGTCGCGCGTCTGCGGGCCGCTCGGCACGAACGGGTAGAACTTCCCCCGTTTGAAGTTGTAGATGAAGTGGACGTTCTCGGCGAAGGCGAACATGGCGCACAACAGTTGTTCCCCAAAACCCTCGTCGATCATCGACTGGGCGGTGACGTGGATCGTGGTCACCAGGTTCTCGAAGTCGGAGCTGGTCAGCGTCAGCCACTCGTAGCCAAAGCTGTCGACGCTGCGGTCGATCTTCATGCCCTCGTCCTTGAAGGCCAGCCGGGTCATCTCCTCGATGTCCTTGCCGCTTTCCCGAAAGCGCGCCGAGGACATCGGCTTGAAGCAGATGGCGGCACGGTCGGTCGGCTCGAGCCCGAGTCCGGTCGAGAGGGTCACCTGCGCAGTGGATACTGCGAACAGCCGATCGAGAGACGGCCGCTCGAGTCTCGTGCGGCCCAGCAGAGAGTCCAGCAAGCCCATTTGCAGGGATGATCCTACAGAGGTCGAAGCTAGAGTGCTTCGATCTCGCGCTCGAGCTGCCGCAGCTGCTCCAGCCGAGCTTCCAGCGGAGGATGCGTCGAGAACAGGTTCGAGATGCCGTCCTTGACGCTGCCGGGAATGATGAAGAACTGGTTCAGGCCCTCGGTCATGCGCAGATCCTTCTGCGGGATCCGGCTCATGGTGCCCGAGATCTTGACCAGCGCCGATGCAAGGCTGGAGGGCGACTTGGTGAGTACGGCGGCGCCGCGATCGGCGGCGAACTCGCGGTAGCGAGAGAGCGTTCGGATCAGCACGAACGACAGTGCGTACACCACCACCGAGACGAGGATCACCACCATCAGAGACGCTCCGCTGCCGTCGCGGTCGTTGTCGCGGCCCCCTCCGAACCCGCCGAACGCGCCGAAGTAGAAGCCGTAGCGGACGATGATCCCGGCCATCATGGCGAAGAAGCTTGCGATCGTCATGATCGCCACGTCACGGTTCTTGATGTGGCTCAGCTCGTGTGCGATCACGCCTTCCAGCTCATGCGGCTCGAGTCGCTTGATCAGGCCGGTGGTGACCGCAACAGCGGCATGCTTGGGGGTGCGGCCGGTGGCGAAGGCGTTTGGCATGTCGGCGTCGATCAGTGCCACCCGGGGCATCGGCAGGTCGGCGCTGATGCACAGCCGCTGGATCGAGGCGTGCAGCTCCGGGGCTTCTCTCGGCAGTCACGATCTTGGCGCCGGCGGTGGCCAGCGCGATCTTGTCGCTTGTCCAGTACTGCACCCCGAGCAGCACGGCGGCCAGGATCACGACCGGGATCAGGCCCAGGTTGAAGACCTGCGCCAGCACCGCGAAACCGACCACGTACACCAGTCCCAGCAGGAAGGCCGTGGTCAGGATTCGGGCGGACAGCTTGCGATCGCGGCCCAGCGGATTTCGTACGTGCCATAGCCGAATCGTAGCCCGCTTCCCAAACCCGTCCTCACGCGGCGCACATGAGAGCTCAGCTCTCCAGCACGTGAATATCAGGCAGATCGCGGAACTGCTGGCGGTAGTCGAACCCGTATCCGACCACGAAACCGTCAAGCGCCGTGAAGCCCGAGTAGCGCACCGGGATATCGACCAATCGCCGGTAGGGCCGGTCGAGCAGCGTGCACACCTCGATCGATGCGGGGCCACGAAAGCGCAGGGTCTTGAGCAAGGAGTGCAGCGTCAGGCCGGTATCGATCACGTCCTCGACGATCACCACGTGCGCTCCCCGCACCGGCCGGTCGAGATCCTTCAACAGCCGGATCCGTCCGGTCGATCCGGCTGTGGCCCCGCGATAGGCGGAGATGGCCATGAATTCGAGCCGGTGGGGGATGGTGATCGGCACGCGAGAGATCGGCCAGGAACACCACCGCGCCTTTCAGCACCGTGACCATCACCAGCTCTCGTCCCCGATAGTCGCGGCTGATGGCCTCCCCGAGTTCTGCGACCCGATCGGCGATCAGCTCGCGGCCGAGGTAGACGTCACCCGGCGTGCACGGCGCCAGCGGGTCGGCGGCGGCACTCACGCGGCGCCAAGTTCGTACTTCTGCACCAGCGCGTCGATGTCACGACGGTAGAACAGCTTGATCCGGATGTCGGGGTGAAGTTCCCGCAGCCGGCGCATCTTCCGGTTCTTCTTGGTGACCAGTGACTGCTTCATGGTGGTGATTTCGAGATAGAGATCCTGTTCGGGCAGATAGAAGTCCGGCGTGAAGGCCTCCAGCACCGTGCCGTCCTCGGCGATTTCCAGCGGGAACGTGTGGGGCTCGTACACCCACGGGATGCCGTGGTAATCGAATAGCAGCGCGCACTCGCGCTCGGCGGGGTCGGCGAACCGCGGGGGGCTCGTTCCCACGAACGCGTGAAAGCTATGGTGTTCCTGCATCCCGCTTCAAAATGGTAGTCCCGGGTGCGGATGCCGCCGACTCGCGCATATGATCGGGGTGTGGCTTCCAAGCCGTTCACCATCGCGCATCTCTCCGACTTGCACTGTGGGTCGCCCTACTTCGTCGCCAACCTGCTCGAACGCGCGATCAAGGAGATCAACCGCCTGGAACCCGACGTGGTGGTGTGTTCCGGCGATCTCACCACCTTCGGGTACAAGCAGGAGTACCGCGACGCCCGCGGGTACCTCGACCGGCTCGACTGCCCCGATGTGATCACAATTCCGGGCAACCACGACTCCAGGAATGTGGGCTACACCCATTTCGAGCAATTGATCGGCCCGCGTTCCACAGTCTTGCGCAAGTCCGGGATCACGTTCGTGGCGGTCGACTCGTCCGAGCCGGATCTCGATCACGGCACGATCGGCCGGGGCCGCTACACATGGATCAGCGAGCAGTTCGCACCACCGGCGGATTTCCGGGTATTCGTGCTGCATCACCACCTGCTTCCGATCCCCGGCACGGGACGCGAGCGAAACGTCGTCCACGATGCCGGGGACACGCTCGAGGTGCTGCAGCAGGCGGGTGTCAACCTGGTGCTGTCGGGGCACAAGCACGTGCCGTACGCGTGGCGGCTGGAGGATCTGTTTGTGGTGAACGCGGGCACGGTGTCCTCGCTGCGGCTGCGCGGCAACACCCGCCCCTGTTACAACGTGGTCGAGATCTCGTCCGACGAGGTGCACGTCTACCGCAGGTTCCCGTTTCACGGCCGCGAGCCGATCGTGCGCTTCTCTCCAGTCACGCTCACCTACGAGAAGTTCTCGCCCGCGCCGGGGCGGTGACCGTGGAGCGGACATTGGCGCTGGTCGACGGCGAGCATCACCCCGAGGTGGTGCGAGCGGCTCTGGTCAAGGCCGCCCAGGAGTGCGAGGTGGTGGCCGTGCTGCTGCTGGGTGGGGGGGAGAAGTTGGACGGCGAGCCGGAGTACGGGTTTCCGCTGACACGCGTCTCCGATGATCCGGCGGAGGCTATGGTCGCGGCGGCACGCGTCCACCGGGCCGGACACGTGCTGGATCTCTCCGATGAGCCGGTGCTGTCGGAACAGGGACGGTTTTGGCTGGTCAGCCACGCGCTGGCGGCGGGCCTCTCCTACAGTGGCCCCGATTTCGACTTTCGTGCCCCGGCGCGCGCGCCGGTCGATGCTCCCACGATGGCGGTGATCGGTACCGGCAAGCGCATCGGAAAGACGGCCGTTTCGGCGCATACCGCCCGTCTGGTGGCAGCGTCTGGCCGCCGGGTGGTGGTGGTGGCCATGGGGCGGGGCGGGCCTGCGCAGCCGACGCCGGTGGATCCCACCGCTGCGACGCTGGGAGCGCATGAGTTGCTGGTGCGCGCCCGCGCCGGCCAGCACGCCGCCTCCGACTACCTCGAGGACGCCGTGCTCGCCGGGGTGCCGACTGTGGGCGCGCGCCGCTGTGGGGGCGGGCTGGCGGGCACGACCTACGACTCGAATGTGCGGGCGGCCGCCGAATTGGCGGCCGCCGACCGCCCGGACATGCTGCTGCTCGAAGGTTCGGGTGCGGCGATTCCGCCGGTTGCGGCCGGGCGCACTGTGCTGGTAACGTCGGCTGTCCGACCGTCGCACGAGTTGATGACGGGTATGGGTCCATTTCGGGTATTGGTGTCGGACATGGTGGTGTTGACGATGTGCGAGCCTCCGCTGGCATCGGCACAACAGGTCGAACAGGTGCGATCCGCGGTTGAGGCGGTGAGACCGGGGATCCCGGTCGTCGAAACCGTGCTCGAGCCGGTCGCGGCCGAGGATGTCTCAGGCGAGCGGGTTGCCTACTTCACCACCGCGCCGGCGGTCATCCACGATCGGCTGCGGACAACGCTTGAGGACGGTGGCGCCGAGGTGACCGCGGTGGTGGGCTCACTCTCGAATCGCGCCGCTCTGCGGGAGGCCCTGGAGCAGCCCGACGTCGATCGAGCGGACGTGTTTCTGGTCGAGTTGAAGGCCGCCGCCATCGACGTGGTGGTAGCCGCGGCCGAGCAGCGCGGCAAGCGGATCGTCTTCTGCGACAATCGTCCCCGCTCGATCCACGGGGACGCAGAGCTGGACACGGCGCTGATGGCGCTGGCCGATCAGGCGGTGGCGGCATATGCGTGACCTCCGCTTCTGGCGCAGTGAGAGCCCACCGGCCCCGTTGCCGGAGCAACCCCGGGCGGAGCCGCGCATCCGCGGCCGCGGGCCGGGGCTGCCCTACTCGAAGGGCAGGATGGCGCAGACCTTGATGCTGTCGGGGTTTGAGGCCGAGCGCGCCTACCAGCTTGCTCAGGTGATCGAACGTGAGGTGGGAGAGTCGGGGGCCGACGAGATGTCGATCGACCAGCTCCACCGGCTGGTCGAAGGGGTTCTGGGCCGCGAGGACACGCCGGCAATGCTCGCGCGCTATCACGGCTGGCATCAGGTGATGCACCTCGACCGGCCGCTGGTGCTGATGCTGGGAGGGGCGACCGGCACCGGCAAGAGTTCGCTGGCGACCGACATCGCGTTTCGGCTGGGGATCAGCCGGATCACGTCCACCGACGCCGTTCGCCAGGTCATGCGTGCGTTCTTCGCGCCGGAACTGATGCCGGCGCTGCATTTCTCCTCGTTCGAGGCCGGCGAGGGCCTGCGCATCCCGATGCCCGATCCCGACGCCGAGGATCGGGCGCTGTACGGCTTCATCCAACAGGCCGAGCAGGTTGCGGTGGGCGCCAACGCGATTATCGAGCGGGCGGTGATGGAGGGGCTCTCGACCGTGGTCGAGGGCATCCATCTGGTACCGGGTCTGGTGGTTCCGGAGCGGCATCACGCCGCCGTCGTTGTGCAGGTGGTGCTCGCCATCAGCGACGAGGACATGCACCAGGCGAACTTCCTTTTCCGCGACTACGAGTCGGGCGGGACGCGGGCGATGGAACGCTATCTCCAGCGCTTCGGCGAGATCCGCCGGATTCAGGACTATCTGGTCGGACGGGCCGAGCGCACCGGCGTGCCGGTGATCGAGGCAGGGGACATGAACGCCGCGCTGGTCGACGTGATCGACCTGATCCTGGAACGCGCCGGAGGGCGAACGGTCGCGCTAGGCTAGGTTCCGTGGCGGTTCCCTCAATGCATGCAGCGGCAGAGTTCGATGCCTCTGCGGGAGACGCATGGCCGTGTCCATGCACCGAGCTCGTGTCGGTCACCGAGCGGTGTGCGCTCGCGGCCGGCAGGTATCTCGGCCGAGGCGATGCCCGGGGCGCCGATGAGGCGGCGACCGAGGCCATGGTGGACGCGCTGGGGCGGCTGCGGCTGGACGGTCACGTCGTCATCGGCCGGCCCGAATCGGACCACCCGCTGGCCGAGGGCAGCCATCTGGGCGGCGGCGGCGGGATCGAGCTGGAACTTGCATGCGACCCGGTCGAAGGCGGTCCGGTGCTGGCCCGCGGTCAGTCTGGAGCGCTCGCGATCCTGGCGGCGGCCCTTCCCGGCGGGATGACCCGCGCTCCCCGCATGTACATGAAGAAGATGGCGGTGGGCCCGGTGGCGAAGGGGCGCATCGATCTGCGCAAGAGCGTCACCGAGAACCTCGAGGCGATCGCCGACGCGTTTGGCAGACGGGTGGCCGACGTCACCGCAATCGTGCTCGATCGTCCCCGCCACGACGATCTGATCGCCGAGATCCGCGATGCCGGCGCCCGCATCAAGCTGATCTCCGACGGCGATATCACCGCCACCATCGACGCGGCCGTGCGCGGTACCAACGACCACCTTGCGATCGGCATCGGCGGCGCGCTGGGCGGCATCATCTCGGCTGCGGCTCTGCGCTGCCTCGGCGGTGAGATCCAGGGCCAGCTGTGGCCGATGAGCCGCACGGAGATCGATCGGGCTGCCGAGTACGGCATCACCGACATCTCCCAGATCTTCGGTATCGACGACCTCGTGCGCGGCGATGTGATCGTGGTCGCGTCGGGGATCTCAAACGGCGACCTGCTCCGTGGAGTGCGGTACATGGCCGAGGGCGCGCGCAGCCACTCGATCGTGCTCTGCTCGCGCTGCAACCGGGTGCGGTTCGTCGACTCGATCCACCTCTTCTCGCAGGATCGCCACGCCGAAATCAGGCTTTAGGCTTCCTCAACCCCAACCGGACGGAGACTCGTTTTGCTGCTCTACCAACTGCACGATCGTGCCCGCGACGCCGGCATCGAAGGTTATCGGCGGATGTCCAAGGTGCAGCTGGCCGAGGCGCTCGAGATCGAGCTTGACGGGCAGGATCAGCCGGCGCCCGATGTCCCTGCAAGCTCCTCCGCGAGCGGGCCGACCGAGGTGGACGTCGCCCGCCGCAACGGTTTTGCGGTGGTCACGCTGCGCGGACACGACAACGCACTGGGGCTGGACACGCTCGAGCGGCTGGCGACCGTGTGCGAGGAGCTCTGCGAGGACGCCGACGTGCGTCTGATCGCCATTACCGGGGCGGGGCCCCGCCTGTTCTCAGCCGGTGCCGACCTGGCGTCGATGGAGGGCCTGGGCGGGGCCGAGGTGACCGCTCGCGGCACCGATGCCTGTCGCCGGATCGCGGTGCTGCCGGTGCCAACCGTGGCGCTGCTCAACGGCCACGCCGTGGGCGGCGGGATCGATCTGGCGTTGGCGTGCGATTGGCGCATCGCCGCTCAGGGATCCAAGCTGCGATTCATCCACAACGAGCTGGGATACTCACCGCCGTGGGGTGCGGCCGCGCGTGTTGGCGACCTGATCGGCCGGCACGTCGCGCTGCGGCTGTTCGCCACCTGCGAGGTGCTTCCGGTCGAGGAGGCGCGGACGCTGGGGTTGGTCGACGAGGTGGTTGCGCCCCAGAAGCTCATTTCCCGGGTCGAGTCGCTGGCATCGCGGGTTGCCCGCAGCGATCGGGAGGCGCTGGCGGTGACCAAGCGGTTGCTCAGCGGCCACGACGATCTGCTCACCCACGAGCGGGAATTCGCACGTCTGTGGGAATCGAAGGCTACGATGAGGGCATGAGCATTACCGAAGAAGACGTGTTCGAGGCATTGCGGGCGGTCGAGGATCCCGAGCTTGGCATGGACGTCGTCGACTTGGGACTGGTGTACGACGTTCGGTTGGAGCCCGAGAAAGTCACCGTCACCTACTCGCTGACCTCGATGGGATGCCCGGCCGGAGCCCAGATCGAGCAACAGATCGGGGAGGTCGTGCGCAGCCTGGAGGGTGTCGGCGAGGTTGTCACCGATCTCACCTGGACGCCCCCGTGGACGCCCGAGATGATGTCGGACGACGCCAAGTTCGTGCTCGGCTTCTGATCCACTTCACTTGGTGACGAGCCCCGCGCAGCTGACCGCCGCCGTGCTCGAGCATGCCGAGCGGATTGGGATCGACGCCTGCGGCGTGTGCCGGGCAGAGCCGTACCAGCGCACCGAGCAGCTGATCGGCGAGCGGCGGGCGCGGGGCCTCTTTGCCGACATGCGGTTCACGATTACCAACACCGACCGCTCCTGTCACCCCGAGCGGCTGCTGCGAAATGCTCGGTCGGTGGTGGTCGCCGCCCGAAGCTACGCCCGTCCGGAGCCCGAGAAGCCCGCTGACGTACCTCGCGGCCGACTTCCCCGCTACACCCGGCAAGACGAGTACCAGCCGCTGCGCGAGGATCTCGGCCGGCTGGGCGAGCACCTCAAAACGCTGTGGCCGGGCGCGCGGTTCGTGGTGCACGTCGACTCCAACCACCACGTCGATCGAGAGGCTGCGGCCCGAGCGGGGATCGCGGTGTACGGCAAGAACACACTTGCGATCACGCGCAAGCACGGCTCGTGGGTGGTGCTCGGAGCGCTCATCACCGATGTCGAGCTGGCACCGACCGCCGCGGATCCCGAGAGCCCGGCGTGGGATGCCTGTGGCTCGTGCACCGCCTGTATCGATGCCTGTCCCACCGAAGCGATTCTGGAAGGAGGGGTGCTCGATTCCTCGAGTTGCCTCTCCTACCTGTCGCAGTCACGACTCGAGCAGCTGCCGTTCCCCGAAGCGTTCGGCGATCGCGTCTACGGCTGCGACATCTGCCAGGAGGTGTGCCCGTGGAACCGGGGCGCCGAGCGCCGCGCGGCTCACCTCTCACCGGATGGCGTCGATGACGTGTACCCGCCGCTGAGCGAATGGCTCGAGAGCGACGGTGACGCCCTCGCCGCCAGGTATGAGCGGCTGTACGTGCCCGAACGCGACGGCAGGTATCTGCAGCGAAACGCCCGGGTGGCGCTGGCCAACTCTCAGCCGGCGGGTACCGCTCGCAGCTGATCGACCAGCGCGGTGGCCTCTGCCTTGATTCGGTCGCGCAGCGCAGGCGGCTCCAGCACCTCGGCGTCGCCTCGGTATCGCATGATCTCGGGGATCAGCCACTCGGGTGAGCCGTAGGTGATCGTCACCACTGCCGCCTCGTCCGTGGTGGCCAACGCGTCGCGGCGACCCTCCAGCTCCCAGCGCGCTCGCTTGGGTGAGAATCGGACGCGGGCGATGCCGACGTCTCCACCGAGGGCCCGGTTCAGGTCGGACATCTCTGGCCGGCGCTGGTAGAGCTCTTGGCGGAGGGTTGCGTCCTTGATGTAGGCGACCTTGAATGTCCGGCGGGCGTCGCGGCTGACGTCGTAGGCTTCCACGTACCAGCCGCGCTCGTCGCGGCGCAGCAGGTACGGCTCGATCGTGCGCGAGGTGAGCTCGCTCGACGAGCGGGAGAGGTAGGTGATGTCGACCAGCCGTCGCGACCGCACTCCCTCGTTCAGCACCGTGACGACCGACTCCTCGGCGTTGGGCTGGACAGGTGTGGGGGTGTCGGCCAGTGCAAACCGGCCAAACGACGCTTCCACCTTCGCGCGCACGGTGTCCAGCGAGCTGTGGGCCTCGGCGGCGAGCAGCGGCGCCACCACGTCAAGCGCTCGCAGCAGAGCCTTGGCTTCCAGCGGGGAGAGCCGCGCCGGGCCGCCGGAAGGTATCGCCGTAAAGCTCCTTGTCGATGATGATCGAGCCGTTTTCGGTCGAGCAGTAGACCGCGTAGCAACCGCCGCCGAAGTTGACCAGGTTGAGCAGATCGAGGTGCTCGGTCAGCTCCGAGGTGGTCAGGCGAAAGCGGTCACGTACCTCGGCCGAGGGCACACGGGCACGGGCATCATCGCCGCAGGACGCCAGCAGGAAGGCGAGCAGGGCTTGCAGCAGCGCAAAGCGCTCGGGCGGTACGGGGCTGGGCTCTCGGTTGACCGGTTGCGACGGGGGGGCCGGAGCGGGCGGCGGCGGTACTTCCTCGACGGCCGTCGGCTTGCCGCGCGTGCACGCGGGCGACGGCACGCAGGTCGGCGGTGACCCGCTTGACCAGCTCGACCGGCTCGCGGGCCTGCACCTGGCCTCCCAGCGACAGGATCCACCCCGACAACGCGGCGAGGTCTGAGTACGGGGTGGTGAAGACGCCAGAGCCGTCATCGAGCTCCTCGAACTCCCCGTGCATGCCGAACCGGCGCTGCACCCAGAAGGTGGCGTCCGGGCGAGACGGTGACGGTGGCCTCGCCACGCACCTGGCGCCCCAGCCTCCACGGCGGGCGGTCGCGGTAGGCGTTGACGCTGAAGTCCTCGGGCATTCTGAAATCGCGCTCGCGGCGGGTGGCGAACTTGATCTCGCCGCGGATCCGGGAGACGCGAAATGTGCGCCGGCGGTCGGGGTCGTCGGCTTCGCGGTCGAGATCGTCACCGACGACGTACCAAACGCCGTTGAGCTCCCACAGGCCGTACGGATTGATGGTGCGTGCCTTCTCGACGTCGCTGCCGATCGTCCAGTAGGTGAACCGCACGGTGCGCTGCTTCGAGATCGCCTGCTCGAGCTTGGCCAGGCGGTGCGCCACCTCGGGCGAGTACAGCGATCCCAGCAGATCGACGGTGGCGGTCTTGGGGCCGGGGTCGAGCGTGGGGTGTGCACGCCCCAGCGCCAGGTTCTGCAACGCCAGCCGCAGCGGCTCGGAGTAGGCGAACTGCCCCTCGAGCAGGTGCAGGCTGGTCTGCAGCGCGGCGAGCTCGTCGTCGCTGAGGTCGACCGGCGGCAGGAAGTACTGCTCCTCGTTGAGGTTGTACAGCTCCTCACCGGTGAACTCGTCACGGTTGGATCCGATCGGCACGCCCAAGCCCTTGAGCTCGGTGCGGTCGGCAAAGAACCGGCGGGCGAAGGCCTCATCGCCCATGGCCGAATAGCCCTCGACGTTGCTTTTTACGTCGCGGGCCGTGATCGGGCGCTGTTCCACCATCAAGTAGGCGACCAGCGACAGTTGACGTATCAGCTTGTCGGCGTCGTGGGTCAAGGCTGGGTATAGCTTACCGGTCGCCGGCTGAACGAGGCGCCTCAAGGTCGCGTCGGGTGTCACGTGTTGCGCGCAAATAGCGCCGATCCTGGCCGCCCGGCCGTGCGACTATCATCGAACGTATGATCGCCCACCTCGACCTGGACGCGTTCTTTGCGGCGGTTGAGCTTCACCGCCACCCCGAGCTTCGGGGAAAGCCGGTCGTGGTGGGAGGGAATCCGGACAGCCGCGGGGTGGTTTCGACCGCCAACTACGAGGCCCGCCGGTTCGGCATCCGCTCGGCGATGTCGTCGTCCGAAGCCCGTCGGCGGTGCCCGCAGGCGGTGTTCGTGCGTCCCGACCACCGCGAGTACCGGGAGTGGTCAGGCAGGTTGTGGGAGTTGGTCCGGGGGATGGCTCCGGTGGTGGAACAGGTCGGTATCGACGAGGGATACCTGGTCGCTTCCTGAGGGCGACCCGCGTGAGCAGGCCGCGCTGATTCAGCTGGCGGTGCGGCGGCGGCTGCGGCTGTCGTGCTCATTGGGCGTCGCCACCTGCAAGGTGGTGGCCAAGGTGGCGTCGGACATCCGAAAGCCAGGGGGAATCACGGTGGTCGAGCCCGGTCACGAGGCCGACTTTCTTGCGCCGCTGCCGGTGCGGAGGCTGCCCGGGGTGGGGCCTAAAGCCGAGGCCCGGTTGGCGGCGTACGGCATCACCACCGTGGGGGCGCTGGCGGGCATGTCCGACGAGCTGCTGGCGGCGATTGCGCCGGGCCGGGTGGGGGTCGAGCTGAGGTTGCGAGCCTGCGGCGTTGATCCCCGGCCGGTTTCGGCCGAACCCGGCGAGGCCGTCTCGATCTCGAGTGAGGAGACGTTCGAGCGGGACGTCAGCGATCGAGCCGAACTGCACGCGGCCTTGAGGCAGATGGCCGCCGAGCTGGCCGGCTCGCTGCATCGCCGTGGCTGGGCGGCGCGCACGGTCACCACCAAGCTGCGCTATCCCGACTTCTCGATCGTGACCCGCTCCCACAGCCTGACGGTGGGAACCGATGACGCAGACGAGTTGGCCGAGCGCGCGCCTGCGCACTGCTCGACAAAGCGCTCACCGACCGGCCTGACGCCATCCGGCTCGCCGGCGTGGGCGTCTCCGGGCTGGAGCGTCACAAGCAGCTTACCCTGGAATTGCAAGCTATGTAATTCTGGGTATAATGGACGCGTGGATACGAATCACAGCCAGCGTCTGCGAGGTCCGGCGGCGGTGGCTGTTATCGCGGCTGGAATCCTGAGCGCGGTGGTGCTGCTGCGGGCCGGGGGGCCGGCATCCGTGCCGGACGGCCCAACTCCCGCACGCGCGATGTACTTCGGCTGGGCTGCGCTGGCCGCCTTGGGGACATCGCTGGCGGCGGCCTGGGTCGTGTATGAGGCCGCGACCCGGCCGCGCCGCCCGGCGGCACTCAGGTTCACACTCGTGGCGCTCCTCTGCGCGATCGCAGTGTCCGGGTTGGGCGAGGCCGCGGTGTACGTGGCCGAGCACCCGTCGTGGGGGATCTGCAGGACGATGCCGTCCGGGCGGCTTCAGTGCGCCCAGCAGCCGAACAAGCCCGCGTCCCAGATGAAGGCACTTGAACTCTTCACCGTCGGACTGTTTGTGATCCTCGGATCGGGCGTGCTCGCGGGGTACCTGATCGACCGCCGACACCCGCGCGTCGGCGCCGACGTCGTCGTCCGCTGACGTCAGCCGGTTAGGCAGCGACGGGATTGCGCTCTTCGAGATGCTGGTGCGACGGGCAGTACTCGCGGTCGGGAAGTGGCGTGCGCTGGCACGGCTTGCCCTTGCGAGTGGTCGCCCGGCAACAGGAGATGCCGTCCCCGGCGCGCGCGATCTCTTCCAGGATGTAGTCCACCGCGTAGGTGATATTGCGGTCGATCGAGCGGAACACCCGCTCCTGATTCGAGATCGAGAACAGGTGACGCACCTCGGAGAAGAGACTCTGGCTGGGACGGGCGAAGTAGTGCGGGTCGCGAGCGAGTCGCTCCACCGTTGCCTCACACGAGTAGAGGACGCGACGCTTCGCCTCCGCCACCGAGATGGTGTCAGGATGGGGATCGACGAGATCCTTGATCTCCGTGAATATCGCGCGGCTAAAGCGGTACATACTGCTCCTTGCGTGTTACAAGGTGTGCGGAAACGTGAAAGGCATTATGCACGCTCAGGGGTTGATTTAGGGTCTAGGATTGTTAAGCGGAGATTAATAACCTCACTTTGTTCGGCATTCATGGCGGATACCCCAATAAACATCGGGACGGCCTCCCGGTCACAAACTCGACACACCAGGGCATACCTGAACGACGTGTTTCGCCGGCACGATCCCGGTCCGCACCCCGACCAGCCGGCCCGGTATGACGCCGTGCTGGCTGCTGTAGCCGAATCCGGCTGGGAGACCGGCGATGCTCCGGCCGCGCCGATGGACGCGATCACCCGGGTACACGACCCCGCCCACGTCGCTCGGCTGCGGCAGCTGACAGCGGCCGGAGGCGGTCAGGTCGACCCTGACACGATCGTGTCGCGCGGACAGCTTCGACGCGGCCGTTCACGCGTGCGGTGGCGCGATCGCCGCGGTCGACGCGGTGCTCGGCGGAGAGGCGATCGCGGCCTTCAGCGCCGGCCGTCCACCCGGGCATCACGCCGAGCGATCACGGGCGATGGGGTTCTGCCTGCTCAACCAGGTGGCTGTTGCGGCGGCGCAGGCGCGCGAGCGGGGGGTGGAGCGGGTGGCGGTGCTCGACTGGGATGTGCACCATGGCAACGGCACCGAGGCCATCTTCTGGGACGACCCCGAGGTGCTGTACGTGTCGTTGCACCAGTACGGCTGGGGCTTCTTCCCCGGCACCGGGGCCGCGACCGATCGAGGTGGGCCAGACGCCACCGCAGCCACGCTCAACATCCCGCTGGAGGCGGGCACGGGAGACGCCGAGTACCTCACGGCGTTTCGTGAGCTCGCGCTCCCGGCCATCGTGGCCCACCGGCCCGAGCTCGTGATCGTCTCCGCGGGGTATGACGCCCACGCCGATGACCCGCTGGGCTCTCTGCGCCTGTCCACCGAAACCTTCGGGGTAATGGCCGGGCAGCTCGGCGAGCTGCAAATCGCCACTGGCGCTCGTGCTCGAGGGCGGCTACGACCTCGAGGCGCTGCGAGCCGGAGTGCGTGAGACGCTCGGGGCTCTCAGCTCCGGCTGAGGTCGGTGAGCGTCTGGGAGAAGGTGGAGTTCTCGCGGTAGTCGACGGGAATCTCGATCACGGAGGAGACGTCGGCGGCGAGTGCCCGCTGGAGCGTGGGTACCAGCTCGGCCGCTGAGCCGACCCGCACGCCCATGATTCCGAACGACTCAGCCAGCGCCACCCAGTCGGGGTTCGTGAACTTGGTGCCGGCCAGCCGCCCGAACTTGCGCTGTTGGTGCATCTCGATCACGCCGTAGGCGCTGTCTGACCACACCAGGTTGACGACCGCCAGGCCCAGCCGTTTGGCGGTCTCGAGTTCCTGGAAGTTCATCAAGCGCGCCGCCGTCGCCCGAGATCGTGACCACCTTGCGGTCGGCCGGCAGCACCATGCGGGCGGCCACGCCCGCGGGGATGGCGAAGCCCATCGCCGCCGCCCCGTTGGAGATCAGCACGGTGTTGGGCTGGTGCGTCGGCCACAGTCGCGAGATCCACAGCTTGTGCGCGCCCACGTCGGAGATCAGCAGGTCGTGGGGGCCCATCAGCTCGCGCAGGTCGCGCAGCACGCGCTGCGGCTTGATCGGGAACCCGTCGTCGGATCCCGCCTCCAGCACCGCTCGAAACATCTCGCGGTAGGGCGGTGCCGGGAGCCGCGCCGGCGGCTTGTCCGAGATCAGGTTTCCCAGGTGCGTCAGGATCGACGAGATGTCGCCGGTCAGTTCGACGTCGGGCACGTAGTGCGCGTCGACCTCGGCGCCCACGGTGTCGATGCAGATCACGCGCCGATCGTGATTGGGATTCCACGCCCGCGGCGACCATTCGACCAGGTCATAGCCGACGCACACCACCAGGTCGGCCTTGCCCATGAATCCCGCGCGGATAGTCCTGGGCGCGGAGCCCGGCGGTGAACAGCGCATGCTCACTGTCGGAATCGATCACACCCTTGCCCATGAACGTGGTGATCACGTTCAACCCGCTCTGCGCGCAGAATCGCCGCAGCGCCGCGGCGGAGTTCTGACGGACAACGCCGTTTCCCGCCAGGATCACCGGGGCCTCGGCCGACTGCAGCAGCTGGGCTGCGCGGTGAAGCTCGCCGGCCACGGGTTCCACCAGCGGCGCCGGGCGGCGGGGTACGGGGTCAGCGTCGATGGGACGTCTCCATCACGTCGTCGGGAAGCTCCAGATGGGTGGCGCCCGGCTTCTCCTTCTCGGCCACGGCGAACGCTTTGCGCACCGCTTCGGGAATGATCTCGGGGTCGTGGATGCGAGCGTTCCACTTGGTCACCGGCTTCATCATCCGCACCACGTCGATGTACTGGTGGCTCTCCTTGTGCATCTCGCCCAGGCTGGTCTGCCCGGTCAGCGCCACCACCGGGGCGCGGTCGAGGAAGGCATCGGCCAGGCCGGTGACGAGATTGGTCGCACCGGGGCCGAGTGTCCCCAGGCACACACCGGCATGGCCGGTCAGCCGGCCATACGCGTCGGCCATGAAGGCGGCCCCCTGCTCGTGCCGCACCGGGACGAACGCCACCGTCGAGGAGTGGTCGAGCGCCTCGTTCAGATCGAGCGTCTCTTCACCGGGGATGCCGAACACGTACCGGACGCCCTCGTTTTCGAGGCATCGAACGAACAGCTCTGCCGCAGTGGCCATGGGGCGCAAGTGTAGTGCCGCGATCAGCGTCCGGCGTCGGCTCGCAGACGCGTACACTGCCACGCATGTCGGGCCCAGACATCGTGGTGTTCATCCCCGCATGGAACGAGGAGCGCAGCCTTCCGGCGGTGCTGGATGAGCTGCGCGGCGAGCTTCCCGAGGCCGATGTGCTGGTGGTCGACGACGGCTCGACTGACGACACCGTGGTGGTCGCCCGCCGGGCGGGAGCGGAGGTGCTCAGCTTCCCCGAGAATCGGGGCCTGGGGGAGGGGATCGCCGCCGGCTACCGATACGCCCTCGAGAACGAGTACGGGATCTGCGGTCGGGTCGATGCCGACGGTCAGCATCCGGTCGCCGAGCTGCGCAGGCTGATCGACGAGGTCAGCGCCGGCCGCTGCGACGTGGCCGTCGGCTCGCGCTTCGTCTCCGGTGAGGGCTACCCGGCCTACCGCTACGCCCTCCGCGGCGCCCGCAGGTTCGGCACAGCGGTGATGCGCCGCTCGGTGGGCGCGCTGCTGCACCGTCCCTTCAGCGACCCCATGAGCGGGATGTACGCGGTCAACGCCAAGGCCATGCCGCTCCTGGCGGAACCGTTCGAGAGCGAGGCCCCCGAGGTGGAGGCGCTGCTTCGCATCAGCCAGGCCGGCTTGGTGTTGCACGAGACTTCCGGTTGAGATGCGCCAGCGCGCCGAGGGGGAATCGAAGCTCAAGGGCCGCAAGGCGGTCGCGGTCGTCGTCACTGTTGCGGGCACGCTGTGGATGGGCCGGCGAATGCTCCGCCGGCGCTGAGCAGCACGGTGGAAACGCGCTGGGCAATCGTGATCCCCGGAAGCGGCGAGCTGGCGGTGGACGGCCGCTACCGCCTGCGATCGGTGTGTCACCGCTGTCTGGATGCAGCGGCCGAGATGGCCGAGCAGCGCCGCCCGCATCTGGTGGTGTTCTCGGGCTGGTCACCGCATCCGGGACCGACCGAGGCCGAGCAGATGCTCGAGGCGTGGCCGGGGCGGCGCGATATCGATCTCGTGGCCGAGCCCACAGCCTCGATCACCGCCGAGAACATGGCCCGTTCGCTCCCGCTGCTGACCGGTCGCGGGATCACTGAGGTGACGCTGGTGTGCGCCCTCGTGCATCTCCCGCGGGTGCGGTACTTCTTCGGTGGTGTGTACCCCCGGTATGGGATCCGCTGCCGGTACTCACCGGTGACCGCCGGAGTCAGTGCCAGGGCGATCGCCTGGGAGGCTGCCGCGCTGCCGCTGGCGCGGCGGCAGCGCAAGCAGGCCCGCGCGGAGATCGCGCGCAGGTTGTGACGGTTCGTTGTCCGGTTGCGCCTTGTTGCGTGTGAGGGGGCGCCTCCAAGCTTTTCGCGACACCGGAATCGACCTGGAAGGATCGAATATGTCCATTTTCACCCTCGGCAGTCGCCTGCAGCAGCACCTCGCCGGCGAAGACGGTCAGGGCACCGTCGAGTACGTCGGGCTCGCCATGGCCATCGGCGTGCTGCTGCTGGGCGTCACCTCGTATCTCGGCGGCACGGATCACGGCGTCGGCTCGATCATCACCGGCGCGATCAAGTCGGCCCTCCACCAGGCCTCCGGCGGAGCCAAGTAAGACGGCAGGTGGTGAATAACGGTGCCAGGCACCGTTATTCACCACCCTCGCTCAGCTGTGGGGCTCCACCGGGAACGCGATCTTGACCAATGCGTTCCAGCGGGCGATCGAACCGTCTTCCACGTCACAGGTGATCTGCATCACCTCGACCGTCGTGATGCCGCGAATCGATCGGGACGCGGCGCTCACGGCCGCGCGCACAGCGTCGTCCGACCCGGTGGTCGACGACCCGATCACTTCGATCACCTTGGTGACTCCGGTGCTCATACGGCGGCCGCGTAGAAGTCGCGCATCGACGCCAGCGAGCGCGGCTCGTAGTCGCCGGCATGACCGGCCTGGCCGAACTGGGTCATGCGCTCCTCCAGCACCGACTGCATGGCTGCGCGGGCCGGCTTGAGGTAGTACCGCGGATCGAACTCGCCCGGTTTCTCCGTCATCGCTGCCCGGATGGCACCGGTCATCGCCAGACGCAGATCCGTGTCGACGTTGATCTTGCGCACGCCGTGGCGGATACCGAGCTGGATCTCCTCCACCGGAACGCCCCAGGTCGGGCGGATCTCGCCGCCGTGCTGATTGATGATGTCGACCAGATCCTTGGGTACCGAGGACGAGCCGTGCATCACCAGATGCGTGTCTGGGAGCAACTCATGGATCCGCTGGATCAGGTTCATCGCCAGCACCTCCCCGTCGGGGGCACGGGTGAACTTGTACGCGCCGTGGCTGGTGCCGATCGCCACCGCCAGCGCGTCGATTCCCGTTCGCTCGACAAACTCGACCGCCTGATCGGGATCGGTCAGGTGCACCTCGCCGGATCCGACCCCGTCCTCGATCCCGCCGAGCGTGCCCAGCTCGCCCTCCACGGTGACACCGACGGCGTGTGCCATGTCGACGACTTCGCGGGTGACCGCGACGTTCTGCTCGAAATCCGACGGCGTCTTGCCGTCCTCGAGCAGTGAGCCGTCCATCATCACGCTGGTAAAGCCCTGTTCGATCGCCGAGGCACAGGTGGCCGGCGAGTTGCCGTGATCCTGATGCAGCGCCACCGGGATCTCCGGATAGAGCTCCAGCGCGGCCTCCATCAGGTGGTACAGGAAGCGGTCGTTGGTGTACGAACGGGCGCCTCTGGATGCCTGCACGATCACCGGCGAGTTGGTGTTGCGGGCCGCCTCCATGATCGCCTGGATCTGCTCCATGTTGTTGACGTTGAACGCGCCCACGCCGTACCCACCGGCGGCGGCCTCGTCCAGCAATTGGCGCATTGAAACCATCGCCATCTGTGTGATCCTCCTCGTTCGGCTCCGGCCAAATCCTAGTGCGTGCGACCGTTTGCCGGGGCTAGGCCTGCGCCGAAGCTCCAGAGCTTGTTGCCGAGGAAGCTCAGCGGCGTGACGATCACGATCGCAACCGCAGCGGCGGGCAGTTTGCCGACGCCGACGGCCTCGACCAGCACCGCCAGAATTGCCAGGTCGAGCATCAGCGCAGCCGTGCTGACCACGAGGAACCGGGCGAACTGATGGTGTGGCCTGCCTGAGGCGCCCGAGAAGGTCCACAGCCGGTTCCACACGAAGTTCGACCCGGCCGACACGGCGAATGCGATCGCGAACGCGGGCAGGTACGGCATCCAGGCGTCGACTGCTCGGAACACGCTGAGGTTGATCAGGTACCCCGACGCGCCCACACAGCAGAAGCGCAGCAGCTGCAGCAGGTGCTCCCGATCGGGGAAGCCCAGGGTCGCCAGTCGGTCAGGCTGCTCGTAGGTGATCACGCGCACCGTGAGCGTGCCCGACTCGTCGGTTTCGATCGTCTCGGTGCGGTCAGGCCGCGGAGGGTTGGTCAGGGCCACACTTCAGGCCATCGGCAACTCTGGCCGCGGCCTGAAGAACCCACCGTGTTCACCCGGAGGTGGTGGAGGGCGCAGACGCGCCGGTGTCCTCGGCCGGGCTATCGGTCGGCCGGAACAGATCGCGGACTCCCCCTTGGCGGGTGCGCTCCAGCGTCACTTGGATCGGCTGATCCAGCTTGGTGACGACGCTCTCGACGCTGCTGATGATCGACCCGATGTCGGCCCGCGCCTCGGCCACGTCTTCGCGCATGGCGGCGATCCCGGCCGACAGCAGCTCCACCACGAGTTCCAGATCCTCCACCCGGCCGAGACGCTCGGCCAGCAGGTCGCGGTTGACCTGATCGACCCGTCCCGTGAGCTCGAGGATGAGATCCCGCAGCTCGTTCGAACGGCGGGCGCTGTCGTGGGTGTCGAGCACCCGCTCCACTGCCCGCTCGACGCGCTCCGGCAGGCTCTGTTCCAGCGACGCGGCGGTTGCCCTCAACTCGTCGACGTGGTTCTCGGCTCTGGCCAGCAGCGTTCGCAGGTCAGGCACCGGTGGCGACCCGTCGTCAGGGGTCGCCGCGACTGCCGGGACATACGTCGACTCGGCACCGCGCGCCCGTGCTCTCAGCTCTTTGATCCGGCGGTAGAGCTGCGCTTCGGCGTCGGCCATTGGATTCGGCTCGCCTTCCACGTGGCGATTCTATGCGATCGTCCGGGTGCGCTGCTACCCTCGATAGCGTCCCCTTCTGAGGAAGTGTCTGCGTGTCTGACGAAGATGATGATGTGACCTACACTCGAATTCTCGGACCGCTGGACGTTCCGCCGACCGGCGGCGAGACGGTCGCTCGAGACCAGCCGGCCCTGGTGTGGCAGCCAAAAAACGGCCCTGAGCAGGTGTTTCCGTTGGAGCACCGGCTGATGAAGGTCGGGCGAAACGATCAAAACGATGTGATGCTCGCGGGGCCGACGGTGTCGTCGCGTCACGCCACGGTGCGGCGAGAGCCGATCGGCGTTGTGATTGAGGATGAAGGCAGTCTCAACGGCACCTTCGTCAACGGCGTGCGGATCGAGCAGCAGTTGCTCGAGGACGGCGACCGTATTCAGATCGGCCCGCATCTGCTGGTGTTCGTCGGCGCCGGCGCTACCCCGGGTACCTGAGTGCCGCCCAGGACGGCACCGGCGCGAGCTCGACCAGCGGCGATGTGTCGGTCGGCATGCGGTAGCCGAATGTTCCTGAGTCCTGATCGAAGCTCACGTCGAGCATGCCGGTTTTGACGCGATGGTCCAGCCACGCTCCACGGAACACCAGTTTGCGCAGCCAGTAGCTCACCGGTTCGGGGTGCAGGCGGTCGATCTCGGCCAGGTGCGAGGTCAGGTATGCGCCCAGGCTGCTGAGCGGCTGCTCGACCGTGCCGGTGGCCGCCAGAGCGACCAAGTCGGCCGTCTCGGACGGCTGCAGCTCTCGCTGGGGAACCAGTTGCAGGCGCGCCGCCGCGGCGGTCACGCGCTCCTCGAAGTCGAACCGCGAGAAGCCGTAGCGGTAGTCCAGGAACTCGACCACATAGTCGTCGCCCGAGACGTAGTCCGAACTGCGGTGCTCCATGCCACGGAGTGTAGGTAATGGCGCGAATCAGGCTCGAGAGCGGCGCGGTGGTGTGCGATCGGGCGGTGCTCGCCGTGACCATGTGGCCGCGCACCAAAGGGCTGCTGGGGCGATCGTCGCTGGCCGACGACGAGGGCATGTGGATCCAGCCGACCAACTCGATCCACATGTTCTTCATGCGCTTCTCGATCGACGTGATCTACGCCGACGCCGGTGGACGGGTGTTGAAGCTCGTGCGTGACATCGGACCGTGGCGGATGTCGATGTGCTGGGGAGCAAAAGTGGCTCTCGAATTGCCGGTGGGTGCGATCGACCGCTGCGGAGTGTCCGTCGGTGATCACCTCGTGATCGAGCGGTAGACCAGGTTCGGCTACTACGGATCGGGGCCCAGTGGGCCTCTCTGTCTACTGCAAAACGTTACATCTTTGAAACAAGTGCTTTGCGAGTATTCCGTTTTGCTCTGGTGACTTGTACGTTGGCACCGTGCCTCGGGGCGGCCGGGGATGGGAGGTGCTAAACGAGTGCCGCGGACGCAACGCAATGACCGCGGCCACGAACCAAGGAGCCAGCCAGCGTGGCCGAATCAACTGTATTGGTCGTCGATGACGAACCGCGAATCGTCGAGTTTCTGCTCGAAAACCTGCGTGCCGACGATTTCATCGTCCTGACGGCCGCGTCTGGCAGCGACGCTCTGAATGTGCTCACCCGATCGCGACCTGACGTGATCCTGCTGGACGTGGTGCTCCCGGATATGAGCGGCTATGAGCTGTGCCGCAAGATCCGCTCGGCCCACCCGGTGACCGATGGCTGGGATCCCGACGTGCCGATCATCATGATCTCCGCCAAAGTGGAGTACACCGACCGCGTCCGAGGCCTCACCCGCGGGGCCGATGACTACGTCACCAAACCGTTCCACTACCCCGAGCTGGTTGCCAGGATCGCCGCCGTCCAAAGCCGCGCCACCAGGGTGCGAGACCGGCATGTCCACAAGGTGCACGATTTGGTCGTCAACACGATGTCTCGCGACGTCACTGTCGGGGGCATGAAGGTCGCGCTCTCGGCCAAGGAGTTCGAGCTGCTGGCGAAGCTGGCGGTCGAGCCCGAGCGGGTCTTCTCCAAGGGAGAGTTGCTGGAAACCGTGTGGGGCTTCCGATCTCCGGGCAGAACCCGCACGCTCGACTCGCATGCCAGCCGTCTCCGGCAGAAGCTGGTCGCGCACTCGGACACCGAGTGGATCGTGAACGTCTGGGGCGTCGGTTATCGCCTCTACAAGCCGGAGTAGCGACGCATGCGAACAGGCTCCAAGATGCGCGTCCGCTTTTCGTCCAGTCGAGCGGCCGAGATCGACCGGCTCGAGAACCGGCTCGCCGCGATGGCGGAGGAACTCGCGCTGGAGGGACATGCGCGAGCCCGGTTCATCGGCCGGGTCAGTCACGAACTGCGCACGCCCGATCACCGTGATCAAGGGCTACGTCTATACGCTGGGCCGGACACAGACCGATTCCGACCTGCTGGCCAAGCTGGACGTGATCAACGGTGAGTGTGAGCGGCTGGCCTACCTGGTCGAGGATCTGCTCGAGCTGTCGCGATCGCGATCCGGCGAGCTGCGTGTGGGCTCGGAGGTGTTTCTGCTTCGCGACTGCCTCGACGAGGTGGTCGAACGCCTTCAGACTGTGGCCGACCAGCGTGGCATACAGCTTGAGCTCGTGTGGGACGGTGAGGGTGGTCTGATCCGCGGTGATCAGAACCGGGTGCGGCAGATCTTCGCGAATCTGCTCACCAACGGGATCAAATATGGCCCGCCCGGCACCGCCGTCACGGTCACGGGCGTGATCACAGAGACAGAGATCTCGGTGGCCGTCGAGGATCGCGGTCGGGGAATCGCCGAAGGTGATCTCCCGTACGTCTTCGACGAGTTCTTTCAAGTCCCCGGCCGGTCGGAGCCCGGCATCGGGCTCGGTCTGGCGGTTGCCCTCGATCTGGCGGAGGCCCACGGGGGTACGATCGACGTTCGCAGCACACTCGGGCGCGGGACATGTTTCACCGTGCGATTGCCCGCGTGGCAGGAGTCCGAGGCTGAGTGTCCGGCCGAATGATCGCGCCCTACCTGGTCGCATCCGGCCGAGAACCGGCTCCCACCGAGGCTGAGCATGGCAGTCGTCTGCCGGGAATCGGCGCGCGCTTCGTTGCTGGAGTGCTGGCCGAGGCCACCCGCGAGGGGTGGGGACAGACCGAGCTTGCCGGGCTGGTCACGGCGGCCGAAGAGCGAAGCGCACTTTGGCTTGTGACCCCGGGGGCCGGTCGTCGGCGCACGCCGGAGATCCGGCGGTGGCAGTCGAGCAGGTTTGTTCGCAGCGATCAGGATCTGCGCTCGCTTGTCCTGACCGCTGCGGCGGTGCGCGACCACAACGTCTGTCTGGTGGGCATCTCAGGTCGCAGCCGCCGGGCTGACGCGATCGCTGCCAAGCTGGCCGCGGTGGGCGCGCGCGTGGGCCGGGTCGAGGCGGGAGTCGCCGATGCGCTCGACCTCGGCTGGGCGGTCGAGTTGATGATCGCTCCGCGCCTGACCCGCGATGCACTCAGCTCGCTGCGTGACGTGATGGCCTCAGCTCCGCGCTGCGGATGGTGCGGTGTGCCGGTGCTGGGGAACCGATGCCGGCGATGCTTGGGAGACGCTTGATGAGCCGGTATCAGCGACGCGGTATCGGGTGGGCGGTTGCCGCTCTCCTGCTGCTGCTGTTCTGGTGGTCGTGGTCGCCCAGTTCGTCGCATGAATCCCGCCCGGGCCGTGTGCAGGTGCTCGAGGTTGTGCGGCCGCTGGCAGCAGGCGACCGGATTGCCGCAGCCGACGTGGCGACGCGCCGGGTCGAATATTCCTCCGCGCTGGCCCACAGTCTGGCCGACCCGGCCCAGGCCGTCGGCCGGATCGCGGCAGTGCCGCTGGTACCGGGATCGCTGTTGATGGACGCTGAGGTGGGTGTGCGCCCCTCGGGCAAGGGGTTGATCGACGTCGCCGTAAAGGTCGACGCCGACGCCGGGGTTCCGTCCGGAGCGCTCGGGGGTGTCCATGGTGACCTGGTGCTGACTCAGCCAGGGCGACCGCCGCGCACGTCGGTTGTGATGTCGGGCGTCACGGTGGTGTCGGCGACGCATACGGCGACCGCGGCTGTGGTCACGCTGCGGTTGCCGGCCCGTCTGGTGATCGCCGCGATCCGAGCCGAGAGCGCGGGCGACCTGCGGCTTGTGGTCCACGCGATGGACCAGCCGTCGTGAGCGCGGCGAGTGCCACCCGGTGTCTGGTTGTGGCGAGCGATCGCGAACTCGGCGCGCGCCTGACCGACATGCTCAAGCGGGCGCCGAGCATCGAACCTCTGGGAGTGGTGGCGCCGACCCGGGCGCTGGCCTCGCCGCCGTCCTGCGAGGTGTTGGTCGCCTGTGATGAGCCGGGGCGGACAGCGGTGGAGCTGGCCGCCGAGCTGGTCACCGCCTGCCCGCATGCGGGTGTGATCGCGGTGACGGTCGATCCTGGAGTCGAGACCTACCAGTCTGCGCTGGCGGCCGGCGTGCGGGCGGTTGTGGCCGCTCCGCCCTCTCCGGCAGTGTTCATCCAAGCTGTCTCGGATGCCTCCCGCGGCTGGGTGGCGCCTCGGCCCAGGCAGCTGGGCTCGATCACAGCCGTGATCGGCGGCTCGGGGGGAATCGGCACGTCCGCGGTGGCGCTGGCCCTCGCGATCCTGGGTGACGCGGCGCTGGTCGACATGAGCCATGGCTGGGATGATCTCAACAGGACCACCGCGACCCCCGCCGGGGCATCCCTGGTCGACCTCGCCCGGATCGGGCCTGCGCTGGCGGGAGCGCTGCACGCCGCGCTCGTGCCGGCGGGCGGCGGCCAGGCACAGGTGCTGGCGTCGCCTCCGGACCCCTCGGCGCTGGAGCTGGTCGGCGCCGGTCTCGGTGTCGCGGTTGTCCGGGAGCTGAGGGAGAGCGTTCCGGTCGGGGTGGTGGACCTGGGGCGGCTGACCGCGAGCGTCGCCCGCGAGACGATCGTCGGAGCCGACCGGATTCTGGTGGTGGTCACGCCGGATGAGCGCACGACGCTGTCGGCGCGGGCGGTGCTCACCGCCGCTGCGCGTTGGGGTGCGCCGGTAGAGCATTCGGGAGTGGTCGTGAACCGGTGGAATCGCCGGGCGGAATTGTCACTGCGGGCGATCTCACGCACCGTCGGCTGCGAGATCGCCGCCGTGGTGCGCGACCGCCCCAACCGCATGACCTCATACACAAATGGACGCGTGGATCTGTCTGTGTGGCCGGAGCGAACCCCGCTGACGGCGCTTCGCGCGCTCGCCACCGAGCATGGCGGCCGGAGTGAGCGATGCCATCGAGCGGCTGGCGGCCGACTACCGAGAACGCATCCGGCGAGAACTGGTCGGTGAGCAACGTGGGGACACGGTTGCGCTTCGCGATCTGGCAGATCGCCGTTTGCGAGAGCTGGTGTCGAACGACCGGGTGCCGCTGTCCGCCGCGGACGTCGACAGGTTGGTGGCGTCGGTGGTCGACGACACGCTCGGGTTCGGGCCGCTGGACGGCCTGCTCAGCGACCCCGCCGTGACCGAGGTGATCGTGAACGGATGCGAGGCGGTGTTCGCTGAGCGGGCCGGAACGCTGGTGCGCGAGCCGGTGCGATTTCGTGACAACGCCCATCTGCGGGACGTGATCGATCGCATCGTGGGCGCTGTGGGCAGGAGGGTCGATGAGTCGAGCCCGATGGTCGATGCGCGGCTGAAGGACGGCAGCCGCGTGAATGCCGTACTACCTCCTCTGGCGGTGGACGGCCCGCTGCTGACGATCCGCCGCTTCCCGGACCGCCAACTCACACTCGAGCGGATGGTGCTTTCGGGCAGCCTTGACCCCGAACTCGCCGATCTTCTGCGGCGAGCGGTGGAGAGCCGGCTCAACATCGCGGTCTGCGGGGGTACGGGATCTGGCAAGACCACGCTCCTGAATGCCTTGGCGGCGTGCATCGATCCGCGTGAGCGGATCGTCACGGTCGAGGACGCCGCCGAGCTGAGGCTGCCGCTGCCCCATGTTGCGCGACTCGAGTCGCGACCGCCCAACCTGGAGGGACGGGGTGAGGTGCCGCTCCGCGCGCTGGTGCGAAACGCGCTGCGTATGCGCCCCGACCGGATCATCGTGGGCGAGGTGCGCGGCCCTGAGGCGCTGGACATGCTGCAGGCCATGAACACCGGCCACGACGGCTCCCTGACCACGGTGCATGCGGGCTCACCCGACCAGGCGCTGCGGCGGATCGAGATGATGGTGCTGATGGCCGGGTTGGAGCTCCCGCACGCGGCCGTTCGTGAGCATGTGCGTACTGCCATCGATGTGGTCGTGCATGTCGCACGTGACGGCGCGGGACGCAGGCATGTCGCCGGGGTGGCCGGATGCGACCGGGCAGGTGGCGGGACGCTGCCCCTCGACGACAAGCTGATGCAGCGACTCGAGGCGGGCCGATGCTCGGCCGTGTGAGCGCCCGCTCGGCGAGTCGAGTCTGGCTCGCTCGCCGTGACGCGAGCCGGCTGGAGCGGCAGCTTCCACTTGTGGCACAGGTGCTTGCGGCCCACTTGCAAGGCGGGCAGATCGTTGCGTCAAGCGATCGCCGAGAGCGCCGCTGATCTGCCCCAGCCGAGCTGCGATCGGATCCGCGCCGCCGCCGCCTCGCTCGACCTGGGGGCATCCCCGGCGGAGGCACTGGCGATGCTCGGTCACGGCGAGGACGTCCATCTGCTGACCTGTGCGACCGAGCTGCATACGCGCTTCGGCGGCGATCTGGCCGCGCTCTTCGACGGCATCGCCGAAGCGCTGCATGAGCGCGCCGCCCTGCGCCGTTCGGCGGCGGTTGCCACAGCCCAGGCACGGGCCACCGGTCGGCTGGTGTCGGCGATGCCGGTGGTGGCGATGGCGTCCCTGTGGCTGCTCGACCGCCCGGCGCTGACCGCTCTGCTGGCCTCGCCGCTGGGCTGGGCGGCGCTGGCGTTCTCGGCCATGCTGGTATTCGTGGGCCATCTGCTGATCGGCCGAATCGCTGCGGTCGATCCGTGACCGGGTCGGTCATGCTGCTGGCGGCGGTGTGGTGCGCCTCGATGGCGTGCCGCTCGCTGCGATGCGGTCGGCGCGGTGGCCTCGACCCGAGCCGATCGGTCGCCACGGCCGAGCAGCGGTCGCTTGATGGTGTCGATCGGAAGACGATTTCCGGCGGCGCTGCGCGGCTGGTCGCCGCCATGGTCGGCTGCGGCCGACTCGATCGCGCGCGGTGCCGTGGCAACCGGGTTGGCGGAGTCGGAGATCGGCCCGTTCCGGCTTGGTGCGGCCACACTGTTTGCGTCGGTGGGTGTGCTGGGGGCGGTCTCGATCGGGGGAGTGGTCGGATTCGTTGCCGGGATCGCGCTGGCGGTGTTCGGTGTGGCCTACCCCGACCTGTGGCTGCGCACGGCCGCCGTGCGGCGGACGGAGCGGATCGAGCGCCGGGCGCCGCTGGTACTCGACTTGGTGGCCGCCGGTGTCGCGGCCGGCATCGATCTGGACGCCGCCATCCGGGGCGCAGCGCAGTCGTGCACGGGGCCGTTGCGCGAGGAGCTCGAGCTGGTGCAGGCCAACGTCGATCTCGGCCGAACTCGGCGGGACGAGCTGCGAGACGCCGCGGCGCGCAGCGGATCTCGTTCACTCGCGGGTCTGGCGATGGCCGTCTCGCTGTCAGATCGGCTGGGAGTGCCGCTGGCCGAGACGCTCCAGGCCGAGGCCGGGCGAACCCGGGCCGACCGCGCCCGCGCGGTGCAGGAGCGCGCTGCGGCCGCCGGGCCGAAAGTGCTGGTTGTGGTGGTGTTCGTGCTCGTCCCGGCTGCGCTGATGCCGCTGATCGCCGCGGTGGCGCTGTCGGTGGCCGGTGCATTCGGGGGAGCAGGATGGTGACAATTTCGCGACCAGTGGGCACTCATCTGTGGCAGACCGGCGCGTATCGTGCCTGCCGTGACTCGCGGGCAAGCCAGTGTTGAGTATGTGCTGCTCTGCGCAGCGCTGATCCTGTTCGCGTGCCTGCTGGTGCGCTTCCAGTCACCGGTCACCGCGATCGCCGGCTCGGTGATGGGCGCTGTTGCCCCTCACGCGGCCCGACCGCATCCCCACCGGGGCCACACCGGCCACCATCGGCCACCCACCCACCGCGTGTGCTGGTGCCGTGACGACGGCGCCGGTCGGTAGATTAGACTTGCGCTGCCAACGACCGGTGGAGAGTCAATGACCAAGGTATCGACGTCGCGATGGTGGGCACTTGTGACCTTTGTGGTGCTGCTCGCACTGCTCGCGCTCGCTGTCTACGTCAATAAGTAGTGGCATCGACTCCTGCTGAGATCGTCAGCGTCAATCCCGCCAGGCCTGACGACGTCGTCGTCAGGGTGGCGCCGTCGGGCGGGATCGATGTCGACCGAGCGGTAACCGTCGCCCGCGGCGTTGCCCGCGAGTGGGCAACCAGCCCGGCTCAAGCGCGTGCCGACGCGCTGATCCGTGTCGCCGCCGCGGTGGAGGCGGAGGCAGCTGGGTTGGCCGACCTGATCTGTCGCGAGGTCGGCAAGCCGATCGTGGAGGCCCGCGGCGAGGTGGCCCGCACCGCTGCGATCCTTCGCTACCACGCCGCCGCCGCGCTCGACCCCGACGGCGAGACCTATCCGTCCTCGGACGGCCGCAGCCTGGTGATGGCGCGGCGCCGTCCGCGGGGGGTGGTGGGGCTGATCACGCCGTGGAACTTTCCGCTGGCGATTCCGGCCTGGAAGCTCGCACCCGCGCTTGCCTACGGGAACGTGTGCGTGTGGAAGCCGTCGGAGCTCGCCCCGGCGGCTGCGATCGAGCTGCATCGGCTGATGGCAGCCGAGTTGCCCGCCGGGGTGGTGCAGCTGCTGCAAGGCTACGGCGATGCCGGAGCCGCTCTGGTTGCCCATCCCGGGGTGGCGGCCGTGTCGTTCACCGGTTCGGAGGCGACCGGCTCGCTGGTGGCTGCGGCACTGGTGGCACGCGGTGCTCCGGCCCAATGCGAGATGGGCGGCCAGAACGCTGCCCTGGTGCTGGCTGACGCCGATGTGGCCAGTGCCGCTGCGGTGATCGCGGCGGCGTCGATGGGCTATGCCGGGCAGAAGTGCACGGCCACCAGCAGGATCGTGTGCGAAGCCGCGGTGGCATCCGACCTGCGCGAGGCGATCGTCGCTGCGGTCGAGCGGATGCACGTTCCCGACCCGTCCCAGGCCGACTGCCAGGTGGGGCCGGTGATCACGGGATCCGCTCGACAAAAGGCGGTCGATGCGGTGGAGCGGGCGCGGTCGGCGGGCGCGCCGGGTGCTGACGGGGGAGAAGCACTCGGCGGCGACGGCAACTACGTCGCGCCGACGATCGTCGAGCTGGACGACGCCGGCGCGGAGCTGGCTCAGGACGAGGTGTTCGCGCCGGTGTGTGCGCTGCTCGTGGCTGACTCCGTCGACGCTGCGGTGGCGATCAGCAACGGCGTCCGGCACGGGCTCGCCACCTCGGTCTTCACCCGCGATCTGGATCGCGCGCTCGAGGTTTCTGACCGCATCGACACCGGCTTGGTGCGCGTCAACCTGCCGACCTCCGGAGTCGATCTGCACGCGCCGTTCGGGGGAGAGAAGGCATCCGGGCTGGGGGCACGTGAGCAAGGCAAAGCCGCACGCGAGTTCTACACCTCGTGGCGCACGATCTCGATCGCGCCGTCCGCCTAGTGGAGCACGAGCGGCTTCTCGGAGGCCGCGCTGCGTGATAGGCTAGTCACGAGGTCTATAAGTGTCTCATCCAGCAGAACATCCGGGCTTGGCCGCTGATGTGGCGGTGTTCACCTTCGTCGACAACGAGATGCAGGTGCTGCTCGTGCGCCGGCGATACGAGCCCTACCAGAGCTACTGGGCGCTGCCCGGTGGGCTGCTGCGGCCGGGGGAGACGCTGGAACAGGCGGCCGTGCGCGAGCTTGCCGATGAAACCGGCGTCACCGACGTCTACATCGAGCAGCTGGCGACCTTCTCGGACGTCGATCGAGATCCGCGCGGCCGGGTGGTCTCGTGCTGCTACCTCGCGCTGGTCGATGCGGCCCGAGTGAGTCTGGCGCCGGGCTCCGAGTCGCGCGAGGCCGTGTGGCGGCCGCTCGACTCCCTGCTCGACAAGATCGACGCCGGCGAGAAGGTGCTCGCGTTCGATCACGACCTGATCCTGGCAACCGCACGGCGCAGGCTGGCGACCAAGCTGGAGTACCAGAACGTGGGCTGGAGCCTGCTGCCCGAGCGGTTCACCATGAGCGAGCTGCGGCGGGTGTATGAGACCGGGATCGGGCGTGCGTTTGAGCCGAACAACTTCCGGCGGATCGCGTTGGGCTGGGGCGTGCTGGCCGAGAGCGGCGAGCGGGCCACCGGCGGTCGCCCCGCGACGCTGTACCGGTACGCCGATCGCAACCCCGTGATCCTGGCGCAGAGCGCCCGCTATCGGAGGGCGACGTGACCCAAGGGCTGCCGCTGCCGCTGCTGACCGACGAGTACGAGCTGGCCATGGCCGACTCGTACCTCGCCCAGGGCATGGCCGAGATGACCGGCGCATTTGAGCTGAGCGTCCGTCGGCTACCTCCGCAGCGGGGCTATCTGATCGCTGCCGGCCTCGAACGTGCGGTGGACTACCTCACCCGCCTGCGCTTTGACGAGGATGCGCTGGCGCATCTGCGCCGCAATCGGATCGTCTCCGACGCGCTGATCGACCACCTTCGCGACCTCCGCTTCCGCGGTTCCCTGGACGCGGTCGCCGAAGGCGTTGCGGTGTTTGCCGGGGAGCCACTGCTGCGGGTCGAAGGCGACCTGATCACCTGCCAGATCGCGGAGACGTATCTGCTCAACCAGGTGACGTACTCGACCATGGTCGCAACCAAGGCGGCCCGGATCGTCGACGCAGCGGCCGGCAGGCCGGTGGTGGACTTCGGCCTTCGCCGAGCACACGGGGCCGACGCCGGTCTGCTGGCGGCGCGCAGCGCCTACATCGGCGGTGTTACGGCGACGGCGACCGTGGAGGCCGGCCGGCTGTGGGGGATCCCCACCACCGGCACGATGGCGCACAGCTATGTGCTCGCGTTCACCTCGGAGCTGGATGCGTTCTGCGCGTTCCTGCGCGACCATCCCGACCGCTCGACGCTCGTGATCGACACGCATGACGCCCTCTCGGGGGCGCGCAATGCCGTTGCTGCCGCCGGTCTCACCGGCGTCACGCCCCAGGCCGTGCGGATCGATTCGGGTGACCTCGAGGAGTTGTCGCTGGGAGTGAGGCTGGTGCTCGACGCGTGCCGGGCTGGTTGGTACCAGGATCGTCTGCTCGGGAGATCTGGACGAGTACCGGATCGCCGACCTGATTGCCGCCGGGGCGCCGATCGATGGGTTCGGCGTGGGTACGAGCCTGGTGACCAGCTCTGATGCGCCCACCCTGGGCGGGGTGTACAAGCTGGTCGAGCTGGAAGGGCGGCCGGTGATGAAGACCTCCCGCGGCAAGCTCACGCTGCCCGGGCGCCACCAGGTGTTCCGCGACGATCTGCGCGACGTGATCGGGCTGGTGGGTGAAGCGCTTCCGGGCGAGCGGTTGCTCCAGCCGGTGATGCGCGATGGGCAGGTGGTCGCCGCGGTCGTCGCTGGAGGAGATCCGGGCTCGCGCCCGCACCCAAGTGGACAACCTGCCGCTGGCGACGCGCGCGCTGCGTGACCCCGTTACCATCGAGCCGTCGCTGTCGCCCCGCCTGGAAGCTCTCGAGGAGGCAATTGCCGAGCCCGCCTGACACCATGATGCGGTCTGATGCAGAACTGACCACGCTGCTCGAGGCCAAGGCCGAGCGGCTCGCCCACGTCGTGTCCAACGCTGGGCGGGAGTCGGATCGTGCTGGGACTCTCGGGCGGAATCGACTCGGCGGTCGTCGCTCGGAATCGCAGCTCGAGCCCTCGGGCCCGACGCCGTGACCGCGGTGCAGGTTGCCGTCCCGACACACCGAGCAGGTGCATCTCGACGATGCCGAGCTGACCGCCGAGGCCGTCGGGCTGCCCGAGGAAAATCTGCTGACGATCTCGATCGAGCCGCTGCTGGCCGGGCTTGCGCGGGTGCGGCCGGAGGTGGCCGGCAGCTGACCTTCGCTTTGGCAACGCCAGCGCGCGATCCCGCATGATCGTGATCTTCGACGTGGCCCAGGACTGTCCACGGCCTGGTGCTCGGCACCGAGAATCGCACCGAGAATCTGCTGGGGTACTTCACCCGGTTCGGCGACGCCGCCTCCGACATCGAGCCGATCTCCGACCTGTACAAGACCGAGGTGCGATCAGCGGCGCGGCTGCTGGGTCTGCCTGAGGCGGTGATCACCAAGCATCCGACCGCCGGGCTGTGGGGCGGCCAGACGGACGAGGACGAGCTTGGGTTCACCTACCACGACGCCGACCTGAGCGCTGATCGCCGTCGTCGATCGCGGGTTGAGTGACGAGGCCGCCGCCGAGCTGACCGGTGTGGATATCGACGTGGTCAGTCGCGTTCGCGAGCGCGCCGAAGCGTCGCCTGGAAGCTCGTCGTCCCGCACGTTCTGACTGTGTGAGCCGCCCTCAGGCGGCGCGCAGCGGCTGCATGTCGGCCGACGCAGCAAGTTCGCGCAGTGCCTCAGCCTCGAGCTGACGAACCCGCTCGCGGGTAAGACCGACGATCCGGCCGATCTCCTCGAGATTGCGAGGGTCCTGACCGTCGAGCCCGAAGCGCAGCTCCAAGATCAACCGCTTGCGCTCGCCAAGCCTGGCCAAGCCTTCCCGCAGGCGCTCGTGGCGCAGGTGGGTCTCCGCCAGTTCCTCGGGATTGCCGGCATCCGGATCGGCGATCATGTCGCCGAGTTCAGAGTCGCCGTCTTCGCCGACCGGCTCGTGCAGTGACACCGTCTTGCGGGCCAGACCAAGCGTCTCGGCGACCGCGTCGGACGTGAGTTCCGCAGCACGCGCGATCTCGTCCTCGGTGGGCTCGCGTCCAAGGCTTGCCTCGAGTGACCGACGGGCACGCTCGATTGCACGCAGGCGATCGGAGACGTGGACAGGCAGTCGGATGGTGCGGCCGCTGTTGGCGATCGACCGCTGCACCGCCTGGCGAATCCACCAGGTGGCGTAGGTGGAAAACTTGAGATCGCGGCGCCAGTCGAACTTCTCGACGGCCCGGTTGAGGCCGAGCACGCCCTCCTGGATCAGGTCGAGGAACGGCACGCCCTGACCGCGGTACTGCTTGGCGATGGAGACGACCAGCCGCAGGTTGGACTCGATCATGCGCCGCTTGGCGACGGTGTCGCCGGCCTCGATGCGCTTGGCCAGCATCACCTCTTCGTCCTTGGTCAGCAGCGGGTAGCGGCCTGCCTGGCGCAGGAACAGATCGAGGCTGTTGGTGGTGGCGATCTCGACGTCGACCACTTCGATCCGCTCTTCGGCGGCCGGCGGGTCGGTGATGTCGACGCCCAGGTGTACGAGCTCATCGCGGAGCGCCTGCACGTCCTCGGGATCGAGATCCAGTTCCAGCGACAGGCCGGCGATCTCGTCCTCGTAGACGACGCCACGTTCTTGTCCGAGCTCCACCAGTAGCCGGGCCTCCGGCTCGATGACGAGCTGCTCAGTCATCCGTATCAACTCCCTCGTGCACTGTCACTCGATCTCACTACCTCAAAGATTCGCCGTCGGTTCTGATTTTCCGGCACGTTTTACCGACACATGGTGTGTTTTGGATTGGAAGCGCCAAAGCGCCTCTGCCCTCGTGTGACCCCTCACCGTTGGGCGACCTCACTCGACACCAGTCTACGACGACTGAGCGAGGACTTCCATCCCCCAAGGTGGTAGGCCCGTGCCAATCATATCCCCCGTCCGCGGTATTCCGTCGCGCATTCGATGGCTGTAAGAGTACGCCATTCGGCCGCGCGAGACACTACCCAGTGACTCGGACGGCGCCCTGGTACTGGGACGCATACCAGGGGTCGGACAGGCTGGAGATCTGCACAACCGTGCCGGTGTGCGGGGCGTGAATGAAGGCGCCGTTGCCGATATACATGCCGACGTGGCCGAGGGTGGGCTCGAAGAACACCAGATCACCTGGAGCCAACTGGTCTCGGGGCACGTGCACGCCCTCGTTCCACTGGCTGCCGGTGTAGTGATCGAGGTAGATGCCGAGCTGTGCGTAGACCCACATGGTGAGACCGGAGCAGTCGAAGCCGGAGGGGCTCGCGCCGCCCCAAACGTACGGCACTCCCAGTTCCTGCTCGGCGATCTGCACTGCCTTCTCGCCGAGTGTCCCGGCGGGTGGGATGGTGACCGACGCCGCCGCCGCTGTCACTCCGCCGCCACCGCCGCCGGATCCGCCCGTACCCCCACCCGGTGGGGTGGCTGCCTGGGCCGCCTGCTGCGCTGCCGCCGCTGCGGCAGCAGCGGCCCTTGCCCGCGCTCTGGCGGCTGCCTGCCGTTGAGCGATCAGCTGGGCGATATCGCCCTTGATGCCTTGCAGCATCGTCTGCTGCTGGCTCAGCAGCGACTGCACATGTCGGGCCTGGGCGGCGCGCGTCTTGACCAGATGGCGAGCCTGCCGCCGATCGGCGATCAGCTGCCGCCTGACGGTGCTTGATCTGCAGCTCGCTGGTGTGGATCTGTGCGAGCACCTCGGCCTGGCTCTTGTTGGCGCGCGAGACGAAGTCGAGCCGGTCAATCAGGTTCGACACCGACGTGGCGCCCAGCACGTACACCTCGACACCGGGGTTGGCGTTCTTGTACCCGGACACCAGGATCGAGGCCAGCTGCCGGCGGGCCTGCCGCAGGTTGGCTTTGGCCAACGCCAGCAGGCGGGTGTTGACGACCACCCGATGCTGAGCCGACCGCAATCGTGACTGGGCGCTGTCGTACGCTTCGACCGCCGCGTCAACCTGTGCATTCAGCTGCATGATCTGGTTCTCGACGCGGGTCGCCTCAGCCTTCTTGGCTTCGAGCTGACCTGCGTGTGCGGAGGGGGGACCCGCCGTGGCCGCGGCGGCGCTCACGAGCAAAAGGAGCGGCAAAACGACCCAGCGTGTCCGCCGCGTATGCGGGGGGATGGGCGGCACGGGGCGGGACTCTAGCACCGAAAAGCGCCTGCAAGCAGGCGAATCTTGTAAGGATTTCGGCCATCACCGGCTGTGCGTACGCCCGAGTTGACCGCTGCTGAGCATGGACACTCGCGGCCAAGTCGTGGTGGTGCCACGACGCAGGGGTGCCGGTCGACAGCGCGGGTTGACCGTATCTGGGACGAACCGTTGCTCAGGGGGAGTGCGTAGCCCACGGTAGCGTTGCAAAGTGGTGAGATGTGGGGTAAAGTGGTCCAAAATGGGAGAGCCGTTCGTTGCTGCTTGGTGAGTCAGTTCAGAAGCTTGACGTGAAAAATCGCGTCACCCTGCCTGCCAAGCTGCGCGGACATTTCGTGGATGGGGCGGTCATCAGCAAAGGCATCGATCACTGTTTGGTGGTGTACAACCGGGCCGGGTGGGAGGCATTCACCGAGGCCCAGATGGGGCGGCTCGACCCCTTCAGCAAGCAAGGACGAAACATGAGTCGCCACCTGTACGCGGGAGCCGCTGAGGTCGATGTCGACCGTCAGGGACGGATCATGATCCCGCCCGCTCAGCTCGCCCATGCCCAGCTCACGCGCGACATCGTCGTCGCCGGGCTGCGCGACCGCCTCGAGATCTGGGATCTCGAGGCATGGAGAAGCCAGGAAGCGGAAATCGAGGGGAGTGTCGCGGATGTTGCCGAATCTCTCTCACAGCAGTAGCCAGGACGTGGCCGACCACATCCCTGTGATGGCGCACGAGGTCGCGGAGCTACTCGAGCTGCGACCGGGGGACACGGTGGTGGACTGCACGTTTGGGGCCGGCGGCCACGCGGCCGTGCTCGAGCCCTATCTGCGCGGCAGTGGGACATACATCGCCGTCGATCGTGACGCCGAGGCGGAGGGGTACTTCGACCAGTTTGCAGCCGGCGCGTCTGCCGCCACCCGCTTCGTGCACGGGGATTTCGCGCTGGTGCTGCGAAACATGGCGGCCACCGGCCAGCACGCCCACGCGGTGCTGATGGATCTGGGTGTGTCGTCGATGCAGATCGACCGGGTCGAGCGTGGCTTCAGCTACGCCACCGACGCACCGCTGGACATGCGCATGGACACGTCGTCGGATACCGACCGCTGCCGACATCCTCAACACCTGGGACGAGCGCAGGCTGGCGACCACCTTTCGGGAGTACGGCGAGGAGCGGTACTCGCGCCAGATCGCCCGCGCGATCGTTCGCCGCCGCCAGACCAAGGAGTTCGATCGATCCGGCGACCTGGTCGACGTGATCAAGTACGCGATTCCCACGCCCAGCCGGTTTGGCCACGGCCACCCCGCCAAGCGGGTGTTTCAGGCGCTTCGGATCGCGACCAACGACGAGCTCGAGTCGCTTCGCGAGGGTCTCGACGCCGCCGTCGACCTGCTCCAGCCGGGCGGCCGGATGGCGGTCATCAGCTTCCACTCGCTCGAGGATCGGATCGTCAAGCAGTTCATCCGCGAAGAGGCTCGCGGATGCACCTGCCCGCCGGACTTCCCGATCTGCGTGTGCGGTCACAGCCCCGCGCTGCGCGCGCTCACAACCCGCGCGGTGATGCCGGGGGCGGACGAGCGCATGGAGAACCCGCGGTCGGCCTCGGCCAAGCTGCGCGCCGCCGAGAGGGCCAGCGCGCGAGTGAGCGCTGTCGCTCCAGCTCGCGGCCGGGGTTGCGGTTCCGGCCTCCCGTCGAGGCATCGCCGGCCGCTCCGGCCCGCGTCCGACCGGTGCGCGTTCGCAGGCTGTCGACCAGCGGGTTGATCTGGATGGGGGTGCTGACCGCTGCTGCTGGGCGGGCTGGTGGCGCTGAACGTGGCCGCGCTGCGCTCGACGATCGCCGTCAGTGACGTGAATACCAAGGTGCGTCACCTGACGCAGCAGAACGCGCTGCGATCAGGCGAGCATCGCCGGCTCAGCAGCGTTCCGCCGAATCACGCGCAAGGCCGAGAGCTACGGCATGCATCAGAGCGCGCCCCCGGCGCGTGACCACTTCTCGATCGGACCCCCGCACCCCATCACGCCCCCAGCGCCGGCGGCCGCGAACCCGGGGTGAACAATCTCGGCCACAGGCGTCTGCGGCTGATCCTCGCACTGTCCGCGATTGCCTTCGCCGTCGTGGTGGGACGTGCCGTCCAGGTGCAGGTGCTTGGAGTCATCGGCTCTGGCGGCCAAGGCCGTCGACCAGCAGAGCTCGCTGGCTGCCGTGCCCGGGCTGCGCGGCACGCATCTTTGATCGCAACCATCATCCGCTCGCCCAGGACCAGCCGGCCGTGACCGTGATCGCAGACCAGCCGTTGGTGAAGGACAAGCAGAGCGCCGCGATCGTGATCACCGAGGCGCTCGGGTATCGCTACCCCAAGCCCATCCGCCCACCCAAGACAGAGCCCGGAAAGAAGTTGAAGAAGCGGGTCAAGGCGTTTCTCGTCCGCACGAACACCCACCGGGCCAAGCTGCGCAAGGCCTACACCGCACGAGCTCAAACTGATCATCGGGCAGCTGACACCGGACCCGACCACCCCGACCACTATGCAACCGTCCAGGCGGCCCGCCAGATCTCCCCCGCGGTGGCCAAAACGATCATGCAGCAGCACCTGCCGGGGATCAGCACGATCTCGGAAGGCCGGAGGTTCTATCCCAGCTACACCACCGCATCGCAGCTGCTTGGCTACACCGACATCGACGGCGACGGCCAGAACGGCGCCGGCCTCGAGCACATGCTCAACCCGATGCTGGGCGGCCCGATCAGGCGAGCAGGCCACCGTGCACGGGCCCGATTCCACGCTCGAGACGATCACGGTCAAGCCGCCCCACAACGGCCGCAGCGTCACGCTCACGATCGATTCCAACATCCAGTCCTACGTGCAGAAGGTGCTGGCCAGGACGGTGCGCCAGTATCGCGCCCGGGCGGCCACCGGGATCGTCATGGACCCACGCACCGGAGCGGTGCTGGCGATGGCATCGGCGCCGGGATACAACAACAACGGAGTCCACGCGCTGCCGACCAAGGCGTTCCAGCGGGTGACGGTCAACTCTGCGGTTCAGGACGCCTACGAACCGGGGTCGGTGATGAAGGTGGTGACCTTCTCGGCGGCGCTGTCCGCTCACTTCATCACCCCCAGCACGCAGTTCAAGAACCTCCCCAACCACATCCGCTTCTACGACAAGGTGATCACCGATGCGGAGGCGCGCGGGCCGGAGACGTTCACCGCCAAGCAGATCCTGGAGAAGTCCTCGAACGTCGGCACCGACACGATCGCCAAGATGGTCGGCCCGCAGCTGCTCCAGAAGTGGATCTACCGCTACGGCCTCGGCAAGCAGACGCCGCTGCACCTGCCCGGCGAGTCGCCGGGCATCGTGCGGCCGCTGAAGGACTGGTCGGGATCGTCGCTGGGCACCATCCCGATCGGCCAGGGGATCAGCGTCACTGCCATGCAGATGGCCAATATCTACGCGGCCATCGCCAACGGCGGAGTGATGCCCCAGGCCCACCTGATCGACCGGGTGGCCGGCAACCGGCCGGCGAAGCTGCATCCCCGCCGGATCCTGGCACCGGGAATTGATCGCGAGCTGGTCAGCATGCTGGCAGGCGTGGTCAACGAGCCGTTCGGCACCGGTGTGCTGGCCCAGATCCCTGGCTACACGGTGGCCGGCAAGACCGGCACCGCACAGAAGCCCGGCAACGGCGGCTATCTCAAGGGCAAATACGTGTCGTCGTTCGTCGGCTTCTTCCCCGCCGGCCACCCCCAGGTCGAGATCCTGGTGATGGTCGACTCGCCTCGCAACGGCATCTTCGGCGGCACGGTTGCCGCGCCGGCCTTCGCCGACATCGGCTCCTGGTATGCCCGCACCTACAACGTCACTCCCGACAAGCCCGTCCACGCGGCTCCCTAGAGCCGCATGATCTCGCTAGGATCCGGTTGCTGATGAGGCTGGCAACGCTGATCGACGCGGTCCGGCCGCTGCGAAAGCTCGGGGACGGTGATCCTGAGATCGACTCGGTCACCTACAGGGCGGATCGGACTGAACCGGGTGCTCTCCACGCCTGTGTGCCGGGGCTTCGCAGCGACGGGCACGACTATGCCGCACAGGCCGTGGCCGCGTGGCGCGGCGGCGTTGATCGTGGAGCGGCCGCTGGACGTCGCCGGTGCCACAGCTGTTGGTGGAGTCCTCTCGGGTCGCCATGGCCCTGGCCGCCGACGCCGTGTACGGCCATCCCAGCCGCGCTGCTGCAGATGGTGGGGGTGACGGGCACCAACGGCAAGACCACCACCGCCTACCTGATCCATGCGGTGCTGGACGCCGCAGGTCTGCGGCCGGGACTGCTGGGAACGGTCGAGCAACGGGTCGGCGGGGTGGTCGAGCCGGTCGAGCGCACCACCCCCGAGAGCGTCGACCTGCAGCGCACGCTGCGGCGGCATGGTCGATGCCGGCGATCGCTCGTGTGTGATGGAGGTGTCGTCCCACGCGCTCGCGCTGGAGCGGGTGGCCGGCGTGCAGTTCGCCGCCGCCGCCTTCACCAACCTGACCCAGGATCACCTCGACTTCCACGCCGACATGGAGGACTACTTCCAGTCCAAGGCGCGCCTGTTCGAGACCGCGCCCGCGGCCATCAACATCGGAGATCCCTACGGCGCCCGGTTGGCAGCGGAGGCCGGCGGGCCGGTGATCACCTACGCCCGCAGCGGCGATCAGGCCGACGTGCGCCCGCAAGCGCTCGAGATCGGCGATCGCGGAGTGATCTCACTGATCGCGCGGACTCCGCGAGGGCTGCTGCCGCTGAACGTGCAGCTGCGCGGCGGCTTCAACGTCGAAAACGTGCTGGCCGCGGTCACCGTGGCCGAGCTGCTGGAGATTCCGCTGGAGGCTGTGCGCGACGGTATCGCCGCGGTGCCCGGAGTCCCCGGCCGGTTCGAATCCGTCGACGCCGGACAGGATTTCGCGGTGCTGGTGGATTACGCACACACACCTGACGGGCTTCAGAACGTGCTCGAGTCGGCGCGCGAGATCACCAGCGGGCGGCTGATCTGCGTGTTTGGGTGCGGCGGTGACCGCGATCGGGGCAAGCGACCGCTGATGGGCCGGATCGCACGCGAGCTGGCCGACATCGCGATCGTGACCTCCGACAATCCACGCAGCGAGGATCCCGAAGCGATCATCGCCGAGATCATGGACGGCAACTCCATGACCAACGAGCCCGACCGCAGAGCGGCGATCGCGCTTGCGGTCGGCTTGGCAGAGCGTGGGGACGTGGTGGTGATCGCCGGCAAGGGACACGAGCAGGGCCAGCAGTTCGGAGAGACGGTGCTGCCGTTCGACGATCGCACCGTGGCGATCGAGGAGCTGTCCGCGGCGGCCACATGATCCCGCTGACCGCCCACGAAGTCGCCGCAGCGTGCGGCGTTGAGACACGAGCCCGCGGCACCGTGACCGGTCTGGCGGTCGACTCTCGCGCGGTCCAGCCCGGCGACCTGTTCGTGGCGCTGCCCGGCGAGCACACCGACGGCGCGAAGTTTGTCGGGGCGGCGCATGCCGCCGGGGCGACGCTGGCGTTGACCGCCGCCACCACCGACCCGCTGCGCGAGATCGCCGTGCCCGACCCGTTGATCGCACTGGGGCAGGTGGCGGCAGCGGTACGGCAGCGATCGAGCGCAGCCGTGATCGGGATCACCGGGTCGACAGGCAAGACATCCACCAAGGACATCCTCGCAGCGCTGCTTGCACAGGCCCGAAACACCGTCTCCAGCCCCGCGAACTTCAATACCGAGATCGGCCTGCCCCTGACGCTGGGCCTGATCCAGCCCCAGACCGAGGCAGTCGTCTGCGAGCTGGCCATGCGGGGGATGGGCCAGATCGCCTACCTGGCGGAGATCTGCCGACCCGACATCGCCGTGATCACCGGGGTCGGCCCGGCTCACCTGGAGCTGATGGGGACGGTCGAGGCGGTCGCCGAGGCCAAGGCGGAGATTCTCGACTCGCTCTCGTCGGACGGCACCGCGGTGGTGCCGTACGGGGAGCGGCTCCTGGATCCCTACCTGTCGCTCTCCCGAGCCCAGATTGTGACCTTTGGCGACGCGGACGGCGCCGACGTGCGTCTGACCAACTTTGGCTCATCGCGGGCGGAATTTTCGGTCTTTGGTCGAACCATGGTGGTGCCGGTGAACTTCACTCAGCGTCACAACGCGCTCAACCTGGCGGCCGCGGTAGCGGTCTGTCACAGCCTCGGCCTGCCTGCGGACGAGATCGCCGGCGATCGCCTGGACGTGCGATTTTCACCCTGGCGAGGGGAGCAGATCGAACTCGACGGCGGCGGTGTGATGATCGCCGACTGCTACAACGCCAATCCGACCTCGATGGAAGCCGCGCTTCGCCACCTGGCCGAGCTGGCCGGCGACCGGCGCAGGGTTGCGGTGATCGGAGACATGGCAGAGCTCGGCCCCGCCGGCCCGTCGTTTCACGAGCAGATCGGCGCGCTGGCGCGCGATCTCGGCATCGAGGTGATCGCGGTGGGGCCGCTGGCTCGAAGCTACGGCGGTCGCTGGTTCGAGACCGCCGACGGCGTGCTCGCCGAGCTGTCTGAGCTGGTATCCGGTGACGACGCCCTGCTGGTCAAAGCCAGCCGCTCGATGCACCTCGAGGTCGTGGTCGAGGCGCTGGTGCCGTGAAAGAGGTACTGGGAGCCGCGGTGATCGCGCTACTGCTCGGGATCATCGCCGGCCCCGCGTTCATCGCATTCCTGCGTCGAAACGAGTTTGGCCAGCAGATTCGCGAGGACGGGCCGGCCGGTCACCATTCCAAGCAGGGCACACCCACCATGGGCGGCGTGATGCTGATCGGGTGCGCGCTGATCGCGTTTCTGATCTACAGCAAGCACACCGGCCCGGGCTGGACCGTTGCTGCGGTGACCGTGGCCTGCGCCGGGATCGGGTTCGCCGACGACTATCTCAAGCTCCGCCACCGTCGATCCCTGGGCCTCTCGGGGAGGGTCAAGATGGTGCTGCTGGCACTGGTCGCAGCCGCGCTGGGGGTTGTCGTCCACAGCGAGCATCTGGGCACGGATGTCTACGTTCCGCTGATCAACGTGCATCTGGCGATGGGCGCGGTCTACTACGTGTTTCTGTTCCTGGTGGTGGCCGGCGCCACCAACGCCGTCAATCTCACCGACGGGTTGGACGGACTGGCGGCAGGCACGACCACGATTGCGCTGGCGTCCTACGCCGCGATCATGCTGGTCGCGTTCCTGGTCAAGCCCGGCCCGGGTGCGTTGCAGGGGCTGCGGCCGCCGGGAGACTTCGTCAGCCTGGATATGGCGATCATCTCTGCGGCGCTGGTCGGAGGCGCGGTCGGGTTCCTGTGGTACAACGCCTACCCGGCCGACGTGTTCATGGGCGACACCGGGTCGTTTGGATTGGGCGGTGCGCTGGCGGGGATCGCGGTGTTCACCAAGACCGAGTTCCTGCTGGTGGTGATCGGCGGGATCTTCGTGATCGAAGCGCTGTCGGTGCTGATCCAGGTGGTGGCCTTCAAGACCACCGGGAAGCGCGTGTTCCTGATGGCCCCGATTCACCATCACTTCGAGATGATGGAGTGGACCGAGAACAAGATCATCGTCCGCTTCTGGATCGCCAGCGCGATCTTCGGGGCGTCGGGGTTCGTTCTCTACTACCTCTACTTCAGCTCCTACCGGTGAGTGACCGCTACATCGTGGTCGGGCTGCGGCGCTCGGGGCTGGCGGCGTGCGAGGCGATTGCCCGGATGTGGCCGCAGGCGAGCGTGATCGCCACCGACGCGTCGGATGACGTGGATCGCGGCAGGATTGCCGCAGCGGGCGCCGAATACGTGGCGCGGGGTGATGCCGTGCCGATTGTGGGGGCCAAAGCAGTGGTAAAAAGTCCGGGGGTGCCGGGCTCCGAGCCGACCGTCGCCGCCGCCCGCGAACAGGGCGTGGCAGTGTGGAGCGAGGTCGAGCTGGCGTCGCGCATGCTCCCCAACCCGATCGTGGGTGTGACCGGCACCAACGGCAAGACCACCACCACTGAGCTGATCGGCGAGATGCTGCGCGCCGGGGGTGTGGAGGTCGAGGTCGCCGGCAACGTGGGCCGGGCGCTGTCCGAGCTGCCCGGCCGGATCTCTCCCCATGCCTGGATCGCCTGTGAGCTCTCGAGCTTCCAGCTGGAAGACATCGACACGTTCCACGCCCGCGCCGGCGTGATCCTGAATATCACCCCTGACCATCTCGACCGTCACGGGACGGTTGAGGAGTACGCCCGCTGCAAGCTGCGGCTGCTGGAAAATCAGGTACCCGGTGACCTGGCGGTGCTGAACGCCGACGATCAGCTTCTGCGCTCGCTGGAGCTCCCGGGCGATGGCGACAGAACCTGGTTCGGGGCAGCCGACCGTGACACCATCGACTTCCAGTCGAGCCGGCTGCGCGGCGAGCACAACCTCCAAAACGCCATTGCGGCGGCGATCGCCGCCCGGTTTGTGGGCGTCGATGACGCCGCCATCGATGCCGGCTTGCGCACGTTTCAGCCGGCACCCCACCGCATGCAGGTCGTGGCCGAGCGATCCGGCGTGCAGTTTGTGGACGACTCCAAGGCGACCAATCCCGACGCGGTGATCAAGGCGCTGACCGCATATCGAGGCGGTGTCCGGCTGATACTGGGCGGCTCGCTCAAGGGCGGCTCGTTCGCCCAGCTGGCCCGCGCGGTGGCTGCGGGACCGGTGGCGCGGTCGTACCTGATCGGCGAGTCGGCTGAGACTCTTGCCCGTGAACTCGAGCAGGCCGGTGCACCGTACGTGCGCGCCGGCGGGCTGGATGCGGCCGTGATCATGGCCGCCGATGATGCTCAGTCCGGTGACACCGTGCTGCTGTCACCGGCGTGCGCCAGCTTCGACCAGTTCCGTGACTATGAGCACCGCGGGGACGAGTTCGCCCGATTCGCGAGGGAGGTCGCGGATGGCTCCTGAGCGGCTCAAGGTGCGCACCTCCCGACCCACCGCATGGGTCTCCCGGCGCCTGTCTGACCTGCCCACGCCACCGGAGGTGGTGCAGGCGCGAGAGCTGCGCGAGCGCGCCCGCAAGCAGGGGCTGGCGATCGAATACCACGCGCTGCTTTTGCTGACGCTGGGCCTCGTGGCCTTCGGCCTGATCATGGTGTACAGCTCATCCAGCGGGGTGGCGGTGGTGGCGGGCGGAAACTCAACCGCGGCGCTCATGCGGCAGGGCATCTACGCGGTGCTGGGGCTGGTGGCCATGGCCGTCGCCGCCCGCGTGCCCTACCGCCGGTGGCGGCCGCTGATTCCGCTGGTGATGCTGATCTCGATCCTGCTGCTGGTGGCGGTGCTGATTCCCGGCATCGGCGTCCAGGTCGGCTCCTCGGCGCGCTGGATCGACATCGGGCCGTTGACGATCCAGCCGTCCGAGTTCGCCAAGCTGGCGGTGGCGCTGTTCGCCTGTCAGGTGCTGGCATCGCGCCGACGCCCTCCCACGACGGTGCGGCAGCTGCTGAACCCGGTGGGCGTGGTGGCGCTGGTCGCGTGTGCGCTGGTGTTGGCCGAGCCCGACCTGGGCACCACCATCTCCATTTCGATCATGGTCGCGGGCGTTCTGATCGTCGCCGGTACGCCGTTTCGGCTGTTGCTCGGCACGACCGCGGTGATGTTCGCCGGAGCGGCTGTGGGCATCTCCCAAAACGCCTACATGAAAGAGCGCCTGCTGACCTTCCTGGATCCCTGGCAGGTCGCCTCCAGCGCCGGCTACCAGAACGTGCAGGCGCTGCTCGCGCTGGGATCCGGCGGTCTCTGGGGCAAGGGGCTGGGGCAGGGCACCCAGAAGATCTTCTACCTGCCCGAGGCCAACAGCGACATGATCGCTGCGGTCATCGGGGAGGAGCTCGGGCTGATCGGGATCCTGGCCATCACCTTCGCCTTCGCCGGGTTCGCGGTGCTCGGCTATCGCATTGCCATGCGCTGCAATGATCCGTTCGGGAAGTACCTTGCGGCAGGAATCACCACCATGGTCACAGGGCAGGCGGTTGTCAATCTGGGAGCCGTGCTGGGGTTCTTGCCGGTGACCGGTGTCCCGCTGCCCCTGATAAGCTCGGGCGGATCCAGCCTGGTCGTGTTTCTGACCATGGCCGGGATGCTGCTCTCGATCGCCGAAGGCGGCGGCGCCGGACGGGTCAGGGCTGCTGCCGCCGATGCCAAAGCCGAACCCAAAACAACAACCGTCCCCACCGAGCCTTCCGGCCGTGCGCGTGCTGATCGCGGCAGGCGGAACCGCCGGTCACGTCGTCCCCGCACTCGCAGTAGCGGCTGAGCTGTCCGAACGGGGCGCTGAAGTCACCTTCGCCGGCACCCCCGATCGGATCGAGGCGCGGATGGTCCCGGCTGCGGGGTACCCGTTTCGGAGCTACCGGGTCAAGGGCATCCCGCGGCGTCCGTCGCTGGGCGTGATCAAGGCGCTGGCAGTCGATACCGTGGCTCCCGCAGCGTGTCTGCGGATCCTCCGGCAGGTGAAGCCGGCGGTGGTGTTCGGCGCCGGTGGGTACGTGTCCGGCCCGATGCTGGCAGTCGCCGCCGGGGCACGTGTGCCGGCGGCGCTGCTCGAGGTCGATGCCCACATGGGCGTCGCCAACCGGATGGCCTCTCCACTGGTGCGCCGGGTGTTCCTGGCGTTCCCGATCGAGGGTCTGCGACCGCCTCATCACCTCGTCACCGGCCGCCCGGTGCCGCGTGCGGTGCTCGAGGCGACCCGTGAGCAGGGGCGCACCGAGCTGGGGCTTGCCGATGACCGAAAGGTGGTGCTGGTGATCGGTGGCAGTCTCGGCGCCCTCAGCCTCAACACCGCGGCTGCGGACGCCTGGTCAGAGTCCGATCCCGGCTTCACGGTGGTCAACATCACCGGTTCGCGTGACTTCGCGATGATCGCCCGCCGGGCCACGCCGCACTACCGGGTGATCGAGTTCGCGCAATCACTGGCACCGTTCCTGGCGGCGGCGGATCTGGTGGTGTCCCGCGCAGGCGGCTCGGTATTCGAGATCGCGGCCGCCGCGCGCCCGTCGATCCTGGTGCCGTCGCCCAACGTTACCGGCGACCACCAGACTCCCAACGCCGCGTACCTGGCAGACGGCGGTGCGGCCGTGGTCGTGCGCGACGCCGATCTGACCGCCGAGCGACTCGCGACTGAGGTGTCTGCGCTGCTGGAGGCTCCCACCCGCCTCGAAGGCATGGGGGCGGCCGCCCGTCGTCTGGCCCGGCCGGATGCGGCTGCGGTCATCGCCGGCCAGCTGCTGGAGATGGCCCGATGACCGAGTTTCGCGATCGTGATCTGCATCTGATCGGAATCGGCGGCGCCGGCATGTCGGCGCTGGCGGTGGTGGCCTACGCCTGGGGCGCACAGGTATCGGGCTGCGACCGCGCTCGCTCCACGTATTCCGAGCGGGTCGAGCGGTTCGGGATTCCGGTCTCGGAAGGGCATGATCCCGCGCATCTGCGTCCCGGCATGGAGGTGGTCGTCTCGTCGGCCATCGCCGACGATGCCGAGGAGCTGGAGGCGGCCCGCGCCATGGGGTTGACGCTGCTTCCACGGGCGGCGCTGCTGGCCGAGATGGTGGCGGCGCGGCGTTCCATCTGCGTTGCCGGAGCACACGGCAAGACGACCACCGCCGCCATGATCGCCTACGCGGCTCAGCAGTTGGGGCTGGATCCGACCTATCTGATCGGCGGCGAGGTGCCTCAGCTGGCCGGGAACGCCGGCCCCGGCGGCGGTGACCTGCTGGTGGCCGAGGCCGATGAGTCCGACCGCAGCTGCGCCCTGCTGCGCCCCCGCATCGCGGTCATCACCAACCTCGATCTGGATCACCACGCCTCGTTTGGGTCGCTGGAGGAGGTGCGCAGGCTGTTCGCAGACTGGGTGGCCACGGTACCCGCCAACGGAGCGGTAATTCTGGGAGACGGGGTGGATCTTTCGGCGCATGCGCCGGTGCAGCGGTTCGGCATCACCGACGGTGCCGATTGGCACGTCTCCGGCCTGGAGGCCGGAACGGGCGGAACATCGTTTTGGCTTTCGACTCCGGACGGCACGCCGGTTCAGGTCTCGCTCAGCGTCCCCGGCGTCCACAACGCCGTCAACGCCGCCGGTGCAATCGCCGCGCTGCACGCCGCCGGTGCGGATATCACCGACGCGGTGGCGGCGCTGAGCGACTTCCGGGGCGCCGGCCGCCGCTACGAGCTGCGCGGACGCCGCGACGGGTACTCGGTGGTGGACGACTACGCGCACCATCCCACCGAGGTCAAGGCGGTCATCGCCGCGGCCCGCACTCAGGCACCCAGGAGGCTGGTGGTGTGCTTCCAGCCCCACCTGTATTCGCGCACGAGTGCGCTGGCGCAGGAGTTCGGAGAGGCACTGGGGGGCGCCGATGAGGCGGTGGTGACCGAGATCTACCCCGCCCGCGAGCGTCCCGTCGCCGGCGTCACCGCCAAGCTGGTGGTGGACGCGCTCACCCAGTTTCGCCCGGGGATGCCGGTGGCCTACCAGCCACAGCTCGAGGACGCCGCGGAGTATCTGCGCACCCGCGTGGGCGAGGGCGACGTGGTGCTGACCGTGGGCGCGGGGGACGTGCGCCGGGTGGGCGACCTGCTGCTGGCATGACGGTTCCTGCCTGTGTGCGCGCCGACTACCCGATCTCACGCCTGACCACGCTGGGCACGGGAGGGGCGGCCAAATGGTTTGCGAGCCCCGGCTCGGACGCGGATCTGCAGGAGGCCCTGGGGTGGGCCCGCGATCAGGCGCTGGAGGTGGCGGTGGTCGGCCTGGGTTCGAACCTGCTGGTGGCCGACTCCGGCTGGGACGGCATGGTGGTCAAGCTGCGCGGTGAGCTGACCGCGGTGGAACGAGTCGGTGACACGGTGGTGTGCGGCGGCGGTGCGCCGCTGGCGGTGGTGGTGCAGGCGCTGCCAGGAGTGGGGGCTGAGCGGCATCGAGTTCGGCTGTGCCATCCCCGGCACGGCGGGCGGAGCGGTGCGAATGAACGCGGGAGCGTACGGCAGCGAGATGCGCGACGTGCTCGAGCTCGCAACCGTGGCCGGGCCTGACGGCTCGCGCGAGAGCACCCCCGACCAGCTCGAGATGAGCTACCGCCACTCGAAGGTCGCCGCCGGGCGAGGTCGTCTCGCGGTGCGGTGCTGCGGCTCACTCCGGCTGACCCGGCGGCGATCAAGGCGACCATCCGGCAGATGCAGGACCGGCGGCGGGAGGCCCAGCCGTCGAAGGTGCGGACGTTCGGCAGCGTCTGGAAGAACCCCGAGCCCGAGCGCACCGCCGGCATGCTGCTGGAGGAGTGCGGGATGAAGGGTGTCCAGGTGGGGGGCGCCCGGGTCTCGCCGGTGCACGCGAACTTCATCGAGAACGTGGGCAGCGCGACCTCCGCCGACGTGCTTGCGGTGATGGAGCAGTCCCGCCGGTGCGTGCACGAGCGGTTCGGCCTGACGCTCGAGCACGAGGTCCAATTTCTCGGCGACATCGCTCTCGCCTGACAGAGGATCTGACCGCTCCCTGTTGAACCTGTTTGTGCGATGAACCTTGCGGCAAACCTCGATCCGGTGATGGTCATGCGCCGCCGCGCGCTGCGCAAGGCCCGCGGCCGCCGGCGACTGGTGCTGCTTGCCTCCTCGATCGGCGTGGTGGTGCTGGCGGTGGGCTACTACGCGGTGCGCGCCTCTCCCATCTTCAACGTGCGCGACGTCACGGTTACGGGCGCCGATCCCAAGGTCGATGCAACGATCCAGACGATGGCCGAGCAGAGCGCCGAAGGCCACAGCCTGCTGGCGGTGAACGCCGGGGCGATCCAGAGTGCCATCGAAGCGATGCCGGCCGTGCGCTCTGCCACCGTCGACCGCCAGTTTCCCAACGCGCTGAGCGTCTCGGTGGTCATGTATCACCCGGCGGTGGCCGTGTCGGTTGGATCGCGAACGTACCTGGTGGCCGACGATGCTCACGTGATCGGGACGGTCAAGAAGAGTCCCAAACGGATCGTCTCGGTGGAGTTGCCGGCCGGCGCCAAGCTGGCCGTGGGCGCAGACCGCCACCGATCACAATCTGGCCGCTGCGCTGTGGCTGCTGCGCTCGACGCCCGCCTGGTTCAGCCACCAGTTCGGACGGATCACCGAGGTGATGCCACGGGCCGGGACGGTCACCGCCACCGTTGGCAGCCGTATGCAGCTGCGCCTGGGCACGCCTGACCAGCTTGACCTCAAGATGAAGGTCGTGACCCGATCGCTGGGCCACTTCGGGCCGCACGACCGGACGACGATCAAGTACGTGGATGTGTCTGCCCCGGGGCGCCCGGCGATCAAGTTCCGATCCTAGGAATCTAACCGTCAACTTGAAGGTGAGTGTTCAATGTCTCACCTTCCCCTTGACAGCCAGATGGTCGAAGAGTACGCTCTCGCAGACGCCTTCGCGGGGGTGCACGGTTTTTCGTGCCCCGACGCGCGGGCTTCACGTGTTTTTGGGGCAGAACCTTCAACTAGAGGTTTAGCGTGAGATTCGCGTTGCAAAACGCGGCCGACGGAGGTGCATGGTGAGGGACCAGAGCGGCAATTACCTGGCGGTGATCAAGGTCGTAGGCGTGGGCGGCGGCGGTACCAATGCCGTCAACCGGATGGTTGACGCCGGCCTACGCGGAGTCGAGTTCATCGCCGTCAACACGGACGCGCAGGCGCTTTTGATGTGCGACGCCGACGTGCGGATTCACATCGGGTCGAAGATCACCCGAGGCCTGGGCGCGGGTGCCGACCCGACCATCGGGCAAGAGGCGGCATTGGAAAGCCGCGACGAATTGAAGGAGGCCCTGAAAGGGGCCGACATGGTGTTCGTCACCGCCGGCAAGGGTGGCGGAACGGGCACAGGCGCGGCGCCGGTGATCGCCGAGATCGCCCGCGAGCTGGGGGCGCTGACGGTCGGTGTGGTCACCCGCCCGTTCGGGTTCGAGGGACGCAAGCGAGCCGATCAGGCCGACGGCGGCATCAAGCAGCTGCGCGACAAGGTCGACACGCTGATCATCATCCCCAACGATCGCCTGCTCCAGGTGGTCGAGAAGCGCACGTCGATCGTCGATGCCTTCCGGATCGCCGATGACGTGCTGCGCCAGGGTGTGCAGGGCATCACCGACCTGATTACGGTGCCCGGCCTGATCAACCTCGACTTCGCCGACGTACGCACGATCATGCGTCAGGCCGGTTCGGCGCTGATGGGGATCGGCGTGGCCAGCGGCGAGAACCGTGCGGCAGAGGCCGCCAAGGCGGCCATCTCCTCGCCGCTGCTCGAGGCATCGGTGGAGGGCGCCACCGGCATTCTGCTGAATATCACCGGCGGCAGCGACCTCGGCCTGTTCGAGGTCAACGAGGCCGCCGAGATCATCGGCTCGGCTTCCGACGGCGACGCGAACATCATCTTCGGCGCTGTCATCGACGAGGCCATGGGAGACCAGATCCGGGTGACCGTGATTGCCACGGGCTTCGACCGCCGCTCGATCGAGCGGCCCGCCTCGGTGTTCGCGGGTGCGCCTCGCGAGCGCGAGCGCCCGCCGGCGTTCGAGCGCTCGACGCTGGCGGAGGAGCGGGAGCAGACGATCCCTCCCGACGCGCTCGAGATCCCCAGTTTCCTGCAGGAAGACTGACCTCGAGGAAGGGCCACCTGCGGGTGGCCCTTCCGGTAGGGGTCATCATCTAGACTCATCCCTCGCACATGCCGACGGATGGCCTACTGCGTACGCCGCTCTACGACTGCCACATTGAGGCGGGCGCGCGATTCGTCCCGTTTGCCGGCTACGAGATGCCGGTTCAGTACCAGGGCGTGATCCCCGAGCATCTGGCGGTGCGATCGTCAGCCGGGATCTTTGACGTTTCCCACATGGGCCGGCTGGATGTCCGCGGGCCCGGCGTGCTGCGAGTTCTTGGAGGGCGTGCTGAGCAACCAGCTCGACCGGATCGGCTCGGGCCGAGCCCAGTACACGCTGCTGCTGAACGAGCGTGGCTGCCCGATCGACGACCTGATCGCCTACCGGTTCGACGACCAGCACGTGATGCTGGTGGTGAACGCGTCGCGCCTGGAGGCTGACCGTGCCTGGCTCGACCGGCAACTGCCCGACAGCGGGCGTCACGATCGTGGATCGCACCCGCGATACCGCCATGGTCGCGCTGCAGGGGCCGCTCGCCCTCAGCCTGGTGGGGCTGCCGGTGAGCGATCCGTTCGCATTCGCCGAAGGCGTGGTGTGCGGTGTCGATGCGCTGGTCGCTCGCACCGGATACACGGGCGAGCCGGGCGTGGAGTTGATCGTGGCTGCCGAGCGATGCCGTGGAGCTGTGGGATGGGCTGCTGGCGGCCGGGGCAGAGCCGATCGGACTCGGCGCCCGCGACACGCTGCGGCTGGAGATGTGTTACCCGCTCTACGGCAACGACCTGACCGAGCAACACACGGCGCTCGAGGCGGGGCTGGGATGGGCGTGTGCGCTCGACACAAAACCGTTCATCGGCGCCGAGGCGCTGCGGGAACAGCGTGACGCCGGGGACTTCAGCCGGCTGGTGCCCTTCACCATCACCGGGCGCGGCATCCCGCGGCCGGGCATGGCGGTGATCGGCGGCGGGGAGGTCACCAGCGGGACGATGTCGCCGTCGCTCGAGATCGGCATCGGAATGGCCTACCTGCCGTCCGAACGAGCCGCCGTTGGCAGCGAGATCGTGATCGACGTGCGCGGTCGCGAGGTCCCCGCGGTCGTCGCCAAGAAGCCGCTCTACAAAAAGGAGATCCGAGCATGACCGACGAGGTGTACCCCGACCATCTGCGCTACCACGAGGCTCACGACTGGGTCGACAGCGACGGTGAGATCGCGACCTTCGGCATCACCTGGTATGCGCAGGACACGCTGGGCGAGGTCGTGTACGTGAGCCAGCCCGAGGTGGGGGCAAAGGTGACGAAGGACAGCGAGTACGGTGAGCTGGAGTCGACCAAGGCGGTGTCGGCGCTGATCTCGCCGCTCTCGGGCGAGGTGGTCGAGGTCAACGACGCGCTGGAAGGCTCGGAGAACACGATCAACGACGAGCCCTACGGCGACGGCTGGTTGATCAAGGTGCGTATGAGTGATCCCGGAGAGCTCGACACCCTGCTCGACGCGGCTGCCTACAAGGCGCTGGTGGACAGCCTGTGAGCTTCGTCTCGCTGACCGACTCCGACCTGGAGCGCATGCTGCAGACGATCGGGGTGGATTCGGTCGAGGCGCTGTTCGCAGATCTCCCCGAGGACCTCAGGCTGCGGCGCGATCTCGACGTCGGCCCCGCACTCTCGGAGCTCGAGCTGGTGCAGCATCTCACCGAACTGTCGTCACGAAACGTGCACACCGGGGTGGAGCTGTCGTTTCTCGGCGCCGGCATCTACGACCACTACGTGCCGGCGGTGGTCGATGCCGTCGTCCAGCGCGGGGAGATTCTGACGGCGTACACCCCGTATCAGCCCGAGATGAGCCAGGGCACGCTGCAGGCGATCTTCGAGTATCAGACGGCGATCTGCGAGCTCACCGGCATGGATGTCTCCAACGCATCGGGCTACGACGGCACCACGGTCGCCGCGGATGCCTGCCTGATCGCCCGCCAGGCCACCGGACGGCGACAAGATCGTCGTGACCGAGACGCTCAACCCCCAGGTGCGCGAGGTGGTGCGGACGTTCGCGCCCGGATTTGGGATGGAGGTCGTCGAGATTCCTCACACAGGTGGCGTCACCGAACCGGCCGCCGTGGCCGAAGCCGCGACCGACGCCGCCTGCGTGATCTTCGCCCAGCCCAACTTCTTCGGCTGCCTGGAACCCGCTGCCGATCTGGCCGCCGCGGCCAACGACGCCGGCGCGGTGTCGGTTGCCCACGTCGACCTGATGACCCTGGGGATTCTGGAGGCGCCGGGAGAATACGGGTGTCAGCTTGCGATCGGCGAGGGCCAGTCGGCGGGCAATCCACTGTCCTACGGCGGCCCCCACTACGGGTTCGTCGCGTCCAAGATGGATCACGTGCGCCGGCTGCCCGGGCGGATCGTGGGCCAGACCGTGGATAGCGTGGGCCGCCGCGGCTACGTGCTGACGCTGCAGACCCGTGAACAGCACATCCGCCGGGAGAAGGCCACCTCCAACATCACCACCAACCAGACGCTGCTTGCGATCTGTGGGCTCGTGTATCTCTCCTGGCTGGGGCCCCAAGGGCTGCGCGACGTTGGGCAGGCATGCCTTTCACTGTCGGAGTACGCCAAGGCCACGATCGGCCTGGAGCCGGTGTTCGACCATCCCACGGTCAAGGAGTTCGCGGTGCGCACCAGCCGGCCGGCGGCCGAGGTGGTGGCTGCAGCCCGAAAGCTCGGCGTCCATCCCGGCTACGCGGTCGGTGCCGAGTATCCCGGCATGGACGACGTGCTGCTGGTGGCGGTCACCGAGCAGCGCACCCGGGCGGACATCGACCGGCTGGCGCAGGTGCTGTCTGAGGTGGGCGCATGAAGCTGATCTACGAACGCTCCCAGACGGGTCGCCGAGCTTCCTCGATTCCCCACCCCGACGTCCCTCGGGCCGAGCTCCCGGCCGAGTACGCCCGCGCCCGGCCCCCGCGCCTGGCGGAGCTGGCGGAGCCCGAGCTGGTGCGGCATTTCACCGAGCTCTCGACCCGCACCTTCGGCATCGACACCGGCTTCTATCCGCTGGGCTCGTGCACGATGAAGCACAACCCGCGGGTCAGCGAGCGGCTGGTGAACCTCCCCGGCTTCCGCGATCTCCATCCCCATCAATCCGATGACGGCGCCCAGGGCGCGCTGGAGTTGATGTGGCGGCTGGAGCGGATGCTGGCAGACGTGGTCGGGCTGGACGCCGTGTCGCTGCAGCCCGCTGCGGGGTCGCAGGGCGAGCTCACCGGGCTCACCATCATGCGCGCGCACTTCATCGAGCGTGGGGAGGACGACATCCGCCGCGAGGTCGTGATTCCCGACACCGCCCACGGCACCAATCCCGCCAGCGTCGCCATGGCGGGCTACACGCTGGTGCACGTCAAGACCGACGACCGCGGCAACATCGACATCGACGATCTGCGGACGGTGGTGGGGCCGCAGACCGCCGGACTGATGTTGACCAACCCCTCGACGCTGGGGCTGTTCGAGGAGAACATCACCGAGATCGCCGACATCTTCCACTCGGCCGGGGCGCTGCTGTACTACGACGGCGCCAACCTGAATGCGGTGTGCGGCATCTCCCGGCCCGGCGACATGGGCTTCGACATCCTGCACTTCAATCTGCACAAGACGTTCGCCCAGCCCCACGGAGGCGGCGGCCCGGGCGGCGGCCCGGTGGCGGTGCGAGAGATGCTGGCGCAGTACCTGCCGACCCCCGTGATCGGCTACCGCGACGGCCACTACTTCCGCGACTGGGATCGGCCCAAGTCGATCGGCAAGGTGCGGGGGTTCTGCGGTCCGTTTGGGGTGTTCGTTCGCTCCTACGCGTTCATGCGGATGTGGGGCCCAGGCCTGCGCGAGATGTCCGAGATCGCCGTGCTGAATGCCAACTACATCCTCGCCCGGTTGCGCGATGCCTACGACCTTCCGGTCGACCGAACCTGCATGCACGAGTTCGTGATCTCGGCCCGCGGGCTCAAGCGCGAGTACGGCATCACCGCCCTGGACGTGGCCAAGCGGCTGATGGACTACGGATTCCATCCGCCGACGGTGTACTTCCCGCTGATCGTGCCCGAGGCGTTGATGATCGAGCCGACCGAGACCGAGGCGGTCGAGACGCTGGACGCGTTTTGTGACGCGATGCTGAAGATCGTCGAGGAGGCGGCGACCGATCCCCAGATCCTCAAGAGCGCGCCGCACACCCGACCGGTGACCCGGCTGGACGAGGCGGCCGCGGCCAAGCGGCTGATCGTGCGCCACGGCTTCGACGAATCGTCTGAATGACCGCGTTCCAGGGTGTCCTGTTCGACTATGGCCACACGCTGGTGGACATCCGCTGGGGGCAGGACACGCTGATCGAAGGCCAGCGTCAGCTGCTGGCCGCGTTGGCGGCGCCGCCGGAGGCTCTCGAGCGGTTCCACGCCGACACCAACGAGTTGCTCGCGGAGGCCGAGCGGAGCGCGGTCGACCACACCGAGATCGACTACATGGCGGTCACCCGCACGGCGCTGGCGCGTCTGGGCATCGAGCCGCGCGACGACGTGTTGGAGCACGCCATGCGCGTGCAGATCCGGGCGTGGGACAGCGTCCGGTTCCTGCATCCCGACGCGTACGAGCTGCTCGACACCCTGCGGGGGATGGGGCTGAAGATCGGGTACGTGTCCAACACGCTCGACCCGCCCCACATACTGCTCGAGGTGATGGAGGACGAGCACATGCTCACCAGGGCCGACGCGATCGTGCTGTCATCGGAGCTGGGCTACCGCAAACCGTCTCCGTTGATCTATCAGGCCGCCACCCAGGCCCTCGAGTTGGATCCGCGCTCGGACGCTGTTCGTCGGCGATCGGGTGCTCGAGGATGTGGTCGGCCCCAAACGGGCCGGCATGACCGCAGTGCTGGCCGAGTGGTTCCGCGATGACGAGGGCGATCACACGCTGGCCGACCACCGCGCGAAGCACCCGCTGGAGCTGCTCGCGATCGTCTGCCGCAGGCCTTCCCGGCGCCCCGTAGACCAGCGCCGACCTCCCCGGTAGACTGAGCGCAGATGAGGAGCTTGCCACAGCTACCACCGGAGGCCCCGGCCGCTGAAGCCGCCGAATGTCGCGGCTGCGGGGTCGTCTGCCAGAAGGTGATCTATCCGTCCGAGTGCCTGGCTCGCTCCTGCCCGTTCCTGTACGCCCACGAGGCGTTCGGCCGCACCTACGTCGGCTGCACCCACAAGATCTTCACCACCGAGCTCGACCTGGCGGTGCTGCGGCGCGCGTCTCGCCGGCGAAGCGGGTTCGGGGCGGTGCTGGCGGCTCGCCAGCCGCTTCCGGTGTGTCCGGCTGCGGTGGAGCGGAACTACGAGGATCGCGAGGATCCGCTGGGGTGCATCAACCCCGAGTTCCACGAGCTGCCCGCCTCCCAGCCGGCGATCCGCGTGATCGTCGGCGATTCCTGAGACTCAGGGTCGGTCTTCGGGCAGCATGCCGACGTCGACCACCGACGCCCCGCCGTCGATGGTCAGCATCGCCCCGGTGATGTACGAGGCCTCGGCGGAGGCCAGGAACGCCACCGCCGCGGCCACCTCATCGCCGGTGCCGGGGCGCCTCAGCGGTGTGTACCGGGTCGCCCGCTGGTAGCCGCGTTCCGGATCGGGATCGAACATCAACATCGACTCATCCGCCATCGGAGTGCGAATCCAGCCGGGGCACACCGCGTTGACCCGCACCCCGTGGGGGCCGAGCCGAACCGCCAGTGACCGCGTGAGCTGCAGCAGGCCGGCCTTGGAGACCCCGTATTGGCTGTTGCGGGAGTGGGCCCGGATCGCTCCCATCGACGCGACGTTCACGACCGCGCCGCGACGCGCACACAACCCGTCGGTGGCGAGCTCGGCCAGCCAGTGGGCGCCGGTGAGGTTGATCGCGAGCGTCCGCTCCCAGTCCGCGTCGCCGACGCCGGCGTTGTTGATCAGGATGTCCAGCGGGCCGCACTCGGCGATCGCCCTGACTGCAGTCATCGTGCACGCTCACATCTCCGACGATGGTGTTGTCGGAGACTTCCAGCAGAGCCTCCCGCCGGCGGCCCATCACCCACACCTCGGCGCCGTCGCTCGCCAGCCGCCGGGCGATCGCCGCGCCGATGCCGCTACCGCCGCCCGTGACCAGCGCTCTGGCTCCCTCGAAATCCGCCATCTGCGACCTGACGCTACCTCATCCGTCGTCGCTCGAGGGCGGCTGTCGCTCGCGCTTGCGGGTGGCGTCGCGCTTCTTGGCACGAAGCCTGGCTTCCGAGGCGCTGCGGGTGGGCTTGGTGGGACGGCGAGGTGGCGGCGGTGGTTTCAGCGCCGCCCGCATGGTGTCCGCAAATCGCTCGGTCGCCAGCGCCCGGTTGCGCGCCTGGCTGCGCTCGTCGGAGGCGACGATCCGCAGCTTGCCTTCGCTGTCCAGGCGCGATCGCAGTCGTCGCCGGGCCCGCGCCTTCTCGGCCGCGGTCAGCGTGGGGCTGTGCTCCAGATCGAAGGTCAGCTCCACCCGGGTCGACGAGGTGTTGACGTGCTGGCCACCGGGGCCGCCGCTGCGGGTGTAGCGATAGCTGAGCTCGCCGCCGGGAAGCGGCCGAGATGCGCCGATGTCATGCACGACGGGCCCACCGGCGCACGCCGTTTCGATGTAGCCGCCGGATCGCGGCCATCTGCTCGGCGTCCGGCCCGTCACCTGCCCCCGCGGTCTCCATCACCGCCGGCTGATGCTGCAGCCGGGGGTGGCCCAGGATGGTGGCCATGCCCGCGCCGATCAGGCCGGCACCGACATTGGCGTGGCGGTCGCGGTTGGAGCCCAGCGGCATGGCCGAGTCGTTCACGTGCAGGCAGGCGAGCCGCTCCAGCCCGAAGCGGTCATCGGCCTCGCTCAGGAGGTCGTCCACGCGTGCGGGATCGGTGATGTCCACGCCGGATGCGTACAGGTGGCAGGTATCCAGGCACACACCCACAGATTTCGTCCCGCCGAGCGCGTCGATCACCTGCTGCAGCTCCTCGAGTGTGACTCCCATGGTGCCGCCGGTGCCTGCCGAGTTCTCGATCAGAAGCCGGGTGCGGGTGCCACTGGGCGCAGTCTCGAGCACGGTCTCGATCGCTTTGACGGTGCGCGGCAGCGCTCGGCCAAAGCCCTTGCCGAGATGGCTTCCCAGGTGAAACACGACCCCGTCGGCGTCGATCATGTGAGCTGTGGCGAGCGTGTCGGAGAGCGCCTGAATCGACTTTCGCCGGATCACCCGGTCGGAGGTGCCGAGGTTGATCAGGTAGGTGGCGTGGCACACCACACTCGCCAACCTGGCCTGCGAGCGGCGCTCGCGAAAGCGCGCGGCCACCTCCGGGTTGGGATCGGGGTGCTTCCACATACGCGGGCTCTGGGTGAAGATCTGCAGGGCGGTCGCGTGCAGATCCTGCGCCCGCCCCACTGCGGTGTCGAGGCCGCCGGCGGTTGAGAGATGGCCTCCGAAGTGCATCGCGGCATCGTACCGGCGCCGTATCGTGCGTCCGTGACCAGCCCCGTCGTTCGCCTGCCGCCCAGCCCCACCGGCCTTCTGCATGTCGGCAGCGCTCGCACCATGCTGTACAACTGGCTGTTTGCCCGTGGCGGGGACGGTCGGGTGGTGCTGCGCTTCGAGGACACCGACACGGAGCGTTCGACCGACACTGCGATCGAGCAGGCCCTGCGGGTGTTCGCGTGGCTTGGAATCGACTGGGACGCGGGGCCGTATCGTCAGACCGAGCGGTTCGACCTCTACCGCGCCGCGGCCGCTGAGCTGGAGGAGAGCGGCAAGGCGTATCGCTGCTATTGCACCGCCGAGGAGCTCAAGCTGGAGCGGGAGCGGCGCAGCGCGGAGAATCTGCCGTTGATCTACGGCGGCCGTTGCCGCAACCTCAGCGCCGAGCAGCGGGCCGGATTCGAGGCCGAGGGGCGCAGCTTTGCGCTGCGCTTGAAGGTGCCCGAAACCGGCGTCACCGCGATCACCGACGTCGTTCGTGGTCCCGTGGAATGGGACAACGCGCTGCTGGGAGATCACGTGATCATGCGCACCGACGGGACGCCCACCTACCAGTTCGCCAATCCGTTCGACGACATCGACATGGGTGTCACGCACGTGATCCGCGGGGAGGATCTGCTGTCGTCCACTCCCCGGCAGCTGGCGCTCTACGCGGCGCTGGGTGCGGAGCCTCCCATCTACTGCCACCTGCCGATGGTGCTCGGCCCCGACCGCAAGCGCCTGTCCAAGCGCCACGGCGCCGTGTCGGTCGAAGAGTTCCGGGATCGGGGTGTGGTGGCCGACGCGTTGATCAACTACGTGGCGCTGCTCGGCTGGAGCTTTGACGATCACACCAACTTCATGACCCGAGACGAGCTGGTGGCCCGGTTCTCGCTCGAGCGGGTCACGGCGGCGCCGGGCGTGTTCGATGTGGAGAAGCTGGAATGGCTGAACGGCGAGCACCTGCGGGCGATGTCGCCCGAGGCGTTCGCCGATGCGGTGCTCGACCACCTCGAGTGGCGCGGGTCACAGCTCGCCGCCCAGCCTGAGCGGGTTCGTCAAGCCGCCGCGCTGGTGCAGGAGAAGCTGCGCGTGCTCGACCAGTTCGAGGGCATGTGCGGGTTCCTGTTCGGCCCGGTCGAGGTCGACCCCGACGCCTGGGCGAAGGTGGCCGCGACGCCCGACGCTGCCCGATCCTTGGCGGCTGCGCGGTCTCAGCTGGGCGCCGTCGCCGGCTGGCAGGCAGATCAGATCGAGGCCGCGCTGCGAGCGGCCTGCGAGAGCGAAGGGCTGAAGCCGCGGGTGCTGTACGCCCCGGTGCGGGTCGCAATCACCGGCAGCACGGTTTCGCCGGGGTTGTACGAGAGTCTCGAGCTGCTGGGGGAGGGCGAGTCGCTCGCTCGCATCGACGCCGCGCTCGCACGCCTCGGCGTGTAGCAGGATCGGCACGGCCGGCGCAGAACCTCTCAAGGCGATCCCTGCATCGCCAACTGCCATGTTTGAGACCTTTTCCAGATCCACGGTGTCGCTGCCACGCCTGAGTATCGCCGGGCTGATGCTGGCGTTCGTGCTCTCGGCGACGGTTGCGACGTTCGTGGGCGTGGCGGCCTGGTCGCTGGGAACCAGCACCGGACCGTCGCCGGCGGCGATCCGTGAGAGCGCCTACCAGGCGGGGGTGGCCGACGGCCAGGCCCAGGGCCGTACGGCGGCGGAGCAGACCGCCCGCAACCACGCCTACGCCAAGGGCCGCATGATCGGGTTGCGGTTGGGCCTGCACAAGGGGTTGCGGCGCGGCAAGGCAGCCGGCCTCACAGCGGGCCGGGCTCAGGGATACCGGTCGGGGTACGCCGCCGGTGTGCAGGCCGGTCGGGTGCAGGGAGCAGCCGCGGCCGCCGCCAAGCCCAAGAAGCACACCCACAACTGATCGCAGCCGTCACCCCACCCATTTGCGGGGGGTTGGCGAGCGGGTGGGTGGAGTTGCCCGATGATCCGGCAGGATTGCCGCGGTTTGCATATGATCGTGGCCACCATGGTGGTCATCCTTTTGGGGGATATCGCCAAGGCCTCCGCGGTAACGGTGTTCTTGGCTGCGTTTGGTTGCATTGTCGCGGCCGGCTTCGCGATCCCCATGAGCATGGGGCCGGGCCAACCGGCCGCCGAGGCCTTCTGGCTGGCAAAGTCGATGGCCCTGCTCGGTGGAATCGCGGCGCTGGTGTTCGCCGCCACGGCCACGCGTCTACTTCTGGCTCACCGGCCAGGCCTCAGAGCAGGCGTTCGTTCTGATCGAGATGGCGACCCTGGGGACGGCGATCGTGTTCGTGCTCGCGGTGGCGGCGCTGCTCGACGGGTCGCGCGAAAAGACCTGAAACCCTGCGCGGCGGGCTATCCGGGCCACACCTCGACGCTGTCGATCTCGACGGCCCGACGGGTGGGGTTGCGGTCGGCGATGCCCGAGCTTGAGCCTGGTGGCCGCGCGCGGACTGCACCGGCCCCGACAGACGGGCGAGCTCGAGTCCGTGCTCAGACACGAGCTTCACCACCGGCTCGGGCCACGTCCATCCGACCAGGTACGGCACTCCCGGCGCCAGCGGCGCGGCTGAACGGCCCTGCCACCACGCCGCCGCCCAGCACCAACGCCAGCCGGCCGTCGGCCTGCAGCTTGAGGAACATGCCGGCGCCGCCACCGGTCACCGCCATCACCACCGTGGCCCCGGCCTCGAGGCCGATGCTGGACGCGCAGCCAGAACCGGCCCCAGACGGCCTTGGCCGGAAGCGGCGACGTCACGTAGGCGGGCATCGGTTCCACCTGCGCTCGCAAACAGCGAGCGCTTGCCGATGTGGCTCCAGCGATCGGTGGTCGTGACCGTGCCAACGGCCGACTGGAATCCCCACGTCGGCGGGCCTTCGAAGCTCGACGCCAGCAGCGGTCGCACTCCAGGCGAGAGCGAGCCCTGCGGCCGCGTGCTCCAGGCGGTGATCACGAGTGCGACGGCGGCCACGCCGACCACCAAGGCCACGGTTCGAACTGGGTGGCTCACAGTCGTTCGAGCTTACCCGCCGGCACCGTGAAGCTGACTGTCGTGCCCGGCGCCGGGCGCCGAGGTGATGTCGAACGTACCGCCCGCCAGCCGGACTCGCTCGCCGGCCGCGTCGAGCCCAAAATGCATGCCGGGCTGGCCCTGCGGTATGCAGGCTTTCGGGGTCAAAGCCGCAGCCATCGTCGATCACGTGCCCGTACACCTCATCGCCACGGTCGATCGCTGTGACCCGCACTTGCCGGGCGTGCGCATGCGTGCGCACGTTGGCCAGCAGCTCACGCACCGTTCGGTAGACCAGCGTCTCGGTCATCTCCTGGTAGCGCACCAGTCGGGTGTTCACCACCACCTCGAAGTCGCCGTCGTGCGGCGGCCCGCTCGGCGGAGTCGCGGATTGCGGCTGAGAGGCCGCGGGCCTGCAGCACCTGGGGGCGCATGTCGAACGTCAGCCGGCGGGTACGTTCGGTGGCTTCTCCCAGGATCGATCGAGTGGTCAGCGCGCTGCGCTCGGCCGAGGCGTTGTCGCCTCGCTGCAGGGCATTCGTGAGCTGGTCGAGGGAGAGCATGCAGGCGGTCAGCACCTGGATGGTGTCGTCGTGCAGCTCGACCGCGATCCGGGCCCGCTCCGCGTCCTGGGAGCGCAGCATCGACGCCACCACCGACTGACGGTGGCGCTCGCTCTCGGCCAGCGCCCGCTCGGTGCGGCGCCGCTCGGTCATGTCGAGCATGATCATGCCCACGCCGACCGGCGGCTCGGATCCGTTTCCGATCGGAAACATGCTCGTCAGCAGGTGGCTTTCATGCTCGGGGTCGGCGGTGGTTCTGCCCCGAGATCTCATGGGTGATCAGCGACTCCCCGGTACGCAGCACCTTACGCAGCAGCGGCTCGCACACGACGGCAAGGTCAGGCTGCACCTCGTGGATGGTACGTCCCACGGCATCGAGCTTCTGCAGGGCCGCCAGCGCCGGATTGACACGGACATAGCGAAGCTCCGTGTCGAGCAAGCGCGATTCCGACCGGAGAGTTGGCGAACACCGCGTCGCGCAGCGCGAGCGCCTCGTCCCGCTCGCGCACGGCGGTCAGCGCGCGGTCGAGCAGCCGCGCGTTCTCATGCTCGGAGTCCTTGCGTTCGGTGACGTCGTAGGCGACGCCTTGAACGAGGTACGGCTCGCCGTACTCGTCGCTGAGCACGGTCGCTCGATCCACCAGCCAGCGCATCGCCCCGGTCGCCGTCACCACCCGGTACTCCGCCTCGAACTCCACTCCGGCGGCGATCGCGTCGAGATAGGCGCCGATCACACGATCACGATCCTCGGGGTGGATGTAGTCCCGCCAGAACTGCGGCTCGGCTGTCCATCGGCGGCGGTCGTATCCGAGGATTCCCTCGATCTGGGGACTGATGAAGAGCGTCTCTCCGTCAGGGTGGCGGACGTAGCTGGCAGCCGGGATCTGCTCGATCAACAGCCGGTGGCGGCGTTCTGATTGCTCGAGCGCGCGGCGCGCGTCGATCTCGCCGGTGATATCGAATCCGATCCCGATGCGCGACCGCATCGTCCCGTCGGGGTCTCGCACGATCGATTCGCGATCTCGCACCCAGACCGATTCGCCGTCGGCGTTGAGCATGCGGTACACGCTGTCGTGCGGTCGCTGATCCCGGATCGCGCGGCGCCACTCGGCCTGCACACGCTCGCTGTCGTCGGGGTGGAGATGTGACGCCCACAACTCGTCTGGCCTGTCCCGCCAGCGCTCTTGTGGAACCCCGAGCATCGTTCCCAGCTGCGCGCTGGTGAAGATCGTGTCGCCGTCGGCGTCGCATTGGTAGGCGTATCCGGGCAGGCCGTCGATCAGGCCGCGCAGGAGTGCCTCGGATGCGCCCAGGGCCTCCGCGGCTCGGCGTGACTCCGTCCAGCAGCCGGCTGTTCTCCGCCACCAGGTTGGTGCTGGTAAGAGCCGATCCCAGCATCGGCGCCAACATCACCGCCTCGGCGATGTCCTCGGCGGTGACCGTGCGATTGCGGCGGCTGTAGTGGACCTCCAAGAACAGCCGTCCGAGGTGACGCAAACGGCACCGGCACGATCAGCGCGCGAGCGGAGCCGATCCGCTCGAGATATGCCCCGCACTCCCGGTGGAGTGGTGGGCGACCGCCGCTCCAGCACCGAGGGCACTGTGGAGGTGAGCAGGTACTCGACGCCGGCCGGATCGAGAAAGTCGGAGAGGGGCAGCGGTGTGTCTACCTGGCTGACCTCGGCCGGCGTGAGCACGCCGCTGCAGGCGCGGTTTGCAACGGTGTTGGTGGCCGGGTCGACCTCGAACAGCACCGTGTGGTCGGCGGCCAGCACGTGCCGGGCGTACCCCAGCAGCTGGTCGATCAGCGAACCGGGCGGCTCGCTTGGCAGCGGCTGCGGGGAGCGATGACATGCACGGATTGTCGCAGCCGCACCTGTCGGCACAGAATCACCCTTTCGCCGTCGTGAGGCGGTGCCGATATTCACAAACATGGGTCGTTTTCCTTTCCGCGCTGCGGCGTTCGCATGCGCGACCTTCTCGTTGACGATGGCGGTTCCGTCAGTTGCTCTGGCGAGCAGCTCGGGCGGATCCGTCCCGCGACCTTCGGCGCTTGCCGGAGGTGCGGTGGTCGCCGTTCTCGGTCTGGCGGCCATGGCCGCGCTGATCGTGTGGCGCCGGCGTCAGCCTCGGGAAGCCGACGGTTTCGAGGGCGACACGGTGTCGTCACCCGAGCCGCAGCTTCTCGACGACGAGCTGGCCGCGTAGCTCCCGCAGCTCAACAATCTGAGAATCAGGCCGCGAACTCGACGCGGTTGCGTCCCGCACGCTTGGCGCGGTAGAGCGCCTCGTCGGCGCGCTTCAGCGTCGCTCGCGGATCGTCTCCGAGGCGATGGATCGCGTGTCCGGCGCTGAGCGTCGTGAGCTGGCCGCGGGCTGCCCAGTCGCCCTGCAGCCGGGTGATGAAGGCGGCCGAGTCGCTGCCGCCCAGCAGCATCACGAACTCCTCACCGCCAAACCGAAAGACGCGGTCGTCGTGGCGCACCTGCTCGGCCAGGAATCGTCCCAGCGACTGCAGCTCGAGGTCGCCCGCGTCGTGGCCGTGAACGTCATTGACCTGCTTGAAGTGGTCGAGATCGATCAGCACGATCGCGTCGTCGGGCGTCGAGCGCGGCCAGCGCATGCATCGCCGCCCGGCGGTTGCCGATGCCGGTGAGCGCGTCGCTGAGTGCTTCCTGCTGGAGCCGGTCGACCAGTTCCAGCCGCATCAGGTGCTCCGACAGCGTCTGGGTCAGCAGATCCAGCCGCAGCTGTCCGCCCTGGGCGCGCCCGCCGACGACGGTCAGCGACCGGCCGGGGGGATCGGCTGCGATCTCGCGCGTCCACTGCTCGTCCCACCGCCCCTCTGCGACAGCTCGCTGCTCCTGTGCCTTCCAGAGGTTGAACGACGGTGCGCTGGAGGCCACCTGGATCGAGCCCTCGGCGGTCGAGACGACCGCGGCGGCAGCGCGGCCGTCGGTCAGCTCGCGAGCGGCGTGCACCGCCAGTTCAACCGCGGTTTCGGGAGTCTCGGTGGCGGAGATCCGCTGGGTGACGTAGGCGAGCCGTGAAAGGCCGTTCAGGGCCGATCGGTACTGGTGTCGTCCCTGGGCGACCGTCTCGCCGGCGACGGCCGATGCGGCGAAGCTCGTGAACGCCACGATCTGGTCGACGTGCACGCCGCTGCGGGTCTCTGCCGCGGCCAGCGTTGCCAGCACCGTCAGGCCGGCAGCCACCGTGGCGTGTCCCCGGCGCTGGGTCAGTCCCACGGCGATCGGGATCAGGGTGGCCCCGGCCAGGAAGGTGAAGATGTCGTTGGGGTTGGGGGAGACGCCCATGATCAGGATCGTCCCCAGCAGGGCGAGCATGCACAGCCCGGGAACCCCCACCACCAGCCGCACGTCGGTCGACCGCCAGCGCATGCGTGAGAACAGCAGGCCGGTGACCGCGTACAGCAGGGTCAGCGAGTGCGATCTGCTCCAGCGAGGCCGATCGGCGCGGGTCGGGCAGCAGCAGGTGCCCGATCAGCGGGCACGGCGCCAGCGCGATGAACAGGAACGCCAGGATCTGAGCGGGGCGCTCTGAGCTTGCGAGATCGAGGTCGGTCGGTGAGAGGTGTTCGCGCATCTGGGCGGCTGCAACGATCCCGCTGGGGGTCGTTGCATTACCGCCTAACGATCGGCAGCACCGCTCTCGAATTTCGGAGAAGCGCTCAGCCGTTGATGCGGCTGGTGCCCTTGGCGATGTCAGCGCTGATGGCGAGAAAGATGTTGGTCAGCGCGACCGGCTCGGGCTGGGCGTAGTAGTTGCCCGGGGACGCGATCTCCTGGAGCGCCTCGTCTCCCTGGATCGCGGGGCTCTCGGGAGTCGTTGCCGGTGACGGTCACACCGTTGACGATCGAGCCCCTGTCGGCGATGCACGCCTGGGCGCCGTCCCCGGAGACGTCATAGGCGATCGAGTACATCAGCACGCCTTTGGCCTTGGAGTCGCCGGCGACATCAACGGCTGTCTGGCACGGGTTGGTGCGGTACGGGCTGGTGGGAGCGCAGGTATCCGGGGCCTTTGTTGGCCGCGCCGTCGGAGAGGATGATGATGACCTTCTGGGTGCCGTCGCGACCGTCGGCATCGATCTCGTCCTGGGCCGCGTCGAGGGCGTTGGCATAGGCGGTCTGGCCGCCGGCCTGGACGCAGTTGATCGTGGAGATCAGCTCGCTGCCCGAGTTGAGGTTGCCCGGTGGTCGAGGCGTAGTCGCCGTTGAGCGGCACCAGCACGTAGGCGGCGCTGGGCGAGTCGTAGGCATTGCTGGCGGTGGCGCTGCAACCGGCCGCGGACGATGGGAGCCGGCGGGAGCACGGCCAGGCCGACGTTGTCGGTGGTCGGATCCATCGTGCGCATGAACGCCAGGATGCCCTGCTTGGCGGAGTCGAGCTTGCTGCCCGTCATCGATCCGGTGCGGTCGAGCACGATCATGACGTCCAGCGGAACCGCGCCGCACGGTGAGCAGGCCTGGGCGTGGACGGTCTCGGGGATGGTGTCGATCCCGATCAGGCGCAGGAACGTGGTGGGCACGGTCGCGTCCTCGGTGACGTGCACGGTGTTGGCCGGGTTGCAGAACTTGCGGCTGGTCGAGCAGTCGGCGGTGGCAGTGGTGGTCACGGTGCCGGCGCCGACGATCGGGTTCTTGCCGTCGTCGGCGGAGCTGTAGGCGGAGGCCTGCGCGAGCGCGGCGCTGGTGTCGGGCAGGTTGCCCGCTCCGGCGGCGGCGGCGGCGTCGGCCGAGGCCTGCAGCTGCTGGTGCACCCGGTAGGCGTTGCCGAGGTCGATCACGGCGCCGGCGGTCATCATCAGCACGATGATGAACACCGCCACCAGCGGCAGGGTCTGACCGGCCTCGCGGTTTTCACCACGGGCGGCATGGGATATGGCGGCGCGGAGCACGCTTCCGGGCCAACGGGGGGGACGCTGGGCCATGGGCTCAGCATGGCGGGTGGCGAGATGGCTGACGCCACCCAACTGGGGGAATTGTCAGGTGTCAGTCACGCCCGCGCGCGAGCATGGTGATCAGCCATCCGACGGCCACGGTTGCGAGCGTGAGCCACAGCGTCTCGGACACGGCAGCTGCGCGAACGGCCGTACTGTGTATCGGTCGAGCGGTCATCCCGCCCCGTTCGTTGCGCCCGCCACAATTCCTTGAATAATTGGTGCCAGGCACCAATTATTCATGTGGCGACGCGCGACGACTCGGCATGCGCGGACCGGCCCTGCGCCGGCGGTGCAGCGCGCCTACACCGACCATTGCGCCGACGGCACGTTTGTGGTCGTGCCAGTCGGCAGGTGAATAACGGTGCCAGGCACCGTTATTCACGCCGCGACCCTCGCGGGTGGCGAGGGTCGCAGGAGAGGTACCGCATACCGGATTCGAACCGGTGTTACCGCCGTGAGAGGGCGGCGTCCTGGGCCCCTAGACGAATGCGGCCCGCATGCCGTGGCGGGCCGGAGCGATGCTCCGTCTCACTCCCATCCACAGCGCGATGAGTCTAGCAAGGCGAGCAGCCCGGATCAGGCGGTGGTGAGCGCTTCGACCTCGATCTCAACCACGAACTCGGGGGCGATCAGGGCCGAGATTCCGACCATCGTCGACACCGGCCGGATGTCAGCGAAGTACTCGTTGTGGGCACGTCCCGCGCCCTCGTGGTTGGCGTCCAGGTCGACCACGTAGATCCGCGTTCTGACGACATCGGCGAGCGAGCTTCCCACCGCTTCCAGCGCGGCGCGGATGCGCTCGAGTGCGGCCACCGATTGCGCGTAAGACCCGGCCGGCGGGCGTCCATCGGCTCCCATGCCGAGCGTCCCGGCGACGTGTACATGCGGGCCGACACGCACCGCGCGGTCGTATCCGACGCGGGCCTCGAACTCGGTGTGGGTGGAGTGATGGACGCGCTCGGCCATGGCGTTCACCGTACCGTAACCTCCGCATACCCAACCTTCATGTGGTGTTTACGATTTCCTAACGCCGAGGGTCAAGGATTTGCGCCACCCGGCGACGGGTCCGCTCCTCATATGACTGCAAACCTTGCCATCCTCACGGCGTCTCGTGGTCGGCTCCTGGCTGATCGTGCTGATGCCGTTGCTGCTGCTCTTCCGCGTCTGAGCCCACACGTGCCTATCCTTCGCGGGAGGGAACGTGATCGCTCACCGGTCCGAGTGACCGCGACGCTTTGGGGGGATGACGTGCAGCTCGATGGAATTCACCACATCACCGCGGTGACGGGAAACGCGCCGGGGAACCTGGATTTCTATACGCGCGTGCTGGGCCTGCGGCTGGTCAAGAAGACCGTCAATCAGGACGACCCCACCGTGTACCACCTGTTCTACGCCGACGATGCCGGCAGTCCCGGCGCCGACCTGACCTTCTTCGAGTATCCCGGCGCCGGCCGCGGCCGGGCGGGTGCGGGCATGGTGCACCGGATCAGCATCCGTGTCGGCTCCTCCGAGGCACTCGACTTCTGGGCCGAGCGGCTGGCGGCGGAGGGCGTCGCGACCGAACGAGACGGCGATCGCCTGCGGTTCTCCGACCCCGAGGGCATCGGGCTCGAGCTGGTGGTCACCGACGGCCGCGACCCGGCGTTGACCGCCGCCCGCGACGACATTCCCCCGGAGATGGCGCTGCAGGGGTTCGACGGCGTGCGCGTGTACGGCACCGATGCCGGAGCGCAGCCGGCGACTGATGGACGCACTGGGATTCACGGAGCGCGACGGCGGCGGCTTCGAGCTGCGGGGGCCGCATCGCGGTGCGACATATGACATCGACGTCACCACCGAGGCCGGGATTCCCGGAGCCGGCACCGTTCACCACGTCGCGTTCTCCTCGACCATGGAGGATCACGAGGCATGGCGGGAGCGGGCGCATGCGGGCGGCGCGCATCCCACCCCGGTGATCGATCGCTTCTACTTCCGCTCGATCTATTTCCGCGAGCCGGGCGGGGTGCTGTTCGAGATCGCCACCATGGGGCCGGGATTCGCCACCGATGAGCCGGCCGAGCATCTCGGCGAGGCGCTGTCGCTGCCACCCGACTTCGAACATCTGCGGGATCGTCTGGAGCAGGTGCTGACTCCCCTGGGCCAGCCGGCCGCGCACTGAGCTTGGCCTCGGTGGTTGGGCGGTTCGCGCCCAGTCCCAGCGGCGCGATGCACCTCGGGAACGCCCGCACGGCGCTGCTCGCCTGGCTCGATGCCAGGTCGCGCAACGGCGTCGATGCTGCTGCGCATCGAGGATCTCGACCGGCACCGCTGCCGGCCCGAATACGCCGAGCTGCTGCGACAGCGATCTGCGCTGGCTGGGGCTGGACTGGGACGCCGAGATGACGCCCGCAGTCCGACCGCGACGACGCCTACCGGCAGGCGGTCGACCGGCTGGCGCAGCAAGGGGTGGTGTACGAGTGCTTCTGCTCGCGCCGCGAGCTGGACGCCCAGTCGGCGCCGCACGGCCCCGACGGTGAGCGCCGCTACCCCGGCACGTGCGCCCACCTGACCCTCGAGGAGCGCAGCCGAGCGGGCCGGCACCCGGGCGCCGGCGCTGAGAGTGCGGATGCCCGCGGACGGCGATCGAGGTGACCGACCGTGTCCAGGGGCCGATCCGCCAGCGGGTGGATCGCGACGTCGGGCGACGTTCTCGTGCGGCGGTCTGACGGGCTGTTTGCCTATCAGCTGGCGGTGGTCGTCGACGATGCCGCCGACGGCGTCACCGACGTCGTCCGTGGTGCCGACCTGGCCTGGTCAACGCCCCGGCAGATGGTGCTGGGCGGGCTGCTCGATCTCCCGCGACCCGACCTACGCGCACGTTCCGCTGATGCTCGGCGGCGACGGTCAACGGCTGGCCAAGCGAAACGGCGCTGCGATGCGAGATCGCCGAGCTCGCGCGGCTGCGCGGCGGCGCACGCCGGCTCGAGGTCGTCGGTGCGACTGGCGCATCCAGCTGGGGTGATCGGACGCGTGCGCACGGCCAGGTGCGATTCCCGGAGCCGATACTGATCGGACCGGCTTCACCCTGGACCCGGCAAACGTTGCGTATCGCTCAGGCGTAGTCGCCGTCGCGGCCGCGGGTGGTCCCCATCAGCGCGATCGCCGAGGCGATGGCAAACAGCAGCACCACCTGCGCCAGCCAGATCGAATGCCTGGGTGCCGGCCACGACGAGGTAGTGGGACGGGCTCACCACCCACACCCGGTCGGGTGTGATGAACCAGCTGGCGGCGAACACGACGTACAGCCACACCAGGTTCACGCGCACCACCAGCAGCGCCAGGAACACCAGCAGGAAGTATTGGCTCCAGACGATCGGCGAGCTGCCCACGCCGACGATCACGGCCACCGCGAACACGGTGCGATCGGATTCCTCGCCGCCGCCCCGCCGGCGGGCGAGGATTCCGGCGGCGAGCAGGATGGCGATCCCGAGCACGGCGACGATCACGGTCGCGACGCCCAGCGAGAGCCGCAGGTCGGCGATCAGGCGCACCGTCGAGAGGCTCTTTCGGGCCTCGGCCTGCGACAGATCATGAAGCATCGACGCATAGGTCGAGAACGAGTGCAACGAGCGTCCGCCGGCGGCGACCCACAGCCCCAGGGCGACCGCCACCGTGACCGCGGCCGCACGCAGCCGCCCGGTCAGCAGCATGAACAGCAGCACCGGGGCGACCACCGGCTTCAGCACGATCGCACACCCCAGCACCGCCCCCGACTCGGCCGGTCGATCGCGCAGCCGCCACACCAGCGCGAGCAGCAGAAACAGCAGCGGCTCGACCGTTCCGAGCGTCAGCGATCGCAGCGTGAAGGCCGACAGCGCGACGGGGGCGGCCACGCTGAGCCGGCGCACGCCCAGCAGCAGCAGGCCGGCGGCCAGAGCGCCGGCGCAGGCGAAGTCGTACACGATCCGAGGATGATCGAGCGTCGAGATCGGCGCGAACAGGTACGCCGCTGGCAGCGGGTAGACGAAGGCGCTGCCGGATTCGAGCTTGGACACGGTCACGGCGTACGGATGGTGGCCGTGCAACACCGCCTGGCCGGCCGCCAGGAAGATCCTCAGGTCAAACGCGTCCTTGGGAAGGATCCACAGCGCCACCGCGGCGGCCACCACACAGGGAACGGCGACGATCGCGCAACGGACGAACGGCCGGCTGCGGTACGACATGCGGCGGGATTCTCGCATACAGGCCGCGTATCATCCGCGCGGCCACGTGAGCGAGTCGACTTCTGATCAGATTGCCACCCGGTCGCTCCCGGCCGGGTTCGCGTTTCCCTCGCCGGTCGAGGCGGCGTGGCGCATCACCTGCCTGGTGATCGCGGTGCTCGTCTGCCGTCTGTGCGCGGCGCTCTCGATGCAGCTGGGTCTGTGTGTCGCCACTGCCGTTGCGCTGGCCCTCCCGGGGCTCGCGCTTGGCACAGATCTGCGGGATTGCGCCGACGGCTCGACGCGGTTGAGATGCTGGGGGTGATTCCGATCACCGGGTTGGCCGCGTGGTCGCTGCCGCTGGCCCTGGCGATGCTTGTGCACGCGCCGTTCGAGTGGGTTTTGGTGCTGGTGCTGGTGGCATCGACACTGGTCATCCGGTGGGACCTGCGGGCGCTCGTGCGGCACCCGCCACGCGAGCCGCTGGCGGTGCTCATCGGGTGCGGCCCTGGTGGCGCTTGTGTCGGCTCAGTGGCAGCCGGCGCTTACCGGTGACGCTCTCTACCACGCGGGCGTGATTCGCCGCATGATCGCGCTTGACGGCCTCAGTCTGGATGGGCTTTCGGTGTACTGGCACGGCCATCCCCATGCCGGGTACGCCTTCCCGCTCCTGCATGCCACGCAGGCGGCGGCGATCCGACTGCTGGGCGTCGACGCGTCGGTTGCCTACACCAACTTGACTCCGGCGTTTGCCTTCTTCGTGCCGGTGGCCGTGTACGGGGCCGGGCGGGCGCTGGCCAACCGGCCGGTGGCGGCCGCCGCGGCCGTGTTCGCGAGCTGGGACATCCTCACGCGGATCATTGCCGGGCTGGTCAAACAGCCGCCGTTCTTCACCTTCACGGTGCTGTTCCCCGCCATCATCATCCTGCTCGCCATGGGCTACCGCCATCGGCAGCAGCGGATCTGGTGGTGGTGGACGGTGATCGCCGCCGCCGAGGTGGCGGTGCTTCACCCCACCTACAGCGTGGTGCTGGCGCCAATGCTGATCGCGGTTGCGCTGCTGTGGCCGCGGGCGTGGCCGATGGTCGCCGGGGCGGCGGTCGTGACGATCGCGATCGATGCCTGGATCTACTTGGTGGCGATCCACGGCGGGGATCGGACCGTCGCCTACCCCGGCACTCCCGATCAGTTCATCAGCCTCGACGGACACTCGCTGGCAAGCTCGGGCCAGGTGATCCTCGCCCATCGAGTGGAGCTTCTGCCGGCCCTGCTGGCGGCCGTCGTGATCCTGTTCCGAGCGCGTTCCAGCCGGCATCTCGCGGCTGCGCTGATGGCCGCGATGATGGCCCTGGTCGCAGATCCCGGGAGTCTGGCGCGGTGCTGACTGCGGGGATCGCCGGGGGCCAGGTGGAGCGGTTCTGGAACGCACTTCCCTGGATGTACCTGTCCGCGATCGTGGTGGCGGCGACCGTCGGGTGGCTGCACTCACGCCGTGCGTTGGTGCTTTCGGCGATCGTGATCGCACTGGGCTCGGTGGCACTCGAGCACGCCGGGTGGCTGTGGGGGGCGGCGGGGCCGCGAGCGGCCGGGTGGCCTCCTCGGTTCCTGCATCACGCCGTGTGGGTGCTGACGGTGCCCGATCTGCTGACAGTGACGCTTGCCATCGCGGGCGTTGTCGGATTGGCGGTGCGTGCCTTTGACCGCGATCGCAGCTTACGGGCTCCCCCGGCGCCGCCGGCCATGGCACCCGTGGCCCTGTTGCTGCTGGCGGTGATGACAGGCCCACTGGTGCGCGACCTCCCTCGCATCTCGAGCACGATTCGCCACGGATCGGCCGAGCAGGGACCGGCGAACCTGATCTCGCCAGGTGCGGTCTCCTATCTCAATCACCACACCCGCACGCCGTTTCCGGTCGTGCTTGCTCCCTGGGACGGACCGGCCGACGGGCTCGCCTACCAGATCGTGGGCAAGTCGAATGTCTACACGGTGGCGCTGAACGAGCCGCATACACGGGCCACGCCGCGCGACCACCCAACCCAGCGCCGGGCCGAGGTCACGACCTTCTTCGCGCCGGGTACGTCCGAGCAGGTTCGGCAGGCGATTCTGCACAATCAGAACGTCGACTACGTCGTCTTCGACGAGCGCTCCGGATCGCCCGAGCGTGCTGGCGCAACTGCGAGCCGACCCGACGCTCAGCGAGGTGTACTCCGATCCCGCCGACACACCACCTCAGTACGGTCGCGTGGTGATCTTCGAACGCGAGCGGTAGCGGCGTCATTCCCGCACGGTGGCGGCCGGCATCAGGTTGCCCATCGAGACACCGGCGATGATCACGCAGCCTCCCACGGCTTGGAGGAGCGAGATGCTTTCACCCAGGATCGCCGCGGCCACCAGGACGCCCACGAACGGCTGGAGATACATGTACAGCGTCGCGCGAGACGCGCCGATTGAGCGCAGTCCACGGAAGTACAAGATGTTGGTTACGATCAAGGCGAAGAACATGGAATAACACCACGCCGCAATCGATTTCGGCCCAAGGTCACTCCAGTCCTGCGACAGTGTTTCCGGGAGTGCGAAGGGGATCAGCATGATTCCGCCCCAAACGATCATGGTGGAGCTGATGCGCGACGCCGAGTAGTGCTTGAACAGGGGTCGCAGCATCACTGCGTAGGCGGCCCAGGTGAGCGCCCCGCCGATCGCCAGCAGGTCTCCCGCGAAGCTGGCGCCGCTCACCTCGGCTCCGCCGATCACCACCAGCACCACGCCAATCAGCGACACCGCCAGCGAGAGCCAGTGCCGCGCCTGCACGTGCTCATGACCGGCCACCATCGCAAAGAAGGCGGCCAGCGCGGGTGATGCGGTCATGATCAGCACCACGTTTCCGGCGGTGGTGTGGTCGGTGGCGGTGGTGAAGAACAGCTGGTTGGCGGTGATGCCGACGGCCGCGCAGCCGAGCAGCATCGGAATATGGGCGCGGGCGATCCGTGGTGGCCCCTCGTGACGGCGCACCAGCGCCGAGCAGATCACACCGGCGAAGAGGAACCGCGTGACCGAGAACGCCAGTGGATTCCACGCCCCGTATGCGAACTTCGAGATCGCGTAGTTGGCACCCCAGAGGAGGTTGGCGGCGATGAGCATGGCGTCGGCGCTCTGCGCTCGTCGAGGCATCGGCCCACGCTATAGCGCGGTTTCGCTGACACGCGCCGGTGGCGCGTGTGAGGTATCGCGACCGGCGGCCGGGTGGTGCAGTCGCAGAACGGACGGGGCTCCATACCGCCATCCTGCGTGGTGCGTACCACCGGCCGCCGGTTTCGCAGATGTGCCTACGGCCAGCCACATGCCCATAAGCACAGGGACGACAATAGCCGATCAAAATCACATGAATCATGGTTTCAAGACGGTTGTCACTGTTTTGTGACATTCCCGCTCGCGCGAAGTACCCAAACAGCAAGTGCACGCGCGCAACGTGCGATCTCTTCGAGCTCCACATGCTCGTCCGGCGCATGGGCGACACGTGGGTCACCGGGGCCATAGAGCACCGTGGGGGTTCCACCCTGGTGAACGAACAGGCGCGCGTCCGACCCGTACGGCACTCCCACGAACGGAGGCAGGCGTCCCAGCACGTCGCGGGCGGCTTCGCCCAGCATCCACGGCAGTGGATGGTCGGAGCCAACGGCGCACGACGCAAATCGACCACCGGTGATCTCGACCGTCACCGGGTGCCGGGCGAGCCAGTCATCGCCTGCGCAGGCGGTCCCCACAACCGCTACGCAGCTCCGCCTCCGCCTCGGCCGTGGTCTGGTCGATGCGGACGCCGTAGCGTCCTTCGGCGACGGCCCGGTCGGGCACACTCGACGACCAGTCGCCGGCCCGCAGGCGCCCGATCGACGTGGGGTAGGGTAGTCCCAGGGCCTTCATGGCACGGTTGGTCTCAGCGCCGTTTCGCTCCGCCTCGTTGAGCTCGAGCGCGTGCAGAACCGGCTCGAGCTTGCTCAGGGCGGACACGCCCTCCCGGCGAAATGCCGCGTGTGCCGAGCGGCCCACCGCCGTCAGCGTGAACGTGATCGCCCCCGCCTGGGCGGTCACAATTTCCAGGCGCGTGGGCTCGGTGATGACGGCGGCATCGGCAACCAGTCCAGCCCGAATCGCCGCCAATGCTCCCGCCCCGCCGTCCTCCTCGGCGGGCACAGTCACCAGCACCGCCTCGCCGTCCAGCTCGACCTCGGCCTCGCGCAGGGCTCGCATTGCGGCCAGGCCCGCCACGACCCCGCCTTTCATGTCGACGGCACCGCGGCCGTACAACGCGCCGTCACGGATCTGGGGCGAGAAGGCCGGAGTCGTCCATTGCAGCTCATCGCCGGCGGCGACCACGTCGATGTGTCCGGCGATGATCACCCTCCGGCCGGAATCGGCGTTGCCGAGGCGGCCGGCGATGATCGGCAGATTGGTGCGCGGGGCCTCCATGCCGGGGTAGTCAGGGTCGGCAGCGATCACGGCCGGGTCGGCATCGTGCCGCTCGACTTCGAGGCCTGCGGTGGTCATGCGTAGGGCGACCTCGGTCTGTACCGCCTGCTCGTCGCCGGTGATGCTCGGAATCGCCACCAGGGCGGTCAGGTCATCGGTGATGCGGTCGCGATCGACCGCCGCCACGACCGCCAGCTCGGCCGGCGTCAGCCCTTTCATCCCCGCAGGATCGGCCGGGTCAGACAGGTGGGGCCGCCGCTTCCGTTGACGCCGACCTCAGACGCCGCGAACGTGTGCACGTCGCAGCCGTGCTGGGTCAGGGTGTGCTGGGTCACGGGGTTGCCCTCGGCCATCACCACCACACCCGGTCGCACTGCGAGCACGTTGCAGCCCAGCGACGGCATCTCCTCCTCGGGAACCGTGACCAACGTCACGCCGCGCTCCATCAGGAGGTCGTACAGACCGGCCGGGAGCTGAGGCAGGAACACGACCGCGAGGTCATCCGCCACGGGCGAGATCACCGAGAGCAGATGCAGGCACTCCGCCGGGCCGGTGGCATACGGCACATCGACAACCAAAGTCTCACTCTCTACTAGAGCCTTAAGCTGATCTGCTCCGGCGCGGTTGGTACGAAGCGACCGTCCGATCACGAACAGGTCGGGCGAGAGCCACATGGTGTCACCGCCGTCCACCGTGCCGGGTGCCTCGATCCTGCCGGCGGTGGGGATGTCATGGGCATTCGCCCACGCCTCAGAGGCAATCTCCTCACCCTGTCGGCCCGGCTTCCCCGAGCGCAGCGGGATCACGCCTGAATCCGATACCAGCATCGGGTCGAACGTGTACACGGCGTCTCCGGTGGGCCCTTCTCCGCCCAACTCGTGGACGGTCACACCCAGGCCGGTCAGCAGCTCGCACAGGCGGTCGTGTTGGCGCTGGGCCGCCGCCAGGTCGACCGGGTGGAGGTATCCCAGTCCCGGCTCGTCGAAGGCCCGGCCAAAGGCCGCGTCGGGGCGCTTCACCAAGGCTTCGTGAAGGACCGCGGTCATGCTCTGGGCCCCGAACCTTCGCGTGATCTGCGTGTGCGGTTGGCTCATACCCAGAAAGACTAGATGGGTTATTCCGGATTCGCGCGCACCTGGTCGCTGTCCGCCGGTTGCAGTCTGTAGCTGCAGCCGGCGGATCTTCGCTGCGGCTGCGAACCGTCGCTGGGGTTCGTCCTCGGTCGCACCCGGGCCTTCCAGGCACGAATGCTCCCTGCGTCCTGCCCCAGCTCGGTTCTCGCTCGCCCAGGCACCCGCGAATCCGGATAAACCATCTAGACTGCCTCCACATGAGTGAACAGCACGATTACCGCGCGCAGTACAACGAGGCTATCCGGCGCGCTGTAGCTGGCGAAGTCGGCGTCTATCCCGACTTCGACCGTCACCGTCAGGAGACCGTCTGGCGGATCCTCTCAGCCGACCGGCAGGCGCTGCTGCGGTTCTGTCAGCGCCAGGGGGTCACCGTCGGCACGATGGACTCGATCAAGACGCTGAAGAGCCCAAAGCCGCTGTTGCAGCTGATCGCTCACGGAGACGACGCCGACACGGTTGCCCGGTGGGCGCGGGCCCATTGACCGAGCAGGTGCGGCGCGGGGCGTGGACGATCGTCGTCGATTTCGACGGCACGATCACCGAGGACGACGTTCTCGATGCGATCTCGTCGCAGCATGCGCCAGAGGCAACCGCTGCGGCCGAAGATGCGCTGCGCCGCGGCGAGATCGACCTGGATGAGTGCATCCGCCGGGAGTTCGTGACGATCCGCGCGGAACACGCCGAGATGGTCGATGAGTTCGTGTCCAAGGCAGTCGTGCGGAGAGGGTTCGAGGAGTTCGTGCGGTCTGCTCAGGCCGCTGGGCATCGAGTGGTTGTGATCTCGAGCGGGTTCGAGTCACTGATTCGCCCGGTGCTCGAGCGATCAGGACTGAGCGACCTCGAGGTGATCGCCCACGACGTGCGGTTCTCCCCCCAGGGCACCTCGGTGAGCTTCCGAGAGGGAGTCCGCTGCGAGCGCTGCGGAGAGCAATGCAAACGCCCGCTTGGTGGCAGCGCTGGCCGAGAGTGAGTCGGTGGCCTACATCGGGGACGGCTGGTCGGACAGGTGCGCCTCGCTGTTTGCCGAGCGCCGGTTCGCACGGGCCGGCCTCGCCCGGTATCTCGACCGCGAGCAGGCCGAGTACACACGATTCGACGGTTTCGACGAAATCCAGGAGGCGATGTTGTGATCACGCTCTACAACGCCGATCGATGCCCCTACTGCGTGCGCGTGCGGCTGGTGCTTGCGGGCAAGGGCATCGAGCACGAGGTCCACGAGATCGATCTGTCTGATCGGGATCCCATCCTGCGCCGGCTCAACCCGCGCAACAAGGTGCCCGTGGTCGTACACGATGACGCGGTGCTGACCGAGTCGGCTGCGATCAACGAGTATCTCGAGGAGGTCTTCCCGGAGCCTCGGATGATGCCCACCGACGCTCAGGGACGAGCGCTGGTGCGCAGGCTGATGGCCGCATTCGACGACCTCACCGATGCCTACTACGACCATCGCAGGTCAGGTAACTCCCTGCCGGAGCTGCACGCCGAGCTGGGGGCGCTTGACGGTTGGCTGGAGCACCGCCCGTACTTGGCCGGTGACGAGCTGACGCTGGCCGATCCCGGGTACTGGCCGTGGATCGCGCGCATGCAGCGAATGGACATCGACCTCGCCCAGCACGCCAACCTGAGCGCCTGGAAGGCGCGCCTGGAGGCCCGTCCGGAGTACGCCGCCGAGCTGGAGCTGACCCCGGTTCCCTAGACAATCATCTCGCGGCGCGCGCGGGCGGCGGCATCGTCCGCGAAGCGCTCAGCCATGTCGCGTCCGATCTGCTCGTGGAGCAGCTGGTGGGCCTCCAGCTCGCGCAGGTATCGGGCGCGGTCGTAGCCGGCTTCGCGCAGATATTCCTCGCCCTCGTCCCACCAGTCCATCAGCAGTTGACGGGTCACCTCGATATGAAACTGGGTGCCCCACGCCACTTCGCCGATCCGAAACGCCTGGTCGCACACGCCGTTCCTCGCCAGCGTGGTGGTGCCCGGCCCGGGCGTCGCAGGCGTAGTCGTGCCACTGCATCGCCATGAACCGCTCAGGCGCGCCGCCCAGAACTGGATCGTCTGGCGGCCGAGGGGGTCGTCTCGACCTCAAACCACCCGAGCTCGGTCTGCGAGCGAAACACGGTTCCGCCGGAGGCGACCGTCAGCAGCTGCGCGCCCAGGCAGAGCCCCATCACCGGGACATCGTCGGCCAGCGCCTCTTGCAGCAGCTCGATCTCGGTGGCGATCCACGGATGCTGATCTGACTCGTGGGTGTTGGCGGCTCCGCCGCATACGACCACCGCGTCGTAGCCTGCGAGCGACTCGGGCAGCGCATCGACCTCGACGTCGACGTCGACGATCTCGAAGCCGCGCGCCCGCAATGGGGGCAGGAACAGCCCGGCCGGCGCCACCGGCAGGTTGATCAGATGCAGAGCCTTCACGCGGTCGCGGACTCCGGCTCGTAGCGCCCGCCGAGGTGCTCGGACAGGAACTTCTCGGCTTCGGCCTGAAATCGCAGCCGGTTCTCGGGGCGGTGGAACCCGTGGCCCTCGTCCTCGAACACCAGATAGGTGTGGGGGATATCGCGGCGCTTCATGGCGGCCACGATCTGCTCTGACTCCGCCTGCTTCACACGCGGGTCGTTGGCACCCTGGGCGATCAGCATGGGAATCCGGATCTGGTCGACCCGAGACAGCGGCGAGCGTTCCCACAGCAGATCGGCCTCGGTCTCGGGATCTCCGACCCGGCGCTTGAACTGGTTCAGCAGCGGCACCCAGTACGGGCGGGATCGTCTCGAGCAGGGTGAGCAGGTTGGACGGCCCCACGACATCGACCGCGCAGGCGAACACGTCCGGGCGTGAAGGTCGCCCCGACCAGAGCCGAGTAGCCGCCGTACGACCCACCGTAGATCGCCACCTTGGCCGGATCGGCGTAGCCCTCGGCGACCACGTGCTCAACCGCGTCCACCAGGTCGTCGTGCATGCGCGCGCCCCACTGCTTGTCCCCCGCGTTGAGGAACTCCTTGCCGTATCCGGTCGAGCCGCGGAAGTTGACCTGAACGCACAGGTAGCCGCGGTTGGCGAGCCACTGGGCGGTCGGGGTCGAACCCCCACGAGTCTCGCGCCCACGGGCCGCCGTGGACGTTCAACACGGTCGCGAGCTGCCGCCGTCCGTCTGGCGGGAAATGTCAGGTAGCCGTGGATCTCGAGGCCGTCGCGGGAGCGAAACGAGAACGGCTCCATCTTCGCCAGGCTGTACTCGGCAAGCTGCGGCTGGTGATGAAACAGAAACCGGCTTTCGCCCGTGTCCCGGTCGAACAGGTTGTAGGTGACCGGGCCGTCGTCGGCGTTGTAGGCGGTGATCCAGCGTCGATCGGCGTGATCGCGTCCGGCGAACACGAGGTCGCCCGGATGCGCGGCGAGCATCGCGGCGACGTCGTCGGCCAGCGTGGGATCGACCACGACGTGCTCCACCCGGGCGCGTTCGAAGCTCACGATCTGCGAGCTCGCGGGTGAGCGGATGGAGCTCGACCGCGTGTACGTCGTAGGTGGGATCGGAGGCCAGCGTCTCGACCTCGCCCGATTTCAGGTCGAACCGCACCAGAGCGGCGGCGTTGCGGTCGATGGATGACACCGCGTACAGGCCGGCGCCGTCGCCGGTGAACCCGATCACGCCGGTGGAGAGGGCATCATCGGGCGGGATCGCGAGCAGCACCTCGCCGTCGACGATCACCTCCGCCGAGCCGTCTTCCAGGAAGCGAGTGCCGCCTCGCGGCTGAAGATCCTCGTCGATCAACCACGGGGTGTAGCCGGGGTTGGTGGCGAGTAGTTCCAGCCGTCCGTCGGCCAGGTGCAGCAGATAGGCGTCATGCAGCTGAGGATTGTCGCGATTGAGGCCCAGCACGATCTCGCCGGGGTGGCGCCGGGAGCTGCCGATCACCTGTGCCTGGACGTCGTCGAACGGTGTCACGTTGCGGTGTTCGCCCGACTCCAGATCGATCACGTTGACGTGCCAGTTCTCGTCTCCGCCGGTGTCCTGCAGATACACCAGGTGGCGGTTGTCGTGGGCCCAGAAGTACTGGCGGATCGGGCCGGTCGCGATCGTCGGTCACCGGCTCGAAGCTGTGGCCGTCGACCGCGCCCACCCACACGTTCATGACGCCGTCGGCGGGCGCCAGGTACGCCAGTCGCCGCCCGTCGGGTGAGATCGAGGCAGAGCTCCGCTCGGGATTTCCAAAAAGGACGCTGCGAGGGATCAGTTCGGTCATGGCATGTCAGCCTATCGCCGGTGTCGGGTCGTGCGCCTACACTCCCGCGGATGGATTCTCGCCCAATCGGTGTGTTCGACTCCGGCGTCGGCGGCCTGACCGTGTTGCACGAGTGCCTCGTGACGCTGCCGCACGAGGATTTCGTGTACTTCGGCGATTCAGCCGACGGCCGCTTTCCGTACGGCACGAAGCCCGCGGTGACGATCCGCCGGTTCGCCCACGAGATCGCCTCGTACCTGGCCGCCTCGGGCGTCAAGCTGATCGTGGTTGCCTGCAACTCCGCCACCGCCGCGGCGCTGCCCGAGCTGCAACGCAGCTTCGCAGTGCCGCTGATCGGGGTGATCACGCCCGGAGGCACACGCGGCCGTCCAGGCCACCCGAAACCGCCGCGTCGGTGTGATGGCCACGCAGGCCACCGTCGACAGCGGGCGATATCCGGCAGCGGTGGCGACGCTCGACGCGGGCATCGAGGTGACCCAGGTTGCATGCCCCGAGCTGGTGCCGCTGATCCAGGCCGGTGACACCCACGGCAGCGCGGTCAACGAGGCCGCCAAATCGCTACGCCGGGGTACTCAAGGAGGCGCGCGTGGACACGGTCATCCTGGGTTGCACCCACTACCCGCTGCTGCGACCGATGCTGGAACGGATCTATGGTCGGGACGTGACCCTGATCACCTCGGCAGAGGAGGTGGCCCGCGAGGTGTTCGAGACGCTCGAGCGGCGCGGTGCCGGCAACGACCCGGGCCGCGACGGCGACTACCGGTTTCTCTGCACCGGCGATCCCGCGGCGTTTCGTGATGTCGCCGGCCGGTTCCTGCAGCTGCCCGTGTCTCGAGGTCGAGCAGGTCGACCCCAGCAGGCTGAGCGTCGCCGCGTGACCCGCGTCGACGGCCGATCGGCCGATCAGCTGCGGCCGGTCAAGCTCACTCCGGGATTCATCTCGTCGGCGTCCGGTTCGGTGCTGATCGAGGTCGGTCGAACCCGCGTGATCTGCACCGCGATGGTGGAGGAGTCGGTGCCCGGGTGGATGCGGGGACGGGGTACCGGGTGGGTGACGTCGGAGTACGGCATGCTTCCCGGCTCGACCGATTCGCGCAAACCGCGCGACGCCAGCCGGGGAAAGCCGGACGGGCGCACCGTCGAGATCCAGCGGCTGATCGGCCGGTCGCTGCGGTCGGTGATCGATTTCACCGCGCTCGGTGAGCGCACGATCTGGATCGACTGCGATGTGATCGAGGCCGACGGCGGCACCCGCTGCGCCGCCATCTGCGGCGGCTATGTCGCCCTGCATCTGGCGCTGTCGGATCTGGTCGGCGACGGCCGGCTGGCCGCGATGCCGCTGTCCGATTCGGTGGCTGCGGTGTCGGTGGGGATCGTCGACGGCGAGCCGCTGCTCGACCTCGCCTACGTCGAGGACAGCCGCGCCGAGGTCGACATGAACGTGGTCATGTCCGGAAGCGGCGAGCTGATCGAGGTGCAGGCCACCGCCGAGCAGACACCGTTCGGCAGGGCCTCGCTCGATCGCCTGCTCGAGCTGGCGGCGGGCGGGATCGAGACGCTCGCCGGCCGAGCAGGCGTCGGTGCTGACCGGGGACTGACGCCGTGCGGATGGTGCTTGCGTCACACAACCCGCACAAGGCCGCAGAGCTGACGCGGCTGCTGGACGGCTTCGAGATCGAGCCGTACACCGGATCGATGCCACCCGAGACCGGATCCACGTTTCGCGAAAACGCGCTCATCAAGGCCCGGCACGTGCACCGGCTCGGTGGGTGCGGGCGTGTGGGTGGTGGCCGATGATTCGGGCATCGCGGCGGCCGCGCTGGGCGGTGCGCCGGGGGTCTACTCGGCACGGTTTGCCGGAGCCGGACGCCGATGATGCGGCGAACCTCCAGAAGCTGCTGGACGAACTCTCCGGCCACCACGATCGCCGTGTCAGCTACGTCGCCGAACTGGTCGCGATCGACCCCGAGGGGCGCGAGTTCCACGGCCGCGGCGAGCTGCGCGGGACGCTCGCCGAAGCGCCCCGTGGCGGCGGCGGGTTCGGGTATGACCCGGCGTTCATCCCCGAGGGCGAGCTGCGTACGGTGGGGGAGATGTCGGCGGCGGAGAAGGACGCGATCTCTCACCGCGCCCGAGCGGCGGACGCGCTGCAGCGCGCGATCCACGCCGGCTGAGCCAGGTCACGCCAGCCCGACCGGCTCCTCCGGCTCGACTGCCGGCTGGTTCTTGCCGACGACCACCCACCAGTTGATCTCGGCTCCCAGCACGATGATGTTCGCCATCAGGTAGAGCCACACCAGCAGCACCACCAGGCCCCCGAATGCGCGCAACGCGATCAGCTGGTCGGAATACCGCAGGTACAGCGGCAGCGCCAGGAACGAGATCTGCAGCAGGACGGTGGCCGCCACCGCCCCAATCCACACGTCTCGGAAGCGCAGGGCGACATTGGTGAGGTAGCGGTACACGGCCATCAGGAACAGGAACGATCCGATCGTCGAGGTGGCGAGGGACGCCAGAAACCCGACCAGCGGCAGGCTGACCAGCTGATGGCTGACGCTGCGATCGACCACACCCGTGGCGGTGGTGGTGATCAGCAGTGAGGCGAAGAACGCGATCAAGGAGGTCACGACCAGCACGAACGTGACCCACTTCTGGTGGAAGAACGCGCGGTTCTGCACCCGAAACACGATGTTGAGGGCCGACTCCAGCGCGGAGTAGAACCCCAGGGATGTCCAGAACAGGCCGATCAGGCCGATCAGGCCAAGCGTGCTGGCGTTCTGCTGGATCGCTTCCACCGGTTTCTCCAGATCGCGCACCGACTGCCCAGGCAGGATGTGCTGGAGTTCGCGGATGACGTAGGAGTTGGCCGAGACGGTGCCGGCCTCGAGGCTCAGCAGCGAGACGGTCATCACCAGGAACGGCACCAGCGAGAGCAGTGCGTAGTACGCGACCATCGCTGCGAGATGGGGTCCGCGATCGCTCAGGAATTTTTTCGCGACTGGGTGGGTATGGGCGGCCACCGTCTTGAACGGATGGAGCACTCCGCGGTCAGTTACGGCCATGACGCGTGAGGATATCGGTCGACGGCGTCGTGACCGACAGTGCTTGTGCTAGTTTGGCGGCGATGGATGCCGTGGCGGCGCTGGCCGAACTCAAGGATCTCTCCACCCAGATCGAGGTCGTGGTGCTGGCCTACCGATCGGGCGAGGTGCAGGCATCCACGGTCTCCGGGCAGACGGCGGTCAAGCTCGGGCGGCTGGCGGCGGACATCGTCGAGCACGCCGATCAGGTGCGTCGCGATCTCGGTCGCGAGGGTGTTGCCCAGCTTCAGGCTGCGACCGCTGAGGGAAGCTTGTTCATCGTGCTCGACGGCGATCTGATGGCGCTGGCGACGACTGCGCCGGATCCCACTGCCGGGCTGGTGTTCTACGACCTCAAGACGCTCCTGCGGCAGCTCGACGAGCACGGTTCAGCCTCCTCGACCTCGACGGAGGAGACCGACGACGAGGTGACGTCGGAGCCGGAACCCGCCGTCGAGGAGGACACGGATGCGTAAACGCAGGCTGGTGGTAACCGCGCTCGTGGGTGTGGCCTCGTTCGCAGGGACGTTGGTCTACCGCCGGCACACGGAGCGCAACCGTACCCGGGTCGACCTGTACTTCGAGGACGGCTCGATGGTTTCGCTGGCGCAGGGCAATCCCGACGCCGATCGGGTGCTTCCGCTCGCCGAGCGAAGCGCTGGCCGCCGCCTCGGCACCCGCTGGTCAATGACCGAAGAGGTCGATCGCCAGGCACTCGGAGCACGGTTGGTCGAGCGTGCCTACCTCACCGGCGACTTCCTGCTCCGCTCGGGCCGGCGCAGCTCGTACTACCTGGACAAGTACCGATTCGAGACTGACCCGGTGTTGCTGGACGGCCTCGGTCGCCTGATCGCCGAGACGCTCCCCGCCCACGCGCCGGATGCCGAGTTGCTGGCAGGCCCGGAGTTGGGCGCGGTGCCGTTGGCGGCGCTGGCCTCGGTGCACACCGGCCTTCCGTTCGTGATCGTACGGAAGCAGGCCAAAGATTACGGAACAGCCAAGCGAATCGAAGGCGTGTTTGAGCCTGGCCAGCAGGTGTGCGTGGTCGAAGACGTGGTCACCTCGGGGGGCGCGCTGCTTGACGCAGTGGCCGGGCTGCGGGCTGCCGGGTTGGACGTTTCCGCTGCAATTTGCGTAGTTGACCGGCTCGAAGGCGGAGCCGAGGCGATCGCCGCGGCAGGCGTCCGGTTGATGCCGCTCTACACCGTCGCCGACCTCGGCATCGGTACGGCACCCGATCCCGTCTGAATCCCGCTCCACAAGCCGTTTGTGGCCGTCCGACAAGGGTGGTAGGGTGGTTTCCGCTTCACACGTTCTGCCCATAATCACGACCCAGGAGGATCACGTGACGAAAGCCGACTTCATCGACGCGGTTGCGTCGAGGTCAGGGCTGTCCAAGAAGGACGCCGGCGCCGCGCTTGACGCCGTGCTCGAATCTGTCAAAGACGCGCTGAAGAACGGTGACGACGTGACGTTCACCGGTTTCGGCAAGTTCAGCGTCCAGGCCCGCAAGGCGCGCACGGGCGTGAATCCGCGCAATCCGACCGAGAAGGTCACCATTCCAGCCAGCAAGGTACCCAAGTTCTCGGCTGGGAGCCAGCTGAAGGCTGCCGTCAAGCAGTAACTCCTTCAAGCTCTCGCAGAGTTTCCATCGCCGCCCGCCGCGCGTAGTCCGCCCGGCGGGCGGCGGCGCGTCTGGGCCGATTCCCAGACGCCGCCGCCGTTCAGGTCAGCTGCACCGGGAAAGATCGCAAAGCCCTGCTGCTGCCTGCCGCCGATGCGGGTGAAGTCCCCTCCCACAGCCAGATAGCCGGATCCGCCGGCGAGCGCAAAGATCCCCAGCACGCTGTTGACCACGGGGTGCCACGGTTGCAGCAGGCCCGTCAGCGAGCCGATCGCCAGGGCCTTCGAGCGCGGCGTCGGTGTGGGGCAGAGGTGGGTTCCGGGAGCAGCGCCGCAGTAGTTCTCGTAGTGCCCCCCGACGTACACGATGCCGTCATACAGCGCGATCGCCTGGACGTTGCCATCGGTGCCGCCCAGCCATCGCGTGGCTCCGGTGTCGAGGTCGAACGAGGCGAAGTTGCCGCCGTCGCCGATGCCGCCCACGAACACCCCGTTGCTGGTCGACCCCCAGAGACACGACCGACGGCGGGAACTGGGGGCGCCAGTCGGTGAGCGCGCCGTCAGTCGCTCTGACCGAGCCCAGTCGGTGCACGCCGACCCCGTCGAGCGAGTCGAACGTTCCGCCAACGATGATGGTCGATTCGTCCGGGGTGAGCGCCAGCGCCGTTACCGGGGCGTCGGCGGTCGCGTTCCAGTCGGACTGGAGCGCTCCGGTGTGCTCGTTCACCGACGCCAGGTAGGCGCGAGGCGCGCTTCCCACGGCAGTGAACGCCCCGCCGGCATAGACGACCCCGTCGCGAATCACCACGTCGTTGACCTGCCCGTTGGGCTTGGCTCTCCAGAGCTCCGCCCCGGTCGGTCGCAGTTACGGCCACCAACCTGCCGGCGTTGCGCGCGCCGAGGCGGGTGAACGACCCACCCAAGATCACCGTGCTGCCGTCGACGGCGATCGTCTGCACGGTGCCGTTGGGCGCGGGGTTCCACGGCAGCAGCGCTCCGGTGGTGAGATTGATGGCAGCAGCGTGAGCGCGCGCGACGGCACGGCTGCCCGGCGGCGGCGCCGGCAGGCCGCACGGCGGTGAACTTGCCGCCGATGTAGGCGGTCGTGCCGCTGATCGCGATCGTCTCGACACGACCGTTGGTCTGGTAGCTGGGGGATGGTGGGCCGACGACGGCCCCTGCCCATGCGGTGCCGCCGAGCTGGCTGAGTGCGATTGCGGCGATGGCCGCGAAGAGGGTCGCGCGCAGGTGATGCAACAAACCGTCCTTTCGTTGTGGGAAGTCGGGTGGCACACGCTGTATACCATATGGATCCGAGTACAAAATCATATGACCACGGTGTACAAACGACCGATCGGCGGCGTACGAGGCGGGCAGTGGCGTCCATCCGAGTGGTGTGCGAACATATGTTCGTATGGCGACGGCTCAACTCACTCTGGACGGCGCCGATCGGCTGTACGACCTGCTGGCGCGGCGGCAGGCGCCGGTCGCAGCGGCGGAAGCGGCCACCTGCCTGTTTGCCCTCCGGTCGAGCCCCTCGGCGCTCGTGCGGCAGTTGGTCGATGAGGTTGTGCGCGCCGATGCGCGCTTCGTGTGGCGGTCGGGAGCGGAACTGGCGCTGGCCGAGTGGGACCAGGTCGGTTCGCTGCTCGACCTGCCGTTGGAACAGGCGGAGTATCGTGGTCTTCGACCTGGAAACGACGGGTACCAGCCCGGCCTCAGCCAAGATCGTGGAGGTCGGTGCGGTTCGGGTCAGCGGTCTCCAGCAGGTGTCGACATTCGAACGGCTGGTCGATCCCGCCCGACCGGTGCCGTCACAGATCACGGCGATCACCGGGATCACAAGCTGGGACGTGCGCGGCCAGCCGAAGCCGACCTGGTGCTGGCGGAGTTCCTGCACTTCGCCGCCGGTGCGGTGCTGGTCGCCCATAACGCGCGCTTCGACGTGTCGTTCGTGGACGCCGAGCTCGGCCGCCACCGGGGCATGCGACTGGCGGCGCCGGTGATCGACACCGTCATGCTCGCCCGCCGGATGCTGGCCGGCCGGGTGCCGAGAATGAACCTCGCAACTCTGGCCGAACGGTTCGACACCGACGTGCGACCGTGCCATCGGGCGCTTCCCGACGCCCAGGCCACCGCCGACGTGTTGCTTGCGCTGCTGGGGATGGCGCAGGAGCGCGGCGCCGAGACGGTCGGCGATGTGATCGGGTTGTGTGCGCCGGTCACGCGGGCGGCCCGCACCCGTCGAAAGCTCGCCGCCGGCGCTCCCACCGGGCCGGGCGTGTACCTGTTCCACGGCAGCGACGGGCAGGTGCTGTATGTCGGCAAGGCCACCGACCTGCGTGCCCGGGTGCGTTCGTACTTCACCGGCGGGCCGTCGCGGCGCCCGGTCGAGGACGCCCTGGCGGCGACCGAACGCATCGAGACCCGGCCGCTGGGCTCGGAGTTCGAAGCGGCGTTGCTGGAACTCGATCTGATCCGGCGTCTGCGGCCGGCTGCCAACCGTCGCTCCGCCCACCCCGAGCGCAGCTGCTATCTGACGCTCACGCTGGACGAGCCGGTGCCACGGCTGCGGGTCACAGCGCGGCCGCATCCCGGAGCCGTGTCGGCCGGGCCGATCAGCTCGCGATCGCGTGCCCAGACCGCGGCTGCCGCGGTGCGAGAGGGGCTGGGGCTGCGCACCTGCAGGCCGGCGCGCCCGGTGGACGACGGTACCTGCCTGGTGGGCGAGCTGGGCCGCTGCCGTGCTCCCTGCCGGGGTGGCGACGCGGTGGTGGCCTACGACGAGGCTGTCGTCCGTCGCTCGCCGATGGCTGCAAGGCGACCCGCTGGTCGATCCCACCTCCTCGATCGAGCCGCGGATGCGCGCGCTCTCCCACAACCGCCGGTTCGAGCAGGCAGCGGCGCTGCGCGATCAGCTCGCGGCGGTCAAGCGCGTGACCGCCACGTTGGCGCGGCTGCGCACCGCCGTCGGGCGCTCGGGAGTGGTGCTGGCGCCTGACCTCGATGACCGCTTCGTGCAGGCCTTCGCGTGCGCCGGCGGGCGCGTGGTCGGGCGGCGCAGGATCCCGCGCGTGGGCGACGCGCGACTCGAGATCGAGTCGCTGCTGGTGTCGATGCGAGCAGCGTTGGAGCGGCCGGCGACGATTCTCGAACCGGAGGAGGGTGAGTGTGCCCAGCTGGTCTCGGCCGCTCTCGGCCGGCCCGGGCGGTGCACTCACCCGGTGCCGCTGGAGCGCTCGTCGCTGGCGACCGCCGCCGACCGCATCGCCGCCGCCCGATCCTCGGTACCCTTGCGATCATGAACTTCGGCGATCGCCTCGCGGACGCGGTCGAGCGCTCCGCGAGCACACTGTGCGTCGGGACTCGATCCCCGCATCGAGTATCTCCCGCCGGCGGTGATCACCGGTCTCAAGCCTGGATCCAGCGGTCGCGCGCGGGGCTATGAGCGCTTCTGCATGCAGGTGATCGACGCCGTCGCCGACGAGGCGGTGGCGGTCAAGCCGCAGGTCGCGTGTTTCGAGGCGCTCGGCGGATACGGGCTGACTCGCGCTCGAGCGGGTGTGCGCCCACGCCCGTTCTGCCGGCCTGCTGGTGGTGGCCGACGCCAAGCGCGGCGACATCGGCTCAACCTCGTCTGCCTACGCTCAGGCGTGGTTGCAGGGACGCGACGGCCAGCCGCCGTGCGCCGACGCGCTGACGGTCAATCCGTATCTGGGAGGAGACGCGCTCGAGCCGTTTCTGCGCGCCTGTGGCGATGGTGCGGGGCTGTTCGTGTTGGCGCGTACGTCGAACCCGGGTGGAGCTGACGTACAGCAGCTCGAACTTGCCGCGGGCGGGACGGTGTGGGAGCACATCGCCGGCCTGATCGATGAGTGGGGACGGCCGTACGTCGGTGGCTCGGGTCTCTCCGCCGTTGGTGCGGTGGTCGGTGCCACTCATCCTGAGGCGGTTGCGCGGGCGCGCGAGCTGATGCCGCTCAGCGCCACTTCTGCTCCCGGGCGTGGGGGCGCAGGGCGGCAGGGCTGAGGATCTCGCCGCCGCCTTCGCCAATCATCCTGCCGGCGGCCTGGTGGTCGCCGCCCGCTCGGTGATCTATGCCTGGCGTGAGCGCGGCAGGCGACTGGCAACAGGCGGTGCGCGCCGCCGCGGCCGAACTCAGGCGGCGCTGCGGCCGGGGTGTCCTGATCAGGTTCGAAGCGTGAGCTGTCGCTGGGGGCGCACCAGCCAGGCGGCGCAGGCAGCACGCGACCGCGGCGGTCATCACCACGTCATCGCTGCGAATCAGCATGGCAACCAGCACGGCGCCCAGCTCGACCCCGACCAGGTCGGCGTACGAGCGCCGGCGGACGATGCCGATCGCGCAGTCGACCAGCGTGACCGCAGCCAGCATCGCAGCCAGCCAGAGCGCGCCGTCGCCACGCCACCAGCCCGCCATTCCGACCTCGAGGATGACGGTGACCGTCACCACAGACCGAACCCGCGACCCAAACATTCCCTCAACAGTACGTGCCTGCGGCGCAAACGAGAAGCCCTTGCTGCGCGTATACAATGATCGCGGGCACGACGACCGGGGCAGGCACATGATCGTCACAGTCACTGCAAATGCGGCGGTCGACAAGACGCTCACTGTGGCGAACCTGCAATTGGGCCACCGGCACCGCGCTCAGGCAGGCGTTGCAATGGCCGGCGGCAAGGGCATCAACGTCGCTCGGGTATTGAAAAATCTGGGCGAGCCGGTGATCGCGACCGGCCTTGCCGGAGGGCGTAACGGCGCGCAGATCATCGACAGCCTGGTGTCCGAGGGGCTGCTCAACGACTTCGTCAGGATCGGTGGGGAGTCGCGCACCTCGACCGCGGTGATCGATCCCACCAGCGGCATCGAGACCGAGATCAACGAGTACGGCCCCGAGGTGACCGCGCGAGGAGCTCGAGAAGCTGATGGAGCGGCTGCGCTATCTCAGCCGGGCGGTGTCTGCGGTGGTGCTCGCCGGCAGTCTGCCGCGGAAGGTCTCGACAGGCTTCTACGCCGATATCGTGCGCGATCTCGCCAAGCGCAAGGTGCCGGTGGTGATCGACTCCGACGGCGAGCCGATGCGGCTGGCGCTCCAGGCCGAGCCGGCGCTGGTCTCGCCCAATCAGCGGGAGGCAGAGGCGCTGGTGGGTCACGAGTTCACCACCGACGAGGACTTCCAGCAGGGGCTGCACGAGATCGCCGACATGGGCGCCGAGCGGGTACTGATCACCCTCAAGACCGGGTGCTATGCCCTGCTGCGCTCGAGCCGGCACCACGACCGCCTGTTCCGAGCGTGGATCCCTCGTCAGGAGTCGGTGTCGTCGGTCGGCTCGGGCGACGCGCTGCTGGCCGGGTTCCTGTCGGCGTGGCAGGCCGAGGAGTCGCACGAGCAATGCCTGCGGCTGGCGCTCGCGTGCGGGGCGGCCAACACGCAATCGGTCGGTGCGGGGGTGTTCGACCTGCGCGACGTGGCCCGATTCGCAGGCCTCGTGGAGGTGCAGGAGATCCACCCGCAACGCGTCAAGGCGTCGTGATCGGGCGGGGCTGTTCAGCCGGTCGCACTGATAGACTGGCGCCAGATTGAACGTTCGTTTCCGAGTGAGACTTGATCACGACCCAGGCCGGTTTCCGCGTCCTGGGTCGTCTGCTATTTGGGGGAGGCGCTAGGTGGAAATCGAGATTGGTCGGGGGAAGAAGGCGCGTCGGGCCTACGGGTTCGACGACATCGCGATCGTGCCGTCACGTCGCACCCGCGACGCCGAAGATGTCGATATCGCTTGGAGGCTGGGACCGCACCTGCTGGAGCTGCCGCTGCTGGCGGCGGCGATGGACGGTGTCGTGTCGCCCGCGACCGCCGTCGCCCTGGGGAAGCTCGGCGGGATCGGCGTGCTCAACCTCGAGGGCATCTGGACCCGCTACGAGGACGCAGACGCCGAGCTGGAGAGGATCGCCGGCTACGAGAAGCGCGAGGCCACCCACGCGATGCAGAAGATCTACTCGGAGCCGGTCAAGCCCGAGCTGATCTCGCAGCGGATCAAGGAGATCAAGGCGGAGGGAGTGCTGGCGGCCGCCTCGCTGACGCCCCAGAAGGTACGTGAGCATTGGCAGGCGGCGCTCGACGCCGGTCTGGACGTGCTGGTGATCCAGGGCACCGTCGTCTCGGCAGAGCATGTCTCCACCGTGGTCGAGCCGCTGAACCTGAAGGAGTTCATCGCGTCGCTTCCGGTGCCGGTGATCGTCGGCGGATGTGCGTCGTATCAGGCAGCGCTGCATCTGATGCGCACCGGCGCCGCCGGGGTGCTCGTGGGAGTCGGTCCCGGGGCGGCCTGTACCACCCGCGGCGTGCTCGGGGTGGGAGTGCCGCAGGCGACGGCCATCGCCGACGCCAGCGCCGCTCGTACGCAGCACCTGCTCGAGACCGGCCAGTATGTGAACGTGATCGCCGACGGCGGCATGCGCACCGGCGGCGATATCTCCAAGGCGATTGCGGTCGGGGCGGATGCGGTCATGATCGGATCACCGCTGAGCCGCGCCATTCGAGGCGCCCGGGCGGGGATACCACTGGGGGATGGCGACGTTCCATGCAACCCTTCCGCGGGGCGCGCGGGTCAAGACCGACCAGGTGGCGTCGCTCGAGCAGATCGTGGTCGGGCCGGCGACCGAGAACGACGGCACGCTGAATCTGATGGGCGCGTTGCGTACCTCGATGGCGACCACCGGGTACGACAGCATCCAGGCCTTCCAGAAGGCCGAGGTGATGTTCGCTCCGGCGCTGCAGACCGAGGGCAAGAAGCTGCAGCGTGAACAGGCGGTGGGGATGAGCCGTTGAGCAGCGACCCGCAGCGGCGCATCGGTGAGTACCGAAGCGGCGGGCGCCGGCACCACACATCGTCCGGTGCTGGTGGTCGACTTCGGCGCTCAGTACGCGCAGCTGATCGCGCGTCGGGTGCGGGAGTGCCGGGTGTACTCGGAGATCGTCTCGCACGAGCTGACGGCGGCCGAAGTCGCTGCTCGCGACCCGATCGGCATCATCCTCTCGGGTGGCCCGGCATCGATCAACGAGCCGGGTGCGCCGGCGGTCGATCCGGGCCTGTTCCACCTCGGGGTGCCGGTGCTGGGCATCTGCTACGGCATGCAGGCGATGGCCGACTCGCTGGGAGGCGAGGTCTCGAACACCGGGGTGGGGGAGTTCGGCAAGACTCCGGTCGAGCTGGCCGAGGGCAGCGTGCTGTTCGGCGAGCTGCTGTCCGGCACAGACCGCCTGGATGAGCCACCGCGACAGCGTGGTCACGCCACCTCCGGGGTTCACCGTCACCGCCAGCACCGATGTCACCGCCGGTCGCTGCCATGGAGGATCCCGAGCACGGGCTGTATGCCGTGCAGTTCCATCCCGAGGTGTTGCATACCCCCGGTGGCACGGACATGCTGCGGCGGTTTGTACTGGACGCCTGCAGCGCCCCGCCGACCTGGACGACGCTCGGGTTCATCGAGGACCAGGTTGCCCAGATCCGGGCTCAGGTGGGTGACTCGCAGGTGATCTGCGCGCTTTCGGGCGGGGTCGATTCGGCGGTCGCGGCGCTGCTGGTGCATCGCGCCGTGGGGGACCAGCTGACATGCGTGTTCGTCGATCACGGCCTGCTTGCGAAAGGACGAGGCCGAGCGTGTGGTGGAGGCCTTCGGCGACCACTTCCAGGTGCCGCTTGATCCACGTCGACGCCGCCGACCGGTTCCTGACGCAAGCTCGCGGGCGTGACCGAGCCGGAGCAGAAGCGGCAGCATCATCGGCGAGGAGTTCATCCGGCTGTTCGAGGAGGAGGCGCAGTCGCTCGGGGACGTGCCGTTCCTGGTGCAGGGCACGCTCTACTCCGACGTGATCGAGTCGGGCAGCGCGACCGCCGCCAAGATCAAGAGTCACCACAACGTGGGCGGGCTTCCCGAGGACATCGGGTTCGAGTTGGTCGAGCCGCTGCGGCTGATCTTCAAGGACGAGGTGCGGCGCGTCGGCGAGGAGCTGGGGCTGCCCGAAGCGATGGTGTGGCGCCAGCCGTTCCCCGGGCCGGGCCTTGCGATTCGGATCATCGGCGACGTCACCCGTGAGCGGCTCGAGATTCTCCGTGCCGCCGATGCCGTGCTGATCGAGGAGGTCAGGCGCGCGGGTCTCTACCACGAGCTGTGGCAGAGCTTCGCGATTCTGCCGGCGATCCGATCGGTGGGCGTCCAGGGCGACGCCCGTACCTACGCGTATCCGATCGTGATGCGAGCGGTCACCAGCGAGGATGCGATGACCGCCGACTGGGCGCGGCTCCCGTACGACCTGCTGGAGCGCATCTCGAGCCGCATCATCAACGAGATTCCGGGTGTCAACCGGGTTGCGCTGGACATCTCGTCCAAGCCTCCCGCCACGATCGAGTGGGAGTAGCCGGCCGCTTCGAGGTGGCTACCGGTGCGGGACGATGTGCAGGCGCCGATACGGCGTCGGTGTCGCCGGTTTGTGGGCGCCGGCTCCCGCGTACACTGCCCGCCACCGGATGTTCTGCTTGGTCTTCCGGGTGATGGTGACCGACCATGTCCCGTTGACCTTGGTCGCCGCTCGCAGATGCCCGGTGCTCATCTGGACGGTGATCAGCGCATGGGAGATCGGCTTGGAGCTGGTGGTGTCGGTGAGCTTGCCGCTGAATGTGATGCGCTTGCCGAAGGCGAAGGTCTTGTTGGCCAGCGGTGTGATCGCGGTCAGGCTGCTGGTATGAGGAGTGACGGAGGCGGCGCCGTTCTGGGCGAGGGTCTGCGCCAGCGTTGACCGCGTTCACCGAGCCCAGGCCGGTCGCCAGGTCATAGCCCTTGCGGGCGTTGTAGAGCGATCCACCGGTGATGCTGTTGCCACCCTTGGTGATGTCGTGGTACGAGCCCGATGAGATCGTGCTGGGCGCGTACAGGAACGGGTTTGCGTAGCCGAGCCGGGGGCCGCCGTTCGACAGCGAGTACTCGTTCATGTCGGCGGTGATCCCGGCCATCAGCGGCGCCGAGGCGGATGTCCCGCCGATCGGCAGCCAGCCGGTCAACCCACCGCAGGCCGACGAGTTGACCGAGCAGAAGATGATGTAGCCGGTGTTGGGGCTGGCGTTGAGTGAGATGTCGGGAATCTGGCGGCACTGACCGCCCGGGTTGCCGCATTTCGCGCCACCGTTGGCGAGCGTCAGCGTGCGCCCCACCTGCCAGCTGGGCTTGGGGAAGAAGATCGACGCGCCGCCGCCGCCGTCTCGCCAGGCGACCTCGTTTCGGGGCGACGTGACGGTACCAGCCGGGTGCCGCCAACGGCTGTCGCGAACGGCTGGGAGGCGGGATCGACAGCCGCCAGCGCGGCTGATCCGGTGACTCGTCGCGCAACCGGATGACCCATCGTCGCCGGTGGCGACGTAGAACGACATCCCGGCCGCCGCCGCGAGTTGCAGCGCGGTGTTCTCGGCGCCCATGATCGAGGCCGACATCACCGGTTCGCACAGGCCCCAGGAATCGCTGACGATCGCGCACGTGGGTGGTGCCCTGGTCGGCCACGATCTGGTTGATCATGGCGATACCGTTGGCGATGTTGTTCGGCGCCACGTAGACGTACGTGGCGGCGTCAGGGGCGGCCGAGATGGCCGTCTGGACGTCGAGCTACGACCTCGCCTGCTCCCGACTTCACCGACGTGCCTCCGTTGACGTTCGACGTCGCACGGTTCCCGGCGAGCTGATCGCCGGGAAGCATGAGCGATAGGTGGTGATGTCTGAGCTCTTGTAGTTGGAGAACTCCACGAAGGCGATCGCCTCGCCGCTGCCGTCGCTGCCGCCGTTGACCAGGCCGTTGTGGTTGTACCCGCCTGGCGATCCCAGCTGCGCCGGAAGCAATGTCCCTGTGTAGGCCGAGTGGGCGCCGGTCGCCCCTTGGCACGTCGGGGTGACGGTGGCAGGGTGCACCGGCGTAGTGGTGGCCGCGTGGTGGAGCGTCATGGAACTGTCGAGTCCGCCCACCGCCTGTACCAGCGAGGCGACCGGCAGCGGCAGCCGAGGGCTGGCGTCGGGCGCCTGGAACGACCGGCCGGCGCGGCTGCGGTAGAGGCCGACGTCGACATCGAAGGCGCTCTCCTGCTCGGCGGTGGTCCCGGTCACGCTCAGCGACAGCAGATTGCGGCCGGTGACCGTGAGCCCTTGCGACTGGAGGTAGTTCTCGACCAGCGCGATCTGACCGGGCGTGGGCACGAACAGGCGGTTGATCTGTGCTGACGTGAGCGGGTGGCCCGCGCTCGCACGGGTGGCCATCCGCTCGCAGCAGCTGGGGATTCCGCGGCTTGAGGAACACGATCGCGTTCTGGGTGGCCGTCGGCGCGGTCTCGCCCACGGGCTGTGCTGCCGCAACTTGCGGCACCGCACCCCCGGGTAGCACTGCACGCGCTGCGGGCGTCCCCGCTGAGGCCGGCGACGCCGCCACAACAGCTATGACCCCCGCGGCTACGGCTCCCACCAGCATCGACCGTCTGTCCGCCACTTCCCGCACTCTACTGCGGGAATTCGGAAGCCGCTATGACCGTGCGGACGAGTTCACCAGAAAGCGGTAGCTGGCGGTCTTGGGATCGCGATTTCCGCCGGAGTCCACCGCGTACACCGAGACCGTGTGGTACCGGCCCTTGGCGAGGTTGTAGAAGACCACGGCATTCGCCACCGCCCACTTCCACTTGCCCCCGTCGATGCGGTACCGGAACTTGAGCGCGCCGGCGTGATCGAGGTCGGGGTCGGTGGCCGCGAACCCAAAGCTGACGGTTGCCCAGGCGCTGCGGCTTGGCGGCTTGGTGGTGAAGCGCGTCTTGGTCGGGGCGATCCGGTTCATCGACCACCACAGTGATCGCGCCAGCAGTGAACCGCCGGGGCTTACGGCCGGATTGAAGCCTCCACCGGGGAGGGCGGATGACCAGGGCCGGTAGCCCAGGTCGACCAGCCGCGACGCGTTTACCTGGCGGACGGTCAGGAACGCCTGGGGGATACATGTTGAAGAGGCCAGTCGTCCGGTCTTGGGGAAGTAGGCCAGGATGTTGCTGCTGAGCCCGAAGTGCGGCTGCGGCCTCCCCCGAGCTGGGGCCGATCACCTTGAAGCTCTTCAGGCCAGCGGTGACAAAGTGCTTGTGGATCGTGGACGGCGGCGATCGTGCCGCCGTGGATCCGGTCGGGCGTGATCAGGTTGCCGTCGCCGTAGATGTCCCACTTGTGATCCCATGCCGTGCCGAGGCCGACTGGCGAGTTGTAGATGCCAATCGCCGTTCGGATCGTCACTCCAGTGGGTCTGACCTGCGGTCACCACGCCGTGGCCCCTGCTCGGCGAACCACGCCAGCGCAGCCCCAGGTTGCCGGGGAAGGTGAAGTCGGCATCGCCGCCGACCACCAGCGCCGCCTGCCGCCCGTTCAGGGCCGACTCGATCTGCTTCGGCGTTCAGCTTGGTGGTGCCGGAGGCATCGATGATGCGGCCTGCGGTCGGCGGCGCGAACAGGTTGGCGCCGTCGATCCGCTGCAGCATGTCGTGCACGGCGGCGGGATCGGGAATCGCGAGGATGTACTCGATCGAAAGCTTGGGATGCGCCGGCGGAGCCATCGTCTTCCAGGTCGTGGTGATCTGCTGATCGCCGGCACCGTCGTCGATAGTTGCGATCACCTGGTAGCGTGGCAGCGGAGCCCAGCGTGGCGTTGAGCGTGACCGACGCCGTGCTCCCGTTGACGGTGGGTGCGAAGGTCGGCACGTTTGCGCCCGAACTCACCCGCGTCACCTGGAAGGACGGGGTGCCCGACCAGTGGCCGTCGGGCAGCTGTAGGTGATCACCGGCTGGTATCGCAGCTTGCTCATCGCTGCGTGGCTGCAGTCAGAGGCGGCCAGCGCCGGCTGGGCCGCTCCACCCGCCAGGCAGGCGAGCAGGCACAGCGCAGGGGCGATCCGGGAGATCTTCACAAGTCCTCTATCGGACTTGTGACAATGATCCTTTACTCAGGTGTTGCTGCGCTCAGCTCGGTACGGGGTCGGGATGGATCCGTCCCTTGGTCTCGGCGAGGCGTCCACCGGAGCGGCCGGCGCGCACCGCGAGCACCTCGGCCATGATCGATACCGCGGTTTCGGCCGGGGTCATCGCGCCGATGTCCAGTCCCAGCGGGCCCGAGATGCGGTCGATCTCGGCCTGGGTGTAGCCGGCGTTCAACAGCCGCCGTTGTCGCGTCTCCTGGGCGCGCCGGCTGCCGAGCGCGCCGATGTACGGTGCCGGCGATCGCAGCGCCGGGCCCAGCGCCGGCTCGTCAAAGCGGGCGTCGTGGGTCAGCGTGACGACATAGGTGGCCTCGTCTGCCGGGTAGCGCTCATACGCCAGTGCCGGCCAGCCGACGACCACGTCATCGGCGTCGGGCAGGCGTTCCCGGGTTGCAAACTTTCCTCGAGCGTCTGACACGACGGTGCGGAATCCCACCTGCTTGGCGATCCGCGACAGATGCTGGGCGGTGTCGACCGCGCCGAAGATCAGCAGCACCGGCGCCGGCGCGTAGTTCTCCAGGAACGTGGCCTCGCTCTCGCGCGCCGCGCTGGAGTGAGCCTCGCCGCGGGCCGTACGTCTTGTCGCCGGCCGTAGTCGCCGGCGAGCACGGTTGTCACCATCAGCCGATCACCGGCGGCGTCGGCGGCTGCGACCCGGTCGATCTCCTCCGGATCGGCCTCGGCGATGAACACCTCGATCTCACCGCCGCACGGCAGTCCCACATCGAATGCGTCGTCGTCGCTGATGCCGTAGGTGACCAGCATCGGCGGCGCTCCGGCGAGCACCTCGGCGGCCCGCAGGGCGACGTCGGATTCGACGCAACCGCCGCTGACCGAGCCCACCATGGCGCCGGATTCCGACACTGCCAGGCGCGATCCCAGCGGGCGTGGCGCGGAGCGCTTGGTGGATACCACCGTTGCCACCGCGACGCGTTCGCCGGCGGCCTGCATCGATCGAAGTTCGTCGAGTACTTCGCGCATCAAGCAAAAGGTAGCATCCCGGCGTCGGTGCGGCGGTTCCGGGTGTGGGCTGATACCATTCTCGCCTGCTCGCCTCGGCGGTGCGCGTGCGCATGCCGGGTGAGCGATCACCGTCCTACCTGCGAGGAAGATTGAAGACCTATTCCGCCAAGCCGCACGAGGTTGTTCGGCACTGGTATCTGATCGATGCCGAGGCCAAGACGCTCGGACGTCTGGCGACCCAGATCGCCGATCTGCTGCGCGGCAAGGGCAAGCCTCAGTACACCGCGCACATCGACACGGGCGACTTCGTCGTCGTCGTCAATGCCGAGAAGGTGCACGTCACCGGCAACAAGCTCGAGCAGAAGATTTACTACCGGCACTCCGGCTATCCCGGTGGTCTGCGGCAGCGCACCCTCGCCGAGCAGCTGGAGCGACGCCCCGAAGAGGTTCTCCGCAAGGCCGTCAAGGGAATGCTTCCCAAGAATCGGCTGGCGGCTGCGCAGTTGACCAAACTCAAGATCTACGCCGGCCCAGAGCACCCGCACGCGGCCCAGAACCCCGTGACGATCGAGGAGCGCAGCTAGTGGCAGACAAGACCGACACGGCGGTCGCGTATCGCGGCACGGGCAAGCGCAAGAACTCGGTGGCCCGGGTGATCCTGGTTCCCGGTGAGGGACAGGTGACCATCAACGGACGCACGCTGGACGAGTACTTCCCGCGCAAGACGCTGCAGGCGATCGCCACGGCGCCGCTGGTTGTGACCGGCACGCAGGCCAGCTTCGACGTGCGCGCGCGGATCGCCGGCGGTGGCGTCTCCGGCCAGGCCGGGGCGCTCAGGCACGGCATCTCGCGGGCGCTGCTGGAGGCCGACTCGGAGCTGCGGGTCGATCTCAAGAAGCAGGGATTCCTGACCCGCGACGACCGTGAGGTCGAGCGCAAAAAGGCCGGCCTGAAGAAGGCCCGCAAGCGGCCCCAGTTCTCCAAGCGGTAATGCCCGCTCAACGCCGGCTGTTCGGCACCGATGGGGTTCGCGGGGTTGCCGGAGTCGATCTGACGACCGAACTCGCGCGCGAACTCGGTTCCGCGGCCGCCCGGTTTGCGGGTGCGGGCGAGATGATCGTGATCGGGCGCGACACCCGCGAGTCGGGGCCGGAGCTGGAAGCGGCCGTGGTCGAGGGCATCGTCGCCGCCGGCGGTGTTGCGGTGACGGCGGGCGATTCTGCCCACGCCTGGAGTGGCGGTGCTCGCTCGCCGGCGGGAGGCCGCGCTGGGTTGCGTCATCTCGGCCTCGCACAATCCCTATCGCGACAACGGCATCAAGTTTCTCCGAGGTGACGGGCGCAAGCTCTCAGACGGTGACGAGAGCGCCATCGAAGGGTTGATGGAGGCGCCCGGCGCGCTCGGCGGTGGAAGCTCATCGGCGCTGAACGGCGCTGTTCCCGAATATGCAGCCTGGCTGGTCGAGAACTTCGGCGACGGTGTCGCTGCGGGTCCTGCCATCGGGGTCGACTGTGCCAACGGTGCAGCCTTCGAGGTCGCTCCCGCGGTGTTCGACGCCTTGGGCGAGCCGGTGGCCGTGATCGGCGATGCCCCGACGGTCGCAACATCAACCGCGGGGTCGGATCGACGCATCTGGAGGCCGTTTCACAGCTCGTGGTCGATGGCGGATTGGCGGCGGGCATCGCCTTCGACGGGGACGCCGACCGCTGCCTGGCGGTCGACTCGACCGGTGGCAAGGTCGACGGTGATGCGATCATCGCGGTACTGGCGATCGACCGCCGCCGGCGCCGCTTGCAGCACTCCGACAGCGTCGTGGTCACGTCCATGACCAATCTGGGCTTCCATCGGCTGATGCGCGAGCACGACATCGGCGTGACGGTCACTGATGTGGGTGACCGGTACGTGCTGGCCGGGATGGTGGAGAGTGGTGCCACCTTGGGCGGGGAGCAGTCGGGGCACGTGGTCGATCTCAGCCGTCACACCACCGGCGACGGGCTGGCGACGGCGCTGTCGCTGCTGGCGGCGTTGGGGCGTCTGGGGATGAGCATGGACGAGGCCGGCCGATTGATCGTTCCCTACCCGCAGAAGCTGGTTGCGGTGGCCGCCGACCGAAGCGCGCTGGCCGGCGCCGAGGCCGTGTGGGCTGCGGTCGACGCAGAGGAGCGTAAGCTTGGGGAGGATGGGCGCATCGTGGTGCGCGCGTCGGGCACCGAGCCGGTCGTGCGGGTGATGGTTGAGGCGGCCGACGCGGCCACCTGTGACGCGGTTTGCGAGCACCTGGCTGGGGTCGTGGCGCGAGAGATCGGGGTATAACCACCACATGTGTGGAATCGTCGGATACGTCGGTGACCGGGAATGCAAAGAGCTGCTTTTGACCGGTCTCGAGCGGCTCGAGTACCGCGGCTATGACTCCGCCGGCATCTGCCTGATCAACGGTGAGGTGGACATCACCCGCCGGGTCGGCAAGGTGCAGGTGCTGCGCGATGCCGTGGGTGCCGCGCCGCACTCGGCCACCACCGGCCTGGCGCACACGCGCTGGGCGACACACGGCGGGGTTACCGAGCAGAACGCCCACCCGATCGAAGCGTGCGAGGGCTCCGGTGTGACCGTGGTGCACAACGGCATCATCGAGAACTATCAGGAGCTGCGTCGCGAGCTTGCCGATGCCGGGCACCTGTTTCACTCCGACACCGACACCGAGGTGATCGCGCATCTGGTCGAGGAGATGTACGAGGGTGATCTGGTGGAAGCGGCCCAGCGGGCGTATGCGCGGCTGCGGGGCCATTTTGCGATCGCGGTTGCCCATCGCGACCATCCGCATGTGTTGGTGGGGGCACGCCGGCAGTGCCCGCTGGTGGTCGGCGTCGGCGACAACGAGATGTTCATGGCCTCGGCGATTCCGGCGTTTCTGTCGGAGACGCGCCGGGTGCAGTACGTCGAGGACGACGAAATCGTGATCGCCCGACCGGGTGGCGCGGTGTTTTTGAACGGCAACGGCTCAGAGGTCGAGCGGGAGGTCGAGCAGGTCGACTGGGACGAGGACGCCGCCGAGAAGCAGGGCTATGAGACCTTCATGCTCAAGGAGATCGAGGAGCAGCCCGACGCGATCGCCGAGACGATCGGCGAACGCCTGTATCACGGTGAGCTGCACCTGGACGGCCTGGAGCTGTCCGAGGAGCGGATCCGCAACCTCAACCGGATCGTGATCCTGGCCTGCGGCACCAGCTACCACGCCGGCCTGATCGGCCGGTATCTGCTGGAGGAATGGGCGCGGGTGCCGTCCGAATCTGACATCGCCAGCGAGTGGCGCTACCGGCACGCCGTGATCGACGAGCACACGCTGGTGATCGCCGTTGCCCAGTCAGGCGAGACGATCGACACGCTCGCGGCCATGAAAGAAGCCCGCAGCCGCGGGGCCCACGTGCTTGCCATCACCAATGTGATGGGCAGCCAGATGACCCGACAGTGTGACTCGGTGCTGTACACCCGCGCCGGCCTCGAGATCGGGGTGGCCGCCACCAAGACCTTCACGGCGCAGGTCACCCTGATGTATCTGCTGGCGCTCAAGCTCGGGCTGATCCGTGGCACGATTGACCCCGATCGGGCCCAGGTGCTGCTGGACGAGGTGCGGTCGCTGCCCGATCTGGCCCAGGCGACCATCGACCGCGAGCCCGACCTGCTGCCGGTTGTCGAGCGGTTTTGGCAGAACGAGTTCTTTCTCTATCTGGGCCGAAACATCGGTCTCCCGATCGCGCTGGAGGGCGCGCTCAAGCTGAAGGAGATCTCCTACATCGCCACCGACGCGTACGCGGCGGGCGAGATGAAACACGGCCCGATCGCGTTGCTGGACGACAGGACGCCGGTGGTCGTGATCGCGACCGACAACCACGTGTTCGAGAAGGTCGTGTCCAACATCGAGGAGGTGCGCGCCCGCGGCGCGCATGTGATCGCGGTCGCAACCGATGGCAATACTCGGATCGAGTCGGTGGCCGAGCATGTCATCTGGCTGCCGCGCACCGAACCTGAACTCCAGGCTGCACTTGCGATCATTCCGTTGCAGCAGTTCGCCTATCGCGTCGCCCGGCGGCGGGGTCTCGATCCCGACAAGCCACGCAACCTGGCAAAAACAGTCACGGTTGAGTAACAAAACACCCCGTTGTGCGGGAGAAACGCCCGCAATCGAGTACGATCGGCGCCGTGGGCAGCACCTTTCCTGACGACCGCCGGGCGGCCGAGCGACGCCGTCGTCGAGCCCGTATCCGCCGCCGGAGAATCGCGGTGGCGGTGGTCGGATTGGCGGTGATCGTGGGCATCGGCGGCTACCTCGTTTCGTCCGTCGGTCGGGGCTCGTCGACCGCCAGCCCGCCGGGTGGCGGGGGAGGAGACGGGTCAACAGCGACCACCCAGCAGACCTGCCACCCCGTGCATGCGGCCGGGGGGGTGGTCGCGATCACCTATCGCGACTCCTCCAACGGATGCGTGGCGCCGTCACGGCTGATCCGCTACCAATGTCCCATCGGGACGGCTCCGATCATGCGGGTCGGCGAGGCCGCTGGGGCGCGCCGCTACCTGGGTGGCATGTACGCGCTCGCAGCCAAGCGCCCCGCGAATGCCGAACTGATCGGTCATGTGGGTCGCTCGGAGGTGTACGAGACCCCGTCGCACACGGTCTACGTCAGCGAGCACGGGCACCTGAAGCGGTGGCTGACCTTGCCCTCGACGGTTGCCGGCACCGGCAAGCGGGAAGCGTTCCTGCTTGGTGACTCGGTCATGCTGGGCGCCAAGCCGTCGATCGTCGGCTCGCTCTCCCGGCACTGGTCTCCGCGGATGGATGCCGCGGTCAGCCGCTCCACGCCCGAGGGGTTGGACGTGATCAAGAGCGGCGAGGCCGGCGACGCCCCTGCAGTGGTGCTCCAGCTCGGCACCAACGATGGTGGCACTCCGTCGCTCTACTCCGAGAACCTGGCGGCGGTGTTTCAAGCACTGCGCGACGTTCCCCTGGTCGTGTGGCTGAACATCGGCCACGCCCGCAGCTACTACGCCGAGGACGATCGCATCATCGCGTCAGAAGCCGCAAAGTATCCCAACATGACGGTTGCCGATTGGGCGTCTGCCGTGCCCAAGGACGGCACCTGGTCGGACGGGCTGCACCTGAAGCCCGCCGGCGCGCGCGCGATGGGGAAGCTGGTGACCGACTACCTGGACGGCTGGCGCAGCGCCACCTGGTCACCGTCGGCGATCAGCTGCTCGGCTGCGATCGACTCGGCAGTGGCCTGATCCCGGCCGCGGCGGTGGAGACCCACCCGCCAGGAGTAGGTGTCGCGGCGTGACGGGAAGAAGTCCGGCCAGTCCTTGATCATCATCCAGGTCGCCACACCGGCTGCGACGGCTGCCAGCTTGGGATATGGGAGGTGGTCGCTGACCTGGGCGCTCGACACAAGCGCGATCGTGAACAGCCCCGCCCAGCATTCGTGAATGCGCACGCCGCCCACGAACACGCGTGGGCCGAGCTGGTGTTGACGAATATCGATCAGGCGGGAAGGGGGACGCAGCACGTCCGCGTTATCGGCAGCAGCGCCCTTGGGATCAAGCGGGAACCGACGCGCGGGCCGTCTCGCAGGCCAGCTTGACGTTCGCGGCGTGGGCCTGCGCGCCGTAGGTGCCGGCACCTCGCACGGGCGCGGCGATCCGGCCGGCCTGCTCGGGCGGGCATCCGGCCTCGGCGAAGCTCACCAGCGATTCGAGATAGTCGAGGTCCTCGTCGGCGATGGCGAGCGCTTGCTCGGTGGTGTTCGGGCGGCCGTGTCCACCGACCACGAATCGTGGTCGCTCGCGTTCGATCACGCCGATCAGCATCCGCACGCGTGTCGCGATAGTCGAGCACCGACGAGTACGCCCACGGGATCTCGATCGCAGACAGGTAGTCACCCACGACCAGCAGCTCGTCTTCGAGAAAGGACGTCACGATGCCGTCGTCGGTGTGTCCTTTCCCTGGGCGGCAGAGCGTGTGCCATGGACCCATCGCGATCTCGGCCGGCGTGTCCACGACCTGGTCGACCCGCAGCCGGTCGAGAGCCGCGTACTCGATGTAGAACTCGGCCGACTCTTTCTCGACCGACGCCCGCGGCCTGCCCCGACTCGATCCGGTCGAGGGTGCCCCGTCCGGCGGTCACCCGAGCCTCGGGGAGCACTCCCACGCCCATCACGTGATCCCAGTCGGCGTGTGTCAGTAGCACGTCGGTCACCGGTTCCGGCCTTGCCGACCACGACCTCGTCGATCTCGGCCAGCGAGATGCCTGGATCGACCAGCAGGCGCTGTCCGTCTCGGCGCAGCTCGAGCGTGGTCGTCTGGAACAAGCGTGCTCGGCCACCAGGTGGCATTCTCGGTCAGCGGTATCGACCGCGTCATCGGGCTAAGCATAGTATGAACCGGACATGCGGGTTGGAATCGATCTGATCGAAATCGAGCGGGTGGCGCGGGCGCTGGTTCGCCATGCCCGCTTCGTGGAGCGGGTGTTCACCGAAGCGGAGCGTGAGTACTGTCTGTCGCGCGCCAACCCGGCTCAGCACTTTGCGGCGCGGTTTGCGGGGAAGGAGGCTGTCGGCAAGGCGCTTGGGTTCGGCGTGCCGTTCACCTGGCGCGAGATCGAGATCGTGGGTCGGCCCAAGCCCGGAGTGTCGCTGACCGGCCGCACCGCAGCCTGGGCAGAGCGTGTGTCGGCCGGCGACATCGATCTGTCCATGACGCACTCCAAGGGGATGGCGGCTGCGGTCGCCATCGTGCACGACATGGACGGCGGATGATGGAGCTGCAACCGCTCTACTCCGCCGAGGAGATGCGCGACCTCGAGGCGCGCGCGATCGACGGTCTGCGGCTGCCGGCGCTGGTGTTGATGGAGCGCGCCGGGGTTGCGGCGGCAGCGGAGATCATCCGTCGCTACCCAGGTGCCGATGCTGCCACGATCCTGTGTGGTGCGGGCAACAACGGCGGCGACGGGTTCGTGGTGGCACGACATCTGCACGCCGCCGGGTGGGCGGTGGAGGTGTTCCTCACCGGCGTCTCGGGCAAGCTGAAGGACGACGCCCGGATCAACTTCGAGGTCGTGCGGCGGATGGGGGTGCCGGTGCACGAGAAGGTGGCTCCGGCCAGACTGAAACGTGGCGTGCGCCGCGCCGACGTGGTGGTCGACGCGCTCCTGGGCACCGGCTTTTCGGGCATGCCCAGGCCGGGGGCGGCCGCCCTGATCGAGGCGGTGGACGCGGCCGGCGGGGCGGTGGCCGCCCTGGATGTGCCATCTGGCATCGACTCCTCCACCGGGCGGGTCGAAGGCGTCGCCGCCCGGGCCGACGTGACCATCAGTTTCCACGCCGCCAAGCTGGGGTTGATGGTTTCTCCGGGGCGTCGCTATCGCGGCGACGTGGTGGTTGTCCCGATCGGTATTCCGCCACAGATCGAGACCGCCACCGCGGTGGGTCTGGCAACACGTGAGCGTGCTCGATCTGGTGCCCAGGAAGGATGCCCTCTCCACCAAGTACTCGGCAGGGGCTGTGCTGGTGCTGGGCGGCGCGCCGGGATTCACCGGAGCCCCCGCGCTGGCGGCTCTGGCCGCGCTGCGAGCGGGTGCCGGCATCGCTTGGGTGGGCGCGCCGGCAGAGGTGTGCGACCGGATCGCCCGCTCGCACGACGAGGTGATGGTGCACGCCTGGCCTGACGCGTTGGAGTTGGTCGAGCGGGCCGGGGCGGTCGCGCTGGGTCCCGGACTGGGACGTGCCGCGGACACACTTCAAGAACGCTGCGGAACTGGCTGCGGCGGTGCGTACGCCGCTGGTGCTCGACGCCGACGGCCTGCACGCGGTCGCCGGAAAGCTCGAATCGCTTGCCCGCAGGCGCCACCCAACGGTTCTGACTCCGCACGAGGGTGAGATGGCCGCGCTGCTGGGCGAAACTGCGGAGTGGGTGCGGGAGAATCGCCTGGCGGCGGTGCGCACTGCGGCGCGCCGGGCGAACGCGGTGGTGCTCCTGAAGGGTGCCGACACGCTGGTGGCCGAGGCCGGGGGGCGTCGGGTGGCGGTGGTCGATGTGCTGAGCTCGGGCCTGGCCACGGCCGGTTCCGGGGACGTGCTCACGGGGGTTGTGGCGGCGTTCCTGGCGAAGGGTATGGATCCGTGGGAAGCCGCGACCTGTGCCGCGGTTGCGCATGCCGAGGCGGGGTCGAACGCGGCCGAGCGAGTGGGGCCCATGGGTATCATCGCCGGTGACGTGATCGATGCCCTGCCCTCAGTGTTCGCCTCGACGTGATCCAGCAGCGTCTCTCCCGCGCGGCCGTGACCGTGGACCTGGCCGCGATCGCTGCCAACGTCGCCCACCTGCGCGCGGTCGTCGGGCCGGCAGAGGTGTGGGCGGTCGTCAAAGCCGACGCCTACGGGCACGGGGCGGTGCAGGTCGGGCGGGCGGCGCTTGATGCCGGCGCCACCAAGCTGTGTGTGGCCACGTGGGAGGAGGCGCGGTCGCTGCGCGAGGGGCTGCCCGACGCCGCCGTGTTGGTGATGAGCCCGTTGGCGCCGGGCGAGGAGGACGAGGTGCACGACGTGGAGGTGACGCTGTGCTCCCGAGAGGCGTACACCCGGTTGCGTGCCTCCAGGGCGTCGCTGGATGTTCACGTCAAGGTGGACACCGGTATGGGCCGGTGGGGGATGAGCCCCGAGGATGCGCTGCGGATCGGCGCCGAGCTGGCTGCAGGCGGGGAGCGGTTGAGGCTGACCGGGTTGATGAGCCATCTCGCCAGCGCCGACTCGGCCGGAGTCCCGCATGCCGCCGACGCGGCCTTCACCGATGAGCAGATCGAGCGGTTCCGCGCGGTTGCCGATCGGTTTCCGGCCGTGCACTCGGCACCTGGGAAACAGCGCCGCCGCCCTGCGGGTGGCCGACGCCCGGTGGGACGCGGTGCGCTGTGGGATCGCGGTGCTGGGGTTGTCGCCGTTTGCGACCCCACCGCAGGATGACGGCCTCACTCCCGCACTTCGATTCACCAGCTACGTGGCGGACATCAAGCTGCTGCAGCCGGGCGAGAGCGCCGGCTACGGGCGTCGCTTGATCGCCACCGAGCCGACCTGGATCGGCCTGGTGCCGGCCGGGTATGCCGACGGCGTGCCGCGGATCCTCTCGGGGCAGGCCGACGTGCTGGTGCGGGGCAGGCGCCGGCGGGTAGCGGCCACCATCAGCATGGACCAGCTCACCTTCGTGATCGGGCCGGAGTGCGACGTCGAGCTGGGAGACGCCGTCACCCTGATCGGCTGCGACGGGTCAGAAGCGGTCACCGCCGAGGAGTGGGCGCGGCTCGCCGGTACCATCAACTATGAGGTCGTCACCGGCCTGGAACCGCGACCCTGGCGCGTCGACCATGTCTTTACCGGAGACTGAGCTCGCCCGCATCCGGGCGCAGGCGCCGGTGCCGGGGGCGTGGCTGGTGGGAGGCACCCTGCGCGATCTTCTGCAGCGTCGGGCTGTCACCGACATCGATCTGGTGGTCGATGCCGACGCCGGTGCGGTCGCGCGGGAGCTCGCCCGCAGCCGTCGGCGGATCTCCCTTCCCGCTCTCCGAGCGACACGGCGCTTGGCGGGTCGGCCGGCGACGAGACCACGGTTGACATCGCCGGCTGCCGCGGATCGATCCTCGACGACATGGCCAAGCGTGACTTCACCATCAACGCGATGGCGCTTCCGCTCGACGGTGGCGAGCTGGTCGACCCGTTCGGCGGTCGTGCCGACCTCGAATCCGGGGTGCTGCGGATCGTCTCCGAGAGCGTGTTCGACGACGATCCTCTGCGGCTGTTGCGGCTCGCCCGGCTGGCCCACGAGCTCGATTTCGAGATCGACGAGCCGCACTGCCGCCCTGGCGCGCGCGCGGGCGGGGCTGGCCGACGATCCCGCCGGTGAGCGGGTGTACATGGAGATGCGCCGGCTGCTCGGCCTCGACGATCCTGCGGCGGGACTGCGCTTGCTCGACCAGCTCGGCCTGATCGATGTGGTGCTGCCGGAGCTGGCCGTCACGCGCGGCGTCGAGCAGAGCGAGTTCCACCATCTGGACGTGTTCGAGCACACGCTCCAGGTGGTCGACGCGACCGCCGACATCGCGGCGCATCCCGAGTACTACCTGCCGCGACACGCCGAGGCGGTCTCGGCGGAGCTGGCCGAGACGATCGGGGACGGCATGTCCGCCGCTCAGGCACTGCGCATTCGCCGCCCTGTTTCATGACGTCGAGAAGCCGCAGACCAAGCAGGTCACCGCGCAGGGGTGGATCAGCTTCATGGGCCACGACCACCGCGGGGCGGATACCGCCGAGGTGGTGCTGCGCCGCTGGCACGCCTCGACCGCTGTGGTGCGGTTCTGCCGCATTCTGGTGCAGGAGCACCTGCGGCTCGGCTTCCTGGTGCGGGAGCGGCCGCTGGATCGCCGGGCGGCGTACAGGTACCTGCGCGCAACCGAGCCCTACCCGCTGGCGAGCGTGGTGTTGTCGCTTGCCGACCGGCTGGCCACTCGCGGTGTGCGGGCGCGGCAGCGGTACCACCGCGCTCACGCTGAGACCGCCGACGAGTTGGTGGGGCTGCTACTCTCGCTCATCGCCGATCCCCCCGACCCGCTTCTGCGCGGCGACGACATTGCCCGGCTGACCGGAGCCGGGGGAGCGCGGATCGGCGTATTGGTGAGCGCGTTGGCCGAGGAACAGGCGGCCGGGGCGGTCGTAACTCGAGAACAGGCGGTGGAGTTTGTCAGCCGGTAGTCGTTTCGACCGCACCGCCGATCAGTACGCGGCGGCCGCACGAAAGCGGGATTGGGACGATCTGGTGGCGTGGTGTGAGCCGCAGCCGGAAGATCGAGTGCTGGACGTCGCCGGTGGAACCGGCGCGCTGGCGGAGGTGCTGCTGCCGCGGGTCGGCTCGATCACGGTCAGCGACGTCTCCGAGGCGATGCTCGCCCATGTCGGCGACAGGCGTCGCGACGTTGGTCGCGCGCGCCGAGCAGCTGCCGATCCCCGACGAGTCATTCGACCTGGTGGTGTGTGTGCACGCGCTGCATCACATCGACCGGCCGGTGCGGGCGATCGATGAGATGGCGCGTGTGCTCGCCCCCGGCGGCCGGCTCGTGCTGGAGGATTTCATCGCCGACGACGACCGTGGCAGTGCGCTGCGGTGGGAGGAGGCCGAGCGGCTGCGTGATCCCGATCACGTGCGGCTGCTGACCTCCGGCGAGGCCCGTGGTGCGGCGCTTGCTGCCGGGCTGACGGTGGAGGCCGAGGAGTCGTGGTTCGAGACGTTCAACGTCGATCGCTGGTTGGCGCTGGCGGAGACCGGCGGTGACGCGGCCGCGCGGGTGCGCGCGTTGCTCGGTGTGCCCGAGGTGCAAGATCCGCGCTGGTCGCACCCGTTTTCGCCGGCCGGTGGTCAGGCCGCCGAGTTGACGCGATCGTGGTCGGCGCGCCGCAGAAGTTGCGCCAGCTTGCATTCGAGCTCGTTGGGGGAGCGCGCCGGCGTTCCCTGCTGCCACTGGCCGCTGGTCTCGGCCAGCCGCACGCAGTACATCAGGGTTTGGATGTCTCGTTTGTCGAGCATGTCGAGTTCCGTGCTCGGCGGATCGAGCACCGGCGGCCATCCCCTGGTTGGGGTATCTGCGGATACGAGGCTTTCCGTCGCCGTCTCGCGGTATAGTGCGCCCCGCCTATGATCAAAGTGTTGATAGCTGCGCTGGTCGGGACGGCCGTGGGGATCGCGGTGATGGTGATCGTGATTGTCTCGCAGGGTACGACCACGAGTGATTCCAGCTCAATCGGGCTGACACTGAGCGTCTCCACGGCCTCGCCGCCGGCAGCGAGCACCACTGCGCCTCCGGCCAGCAGTGCTCCCAGTAGCTCGGGCGGATCGTCCACCGGCGGGGGTGCGACCGGCGATGCTGCCGCCGGCAAGGCCGTGTTCGTCGGCGCGGGTGGCTGTGGCGGTTGCCACACCTTCCAGGCGGCCGGCACCACCGGCGCCATCGGCCCCGATCTCGACAACCTGTCGGCGGATGACACCGCTGCCGGCGGGATGCCGCTTCCCGACTTCGTGCACGAGTCGATCGTCGATCCCGACAAGTACATCGCCAAGGGCTACACCGCCGGCGTGATGCCGACCACCTTCAGCGACTCGCTGTCGTCGGCCGACATCGACAATCTGGTCGCGTTCATCACCGAGAACCAGACGTCGTAAGATCCCAGGTGTGAGTGTGAGCAACTCCCCGACGGTTGCGACCGGCGCCGGCGCGTTGGTCGCGGCGCTGGAGGCCCACGGCGTCGAGATCGTGTTCGGGATTCCCGGGCAGCATGCGCTGGGTCTGTGGGACGCGCTGGCCGACTCGTCGATCGAGCTGGTGGTGGTGCGTCACGAGCAGGCCGCGGCGTTCGCGGCGCAGGGATATGCCCGTACCTCTGACCGGGTCGGGGTCTGCGTCACTTCGACCGGCCCGGGAGCGTTCAACGCGTTCGCGGGCATGGGGGAGGCGGATGCGTCGTCGTTGCCGGTGCTGCACATCACCACCCAGATTCTGAGTGACCCCGGGCAGCGGGGCTGGATGCACGAGACTTCCGGTCAGTCGTCCGCCTTTGCCGCTGTCACGCGCTATCACTCCCGCCCCCGCAGCCCTGAGGCCCTCGGCCGCGGCGGTGGACGAGGCGTTGACTGCGATCGCTGTGCGACCTGGCCCGGCCATGATCGAGGCGGCCATCGACGTCTTGGCGGCGCCGGTGGAGAGTGTGCCGGTGCGGGCAACGCCGGTGTCGCTGCCTGCCCCCGATCCCGCCGCAGTGGCGCGGGTGGTGGAGTTGCTGCGCGGCGCCCGCGCGCCGATGATCTTCGCCGGCGGCGGGGGGCGGCTGGCGGCTGAGCAGGTTACGCGGCTGGCCGAGGCGCTGGACGCTCCAGTGGTCACGAGCTACAACGGCAAAGGGGTGATCCCGTCAGGCCATCCGCTGCACGCGGGTTCTTCGTGTGAGGAGCAGGCGGTGAAGGCCTTGGTGGCCAACGCCGACGTGTGCCTGGCGCTGGGGACGCGGCTGGCCGAGGAGTACACCTGCTCATTGGACGGTGCCGTTCCCCGAGACGCTGGTGCAGGTTGATATCGACGCGGCTCGGCTGGGCGCGAACTATCCGATTGTGGAGGGCATCGTCTCCGACGTGGGGCTGTTCTGTGACGCCGTGCTGGCGCTGGGGCCGGACGCGGGCGCTCGCGACGGTACTGCTGACGCACGCGCCGCCCTGTCGGGGCGGGCGTCGGAGGTGGCAGCACAGGGATTCACGATCGAGCCTGAGCTGTTGCATGCGCTCGATCAGGCGCTTCCGGACGGGGCGATCGTCGTGTCCGACATGACGATCCTGGGCTATTGGGGCGTGCTCTACCTGGACGCCAAGCGGCCGGGTGGGTTCGCCTATCCGATGTCGGGCGCGCTGGGTTCGGGGATCTCGACCGGTCTGGGGACGGTCGCCGCCAATCCCGGCTCACCCACGGTGGTGCTGGTCGGCGACGGCGGCTTCCTGATGGGCGGCCACGAGCTGGTGACGGCTCAGCAGCACGGGCTGCACCAGATCACGCTGTTGGTCAATGACCGCTGCTACGGCGTGCTTCGCAACTATCAGCTGCAGAGCGGCAGACGGCCGGTCGGCGGTCGAGCTCAACTCTCCGGACTTCTCGAAGCTGGCGGAGGGGTATGGGATCGGATATCGCCGGATCACCACCGCAGCAGAGTTGGCCGAGGCGCTCGAATGGGCGCTGGGCGAGGTGGCAGCGCGTTCGGTCATGATCGAGTTCGAGGGCGAGCTGCGCGCGCCCGGTCAGTCCATCTGACTGGAGACGGGGATCTCCTGCTCTGACCAGCGCTCGTAGGCGCGGCTGAAGGCCGATAGCAGCGCGTGCGGTGAGATCTTCGGGTGAGGCTCGGCGCAGGCCTTGCGCCCAGCGTCCCCGCTCGGCGGCGCGATCTGCCAGCCAGGGGTGTTCGAGCTCTTCGGCGAGGGTGCGCCCGGCGTGGGCCCGTGCTTCGATCGCGGCTCGGATTCTGGGCGCTTCGGTGGGGCGCTGGTCGAGCCGTCGCAGGTCGATCAGGCAGGGCGGGCAGGGGCGGACGGTCACCCATTCCTGGCGAGGCCCTGCGCACATGCCGCAGATCGGGCATCCGTAGGCGGCGAGCCTGACCCGGTCGGCCGGTGCTGCGCCGGCTCCGAGCAGGTGCACCCATACCTGGTTGCGGTCGGGATCGTGGTCGGTGCCGGCGACGATCTCGAGCTCGCCGTCGTAGGGCCAGACGCGCACCCGGTCGCCTCGGCGGAGCCCGGTGTGGCGGCAGACCGGTGCGGGTGGCGGCTCGGGGTCGCGCTCCGGCCACGGCTCGGGCTCGAACACTTCGAGGGGCACGACGACGGTGCCGTCGCGGCTTGGCCATGGACGGCCGGAGGCGATCCATTCGGCGACCACTGCGCGGGCGTCGTTGAGGGCGCGGGTGAGCAGCGTGGCGGCCTCGACGCGGTCTTCGGAGTCGACGTGGCGATCGGGGTGGGCCTGCCGGATGCGGGCGCGCCATGCGGAGGCCAGTTGGGCATCATCGACGGGCGCGCGCAGGCCGAGCAGCCACAGCGCGCGTGCGCATTGTCGACCTGTGACGGGGGTTTGGCTCACCGGCTCAGGGTAGCGGCCGCAGGCTCTGACGGTGAACCCCTGACCTGCCATCGCCGTTCTCGGTGCCAGCGCTGGACGGTGCGTGCGCTGGGCGGCTCGACCAGGCCGTAGCTGCGGGCTTGGAGGCGTGTCGCCACGGCGCCTGCGGTTTCGCCGGCAGCGAACAGTCGCTCCGCGTGCACGCGCAGCCGTGGCCAGGCGTACGACCCGGGTTGCGGGCGCGCAGGGCGGGCTCGAAGAGCGTCGATATGGGCCGACAGCGCCTTGCCCCGCGCTGCGGTCAAGCAGCCGTGCGCCTTCCACAGACGCGTCATCGTGAGCACAAAGTCGCGACCGCCCCGCTTCGTCAGAAACTCAACGCTGGCGTGGCTCTGGCAAAGCCACACCGCGACGCCATATCCCAGCCGCACCTCCTGCGTCTTCCCCCGCGTCCGATCGACGCAGATCGCGCACACCGGCTGTTTCACAGACATCCCACGTGCTTTGTAAAGCGAGTACGGCATGGCCGGGAGTGTGACGCGGGAAGTGTGTCGCGTGGGTGACGAGGTGTGGGGGAAATCAATTGGGTTTCACTCGCACCGCCAACTGGCGTTGCCACGGGACTCTGGGCCAAATGTCACGAAACGCAATTGGCATTCGCCGGCACCGCCAAGTGGCGTTTCTTGGTGGCGTGGCGGTTTTGGCGTAGTTGCGGGGTCGTGCTCGCCGCCGGCAGCCAGCCAGCTCTCCGGTGGAGCGCTGGCTGCCGGCTGGCGTTGGGGGTGAGGGTGGTGGGGTTGTGTGTTTGGGGGGTTGTGCTCGCCGCCGGCAGCCAGCCAGCTCTCATGTGGAGCGCTGGCTGCCGGCTGCGCCGGAGCTTCGCCGGCGGCAAACAAAAACAAAAATCTGATCTAGCCGGTGCCGGCCAGGAGAGGAGCGTTCCCACGGTTTGCGCGCCGCCAGCGGTGGGGTCGCCGATAGACTCGCGCCCATGACCATCTCTGACATCGACTACTCAATGACCGCCAGCCCGGGCAAGGTATTGCCGATCGCCGAGCGTGCCCACGGCTGTTACATCGAGGCCGGCGGGCGCACCTACCTGGACGCCTGCGGAGGCGCCATGGTGATGCTGCTCGGCCACAGCCATCCGCGGCTGGTCAAGGCGCTCGAGCGCCAGGCCTCAGAACTCGCCTTCACCTACCGCTTCTCGTTTCGAAACCAGCCGATGCTGGACCTCGCCGAGCGCATCCGGCGGATCGCGCCCGGCGAACTCGAGTGGTGTTTCTTCAACTCCTCGGGCTCCGAAGCCAACGAATCGGCGATGCATCTGGCCGTGCTCTACTGGGAGCTCCAGGGCAAGCCTGGCAAGATCGAGTTCCTGTCGCGCGTCACCAGCTATCACGGGTCGACACTGGGCGCCTTGTCGCTCTCCGGCTCGCGCTGGCGGGCACCGTTCGAGCTGCTGCTCCAAAAGTACGCGACGGTGCCCAACTCGGACACCGCCGAGGAGGGGGCCGCGGCGCTCGAGGCGGCCATCCAGTCGCGCGGCGCAGACCACGTCGCCGCGTTTGTGCTCGAGCCGATGACCGGCTCGTCCGGCGCCGCGGTCGATCTGCCCGACGGCTACCTGAAAGCGGTGCGCGAGGTCTGCGATCGCCACGACGTGCTGCTGGTCGCAGATGAGATCGTCACCGGCTTCGGTCGTACCGGCAAATGGTTTGCGAGCGAGCACTTCGGCGCGACGCCGGACGTGATCACCTTCGGCAAAGGCATCGGCGGCGGCGTGATCCCGCTCTCGGGGATGGTGGCGACCAAACAGATCCGCGAGGTCGTGTCCGAGTCGCCGTCGGGCTTCTCCTACGGCCACACCTTCTCCGGCTACCCGCTTGGCTGCGCCGTCGGCTGCGAGGTGATCGACATCGTCGAGGACGAGGGCCTGGTGCAGGCATCGGCAGACAAGGGCGCGCGTCTGCGCTCGATGCTGGAGGAGCTGCAGAGCCGGCATCCGATCATGCACGCGCTGCGAGGACGCGGCCTGCTGCAAGGAGTGGAACTCCGTCACCCGTCGGGCGCCCGCTTCGCCGAATCGGACGGCATGTCCTACGGTCTCGCAGGCGCTGCCCGCGAGCGCGACCTGATGATCTACGGCTGCCCGACCCCGGTCGGGAATGAGCACATGGACGCGATCCTGGTGGCGCCGCCGCTGATCATCACCGACGACGAGGTCGACGAGTTGATCACCAAGCTCGACGGCGCGCTGGAGGCGGTCGAGCACAAGCTGTGAGCAGCGGGCCGTCCAACGACGAGCTGCGCGCGGCGCTCCATCAGGCCGCCGATTGGGCGGCTGACTTCATCGAGCACGTGGACGAGCTGCCGGTGGCCTCGCGCGTTCGGCCGGGAGATGTCCGAGCCGCGCTTCCCCAACACCCGCCTGTCGCCGGCGAGTCGCTCCAAGCGATGATCGACGATGTTGACCGGGTGATCGTGCCGGGATTGACGCATTGGAACCATCCCGGCTTTCTCGCGTACTTCGCCAACACCGGCTCGGGCCCGGGGATCCTCGCCGAGATGATGGCGGCGACCCTGAACGTCAACGCGATGCTGTGGCAAACCTCGCCGGCGGCCACCGAGCTCGAGCAGGTGGTGCTGGAGTGGGTCGCGGAGCTGGTGGGATTGCCGGCCGGGCTGTTTGGCCAGATCACCGACTCGGCGTCGACCTCGACCTTCACCGCGCTTGCCGGAGCCCGGGAGGCTGCCGGCCAGGACGTGCGAGACCGAGGCATGGCCGGTCGTTCTGACCTGCCTCAGCTGCGGGTGTACGCATCCAGCGAGGCCCACTCGTCGGTCGAGAAGGCGTGCATCGCACTGGGGCTGGGCCGCGACGGTTTCGTGCCCATCGGTGTCGATGCGCAGTACCGCATGAAGGTCGACGAGCTGACCGCCGCGATCGAGGCGGATGTCGCAGCCGGGCGACGGCCGATCGCAATCGTGGCGACAGTCGGGACGACCTCGTCCACCAGCATCGACCCGGTCGGCGAGGTCGCCGACGTGTGCGCGCGGCTCGGTCTGTGGCTGCACGTGGACGCGGCCTACGGCGGCGCCGCGGCGGTGGTGCCGGAGATGCGGTGGGTGCTCGACGACTGCGACCGCGCCGACTCGATCGTGATCAACCCGCACAAGTGGATGCTGGTGCCGATGGACTGCAGCCTGCTCTGGACACGGCGCCCCGAATCGCTGCGCGCCGCCTTCTCACTGGTGCCCGACTACCTGCGCACCGAGCAGGACGACGTCATCAACCTGATGGACTACGGCCTGACGCTCGGCCGGCGTTTCCGGTCGTTGAAGCTGTGGATGGTGCTACGCGCATACGGCGCCGACGGCCTGGCCGCGGTGATCGGCGAGCACGTGCGACTTGCCCGCCTGGTGGAGTCGTGGGCAGACGCTGCGTCTGACTGGGAGCTGCTGGCTCCGGTGCCGTTCTCGACGGTCAACCTCCGTCACCGCCCACCGGGTGTGGACGACGAGACCGAGCTGGAGCGACACAACCAGCAGATTCTGCAAGCTGTGAACGACACCGGAGAGGTGTATCTCTCGCACACTCAGCTTGCGGGACGGTTCGCGATCCACCTGGCGGTGGGCAACGGCGCCACCAGTGAGGCCCACGTGAGCCGCGCGTGGGAGCTCCTGCAGGAGGCCGCGGGCTAGCCGGGTTCGGCTGCGGGTGTCGCCGGCGGGGCAGGAGCTGTGCGGCGCCGGTCGGCGAGCAGATCGCGGGCAATCACCTGGATCGAGCCCGCCACTGGGATCGCGACCAGCGCGCCCAGCACTCCCAGGAGTGCTCCGCCGACAAGCACGGCCACCAGCACCAGAAACGCCGAGAGCTGCACCGTCTTGCGATAGACGATCGGCTGCAACACATGGTTTTCGACCTGCTGGTAGACGATGTTGATGACCAACATGATGATGCCCGCGGTTGGCCCCTGGGCGGCGAATGCCACGCCGATGGCGGCGATCGCCCCGACGGTCGCGCCGATCAGCGGCACCAGGTCAAAGACACCCATGAGGATGCCCAGCGCCGCGGCGTAGGGCACTCCCAGGATCCACAGCGAGATCCCGGTGACGAGCCCCGCGATCACCGAGATCGCGAGGTTTCCGATGACATAGCCGCCCACCTGGCGGTTGACATCCACCGCCAGTCGGCTGACCCGCTCCGCCCGCTTTTCGGGGAGCAGGGAGAGCACCCCGGCGCTGAGAGTGGGGAGTTCGAGCATCAAAAACAGGGTGAGGAAGATCGCCGTGATCGTCTCGGCCACGCCCGTGACCACCTTGTCGGCGGCGCCGAACACCTTCTCGGGCAGCTTCCCGGCCGCGGCGCTGGCCTTGGAGACAAGGTGGTAGCGCTTGTTGAGGTCGTTCAGGGTGGGGTCCTTCTTGAGCTTGTCGACGTACCCCGGCGCCGCCTGTTGCAGGTTGTCGGTCTGGTTGATGATGGGCACGGCCAGCGCCACCACGAACAAGCCGATCAGCACCAGCAGGCCGATGAACACCGAAGCGACCGCGAGTCCGCGCGGAAGCCAGCGCTGGATCAGCACCACGGCCGGGTTCAGGGCGACCGCCAAAAACAGCGAGACGGCGAGCAGGATCAGCACGTCACGGGCCGCGCTCAGCACCTCGACCAGCGCGAATGCGGCCAGCACGATCGTGAGCACCTTGACCACGGTGCGTGCCCTCACCTCGACCAACATCTGCTGGGGGTTCATCTCGCAGACCAGTTCGAGGCCGGCGAGCGTACCCCTGCGGTCAGGTGGTGCTGGGCAGGCCCTCCGGCCCCAGCACGATCGCCACCGTGGTCAGGTCGGCGGGCACGCCGGTCGCGTCGGCGAGGGCTACCGGTGCGCCGAGTCCGAGCTGGGCGGCCACGGCTTTCGCCGGCGCCTTCTTCCCGGGCGGGTACACCACCTCGGTGGAGTCGACGGTCACGCCACCGTCGGTGTCGGTCGTGTCGACGATCTTCCATCCGGCCTGGGTGAGGGTGTTCTGAGCGTCACCGGCGGCCCCGGTGATGCCGTTGCCGTTGACGATGGTGACCTTCACCTCTTTCCAGGGAATTGGATTGGTGCCACCGCCGGTGTCGCCGGTCGAGGCGGGTGGGTTTCCACCGGTTGAGTTCTGCGGCTGTGTGTTGGCGGATGTCGGAGTGGAGCTGGTATCGCTGGACGACCCGGTCGCGTCGCGAATCACCCAAAACAGGGCGACCACGGCGACGATCAGCGCGATCACGGAAAGCACCCGGGCGGTGGGGAAACCGCGGCCGCGGGCAGCGATTCCCTGGGCCTCCAGACGCCGCGTGAACCAGTCGTCCAACCCCTCGTCGCCCCGCGGAGGACCTACCGGCGCGGCTGGGATCTGAGGGTCATCATCTCGTGTTTCGATTCGTGCCATAACCTCGAAGCTGTTGGGTGAAACGGCGCCGTTTCACATCACTCTGCCTAGGATGATGCGCCGATGCCCCTGCAAATCATAGATACATGGACACAAACGTCAAACGTCCCGGGTGTCGCAGCGGCCGTAATTGGGCCCGACGGTGAACTTGAATCGAGGCTCGCAGGTGCAGGTGCCAGCACTAGTCTATTCGCACTGGCGTCACTGACGAAGCCACTTGTGGCAACCGCGGTGATGATCGCGGTGGAGGAGGGCGCACTGGAACTCGATGCTCCCGTGGCCGAGTATCTGCCCCAATATCGCGATCAGAGCAGGCGAGCCATCACTCCGCGACACCTTTTGTCCCACGCCTCCGGGTTGCCGGAGGTCGGTCCCCGCGGGGTGGCGGCGGTCGACGTCGAACCGGTGTGTGCGCCGGCGACTCGCAGGATCTACTCCAACGAGGGGTATGCGGTGCTGGGCGAGGTGATCGCGCATGCGACCGGCATCGATCACGCCTCGTACGTGCGTGAGGCGGTGTTCGAGCCGCTGGGGATGGATGCGTTTCTGGGCCTGCCGGAGAGCGAGTATGAGCGGGCGCTGGACGTGCGTGAGCCGGGGCTGGCCGGCTCGGGAATCGCGCTCTTCAACAGCGCCGAGTGGCGGCGGCGAGCCACCGCCGCCGGCGGCGCATTTGCCACGGCGGGGGCGTACGGGCGATTCGTGCAGCTGTTGCTGAACCGCGGTGCCCCGCTGCTTGCACCCGAGACGTTCGCCGAGATGACCGCCGTTGCCTATCCCGGACTGGCGGGCGGCATCGAGTCGTTCCGAACCTGGGACGTTGCCGATTGGTCGCTGGGGTGTGATGTCCGCGGCGCCAAGCAGCCGCACTGGACGGGCACGCGCACCTCGCCGCGCACGCTGTCGCACTTCGGCGCTTCGGGAACCCTGTTCTTTGCCGACCCGGCTGCGGGAGTGGGGCTGGTGTGCCTCGCCAACCGCAGTACCTACTCGGGCTGGAGCATGCGGCCCGGCGCCTGGCCCGACCTGTGTGACGGCGTGATCGACGAGTGGGGCGCGCGGTGAGCGCGCACAACGGTTGGAAGCACTGCCCACGATGCGCGGGTGCGCTTCGCACCGGTCCGGTCGATTCGGGGGAGGTGCGGCTGCACTGCCCCGCCTGTGGACTGGTGCTGTACGACAATCCGGCCCCCACGGCGACCGCCATCGTCACCCGCGGCGACGGCGCGATCCTGCTCACCCGTCGTGCCATCGAGCCGGCCATGGGCATGCTCGACCTGCCGGGGGGCTTCATCGAGACAGGCGAGGACCCCGAGCAGGCGGTCAAGCGCGAGTTGTCGGAAGAAACCGGGCTCGAAATCGAGCTGACCGGCTACGTGGGCGCGATTCCCGATCGGTACGGCGACGGCGCTCATACGCTCAACCTGTATTACACCGCGGTCGTCAGCGGCGGCCGGGAGCAGGCGGCGTCGGATGTCAGCGAGATCGTCTGGTTGATGCCCGAGGCGCTCCCAGCCCGCTCCCAGATTGCGTTTGCCAACGGTGCCGAGGCGTTGGAACGTGTGCTCGGACACCCGCTGCGGTCTGACCTGTAATCAAAGGGTAAAGGCCGCGGTGCTTGTGGCCGATCAAATGAGCATCGGAGCCTTCGACCAAGGACTTTCGGGCCGGAGGCGGAAATCGCGTCATCCGGGCTACGACCCCCGCCCGGAGGAAGTGACCATGGACGACCTGCATGACAAGCATGTGGAAATCGATGAGCGCTGGCTTTCGGAATGGTTCGAGTTCGGCTTCTCCGAGCTGAGCACGTACCTCGCCAAGCACGCCGCTTTCGACGACTACTGCCACCGGCATGAAACTGACTTCTAGTCGGTCGAAAGCCCCCTGGTACCACCGCCCCCCGCGGTACTGACGCCTCGCACCGGTGTCGGCGCCACCCTGGGGAGGCCCGGTCTGCGCGCGCAATACAATCCCGCGCATGCCGCCGTTTGACCCGGTTCCGTCCAAACCCGATCACATCGCCTTGGAGCACCGCGCTTTGGAGCGCTGGGAGCGTGAGCGCGCTTTCGAGGTGCTGCGCGACGCAAATCGCGGGAACCAGCGGTTCAGCTTCATCGACGGGCCGATCACCGCCAACAACGCGATGGGGGTGCACCACGGCTGGGGTCGCACCATCAAGGACGTGTGGCAGCGCTACCACGCCATGCTCGGCCACGACCAGCGATACCAGAACGGATTCGACTGTCAGGGCCTGTGGGTGGAAGTCGGGGTGGAGAAGGAACTCGGTCTCAACTCGAAGCCCGAGATCGAGGAGTACGGGCTCGACCGGTTCGCGATCGCCTGCCGCGAGCGGGTGGCGCTGTACGCCGGCGAGCTGACCGAGCATTCAAAGCGGCTGGGCCAGTGGATGGATTGGGACAAGTCGTACTACACGATGACCGACCCCAACATCTCCGACATCTGGAAGTTTCTCAAGCGCTGCCACGATCTCGGATGGCTGTACAAGGGCCACCGGTCGATGCCGTGGTGTCCGCGCTGCGGAACGTCGCTGTCCCAGCACGAGCTGATCGACTCCTACAAGGACACCACCCATCCGTCGCTGTACGTGCGCCTGCCGCTGGTCGGGCGCGACCACGAGTTCCTGGTGGTATGGACGACCACGCCCTGGACACTTCCGGCCAACGTGGCTGCCGCCGTGCGCGCCGATGCGGACTACGCCCGGATCGAGACGCCGGCCGGGATCGCCTACGTCGCGGCCGATCGGCGTGACCAGGTGCCGGTGCGCGGCAACCTGCTCGGCACCGTGCCCGGATCGGAGCTGGTGGGGCTTGCCTATAGCGGGCCGTTCGATGACCTGCCCGCGACCCAAGGGGTGGAGCACCGCGTGGTCGCCTGGGACGAGGTATCGATGGAGGAGGGCACCGGCATCGTGCACATCGCACCGGGATGCGGTGCCGAGGACTTCGAACTTGGCCAGAAGGAAGGGCTTGCGACGCTGGTTCCGGTCGACGAGGCGGGCGCCTTCACCAACGACTACGGCTGGCTGCACGCCAAGCACACCGCCGAGGCCGCGCCGCTGGTGATCGAGGATCTCGGCCAGCGGGGACGGTTGGTCGAGGCGGGTGAGCTGACCCATCGCTACCCGGTGTGCTGGCGATGCGGCACCGAGCTGATCTACCGGCTGGTGGACGAGTGGTTCATCCGCTGCGACGAGGTGCGCCAGCCGATGATCGACGCCGCTCGCAAAGTGGAGTGGACGCCGCCCCAGTACGGCAAGCGGATGGAGGACTGGCTGCGCAACATGGGCGACTGGTGCATCAGCCGCAAGCGCTACTGGGGCCTGCCGCTGCCGTTCTACTTCTGTGACGACGGCCACATGACCGTGGTTTCGTCCAAGGACGACCTGATGGAGCGGGCGATCTCGGGAACCGAGAACTTGACCGAGCTTCACCGGCCTTGGATCGACGACGTGGTGATCGCCTGCGCCGAGTGCGGGGGCCATGCCCACCGGCTGAAGGATGTCGGCGACTGCTGGCTGGATGCCGGCATCGTGCCATTCTCGACGATGGGGTGGGAGCGCGACGTGGCCGTGCCTGGGGGCTATGCCGCGGGAGCCGGTGAGGGCATCACCAAGGCCGATCTGCCCGACAATCGAGTACTGGCAGCAGTGGTATCCAGCCGAGTGGGTCACCGAGATGCGTGAGCAGATCCGGTTGTGGTTCTACTCGATGCTGTTCATGGGGGTGGTGCTCGACGGCCGGGCGCCGTATCAGCGGGTGTTGACCTACGAGAAGGTGAACGACGAAACCGGTCGCCCGATGCACAAGTCGTGGGGCAACGCGATCTGGTTCGACGATGCCATCGAGGAGATGGGGGCCGACGTGATGCGGTGGATGTACGCCGCGCAGCCTCCCGCCCAGAACCTCAACTTCGGCTACGGCCCGGCAGCTGCCGTCAAGACCCGGCTGCTGCGGCTGTGGAACATCTACGCCTTCTTCGTGCTGTATGCCAACATCGACGAGCATGTGCCCGATCTGGCCGTGCTGGAACGTGGCCCGGCCACGGCCAGGGAGCTCGACCGCTGGCTGGTGGCAGCAACGCAAGAGCTGATCGGTGAGTGCACCGCCGCGCTCGACGTGTACGACTCTCCGCGGCTGGTGCGGGCCTTCGAGGCCTACGTCGACGATCTCTCCAACTGGTACGTGCGACTGTCACGGCCGCGATTCTGGAAGTCGGAGGATGCCGACGACAAGCGCGCCGCCTACCAGTCGCTGTGGTACGCGCTGGTACAGGCAACCCGCTGTGTCGCCCCGGTGATGCCGTTTCTGGCGGACGAGCTGTGGCAGAACCTGGTTCGCGGCGCCTGCCCCGGCGCCCCTCAAAGCGTTCACCACGGCGGATATCCGACCGTCGATCACACGCTCGCCGACGCGGCGCTGCTGGAGCAGATGGCCGCCGTACGGTCGGTGGTGACCCTCGGCCACAGCGCCCGAAACGATGCCGGGATCAAGCTGCGCCAACCGCTGCAGGCGGCCACCGTGGTCACGCATGACCCCCGCCGCCGGCAGGCGGTTGCAAGTCACCTCGAGTTGGTCGCCGGCGAGCTCGGGGTGAAGGAGGTGCACCTGGCCGAGTCGAGCGAGCAGTTCGCCGAGGTCGAGGTGATGCCGATCCTCAAGGTGCTCGGCCCCAAACTGGGCCGCGACCTGAGTGTGATCCGCGGACTGCTGCGAGAGGGCGAGTTCACGCTCGTCGACGGCGGTGTGGATGTGGGCGACTGGCGGCTCGAGCCGGGCGAGTTCGAGTTGCGCACACGCGCGCGGCCAGGATTCTCAGTCGTCGACGGCGAGGGCTTTGCGGTCGTGCTCGACACCGAGGTCACGCCCGAGCTCGCACTCGAGGGCACCGCCCGGGATCTGATCCGCACGATCAACCAGATGCGGGCCGACGCCGAGCTGGAGTTGACCGACCGGATCGTGATCACCTATCCCGAGAACGACGGTCAGGTGACTGAGGCCTTCCGCCGGTATGGAGACTGGATCGCGGCCGAGACGCTGGCGGTCACGCTCCAGCCCGGCGATCAGCTGCAGATCGCCGTCGGCTAGTCGGCCGATACCCCCCGTTCGGTTGGTGTCGGATCCCCACCCAGGGGGATGCGGCAACCGGCAACGGTCAGTACTTGATAGGTGTCGGCGCTGTTCTCCCCTCGGCGCTGCCGTCCCCAACGACGGCATTCCCCTGTGCTGTCCCAACGAAGGGCCCGCTGTGCCTTCCTCGCTCCCGTACTTTGATTCGTCCCTGATCGAGCTGCGCAACGACCTCGGTGGCGACGCCGCGCCATGTCTGTGCGACTCGCCGTTCGAGGTTGCAGACGTGCTCTTGGCAATCCGCGATAACGACGGCTCACCCTCCGCCGCCGCGCGCGAGCTCAGCCTGACGCTCGAGCAGGTGTACGCCTGCGTTGACTGTCACCGTGAGCATCCGAGCCTGATCGAGGCCCGGCTGGTGGCCTGTGACTTCGCCCGCCACATCGACGCCGATGACGAGCTGTTCGCTCCCGGCGACCTCGAGATCGATGCCGAGCAGCGCCCTCGCTGGGCCTGGCGGCTGGCAACTCGCTGATCGACTCGCTCATCGCATCTCAACAAAACCGTGGGTTGAAATTTGACTCGGGTCCCGAACCTGCGGACACTTGTGTCAGCGTTCAATGGATGATGCTCCGCTGACTCCTGCCGTGACACCCGGGCTGCTTCGCCGCAGCGTGGCCGTGCTCGCGCTGGCAGCCCTCGTGTTCGCCGCCACGTCGGCGTCGGCCATGGCGGCGCTTCAGCAGACGCTGGCAACGTCGTACCAGACCAACGGCACAGTGCATTCGATCGTCCGGTCCGACGGCGTCGTCTACATCGGCGGCGCGTTTACCTCGGTGCGGCCCGCGGGTTCCGCGCTCGGAGTCAACGAGACTGCACGCAATCACCTGGCGGCGTTCGACGCCGCCAGCGGGGCGCTGCTGCCGTGGAATCCCAACGCCAACCTGACGGTGCGCACGCTTGCCATGGGCCCGGGTGGCGGCACGGTCTACGCCGGAGGCGATTTCTCCCTCGTGGGCGGCAAGAGCCGCGCCCACGTGGCAGCGATCTCGGCCGCCGGCACCGGGCACCGTTCTGAACTGGGCCCCCCGCGCCAACGGCGGATCGGTGTATGCGATCGCCACGATGGGCACGCGGGTGTTTCTCGGCGGCGAGTTCAACCAGATCGGAAACGCCCATCGCAAGCGCCTGGCTGCCATCAGCACGGCCGGCAAGTTGCTGCCCTGGGCCTCCCACAACGGCCCCAACCACGCCGTGCGGGCACTGCTGATCACACCCAACAGTTCGCGCATCATCGTCGGCGGGCTGTTCACGCTGGTCGGTGGCACCAAGAGCCCGCACATCGCGGCGCTGTCGGCGAGTACCGGTGCGATCACCCCATGGGCGTCGCATCCCAAGTACGAGCTGCTCAGCTTCGCCGCGACCTCATCGTCGTTGTACGCGGCCGGTGGTGGCGGCGGCGGGCATATCCCCAAGTACAACCTTTCCAACGGCAAGTTGGTGTGGACGGCGTCGCCTGACGGTGACGCCGAGTCGGTCTCGATCTACCACAACCTGTTGCTGGTGGGCGGGCACTTCCGCAGGGTTGGTGCCCAGGTTCGCAATCACGCCGCCGCGCTCGACCTCCAGTCCGGCAAGGTCGACCTCACCTGGGCGCCCTCGTTCAACCAGGTACTCGGTGTGTGGCCGGTGCTCGGCTACGGCCAGGATGCCTACGCCGGTGGCGACTTCACGCGGGTCGGCCTGGTCGACCAGCAGGGCCTCGCCCACTTCCAGGACTCGGTTTCGGACACCACCGCGCCGACGCTCTCGACGCTACCCAACGCGCACATGACGGTTGGCTCGACGGTCGGGAGTTCCGTGCCGGTCAGTCTCGCCTGGCGGGGACACGACAACCTGTCGGGCATCTGCCGCTATCGCGTGCATCAGCAGATCAACGCCGGTGCGGTCACGGGCATCGTGCCTGCTCGACCCACCAACACCAGCGTCGGCCGCGCGATCATCCCCGGCACCCGCGTCTACCACTTCTCGGTGCAGCCCACCGACTGCTCGGACAACACGCCCGGATTCATCGCGGGCAACACCGTCCGGATCGTGGCCTTCCAGAACACCAACAGCGCGATCAAGTACAGCGCCGGTTGGAACCGGCTGCGTTCGCCCGGCACCTCCGGCGGCACCATCAACAGCACCTCCAAGAAGAACGCGTCCGCCAAGCTGACCTTCACCGGCCGCCAGATCGCATGGGTCGCCTCCAAGTCGGCGCTGCGCGGCAAGGCTCGGGTGTACATCGACGGCAAGCTGGTGAAGACGGTCGACCTCCACTCCAAGACGCTGCTGCGGCGGCGAGTGGTCTACACCCGTGGCTGGGCCACGGACGGCAGCCACACGATCCGGATCGTCAATCTCGCCACCAGCGGACGACCTGCGATCGACATCGACTCGCTGCTCGCGCTGCGATAGCCCGGCGGCGCTAGGCGCCGATCGCGCGGCGCAGCTGCATCGGCAGCTGGAAGTGGACGTTCTCGTCCACCAGTTCGTGCGAGTCGATCTCGGTGACTCCCAGCTCCCGGAAGTACTCGACCACCCGGGTGACGAGTGATTCGGGTGCCGAGGCGCCGGACGTGATGCCAACGGTGGTGACCCCTTCGAACCAGGCCGGATCGATCCCGGTCTCGTCGTCGATCAGATGGGCGGGCACGCCCAGCTCTCTGGTGACATCCACCAGCCGGTTGGAGTTCGAGGAGTTGCGCGAACCGATCACCAGCACCAGGTCGACGTCTTGGGCGAGCTGTTTGACGGCGTTTTGGCGGTTCTGCGTGGCGTAACAGATGTCGTCGTTCTTGGGGCCAACGACCGTGGGGAATCGCTTCCGCAGGGCGGCGATGATCTCGAGCGTCTCGTCCACCGAAAGCGTCGTCTGGGTGATGTAGGCAACCCGGTGCGGATCGGGGATCTGCAGCTGATCGATCTCGGCCACCGACCCGATCAGCTGGATCGATTGGGGCGCCTCGCCCATCGTGCCGACGACCTCCTCGTGGCCCTCGTGTCCGATCAGGACGATCGAATAGCCTTGGGCTGCGTACTTTCGTGCCTCCGCGTGGACTTTGGTGACCAGCGGGCAGGTCGCATCCAGCACGTGCAGTTGCCGCTCGCGGCTGCGCTCGTACACCTCGGGAGCGACTCCGTGGGCCGAGAGCACCACCACGGCGCCCTCGGGGACATCCAGCTCGGAGTCGACGAACACGGCGCCGCGATCGGTCAGCTCCGACACGACATGGTGGTTGTGCACGATCTCCTTGCGCACATACACCGGCGCGCCGAAGTGCTCGAGCGCGCGCTCCACCGTGTCCACCGCTCGATCCACGCCTGCGCAGTAGCCTCGCGGCGACGCGAGTAAGAGTTTGGTGGGCGGCATCGGGACCAATGCTACCGGCCGGTCACCCCGGCAGGTGCCAGCCGCCGTCGCGCAGCACCAACTCTGCCGGGTGCCCGTCGCGTGCGGTCGCACGTATCCCGGGCAGGGAAACATCGACCGATCCGCCGTCGGTCTCCACCGTGGCCGTGGTCGGGGTCAGCGTCACCGTTGCCGGCACCCCGTGGTGGGTGAGCGAGAATCGCAGCCGGTTCCAGCCGGTCGCCAGGCGGGGGTCGAGGTGGAGTACGCCGTCGGTCACCGAGAGTCCCGCGCAGCCCAGCACCACCGCCTGCCAGAGGCCACCCTGAGTGGCCATGTGCAGGCCCTCGGGGCGGTTGCCGCGGCTGTCGAACAGGTCGATCGCAACCGCCCGCGTGAAGTAGTCGTCGGCGGCAGCATCAAGCCCGACGCGGCGGGCCACCAGCGAGTGCACAGCTTCCGACAACGACGACAGGTGGCGAGTCAGCGGCTCGTACAGGTTGTAGCTCCCACGCCGCTCCTCGACGCTGAACTCGCGTTCCAGCAGCGCCATCAGCATCACCACGTCGGCCTGCTTGACGTCGCGCCACTCCATCCGATCTCGCTGCCATGCCATCTCCGCCCGATCGGCCGGGTCAGAGCCTGCCAGTGGCAGCGACAGAAACCCTTCGTTCTGCTCCATCAGGCCCTCGGGAGTGCGCAGGATCAGCATCCGGTCGGCCAGGTCGCGCCAGTTGTCAGGCTCCCCGGGCTCGGCAGCTGCGACGCCCGCGTCGACGAGCTCGGCGGCCCACCGCATCGTCCAGGCACCGAGGTAGTTGGTGTAGGCGCTGTTGTCGACGTCCTCGTGGAGCTCGTCGGGGCCGATCACATGATGGATCTCATACCCGCGCTCGGTGACCACTCCACGGCTGGCGTAGAAGCGGGCGGCTTCGACCAGCAGCTCTGCGGCGCCGTCGTCGAGCACATCGCGGTCTCCCGTGGCGCGCACATACATCTCGATTGCAAGAGCGATGTCGCTGACGACGTGGATCTCCTGCTCGCCGGTCTTGACCGCCATCCGCCGGCCACCGGGGCCGACCACAAACGCGGGCGTGACGTCTTCGCCGCTGGCTGCGCTCTCCCACGCGAACCAGGCGCCTTTCAGCCCGGCGTTCTCGGCGTTTCGGCGGGCGGCCGGGAGCATTCCCACGCGGTATCCGATGATCTCGCGGGCCACCTCGGGCATGGTGTAGGCGTAGAACTGCATCAGAAACACGTCGGTGTCCCAGAACACATGTCCCTTGTAGCCCTCGCCGGTGAGGCCTTTGGCCGCGACCGAGGTGCGGCTTCCCACCTGCGGGGCGACCGCGATCAGCTGTGCCACTGCGAAGCGGATGCCGAGCTGGGCGGCCGGGTCGTCGATCTCGACATCCGACCGCGCCCAGGCACTGGCCCAGGCGGTCGTGTGTGCCGATATCAGCGCCTCCCAGCCCATCGCCAGCGACGACCGTGCTGCATCGGCTGCGCGGCTGCCGGAGTCCGGCTCTTCGCGTTCGGTGAAGATGGCGACATGCCGCTCGACCGTGAGTGTGCTGCCCACCGTCAGCTCGACGTCGAACTCGCGGCCGGAGAACTGCTCGTCAGTGACGTGGCCGGCCTCGATCGTCTCGTCACCCAGCCGCGCTGTCAGCGCGTGGCCGAGATCGACTGCGACTCGAGCCCCCGGGGTGCGCGTGTGGAGCATGTCCACGCCGTGCGGCGTCACCCGCGGCGGTGATTTCCACGTGTGGCAGCTCCCCTGACTTCTGGCGCACCCACGCCCCGGCCCGCACCGCCACCCGGCAGGGAGACCCGGACACCAGCTCAGCGACAGTCCGGATCGCCCCCAGGTGCGTGTTGGCAAGGCTCAGGACGCGGCTGGAGTTCAGCTGCAGCACCCGTCCCTGCGGGTCCTCGACCACCAGCTCTCGATCCAGCCGCAGCGCCCGCAGGTCGAGCGTGCGCCGGTGGGAGCGAACCGTCCATGTCCACGGCGTGAACGGCACCCCGTCGATGTGAATCTCGGTGGCCACCCAATCGGGGATCACCACCAGATCCTCGACTCCCGGCTTCTCACCGTCGAACAGCCCGGCGACGAACGCTCGCGGGGTACGGCGAGGGGTTGAGCTCATCGGCGCTGCCGCGTACTCCCATGTACCGGTTGACCAGCGAGAACAGCGTCTCCTGGGACGCTTCGGATGCAAGGTCGTAGCCCTCGCTGACGATCCGCCAGCCGTCGGTTCCGTCTGGCGACCTGCTGTCCCGCACGGGTGGCGGCTGGATCTCAAGCCCGCTGGAGGCGCGCGTGCCCTGGTCTCGCAGGATCTGCACGAACTGCGCCGGGCCTCCGCCGAGGTTGATCACCCCGGTGGGCGTGCCGTTCGGCTCCTCGCCCACGGAGACGAGCGTCGCCCCGGCGGCCAGCCGGGTGACCATGCGGTAGTCACTTCCCTCAAACCCGGCGATCGGGCCGAACTCGTCACCGGCGATCAGCACCTCGGTGGGCCGGATCGCCCGCGCCGGCGCGATCCGCTGCATCAAAAACGCGATCGAGTCGGACTTATCGGTGAGCCCGATCTCGATGTGCTTGACGTCGCTGGTGATGCGCGCATCCGGCAGATTGTTCTCGGTGGCGAGCCGTCCGGCCAGGTCGATCGCGGCCCCGATCCCGCCCGGCAGCGGCTGCAGTCGCTCCTCCACGGCGGCCAGCAGCTCACCGATCCGCGACTTCGGCGGGTCGGCCCAGTCAGGCTCGGGAATCAGATCGACCTTGCGGCGATTGAGTCGGTCGGACACGATCCCGACCTCGATCCCGCTGCGCGCGAAGCTCCGACTGAACCGCCTCGGCGGTACGGTCGAGAGCCGCGTTCTCATCGTCTGTGGCCTCGCGCCGATACAACAGCTCGAGCTCGCCCTCGGCGTCGTAGGCGTACACCTCGGATCCGCGGTTGACCATCAGATAGAGCCGGCTTCGGGCTTCGACCGAGAGCAGCGGCGCGATCTGGCCCGAGACGTTCTTGGCGTTGGTGCCGGTGATCACCACCAGCGCGACTCCGGCCACGAGCAGCTGCTCCATCGCCTCGGCCAGCTCGGTGGGCCGGTCGGACGCGCGAGGTGACCGCGGTGCCGTCCCAGTCGAACGCGATCAATCGAAACGCTGTTTGAAAGATGTCCGGTGCCACGGGCTCCCTTTGACGGACTCGAACGACGACGGAGGTTAGCGATCGAGTCGCCACCACGCTGGCCGAGTTATCGGACGAATGCCCGGGGACTTAGGGAAGGCGGTCAGCCGACGGCGACGCGAGTGCCCAGCGTCGCCCACGACCACACGACGCTGGCATCTCCCTGAGCGATCCGCACGCAGCCGTGTGAGGCCGGATAGCCGGGGACGTCGGGATACTGGTGGAACGCGTATCCGCCGGTGAAGTAGGAGGCCAGTGGCAGCCAGACGTGGAACGGCTTCGACCAGCTCATCGCTTCTTTGCGATAGATGGTGAAGTGCCCGGAGGGGGTCACGTGCCCCGGTGAGGCGGTGGACACATGGATCGCGCGCACGACCACGCCCTTGGCGATCAGCAGCAGCACCTGCTTGGCCTTGTGCACTTCCATGTGCCTGACGGTGCGCGACCACGGGCGGGGGATGCTGGCCTTTGCCAGCGCCCTGAACGTGGCCGGACCGGCGACTCCGTCGCGGGTCAGTCCGCGCCAGCCCTGGAACGCCATCACGGCCTGGGTGGTACGCGGTCCGTAGACGCCGCTGCGGCCGGCGATCGCGAGGTACTTGAGCCGGATCAGCTTCTTCTGCAGCGCGAGCACGGCTTTACCCTTGGATCCCGGCGCGAGGCCCGCGTGGGCGGTCGCCGGGAACGCCGCTACGAGAACACCTATTGCGAGAACCACGGCGAGCGTTCGGAGCATCGCCGTATCATACGCGACGTTACGCAGGTGGGTGTCGGTGTTCGACCTCGTCCTCCGCTGGGTCCCACGTTCGGAGCACGTGTGCATGACGGATCTCTTCGACCAACCGTGCCAGCGGTATGCCCTTAACGAGGAATCCGGCGGCTCCGGCGTCGAGCGCATCCTGTAGCAGCGTGGGCTCGTCGAAGGCGGTCAGCATCAGGATGATCGTGCGCGATCCGCGCGACTCGCGGATCCGCCGGGTCGCTTCGATACCGTCGATGCCCGGCATGCGAATGTCCATGACCGTGACATCGGGCCCTTCGCGCAGCACCGTCTCGACCGCGGACAATCCATCCTCAGCCGCGCCGACAATCTCGTACCCAGCTTCCTGAAGCGCGAGTCCGAGGGTGTCACGAAGCATCTCATTGTCCTCGGCGATGACCACGCGTACGCCCTCGGAGTTGAGTCCCATGCGTCGCACCGTACAGTCGCAGGCGCGATCTGCAACTCCACGCTTTGGCGTATTGAGAGTCCCCGCGACGTGGTACGTTCGGGCGGTGACCACGAGATCGTCTCACTCTCGGCTGCGCCGACCTCGATGCGCTCCCGTTGTTCGGTCTGATCGACGACGCGGGCCATCGCGATGGCTACGAACCGGCCGCGGCGGCACTGGTGGCCGGGGAGCTGGGCCGTCGAGCTCGAGTGGTCAGTGCTGGCCTGGGCCGACTTCTACCCGGCGATTGCCGACGGCCGCGTTGACGCGGTGTGGTGCGGCCAGGGGATCACCGATTCCCGCCGTGAGCTGGCCGACTTCTCCCGGCCCTACACCGTCTTTGACGAGTCGCTGGTGGTGCGTGCCGACAACCCGGCCGGATCTCCGGACGATCTCCGCGGTCAGCGCATCGGGGCGATCGACGGCAGCACCAACCTCGCTTTGGCCGAGACCTTCCCCGGCGCTGTGACGGTGCCGTTCCCGGGGTCAGAGGACGTCTTCGGCGACATGATCACTGCGCTGCGGTCAGGGGCGATCGACGGATTCGTCGACGACGACGTGGTGATGGTGCCGCTGGGGGATGAGCCCGATCTGCGGCTTGGCGTTCACCGTGCCCACCCAGATCGCTTGGGGGGTGGCGGTGCGCCGCGGCGACGATCAGCTGCGACTGGCGCTGGACGCTGCGCTCGAGACGGTGATCGCCGACGGCCGGTTGCAGGCAGCCTGGTCGCGATGGATGCCCTGGCTCGAGTTTCCGCTGACGCCGACGATCGGCCCGTAGCCGCCCAAGCATCTAGAACCGCGGCAGCGGCGGTCCGCCGTAGTAGTCGTACTCGCCGTCGGACTCGAATCGGGCGACGCCGCGGTGAAGCGCGTCCAGATCGAGTTCCACGCCCAAACCGGGCGTGGCTGCGGGCACCGGCAGTCGGCCGCGGTGTGGACGCAGCGGGCCGCCGGTGATGACGTCGTCGTGGTACCAGCGAAGCAGCGTCTGGTGGGGGCCGGTGACCGACTCGATTACCGCGGCGACATGCAGTTGGGCGGCGGTGGCGATGCCCAGATCGCCGCTGTAGAACCGAAACCCGACTCCGGCCTGCGGCGCAGGCCGCGGCAAACCGCAGCGTGGGGCCGATGCCGCCACAGCCGGCAATGCCAAGTACGAGCGCGTCGGGTGCTCCCAGTGCGGCGGCCGTGGGGATGTCGGAGCTGTGGGCTGAGATCGGGATTCGGGTCGAGCGCCGCAGCTCGGCCATGGCGGCGATTCCCGCGACCGGCTCCTCGACGTACTCGACTCCGAGCGTTTCGAGTTCGTGCAGCGTGGCCCGCGCCGTGTCCGCCGTCCACGCCATGTTGGCGTCGACCCGCAGCCCGCGTTCGGGACCGATCGCCGCGCGCACCTCGCGCAGCATACGAATCTCCTCCGCCGGTGGACGAACGCCCATCTTGCCTTCGAACACCGGCGAGTCGTGCTCACGCACCATGCGGGCGCAGTAGGCGGCCACCTCAGCACGCGGTGCGCTCGCCTTCTGCGCGGGGTCCGGGAAGCCGGTAGGCGAAGTACTCGGTCAGTTCGATCTCACGCCGCACCGGGGCGTCCGAGCAGCTCGCACAGGGGCAGGACGGCGGCCTTCGCAGCGATGTCCCAGAGCGCCATCTCGAGCGCGACCTGGGGGCGTCGGACGGTCGTCTCGGGCGTGTCACGAGGCGCCGGGCCGGTGAAGGGGGCTGAGGCCAGCTGCTCGAGTACCGAGGCGGCATCGCGGCCGGTGATCTCGCTCGCCTGCTCCCACAGGTCGACGGCATCTCCCGGAGAGGGCGACTCGCCCACACCGACCAGGCCGGTGTCGGTCGTCACCCGCACGACGGTACTGCTGATGCCGGCAAAGACGCCGGTGGCGAACTCGTAGGGGGCATCCAGCGGGACGTTCACCGGCCATGCTTCGAGCGACGTGATTAGGCCTGCGGCCCGGCGGTCACCGGGCGGCGTACTCGACGCGCTCGAACGGCCAGGCATCTTCCAGCCACTGCGTGACCGTCTGGTGCAGCACCGGGTCAAGCTCGGCGCGGGTCGCGGTCACCCACGAGCTGACATGGGCCGCGTGGGGGACATCCTTGAGCGGGTAGATGTAGACGCAGCCGATCACCGTGCCGACCGGGTCGAGCACGGTGTAGGTGAATCCGCGGCGATCTGCGAAGTCGCGCTGATGGCCGATCAGATCGTCCCGGTTCTGATCGAGGCTCATCTCGTGCGGCCAGTCGCCGTCGGGGAATCCCGGCGTCGCATGGATGTGGTCGATCGACGACATCCAGGCCGCGTGGTCTGCCTGGTTGTGCTCGGGGCCGAGCGGCTCCAAGCTGAACTGCGGCGCGGTGAGCGCTGTGGGCACGTCGAATGTGGAGGGAACGAAGTCGGTGTTGGCCACCTCGGCAGGCTACGCGATGCGCCGCGGGATGGTTACAGCGATAATTCAGCGGCGATGCCAACGCTGCCCTCCGGCACAGTCACGATGATGTTCACCGATATCGCCGGATCGACCGCGCTCCTGAAGAGCCTTGGTCCGGCACTATCCGGAGGCTCTCGCGGAGCATCGGCGGGTCCTGCGAGCGATCTTCGAGCGCCGCAGCGGGATCGAGGTCGACACCCAGGGCGACGCCTTCTTCGTAGTGTTCGAGCGTGCCTCCGATGCGCTGGCGGCGGCCGCGAGACGCCCAGCACGGAGCTGCGCGGCCCGGTGCGGGTGCGGATCGGCGTGCACACCGGCGAGCCGCTGCTGACCGGCGAGGGCTACGTCGGCACTGGACGTGCACCTGGCGGCTCGGATCAGCGCGGCCGGTCACGGCGGTCAGGTGCTCGTCTCTCAGACCACCCGCGAGCTGGTCGGGCCCGACGGGCTCCGTGACCTCGGCAGCCATCAGCTGAAGGACGTTGGCGCGGTGCAGCTGTACCAGTTGGGAGACGGCGAGTTCGCCGCAGCTCAAGAGCCGTCAACCGCACGAATCTGCCCCACCCGGGCGACCCACCTGGTGGGGCGCGCGGCCGAGCTCGAGGAGCTTCTGCAGCCTGCTGTCGACGCCCGGCACTGCGCCTGGTCACGTTGACCGGCCCTGGAGGGCATGGGGAAGACCACGCCTGGCGATTGAGGCAGCCCGCTCGCTGCTCGAGGCGTTCGAGCACGGTGCATGGTTCGTCGATCTGGCCCCGCTGACCGATGCCGGCCTGGTCGAATCGACAATCGCCGCTGCGCTCGGCTCCGCCACGGATCCCCGTGAGCATCTGCGAGATCGTGAGGTGCTGCTGGTGCTCGGACAACTTCGAGCACGTCGTTGACGCCGCCGGTGTTGTCGCCGAGATCATCGAGGAGTGCCCGGGTGTGTCGGTGCTGGCCACCAGCCGAGCGCCGCTGCGGCTTCGGGCCGAGCGCGAGTTTCCGCTTGCATGAGCTGGATGCAGCCGCGGCTGCGTCGCTCTTTCGCGAACGAGCGACCGCGGTGCTGCCCGACGTTCGAGGCCGATCCCGAAAGCTGCTGGACGACCTGGTGCGGCGGCTGGAGGGAATTCCGCTCGCAATCGAGCTCGCCGCGGCGCGGGTGAAGCTGCTCAACCTCGACCAGATCGCCGAGCGGCTCGACTCGCCGCTTGTCTCTGCTGACCGGTGGAGCGCGCGACCTGCCCGAGCGCCAACGCACGCTGGAGGCGACGATCGCGTGGAGCCATGCGCTGCTTGACGACCGCGAGCGGGAGCTGTTCGCGCGCCTGGCCGTGTTCGCCGGCGGTTGGACGCTGGAAGCCTCCGAGCAGGTGTGCGACGCCGATCTGGATACGCTCCAGTCGCTGGTCGACAAGAGCCTGGTACGCTTCGCTGGACGGCCGCTTCAGCATGCTCGAGTCGATCGGCGAGTATGCGCTTGCACGGCTGCGGCGAGTCGGCCGCCGGCGAGGGGCTGGAGCACCGCCACGCGCTCTACTACCTGGCATTGGCAGAGCATGCCGAGCCCGAGCTGACCGGGCGAAACCAGCACGTATGGCTGGAGCGGCTGGCAGCCGACTACGAGAACCTGAGGTCCGCGCTGGAGTGGTGCTCGGAGAACCCGGAGCACGTGTCCGAGGGGCTGCACATCGGATCGAGCCTGGCGCTGTTCTGGTTCATCCGCGGCCCGTATCACGAAGGTGTGCGGTGGCTGGAGCCGCTGCTTGCAGGAAGCAGCGGAGATCGGCACGGTGGTGCGCGCGGGAGCGCTTTGGGGAGTGGGGCTGATGTGGACGCTGATCGGTGATCCCGACCGCGCCGGGCCGGCGCTCGAGCAATGCCTGGAACTGCGCCCGTGAGTTGGGCGACGACTCGTGGGCCGCCCGAGCTCTCGACGTGATGGGCTTGCTGGCGTTCTTCGCCAACGACGCGAAGTCCCGAGAACTGTTTGAGGAGAGCATTCGCGCTTGCGCGTGCGGCAGGCGATGAGTGGTGCCTGACCGATTGTCTCGGCACGATCGGCTCGATCTATCCGCTGCAGGGGGAGCCCGAGAAGGCGGAGTCGGCCGGCTTGGAAGCGCTCGAGCTGGCGCGGCGTGCCGGTGACCAGCAGGGTCTGCGGATGGCATTGTTCGGCCTGGGGCTGGCGGCGTATCGTCGCGGCGATCTGTCGCCGGCGCGGGCGTACGCAGATCAGGGCCTGGCGGTTGCCCGCGGACTCGATGACAGCTGGTTCATCCCGTACTTTCTGTGGGTGCTGGCCACGGTCGAGACAGATGCCGGCGGCCACGGGGTCGGCCGAGGCTGCAGCCGGCGAATGCCTTCGGCTCGCTCGGGAGCTGGGGGCGCCGATGATGCTGGTGTGCGGTCTCGATGCTGCGGCCGCGTGCGCGCGGTGTGCGGGGAATGACGAGGCGGCGATCGCGCTGCTGCTCGAGGCCGAGTCGATCGCCGAGGCGGGGCCGGTGCCGTGGTCGTATGTGTGCTCGGCTCTGACCGCTCTTGCTCTGGTGCAGGCACAGAGCGGTGATCAGAACGAGGCTGCCGTCAGGCTGCAGCGGTCGCTCGAGCTCGCGGAGCAGGCGGGAGACCCGTGGGCAGAGGGGCGCGCACTGGACGGCCGGGGGATGCTGGCATCTGCCCGCAACGACCACGCCGCGGCGGAGCAGGACGCGGCCGATGCGTTGGCGCTCCAGCTCCGGCTCGGCGATCAGGTTGGGGCAGCGGCGTCGATGGGCATCATCGCAATCGCCGCCGCCGCGCCTCGGCGATCTGGACCGGGCGGCGAGGCTGTGTACGGCTTCGGATGCGGTCCGCGACCGGGTGGGCGCGGTCGTCCCACCGTGGGCCGCACCGCGGCGAGCCGAACTCGGACCCGGGTCAAAGGTCGCGATCGGCGCGGCGCGCTACGACCAGCTGCTGGCCGACTTCGGCGCCCTGTCGTTTGCCGAGACGGTGCGCACGGCCGGCTGAACGTTTCGTGAGCGACCACTGCCTGCAGAGGGTGGTTCACATGTGCCATCCTATGCAATACCGTTCTGTCTATTGCGAAGCGTCGCAGTAGCCGCCATAGTAGGGCGAATGGGAGGAATGCAATGACCGTATCGAGAGCACCGAAGACCACGGCTGCCGGCCGTGTCACCCACCTGTCGCTGGATGAGCGCACCGCCAGAGGCAAGGCCGCCCGCGCGGATGTCCCGCGCCGTGTCCACGCCCAGTGGGAAGCCGCGCCGGGCCGGCGCGACCCGATCGAGATGCTGGAGGAGCAGGCGACCTCGCGTGTCGCTGACCTGATTCCGATCCGGCATGGGCGGATGATGGTATCGGCATTCACGTTCTATCGCGGCGCCGCCTACTTGATGGCAGCTGATCTCGCGGGAAGCCCTCGCACCGGGCTGCACGCACAGCTTTGCGGTGACGGTCATCTCTCAAACTTCGGCGCGTTCGCCGCCCCCGATCGGCAGTTGGTGTTCGGGGTCAACGATTTCGACGAGACGCTGCCGGGCCCGTTCGAGTGGGATCTCAAGCGGCTGGTGACCAGCTTTGCCGTCGGCGGCCGCGACCGCGGATTCAACGACGCCGAGCGCCGCCAGGTTAACCTTGCCGTGACCCAGGCGTATCGCGAGGCGATGCGAGAACTGGCCGGTACGCCGACGATGGACCTGTGGTATTCCCGTATCGACGTCGATGCGCTCACGCCGCTGGTTCGCCAGATCAGCAACGCAAAACAGCTGAAGCGGTTCGACAAGAACCTGGCCAAGACCCGCTCCAAGGACAGCATGCGGGCATTCGGGAAGCTCACCGAGATGGTGGACGGTGAACCGCGCATCATCGGCGATCCGCCGCTGATCGTGCCAATCGAAGATCTCGCCGGCGGGGCCGATGCCGACACGATCGGCGAGTTCGTCCGAGGCGCGATCCGAGGGTACCGGCGCACGCTGCCCTCCGATCGGCGACACCTGCTGGAGCGGTTCCGGTACGTGCACGCGGCCCGCAAGGTGGTCGGTGTGGGCAGTGTCGGTACCCGCGCCTGGATCGTGCTGCTGCTCGGCCGTGACAACCAGGATCCGCTGTTTCTCCAGGTCAAGGAGGCCCAGGCCTCGGTGCTGGAGCCGTTCCTCGGCAAGAGTCAGTACGCAAGCCATGGCCAGCGGGTGGTCGAAGGCCAACGGCTGATGCAGGCTGCCAGCGACATCATGCTCGGCTGGGAGCGGATCACCGCACCCGACGGCGTCGAGCGCGATTTCTACATCCGCCAGTTGTGGGATCAGAAGGGCTCGGCGCTGATCGAGTTCATGGATCCCACGCTGATGACCGCCTACGGCCGGCTGTGTGGCCAAACTCTCGCTCGGGCGCACGCCCGCTCAGGCGACTCGGTGGCGATCGCCAGCTACATGGGCGGTGGGGACTCACTCGACCGCGCGATGGCCGACTTTGCCGAGACCTACGCCGACCAGAACGAGCGAGACTACGACGCGCTCAAAGCGGCGGTGGCCAGCGGTCGGTTGCCGGCCACAGAAGGCCTCTAAAGACTAGGGAACGATCGGTGCGTTCGGCGAGCGCAGCAGTCCCCAGACCACCGCGGGGGATCTGCGCCAGCCGACGCTCTTTGCGATCTGGATGGTTTCGCGGCCTGCGATCAGCACGCCGATAAAGCCGACGACGATCTGGATACCCCAGATGGTCGCGCGCAGCTCGGCTGCCTGACTGCCGGACATCGATCCCAGCCAGATCACCGTCTGCGCGATCGGAAGCCACGAGGCAATCACCAATGCCACCCCGAGCCGGATCTGAAGTGCACGTCGTCGCTGGCCGGGGATGGGCTCCATTTGGCAACTATACGCGTGGGTGCGGGCGGCACGACCGTCGCCGATCGCTTACCCCGGGAGCTTGGACTCGATCCGGTCAAGACGCGCGTCCAGGTCGGCGACGGCCTGCGCTGTCCGGGCGAGCGCATCGACGATCGTCTTGGTGCTCTGTTCGCGCTGCAACCGCTCGGCTTCGTTGGCGCCTTCCTCGCTGCGTTGGATCACCGTGCTGGTGACCGTCGCTGTCAGGAAGGCGATGAACGATACGCCGGTAACCATCTCGACACCGGCCACGATTCTGCCCGTCGTCGAGGTCGGGACGATGTCGCCGTAGCCGACTGTCGTGATCGTCTGGAGTGCCCACCACACGGCGTCCCCGAGTGTCGGGAAGTTGGTTGGGTCGGCGAACCGCATGAACACCGCTCCCACCACCGCCAGCAGCAGGAAGGTCGTGGCCAAGCCAAGCGTCACCGAGCGGGCGTTGGCGATTTTACGCGCGCGGCGTTCGACCAGGGAGTTACGGCTCCCGCGGGGTTTGGGCTCGGGGTCGGCCATGCACGCTCATTTCAACCGTGGCGGCGGGTTCCCTTTAGACGGCGGATCGATATCTCCGTGATGTCATGGGCGGCGAGAACCGAGTCTCGTGCGGCCGCAGGGAGCGCCAATACCATGAGTATTGGTGCGACTGAGGACACAGCGAGACGACGGTTCGCAGCCGCAGCCACCACCACCTCCGGCCTCAAACCACCATCCACAGCGGTCAGGCTCGCGGGAGATATCGGTCAACCGTCTAGCGCACGTATGAATAGTGGGCCACAGCGGGTGAGCTGACCAGCTCGACGCACTCAAACCGGTTGGTCCGCCGTCAAGGTCATCGAACAGGCGCTCGCCACGGCCGAGCAGCTTGGGCACCACATGAAGCCGCATCTCGTCGACCAGGCCCGCCCGCAGGTACTGCCGGGCGGCACTGGCGCCTCCTCCGAGCGAGACGTCGAGGCCGTCGGCAGCCTGAACCGCGCGCTCGAGCGCTGATTCGATTCCGTCGGTGACGAAGTGGAAGGTCGTGCCGCCATCCATCGGCAGATCGTCGCGAGCGTGATTCGTCAGCACGAACACCGGTGTGTGGTACGGGGGTTCGTCGCCCCACCAGCCGTTCCAGTTCTCGTCTCCCCAGGGACCGCGGATCGGCCCGAACATGTTGCGACCCATGATGGTCGCGCCGGTGTTCTCGCTCCAGGCGGCGGCCTGCCGGTCGTCGAGCCCAGTCTCCCCGCCCTCGCCCGAGCCGTGTGCTTCTTGAAAGCTGCGGGTGGCAAACGCCCACTCGTGCAGTGCCAGTCCGCCTTCGCCCAGTGGGTTCTCAAGGCTCTGGTTGGGGCCTGCAACGTACCCGTCGACCGACATTGTGATGCTCAACTTGAGCTTTGACATGCGTGCTCCCCGAGGTTGGTGTGCTGGTTGGACTCTCGCATGTCTCGAAACTCATCGGCGCGTGTCACGCTCACTCGCCGAGGTAGTCGGACAGGGCGGCGGTCAGGATCTCCACCAGCTCTGGATCCATGAAGTCGTACTCGTCGGGGATGTCGAGGCAGACCACGGGTGTGTTCCCGAGCGCGGCTCGAAACCGGCGGTCGCGCAAGCGCTCGACATGCGTCTGTTGCATCGCGTAGACGATGTCGGCCCACTCGATGTCTGCTGCTCTGACCTGCACGCGGGCACTTGGCTCGGTACCGGCGGAGCGCACATGACAGGCCGTTGACGTTCGCAGCAGGTGCTCGGCGGTCAGGCTACGGCGCTTGTTGCGGCTGCACACAAACAGCAGGTTTGGGCGGTCACGGGTGGTCATCAATCAGGGTGTATGAACCAGATGAATTGCCAGCTCTCCTGGCGGACACTTTCGAACCAGACGCGAAAGTTGGATCGTTCCGGCTGGACGCATTCCGGCCAGTCGCACTCGTCGCCCGAGAGCGAGCACTTCTGAAAATAGCGGTATGGGCCGGCGTAGTCGGATGAGGCCGAGCCGTGCTGGATCTCCGCGTCGCAGTCGCGGCAGCGGTAGCGGGTATCCAGTGAATAGCGGTGCCATCGGTGGGCACATTGGCAACTCTGGGGAGGGCACATATCCCCATAGTTGCGCCTGCGGGGGCGGCCTGACCTCGGGGAATCTCCTGGTTATCGTCAGTCGGTGTGGTCTCACATCGAGGTTTGGACGACGATCCACAGGTACGCGGCGACGACGAGGAGGGCCATGGCAACCACCAGCAATGCGACCTGTCGACGGTTCACTCGGGAGAGCCTCTCACAGCCCCGGCTCACGACTCGAAGGCAACGCCGTGCGACGATGTCGTCGTTGACCGATGAGTTCCGGCGACGCCGCCGGTCTACCCCTGAGCACACACCAACCGTTCGGAGGAGCCCGATATGACCGTCACCCCCACGCACGCCAACCGCATGCTGTTCGTCACTCTTCCCGTCCGGGACGTTGAACGCAGCAAGGCGTTTTTCGAGCAGCTCGGGTTCAGCTTCGACCCGCGCTTCAGCGACGGAGAGACCGTCGCGTGCATGCCGATCGGCGAACAGGCCGTCGTGATGCTGGGCACGCACGAGAAGTTCGCCGAGTTCTCAAAGTTGCCGATCGCGGACCCCACCACCCACGCGATGGCGCTCTTCTGCTTCAGCGTGGCGAACCGCGACGAGGTCGACACGGTCGCCGATGCCGCGATCGCCGCGGGTGCTCAGGATCACGACGACCTGCAGGACTACGGCTTCATGCGCTCGCGCAGCTTCTTCGACTTGGACGGCCACGGCTGGCAGGTGATGTGGATGGACCCGGCAGCAGCGGAGGTTGGCCCCGAGCAGTTCATGGCCGAGCAGCAGGCGGGCGACCCGGCCTGAGGCGCTGGCAGCACCCTCGGCGGGACAGAAAGGGTCAGCCAGGGCGGTTGGTATGCTCGATGTGTGATCGACCGACCGATTCTTCGACCGCGAGTCGTGAAGGCAACGCTCGCTGTGGAGATTCTTTGGCTCATAGAGGTCACCTACCTCACACGCCATGTCTGGCGGATGGCCGGATCGTCGTTCTCACTGTCCGTTCAACAGGCGGTCGGTGCGTGGGCTGCGCCCGCAATCGCGTTCATCGCGGTTGCGTGGCTCGTCGAGCAGGGCTTGATGCTTCTCAACGCCCCGTAGCCGACCGACGCTGACCGTCGACGAGAAAAGGCTGCGCCAACAATCTCGATCAGAGAGGTTGCGTGGCTCGGCGAGCAGCGCTTGAGCTTCTCAACGCCCCGTAGCCGACCGCGCTTGACCGTCGACCAGAAAAAAGCGGGCGAGCGGAATCGAACCGCCATCAACGGCTTGGAAGGCCGATGCTCTACCGTTGAGCTACGCCCGCTGGGTCTGAATCCGCTCACCAGGATTCGCCGCCAGTCTACGTCACATCCTGGAGATCAGGCGAGGCTCGCCACGACCCGCCGGAGCATCGGCCGCAGATCGGCGTCGATGAAATCGGCGTGGGGCAATGAGAGCTGCGCCAGCAGGCTGCCTTCGAGCAGGGTGACGAGGATCCGGGTGGCCTCGTCCGGTCGGGGCAGACCCGACGCCTCCACCAGTGTCGCCAGCGACTGCATGTACACCGCCTCCCAGCGCTCGGCCAGCGGACGCAGCTGCGGCCGGCGGCCGGCTTCGATCATCAACTCGTACTGCGCCACCAGCGGCGCGTCCGCGTCCTCCAGTTGGGCTTCGGTCAGCCGCACCAGCCGCTCCACCAGCTGGTCGTGCGAGATCGGGCCGTCGACGGCGGTGTGGTCGGCCAGGAGCGTCGTGGAGCGTTCGATCACCAGGTCGAGCGCCTCCTGCACGAGCGCGTCCTTGGAATCGAAGTAGTAGGTGGTCGACGCCAGCGAGACTCCGGCATCTGCCGCCACGGCCCGGTGGGTGACGGCATCGGCCCCCGACCGGCTGATCACCCGCAGCGTTGCCTCGACGATCTCGGCCCGCCGCCGGCTGGATCGTTTGCCCGATGCGATCACGATTTTACGCCGGCGGTGGCACGTGCCCACGCCCCGGCGCGCAGGCCCGATTCGATCGCCCCGTCGATGAATCCCGCCCAGCCGTTGGCGAGGTCCGAGCCGGCCAGCAGCACCCGCCCCTCGGCTCGGCGCATCTCGGCGTGGTGGTCGCTGTACCAGCCGGGACGGTGGATCGCCCAGGTGCCCTGCGAGAACTCGTCGGCGAGCCAGTCGTTGGCGGTCGCATCGAGTACCTCGTATCCGGGGATGATGCGGTCGAGGGCATGCTGCACCCCGCGGAGGTCGGAGGCGTCGCACTGGGCGGCATCCAGCCCGAATCCGATCATGATCTGGGTGTCGTCGTCTCCCAGGATCTCGCTGTCGAGATAGCCGAACTCGTGGCCCGGTCGGATCGTGTTTTGACCGATCCGAGGGCCGCGGGCGCGGATGAAGATCTTGATGCCGCGCGACGCCTGGCCCAGCGCGATTCCGGCGGCCTTGCCCGGCGACAGTCCCGGCTCGAACGAGATCGCGCCGAGCGTGTTGAGCGGCACCGCCACCACCACGGCTCGAGCGGTGAGGATCTCTGCCGAGCGCGTATGCACCTCGACCGCTGACGCGGTTTGGGTGATCGCAGCCACCGGTGTCTCGAGTCGTGTCTGGAACTCAGCGCCACCGGCGATCGCCCGCAGCAGCGAGCCGGTGCCGGTGGGCAAGGTGACCCGCCCGCCCGTGTACTGGGTGAGCTTGAGGCTGCCCCCCGACAGCTGGTGCCAGCGCAGGATGCTGACTGCGCCGCCGTCGTCGAGCGGCCCGTGAACGACCGACTCGAGCTCGGCCGCCAACACGTCGTGCTCCTCGTCGTCGAGTTCGAGCTGTGCCATCCGCTCGGTCACCGACAGGCGATCGAAGCGCTCCAGCAGGTCGATTCGAAGCAGCGGGTCATACGGCGCCGGCAGCGCCTCGTCGACTCCCTCCACGAACTGATCCCAGCCGCGCTGGGCGATCGCGTCGCGCTCGGCGACGGTGCCTTCGCGGCGCTCGTCCCCGACGAACCATCCCGTGACGTCGGCGTCGGCGCTGAGGTCGACGGCGAGGCCGGCGCGGGTGATCTCCGACCAGGTGTGGGGTTGATGCCAGTGCACCCAACCGCCGCCGTACTCGATGTCGACGCCGTTCCAGGGAGCTGTCCAGGTGCGGCCACCGATGCGGTCACGGGCTTCGAGCAGGAGGGTGTCAAGGCCGGCAATTGCAGATTCCCGGGCGGTGGTGACGCCGGCGAATCCGCCGCCGACAACGATCACGTCGTACATGTGCGAACCTTCGGTAGGCGGTAAAGAATGGTACAAGTGTACAGTACAGAAGCACCGATTTCGAAGGGGAGCCATGGAGACAGTTAGCTTCACCGCGATGGCCGAAGGCACCAAGGCCGACTACGACCTGCTGGCGCGGTACGAGCACGAGTACATGGCGGCGTACCCTGACCGATTGCTGGACGCGCTGGACAAGCTCAAAGACGCATTCGCCGGGTACCAGGTCAGCCGCTATGAGCACTCGTTGCAGTCAGCCACCCGGGCGCACCGAGACGGCCGCGACGAGGAATACGTGGTGGCGGCGCTGTTGCACGACATCGGTGACGACCTCGCGCCCTACACCCACGGCGAGATGGTGGCGGCGGTGCTGAAGCCGTACGTGCGCCCCGAGGTGTGCTGGGCGGTCAAGCATCACGGGCTGTTCCAGATGTACTACTACGGACGCCATACCGGCGATGACCCCGACGGCCGTGATCGCTACCGCGACCACGAATATTTCGACGCCTGCGCCGAGTTCTGCGAGCTGTACGACCAGAATTGCTTCGATCCCGGCTACGAATCGCTCGGGGTGGAGGTGTTCGAACCGATGGTGCGGAGGGTGTTTGCGGAGCCTCGGTACCTCTGAGCAGCCATCTCCTCACAAAATCTTCACCAGTTGGGTGTGGATTCGGCCGCGAGAAATGCAACAATGGTGGCATGCGAAGACGAAATCGAGTCGAGGTGCATTTCGCCGACGGCCGTGTGATGGCCGCCGGCGGGATCAAGTCGGCGCGTGAGTTGGCGCGATCCGGCAGCGCCCGGATGCCCGCGGAGATCTGGCACGTATCTGGCAATGACGTCGGCATCGGCCGGCTGGTGGATCGCGTCGAGTCCCTGCGAGCAGAACACCGCTAGGCTCCAACCCTATTTTGGCGGCATGAACGGCGCGACCAGCCGCGTCAGCTGAGACCTGCGGCCGGTGGCATCCTCGCGCACGTCGGCGTCGTGCAGCACGCGGATGATTGTCCGCGATGCCAGATAGCGCAGCGGCTCGGGCTCCCACCGCCGGCTGTGGTGATCGACCCACGGCAGTGACACCAGATCGGTGTCGCGTTCGAGCACGAGGTCGGCGAGCGTGCGACCGGCGATGTTTGCCGCAGCCACGCCGTGACCCGAGTATCCGCCCGCCCGGCCGTATCCTCGTTCGCGGTTGTAGCCGATGCTCATGCTCCAATCCCGAGGCACTGCCAGCGGCCCGCCCCAGTGGTGGGTGACGGCGGCGTCGGCGGCGGCCGGAAAATGCCGCGTCAGTGCCGCCACCAGCCGCGTCCTGACCGACTCGGAGCGCTCGTTGTGCTCGGCGATCGGCTGACTCAGCTGGTACGGCGCACCGCGGCCACCGATTGCGATCCGACCGTCAATCGTCCGTTGCGCGTAGAAGAACAGGTGGTGCATGTCGCCGACCAGGAGGCCGTCGCGCCACCCCAGCTCGGCCCACACCTCATCCGGCAGCGGCTCGGTCGCGATCATCAGCGAGTACAGCGGTAGATAGCGCATGCGCTCGCCGGGAAGCTGCGTGGTGTACGACTCAGTCGCCCCCAGCACCACGTCGGCGCGCACCGTCCCCTGCGCGCAGCGCACGCTGCCCTTGCCGAGTTCAAGCACCTCGCTCTGCTCGTACACGGTCACGCCGAGCTGCTCACAGGTGTCGGCCAGGCCCCGCACCAGCCGGGCGGGATCGACCCGCGCCCCGTGCGGCGAGTAAGAGGCTGCCAGCACGCCGGGGATGTTGATGTGCTCAGCGGCCGCCTCGGCGTCGATCAGCGAGCGACCGGCGTAGCTGCCCAGGCGTTCGCGCTGGGGCTCGCTGGTGGCGACGATGATGCTGCCCTGCTTGGAGTATCCACAGTCGATTCCCGCCGACTCGACCACGCGCCCAACCTCGTCGACCGCATGCTCGGTTGCCTCACGTGCTCGCAGCATGGCGTTGTCGCTGTCGGAAAGGCCGTACGCCGCGGCACTCCCGGCGACCCCTGAAGACACCCATCCACCGTTTCGTCCCGACGGGCCGTACCCCGCGATCTCGCGTTCGAGTACCACCACCCGCAGGTCGGGTTGGAGCGATTTCAGGTAGAAGGCCGTCCAAAGACCGGTGAATCCCGCGCCCACGACAGCCACGTCGCAGTCGATGTCCCCGGGCAGCGCCGCACGCGGCGTGAGCGTATCCGGGAGGCTGTCGAGCCACAGGCTACGCGCGCGGTAACGGGCTTCGAGCGCTGTGGCAGACATCGATTGGCGAGTGTAGCGGGGGCGGTGCCGATCGGCCCCCGCACCCGTGGAGAGAAGGGCGCCGGGCGTGTGGCCGGTCGCTCGCCGCCGCCTCCTCGTGACGACGGCGACCGGCCACATACCCGGCGCCCGTTCCCGACTCCCCCTGACCCAGGCCTACCCGCCGGCCGGCATTGCCAAACTCGTAAGATCCGACGACACAACCACCCAAGGAGCCGTGACATGACCACCAAGGCTGATTTCACCGAGGAAGAATGGAAGACTGTGCTGGAGGCCCCTCCGGCGGCCGGGCTGATGGTCGCCGCGGCGCAGCGTGGCGGGAGCTTCCGCGAGAGCTTTGGCATCGCCAAGGCCTACACCGAGGCTCGCAAGCAGCACGGTGAGAGTGCCCTGCTGGACGAGATCGCCTCCACCAAGCCGGCGATGGATCACACCCGCCATCACTCGCTGGACGAGCTGCGCGAGGCCACCCTCAAGCACCTCACAGACGCGGTGGCGGTGCTCGATGCTAAGGCCACGCCGGATGAGGTGCAGCAATACAAGGAGTTTGTGGTGTCGCTCGCAGAGCGGGTCGCAGCGGCCCATCGCGAGGGGTTTCTGGGGTTGAGTGGCGAGCGTGTCAGCGACGCTGAGACCGCAGCCGTCAACGAGATCAAGACCACACTGGGACTGCCCACGGGAGGCGGCTGAGCCGGGAGAGAGGCCAGATCGTTAATTCTCTGCGAAGGGCTCTCGACACCCGGGGTACGCACTCGTACATTTGACACATTACTGGTGTCGAAACGTCTCCCGGAGGGTCATTGTGAAGAAGCCCGTAGTTGTTGCTGCCACTCTTGCGTTGCTGGCGGCGCCCGCCACAGCATTCGCGCTGACGAGCTCGCCGGCACTGCCGACGACCTTCAGCCTGTCGAGCGCAGGTGGTGTGGCCAATTGCACCAAGCTGCCGTATGTCACCACCGCCAAGAACGACGTGCTGGCTCAGATCACGATCTCGTCCGCCGGCGTCAAGATCAAGTCGCTGCGTGCTCACAACGTTCCTGCGGGCAAGCACGTGATTCGCTGGTGTGGCAAGGACAACACCGGTGCCTATGTCGCCCCCGGACAGTTCACCTGGCATGTCCAGACCCGGCACCTCGCGGGTCAGGTAGGCCTCAGCCCGGCGACTCCTGACCGCGTGGTCACGGTTATCGCCTAGGCCCAAAGCGCGCCCCCGACCGCGATCCTCAGGGGAGGTCGCGATCGGGGGCGTTGTGCGTTCCAAGACGCGCTATCGTGCCGTGGATGTCTGGGTCGGCTCAGCCACACGGTCGCAGCGCTTTGGTATTCGGCGCCCGTAACCTCGGTCGCGCGGTGATCGAGGTGCTGAAGGCGGATGGTTGGGCGGTCGCGGCGGTGGCCCGGTCGGATGAGACGCTTGCGGGGATTACCGCTGCCGGCGCCCTGGCCTTGCCCGGGGACGTCACCGATCCAGCCGCTGTCGAGTCCGCCCTGACGAAGGCCGCCGAGGCCAACGGGCCGATCGATCTGGTCGTCAACGCCGCGTCGGCCTACGGCGGCTCACGGCAAGGTCCCTTCGGCGGAGGAGTCATCGCCGAGGCCGACCTCGAGGGGTTTGACGCGTGGGCTGCCGCGCCGGCCCGCGCCGCATTCTCGTTTTTGTCGGGAAGCGGTCGCTGGCTGCTCGCGCAGGGCCGTCCGGCCACGGTGATCCAGGTCACGGGTGGTTCTGCTCGGCGGGCGATGGCGGGTCGCGGCCTGTGGGCGGCGGGCTCGTTCGGGGTGCGCGCGATCTCCAACGCGGCTGCGCTCGAGCTGCGTGAGCATGGGATTCAGGTGGCGCTCGTGATTGTCGATGCCGGCATCGAGCCGATTGCCGGTGGGGGCCGTCCCGGTGTTCCCCAGGAGCAGCTCGCCGATCCCTACGACATCGCCCGCGGCGTGGCGTTTCTCGCCGGTCAGGGTGCCCGCGCCGCCACTCACGAGCTGCAGATCACGCCGCTGGCCGAGCGCTGGGTGCCGTAGCTATCCGCGGCGCTCGCGGGCGGCCTGCTCTGCGAGCGTTGGTGGTGCGACCGCTGTGTAGGCATCTTCGATTACCCCGGCGACTTGATCACGGCTGAGGCCTCGGTCAAGCCGCACGCCGACCCACCCTCGATAGCCGACATACGGCGGGACGAAGTACGAGTCGGGTGACGTCTCCGCCAACGCCTTCTGTACTCCTGCTGCGGCGGCGCACCAAAGTGCCAATCGACCGTCGCCGTGGTGATTGTCCAGAAACATGACGTAGCTCTTCTTGCGCACGAAGAACGTGGGCCTGCCGTGGCTCAGACGCTCGCTCGTCTCGGGGAGTTGTGCGCAGATGCTGCGAACGTCCTCCAAAGCTGCTTCGGCTTTCGTCATCACCAGAATCTTGGCACGCCGGTGTGATTGACTTGGCCCACGATGAGTGACGACGCTGCCGAGTTGGTGCTCGTGCGCCATGGCGAGACCGAGTGGAGCCTCAGCGGCAAACACACCGGGCGCACCGACATCCCACTCACCGCCAACGGCGAGCGCGGCGCCGACGCCGTCCGGAGTGCGCTTGCCCGGTGGCGGTTCTCACGCGTGTTCATGAGCCCGCTGGGACGGGCCCAGGAGACCTGCCGGCTGGCAGGTCTGGGTGCCCAGGCCGAGGTTCGCGACGACTTGGTGGAGTGGGATTACGGCGAGTACGAGGGGAGAACCACAGCCGATATCCGGCGTGAGCGGCCGGGCTGGTCGCTGTGGCGTGAAGGCCCGCTGGGCGGGGAGACCGTCGACCAAGTCGGTGTCCGGGCAGATCGGGTAATCGCAGAGGCGGTGGCCTCGCAGGCACCGGTTGTGTTGTTCGCCCACGGGCACATCCTGCGAGTGCTGACCGCCCGCTGGCTCGGTTTGGAGGCCGACGCCGGGCGGCTGTTTGCGCTGGATCCCGCGACCATCTCGATCCTCGGCCGCGAGCGCGAGACACGGGTGATCCGGTCGTGGAACATGCCGCCCGGCTAGCTGCCCGACGCCGCTACGCGCGGCGCGCGACCGCTGAGCGGGCCACTCTCCACCAGGCCCGGGGAAGCCCCGAGCGGGCAGTATCGATCGCGTGTGCCAAAGCGTCCTTGGCGTCTGCGATTACCGGCGCGCCGTGTCCCACGGCGATCGCCGATGGCGCAAGCCCTCGGAATGCCCCGACGGGAGGGCGAATGCGAAGCAGCGGATGAACGCCGATCGATTCGTCGCTGTCGGCAAGGAAGTACGGCGTTGTGCCGAGCGCGTCTGCACTTACCAGCAGGCCCCGCTCGGGCAGCCACAGAGCCGATTCGTTCCAGCCCGGCATTGCCAAAATCGCCCGTTCCTGGATGCCGTCGATCATCAGCGGCTCCCCGCTGCCTGCCAGTGTGCTCGGCACCAGGCGGGGACAGCCGTACCGGTTGGCCAGCGAACGGGCGTCGCGATGGTGTCGGTCAAGCAGGGTGCAGACTCCGATCACGGCCCCGAGCGGCTCGATCAGCTGGTCGAGACCATCTCCGTCCACGGGATCTACCAGCAGACAGCCACCCGCGATCGCGATGGCAGTTGAGGTGCGAACGACGCTCTTACCGGCGCCGAATGTCCAGCACACGGCGTCGCATTGGTCGATCGGGTAGGTGGTGATGACGGCGGTGGTTGCCATGTACCGCAGGGTAGTTGCCGGCCGCGGCGGCTCCAATAATCACCCATTCGAGGGAACTCGGGGCTAAAGCGCTCGCCTATCGTGGTCGATGCTGGCCGCAAGGAGAGGTGGACGGCGCATGACTGTGAGGCACGGGACTTCATCGGACTTGGCCGGGGCGGCTTCGGCGCTGGTCGCGAGCTCGGTGATCGAGGTCGAAACCGACCGTGGCGAGACGATCGAGTTGTGGACGATCGCAAGCGACGGCGAAACGGTCACTGCCAGCGGACCCCGCTTGGCGGTCGCCGACGGCATGAAGATGACGTGCCGTCTGGTGGGAGACCGCGGCGTTCAGACCGTGTCTGCGGTGGTGGACTCGGCCGAATACCGGTCTCCGGCACGCGCATCGCTGACGCTTCGAATCGTGGACGTTGCGATCGACGAGTATCAGCGGCGAGCCACGCGACTCTCCGTGCGGGCGGCGGCGACTCTGCGCGCGACCGTGTCTGACCGAGTGGTTCCGGGCGAGTCGATCGCGATGACGATGGTCGATCTGTCGGAATCGGGAGTGGGGCTGACCACGACCGACGACCGGCTCCGCGCCGGCGACCGCTTCATGTTCACAGCGCGCTTCCTCGAGGGAGCGATCATCGGTGAAGTGCGAGTCGCCTACGTCGCTCAGAGTTCCTCACCGGGAGTTTTCATTGCCGGCTGTTTCTTCCTCGACCGAGCACCGCTCACAGACGTCATCACTCGAGTGCTGGCACGGCTTGGCGGCGACAATCGGCCGGCTCCCGATTCGGTGCGAGACGTGCTGGCGCCGGCCGAGACGGCGGCAGCGGATCGCCGCGCCGATCCGTGGCGGTCTCACCGTCCCGTGATCTCCTAGTCGCAGAGCTAGATGATTGATCGCCTACTGGGATGGATCGGCATGCATCGTGATGCGCCCGCGGCGAACCTCGACCGACCCCTGTTTTCGCATATTCCCAAGCACACGGCTGACGGTCAGCCGAGACGTGCCTGCGAGTCCAGCGAGATCTTCCTGGGTGAGGGGAATGGTGGCGGTGCCCGAGTCGTCGGCGTAGCGCTGCGCGAGGTCGTCGAGTAGCCGGCTGACGCGCTGCGGGGCGGGGGTGTAGAGGGCTTCCACCAGCCGGTTTGTGAGCTCGGCCACCCGATCGGCGAGCAGGCTCACGAGCATCGCATCCAGGTGGGGGTGTTGCCGGCGCAGCTCGGTGAACTGCTGGAGCGACAGCACCCGGGTTTCGCTTGGCTCGAGCGCCTCAACAGTGGCGCTGCGCGTGTGTTCGGGGCGGATCAGGGCCAGCTCGCCAAAACAGTCGCCGGGACCCAGCAGGGACAGGGAGGCGACGTCGCCGACCGGTGTGATCACCCGCACGGCGAAGCATCCCGACGCGATCAGGTGCATCGTGTCGGAGGGATCGTCTCGGTGAAACACGACCTCGCCGCGGCGGTACGTGCGACGGCGAGCCGCCGCCAGAACCATTCGAGCGTCCTCATCTGAGAGCGGGGAGAGAATCGGCCACGCCGGCATGGCTCCCAGCCTAAACCATGTGTATCGAAGGTGACGTTTTCAGTACCTCCCGGGGAGCGGTGGCGGTGCCCGGCCGCCCATAGCCTCCTTCCATGTTTTCAAACCAGCGGAAGGGACAGAGCATGAACGCCATCTCCACACTCAAGCGGTCTCTGGTCATCTCGGGTGCCGCGCTGGTGCTCGCGGTGCCGGCAGCACAGGCAGCGCAGGAGCCGAGCCAGCAAGACCTCTCCACGCTCAACAAGGTGCCGGTCAGCCTCGTAGCGCTGAACCAGGTCACCGATGCGCCCGTCAACCAGGTCACGGCGAAGGCGGCCGCGCCGTCCAGCGAAGTCGGCCTGCAGATGCAGCGCTTCCAGCACGCCGCGACGCGCGGCCCCCAGCCGGCACCGGTCGTGAAGACCGAAGATCACGTCGAATGGATCAACTTCGTCATCGGCGGGCTGATCGTCGCCCTCGTGTTCTCGTTGCTCTACGTCGGAGCTTCGCGGACACAGATGCCGGGCAAGCCTCGCCCTCAGGCATAGCCAAAACATCAGCGCCTTTCGCGGCCGCTGGTACCACAGACGCCTCCCGGATCGTGGAGACCCTCCGGGAGGCGTTTGTCATGTGCGTTTCGGGTCGCGGTCCGGGGAGTAGCGAGTGTATCGACGGTGACACTCGCTGTGCCTCTCGGGAAGCGGTGGTGAGTACCGCCCGCCCATAACCTTCAACGCAGAAGTTCAGACCAGCGGAAGGGATACACACAATGAACGCCATCACCACACTCAAGAGGTCTCTCGTCATCTCAGGTGCCGCACTCGTCCTCGCCGTACCCGCAGCGCAGGCCGCTCATGAGCCGAGCCAGTGGTACAACGTCAGGAACTCTCGACTCTCAGCCCACCGCGATTGCGGCTCAGCCGACTCAGGCTCCCACGCCGCCCAACGACCTTGGGACGCAGTCGGTGCGGTTCGTGCACGCTGCCACCCGCGCGCCACAGGCGCAGACACCGGTGACCGCCGGGCGTGACGCGCAGTGGACGAACCTGGCCATCGGCGCAGTGGTTGTCGGGCTCGTGTTCTCACTGCTCTACATCGGCGCGACGCGGACGCAGATGCCACGCGCACCACGCTCTCGCAAGCACGGCCAGACCATCAGCGCCAGTTAGCGGCCGCTGGTACCACCAGACGCCTCCCGGATCGTGGAGACCCTCCGGGAGGCGTTTGTCTGGTCCAGCGGCCCCGCGGATACCGGCGGCGGTGCGCAGCGAGTAGGCTCCACGACGGTGACCAAGCAGCCATGACCGACGAAACGCGATGGGTAACCGTGGCCACAGCCCAGAACGAGTGGGAAGCGGAGCTGACCCGGCAGCGGCTGGAGGCGGTCAGCATCCCGGTCGCACTCGAGCCGGCCGGAGCCAGGGCGTACCTGGGGGCGAGCTCGCCGTTCGAAATCAAGGTACCGGTCGAGCAGCTGGCCGACGCTCAGGAAGCGTTGCAGTAACAGCAGGCGGGTGAACGCCCCATCTTCGCCCCAGGATCGTCTGTTCACGGATGATTTTGGCTAGCCTCGGGAAAAGAGGTTGGAGGAGAGCGTATGTTTGAGCCGTCACCGGAAAAGCTCGTAATCGTCCTGATCATCGCGCTGATCATTCTGGGTCCGAAGCGACTCCCCGAAGTGGGCCGCTCACTCGGTAAGGGCCTGCGTGAGTTCAAGGACGGGATTTCCGGCCACGAATCGGAGCCTCCCGACCCGGCACCTGCCGCGAGTCTTCCGCAGTCTTCGTCCTTCACCCCGCCGGCTTCGCCAGAGCACACTTCCACGCCTGGCTGACGGCGGTCGGGAGGTGCTGTTCGGCCGCGACCGGCTCTCACGTCGCTGAGCGGCTAGAGTCGCGATTGTGACAACCTCGACTTGCGCGCACTGTGGCGCCGTAGTTCCGGCCGGCGCACAGTTCTGCCCGGCGTGTGCGGCGCCGGTCGAGACCGCCGCACCCGGCGAGGAACGCAAGCTGGCAACGGTGCTGTTCGCCGACCTGGTCGGGTCGACCGCACTTGCGGGGGCTGAGGATCCGGAGCGTATCCGTGCCCTGCTCGACCGCTTCTACGACACCATGGCCGCCGAGATCGAGCGTGCCGGCGGGACGGTCGAGAAGTTTGTCGGCGACGCCGTGATGGCGGCCTTCGGCGCCCCCGCAGCACACGAGGATCACGCGGAGCGCGCCTTGCATGCCGCTCTGGCGATGCGGCAGCGACTGGCCGAGGTGTTCGGTCAGCGGCTGGCGCTTCGCATCGGGATCAATACCGGCGACGTCGTCGTCGGCCGCCCGCGGGAGGGCAGCTCGTTCGTCACCGGCGATGCCGTCAACGTCGGCGCACGGCTCGAGCAGGCCGCCTCAGCCGGTGAGATTCTGGTCGGTGAGCGAACGGTGGCGGCCGTGCGCGGCGCCTTCGAATTCGGCGACGCGATGACTGTGGACGCGAAGGGGAAACCGGGAGGAGTCGCATGCCGACAGCTGGTACGTGCGCTTTCGCTGATGAGGTCGCGTGGGGTGCGCGGCCTGAACCGTGCCTTCGTCGGCCGGGAGGCCGAGCTGGAGCAGCTGCAACTGACATATCGCAAGGTCGCCGATGACCGCGAGTCACACCTGATCACGATTCTCGGCGATCCCGGTGTGGGCAAGACCAGATTGCTGCGGGAGCTGTGGGAGTGGCTTGCCGACAGTGCACCTGAGCCGTTGCGCCGGACGGGTCGGTGCCTTTCCTACGGTCAGGGCATCACCTACTGGCCGTTGGCCGAGGTGCTGAAGGAGCACTTCGGGATTCTCGAAAGCGATTCGGTGGACGCTGTCGAACTCGCGCTCGCCGAGCATCCGTTTTTGGGTCTCACGCTCGGGATCAGCCCGACCGAGGATCTCCACCCGCTGGCCGCGCGCGAGCGGCTCCACGACTCGTGGGTCGAGTTCATCGAGTCCCTCGCCCAGGAACGGCCGATCGTGCTGCTGGTCGAGGATCTGCATTGGGCTGAGGACGACCTCTGCGATCTGCTCGAAACGCTGGTCGCTCAGGTCGAAGGGCCGCTGCTATTGGTCACGACGGCGCGACCAGAGCTGCTCGACCGCCGGCCGGCGTGGGTCAGAGCGCGACGCCAGACATCCCAACTCGTGCTCGAGGCACTGCCGCCGGCCGGGGCAGGGCAGCTGCTGGACTCGCTGCTGGGGGTCGAGCCGCCGGCGTCAGTGCGCCGGCTGATCCTCGAGCGGGCGGAGGGAAACCCGTTCTTCGTCGAGGAGCTGGTTGCCACGCTGATCGATCGAGATGTGCTGCAGCGAAGCGCGAACGGCTGGTCATTCGGCGAGTTGCCGCCGGGGTTCGATGTGCCCGACTCGGTCAAGGCTGTGCTGGCCGCGCGGATCGATCTTCTGCCGGCGGCTGAGAAGTCGGCGCTGCAGGCTGCCTCGGTGATCGGGCGGGTGTTTTGGACAGGCCCGGTGTACGAGCTGGTCGAGGGCGCTCAGCCCGACTTCGGGCTGCTCGAGGAACGAGACTTCGTTCGCCGTCGTCAGGGCTCCTCGCTCGCCGGCGAGCGCGAGTACGTGATCAAGCACGCGCTCACCCGCGAGGTTGCGTATGCAAGCCTGCCCAAGGCGGTGCGTGGGCATCGCCACGCCGCCTTCGCGGACTGGCTCGAACGCCAAGGGGAAGGTCGCGAGGAGCACGCGCCGATGCTTGCCTATCACTACGCGGAGGCGGTTCGTCCCGATGACATCGATCTTGCCTGGCAAGGCCAAGCCGAGGTGGTCGAACGGCTGCGCGGGAAGGCGATCGCGTGGTCGCGCCAGGCCGCCGATTTGGCGATCGGGCGCTACGAGATCGACGAGGGCCTTTCGTCTGCTGCACCGAGCGCTCGAACTCGAGTCGGATCCTCCGCAGCAGTCGGAACTGTGGCATTCCATCGGCCACGCCAACGCGCTCAAGTTCGACGGGCCGCGGTTCTTGGAAGCGATGGAGCATGCGATCGAGCTGGGCGGCCCCCAGGCCGAGCTTTACACCGAACTCGCTCTGCAGGCGGTGCGGCGCTCCGGCATGTGGATTCGGCGATACGACCCGGCGCTGCTCGACCGGTGGGTCGAGCGCGCAATCGAGCTGTCCCCGGAGGGTTCTCCGACCTATCCGAACGCGTTGGCCGCTTTGGCGCTGAGAACGAGCGACGAAGAGGCCGCACGTGCGCTCCAGGCCGTCGCGGAGCGGCTCGGCGACCCCGAGCTGCGCTCGCATGCGCTGGCGGCCCTCACCTCGGCGGCATGGCGATCGGGGGATTTGGATCGCGTGCGCGGACTGGTCGAGGCCCGTCTCGATCTGCTCGCCGACATCTCCGCGCCGGACGATCGCCATTTTGCGCTGATGCAGGCGATCGAGATCGCCCTCGTTCAGGGCAGGGTGCCGGCGCGTTGCAGAGCGAGTTCGATGCTCTCCGAGATGGTCGAGGGCCTGACGGTGCATCATCGGCTCCACGGCGTCTACATGCGGCTTCGGGTGGAGACGCTCGCGGGTCGCTGGGATGCAGTGCGGCAGCTGACCTCAACGGCCGAACGGGCAGTGGAAGCAAACTCGAACACTCCCTGTCCGGGCAATGTGACCTCGCTTTTGGTGTGTGCCCTGGCCGGCGCGCACGGCGGAGACGCGAGCGGGGCCCGCCGCCTCGAGCAGGAGGCCGACTCGATCGGGATGGAGGGGTTCAGCGAGTTCGATTCGCCGAAGCTTCGGTTGGCGCTGCTTCGCAACGACCTCGGTGACCTCGGGCGACTGGTCGACGCTCTCGGCCCGGTCGAGCTTGCGCCGTACGGGTTCGATAGCGCGGCGGCGCTGCTCGACGCGCTCGTCGCCCTCGGCGACACCGCGCGGGTGGAAGTCCGAGGCGCAGGCGTGGCTTCTGCCCGGCACTTACGTGGAGCCGTTCGCGCTCAGGGCGCTCGGCGTCGCTCGCAAGGATCCACAGCTCGTCGGCCAAGCCGCGGACCGCTTTGCTGCGATGGATCTGCAGTGGCATGCGGCGGAGACGCGCAAGCTGAGGGTGTAGCGGCGGCTCTTCAGCCCGCGAGGGCGCGGGGTGGGGCGGGTGTACCGGTGTCTCGGAGGTACAGGACAAGCATCAGCACGGTGCCGAGCACGAGTCCGATCAGACCACCGATGGCGATCATCCGGGTTGCCTGAGGCTGAGTCTGGGTGGGAGCCGACGCGGTGCGCACGACGGTGGACGTGATCTGCGAAGGATTCGAGATCGTGGTCTGGTTGTGCACGGTGATCGCAGACTCAAAGGCTAATCGCGAGGCTCTCCACTTGTCGAGCGTGGCTTGAGGCGTCGTCGAGGTGGCAGCGGCAAGCTTCAGCTTGACCGCAGCGAGCCCTTGCTGCATCTGGATGAGATCCGGATCCGGCGTGTTCTTGGCAAGGTAGATCGGGAACTGGATGGTGTAGGCGTTTGCCAGCCGCACCGCGTTCAGTGAGCTCGGATTGGTCACGGTGAACGACAGTCCGTTCCCCGTGGGAATCGCCGCGATCGAAGTCTCGTGTGAGAGCTGCGTCGGAGTCAGCCCCGGAATGCTGGGGTGAAGCCTCTGGAGCACCTGCGTGGCCACCTCGGTGGACTGGGCGAACGGCGCGGTGGTCGCTCCCCAGTTGTTTGCCTGCCCGTCGGACGAGTTCGATGAGCCGCCGGCACTCGGGATGTAGAGGACAGTGGACGTCGAGGCGTACAGCTTCTGTTGCTGCGTCGAGTACGCGAACCCGGCGACACTGAAGAGGATCGTCGCCGCGATCACGATCCACGGGTTCCAGCGGCGGTGGGGCATTTCCGCAGCGAGCCGCTCGGGGCTCCCCATGCGCTGGGTTGCGCGTCGCTCTGCGTCGGCCGGCGCGGTGCCCTCATCCTCGTTCGCCGCCAGCTCTTCGAGGTGGAGGCGCACCTCCTCCGTGACCCTGCGGCGGGTTGTGACCGGGCCGCGCAACGCCCTGCTGAGCCGATTGAGGTAGCCGTCGATCGTCTCGGGCACGTCGAAGCACCCAGAACACACCCACAGGCCGTCCTTCTCATCGGGTGAGATCCCGCGTCCACACACGCCGCAGGAGGGATCCGAACAGTGCGTCATGTCGTTTCCGCCGTGTCCGGCCCGATCACGGCGGTGACGGCTTCGACCAGGCTGTGCCACTCTCGGCGTTCGCCTCCCAGCGCCCGCTCGCCCTTGGCCGTCAGGCGATACACGCGGCGGCGCGGTCCGCCGTCGCCTTTCTCCCATCGGCTGGCGAGCAGTTTGGCCTGCTCCAGCCGGTAGAGCGACGGGTACAGCGAGCCCTGGTGAAGGTCAAACGCGCCGCTGCTTTTCTGCTGTAGGCGCTGGCCGACGTCGTACCCGTGCCCCGGGCCTTCTCGCAAGACGGCCAGCACCAGCAGATCCAAGTTCCCCCTCAGCCTGTCTCCCCCGACACGACTCATGCCAACATGCTACTCCGATTGTCTGAATAGTCAAGTGGCCGAGTATGGTCACGGTCCGGCCGCTCGCACCTCGCCAACCGTGCGGGGGTCGCCCAGGGCCTGCACCACGACCGCGGCGATCACGATCGCCCCTCCCACCAGCGTGGCGGTATCCGGCCGTTCGTGGATCGAGATCAGCACCCACAGCGGACCGAGTACGACCTCGAGCAGCGTGATCAGCGCGACCTCGGCGGCGGGGATCAGGCGCGCGCCCGACGCGAACAGGGCGAGGCCGAAGCCCATCTGGAGCACCCCCATCGCGATCAGTAGACCGAGATCAGGCCGGGTCGATGCCGGCGGTACTCGCAAACGGTGCAGCCACGACCAGCACGAACAGTTGGGAGAGACAGGTGGCCGGCAACATCGAGATGTCCTTGCGCTGGCGCGTGATCACGATCGAGATTGCGAACGACAGCGCCATGAGTACTGCAAAGCCATCGCCCATAAGGCTGTAGGACTCGGGGTTTCCGACCATCACCGCCACGCCGGCGAGCGCGACCAGCATCGCCACAAGCGCGCGTCGGGAGACGCGCTCGCCGAGGAACACCAGGGCGATCAGCGCGGCCATCATCGGTGACGATGCCTGGACGAAGAGGACGTGGGCGACCGTCGAATGGTTGAGTGCGGCGATGAAGAATCCCGAGGCCGCGGCCATGGATGCCGCCAGCACGATGCCCGGGTAGCCGATTGCCCGAAACGGCGCCACCACCGCACCCCGGTTGGCCACAGCCGTGAACGCGAACAGCGCGAGCATTGCGAACAGCGCTCGGAATGCAAGCTGGGTTCCGACCCCGAGCGACAGCTCGCGCTGCATCACACCCGCGGTCGACCAGAGGATCGCCGCGAAGGCCACAAGCAGTTGCCCGGTGCGCCGCTCACTGCCCAGCCGGGTCGACCACGCAGACACTGAGACGGAGCGCGATGTCATTCTGCGGCCGAGGGTACCGCAGTTGGTCGCGACGACTGGAGTCGAACCGGCATCCCCTCGTCAGGGGGCGCGGAGCCGGCCGAGTAGCTCCCCGAGCTCCTGCGACGGCCGTGTCAACGCTTCGAGCGTGATGCCGAGATCGGTCACCATGGTGTCGGCGAGGATGCCGCGCACCGTGTCCTCAGTAAGACTCGGATTGCCCAGTATCAATTGCCAGCTCAAGCCTTCCGAGAGTCCCATGAGCCGTCGCGCCTTCAAGGATGCATCGTCTCGTGACATCTGCGAAGCGATCTTCATGTACTCGGCAAGGGTGGTTTGATGCCATCGACGGTACTGGCGCTGAGCGACCGGAGCTATGGATGGCATCCGGAACGAGGCGCGGAGGAACTCGAATGAGAGAAGCCACTCCTGGCGCTGCTCAGGGGAGCGGGGGATGTGCCATTCAAGCAGGACTCTCGCCCGCAGCGTTGGGTCGGTGAGATCGTCTGCAACTGTATGAAACCGCTCGAAGAGACTCTCAACCGAGGTTTCGACTGCGTCTATCAGACACTCCTCCATGGAGCTGTAGTGATAGAAGAGGAGGGCGGGCGAGACACCCGCGGATGAGGTTATCTCCCGGGAGGCAGACAGGTCGAAGCCGTTGGTAACGATGGCAGTCCGAGCGGCCCGACGGATTCTCACCTTACCGTTTGACTCTCGGTTAACTGCAGTGGTCTGTCGGGTCGCAATGTTCACCAGGCTACAGCGGCAGCCCGCTTGAGAGATGCCTTACGGTTGACCTGGCTTGAGGTGCAAGTAGCCATTCACCCTCCTGCGGGTGGCGGTGAGAGCGGTGGCTGGTGGGTGAGCGCCTGGCGTCGCTGCATCGTTGTGGTCAGTCTGGCCACCTGGTCGCGGGCTCGGGCGAGATCTTCGATGAGGTCATCGGGCCGCTCGAGCATCTGATAGATGACGCTGCCCTCAGCCGTGACCGGGATCGGGAGCCGCGCGACGTGGCAGATCGTCGGTACGACATCTGTCAACCACACGGTGCGGTCGATGGAGACGCCGTGCTTTACACCCGGCCCTTCCATGACCAACGTGCAGCCCAGAGAGCCGAACCCCGAGGACGACTGGCCCGTCCCGAGGATCTGACCGTGCTCATCCGAGAACTCTTCCCGGACGGCGTAGACAACGTCACCTATACGATCCCCGTAGAGTCCCAGCACGCGCGCGTCTTGTTTACGGAGCACCATGGAGTAGGGGCAGAGCCCGGTGTCCGGATCGCGGTAGGAGACGAGCGCGTTGATGATGCTCTCCTGCACCTGGGAGTACTCGGCCTCGGGGACGATGCCCGCCGGGTCCCGGCCTTCCAGGTTGACGTAGACCCAGCACGACCGCTGCGGGATGGCGCGCGTTTGCGACCAGTCGACTTCGTTGACCGGAGCCGTATAGCCTTCGTCGAGGTCGTCAGCCGCTTCGGGCTCCAGGGTGAGCAGGCCGGCATCGCGAAGTATCTGGGCCGTCGGCGCCAACTTGGTAAACGATGACGCGCCGTGGTCGGAGACGACGATAGTGAGGCGAGGTTCCTCGACGGTTTCGAGAATGCGCTCGATGGCCGAGTCCATCGCTTGGTAGATCCGCAGCTCCGCCGCCTCATAGGTTTCGCGTACAGACTGGTCGCGATTCAGTGTCGGGTTCAGTGGCACCGAAGCGATGTGGTAGAACCAGTCGACGGCGTGCATGTGGACGTAGAACAAGTCCCAGGGGTTGTCGCTCAGGAGCCGGGCAGAGACTTCGGCGATCCAGGTGGTGCTCATCTCGTGCAGCTCGACCATCGTGTTCAGGTCGATCCAGCCCAAGGTGAATGCCTCGAACCCCATCGACGCCAGTGGGAGCCCGTCGAGCGTGGTCACGTCGCCGGCAATATTCTCGGGATACTGAAGCCCGTCAACGCTGCACACATCGGTCACGAACAGCCGCAGCAGCCGCCGGGATGGATCCAGGTCGAGCAGCTTGAGCCTGAAGACCGCGACACGCGAGCGGCCGCCAGCGTTCAGCTCGCACGCAAACGTCTCGCTCCAGGTGCCGGGTCTCAGCACGGCGGTGTGGCCGGCCGCGGTCACTCTCAGACACGGCCCGTCGTCCTCGATCACGGCGGCGTCCAGGGTCAACGTTTCATCGATCGGCCAGAGGGTGTCGTGGAACGAGAGGCGCAGCTCGAACTCACCTGGCGATCCATGCTTCCACTCCACAGGCTCACTCAAGGGCTCGCCCTCGGTGGTAAAGAACTGTTCGGCGGCGAGAGACACCTGTCGCTCTTCTGCCGGCAAGCCGATCCGCCAGTCGGTGACCTCACATCCAGCCCCACCCACCTGAATGCCGTTCGTGAGAGGTGACGGCCAGCTGCTGGGGTAGTTCACCAGGACACTTCGCTTCCCGGCACGGGCAGCCGCGTTCCAGATGTACTCCGCCTGACAATCGGAGGAGTCGAACGCCTGCGGGCAGTCGTTGAGCTGCTGGCCGGGCTTGTGGATGTTGAAGTCGGTGATGCCGTGCGTGCCCGGCCATGCCCCGGTGGCCAGCGTCGTCCAGTTGGTCGTGGTCAGGGTCGGGAGAGGGGATAGGCAGTTCGCGGCGCGTGCGCCCGTGTGGAGCAAGCGCTGAGCCGTCGGAAGCGCCCCGTCCTGGGCGAACTTCGACCACCGATCTCCCATTGCGCAATCGAGCCCGAACAAGAGCACCTTCACGAAATTTCCCCCTCTGTTGACCCCGATCTGATCGGTCGATCAGAAAACTGAGCATTCGATCAGGGTCGAGTGTAGGAGATCAGCCCGGCCACGTCAAGCAGGTCGGCAGGCGGGGTACACGATGGTTGTCAGAGCGACTTCCACGCTTGGCCTCGACGCCACTTCTCTGAGCTGCGGGTGAGGCAGCCCAGCACTGGGAACGGGGCCGAGATGGCCGCCTGGCTAGGTCATCAGGCGGTTTCTGATCGCTGCGATCTGCCGCTCGATTTCGGCGAGCGGTGGGGAGGCAGCTTCCACCGCTGCTTGGAGTCCGGCGTCTTCGCTTTCAGTGAGCGCGCCTGATTGGCGCACTGCGTGGATGGAATCGGCGAGGTTGTTGATCGCCGAGTTGATCCAACCGAATGCTTCGAGTGCGGCGTTGTTGGGTGTGTCCGGTATGGCGAGATCCTCCCGTGCTGTTTGGACGCGCTGGTTGGTGGTCGCGATAAGCACAGTATGACCGCCATCACGGAGCAATCCTCAGGAGATATCCCGGTTACTCCCGGTCAGGTAACGCCGAGTAGAGGTGCCACTCGTGGGGCACGCCTTTGAGCGTGTGTGCGCCGCGGTCTTCGAACTGGAGTCCCGAGCCGGCGACGAGATCACGCACTGTTTGGGAGACGAGTACCTCTGATGGGTCGGCGAGGGCGCCGATGCGTGCGCCGATGACAACGGCGATGCCGCCGGTTTTGCCGTCGATCAGCTCGCACTCGCCGGTGTGTACTCCCACGCGGACTTCGAGGCTGAGCGGGCGCACGGCCTCGATGATCGCGCTTGCGCAGTGGATAGCGCGCGCAGGGCCGTCAAATGTGGCGAAGAAGCCGTCACCGGCGGTGTCGACTTCGACGCCGCGGTAGCGCCCGAGCATTGCTCGTACCGTGGCGTGATGGCGCTCGACGACTCCTCGCCATTTCTGGTCTCCCAAGGCGGTGGCCTTGGCGGAGGAGTTGTAGATGTCTGTGAACAGGATCGTCGCCAGGAAGCGATCAAACTGCGCCTCCTCCCGCCTGATCCCGTCGGTGAACTGTTCGATCTTGTCGAAGAACTCGACGTCATGGCCCCAGAAGAAATGGTCGTTCCCGGGAATCTCGATCAACTGTGCGCCGGGGATCTGGTCTGCCACCCATGGAGCCGCGCCCCAGATCGTGCGGCCGTGATCGCCACTTCGCATGATTACAGTGGTCGGAACCTGGATGTGCGGCAGTAGTGATCGAACGTCGACGTGTCGTTCTACCTGCTCAATCGCCGTCACTGCCGAAGGGCTGGCGGTCAGCCGCGACCATCTCGCCCATGCCGACAGGGTTAGTCGGCCGAGGTCAGAGCCGCTACTTTCGAAGACGAAGCGCCAGAACTCCACAGACCCCCAGAGGCGCTCGATGGATTCGTCCCACTCGCGCGTATCATCTTCGGTAAAGCCCCACGGGAAATCCGGGGCTTGCAAAGCCCGGACGAGCGGTGCGACCAACACCAGGCCACGGGCGCGCTCTGGATACGACGCCGCGAACAGAAGACCGACAGCCGCCCCAGCCTCGATGCCCATCACCACCGCACGCTCAGATCCGGCTGCGTCCATCACCGCGCGCAAGTCTTCGAGCCCCTTCTCCAACGACATCGACTCGGTCGTCGCCGGGCGATCCGAAATCCCAAACCCACGCCGATCAAACATGATTACCCGCCACCGTCGCCCCAACGCCCGGAGAAACGACGGATACTCACCGTCCGGCATTTGCCAGTTCGCATCGATGTTCGACATCCACGGTCCGCAGAACACCAAGTCCGGCCCCTCGCCGAACACCTGAAAACCGACATGCACGCCATCGTCGGTCTTCACGTAGCGAGATTCCGGAATCTCCACCGCACAAGTCTCTCGCCACCCAGACCGACGCGCAACTAGATCCCGGTCCAAAACGTTCTATCGGGACGACTGGATTCGAACCAGCGACCCCCTGCTCCCAAAATGGGAACGTGCGTTCGTCATGGGTTGCGGGTGGTTGTCGATCTGGCTCTTGGAGCGGGAACGGGGTTCGCGGGGGTAGGTGGGTTTGCGACGTTCTGCGCGCGCTTGTTTCCACCGGGTTTCCGCAGCCTGGATTCTCATTGCTCATGGCGAGATCGGTCGGGTGGTTGGGTGGACGATAAGGCGACGCCCTTGCCGAAGCGTGTCCGTGACCCACGCAGACCCCGAAGAGCACATGGCGACGAGGCGGCTGTCTGTTGGTCGATTCGGCGCGACGGCTTCTCGTAAGGCGGGATGTAGGCTCTAGCCCTGCAGCTCGTGGATCACCGACCCGTCGTGGAAACCCGGCAGCCGCGGCCCCTCCAGCTCCACAGTTGCGCCAGACTTGTCGATCAGTTCGAGCACGCGCACGTTGAAGCGCTGATGCACCTTGGCCTCGAGCGCTGTGCGGTCGAGCGTGAACACAAGCTTGGTCGGTACCCGGCCGTACTCGTGTTCGGTATCGAACCCATAGACGTGCGTCTTGGAAACCGCCACCATGCACCGCTCGGGCACAGACGCATTCGCCACGACTGCCTTCCTCCCGGCGATCGCCCCGCCCACGGTGCCGATGCCGTCATCGATGATCGACCCGCCGATCATCCCCCCGGCGATCGATCCACCGAACCACCCCCGGGGGAGGAACACCGACGCCGCGATCACCGTATCGTCCACGCCCGCCTCACCGAGCGCCGCCTGGCAGCGCTTGACCATCTCCTCCTCGTTCATCGGGACCTCCCTGCCAGTACCAACTGTTTTGCCCCGATGCTACCCCGAGCCTTCCCGGACGGGTTCAGGTCAGGACCCGAGACCGCGTAGAGGCGCCATCGGTCTGGGACGCCTTTGAGTTCGTGCTCGCCCCGGTCGGTGTAGATGATTCCCGAGCCGGCGGTGAGGTCTTTGATTGTTTGGGAGACGAGCACTTCGGCTGGTCGGGCGATTGCGCCGACGCGGGCACCGATGGCGACGGCGATGCCAGACACGTCGGTGCCGTCGAGTTCGATCTCTCCGGTGTGCAGCCCGGCCCGCACCTCGATGCCGAGTGATCGGTTCTCATGGACGATCTCCTGTGCGCAGCGGACCGCTCGGCTGGGGCCGTCGAAGGTCGCCAGGAACCCGTCACCCATGGTCTTCACCTCCCGTCCCTGATATTTCCCGATCGCGGCGCGAACCGCGTGGTCGTGGCGCTCTCGGAGACTGCGCCAGGCACTGTCGCCGAGTGTTGCAGCCCGAGCGGTGGACCCTGCGATGTCGGTGAAAAGGACTGTCGCCAGGACTCTGTGGAGATCTGGTGGTGGCGGATCAGCACCAATCAACCGGCGAACGGCGGCCACGTGCTGTTGATCCGGATCCTCGGGGAGCCTGACGATCTCGCCGCGGGGCATCAGTGAAGCGATGTGGTTGATCTCGCCCGACAGCTCTCGTGCATTTCCGGTGTCGATCAGAAGCGCCGGAGCTTGGACGGCAGGAAGCACAGCCCTCACGTCGGTCTCATACCACACCCTGCCCGCTTCCCGAGCGACCTCGGGTGTGCAGGTGCGGCGGCTCGCCAGGTTCAGCCAATCGGTCCACCGATCGCCGATCTCGTGGCCCAACGAGGTGGATTCGTGTTCGATGAACAGGCGTCCGAAGTCGTGTGTTCCCCATGCCGCGAGTAAGTGTTGTTCTGCGTCCACCTGCTCGGGTGTGACTCCCCAGGGGTAGTCTGTCGCCCACACCCCGCGGGCCTTCGGTGCTACCCAGTAAAGCGAGTGCACCCGGTGTGGTTGCGTGGCCGCTAGAACTACTCCTGGCGTCGCGCCCTCGAAGAATCCGCTCAGAACCGGGCGCTCGGCTCCGACCGCATCCAGCACCGCCACGAGATCGGACACTCGCCGCTCAAGATTCGGAACCCCGAAATCACGGCTCGAAAAACCGGTCGAGCGCTTATCGATCAGGATCACCCGACAGAACTCCGCGAGCCGCAGGAACCACTCCGCCCACATCGGATACTCGCCCCACACATCGATCACAGCAAAGTAGCCGTCGCCCTGCCACACAAAGTCCACCAGCCCCTCGCCAACCGTGTCGTAGGCGATGTAGGCACCGTCGGCCGCGACCGCGTAGCCCGACGTGTGCTTCAGCGTCACCTCGTCACCGCGTAGAGCCGCCACTTGTCTGGGACGCCTTTGAGTTCATGCTCGCCCCGGTCGACGTAGGTGATGTCGGAGCCCGCGGTGAGATCCTTGATCGTCTGGGAGACGAGCACCTCAGACGGACCCGCCATCGCGCCGACGCGGGCACCGATGGCGACGGCGATGCCAGACACGTCGGTGCCGTCGAGTTCGATCTCGCCGGTGTGCAATCCGGCCCGCACCTCGATTCTCAGGTGGGCGACCCCGGCGATGATGGCCTGGGCGCAGCGTACCGCGCGAGCTGGCCCGTCGAAGGTCGCGAGGAACCCGTCGCCCATCGTCTTTACTTCGCGCCCGCGATAGTGCGCGAGTTCGCTGCGAATCAGGGCGTCGTGCTGTTCGCGGGTCGTTCGCCAGCTTCGGTCGCCGGTCGCTGCTGCCTGCGCGGTGGAATCAACGATGTCGGTGAAAAGCACCGTTGCGAGCACCCGGTCAAACACGGCCTGTTCGGCATGAAGAGTCGAAAGGAACGCGTGGATCTCCTGCAGGATCGTGTCGGCCGGCTTGTACCAGTAGAAGTCTCCATCGCCGGAATACTCGACCAGATGTGCGGTGGGGATATGACTGGCGAGATAGCGCGCAGTCGCCATTTCAAACGAACCACCCTGCTCGTCACGATCAGCGAGCACGAGGGTTGGTACCCGGATCGCGGGCAGTACGTCAGCGGTGCTGGAATCGACGAACCGGCGAAGCTCGGCGACGTTTGCTCCGGGCGCGTTGCAGCCTCGCTGCATCCGCACAAACCAGTCCCGCTCGGTCGCTCCACCCGCGTCGGGGCCCCACGGCCAAGAGCTTCGCCCCCACTGGTTGCGGATCTGCTCGATGAACTCCTCCCACCAGCTCGCGTCAGGCATCCACGGCGTCTCTGGCGTGGCGCGGTAGGACACGTAGGAGTTGATCAGGATCAACCCCGCCACCCGCTCGGGATGCGCTGCCGCGAAGAACTGCGACGTTAAGCCAGTGTCATCCGCAGTCATGACCACCGCCCGCTGGCTGCCGACCTCGTCCAGCACCGCCCCGAGATCATCGGCGAGTGTCTCCAGCGGCGGCACATCACCCGGCGAGAACCGCTCCGAAAGCCCCCAACCCCTGCGGTCGGTGATGATCAGCCGCGCCCGCTCGGAAAGCCCACGCAAAAAGCGCGCCAGATACGGACTCTCCCACTGAATATCGAGGTTGGAGAACCACCCCGGAACCAAAAGCACATCAATCGGGCCCTCACCCACCACCTGATAGGCGAGAGAAACCTCACCGTTCCACGCAAACTCCACCACCGGGCGCTCCACCCCCCGAGTATCCCACGCACGCTCGATCCGGCGCCCCCCGACGCCGGCGCGCGCGCAGCCCGCACGGCTGCGCGTGCGAGCGTGCGTGTGGATTGGTCTGCTAGTCGGGGGTCGTCAGACCCGCTTTCGGCGGCGGAATGCAGCTTGGCGGATCGCATTCCTCGCGCGCACGCGTGGGAGCCGCACCAACTGGGGCGTTGATGACTGGTCGGCGTGTTTAACGGGCTGGGCGGTGGTTCCCGTGGTGCCGACTACGAACCCATCTGCCCCATCCCCGGCATGGTGTTGGTCGCGGGGATCGTGAGCCCTGGTATCGCGTCTGGCGCAACAAGTAAGAGCACGCCGAGCCCAAAGAGAATCGCGGCTGTTGCGTAGGTCGCGGCGCGGGGCCAGGGAAGTGTCTTTTCGACGGCGATCAGCGCGGCGATGAAGGCCATCCAGATAATGCTCATGATCCCCAGCGCGAAAAGCGACACCATCAGCGCCCAGCAACACCCGACACACCACGCCCCGTTCTTCGCCCCCATCCGCAGTGCGCCTGAGCGGCCGCCGCGCCAAGAACCGATCAAGAACCCAAGCGGGCTGCGGCACTTGCCGAGACAGGCATCCTTGAGAGGCGTCAACTCGTAGATGGCTGCGACGATAAGCGCTCCGCCCGCCACCCAGCGACCAGCCCGGTCCCAGGAGAGCACGCCTCCCGCGAGCCGACCTCCTACGGCAGCGAGAGCGAACGCGAGCAGTCCAGCACTCGCCCACGTGACGAAGTATCCCGCTGCGAATAGGAGCGGCAGGAGCCGTCCGCCCTGCTTGGTCATGACGGAATACAGGGCGACGGTGGGGGCGAGTGAGGGGAGCATCATCGCGGCCATCATGACCACCCATACGCCGACGAACCAAGCGAGCGTTCCAAGCCCTGTCCAGGGTCCGTTGTCCATCCCCTGCATCTGGTTGGCTGTCCACCACCAACACGCAGCGGCCAGCACCAAAAGCAGAGCCACGAGACCCAGCCGAGCGCGGACCGCCGCAAACGCGGGAGCCAGACCTGCGCCGCCCGAGACCTGCGGTGGCGCCGCCGGGGCGATCATCCCTTCAAGCTGCCCAGGAGAACTCGGACGTGGAGACGCCGGTCTTGCCTTCGTAGGCGATGCCGAAGGCGTTGATTTGTGAGCGCGTCGCCTCAGCCATCGTCAGGTCTGACGCCACTGGGTGGAACATGCCGCTAAACCGCACTGGCTCGCCGGTCTCAACGCCGAAGGGCACGATGTCCTTGATCTCGAAGTCGATCGCGTTCGCAACGCGAACGGTGTGATTGAGTCCGTCATCGATTATCTCGATTGCCGCCCGCTCGACACCGAGCATTTCCCCTACCAACGGAGCGATCCCCGCCATCGGCCCACCCAACTGCCCGCCGAACACGCCCACGAGCTTCTCCATCTGCTCATCCGTCGCATGCTCATCGACAAACACGCCGAGCCGCCAGTTGCCGTCGGTCATGACCTTTGGCGTGTCAATGATTGCGACAACCTTAAGCCCGCTGACATCCGTACCGTCAATATCGCCATCGCGAATACTGAACGCAAGCGTCGCGCGACAGAAATCGTACGTGGCACCGTGGTCAAACGACAGATTGCACGGGCACATCAACTCGCACGAACACGTCTCCGCGTAACTCCCCTTGAGGCTCCAAGACATTCGGCACTCCTCCTTCGAGAGCGAACGACCAGCCTATCCCGCCAGTCGCAACACGTCAACCACGCCAAAGCGGCGTCGGAGGCTTCGCGGAAGTCGCCGGTCGAGCGTTACAGTCTCGCGAACCCCTCCCAACAGCGTTCTCGCCCACGGTTTACGGCGGATCAGCCTCTCGGGTTGGCGCCTGTTGCGGTCGCTAGGGTTATTTCCAGCGGCGTTTGGTTTGGGTGAGGTGTTGGAGGTAGCCGCGGATGGATGCGGTGGAGGCGAGTGCTTGGTAGAGGAAGAGGTAGCTCCAGAAGCCTTGGTGGTCGGTGGGGAGGTCGATGTGGTGGGTTTGGAAGACGTGGTGTTCTTGCCAGCGTCGGAGTGTGTTGTAGACGATGAGGGTGATGGGGATGAGGAGCATTGACCACCAGGAGACGATCAGTGGGTAGCCGAGCAGGGCGAGGATCAGTCCGGGGATCCAGAAGAAGACGTAGCCGATGTCGAGGAATGGCACGAGGTAGTCGATGCCGGCGACGGCTTTGGCGATGATTCGGGGTTGGTGTTGGGGTGGGTTTGTGTGGATGCCTTCGAACATGCCGCGTGCCCAGCGGGATCGTTGTCGCATGAAGTGGCTGAGTTTGGAGGGGACGTTGGTGGCGGAGAGGGCGAGTGGTTCGTATTGGACGAGGCCGCGTTGTTCCATCAGTGTCCAGGTGAGGACGATGTCTTCGCCGATCGCGTCGGGCCAGCCGCCGACGGCGCGGACGTCCTCGGTCCAGTAGACGGAGAAGGCGCCCTGGGCGACCAGGGCGCTGTTGTAGGCGGCTTGCATGCGTTTGACGCCGTTGATGCCGAGGCGGTAGTCCCACTGCTGCATCCTGGTGAGGAGGTTTTCGCGTGCGTTGTCGACGATCAGTGCGCCGGCGCAGGCGCACACGTGTTGATCCTGGGGTCGGTCGGTGACTCGGGAGACGAGGTAGGTGAGTGCGTCGGGGTAAAGGAAGGTGTCGGCATCGACGGTCGCCACCAGTGGCGTGTCGGTGGTTTCTAGGACGCGGTTGAGGGCGTGGAACTTGCCCGCCCTCGGTTCGAAGACACGGCGATAGTCAAGGCCCAGTCGCGTGGCCGCGGCCGCGGCGAGCTCGGCGGTGTGGTCGGTGGAGTTGTTGTCTGCCAAAACGACTTGCATGCGTCCCGGGTAGGTGGTCTCGGCGAGTCGTGCCAGCGTCGCTTCGATCGCCTCCTCCTCATTCCACGCTGCGACCACGACGGTCAGCGGCGGCCATTCACTGGTCGGCCACGGCCCCGCGGGCCGACGGGACGCCAAGCCGTGATAGGGAGTGACGATCAGCGTCGCTGCCATAAACCCAATCACCAGTCCCGGGATGTAGGCCAAGAAGATTGGAATCACCCATGCCATCACTGGTCCGAGCGCCTGGTCAAGGTCATAGCGCCACGGGCCGGACGCCCACACGCCGAATGCGACCCAACCCGCCGTCAACAGGCACGCCAAGGCGAATCGCACTGTCGGTCGCAACCCCGAAACCGGGTGCTCTCGCATCGTAAACCCACCCACCGGACGCGTCACCACAAGACAACCCCCCCGCCACAGCCAGCGGCCAACAGTGACACGATCCGTGTTTCCATCGCCGAGGCTCCGCGTTTGGCTACAACACAACCAGCATCGGCCACAATCACCATCGACTTGAACGGGGCGCGTATCCGCCTCATCCGAGTCAGTTAGCCGTGGTTATCCTGCCGCGCCGCGATCGCGGCGGTGCTTCCAGGGCGTCGAGTATGGCCGCCGAGGCGATCCAGGCGACAGTCACCCAGAAGGATTGGCGCACCGCGCCGATGCCCGCCCGCATGAACACCGCAAGCGAAACGGGGCTACCGACCGAGGCGATCGTCCCCAGATTGAACCCCACCGCCAGCACTGCGGTGGCGATCACGGTGATCCACATGCCGACCGCGTACCGAATCGCGACTCGGGCCCGAACACGGGTGGGAAACTGCCCCCTGGCCGCGAGTTCGGTGCTGCTTACCGGAGGTCGGACCACCGCGTCGGTGAACTCCGCGCCCATGGCTCGCAGATGATCTGGCCGGTGTCGGGTCGACCAACCACCCTGCGAAACTGCCGACAAGAACCGCAGGCATCGGCATCAAGGGTGCGACGTCGTACTGGACAACGAACCTTCTCGTCGACGACTGGTAGATGTATTTCGAGTCGAAATCCCATAACGATCCACCCTTTCCACGTCGGGTCTTACCTCATCTTCGACTGCAGCCGGGGGTGCGACATCGGGGGAAACCCTCAACTGCGAACGGGAATCCCGAAGTTCCACACCGACACATGCGACCCGTCCCACTAACGATGTCCCTGGCCATCTCGCATGTTGCGACAGGCCAGCGCGCTGGGGGGTAGGCGCAGTCGGGGGTGAGAGATCTGGCAGCGCGGGGGCGGGGCGTGGTAGATTCGTCGGGCCGGAAGGGGCCGCAGTGGCAGATCGCCAACGGAAGACCAAAGATTTTCCGTGGAATGAGGTGCTGATCGTCGGCGTGATTGCGTTGCTGTCGGCGGGGTTCATTGGTTGGGGTATCGGTTGGACAATGGGTGGCGGTAGTTCCAGTACTACCACTGCCCCAGCCTCGTCGGCTGCTACCCAGCCGCCGGCGCCGGTCACTCCGGCGGTCGCGGCGGGAGCCCACGACTTTGTGCAGTTTGGCTGTGGCCAGTGCCACGGCATGGATGGCACCGGTGGGGTGTCGCCATACGTGCCTGCGCTGGACACGTTGGGCACGTCGCTGACTGCCGCACAGCTCACCAGCATCATCGAGCACGGCGCTGGCGTGTCGGCGAATCCCACCCACCCGTACATGCCGATCTGGCGTGGGATCGTTTCCCAACGGCAGATCTCCGACCTGGTCGACTTCATCCATGCCGGCCTCCCGGCTGTGGAGGGAGCGACACCGCCAACCGTTCCGACAAACCAGGGACAGGCAGTCGAAGGACAGGCGCTCTATGTGAAGTATGGGTGCGTCAACTGCCACGGGCCAAACGGCCTCGGCGGTGTGCCCAACCCCGCGTCGCCGGATAAGACGATTCCCCAACTCGCGGGTGCCGACTTCCGTTCGGAATTCAACACGCCTCAGAAAATCAAAGACGTGATCGTGTCAGGAAGCGTCCTCGGACAAGCCCCGATCGTCAGCATGCCTCACTGGGGCGGAATACTCACCGAGAGGCAACTGGACGCATTGGTCGCCTACCTCGCCACCCTCCAGTAGCCATCTGCACAGTGCCGTCGGGTCAGGCGTCGTTGGCGGTGAGCGTGCCGCGAAGCTGCGCGTTTGAGGTTAGCTGCCAACCGGCGTGCACCATGCGCCGCGTATGGTCGCGCAGGCGGCAGACTCCGTCGAATCCAGACCGGCTGCACGTTTGGTGACCGACCCCCGGCAGACGCTGCCGTTGGGGAGGAACTCGAGTTGACTGACGAAGATCTCAGGCCAGTAGCTCCAGGGATGCCGACCGCCGATTCTGGTTCCCAAGCGGTTGTCCAGGGGCCTTGGCTCTGCAAGAGGGCGAACACGCTCGCGCAGTGGCCTAAACCGCCCCACTGAGTGGTCGGTTTACCAGATAGCCCGGTGTTGTCGGCTTAGAGGTTTTGATGTCGGGCCCAGAGCCCGGCTTGCGTTCGGTCGTCGACGCCGATTGTCCGGTAGACGTGGGTGAGGTGTGCTTTCACGGTCTTTTCGCTGATCTTGAGTCTCTGTGCGATTTGCTTGTTGGGAAGGCCCTTGGCGACGAGCGAGAGTACTTCGCGTTCACGTTCGGTCAGGGCTGCTAGTGGGTCGAGGGTGCGCTGGGCGGTGAGCATCGTGCGCGCTGCGCGCGGGTCGAGTGGCGACTCACCGCGAGCGGCGGCGTGGATGCCGCGGAGCAACTCGCGGGGTTCGGCGTCCTTTAGGAGGTAGCCGACGGCTCCGGCGTTGAGTGCGTCCACGACCCGCTCGCGATCAACGAACGAGGTCAGCACGACCACTTGCATGTCCGGCACCTGCTCGATGATCCGGCGGGTGGCCTCGACACCATCCATCCCGGGCATGGACAGATCCATGAGGACAACGTCTGGGTGGTGCTCGAGGCAGAGCGCGACCGCGGACTCTCCATCCCCGGCCGCGCCCACGACCGCGAGGGCGGGATCGGAGCTGATCAGTTGCACGAGCCCGTTTCGGACGATGGCGTGGTCGTCGATGATTGCGACCCGGATCATGCGGCGGGTACGGTTAGTTCGACGGTTGTGCCGCGCTCGGGTGCTGAAGTGACACGCAGCTGCCGCCGGCGGACTCCGCCAGATCACGGAGCATCGCTAGGCCCATGTGGCCCTCGTCCCGACGCCTCGCCAGATCCGCCTCGTCAAACCCGCACCCGTCGTCGACGACGCGGAGGGTGACATTCCCGCTGGCCTGTGTGACGGTGATCTTGACGTTTTGGGCTGCGGCGTGAGAGGCGACGTTGCGAATTGCCTCCTGGGTGCTGCGAAACACGAGCCGTTCGATCTCGGCGGGGAGCGCCAGTCCCGGCTGGACGTTGACGTCCACATCGATGCCGCGGGCGCTCAGCGGCGCCGCAAGATCGGGTAGCGCCGCAGCGAGTCCCTGGTCGTCCAGCGCGGGCGGGTAGATCTCAAGCAGCAACGATCGCAACTGTCGGATAGCGCTGCGTGTCCCGGCGGCGCTTTCGGACAGCACCCGTCGCAGCTCGGCTTTGGGTGGATCCTGTTCGAGTGCTGCGGCCATCTGGAACGAGTGCCCGGCAAGCTCCTGAACGACGCCATCGTGAAGCCCCCCGGCGATCAGCCGACGCTCCTGGTCGGAAGCATCGATCGCGAGCTCCAAGAAGCGCTGACGGTCGTATTGGGCGTTGCGAACCCGGCGCGCCAGACGCCACGCGAGCGGTATCTGCAGCGCGGCGAGCACCAGCAGCGCAATCACGACAACGGGAACGAACAGCCGCGCCACGCTCCTGCTGTCGCCCGCAATCGCGCTGGAACGCAGGTATTCCTCGAACAGCACCGGAGTCCCGTCCTGCGCGCGCAGGCCGAGGTAGACCGACGTGAGGCCACCCAGATTGTTCTCGTAGGCGTTCTCCGGCTTGGACACGTCCGTCGCCTCGGTGGCCACTGTCTCGGCGCGCAACGCGTGCAGCTCATCCGCTCCCAGCGGAAACCGACGGCCGATCAAACGCCCCTCGTCCGAGTACAGGATCTTGCCCTCGGCGTTCCACACCTTCACCCGGGCGACATCAGGCGTAAGCACGCGGCTTCGCACAATCCGGTCGAGCCGGTCAATGGCCGCGGGGTCGCCGCGCACCACCGCGGTTGTCAGCAACGGCTGGACGATTCCCCGCCCGGTCAGAGTCGTTACCCGACGGGCGTCCCTCACCGCCTCGGACGTGCTCAGGCTCCGCAGAGCGAGCGCACCGGCGACCGCCACCAGCACCAGCACAGCCAGCCCGGACAGCGCAAAGGTCGCCACCGGACGCAGAATCTCTCCGCGCCCGGAGCTCATCGACTGGGGAAACATGGCCGGCGCACCCTTTCAGCATGCCTGGAACGCCGCGCCGACGCCACGGTCCTAGGACCAATGTCCCATTGCGACCTCGACTCCAACCCCGGCAGAGTGCGGTTACACCGAGACAACGAGGAGGAACATCAATGCGTCGCACGACTCTCATCTCACTACTGATCGCCTGTGTCGCGATGGCTGTCATCGCACCCACCGCCATGGCCAAAGGCGGAGGCACCACCCGCACCATCTCGCTCAAGGGAAGCATCTCGTTCCCGAACGCCACCGGCAAAGCCACCTCCAAGGTCAACGGCAGCGAACGCGAACTCCAAATCGAGGCCGAGCACATCAAGGCGCTCGCTGGCAAGCACGTGAACGTGTTCGTCAACGGCAACAAGCTGGCGAGCCCCGTGGTCACCCGCCTGGGCCAAGCCCATGTTGAGCGCAACACTCAAAATGGGCAGTCCGTACCCAGGATCAAGGCCGGATCCACCGTGCGGGTACGCACCCTCGGCGGCACCCTCATCGCCAGCGGCACCTTCTAGTTCACACAAGCTCAGTGCGAGGTGAGGGACGCACCCTCACCTCGCCTGGGTGATGTGGAGAACGACCCTTCGGTGGGTTCACGCTCAGCTTTGCCGTGCCGTTCGTGTTCGCCGACCTGCTCGGCGTTCAGCGCGACGGGTACTACGGCATATATGCGGCTGTAGTGTTCGGGTTTTTCTGGCTGTGGGTGCGAGCCACTGACCAGTCACTTCGAGAGATGATCCCTCGCCGGTGGTTGCGCGAGATCCGTCTTGGTTTCGCGGCTCCTCTGTCGTTCATTGTGCTCCGCCAAGACGCGAAGGCGCGACCCTCAGCTGACCCTCAGCTCGCGCTTTTATGCCGAGGAGCTGTTTTCGCATCATCGCGTAGTCGCCGAGCTTCGAACAGTACGAGCGACAGCAGCGAGGATGCGGGGGCGGCTCGCCACTCGTAGCGGTCCTTCAGCCGGGTTACCAGGCGGGTGCGATTACCCTCGAGCGGCGTCAGCTGCCATGCCCAGGTGCTGTGCGGCTTTGCCCAGAGCATCCAGCTATTGGCCTTGAAGCCCGCGATCTTGAAGGCAGTGGTTTCGGAGATGTTGGCCGCCATCGGCACCCAGTCGCCGACCTGGGGATTCTGATATTCGGGCAGGATCTTGGTGGAGCTGCGTCGCCCCGCGTTGTCCAACAGGTCGTAGCTGTAGAAGCCGGCGCGTCCAAACCCGATCTGGACGATCCACGGCCACACCTGCTCCGGCGGCGCGTCGATCGTGATTGCCCGGGTGGCACAGACACTGCTCTGCGAGACGATCTCATCGCCCGGCATCGCAGCACCGACCTCGGCGTCGGAAGCGCCCCAGCGCAGGTGTCGGCGACGAGCCAGGGGCGCACCCACGAACAACGGCGCCGCCATCGCAACGTCGGCGAGCTCACGCCCGATCCGCCGGTTCGGCTTCGCCGACCCGCTCTCCGGTGTTGCGCCATGCTCCGTCTCGGCTCGCTGTTTGATCCCCCGCAGCATCGCAGAGGCGTTCAGGAAGTCCCCGACTCCGATCAACGGCCGGATCACAACGCCCGCCCACCGCGGCTGATACCACGCTCGTGCTCGCATCGAAAGGCGGGTCGCGCCCTGTCCTACCGGATCGAGCACGAACGCCCAGCTGAACTTGATCGACCGCAGCGGTCTGAGCAGATGCCGTGTGGAAAGCAGCACCAAAGCGCGATCCGGCTCGACCACCTCAACGGTGAAAAACACCGACCAATCGGCGCTGTCGGGCACCCGGTCGCCGACAGCCAGGTTCTGGAACTCCGGTCGGATCTCGTCGGCACTTCGGTGAGTGATCCCCCACTGCAGGCGGTCAAGCCAATACGGTGTGTACCAGCCCGCACGAAAGGCCGGAAACCCCATCTGCACGATCCACGGCCACACCGCCGACGGCGGAGCCGAGACGGTGATCGCCCGCGTCGACGTCCACAGCGGGTCGGAGACCAGATCATCACCCGGAAGCTCCCCCCGCACCTCGTCGTTCGTAACTCCCGAGCGCACTCCGACACGTCTCAACGCCAACCCGGCAATCACAATACCCACTGCGCCCGCCGCTCCGTTCACGCGGCGAGATCGTTGTCTCCTAGCCGCCATCACGAAAACCCTCCTCCAAGGAAGCAGAGAACGTGTTGCCTCTCCCGAATCTGGTGATGGTGTGGCTCCTCTAGGCGCTGACGTGGATGGCGGTTGTGAGATCGTCGTGCAGGGTGTCTTTGAGGAGGTAGGTAGCGGCTCCGTTTCTTATCGCTGCGTCTTTGTAGGTGGGGTCGGTTTGAAGGCCCAAGACGATGACCTGGCTGATGGGTGAGGCGTGGCGCAGTTGGGTGATGGCTGCGCGCGTGTCGGCAGGATTGAGGACTAGACCCAACAGGATCACGTCGAATTGGTGTTGGCGGGTTTGAGTGAGGGCATCTTGGAGGTCGCCAACCGTGGCGACCGAGTCGACGTACCCGTCCTGTACGAGAACCTCTCGGATCCCATTCCGCAGTGGCGCATCGTCTTCGACTATCAAGGCTCGCCTAGCCATCGTGCTCACTTCCGTTGTGGAGTTTGATCTTCGGCGGCGTGCGGGTGTGGGACATCGGGGTACCCGCGGGTCCCGGGGTGTGGGCTTCTGCGGATTGGTCTTGGGGGTACCATGTCGGATCGTGGGCGGGGAGGTGTGACCCGGCGAACGGCATCCAACTGCTTCCCGTTTTCCGCCGCCGGTAACCGACGCTCCCTGGCAGCTGCTGCCCTTCTGCTGAGGGCTACAGCTCGGTGGCGCATCCCCCTAGGCGCGATCGCCTACCTCATCGATGAGAAGCGCGATTGCAGTGTTAGCCGATTGGAACGACACGACGCTTAGTCGCCGCTACTCCAGGCGAGAACGAGGATAGCCACGACAATGGCGATGCCAACCACCACTAAGGCAGCGATGTCCACATCGCAAGCATACGCGCCGGGTTCCGCGCGGAGGCACCACCAGCAGGATGAAGGAGGGCCTGGTAGCGGTGCCGCGCGAGAAGGAACTCCGGGAGCATGCGGGTGG